>NZ_CP023692.1:0-1200000 GCF_008704935.1 Streptomyces vinaceus
GGGAGGCCGCTGGTGTTAGTGGACACGGTGCGGGGGTCCGAGAGAGGCTGACCACGACGGAGATTTCGAACTCCAACGGCTCACGCCCGACCTTTCCCGCGCACACGGTCAGAGGCGTGCCAGGACCCGCTGCAGATCCTCTCGGTTGAACGCGTGACCGGAGGCGAGGAGAGTTCGGGCGTAGGCGTCCAAAGCAGAGATCAGCTCCTCCGAGAACCCCACTGCCGCAGGAAGATCCCAGGCATTGGCAAGCGCCTTGTCGAGATCGCTCGGGTCCACCGGCGGCCGGTGGGCGTAGATCTCCCACGGCGGGACGACGTTCAACCTGCCTCGCTCGGAGCGTGGAACTTTGCGCTTTCCCGCTCGCTCCAGAGCTCGCAGCACCGCCAGTTCCGATGCGGCTGTCATATCCAGTGCCATCGCCATCCAGTCCGGTCCATCCACTCAGTGCCGTGACAGCGACCCTCCCGTCGGACGCCGCTGCCTGGTCTCCTACGGCACGAAGCTAAGCGCCGAACAGAAGGAGCCGGACAGGATATGCAGCACTTCAACTCCAACGAGTGGACACGCTCCGCGTCGTCTTTGCCAGCAGATCGCCAGCGAGGAACAACAGCGCTGCGGATTGTCCGACTTTCCGCTCCAGGCTCGAAACCATCAGCGGCGAGGGGCGACCCTCAGGGCAGCCCAGCTCCTCGGCCCCGAGCACAAGGCACCGGCCCGCTGGAGTTCGTTCGGCTCCGGCGCCTCCGCATCCCACTGGACCGCCTGCGGGTCACGCAGGCTGGGGCAGCGGGTTTACTCAGTCGGCCGCTCCGGGGCCCGGGATCGCAGCGGCCGCACGTGAGCAGAAGTGGTCATCATCGATCATTCGATGATGCGTCAGGTTTTGTGTACCTAGCGTTATCGGGCACAGTCCGGTCGGACGGTCGGACTGCTTCATCCCGCGAGAGGCGGAACGAATGACACTGGGCACTGACAGCACGGCGATACGTCCGGGACCGTTACGCCGTCTGCGCAGGCGGGCGGAGGCCGCGCTGGCCACCGCGGCCCTTGGTGCGGCCGTCGCGGTACTGCCGGCCGTACCAGCGCACGCGGCCGGGCCGGGGCAGCTGATCTACATCGCCAACCAGGGCGCGGACTCCGTCGCCGCCGTCGACTCGGCGTCCGGCGCGACGGTGGCCACCATCGCGGTCGGGGCCTCGCCCGCGAATGTGGCGCTCACCCCGGACGGCTCCCAGGCCTGGGTGACCAACAGGGGCAGCAGCTCCGTCTCGGTGATCGACACCGCGACCAACACGGTCGCCGCCACCGTACCGGTCGGTGGTTCTCCCCTGCCGGTGGCCGTCTCCGCGGACGGCACGCGGGTCTACGTGGCCCACACCGCCAACCCCGGCGGCGTCGAGGTGATCGACACCTCTTCCCTGACCATCGTCGCCACCATCGCGACCGGGAACTTTCCGTCCTCCCTGGGGCTGTCCCCGGACGGAAGTCGGCTCTACGTAGGCAATTTCTCCAGCCGTACCGTGTCGGTGATCGACACCGCCACACTGGCCGTCACCGCCACCATTGCAGCAGGAGACCCGAGCGGGCTCGCTGTCAGCCCCGATGGCTCGCATGTCTACGTCTCCAACTACAACGGCAGCAGCGTCTCGGTGATCGACACCGCCACCCACACCGTCACCGCGAGCGTCCCGGTCGGACAGCAGCCGCAGGGCATCGCCGTCACCCCGGACGGCACGAGCGTCTACGTCGGCAACCGGCTGGGCAACTCCGTATCGGTCCTGGACACCGCGACCAACACGGTGACCGCCACCATCGGTGTCGGCGCCGGGACCAACGCGGTCCTGGCGGACCCGGACGGCACCCGCGTCTACGCCACCAACTCCTTCTCCGACACCATGTCCGTGATCGACACCGCGACGCTCACCGTCACCGGCACCGTCGCCACCGGCTCCCGCCCGAACGGCCTGGCCATGGGCAAGGCCGCTCTCCCCACGGTGACCGCCATCGCCCCCGACCACGGCCCGACCACCGGCGGCACCACCGTCACCCTCACCGGCACCCATCTCAACGGCACCACATCCGTCACCTTCGACGGCACTTCCGCGAGCGGTGTCACGGTGGTGGACGACAACACCGTCACCGCCGTCCCCCCGCCGTACGCCGCGGGCGCCGTCGACGTCACGGTGACCGCCAAGGGCCGCACCGTTGACGCCGGTACCTACACCTACAGGGTCCCCGCGCCCGCTCTCTCCGGCATCACCCCCGCCACCGGCCCCGCCGCGGGCGGCACCACCGTCACCCTCACCGGCAGCAACCTCACAGGCGCCACCGCGGTCACCTTCGGTACCACGGCCGCAGCCTCCTTCCGTGTGGACAGCGACACCCAGATCACCGCGCCCGCCCCCGCCGCGGGCACGGCCGGACAGATCGACGTCACCGTCACCACCCCGGGCGGAACCAGCACCGCGGTGCCCGCCGGCCGCTACACCTACACCAAGGACACCACCAAAATCACCGCCGAGCCGCTGCTGGTGTCCATCGCGCCCGGCCAGCTCACCCTCTCCCTCAGCCTGTCGGCCACCCTCACAGACGCCACCACCGGCAAGCCCGTCCCCGGCGCCCCGATCAAGTTCACCGTCGGCGCCACCACCGTGTGCACCGCCACCACCAACACGGCCGGCACCGCCACCTGCACCGGCCCCTGCCCCGTCACCGCCGTCCTGCTCAACCTCGGCTACACCGCCACCTACACCGGCTCCGCGACCCTCGCACCCGCCACCGCCACCGCCGGCCTCATCCGCATCGGCTGACCCACGACCGCAAGTGAGGCCGCCGCCCGACATGCCTCGGCGGCAACCTCCCCCACATCGCCCGTCCGCGACCGCGAAACGCTGCCGACAGACCACAAGCGGGGCGGCCCCGGCCGACAACGCGAGCCCCACCCTCCGAAACTCCCATTCGGTTGCCCGGCCGGAGTGCCGGTGCCGCCGCAGAATGCGGCGGCACCGGCCTTATGTCACCAGTGGCGAGCCGCTCTTTCGGATCAGCACCGCCCGTCTCAGGCCCGAAGCATGGCTGGCAACCGTGCAACCGAACGCGAAACGAAGGGGAAGTCACTGGGCCCGGCATCTCGCACTGCCGCCCCGTGGTCGAACCCCTGTATCGCAGGCAGGGAAGTGCGGGTGAGGATCACGCTCACCCCCCTGCGCGCTGCAGTGCGCTCCCCTCGTGCGCCGTTGCGCGCCCTGCCGTGTGCTGGATGGCTTAGCGATCATGAGCCGACCGAAGTGGATCAGCAGCGAACGAGTCACGGCGGGCGGGCCTTCGCCGCATCGGCGTCGGCGCCTCAACCGCCCGGGCTACCGCTGCTGGCTCCCTCGCGGTTGTGAGTCTTATTTGTCGCCACTCTTGGGAGAGTTCCCCATGACCATCCGCCTGCGACGGCCCTCTCGGGTCATCGCCCTGGCCACGGCCCTGCTCTGCGGCCTGGCCGCCGTTCCCCTGACGGCGAGCGCCGCGAGTGCGGCGAGCCCTGTCTGCATCAGCGGCACGATCCAGTACGACTATCAGTCCGCCGAGGAGGGAACGGCCAAGCCCACCCGTACCAAGCCGCTGCGGAAGGCCCGCGTCGAACTGATCGGAGCCGAGAAGAGCACCGACACGCCGCATGCGCTCAACGCCGTGGGCCTGACCGACACCAGCGGCAACTACAACCTCTGCTACACACCCACTACGACCACCTCGCTGAGCAGCGTTTCGGTGAAGGTCTGGGCCTACAACAACCTGTGGCGGGTCGTCGACGAGAGCACCAACAAGTACATCGCCTGGCAGACCGCTGCGATCTCCGACGTCACCGGCAACAGGAACATCGGCGTCGTCAAGCCAGCCGCGTCCACCTCACGCCCCTTCCACATCTTCGACACCCTTTTCACGCTGTGGTCGAACCGCGCCAACCCGACGAGCGAGTGCTGGTCCGCCCAGGAGAGCGACAGCAGCGCCTGCAGCCCGCTCATGGTCTACTGGGGCGAATCCACCAGCCCTAACGCGTCCTACGACGGCTACGACAACAGGATGTACGTCTACGGTGCCGCGGCGGACACCGAGCACGCCATCCTGCACGAGGGAGGCCACTTCCTCATGAACCGCCTCTACGGCGGGAAATCCCCGCTCGTCCAGAACTGCCGGCAGCATTTCGTTCCGTGGGTCAGCTCCGAGACGTGCGCCTGGTCGGAGGGGTTCGCCGACGCCGTGGCCGCCTACCTGCTGGGCGATTCTCGCTACGTCCACCCCGACGGCACGAGTGAGAGGTTCACCTACGGCGCCTCATGGCAGGTCGGCGACCAGGTACAGGGCAACGTCGGCGGCTCCCTCCTCGACCTGTGGCGCGGCGTGGACAACGGCATGGCCAAGACCCTCACCGCCCTCACCACGCAGAGGCCGGACACCTTCTCCGGCTACTTCAACACCGTGCGCCCCAGCGCGAACCCGCCGCTGTCCACCGGTGCGGACGCCCTGAGCAAGCTGGCACCGCACACCATCGACTACGGGCCCGCCCTCGCCGGCAACGGCACGTACTACACCCTCACCGACGGCGGCGGCCTGGCAGTCGAGCTCACCAACTCCTGCACATCCGGCTCCACCGTCGTCCTCGCCGCCCGCGACACCAGCCGCGGCTCGCAGCGCTGGAAGTTCGACGCGAACCCGGACGCCACCGTGCGGATCACCAACGGCTGCGCCCAGCCCCTGACTCTCACGGCCGGCACCGACGTGGGCAACCCTGTCACCGCCCAGGCGTTCGGTTCCGCCAACGCCTACCAGAAGTGGACCGTCGCCAAGGCCAACGGCACGCTCAAACTCACCAACCCGCAGACCGGATTCGTCCTCGACATCAACGGCAAGACCATCTCCGCGGGCACAGCGGTCACCACCGTGTGGTCAGGCAACGCGAACTCCCAATCCTGGGCCGCACTCCCCTAAGCCGCCCCACACCCGGCGCCCCGTCACCACCTGGCGGGGCACCAGGCATCCGCGCCGCTGCGGCCCCGGGCCCCCCTGGAGAACGAAGCCGCAATGGAGGCCAAGCGCTGCGCGTCAGCCGGGACGGCGTCGAGCAGCGCATCGCGGCCCTGGAGGAGTATGCCGCGCAGGTCCGCGAGGCCGACCTGCGCTACCAGGAGCTGCAGCAGATCCAGCGCCTGGCCGAAGGCAACGACGAAGCGCTCGACCTCCTCGCCCGCACCGCGGCCGACGCTCTAGCCGTCGCGGAGATCGAGGCCATGGCCAAGGAGGCCGCCATCGTCGCGAAGACCTTCTCCACCGCCCTCGACCGGGCGTCCGCCGCCGCCGTCATCGCCCTGCCCACCCGGGCCACCGCCTGAGCGGGCAGACGGCTGCGTATTGACCCTGTGCCGCTGTTGGGGTCCGTCGTAGGCGGCAGGGACGGGCGTGCCTTCGGCGGTACCGCGTCCGGTGTGCGCGACAGTGATCATGTGAACCGCCGGACTCTCCCCCTGCTCCTCGCCGTCCTCCTGGCCACGGCGGGGTGCTTCTCCGTCGCCCCCGTCGATAACAAATCCCCGCAGGACCGCACGCAGTTCTCGGTCCCGGCCCCCGCCCCTGCGCGAGAGGCGGCTGAGGCGGCGCTGCCGCTGACGCCGCTGCCCGACATCCGGCCACCCGCTCCCGCCGTGGTAGTCGCGCCCGAGAACACCTCGTCGGCGTCGCGCACTCGCCGGGAGCAACCCCGCACCGCGAAGGACGACAGATCGGGCTCGGGAATTCGTACCGTACGAAAGCCTGAGCGGCTGCCAGCGAAGGCGAAGCGGCCTAGCCCCCAGCAGCACGCCCCGAAGCCGAAGGCCAAGCTGCGCAGAGTGGGGACGTCGAAGCCGGTGGTTCCCCAGCGCTCGCGCCCGGGTGCGGCAACGGTGCCGGGCCGCGTGTCCATGGCCGAGCTCTGCCGTTCCTCGCAGGGGGTCACGAGTCCGGCGATCAGCCAGCTCCGCCACGGCACATACCGGTAGTCCGCCCTTGGGCAGGCGCTTTCCGACGGGTTCAGGAAATCGGCGGGGCTGGGCACACAGCAGACGGCACGACTCGCACATACATTCGAACAGCTGGTTCAATGAGTAGATGCCGCACTTCCACTTCCCTGACGATCTCGTCGCCTCAAGCAAGACCAGATCCGGATCTGCCGCCGGCTCGCCCTCCAGCCCGCACTCGACACCGCCGTTCTGCGGCGCGAGCTGATCCGTCTCTCCTGCCTGATCAGTGCCCACCCGTTCTGGAGCAACGTGGTTGGAGTACCGCGGGCTGTGTGGAGCTGCAGCTGCCGGCGGAGGCCGGCCTGAATGCGGCGCGGGAGCCGGCCTGCGGTGCGCGGTCTTCGTGAGCGAGCTGGAGGTCCGTCTGCAGCGGTGGCGCGCTGTGCAGGCCTGGCTCGGCTGGCAGCAGCGCCAGGCCGATCAGGCCATCCGCGATCTGGAGGCGCAGCTGGCCGCTGCCTCCTTCCACCAGGCTGGACCGCGGCAGCCCGCGCCCCGTCGGCCCCCGCCGCCTGCCGTGGTGGTGGCCCGCCCGGAGTGGAAGGTGACGTCGATGCGGAGCGCTCGCGGCCCGAAGCCGCTGAACGTCCACGATGGCAGCTGCACCTTCGACGACTACGGGAAGGCGATCAGCCGTGATGAGGCCCGGAGGCTGATCACTGAAGGTGTGGAGCCGTGTCCGTTCTGCAGTCCCGAGAACGCGCTCGGCATGACCAGCTGAACCCTCAGTTCGAGGTCTGACTGCCCGGCAGTGACACTCAGCCCACCTTGCCGTCCTAGGCTGTCCCATTCGCGTAGGCGGGGTCTGCGGCGAGCACCGGCGCCGCCACTGTCAGTGCGTAGATCGTCTTTCGCATGCCAACTCAAACGAGCACGCGACGGGAAGATCACCAGGGTGCGCCGAGACGCGCCACCCGTCGTGCTCGTGTGCCAGCTAACAGTAGGGTTGGCGCGTGGACATTTCCTCGCTCTCGCGTCCCTTCCGGCTGCTCGTGACGGGCGGAGGAACCGGCGGTCACACATACCCCGCCCTGACGGCGGTCCGTACCCTGCAAGGCCGCCTCGCGGCTGTGGGTGGCACGCTGGATGTGCTGTGGATCGGGACGGCGGACGGGCTCGAAGCGCGTGTCGCCCCGGCGGAGGGGATCGCGTTCCAGACAGTGGCCACGGGGAAGATCCGACGTTCGTCGAATCCGCTCAAAATGCTGTCCGCCGCGAACGTGAAGGACATGGCCCGGGTGCCGCTCGGCGTGGCTCAGGCCCGGTCGATCGTGGCTGGCTTCCGGCCGGACGTGGTCTTGGCGACGGGCGGGTACGTCGCGGTCCCGGCCGGGCTGGCCGCGCGGCTGTGCCGCGTTCCACTGGTCCTGCACGAGCAGACCGTGCGGCTCGGGCTGGCCAACCGCAAGCTCGCGAGTTCGGCGACGCGGATCGCGGTGTCCTCGGAGTCCTCGCTGCCGCTGCTGCCCGCTGAGGTACGCGAGCGTGCGGTCGTCACCGGGAACCCAGTGCGGCTGGAAGTACTTGGCGGCCACGCGGACAAGGCGGTCGAGGCACTGGCCCTGTATGGGTTCGACCGGCGTCTGCCGACGGTCTACGTCACCGGCGGGGCCCAGGGGGCCCAGCAGATCAACGGTGTCGTTCGTGAAGTGCTGCCCTGGCTCCTGGGGCACGCGAACGTGATTCGCCAGTGCGGTCCGGGGAACGTGGACGAACTCCGGGCGGCTGCCGCCAGGCTGGACCCGGCCCTGGCCGGCCGCTACCACCTGACGGGGTTCCTCGGGGCGGAGCTGCCGGACGTGCTGGCGCTGGCCGACGTCGTGGTATCGCGGAGCGGGGCCGGGACGCTGGCGGAGCTGACCGCGCTCGGCAAGCCCGCGGTGTTCATCCCGCTCGCCACGTCGGCCGGGAACGAGCAGGCCCACAACGCCCAGCACCTGGCCGACGCGGGAGCGGCGCTCGCCCTGCTCGGCGAGGTCAACGGCCCCGCTCTGCAGAACGCGGTGGGCCCGCTCCTGACCGACCCCGCCCTGCGGGCGGCGATGGCTGAGCGGGCCCGGACGTACGGGCGGCCGGATGCGGCGGACAGGCTCGTGGACGTGGTGCTGTCCGCCGCATCCGCCTGAATCAGCCGGACTGTTGATGTCGGCGTCCGGTGTGCAGGGCTGTGCCCGCCTCGATCACCACGGCGCAGTCGTTGAACGTGCTCTCGTCCTGGCCGATCGGGTCGGGAACGTCGTGGCCTGGGAGGTAGAGGCTCAGCTTGTGGGCGTTGTGGCCGTCGTCGATCGCGCGGAGCGTGTCGAGGACGGCGGCATCCATCGCGAGGACGTCATCCGCCCACTCCAGGTCCTCCATGGTGATCTGGCGGCCGCGGTGGTGTGAGGTCGAGTCCGAGCCGCCGGGCTGCGTTGATCATGGAGGGGTTGGCGGGCTGGTCCTGCCATTTGCCGATCAGTCCGGCGGAGTGGACCGTTACCGCCGTCCCGCCCCTGCGGGTGAGCGCGACCTGGGCGAACGGGCTGCGGCAGTAGTTCCCCAGGCACACGGTCAGGAGTTTGCCCATCACGATCCTCCGGCGGTCTTGAGGGCCTGTTCGAGCGTGGTCACCACGAGGTTGATGTCCGTCTCGGTGAGGTGCGGGTGGAAGGGCAGGCTGAGGATCTCGCTGCCTGCCTGTTCGGTGGCCGGCAGGGAGCGGTGCCAGGTGGCGAACGCGGGCTGGGTGTGGTTGGGCGGGTAGTGGACCCCGACCCCGATGTCCTGACCTCGGAGGTTGGCGAATACCTCGTCGCGGTGGGGGACGCGGACCTGGCACAGGTGCGGTACGGCGTGGTCCACATCGACGTCGATGAGCGTCACGTCGTCCAGCGGGGCGAGGGCGTCGCGGTAGGTGCGCCACAGGTGGCGGCGGGTGTCCTCGGCGGTCTGGAAGCCGTCGAGCTGGAACGGCATTGGCACCGGATTCCTCCCATGCCTTGCAGTCGTTGCGGTTCCCGGCAAGCGGCCGGCCGACCACGACGACCAGTCGGGTGTCGGCGTCGATGACGACCTGGTGGTTGGTGGAGTACCTGTAGTTCTTCGACTGCGCGGCAATGGTGTGGTCCCGGGTGGGGACCAGGGTGCCGTCCACGATGAGCACGGTGTCCTTCGCGAACCGCTTGCGGGGTTGGAACGCGAGCATCGGCCCGAGGTGGTCGATGATCCGGTCTGCCGCAGACTTTGAGATTCCGAACAGCGGGGCGAGCTGCCGCATGGTGAGGTTCGTGCGCCAGTAAGCCGCGACCAGCAGGGCCCGGTTCTCCAGAGGGAGGCTCCACGGCCGGCCTTTGCGGACCGCGTCCGCACCCTGGCGCCGCAGCACCGTCACCAGCTTCCCGAAGGCACGGGGGCTGAGCCCGGTGAACGGGGTTATCCAGGACGGCTCCGACGCCGTGATCACACCAGCCACACCA
Source organism: Streptomyces vinaceus (assembly GCF_008704935.1). Taxonomy (NCBI): domain Bacteria; kingdom Bacillati; phylum Actinomycetota; class Actinomycetes; order Kitasatosporales; family Streptomycetaceae; genus Streptomyces; species Streptomyces vinaceus. Next base: position 9,503 of record NZ_CP023692.1, read on the forward strand.
AGATCATCCCGGGCCGATTAGGGTGCCTTCGTCGAGCGCGATCGGCATGGGGGATCATGCAGGGTATGACTGCCGAACTGATCACCTGGCTGCACGAGCAGATCGACGCCGACCAAGTGGCAGCCGCAGACCAGCCACCCATGTCATGGCTTCCCGAAGAGCTGTCCCCCGACAACCCGCTTGCCGCGCTCTACTCACCGGCCCGCACCATCGCCATGCGCCGTGACTTGCTCGCCGCCTGGCGCGATTCGGAACATGCCGGTACCCATGACCACGACAGCGTCGACTGGTCGCTGCGGGTCCTTGCAGCAACCGCCTACTCCGATCGCCAGGGATACCGCGAAGAGTGGGCCCCTGCCGACGACGAGCCGGCCTGACACCGTCGACTCCGCCAGCTGGACCCGAGGGCTGGCCCAAGCCGGTCAGGCTTCGTTGAGACGGGTCACGCAGCACAGTTACGGGACAGCCCTTAAAGGTGTTGCAGAAGGCTCAGTCCCGGGCATTTTCCCTGTATGGGTGGGGTGTTGCGGGCTGAGCCGGTGTGGGTGGAGACGTTCACGGGCTTGCGGATGGACCGGTTCGTGAAGCTGGTGAAGCTCGTGCGGGAGTGGGGCGGCAACGGGCCCGGTGGTGGCCGGCCGTGGTGCCTGCCGCTGACGGACCGGGTCCTGCTGGTGGCAGTGTACTACCGCACCAACCTCACGATGCGGCAGCTCGCCCCGCTGTTCGGCGTCTCCGCAGCGACGGTCTGCCGGGTCATCCAGCGCCTGCGTCCGCTCCTGGCACTCGAGCCGGCCCCACGGCCGGTGACGGACACCGACCGGTTGTGGATCGTGGACGGCACCCTCGTCCCCGTCCGCGACCGGAAAGTGGGCGCCTCGTCGAGGAACTACCGGTTCTCGGCGAACGTGCAGGTCATCATCGATGCCGACACCCGTCTCGTCGTCGCCTCAGCCCGCCCGGCGCCGGGAAACAAGGCCGATGCCCACGTCTGGCGCGAGTCGGACCTGCCGGCCGCGGCGGCCGGGACGACGGTGATAGCGGACGGCGCCTATCTCGGCACCGGGCTGACCGTCCCGCACCGCAGAAGGGCCGGCCGCCCTCTCCTGCGCGGGCAGGAGGAGGACAACGCCGAGCACCGGCGGGTACGTGCCCGGGTCGAGCACACCTTCGCCCGGATGAAGAACTGGAAGATCCTCCGCGACTGCCGACAGAAAGGCGACGGCCTCCACCACGCCGTCCAGGCCGTCGCCACCATGCACAACATCGCCATCACCGGCTGAATCAGCAGGCCAGACACCACTCAGGCCTGGCCGAGACAGACTTCTGCAACACCCTTTAAGGCCTGTCCCGTAACTGCTGGTCACGGGTAAGATGATCTTGGTGCGGCTGGTGTGATCGCGGCGTCTGAGCCGTCCCTTGGTAGCCCCGTTCACCGGGCTGAGCGCGCCACGCCGAAGGACCTGCTCCCGACCACCGGCAACTACCCGATGGAGATTGACCGGTACCGCTCCGATCCCGATGGTGCCCGTCCACCTTGGGGGAGGCCTCCGGGCGGTGACCGAGTGGCAGGTCGAGGCGGACCGCGTCCTTCCCGCGCCTGTCGCACGTCCGCCTGCTCCGACGCACCGTTCGGGGTGCCGGAGCAGGCGGGTTCCTCTGTGCCCGGTTGCTTCGGTGGCTACAGGGTGCGGGTCAGGTGGTCGGTGAGGAGCCGGGTGAAGCGGGCCGGGTCGGACAGGTCGCCTCCTTCGGCGAGCAGAGCGCTGCCGTAGATCAGCTCGGCGACCTCCGTCAAAGCGGGAGCCTCGGCGTCTGCGTGGTGTGCGGTACGAAGTGCGGTGATCAGGGGGTGTGTGGGGTTGAGTTCCAGGATCCGCTTGACGGTGGGCATCTGCTGGCCCATGGCCCGGTACATCTTTTCCAGGGTGGGGGTCACGTCGTGGGCGTCGCCGACGATGCATGCCGCCGAGGTGGTCAGGCGTGACGACAGGCGTACCTGCTTGACGTGGTCGGACAAGGTGGTGGTCAGCCATGGCAGCAGGGCGGCGAAGTCCTGTTCGCGCTGGGCCTTGTCGGCGTCGGTCTCCTTGTCGCCGTCGGCGGACTCATCAAGGTCGACCTGGCCCTTGGCGATGGACTGCAGACGATGGCCGTCGAAGGCTGGGACCTGGTCAACCCATACCTCGTCGATGGGGTCGGTGAGGATGAGCACCTCGTAGCCCTTGGCGGCGAAGGCTTCCATGTGCGGGGAGTTCTCTACCATGGCACGGGTCTCGCCGGTCAGGTAGTAGATGGTGTCCTGGCCGTCCTTCATGCGCTCGACGTACTCGCGCAGCGTGGTGGTCTTCTCCGGGTCGTGGGTGGAAGCGGCGGACACCAGCTCCAGCAGCAGCTCGGTGTTGTCCCTGTCCTCGAGCAGACCCTCCTTCAGTGCCCGGCCGAACTGGGCCCAGACCCTCGTGTAGCGCTCGGCGTCCTTGGCCTGCATGTCCTTGAGTGCGCCGAGGACCTTCTTGATCAGGCGCCGGCGTACGCCCTGGATCTGGCGGTCGTGCTGGAGGAGCTCGCGGGAAACATTGAGCGACAGGTCGTGGGCGTCCACGACACCCTTCACGAAGCGCAGGTAGTTGGGCATGAGCGCTTCGCAGTCGTCCATGATGAACACCCGCTTGACATAAAGCTGCACGCCCGACTTGGACTCGCGCGAGTACAGGTCGAAGGGGGCCTGTGAAGGAACGAACAGCAGCGCCTCGTATTCGAAGGTGCCTTCGGCGCGCATGTGGATCGTCTCGGCCGGGGGCAGCCAGTCGTGGCTGATCTGCTGGTAGAACTCGTTGTATTCGTCCTCGGTCACCTCGCTGCGGGGCCGGGCCCACAGCGCCTTCATCGAGTTGAGCGTGTCGAGGTCGGAGGTGGCTTCCCCGTCGGCATCGGTCCGGTCGGTGGCCATGCGGATCGGCCAGCGGATGAAGTCCGAGTAGCGCTTGACGATCTGTCGGATCTTCGATTCGGAAAGGTAGTCGGCGAGTCCGTCCTCACTGTCGGCCGGCTTGAGGTGCAGGGTGACCGAGGTGCCGACGGGGAGGCCGTCGGCGGCCTGGATGGTGTAGGAGCCCTCGCCGTCGGACTCCCACTGGGTACCGGAGTCTGTACCCGCCCGCCGGGTGCGCACGGTGACCTTGTCGGCGACCATGAACGCCGAGTAGAAGCCGACGCCGAACTGCCCGATCAAACTCTCCGTGGTTGCGGCGTCCTTGGACTCCTTGATCTTTTCCAGGAGGCTGGCTGTGCCGGACTTGGCGATCGTGCCGATCAGCTCAACGAGATCGTCGCGGGTCATGCCGATGCCGTTGTCGCGGATGGTCAAGGTGCGGGCGTCCTTGTCGACCTCCAGCGAGATGTGGAGGTCAGCGGAGCCGTACTCGGTGAGACCGGTATCGGTCAGTGATGCCAGCCTCAGCTTGTCCAGGGCGTCGGAGGCGTTCGAGATCAGCTCGCGCAGGAAGATGTCCTTGTTCGAGTAGATCGAGTGGATCACCAGCCGGAGCAACTGGCGTGTCTCGGCCTGGAATTCCAGCGTCTCAACGCTGCTGGGCATGCTGGGTCCTTTCAATGGAAGGTCGGATACGGATGGGATTCGGGCACGTGAGCCGGCGTGTGCGTGACGCGCCAGCGGGGCACCGCGTACGGATGATGGCTTTGGGTGTGCGGGTCAGTCTTCGTCAGAGGCTGTCGTCGTGCGGTGGGCTTGGAGGGCGTCCAGGGAATCGACGAGACCGGTGTGGCGGGCGTCGAGGTGGGGACGCATGTCGGCCAAGGGCGAGATGAGCTCGGCGGCGTCCCCGGCGCCGAGAGCGGCGTGCAGGGCGGCCTGTGCCGCGCGCGCTTCGGGCGTGAGGTGGGCGAGCGCGGTGATCTGTCCGGCGAGGCGACGCAGGTCGGCTGCGTTGGCGCGGGCCCAGGTGGCGGCGGTGCGGTCGGCGGCACGGCGTTGGCGGGTGACCTGCACACGCTGCTCTCCGGTGGTGCCGGCGGGGCCGGGCCGACCGCGCAGGTAACGGCGTTCAGCTGCTTGGCGGCTGGCGACACCGAGGGGGTGGCAAGGTCGGCCCAGCTGGCGCCCGCATCGCGGGCGGTTTCGATCAGACCGGTCTCCCAGCCGGCGAGTTGCTCGCGCACCTGCCGTAGCAGCATCAGGGAGGCCAAGGCCTGCTCGGGGCCAGGCCCGACGGCGTCGGAGGTCTCGTTCTGGGCGCCGCGCAACGCGTCGTCCATGGCCACCAGGGCTGCCGCGGCAGCCATGAAGGACGAAGGACTGTGGGTACTGGTCGCGGGCGGCTGGTGGGCTGCAGTCACGGGCACCTCCTAAGGCGTCATCTACTCGATGACTCCATATTTGTCATCCACTGGACGACATGCTACAACAGGGCCTGCGCGGTGCATTGGCAGGAACCGCTCGAACCTGTTGGAGGCAATTCACGCTGTTGATGCGCACCGCCCCCTTCAGTGACCTCGACCGGATGGCGCGGCAACTGACGGGCCCGGGTAGCGGATCACCAACGGCTGCACCCGGCCCCTGACCCTCACCCCCGGCACCGCCGTGGGCAACCCCGTCACCGCCCAGGCGTTCGACCCCGCCAACGCCTACCGGAAATGGACCATCGCTCAAACCAACGGCACCCTGAAGCTGACCAACCCGCAGACCGGACTCGTCGTCGACATCAACGGCAAGACCATCTCCGCGGGCACAGCGGTGACCACCGTGTGGTCAGGCAACGCGAACTCCCAATCCTGGGCCGCACTCCCCTAACCCGCTCCACACCTACTGCCCCGTTCACCACCTGCCGGGGCACCACGCAACCGCGCCCCCCAGGGGCCCGCCTCCCTGCGACACAGCACGAAGCCGGACGCTGCTCCACCAGCTCATCGCGGGCCCCCAAGGGCAGGGGCCCCTGGAGTACCTCAACAGCCATCGTCGAGGCGGCCGACGCGCTGACCCGTCTGGTCGTTTCGTTTTGATATCCGCATGAGCTGAATCCGACCGCGAGGATCCCTGTCCTTCCCGGAAGCTGCCGTGCCCTGGACGCGAGCCAGGCGTTGATCGTGGTGTTCTGTCACGCCTGTCTCCGGACTCTGAGTTCCGGCATGCCCCCGGGAGATGTTTTGCGATCGTCTGTTCCACTGCGACGGGCTTCCACCCTGGTCGCTACGGCTGTTGCCCTGCTGGGCGCTACGGCCCTGGTCCCGCACAGGTCGGATGCCCCAGAGGCCGGGGCAACTCGCACCATGAGCGCGGCCGCGGCCGGACAGCTCGCCGACTTCCTGATTCCACAGCTGGAGGGTGCACAGGCCGGCTCGTACTACGACGCTGCGGCACGGAAGCTGATCGTCAACGTCACGACCCCGACCGCGGCGGACACGGTCCGTGAGGCCGGTGCCGAGCCCCGGACCGTCCGCTTCGCGGCTGCACAGCTGGACGCCACCAAGGCGGCCCTGGACTCCAGCGCCCTGATCCCGGGGACGGCCTGGGGCATGGACCCGGTAGCCAACCGGGTCGTCGTCACCGCCGACCCCACGGTCACCGACGCGCGGCTGGAGATGCTCCACAAGGTCTTGAAGCCCTTCGGTGAGACGGTCGAGCTGCAGCGGACCGATCAGGAGTTACGGGCGTACTCCTCGGCCGGTGATGCGGTCTACGCCTCCGCGAAGTCCAGCTTCCGGGGGCGCTGCTCGCTCGGCTTCAACGTGAAGCGGGAAGGCAAGCCTGACGCCTTCCTCACGGCTGGGCACTGCGGCAACCCGATCAAGAGCTGGGCGGAGGCGGAGGGCGGCGCAGAGATCGCGCTCGTCCCCGAGAACGGGTCGAAGTTCCCCGGCGACGACTACGCGATCGCCGTGTACACCGACGCCTCCGTCGCCCGCCCGAGCCAGGTGCGGCGCTACGTCCTGCCCTCGCTGCCCGTCACCGGTGCCCGGGACGCGACCACCGCCGACAAAGTCAGCCGCAGCGGCGCCTCCACGGGGCTGCACGGCATTGACGCGGGCGAGCCCGGCGACGTCCAGGCCCTCAACCAGACGGTGAACTACGCAGAGGGACGGGTCACAGGTCTGACGAGGACCAACGTGTGCGCCGAGCCCAGTGAGAGCGGCAGCCCCTTCTGGATCACCAACGAGGACGGAACCGCCACCGCGGTGGGCATCTCCTCGGGCGGCTCCGGCGACTGCACCCACGGCGGTACCACCTTCTTCCAGCCGATCATGGAGGCCCTGCACGCCTTCGGCGCGACCATCCCCTAGCGCAGCGTGTCGGCGCTGTCAGGTGCGGGAGCGGCCGGGCTTTCGGCCCTGGATCGCCCATGCGCGGGCAGTGAGCGCGATCGACCCATCCGGCCGCGTCGGCACGGTATCGCGGAGCCTGTCACGCAACCGGTCCCGGGTGGGCTCGGTGAGGCCGGCGACGTAGCCGGGGGCGGGGCCCTGCCCGGCCGTGAACGGCTCCCACAGATCCGCGAAGCCGGAGCCCACACGTACGCCGCGACCAGCCCGCCCGGCCGCACGACGCGCGATGCCTCGGCCACCGCCGCTCCCGGCGCGGGAAGGAAGTTGAGCACCAGTCCGCTGACAGCCACGTCGCACCCCGCCTCGCGTACCGGCAGCGCCAGCCCGTCGGCCACGACGAAGCACGCCGGCGCGGGAGCGGCGGCGCGCCACGAACTCCTCCGCGACCAGACGGCTCCACCGGCCCGTGTACCACTCGTAGGCATCCCCAGCCGCCCAGACATCGAACCGCTGCTCCTTCATGCCACCACAATCACCGACCGGCCCCGGCAGAAGCCACAGACGCGCGGATACCCGCCCCACGCGCCGCCCGCCTACCGGCCGGCCCGGTGGAACGTGTCAGGTGCCGGCAAAGGTGTCACATGAAATGCGACTGCGGGACTCCAGGGCGGCCGACCGCTGGACCTGGCTCGTCCCGCGTAGTCGAGCTGTCGTTCGAGGCGGGCCGACAGGCGGCCACCGACCACCGTCGCCCGCAGGGCGACCCGTTCGGGCACCGGAGGCCCTTCTCATCGCGGGCCCGTGGCCTGCTCGTTCGGCGGCTACTGTGGGCCGAACCGGACCGGACGCCCGTTCGGACCGGTGGCCGAGGCCCCCGCGCGCGTGACCGGCGCGGGTGCCGCCAGGAGCGGAGCACCGGTGTCCCGACACCCCCTGAAGGACCGACATGCGAAACGCTGGGGACGGAGGACCCTGGGTCTGTCGAGCGGCCTGGCGCTGGCGATGTCGCTGCTACTGGCCCAAGGCCCCGCGCCGGACCCGGGTACCGCGCGGGCGGAGTCCGCGCCGGCGCGGTCCCTGCGGGCGGCGCCCGCGGCGGCGACCGCCGACACCGGCGCGGTCTCGCCGTTCGCGCAGAGCGGCCCCCGCAACCTGATCAAGCGCCTCCAGGACACGTACATCAGCAGCACCGACGACGCCGACCACTCGCAGGGGCACCTGCTGCACGTCGGCACGCCGGACGCGGGCGCGACGAAGTACCGCAGCTTCCTGCAGTTCGACGTCTCGCGGCTGACAGGCGCGAACATCAACCGGGCGTACCTGCGGATGTACAACTCCTTCGTGGCGGCCCCGGACTGCGGACAGAACTCCTGGTACGGCGTGTACCGGGTGACCGAGCCGTGGAACCAGTCCACGATCACCTGGGCGAACCAGCCCGCCGTCGGCGAGGGCATCGGCTCCTGGTTCGGCGTCGGGCACCCGAACGTCGCCGACTGTGAGGACCAGCCCGACAGGTACCTGCCGGACGAATCCAAGGGCATCGTCCGCGTCGACGTCACCGACATGGTGAAGGGCTGGACCCGGGCGGGCACGACCACGCCCAACTACGGCATCCGGCTGAGCGGGCGCGAGGGCGCGCCGGACGCGGCGACCGGTGTCACCGGCTACCACGACTTCTGCTCCATGCACCCGACGGGCGCCACGCAGGACCGCGCTTGCACCAAGTCGTACTTCACGCCGACGCTGGAGGTCGAGTTCAACGCCGGCTCGACGCCGCTGATCACGGGCAACGAGTACGGTCCGCCGTACGCGGGCGGCTACCCGCCGCCGAGGAGACCCTGGAGTTCCTGGACTCCGCGAACCCCTCGGTGTGGGAGGCGTCCAAGCCGTACCAGCGCTGGCTGCCGGACGCGTACCACTCCGTGGAGGACGTGACGCTGAAGGGCGCCAACTGGAAGGGCGGCACCTCGCACAAGCTGCGCCCCGGCGGGTCGTACGGCAGCGGGAAGGTGCTGGTCACCGGCGACGGCGGCAGCGGCTTCATCGGCGTCGTCCCCTATCCGGCCCTGTCCGGCTACCACTGGGCGATCAACGTCAAGGGGGCCAATGAGCCCGGCGACCTGCATGGCGTGGACCTGCTGCCCGACGGCAGCGTCGTCGCCGCCTTCGCGGGCGCGGACGGGGTGCCGGGCAAGGTCGAGCTGTACACCAAGGAGCAGGGCCAGCCGGGCGACTGGAGCGGCACGCCGGTGCAGACGATCCCGCTGAACAGCGCGCACGAGGTCGTCGCCGACGCGAACGGCAGGGACGTGTGGGTGCTCGGTGGTCTGGAGCTGCGCAAGCTTACGTACGACCCGGCCACCAAGCGCTTCGCGAACACGACCGGCACCTCGTACCCGCTGCCGAAGAACCCGAAGGGCGAGGGCGCCTGGGGTCACGACCTGACCCCGGTGTACGGGAACCCCGACCGCTTCTGGGTGGGCGCGAACGCGGGCGTCGTCCAGTTCTCCAAGAGCGGCGCCGCCGACTGCCACAGCGACACGTACGCCAAGTGGCCGACACTGGCGGCGGTACAGGAGATTCCGAACGGCGCCAACCGCTGGTGCACGGACTACGGCAACGGCCTCGCCAACTCGCGGATCATGCTGAACAGCGTGGGCAGCGACCCGGTGTCCCAGCGGGTGGCGACGACCTGCTCGAAGGATTGCGGTCTGGCCAACATCGGCTCGGATGGCAAGCCCACGTACACCACGAGCTGGATCGAGATCGCCGGCCGGACCGCAGGCAAGGAGCAGTACCGGTGGAGCGAGAACAGCAAGCACTACAAGGTGACATGGGCGGTCGCCGCCTATAACTGATCGTTTCAGAACGGGATTCGTAGACGGTGGAGGCGTACGTGGGGACTGGATGGTGGGCCGGCTCGATCGGGATGCGGGGTGGGGGTGGGTCGTGGTGGACAGGGTGCTGAAGGCGTTGGGGGCTGCGCATCAGGGGTCGGTCGGGGTGTTGCTGGCCGACGGCAGTGAGCCGGGCCCGGTCTACTTCGACGTGGGCAGCGGTCCGGACGTGCCCTCGTCGACCGAGTGGCACGCGTACGACGGCCGGCGTGGGCGGCCCCGGGCCTTGGTGTTGCGGGGCAGCTGCTCGTGCGGCTGGCGGGGCGCGGCCGAGTACCCCCTCGACTGGGCCCGGCTCGGAGGCGACCAGCCGCTGTATGAGGCGGACGTCGATCTGTCCGGGCCCATCGGCGACTACGAGGCCCACGTGTCGGTGGTCCGGGACGCCGCCGTCCCGCTCCCCGCCGAGCTCACCGCGCTGCTCACCGACCTCGTCCGGCAACTCGACGTCCTCGCTGTCGAGGAACCGCTGGTCGTATTGAAGGCCCTCGCCGACCTGCGGTACGTCATCGGCCAGGCCGGCCAGGACGCCGCGTACGAACTCGCCGCCCGCGACGTACCGCTCAAGGACGTGGCGACCGCGCTCGGCACGAGCGAAAGTGCCGCTCGCCGCTACCTCAACGACTACGTGCACCCCTGACCCGGTGGCAGGCCTCCAGCCTCCCAGGCCGCCGGCACGGTAGCGGGGCCGAACGTCTGGCCGGGACATGGTGGGGGCGGTGCGCGGACGCGCAGCCGCCGGGCCGCGGCCCCGTGAAGCGCGAGGTGTTCGTGAGGGTGAGTACCGGGGCTTGCGGTGGACGTCAGCGCCAGTGCGCGGCCCATGCGCGGGCGGCTGTGATCGTCTCGTCCAGCTCGGTCATTCCGTGCTCGCGCCAGTCCTCCCAGGACCGCGCCTCCGCCTCCGCAAGAACCCGCACCCCCTCGCGAGGGGCCGTCGCGAACGCGGGGATGGTCTGGGCCCAGCGCGCCGCGTCTTCGACGCTCTGCTTGCCGTCCAGGACGAGGCGGAAACCCCAGAGTGCGGCGTCGATCCAGGCGGGGCCGCGCATCGCCCACGCCCAGTCGATCATCCACACCCGGCCACTGCGTTCGACCATGAAGTTGGTGGCGGCCGGATCCGAATGCACCAGCCGGTCCCCCGTCAGGAGGCCTGCGTGGGTGGGGTCGCAGTACTCGCCCCACCGATCCCACGGCGTCAGCCGCACCCCGTCAGGCGCCGGAAGCAGACTCAGCTCGCGCAGGGCTGCGGCGACCGGCTCCAGATGGTCACCGTCCTCGCCGAAGTACGCCCATGCAGACGCGTTGGCGCCCTCGAAGCACAGCAGCAGCCACCCGCCGGCCTCTTCCTGCCACAGCAGCCTGGGGGCAATGGCGGGAACGAACGGGGCGACAGCTGCTTCGGCCCGGAGCTCACCGATCCGGGGGTGGTCCAGAGGCAGGCCCTTGACGAATACCATCTCCGGGCCCGACTCCGGCCAGAACAGCGACGCGAGCGCGGAACTGGTCCCCGACTCCACCTCCGCTCTGGGGCAGTCCTCCCCCACCCGGGCCGCGATCGTCTGCCGGGTTTCGTCGGGAAGCTCCTCGAACGGGAGCCGGTCAACGCGCATGACCGGTCAGCCTCCTGGCCGGGGCTGCTGCGGATTGTTCGGCGGGAACGGCGGGTTCTTGTCCGGACGGGTGGGCGGATCAGGAGACGGACGCCCCGGCGGAGGCTTAGACGTCGGCCCGGGAGACGACGGACGCCGGTCAAGCAGAGGAACGGTCATGGCGGCGAAACTACCCGCCACCATCCCACCGCCACCCGGCATTGGCGACATTGACCGTAACGCGCCGCCACCGCCCGGCCACGCACTCCCCGGCTAGGCACTGTCCGGCGGATCATGCCGGGAGGGGACGGCTGAGGCCCAGCTGGCCTCACTAGAATCGCGGCATGCTCGAATACCATGGCTGGATCACCGTCAGGGAGACCGCGGTTGATGACGACGATGACGTCCGACTGCGGCAGATCGTGGATGAGCTTCGGCTTCGCATCGCCCAGATGGCCAGTCCCTACCTCCTTGATCTCAGGTGGATGAACGGCGAGCCGTTCATCCACCTAGGAGGCCATCCCAATCACCGCTCGTCGCTCGATGTCGTCGATCTGTTCGAGCATGTCGCGAAGGTTGCTCCCGGCTCCTACGGCCTTCTGCACATCCGCGACGACGAGGACGCGGCCCATGAGAACGAGGTACGTGTACTGAGACTCGCCCGGGGATCGGTCACCGAACACACGGAGACGTTGCTGTCCCCATGCATCCCGACGCTCGAAGACCCCCTCACTGACCAGTCGGTCCCCTCTGGCGAATCACGGCCGCGAGCCATAGGCGGATCGCCGCGCCCGTGACGGTGCCGTGAAAGACGAAGGCCCTCTTGGCGTAGCGGGTTGCGATGGCCCGGGAGTTCTTGAGCCGGTTGATCGTTCGCTCGACCTCGTTGCGGCGTTTGTAGATCTCGCTGTCGAAACCGGTAGGCGGGCCGCCCTTGTTGCCGCGCCGTTTGCGGTTGGCCCGCTGGTCCTTCGGTTCGGGGATGGTGTGCTTGATCTGGCGTCTTCGCAGGTAGCGGCGGTTATGGTGTGAGCTGTATGCCTTGTCGGCACCGAGGTGGTCCGGTCGGGTGCGTGGCCGTCCGCCCTGCGGGCTGGGAACGCGGAGGCGTTCGAGGACCTCGATCACCTGCGGCGCGTCGCCCCACCGGCCGGGCGTGACCAGGAACGCCAGCGGACGGCATCCGCCTTCACCGGCGAGATGGAGCTTGCAGGTCAGAGCGCCCCGCGACCGTCCGAGCCCTTCGTCAGGGCGGTGGTGCCGGGGCGTCGATCTCTTTTCGGGACGCGTGGTTTCTTCTTGCGGACCCCGGCCGCGTGCTGATGGGTACGGCAGGACGTCGAGTCGACGCTCACCATGCTCCAGTCGACACGGCCCGCGAGGTCGGCATCAGCCTGGACGGCACGCAGGATCCGGTCCCACGTGCCATCCGTCGCCCAGCGCCAATGCCGTTCTTAGACGGTCTTCCAGCTGCCGAACGCTCGGGAAGGTCCCGCCAGGGTACGCCCGTCCGGACCCGGAACAGGACCCCGTTGATCACCTTGCGGTGATCGTTCCACCGGACGCCACGTCGTCCCGACGTCGGCAGGTGTGGCTCCAGCCGGACCCACTCGGCAATCGTCAGTCGCCTCCACGCTGGCGGGTACCGGTGCGGGGGCGTCCGTGGCGCTCTGGCGCATGCCTGGCAGGTGTGCCGGATCAGGCACGTTCTGCACGATTGTGCCGCCGCCGCTGGTCATCGCCGTCGAGACGTAGTCCTGTCCGAGCCGCCGGGCGAGGACGTGTCCCATGGGGACACGGGGCAGGGGCCGTGCCCTCGGGATTGACCGTCGTTGGATGTGGGCGTTGTACGCGACCAGCACGAGGCGCGTGTCGGGAGCGGATCGGTCGGGGAGGTTGAGCAGGCTGTCGGCGAGGTGGCGGTCACGGGCGGAGAGGTCAGCGGCATCGGGGTTCCGATCGAACAGCGCTTCCATCGCGCGCTGCATCTGGTCCGTGCGCCACGCTGCCCAGACGTCGTCGACCACGTCCTCGTACAGTGCCTACGCGGGGGGCGATGGCGGCGAGACGGGTGGCCATCAGTTCGAGGACCGGAGCCAGTGAACCGCCTGCGGCAGAGATGTGGAGTCCGACGACCTGGACGGGGTACGTCTCCGCGGCATTGTGGGCACGCAGCCAACGCAGGGTGTCGCGGCCTTCCGCCGACTGGGCCGGATAGCCCCCAGCGTTGGGGGTGAGCAAGACATCGAGGTCTGTGTCGGCACCTCGCGTTCCATGCGTCGAGGGCCCGACCGGAGACGGTCGCGAGTTCCGCCGCGTAGACGGTGAATCCGTGCTCCTGGGTGAGGAAGCGCAGCATTCGGTCGCGTAAGAGTCCGTACTCTCGTATCTGGTGGGAGCTCTCCCCCAGGGCTACCACGCGTGCGCTGCCGATTAGACGGCTCAGAGCCGACAGGTCATCAACGGGGGCATCGGCGCCGGAGGCGGCAAGAGGCGCTGCGTTGCGGGCGGTCCATTCGCCGAGCGGCATCGTGGCTTCGGGTTCCATGATCACGACACTCGCAACGGGTGCCTCCCCGCGAAGTGGGGACGCGGGTGTGGTGCCGGCACAGTCGCCGTCACCTTGAATCGGCAGGTCGCAGGGGCGCGCTACGGCTTTCGGGGGACTGGGTGCTTGTTCTGGGCAATGGGTGAGGATGGGGTCATGGCAGGGGAAGAGGGCGAGATCGCTCTGAGTAGGCAGGACCTTCGTGAGGTGACCGCGTTCGCTGCGGCGTGCGCGGAAACGGTGCTCGAGGTGTTCGAGGGCGATCAGCCGGATGACGCGCGGCCTCGGGACGCCATCGGGGCCGCTTGGGAGTTCGCTCGGGGTGGTGAGCGGGGGAAGGCTCTGCGCGACACTGCGTGGGCGGCTCTCAAGGCGGCCAAGAGCGCGGACACCACGGCCGCGCATGAGGCGGCCCGGGCAGCGATGTCCGCGGCAGGCGCCGCCTACCTGCATCCACTGGCCAAAGCCACGCAGGTCAAGCACATTCTCGGAGCTGGAGCCCACGCGGCCAGAGCGGCCGAACTCGTCGCCGACGACGATCGAAGCGTTGGCGTCGGCCATCTCGAGCGGATGGTTCGTCGAGCGACACCCACCCTCGTGGACGTCCTCAAACGCTTCCCGACGGCGCCGAGTGGCGGCGGACGGGTCGGTGAGCTGATCCGCATGCTGGATGCCGACCTTCGTTCACTCACCCACGCCGACTGACGTCTTCGTTTTCGGCCCTCGTCCGCGCCGCATCTTCCAGGTCGGGCCCACCCCGTTGGTTCCCAGGGTCAGCCGTGGTCAGGACGCAGTGGTGCACCGACGGCCAGGCGGCGGTCGCCGTCCTGGCCGGGTCGTTCGTGGGCCCGTGAGCGGGCGAGAAGGTGCTCGGGCGAGGTCGCTGGAGATCCAGTTCCAGCTGAGGGAGCCCGCGCTGTCCCAGCTCATGACCGGACCTGCGAAGGCAGTGCCGGTGGAGGTGAACTTCCACAGGCCGGTGCGGTTGGTGCCGTCGGTCTGGCGGCCGTAGTTGTAGAGGACGCCGATGTCGCTCTTGCCGTCGCCGTTGAAGTCGCCGGAGGTCAGCTTGGAGCAGTCCCAGCTCCACGAGTCGACCGCGGCGGTGTTGTCCGCACGGTCCGCCGCCAGATGGCCGCGCTGATGGAACGCCTGAACGCTCCAGCCGCTTCGAAGCGGGCGGCCAAGCGAGGCTGGCTGTAGCCCGCGCGGCGGCCGTCGAGCGGAGCGGACAACTTCCCTCGTCCTGGGTCGAGCGCTGCAGTCCTACGCGTCAGCCACCGCTCACCCATCCTGGTGCCCCTTCTCCCCGCCCGCGCCCTGATCGCCGGCCGCCGTGATCTACACCAAGCAAGATCCGGCAGGATCAACATCCAGTGCGACGGTGGACTTTGGCAACACGTCTGAGGTCCGGCCCTATGGTCACTCCCGCATCCGCCGACCGTGCCGCGGGCCCCGCGCCGGGCGGAGGGCGGCCGCCGGGTCCGGGGGCCAGGCCAGGCCGTCGACGGCGAGGAAGGGCTCACCGGCGACAGTCGTGGGTGTCGCGCCGGTGAAGGTCATGACGTCCCGGTGCAGGTGGGACTGGTCGGCGTACCCGGTGTCGGCCGCCACGCATGCCGCTCCTTCGCCCGCGACCAGGCGGTGGGCGGCGTGGTCGAAGCGGACCAGCTTCGCGGCGCGCTTGGGAGGCAGGCCGAGCTGTGCGCGGAAGCGGGACCACAGCTGCTTTCGGCTCCAGCCGACCTCGTCCGCCAGCGCGTCGACCCGGGCCACGCCGCGGCTAGCGACGATGCGGTGCCAGGCCCATGCCACTTCAGGGTCCGGCGTCGGCCCCGTCTCGAACCGGCGGGCCAGCAGCATGTCCGTCAGCGCGAAGCGGTCCTGCCATGACGGGGCGTCGGCGAGTTGCTCGCGGATCCGAGCCACCTCACAGCCCCAGAGGTCCTCCAGTGGTACGACGGCGCCCTCGAGTTCGGCGGGAGAGGAGCCCAGGACCGCGTGGGCGAGCACCGGGGACAGGCGGACCTGCACGCACACGACGTCCCTTCCCCGCGCCCGGACCGCTCCGCCTGACCCGAGGCCCATTCCTGCGGCAACGCTTCCCCGCTGCTGCCGCCCTGCAGCACAGTCGATGACGGACGTGCCCTCGCCGAACTCGACGAGCAGGGTCACGGCGGGGTGCGGGACGATCCGAAGCGCCGCCAGGTCCCGCACGTCGAACCCGGCCATGGACACACCCGGCACCCGGCTGGGTTTCCTCGGGCGCGCGACATGCCACTGAGCCGCACCGTGCGCGAACGTCTGCATCGATCCATGCTAAGACGAGTTCGGCGGGAACATTCGTCCAATCCACCGGCGCGCGCGATGGCGACAGTGGGGGCATGACTGCTTCTGAGCAAGACCCGCCCGTGCGCGGGCGCGGCGCGGCCGACGGGGATTCGATCGTGTCGCTGGACGACGGCGACATCCACGTACGTCAGGACGGTCCGCGCGGTGCGCCTGCCCTCCTACTCGTCCACGGGTCCGCGTCCTCGACGCGCTCGTGGGACGCGATGGCCCCGCTACTGACCGGGGCCCACCGCGTCATTCGGATCGACCTGCTGGGGCACGGCCGATCGGCGCAGCCGGCCAGGAGCGGCTACGCGGTCCCGGATCAGGCACGCCGCGCCGGCATGGTGCTGGACCGGCTCGGCGTCGAACACGCCGTGGCCGTCGGCCACTCCAGCGGTGGCGTCGTCGCCACCGCTCTCGCCGAACAACGCCCCGCTCTGGTCAGCGCGCTCGTTCTCATCAACACCGGCCCCGCCCTGGACGCCCTGCGCGCACCGGAGACCGGGGCTATGGACCTCACACAATGGCCGCCGACCGACGAGCAGCTCCGTGCGTTCGCCTCCACCGCCGTCAGCCGCCCGGGATACCAGATTCCGGAGGTCCTCCTCGACGACGTGCGCGGCATGACCCTCCACACGCTCGCCGCGACGACGCATGCCATCCGCTCCTACCTCCAGGAGCAGCCGCTGCCCAACCGGCTGACGGTCCTGGGCAAGCCCCTCCTGGTCCTCTTCGGCGAGGCCGACCGCCGATGGCGGTCCTCCTCCGCGGCCGACTACCTCAAGGTCCCGGGCGCCAAGGTCGAGTTGCTGCCCGGTCTCGGGCACTCGCCGCTGCTGGAGGATCCGCAGCGGACGGCCGGAAAGCTGCTGGCATTCACCGCGCCGCGCCCGGCGCGGACGGACTGAAGGAAAAGGAGGAAGGGTCATGCGGATCCTGGTCTCCGGCGCCGGCATCGCGGGTCCGGTTCTGGCCCACTGGCTCACCCGACACGGCTTCCGCGTCACCGTCGTAGAGCGCGCGCCGACCCCGCGCAGGACCGGCGGGCACGCGGTCGACCTGTTCCGGCCCGCCCTAGACGTCTCGCAGAGAATGGGCGCTCTGCCCCGGATCGAGGAGCGGGCCACCGGCACGAGCCGGATGGCCGTCTACCAGGAAGGGGCGCGGCGTCCCGTACGGGCGGACCTCACAAAGATCTTCAGCGCCGCCTCCGAGCGGCACGTCGAGATCATGCGCGACCACCTGAGCGAGATCTACTACGACCTGACAGCGGAGCATGTCGAGTACGTCTTCGGCGACTCGGTCATCAGCATCTCCCCCGACGGCCGGGTTCAGTTCGAGAACGCCCCGCCGCGGCGCTTCGACCTCGTCGTCGGCGCGGACGGACTCCACTCCACCGTGCGCCGCCTCGTCTTCGGCGACGAGTCCCGCTACACAGCCTTCCTCGGGGCCTACCTCGGCGTACTGGTCCTGCCGAACCGCGCCGGTCTCGACCGCGAGCTCGTCATGCACACAGGCGTGGGCCGCACGGCCGGCATGTACGGCGCCCGCCACCTGGGCGACGCACGAGCGCTGTTCCTCTTCCGAAGCGAGCACCAGCTCGACTACCACCACCACGACCTGGCCCGGCAAAAGCAGCTCCTGCACGCCGCATTCACCGGCATGCACCCCGACGTCGACTCCTGGCTGGACGGCCTCAACCGGACCCCAGGCTTCTACTTCAACTCGATAACCCAACTCCGCATGGACACCTGGTCCAGGGGGTGCGTGACGCTCGTGGGCGATGCCGGCTACTCCCCCGGCCCGGCCGTGGGCGGCAGCACAAGCCTCGCCGTTGTCGGGGCCTACGTCCTCGCCGGGGAACTGGCGCGCGCGGGCGGTGACCACGAGCGGGCCTTCCCCGCCTACGAGCGGGTAATGGCACAGCACGTGAGGGGCAGCCGGGCCGCCGCGCTCAGCGCGGCGAAGACCCTCATCCCCACCTCCCTCCTGGGCGTGCGCGCACTGGCGCACGGCGCCCGACTGATCTCCGCCTTGCCCGCAGGGCCCGGCCGCACACTGCTGCGGCTCACCACCAGAACCGCACGCCTGTACGACTCCATGTCCCTCCAGGACTACCTGGCGCCACCCGCCACCACCTCGCTTCGGTCCGAGCGGTGAACGTACGACGTTGCAGGGCCGACTCCGGGGTGCGTCGGACCCAGGACGAGTGCGCGGGCGCGGGGAAAGCAGGATGAGTGCGGGGTTTTGCAAGCTGGCCTGCCCCTACATGAGGAACCGTCATGCCTGAAACCAGCATCCTGCCACTCGGCCCCATGACCCGGAGGCGGCGACCGGCGCGTCCCCGGCCGCTCCACCATGATCCGCGACGAACTCCAGAAGGCACTCAGCCGGGACAGGACGCTGCAGAAGACCTGACCTGCCGGCCGCACCCACCCGCTGGATGCGGCGCCGCGCGTGCACTGGGCTGGGTAGCACGGTGACGGGCGCGCCGTCCGGGCGTTGTACCTGGCATGGACGACACACTGGACCTGCTGGACACCCTCCTCGACGGCGTCACCGAACCCCGCCCCAAACTCATCAGCGCGGACGAGGCACGAGCGGTGATAATGCTCCTGGGGCTCCTCGATGACACCGCCCAGAGCGAGGACATCCGCCGGGCAGCGGGCGAGATACGGTTCCGAATCGGCTCCCGCCTCACCTCGCTCTCACCCGCCGACCGCCCCGCTCTCAAGCCGGACTACAGCACGGCCGTTCGCCCGGCCTAGACCTCGATGTACGCGATCACCACCACGGTGCGCAGGGCGGTGACGAAGTACAGGACGCGGACGGCTTCGAGTTCGTCGGTGTACTGCCGCAGTTGGGGGCCGGTGGTGTCGCCGGGGATCGGTTCGCCGATCTCGGGGTCGACGGAGATGACCACCAGCGCGCGGTCCAGTGCGTGGACGTGCGCCTCGCTGGTGATGTTCTCCAGCTGTTTGGCGGCGGCGTCGGAGAAGGCGATGCGGGCGCGGCGTGCGGTCATCAGGCGACGGCCGGGCGCTGTGCGGCAAGGCGGGCCAGGTGGGCCTCGCGGAGCTCTTCCCAGGGGGTGCAGTCCTCCACCGCGGGCAGGCCGTTGGCGGCAATGTCCTCAAGGACGGCGGCGTAGTGGTCGGCGTTCGCGCGGGTCCTGGCCGCGTAGGCGCGTACGGCGTCCGCGGCGGCGGGCTCCAGCAGCTGCCGGGTGTCGGCGAGGGCCGGCTGTTCGCTCATCGAGGGCTCCAGGGGCACGGACTGGCAGGTTCCCCCCACCGTATCGGCCCGCCCGCACACCCGGGATCCCCTCAGACGAACCGGCTCGGGGACCCGGCAGCCGGGCCTACCCGATAGCGACACCGGAGGCCGCGTTTGAGGCCCGGCCTTACGCCCACGTCTGCGGTGAGCAGGGCCGTCTCCTTTGGATCTTGTCGGCCAGCCCGTATCCGCCGGCACCGCATGGGACGCCAGATGCCGGTGGTCGCCAACGGCCAGGCAGAATGCGCTGTGACCTGTGATGTCTGTGGCCATGGTGCGGAGTCAGCCGCGCGCCCGCAGGAGCGGCACGCAGCTCCGCAGGCGAAGAGCGGAGTGCCACCGGGGCCCCGGCGGAGGGGAAGCGGAGGGCGCCGTCGAACCCCCACGGCCGCGCCTCGCGGGCTCGGTCACGAAGCCGAAGCACAAGACCTGCACGGTCGGCATCTCCCGCCCACCGGCTCGCGGCCCGCCCCTGTCCCTGCTCCTGGCCGACTGGAGATGGCTGATCTGTGCCGGGCCTCCAAAGGGCTCAAACTCACCAACCCGCAGACCGGACTCGTGCTCGACATCAACGGCAAGACCATCTCCGCGGACACGAAGGTGACCACCGCGTGGTCAGGCAACGCGAACTCCCAATCCTGGGCAGCACTCCCCTAGGCAGTGTCCGGCGGATCAGGGACGGACCGGGAGGCGGTGGGCCGGGGATGAGCCGTCGGCGGGGATGCAGCCGCGCGTCGCCAGGATCTCGCCTGTGTCGGCGAACTCCCAGTGGGTCGCATGCTTCCCGTCCTTGAATGGCCATTCGACGCGGACGACAGGGCGGCACAACAGGCTCTCGAACCAGTCGGCGCACCGCTCCGCGAGCTCCTCGACCGTGCCGGAGGCCCGGAAGAAGCCATGCTCGGGCGACTCGTGAAGGTTGAAGAGCTGGTCGCAGACTTTCCCGGCCTTCACGTGTGTGCCGTAAAAGTGCACGGCCCACTCGGCGAGCACCAGTCGGCGCGCCTCGTCGAGAAGGCTGATATGGACGAGGAACGACGACTCGTCCTCGGGCCGTCCGACCTGGCTGGGAGCCCACGGCACCTGCCAATCAGCGGCCCGGGCTCGCAGGGCTGCCAGGAAGGCAAGTTCGGCCTCGTCGAAGTCCCAGGGCTCCTCGCCGTACTCCTCCGGGTCCTCGACCTCGAACCAGCTGTTGACGTCCACGGTGAGACTCTAGAACCACAGGGTGCCTCGTAGATCACGGGCGGAGCCATAGGCGGATTGCTGCGGTGGTGACGGTGCCGTGGAAGACGTAGGCCCGCTTGTCGTAGCGGGTGGCGACGGCGCGGGAGTTCTTGAGTCGATTGATGGTGCGCTCGACCTCGTTGCGGCGTTTGTAGATCTCGCTTTCGAAGCCGGTGGGCCGGCCACCCTTACTGCCGCGCCGTTTGCGGTTGGCCCGCTGGTCCTTCGGTTCGGGGATGGTGTGCTTGATCTGGCGTCTTCGCAGGTAGCGGCGGTTGCGGCGTGAGCTGTATGCCCTGTCGCCGCCTAGGTGGTCCGGCCGCGTGCGCGGCCGTCCGTCCTGAGGGCGGGAAGCCCGGATGCGTTCGAGGACTTCGATCATCTGCGGTGCGTCTCCCCACTGGCCGGGTGACCAGGAACGCCATGGGGCGGCAGCCGCCTTCACCGGCAACGTGGATCTTGCAGGTCATGCCGCCCCGGGACCGCCCGAGTCCTTCGTCGGAGCGGTGATGCCGGGGCGTTGTCCTTTTTCGGGATGCGGGGCCTCTTCTTTCGGCCCCCGGCCGCGTGCTGATGGGCCCGGCATGACGTCGAGTCGACGCTGACCACGCTCCAGTCGATCCGGCCCGCGAGGTCGGCGTCGGCCTGGACGGCACGCAGGATCCGGTCCCACGTGTCGTCCGCTGACCACCGTCGGTGCCGTTCATAGACCGTTTTCCAGCTGCCGAAACGCTCTGGAAGGTCCCGCCACGGTATACCTGTTCGCACCCGGAACAGGTATACCGTTGATCACCCTGCGGTGATCGTTCCACCGGCCGCCGCGCTGTCCCGACACCGGCAAGTGCGGCACCAGTCGGATCCACTCCGAATTCGTCAGATCACCCCGCCCCATGACGAAGACAACGAACCGGCAATCCGGCGGTCACATGATCCGCCGGACACTGCCTAACCCGCCCCACACCCGGTGCCCCGTCCACCACCCCGACGGGGGCACCAGGCATTGCCGCCCTGCGGCCCCGGGCCCCATGGAGAACGAAGCCGCAATGGAGGAAAGGGTAAAAGGAGCGGTCTGACGCAGCGCCACGGGCTGTTCGAGATAGGGACGGAGCCGGGGTCCCGGCGTGTGCACTGCGCGCGGTCAGCCAAGGTGCTGCAGGAAGAAGGTGGCCGCCTCCCTGCCAACCCGCACGCGGACGGTCGGGTCAGCAGGATCCGGCGCGAAGAAGTCGTCGTGGCGAACGTGGGGGCCGGCCGATCGGCCATTCGCCGTGGGAATGTGCTCCAGGTACGGCCTGGTATCGACTTCATAGGGGTTGACCGTGTCCGCCCCTCCCCAGCGAATCTCCACCGGCACCTGCACGGTTGCCAGACTCTCCGGGGTCACGAAACCGCCGACGCCTGGGGCCACCTGGAAGACCGCTCGCATCCGGGAATCCAAGAGGTCTGCTCCAGCGCCTTCCAGCACAAGCCGCGAAGACTCGTCTTCGGGATATTTCTTCCGCAGCGCCTCCACTACGCCGGGGAATTCGGGTATGTCAGGCAAGGGCAGCGCCCCCGACAGCACGGCCCACGCAATCTGCGGATCGACGCGGGCCCCGGCAAGTGCCGCCGCCGTATAAGCGCCGAGGGAGAATCCGCTGCGCCGACCGGACCGAGGGGCTGTTCCCGAGCGAGCGCATCGAGGGCGAAGGAGACGTCCCGGGGCCGTTCCCACACGTGGAGAAAACCCTCAGGCTCGTAACCGTCGACAAAGTTGTTGCCGTGGTGGTCAAGGGCCATCACCCGGAATCCCGCCTCACGCAGCGGACGCACCAGCCACTCCATGTCTCCGCCCGAGCCCCCGGTGCCGTGTGAGACGACGACCAGCGGGGCTGGTGCGGTCAGGGGATGCTCCGGCTCCCATAGGTAGAGGCGGACGGGACGCGGATGAGCCGGATCCCGCAGGTCATGGCGGGACTCGTCGTACAGAACGCGTATCAGCGGATGTTCCCGTCCAGAGATCGTCATGGCGACATCGTAGAGAAGCGGCCAGGCCCTGATACCGCTGGCCGACCCGGACCTGGCGTCGTGCAAGTACGAAAACGAAGAACGGGTTGAGGGTGAACCGCTGGGCCGGGCGGCCGTAGCAGCGGATTTGTACGAGTACCGCGCCATCGGCCGTGGGCGAGTTCCGGATGTCCAGGCGATTCCCGGAGTGGGCCACCGTGACGGTGGAGATGCCTCGAAAGGGAGCGGACTGGGGCTGGCCCGCGAGCGTGTCGGCGCTGTCAGGTGCGGGAGCGGCCGGGCTTTCGGCCCTGGATCGCCCATGCGCGGGCAGTGAGCGCGATCGACCCGTCCGGCCGCGTCGGCACGGTATCGCGGAGCCTGTCACGCAACCGGTCCCGGGTGGGCTCGGTGAGGCCGGCGACGTAGCCGGGGGCGGGGCCCTGCCCGGCCGTGAACGGCTCCCACAGATCCGCGAAGCCGGAGAAGACAGTGGCCACCTCGATCGGGGCGACGGTCACATCCACGAGCCCCGCCTCTGTCCACAGGGCCCGGAGCGGCTCCGGGCGGCACATCGGGAACCGGCGCCCCTCATCCACAGCTGCGGCCGCAGGGTCCACCGCACTCGCGGCCTCCCAGAAGTGACGCAGCAACGCCATGCCCCCGGCGTAGTCCCATACATACGATGCGACCAGCCCGCCCGGCCCCACGACGCGCGATGCCTCGGCCACCGCCGCACCCGGCGCGGGAAGGAAGTTGAGCACCAGTCCGCTGACAGCCACGTCGCACCCGGCGTCGCGTACCGGCAGGGCCATTCCGTCGGCCACGACGAAGCACGCCGGCGCGGGAGCGGAGGCACGCGCCGTGGCCACGAACGCTGCGGACCCGTCCAGCCCCACCACCGTCCGGGGCCGGCATCGCTCGGCCACCGTCGCGGTCAACGCGGCCGTACCGCAGCCCACATCCAGCCACCGCAGGCCGTCACCGCAGTCGAGCCACGCCACGAACTCCTCCGCGACCAGACGGCTCCACCGGCCCATGTACCGCTCGTAGGCATCCCCAGCCGCCCACACATCGAACCGCTGCTCCTTCATGCCACCACGATCCCCGACCGGCCCCGGCAGAAGCCACAGACGCGCGGATACCCGGCCTCGCATCCCCACATCACAGGGATCTGCAACGAGGATCAGGTTCCCGAGTTGTCGACGAACCCCACAATATCGAGGTATTCGATTGTGGGTGAGACGCCATAAATTCCCGTCACCTTGCCGATGAGCTACTCCGTGAAGAAGGCGCGGCCTTTCTCCTCGTCATCCCACAGGTAGAAGTTCCTTGCCCTACCACTGTCTTCGTCGAGCATGAAGCTCTTGAATCGAAGGCCGGCCATGCCTTCGAACGGTGCTCGGAGCTCGCCCGCGATCTTGGCGAGAGTTGCGTGATCGAACTTCTCGGTCTGCGTGAAAGTCACAAGCACGCCGATCATGGGGTCTCCTGTCGATCCACTGATGCCAAGGGCGGAGCCTAGGACACGCAGCCAGAAATTCTGGTCATTTAGGCCGCCAGTGGGAGGTGCGGTTCACTGCCACCATTCCGGCCGCAAGGGGGTCGGTGCCTGTTCGGTTCTGTCGCCGCCGTGGCCCTGCATCCCCCTGCGCGACGTCCACGGTGGGGGCCACGGCCTCGGCGGCGCCCCGCACCCCGGCGGATACCCCTCAACGAGGCCAGGGCTGTCGGTAACCGACGGCGTGGCCGATGTGAGTGGGGGCGTTGCCGCTCCACCCCGGCACGCAGCGGGGTCCTGTCTACACGACACCATCGACGCCTTCAGGAAGCTGCTGCGCGCGTACGGGCTCGGCAGTATGCCCGCCTCACACGACCGGTACATGCTGGCCAGCCAGCCCGAACGCCTGATCCGGTGGGAGGAGTCGCTGAAGGACGGCCGCGCGCCCGCCTCTCCGTCGCTGAAGTCCCTCCGTCCGTCCTAGTGGTGCGTGGAGCGGGGCGGCTTCGGGTGGGCGCTCGCGGGCGTACGAAAACTCGTGCACCTGCGGCCTCAGCGTCGCTGCTTCCGCTACGACGTGAGCGCTTGGTCGGCTGCCCGGTGAGGCCGCCCGGGCGGCAGGACCTTGCGGACACCCCTACGGCCCGCTCGTCGGCTGCGGGTGGCTGCGGGCGACTGCGGTGGGTTCTCCCCTCGACAGGAAAGGCGACGGACGCGATGATCGGCCTGGTTCGGGGGGACGTAAAGGCGTGACGTGAAGGTCTGGTGTCGGTCGTCGTGTCGGGCGGTCGGCACCGTGCCGCGACATCAGGGGAGATGCCGGTGTTTCGAGCGGTGACGGATGCGGGGACGGGTGGGTGCGCGTCGGCGGGGCCGCTGATCGGACGGGACAGCGAACTTGACCAGCTCGCGCGGCTGTTGACTGAAGAGCGTCGGACGAGCAAGGTCGCGGTGATCGAGGGGACGGCCGGCATCGGCAAGACCCGGTTACTGGGGGCGCTGGCCGAGCGGTCCGCGGCGGCGGGGCGCGAGGTGCTGCGGGGAGTGGCCACCCCGGCGGACACCGAGGTGCCGTACGGGCTGCTGATGCACGCCCTCTACCACACCCCGGCGCTGGACCTGCTGGAGGAGTTCGCCGACCGGCCGGCCCCGGAAGCCTCCCAGCTCCACCGCAGGCACCGCCGGCTGCGGGACACCCTGTTGGAGAACGCCGACCGCGCGCCGGTGCTCCTGGTCCTGGACGACCTCCAGTGGGCCGACGAGGAGTCCCTGCGCCTGCTCGAACACGTCCTGCGCGGGCCGGCCGACCAGCGCCTCGGCCTCGTGCTGGCGCACCGCTCGGGGGGCTGCCCGCCGTGGCTGGCGCGGGCCCTCGGGAACACCGCCGCGCTGCGGATCGCGCTCGGCCCGCTGGCCCCGGCCGACGCCGCCCTGCTGGTGCCGGGTGCCCCGCCCGCCCGGGAGCACCGGCTCGTCGCGGCGGGCCGCGGCAACCCCCGCCAGTTGCGCGCCCTCCACTCCCTGACGGCCGCTCTGCCGGCCGACCGGGCCGACGAGCTGGCGGACGAGCTGGCCTCGGGGGACCCCCGTCCGGCGGGCCTCCTCGACGGCTGGTACCCGGACCCCGGCCTGCTCGGCGAGTTCGACAGCCTGCCGGCCGGCACCCGGGCGGTGCTGCAGGCCGCCGCCGTCGCCGGTGCGGAGTTCGACACGGCGCTCGTCGCGGAGGTGGCCGTGCTGCCGCAGCGCCAGGTCGGCATCGCCCTCGACGAGCTGGCCGAGCACGGCTGCGTGGTCGGCAGTGCCGGGTGGTACCGGTTCGGCAGGCCGCTGCTGGGGTCCGTCGGCTACCGTCTGGCCGGCCCCACTTGGCGCGTCGAGGCACACCGCCGGGCCGCCGCCCATCTCGACCGGCGCGGCGCCTCGCCCGGCGCCTGGGCCGCGCACGTCGAGCACCTGGCCCATACGGCGTCCGGGGACGAGCTGGCCCGGCTCGTCGACATCGCCTGGGCGGAGCTGCACCAGGCGCCCGAGACCAGCATCCGTCGGCTGCGCACCGTACTGCGGGTGCTCGCCGACCGGGGCGAAAGTGTCCAGCTGCGGCGGGCCGCGCTGCTGTTGGGGCGGGCTCTCACGGTCACCGGCCGACTCGACGAAGCCGCCGAGGTACTGCGCCCACTGCTCTCCGCCTCAGGTGGGGGCTCGACGGCCGCGGCGGACCTCATCGCGTTGGGCGAGCGGCTGCGCGGCCGGGGCGAACGCGCCTACCGACTGCTGCGCGAGGCCGGCCTCTCCGACGACGCTCCGGCCGACCCGGGTGGGGACCCCGGCCCGTGGCCGCGTACGGCAGGCCCGGCGGCCCGCGCGCAAGAGGCTTCGGCCGGCCGGCCGGACGTCTCGGTGGAGACCGGGATCAGCCTGGCCAGACGCGAGATGATGAACGGTCAGTGGGCGCGATGTCTGGGCCGGCTCGACACCCTCGACATCCCGTCGGACCGCCCGGAGCTCGCGGCGGCCGCCGACGCCCTCAGAAGCCTCAGCCTGATCGTCCAGGGGGACGTGCCGGGTGCCGTCGACGCGCTCGACTCGGCCGAACGCAGTGCCGACTCCCTCACCGGGAGCGAGCGGCTGCGGCTCCTCGGCGGTCTGCCCGACCTGTGCTGGGCGGAGATCCTGCTGGAGCGGCCGAACCAGTGCGCCCGCCGCGTCGAGGAGGCCCTCGCGCTGGCGGAGACCCACCACCACCGCTACATGCTCCCGGAACTCCACGTCGTCCGCGCCTCGTTACTCACCGCGTCGGGACCGATGGAGGACGCCCTGGCGGCGGCGGAGACCGCACTGGAGCTGGGCCGGTCGCTCGGCACGACGGAGATGCTCGCGCCGGCCGCGGGCCTGCGACTGCGGGCGATCCTGTACGGAGCCGGCCCCGAGGCCGCCGGGCCGGCGCTGGCGCTCCTGGAAGGCTGCCCGGAGCCGGAGACGTGGATGTGGGCGGGGTTCATCCGGCACGTACGGGCCGAGGCCGGGCTGGCCCTGGGGCGTCCGCTGCCGCCGGCGGAGGCGGTCCGGCTGCTCGTCTCCCCGGACGGGAAGCGGTCCGATCCGATGTGCGTGCACGGCCACGATCTCGCGGCCGAGTTCTGGGCCCGGACGGGGGACGCCGAGGCGGTCGCCCGCCACGCCGAGCAGGCGAACCGCGTCCCGGTGCCCGGGCTCGCGGTCTGCGGCGCCATCGCGCAGCTCGCCGCCGCCCGGCTGGCGGCCGTCCGCGCCGAGCACGAGCGGGCCGCGGAGCTCGCGAACCGGGCGGGCGATCAGCTGGCCGCGGCGGGATGGCCCGTCAAGGCGGGGCTGGCGCACCTGGTCGCGGCACGCGCGGCCAGGAGCCTGGGGCGCGACGAGGCGTTCGCCCAAGCGGTCCGCGCCGCGCAGAAGCAGTTCGAGCGGGCCGGCGCACACGCGTTGCGCAGCAAGGCGGCGGAGCTGCACGACTCGCCCCCGCTCGCACCGTCCCCCTCGTGCTCCCCTCCCGCCCCGCCCTCCCCGTACCCGGACTCCGTCCTGTCCGCCCGGGAGCGAGAGATCGCGGACCTGGTCCTCGAAGGGCTCACCAACCAGAAGATCGCCGCCCGGCTGTTCGTCAGCGTCCGTACCGTGGAGACGCATCTGACACGCGTCTACGGCAAGTTGGGCATCGCCCGGCGCGGGGCGCTCGCCCGGGCGCTGGACTCCGTCTGACCCGCCACGGCCCTGGTACCGCCGCACAGGGAGCGGCAGTCCCAGGTCTGCCGTACAGGTGCGGCACGCACCCTCATCGGCCCCGGAGCCTTCCGCAACACTGCGGGATCGCCCCGGGGCCGACCGAATTCGCGGACCCCTCGCACGGACGTTGCCGAAGGACCCCGTACGTACGTGTCGTGGTTTCCCGCAGTCCCCCGCGGCCCGCCCAATACGGGTCCGCCCTGCGGGAATCCACGATCTGCGGCGCGCACCCGTCGCACTAGTTTCCTTCCAGTGCCCGGCGCTCGCCGGGGAACGCGGCCCCCACCCACCGACTGCCGGGGCGAGGCATGCCTCGCCGGCCGGCGAACGCGGTGGCGCGGCCGGCGGAGCACACGGACGGGAGGCAGCTGGTGCAGCAGGTCGCAGGGTCGGGCGAGAAGCGCGCGACGGCCGGCGCGGCGGACGGATTCCGTCTGCAGGGCCTGGCACGGTCGGTCCTCGCCGAGCACGGTGCACACGACTGGACGGTCACCGAGGACGAGGCCTGGTGCCGGGTGATGCCGCCCGAGCGGAACGAGCGGATCCAGGGCTGGAAGCTGCACCTGTCCGCGACCCGGCTGTCGGCGCCCGAGGTGGTGCACCGCGCGGCGACCGTCCTGGTCGCGGCCGGCTGCGGCTTCAAGTTCGCCAAGAGCATCGCCGTGGTCGAGGAGATGACCTCGGACCGCTACGACCGCGCCCAGTGCGGCAAGATCGTCACCTGCTATCCGGCGGACGACGAGCAGGCGCGCCGGCTCGCCGCCGCACTGGACGAGGCCACCGCGGGACTGCCCGGCCCGGCGATCCTCTCCGACCGCCGGCTGCGCCCGGGCAGCCTGGTGCACTACCGCTACGGTGTGTACGACGGGGTGCCGGTGCTGACCAACGACGGCAGCCACCAGCTGCGGGTCCAGGCGCCGGACGGCACCACCATGGAGGACCTGCGCAAGCCGTGGTTCTGCCCGCCGGTCTGGGCCGTATCGCCCTTCCCCGCGGAGCCCTCCGCGGAGCCGTCCGCGGCCCCGTCGACTCCCAGGACGCCGGGGCCGGTCCTGCTCGCCGGCCGGTTCGAGATCCGCGAGGCGATCCGGCACTCGGCCCGCGGCGGCATCTACCGGGCGCTCGACCACCGCACCGGCGCGGAAGTGGTGGTCAAGCAGGCCCGGGCACACGTCGGCACCCGGGTGACCGGCGAGGACGCCCGCGACGCGCTGCGCCAGGAGTCCGCCGCGCTGGCGGAGCTCGGCGGGATCGCCGCCGGGCACGTGGAGCTGTTCGACGTGGACGGTCACACCTTCCTCGTCCAGGAGTCCCTGCCCGGGAGCACCCTCACCCGATGGGTGCAGGACGAGCTGGACCGCGGCGACCGCACGGCGGGCCTGGAGCCGGCGCGCGTGGTGGAGACGGCCCGCCGGCTCGCCGCGCTGCTGGCCCGTGTCCAGGAGCGGGGAATGGTCTACCGGGACTTCACTCCGAACAACATCATCGTGGGGCCCGACGGCGGCCTGCGGCTGATCGACCCGGAGCTGGCGGTCCGGCCCGGCCAGTGGGCCACCCGCGGCTTCACCGACGGGTTCGCCGCGCCCGAGGTGGTCCGCGGGCCGCGGTTCGGCCCGGTGCCCGGCCTGGAGTCGGACCTCTACTCCCTCGGCGGGGTCCTCTTCTACCTCACCGTGGGCACCGCGCCCTCGTTCCCCAGGAGCCGGCCCGAGCCTTCCTCCCCCCGGCCGCAGCTCGCCGGGCTGCTCACGATGAGCGGGGTCCGCAACCGGGCCGCCCGCCTGATGGCACCGGCCGTGCTCGGCCTCACCCATGAGGAGCCGGGGAAGCGTTGGACCCTCGCCCGGCTGGGCGCGTTCCTGGACGGCCTCGACGTCGACGCCCCTACGGCACTCGTGGCCGAGGCCGGCTCCGGCGACGACCGGCTCCCCCGGACGGCCGGTTCACACGGTGGGGCCGGCGACCCGCGCCTGCCCGCCGACCGGCTCGGCCCCGAGCTCCAGCAGCGCCTGGCCGACGACGGTCTGGCCCATCTGCTGGCCACCCTCCCCGAGCCGGGCGACGACAGGCCGCGCCTGTGGCCCAGTACCGGATTCGGCAGCAGCTCCGACCCCTGCAACGTGCAGCACGGCGCCGCCGGCGTTCTCTTCCTGCTGACCCTCGCGGACACCCATGCCGGCTCCGCCGCAGACCGCGACGCGCTGCGCGCCGCCCTGTCGCAGGTGGCAGGCTGGCTCGACCGACGCCGCACCGACGTGCCGAAACCTCTGCCCGGGCTCTACTTCGGGCGCGCCGGCACCGCCTGGGCGCTGCACGACGCCGCCCGGCGCCTCGACGACCCGGAACTGGCCGACCACGCGGCCAAGCTGGCCCTCGCCCTCCCCGTCCGCTGGCCCAACCCTGACGTATGCCACGGCGCCGCGGGCAGCGCGCTCACCCAGCTCCACCTGTGGCACGCCACCGGGCGCGAGGAGTTCCGCGAGCGGGCGGCCGAGGCCGCCGACGGCCTGCTGGCCGCCGCCGAGTACGAAGGCGACCGGGTGTACTGGCCGGTCCCCAAGGACTTCGACTCGGCCCTCGCGGGCATCCGGCACCTCGGCTTCGCCCACGGCGTCGCGGGTGTCGGGTACGCCCTGCTGGCCGCCGCCCGGGCCACCGGCGAGCGGAAGTACCTGGACGCCGCCGTCGACGCCGGCAACACCCTCGTCGCCGAGGCGGAACGGGGCCCGTGGGGGGCCCGCTGGCGCACCGACCGCGACGACTCTCCCGGCAGCGGGATGTTGTACCACTGGTGCAGCGGGGCGTCCGGTGTGGGTACGTTCCTCGTCCGGCTCTGGCAGGACACCCGGGACCCGGCCCACCTGCGCGCCGCCGAGGAGGCCGCGGTCGCGGTCCGCGGCGCGCGGTGGACCTCGCCCACCGCGGCCTGCCACGGCCTGGCGGGCAACGGCGAGTTCCTGCTCGACCTCGCCGACGCCGTCGGCGGCCCGTACCGGGGCTGGGCTCAGGAGCTGGCGGCCACGCTGTACGCCCGCCGCGCCGTCCGGGACGGCCGCCTGCTCATCGCGGACGAGAGCGGGCTGGAGGTCACCGCCGACTGGAACGTCGGTCTGAGCGGCGCCGTCGGCTTCCTGCTCCGGCTGCGGCACGGCGGCCCGCGGCCGTGGATGGCCGACGGACCGGCGCTCCCCCAGGGCGGGCCGGCCGGCTGTACGCAGGTGCGGCGGTGAGCGCCCGTACCGCGGTCCAGCCGCAGGAGGTCCGCCAGGGCGCACCGGCCGATGCCGAGGTCACGGTCCGTACCGGCTTCCGGTTCTCCGCCGACGGCCTGCGGGCGGCGTGCACGGCGACCGGTACCGACGGGCGCCATTTCGCCGAGGGTTGGAGCCTGCACCCGTCCGGTCCCCGTCTGGACCTGCGGACCGACCTGGGCGGCGACCCGCCTGGACCCAGCTCCTCCCCCTCGACGGCACGAGCGTGCTGGCCTCCTGGTACGGGCGGGGCGGCGCGCAGTCGCTGGCCCGGCTGACCCCCGACGGGCACCGGGACACCGTCGCCGTGCCGGGCGGGCGGCCGCTGCGGCTGCTCCCGGCGCCCGAGGGTGCCGGCCTCCTGGCCCTCGGGGTGAGCGGGGGCGCGGCGTGCGACACCCTCGTCCTCGCGGTGAGCGGGGACGGGCCCCGGTTCGAGATGACGGCCCGCGTGCCCGGCACGCTGCTGGGCGGGATCGTGCTCGGCCACCGCGTCCTGTTCACCCGACTGCTCGACGACGTCCCGCGGCCTGTCGTGCTCGACCTGCGCGACGGCGGGCTCCGGGACCTGACGGCGCGGAGCGGTCCGGCCCACGTACTGGCCGCGGCCGCCGGAAGGGTCCTGCTCGCCCGGCTCACCCCCGAGGGCAGCCGGCTCGCGCTGGCGGACCTGGACGGCGACGCGCCCCTGCGCGCGGTCCGCGGCGACACCGGTCTCCCGGGCGCCGTCCACCCGCTCGCCCTGGACCCGGACGGCGACCGGCTGGCCCTGCTCACCACGTCGGGGCCAGGTCGTTCCTCACCGTGCTCGACCCCGTCTCGGGCACCGCCCGTCGGATCGGCATGCCGCCGGGGGACCTGCTGCCCTGCGCGGCGTGGACCGGGCACGGGCTGTGGCTGCCGCACTCCGACCCGGGCCGGCCGCGCACCCTCGGCTGGTTGCCGCCCGCCGGCGGCGCGCTCGAACTTCCCGAACCGGTCCGGCCCGGCCACCAGCCGGCCCGTGTGGAGACCTTTCCCGGCCCGGACGGCCCCGTCGAGGCCGTGCTGTACGGGCCCGACTGGCGCACCGCCCGGCAGGTCGTGCTGGCCCTGCACGGCGGCCCCAACAGCCGGTGGACCCTGGGCTTCGATCCGTTCCTGCAAGCGCTGGCGGCGGCAGGCCTGGCGGTGGTCGCGCCGAACCAGCGCGGTAGCACCGGCTACGGCGCCGCCCACACGCTGGCCATCAGCGGCACGTGGGGCGGTCCCGACCTGGCCGATGTCACCGCCGTCGGACGCTTCCTGACCCGCGAGCGCGGTACGGGCCGCGCACGGCCGGCCCTGTACGGGGTCAGCTACGGCGCCTTCCTGGCCCTGCTGGCAGCGGCGGCCGAACCCGACGGCTGGTCGGCCTGTGCGGCCGTGGCGCCGTTCCTGTCGGGCCCGCGACTGCACGCCGACGGCTCGGCGCAGGTCCGCTCCATGGTCGAGCGACTCGACGGTCTGACCCCCGTACGGGACGGGCTCGGTCCGCGGGACGTGGAGCGGCTGGCCCCCGCACTGGCGGCGCCGCTGCTGCTCGTCCACGGCGCCCTGGACGACTCGGTGCCGGTCGGCCACTCACGGGCGCTGGCGCAACGGCTGACGTCCCTCGGCCGTCGCCCCGGCACCGACTTCCACTACCTGGAGCTTCCCGACCGCGGCCATGCCGCGCTCGGGACCGGAACCGCCGATCCGGTCGTCGCATCGGTCGTGCGGTTCCTCACCGGGCAGGGCCACCCCGCCCCGCCCGGGCCCGTATCGGCGCCACCTGACACGAAGGGAGGTGATCACTGATGGAGCTCGACCTCGACGCCCTGCAGCAGCTGCCCACCGAGGAGCAGCAGGCCGGTATCTGCAGCTACACCTGCAAGGTGACCTGCCCGTACACCCAGCCCGACGGATCGTGACCGCGGTCCGGTGAGCCGGCCCTGCCTCGCGGCACCGCCGCGCCCCACTGAGCGCCGAAAGGAGGTGATCACCCATGGAACTCGACCTGGACGCCCTGCAGCAACTCCCCGCCGAGGAGGAGCAGACCACCATCTGCCGCCTCTCCTGCAAGGTCAGCTGCCAGTACACCTGCGCCGCCACCGGCGGGTAGTCCCGCCCCACCCCGGCGGCCGGCACATCTGCCGACCGCACCCACCCACAGGGAGGAACACCGTCATGGAACTCGACCTCGACGCCCTGCAGCAGCTGCCCGCCGAGGAGGAGCAGACCACCATCTGCCGACTCTCCTGCAAGGTCAGCTGCCAGTACACCTGCGCCGCCACCGGCGCGTAGTCCCGCACGAACCCGCGGTCGGCGACCTGCCGACCGCAACCAACTCCGGAGAGGAACATCGTCATGGAACTCGACCTCAACGCCCTGCAGCAGCTGCCCGCCGAAGAGGAGCAGGCAGGCGTCTGCGGCTACTCCTGCCAGGTCTCCTGCCCGAACACCTGCGCCGTCACCGGCCGGTAGCAGCCGGAGGGGAGCTCCGGCCGGAGCCGGTTGCCGGATCGGCGGCCACGACCGCCCCGGCCACCGAGTGCGGCACGCCGACCGGCCGGGCCTCCCCCACCGCGATCCTGCCACCGGGCTGCCCCGCACGCCGGGGCAGCCCGGTGGGCGTCAACACTTCGAAAGGACGACCACCATGGAGATCGACCCCGACGCCCTCCAGCTCCTGCCCACGCCGGAAACGTCGGCCCACGAGCGCTGCGCCCAGACCTGCCGCATCTCGTGCCCGGCCACGGCCGACTCCGGTGCCTGAGGTCGGCGACGGCGCCGCCGAACCGGCCGCCGGCCCCGGGGAGCGCACGTCCGCGGTCCGGCGGCCGGTCCGTACCGCACTGGCTCCCGTACGCCTGCGACTGGCCGTCCTGGGCATCCTCCTGACCGTGCGGATCTCGGTCGGCGTCGCCCTGCCGGCCCTCCTCGCCACCGCGGTCGGCGCCGTGCTCGACGGCACCGACGTCCGCGGCCCGGCCGCCCTCCTGGCGGCCGTGCTGGTGGTCGGCGCGCTCTGCGAGGCGGCCGCGGGGCCGCTGGCCACGTCCGCGAACGCCACCACAACCCACCGGCTGCGCATGCTGACGGTCCGCCACCTGCTGGCGCTGGGGCCCCGGTCCCCGCACGCCGTCGGCGACGCGGTCACCCAGGTCGTGCGGTCGGCGCCGATGGCCGCGAGCCTGCCCGCCTGGGCTGCCGAGAGCGCGATCTCGCTCCTGGGATCGGTGGCGGCCCTGGCCGCACTCTGGTGGACGAACTGGCAGGCCGGGCTGACCTTCACCTTGGCCATGCCGTTCACGGTGCTGATCGCCCGGCGCTTCATGAAGGAGGCGGGCCTGGCCCAGGAGAACTACCTCGGGGCCCAGTCCCTGATCGCCGACGGGCTGGTGGCCGCGCTCGCCGGCGTCCGCACCATCCGGGCCGCGGGCACCCTCGCCGCCGAGACCGACCGCGTCCTCGGGCCGCTGCCCGAACTCTCCGCCGCCGGACGGGCGATGTGGCACACCGAGCGGGACGTCGTGTGGCGTCTGGGGCTCCTGCTGCCCCTGACCGACGTGTTAGTCCTCGCGGTGGCGGGCCTCGCGGTGGCGGACGGCAGGCTCGGCCCGGCGGGCCTGCTGGCCGTCTCCGGATACCTGGCCCTGGCTTCGGGCATGGTCGACCAGATCGACGGCCTGCTCGGTATCGCCCAGGCCCGGGCCGGTGCCCGCCGGCTGGGCGAGGTGTTCGGGCACGAGCCGCCTGCCGGGGGCACGGGGGACACGGTGCCCGCGGACGGCTCGGTGCTCCTGCGGGGCGTCACCGTCCACCACGCCGGTGGGCCCGTGCTGGACCGGCTGGACCTGGAGCTGCCCGCCGGCGCCGCCGTCGCCCTGGTCGGCCGTACCGGCGCGGGCAAGAGCGTGCTGGCCGGCCTGCCCGGCCGGCTCACCGACCCCGACGAGGGCGAGGTCTCCATCGGGGGCGTCCCGGTGCGCGATCTGCCTCTGGACCGGCTCCGCACCCTGGTCGTACACGCCTTCGAACGGCCCGAGCTCTACGGGCGGACGGTCCACGAGGCGATCTCCATGGGCCGCCCCGGGGTCGACCGGGAGGAGGTGGTCCGGGCCGCCGTCGCCGCGCGGGCCGACCGGTTCGTCCGACGGCTTCCGGCCGGCTACGACACCCTGCTGGACGAGGCCCCGATGTCCGGCGGCGAACGCCAGCGACTGGGCCTCGCGAGGGCGTTGCTGCGTCCGGCGCTGGTGCACGTCCTGGACGACGCGACCTCGGGCCTGGACAGCGTGACCGAAGCCGAAGTCAGCCGCTCCGTCACCGAGCTGCTGGCCGGCCGTACCAGGCTCGTGGTGGCCCACCGCGCCGCCACCGCCGCCCGCTGCGACCGCGTCGCATGGCTGGACGGCGGCCGGATCCGCGCCTACGGCCCGCACCACGTGCTCTGGACGGATCCCGAGTACCGGGCGGTGTTCGGGCCGGCCGGTGCGACCGGGTCCCCCGCCGGCCCGG
The DNA here is from genome assembly GCF_008704935.1 of Streptomyces vinaceus. Classification (NCBI taxonomy): domain Bacteria; kingdom Bacillati; phylum Actinomycetota; class Actinomycetes; order Kitasatosporales; family Streptomycetaceae; genus Streptomyces; species Streptomyces vinaceus. Next base: position 44,680 of record NZ_CP023692.1, read on the forward strand.
ATCCCACGAAGAAGAAGGATGAGGAGGAGCGGTGCCGCGTCGAACACCGATGAGGGTCGGACTCGGACTCAGCGCCCCCGCAGCACGGCTGCTCGCCGACGGGCTGCGCGGCAGCGGGGCGCCGCTGCGCCGGATCGCCGGATGGTCCGTCCTGGAGGCAGCCCCCGCCCTGGCCTCCGGCTGGGTGACCGCGGCCGCCCTCGACGACGGGTTCCTGGCCGGCCGGCCGGGCGTCGGCCTGGCCTGGACAGCCCTGCTGGCCGGGCTGTTCTTCGCCCGGGCCGCAGCCGAGCGCGCCCTGTTCACCCCCTTGGCCGATGTGGTCGAGAACCTGCGGGACACCTTGGTACGCCGCGTGGTGCGCGGTGTGCTGGAGCGGGCCACCGCCAGCGGTCGCGGCGGCGGATCCGCGGCCGTCGCCCAGCTGAACGGCCAGGTGGACACCGTCCGCAACCTCACCGGAACGCTGCTGCGCACCGCCCGGCCGCTGGGCGTGTCACTGCTCGCCGCCGTGATCGGCCTGGCCACGCTCGACCCGCTGCTCGCCGCTCTCGTACTGGCGCCGCTGGTACCGGCGTTGACCGTGTTCCTCTGGTCGATGCGCCGGCTGACGGCGCGCCGCCGGCTGCTCGTCCTCGCCGAGGAGAAAGTCGCGGGCCACGCCGGGGCGGCGCTCGGCGCGTCCCGCGACATCACGGCGCTGGCGGCCGAGCCGCACGCCGCCTCGATCGTGGAGCAGGAGGTGGCCGGGGCCGCCAAGGCGCAGCTCGCCGTCGGACTGGCGGCCGCGCTGCGGGTCCCCGTGGTCCTGCTCGGTGGCCAACTGCCGCTGCTGCTGCTCCTGCTGGCCGGTCCCGGCCTGGTGGAGGACGGGTCGGTCAGCGCGGGGGCGGTGGTCGGCGCGGCCACCTATGTGGCGGCCCACCTCCTGCCGGCGCTGCAGATGCTGGCCGGCGCCGTGTCCGGGTACTGGAGTCAGCTGGGTGTGGTGCTCCACCGACTGGCGGAGGCGGCGACGGTGGCGGGGTCTCCCGCTCGGCAGGCCGCGGCGGACCAGTCTCCGGGGTCCTCCCGGACCTGCCGACCGTCGCAGGCGGTGCCGACGCCCCGGTGGCGCGGGGCGGCCCCGGACCTCTCGGTGCGGGAGCTCGACTTCGCTTACGGCCCGCGCGCCGAGCCGGTGCTGCGCCGGCTCAGCCTGGAGGTCCCGTTCGGCGACCACCTCGCCGTCGTCGGCCCGAGCGGCATCGGCAAGTCCACGCTCGCGGCGCTGCTCGCCGGGATCATCTCCCCGACCGCCGGTACGGTGAGCCTCGACGGCCACCGGGTGACGGACCTCGGCGAGGCGCTGCGCTGTCGGCTGTTCGCCCTCGTCCCGCAGGAGGCGTACGTCTTCCCGGGCACGGTCGCCGCCAACCTGGCCTATCTGGCTCCCGATGCCGGACCGGACCGGCTGGAGCGCTCCGCTGCGGCGATCGGGCTCACCGGGGTGCTCGACCGGCTCGGCGGGCTCGACGCCCGACTGCGCTCGCCCGCCACCGAGCTCTCCAGCGGTGAAAGGCAGCTGTTCGCGCTGGCCCGGGTCCACGCGTGCGCCGCCCCGGTGGTGGTCCTCGATGAGGCGACCTGCCACCTCGACCCGGTCGCCGAGGCACGCGCGGAGGCCGCCTTCGCCGAGCGCCCGGGCACCCTCATCGTCATCGCGCACCGGCTCGTCTCGGCCACCCGGGCCCGCCGGGTCCTGCTCCTCGACGGCGACCGGACGGCGTTGGGCACCCATGCCGGGCTTCTCGTACGCAGCCCTCACTACGCGGAGCTCGTCGGCCACTGGGCGGGCACGGCGGCTGCCGTCCTCGACGGCCGCGAGCGGTCCTCGGTGGTCCCGTCGTCGTACGAGTAGTCATCCGCGGTCAGGTGGCCAAATCTGTCATTCGTCACGGCTGGATTGGCGGCGACGCTTCTTCCATATCGCGCCACCCACCAAGCAAGCCACCAGGAGCACGAACAGCGCGAGAATTGCCGGACCGATGCCCATGTTCGCGAACACATCGTCTCCTTGACTTCACGGAGGCGGCCAGAGGCTGTCCCGCAATCCCCGGCGGGCGCACGGCCCGTCTACGGCACCTCGCCGCGTTGTCAGGGGCACCCGAATACGCCCCGTATGAGATTCCCCTCCGCTTTTCGATGCACCGCATCCGACGTCGCGCGCTGCCCTTCCGCGGATGCGGATTGCGGGGCGGTCTTCGGCCGGTCCGGGACATCGCCGAAGCGCTGCGCGCTCACCCGCGCCGCCCCGCGCACCCTGGCGGAGACCCGCGGTCGCCGGCCTGGCTCCGGCGACCGCGAATCCGTTGCGTCCACTCGTGGGTGTACTCCTGCGTCTACTCGTCCTTGAGGTAGCCGCCGACGAAGCCGCGGTAGTCGCCCCACACGCGCTCGCGCTTGTCCCAGGAGCTGCCCCAGCAGGAAGCGGTCCAGGTGGTCTCGCTCTGGGCGTTGTCGGCCGGCGGGGAGGAGATCCACTCCTTCGAGCAGGCCTCGCGGGCGGTCTGAGGTGGTCGCCAGGGCACATGCAGGCGCGTGCGCAGCACCGGCGGCCGGGGCGTGTTGTGAAAGTGCTGGTCAGCGTCTCGTTGAGGACTCTGACCAGCACGGTCGGATCGGTGGCGGCGCGTGGCTGGTCAGTGCACCAGCAGGTCGATCACGCCCGTCAGGTCCTCCTCACCGCTGCTCTCGGCAAGGCGGCGGCGCATCAGCTCGAAGTAGGGGCTGAGCAGTTCCGGGCTGACACCCTGCTGCTCGGCGGTGCTCAGGAAGGTCGGCGTACCGGCGACCTGCATGGCGAGATTGGAGACGACACCCTTGGTGTAGTCGCCGCTCCGCAGCTGGTCGGCAGTCTGGTGAACCGTCGGGGCCATCGCGGCGAGCCAGTCGGCGAGCAGCCGGGCGAGCGCCGCGGGATCGATGTCCTCGTTGCGGATCAGGGCGAAGGCGTGCGCGGCACCCGCGAACATCCCGTACATGGCGCTGAGCAGGGCCACGTCGTGCAGAGCCGCGAAGCCCGCGTCCTCGCCGACGTAGGTGGTGCCTGCCGGGACGGCCAGGGTCTCCTGGTGCTGCTCGAACAGCTCCTGCGAGCCGCTGTAGAAGACGTAGCCGCCGGCCTCCGGGACGCCGATCATGGGTGGGACGGCCATGATCCCGCCGTCCAGGTAGCGGGCGCCGCGCTCGCGGGCCCACTCGGCGCGGGCGCGGGCCTGGGCCGGGGTGCTGGTGGTCAGGTTGGCCACGTCCCGGCCGGCCAGGTCGGTGCCGGCGAGCGCCTCCTCGACCGAGGCGTCGTCCAACAGACAAACGATGACGAGGCGGTTTGCCGCGACCGCCTCAGCGGCGCTGTCCGCGACCTGCGCCCCCTCGGCGGCGAGTGCAATAGCGCGGGCAGGGGTGCGGTTCCAAACAGTGAGCGGGTGGCCGGCGGAAAGCCAGGTACGGGCCAGCGCGGTGCCCATCGCGCCGAGGCCCAGCAGTGTGACGGGGGTCTTCTCGACCAGGTTGTGTTCCATGCCGACTAGGCTGGTTCCAGTCACGGAAGTGATCAAGTACGCACTTCGGAGTGGGTGGTTACCCCGGGGTGAGTGAGCACGTCAGAGGGGTGGGGCATGACGACGCTTAACCGGCCGAGCGCACCAGACGGACACGTCTGCGGGATCGACACCGCGATGGAGGTGATCGGCGGCAAGTGGAAGGTGCTGATCCTCTGGGCACTCCACGAGCACCCCTACCGCCGCTTCGGCGAGCTGCGCCGGCTGATTCCCGGCATTACCGAGAAGGTGCTGGCCTCTCACCTACGGGAGCTGGAAGCGGACGGCGTCGCGCGCCGCGTCTCCTACGACGAGACGCCGCCCCGCGTCGAGTACTCGCTGACCGAGGACGGCATCCGCCTCAACGACGCACTCCAGCCGTTGGCCGCCTGGGGACGTGAGCGGCCGATCACTCGGGAGCTGGGAGAGAGGGCAGGCCGAGGTCTGGGGTGAACGTGCTGGTCACAGCGCCTCGTTGAGGGCCGCGACCAGGTCCATGATCGAGACCGCGACGACGCGGCCTGATCGGACGTCGCCAGGTCGTCACAGGTCAGACCCCAGGTGTCCGACTTGCCCTGAGCTTCTGGTTGAGGAGAGGCCGGCGCCGACGGCGTCCTGATCGTGGAGGAGTCCACGGGCGAACTACTGCAATGATGGCAGGTCGCCGTCATGAACCTGTTCGATCCAGTCGAAGATGCCCTGATCGCGCCGCTCGTGCATCAGGATGGTGAAGGTCCGGACGTGTTCGACGGCCGTGTCGAGCTCGGGACGGGCCGCCTGGACGGCCTTGAGGCCCAGCACTTCGTGGGGCCGCAGTGGTCGGGGTGCGTTGCCCGGAGGGCGCGGCCGGTAGAGCAGCTCCCCTGTAAGGCCCTTGGAGTGGCACCCGCAGGGCGTCCGCCGCAGCGGGCGCGGCAATGGCTCCTGTGCTCAGCCCAGAGCGTTCGGCCCTTGCAGCGTGCAGGGTTGGCCGCCGGTGGAGGAGCCGCTGGCCGGTGCCGAAGGCGGCGGCGGGAACCCCGCCCCCCACCACTGGAGCCGATCCGCCCATCAAGGCACGCGGAGCGACGACTTCCTCCCCATCGACCACGACCTCCTCCGCGAGGCCCTGCTCCACTACCGCCTGCGACAGGACCTCCGCGGGCCTCCTGCGCGCTTTGATCCTCACAAGGGGAGGTGCTGTTACCGAACCAGTCGACGGTGGAGATACGCTCGCCGGGCCATGGGGCACCGGCGCGGATGGGGAGCCACTGGACCGGGTTGCCGACGCAGCACTGCTGAGTCAGCGGGAGCGAGGCCACCGCGGCAAGCGGCCCGCCACCCGCGACGACGTCGGACGCATCCTCGCCACCGGCGAGTCCTACACCCGACCGGCACACCACAAGATCGGCATCAAACCCCGGAGAACTGGGCAACCCGGCAAGCTGAGCTGCCAGCCAACCGCATCGCCGCGACCCCGACGATGTTGGATAGCCGCATGGTGAGACGCAAGAAGGAGAAGAAGAAGCGGCCCGACTGGGGCATCCCGAAGGGAATCGTGCTGTTGGCGACGCCAGAGGGCTGGCGCCACAGCGTCCTCACCGTGGAAGGCAGCATGCTCTGCGGGCGTCTGGACGTGCCGCTCGACACCGACCCGTAGGACGCGCGGGCCGCGGCGGCCCCGATGGTGACGGAACTCGCACGCGACGTCCACGACACCGACGTCGAGGTGAGCTGGGAGCACCCTCAGGAGCTCTGGTCATGGACCGCTCAAGTCACCCTCGCCGCGGGAGCCGAACCTGCTCCGGCGGACACCGAAGGTGAAACGGCAAGCTCAGGATGAACCCCTCCTGCCGCGGCGCCGGCTTCAGACGGCCCTCACGTGCCTCCGCCACCGGTGGTGACGCTCCTCAGCCCGCCTGCGCATCCGGCGGTCAGCTGTGTCGGGCCGCAAAAGCCGCGGTGGAGGTGTCGTCCAGGTCCACGCAGCATCCGTAGCGGCAGTAGACGTAGTAGTGCGGGCTCGCGAGTTGACGCCGGCAGGTGGCACACACGACCTGCTGGTGAGGATTGGCGCGGATGACGGCCGTGTCCTTCAGGTCGAAGACCGCTCGGTTGGCGTCCGATCCGTGCTCTTCGATTGCCTGCTTCACGAATTCGAACGCGCCGTAGGGGTGTCCGTTGGGGCACTTGATCCGGTTGGAGTAGGCCGAGCCGTTCGCCTCGGTTCCGAGTGCGGTTCCGATCCGGGCCATTTCCTCGTCCGACACCGGCTGAGCCCCATGTGCTTCATCCGCTGAGGGGTCCAGTACCACGCGTTGACGGCCGAGAACGTCACTGCGGTATCCGGTCCGGCACGGCGCGCCCTTACCGCTTCTTCTTCAGCGCGTGAGGCTTGTGGACGGCCGTCCGGCCGGATCGTTCGCTGCGCACCTCGTACTGGGGCTCCTCCTTCGAGGCGTCGACGACACGGCCGGCAGACCGAGTCCGTTCGGTGATCTTCTTCTCCACGGTCCCCTCGGTCTCGGTACCGTGGCTGCGCCACGCCACCTGGTCACCTTTGGACAGTTTCTGCCCGCCCGATTCCTTCTTCGCCTTGGCCACGGTGATGTCCTTTCACGGACGCACGCGTCTGCGTGCCCATCCGATCCACCAGCCTGCGGTCATCGGCCGCGCCGCGCACCTGCTGCCGCCCCCGGCGGCCTTCGTGTCGTCAACGCCGAGTCCGAGCGAGCTGCCGCCGTACTCGAAGTCCGTTGCCTCGATCGAGCGCCGCGGACGCTCCCGGATGCGCCTCGTGCGCGCCGGGTACGCGGTGGCCGATCCTGCCCGAATGGGTCAGCTTGGCCCTGGTCGGAGGGGGTAAGAGCTCGGCGATCGTGTGCAGCCACGCTGCCGCAGCTACGGCGTTTCAGGAGAGTGACGTGCGATGACGGATGACGCCTACTTGTTCCTTGCCATGACCACGGGCGGCTGGCAGGGGACGCCACTGGCTCTCGTCGGAGAACTGGAGTGCCTGGACACCCCGGCCGTTCGGGCCTGGTTCACCGCCCAAGGCATGAACCCGGCGTCCCCGGCCGTCCGCGTGGTCCCCCCGGAGCAGAGCGGACTGATTCCGAAGGACGCCGAGCGCCTCCCGGTGCCGCTGAGCGAGGAGGAGCTGGAACGGGTCCGCCGCGCCGGGGCCACGGACTCCGTGGCGGGCATCGAGGAGGAACTGCTCGCGTTCCGCGACAGCGAGGACAACCGTGATGCCCTGCTGCGCCGGGCTCTCGCCGCCGGGGTACCGGCGCACCGGATCGTCGAACTCTCCGGGATCGACCCGACCACGCTGTCTTCGGCGTCCGCAGGCTGAACGTACCCGGCGCCGGGATGGCGTCGGCGATCTACCGGCCGGGGCAGCCCCCGGAAGACCTCGCGCCACGCGGCCACCACACATACGGGCGAATCGGCCTTCGGAGAAGTCGACCCTCGCGGCACGCGGGCGCCGCCGCGCGGCGGCCGGACAACGGCCAGGCCTCCGCATCCACCCGCATGGACCTTCGGCGCGCGCGTTCGGGCCTGAGCTGTTCTGCTCGAACACGGGGGCGCCGAGTCGTGTCTGAGAGAGGTCGGATGGGTACGTATCGAGTCGCACAGGTCACCTCCCCCGACGGACGGTTCGAGATCGTCGAGCGGGAGGTGCCGCAGCCGGGGCCCGGCCACGTGCGCATCGCCGTCGACGCCTGCGGGATCTGCCACAGCGACGCCGTGTTCGTGAGCGCCAAAGTGCCGGGCGTGCGGTTCCCGCTGGTCCCCGGCCATGAGGTCGCCGGCCGGATCGAAGCCTTGGGCGAAGGGGCGCAGGAGCGGGGCTGGAAGGTGGGTGACAGGGTCGCCGTCGGCTGGTTCGGCGGGAGCTGCGGCCATTGCACTGCTTGCAGGCAGGGCGACTTCATCGTCTGCGCGAACCTCAAGGTCCCGGGCTGGGCCTACGACGGGGGGTTCGCGGAGGCGGTGATCGCGCCGTCCGACGCCCTCGCCCGGATCCCCGACGCGCTGAGCGCAACCGATGCGGCGCCCATGGCCTGCGCGGGAGTGACCACGTACAACGGTCTGCGGCGCAGTTCCGCGCGGCCGGGCGACCTGGTCGCCGTACTCGGCATCGGCGGCCTCGGCCATCTCGCCGTGCAGTACGCGGTGGCGATGGGCTTCGAGACCGTGGCCATCGCCCGCCGGGCCGACAAGGCGGAGTTCGCCGAGCAGCTCGGCGCCCACCACTACGTCGACAGCACGGCGGGTACGGGCGTCGCGGACGCCCTGCGCTCCCTCGGGGGCGCCAAGGTCGTGCTGGCCACCGCCGCCAACTCCGCCGCCATCACCGCGACCGTGGACGGCCTGGCGCACCGGGGGGAGCTGGTGGTGATCGGCGCGGCCCCCGAGCCGCTCGAAATCAGCCCGATGCAGCTGCTCATGAGCGGACGCGTCGTGCGCGGCCACCCGTCCGGCACCTCGCAGGACGTCGAGGACACCATGGCCTTCAGCGCGCTGCACGGAATCCGCCCGCTCACCGAGACGGTTCCGCTGGGGCAGGCCGACGAGGCGTACCAGAAGATGCTCTCGGGTGCCGCGCGCTTCCGGATGGTCCTCACCGGCTGACCGGGTACGCCAGGCAAATTTCGGTGCGGGTCGGGGGCAGACTGGTCAGACTTGCCGCATGACAGCTCGGATCAGCCGTATCAACCCCGATCAGTTGCACGAGACGCCGGGCTACCACCACATCACCGTGGTGGAGGCCGGCCGGACGGCTTATTTGGCGGGACAGTGTCCCCTCGACCAGGGCGGCTCACTCGTCGGCGCGGGCTCCCTCGACGTGCAGGTCGACCAAGTCATCGTCAACGCACTCACTGCCCTCGCGGCGGTCGGTGGTCAGCCGCAGCACGTGGTGCGTTCGGTGATCTACGTGCGGAGCGACGACAGGGAGGACCTGGGCCTCGCCTGGCACCGACTCACCTCCTCTGCCCTGGGTCCGGCCTTCACCTCCGCCAGTACGCTCCTGGGGGTCGCGCAGCTGGGCTTCGCAGGGCAGCTGGTCGAGGTGGACCTCACCGTCGCGCTGCCCGACTGAGCGGTCCCCGCGCCTCGAACGGCCCCGCGCTGCGCTTCGCCCATGTGCCTGCTCACGTGTCCGGCTGGCCGAGCGAATTCGCCCGCGAGATCTGGACAGGGCGCCCGACCCCTGTGCGGCCCCGCCCAGGCGGCCTTCTGCGACGGATCACCGCCGGGGCCGACACTGTCACCGTCGAGGTCCGTGACCGCTCCACCGCCCCGCCCCTTCTCAAGCCCTGGGCCCGGGGTGAACCCAGCGGCTTCGGCTGGCCACTGGTCAACCAGCTCGCCTCCACCGACGTCCGCACGCATCACGATGGCAAGACCGTCACAGCGACGCTCACCACCGCCCCGACCGGCCGACCCTGACTCACGAGGTTGGTCACTCGGTCACTCGGTCAGTCGGTCAGGCCGTCTTCGCGGGCGCGCCGGGCCAGTTCGATCTTCGTGCAGGCCGGCCGCCCCACCTGCCGGTACTTCTCCTTCACCTGGTCCAAGTAGTGCTTGGCGGTGTTCATGGTGATCCCCGCCCGCCGGGCCGTCGCCTTGAGGGTCAGCCCGGACGCGTAGTCGCGCAGGACCTGCCGCTCCCGCGGCGCCAGCCGCGGCCGCTCGGGGCCGGTGTCGCCGACCCAGGCGAACGCCAGCTCCGGCGAGTGCGCCGTACCGCCCGCGGCCACCGTTTCCACGGCCTCGACCAGGGTCTCCAGGGCGTGGTCCTTGGTGAGGTAGCCGTCGGCCCCGGCCGCCACCGCTGCCACGACGCGGGACCGGTCGGCGGCCGTGCTGATCACCAGGACGCGGCTGCCGCTCTCACGCACCCGCCGTACGTTCGCCTCCGGCTGCGACCCGTCCCGCAGCATGAGGTCGAGCAGTACGACCCCGGCCGCCCGCCCCGGGCCGCCGAGCAGTTCCCCGACCGTGGGCGCGGTGGCGACCAGGCGCAGCCGGTCCTGGCCGGCGAGCCAGGACCGCATTCCCTCCAGGAGCATCCGGTCGTCGTCGACCACAGCGATGTCGATCAAGCCGGCCACCTCAGCTCGACCACGGTCCCCTCCCCCGGACTGCTGTCCACCCGCGACCAGCCGCCGATGCCGGCCAGCCTGCCGTGCACGGACCTCCGCAGCCCGGTGCCCGGGCCGTGGCGGCCCGTGGCGCGGCTGTCGAAGCCCGCGCCACGGTCGGCCACGGTCACCTCCACCGTGCCGCCTTCGGTGCCGGCGGTGGCCGTGAGGAAGGCCGTGCCGGTACCGGCGTGCCTGCGCACGTTGTTGAGCGCCTCACCGACGGCCGCGGCCAGGGCTCCCGCGACGTGCGGGGGCACGGCTGGTACGGCGTGGTACTGCGCCTCCACCCGCAAGCCGAGGCCTTCCGCCGCGCGGACGGCCTCCTCCAGAGCCGCGCCGACGTCCACGGCGCCGCCCGCCGCGTCCGGGGCCGGCTGCGGCTCCTGGTCGAACTGGACCAGGCGCCGTACGTACGCGGCCTCGCGGGCGCAGCGCTCGCGGAGGCCGGCCGCGTCGGCGTCCACGCGCCCGGCGGCGATCGCCGACAGCGTGGCCAGGACGGTGTCGTGGAGGGCGGCGTGGTGGGCCGTGCGCTCGGCCCGCCGGGCCCGGGCCGCTTCCGCGAGGACCGCCCGCCCCTGCGCGGCGTCGAGCACCATGCCCTGCCGCCGCAGGTACCACCAGCCGGCGGTGGTGAGGGCCACGCATTCCACGACGGCCCGGAGGTGCTCGGACAGCTCCGCCGCCTCGGGCGCGGGCACCGCCTGGTAGACCGTCAGGGAGGTGAGCAGCAGGAGCAGGACGGACAGGGCGGCGCCCCGCGATCCCAGCGCCACGATGGCGACGGCCACGGCCGACAGGGCCTGCACCATCAGCCAGCCGTGCGGTTCCACGGCCGGCCCCTCGCCCACGGTGGCCAGCGCCACCCACGGCAGCAGGCAGCCGGTCAGCAGGACGTCGCACCAGACCCACCAGGGGCGGAACCAACCCCTCAGCAGGGCCGACGAGTACAGGAGCACGGTGACGGCCACCACCCCGGCCCACAGGGCCACGGACCGCCCGTCCACCGGGTCCGCGGTCACGGCCTCGGCGCCGACGACGAGATGCGCGATCCGGAAGAGCCCCGTGGCCTTCACGGCGGTCCTGCGCGCACGCTGAAGCCCCACCCCGTACCCCCCCCATGCACCGCTTCCGCAGGTATCCCCCGTAAAGGAGGAATCCAGTGGATCTCGCCGCGATTCCCGGCGTCAAGCCCGCCGCAGGCCAACGCGGGGCGGATTCCCGCCGGGCCCCGCCGGGCACGCACCCCCCTGAACGGGCGGGTACCGGACGGCGGGCCCGCCTCGTTAGCTTCGTCGGGTCAAGGACGTACTCGTACAAGGAGAGAACGCGTGGCCCGAAAGTCAATCCGCTTAGGCCGGCACGCCCTCGCGGCCGCCCTGATGGCGCTGCTGGCCCTGCTGCTGCCGACGTCTGCGGCGCAGGCGGCGGAGAATCCCGCAATCATCTACACGACGAACTTCCACAACGCGGCGATCTACGAGCTGCGGGCCGCCGTCAGCTGGAAGTGCCTGGACATCCGCGGCGGCGGAGCGCCCCAGGACGGCGCGGTCATCCAGACCTTCGACTGCAAGGACGCGCTCCACCAGCGTTTCACCTTCCAGCGCACGGGCGGCGGCACCTTCACCGTCGGCGCCTTCGGGGTGTACTGCCTGGGCACCCAGGGCGGCACCGCGCCCGGCACCCCGCTGGTCCTGCGGAACGGCTGGGGCTGCGCCACGTTCACCTGGAACTACCGCGGTACGGAGGCCTATCCGAACCGCTGGGAGCTCGTCGAGGCGACCACGGGCCAGTGCATCCGGGACACCGGCCGGCGCTCCCCCGTGGTCCTGGGCGCCTGCGGAAGCACCACCACTCCCTGGCCCGAGGTCTGGGCGCCGCTGTACGACGGCCAGTTCGACTACGACCAGTTCGGCTGAGGGCCGGTGGCCGCCGCAACCCGTCGGCCCGGCGGGTTGCGGCGGCCTCGGCGCAGCACGCCCGAGCGTTCACGGCGCGGACCTCGCCCCTCCCAGGGCTGCGCCGGGCTCGGGCGAGGTACCGGCCGTCGCGTCAGTGGACGTGTCCGACGTGCGCGAGGGCCTGTTTCAGCAACACCGCGTGGCCGCCGGGCATCTCGCTCTGCACGGCCGGGGAGAGCGCCTCCTGCGGGCTGAACCAGACCAGGTCCAAGGCGTCCTGCCGGGGACGGCAGTCACCCGCCACCGGCACGACGTACGCGAGGGACACCGCGTGCTGGCGGGGGTCGTGGTAGGCGGTGATGCCGGCGGTGGGGAAGTACTCGGCGACCGTGAACGGCTGCAGGGAGGTGGGGACGCGGGGCAGGGCCACCGGGCCCAGGTCCTTTTCCAGGTGGCGCAGCAGCGCGTCGCGGACCCGCTCGTGATGCATGACGCGGCCCGACACCAGGGTGCGGCTGATCGTTCCTTCAGCGCCGATCCGCAGGAGGAGTCCGACGCTGGTGACTTCTCCGGCGTCGTCGACGCGTACGGGCACGGCTTCGACGTACAGGATGGGCATGCGCGCCCGGGCCGCGTCGAGCTCGTCCTGGGTCAGCCAGCCGGGCGTACTTTGGATCATGTCAGACATCGCCAGATCATACGTTCCGAGGGGGGCGAAACCCAGATCCCGGGACCTGCGTTCTTCCGGCCGTGGTGCGGCGGGCGGCCGCGTGAACGGCCGCCGCTTCGTGGCGGCGGTAGAGTCCGGCCCGTGTCCGAGCACCAGCGTGACCTCGTGGGATACGGCGCCGAACCACCGCATGCCGCCTGGCCCGGCGGCGCCCGGGTCGCCGTGAGCCTCGTGCTCAACTACGAGGAGGGCGGAGAGCGGAACGTCCTGGAGGGCGATCCGGCATCGGAGGGCTATCTGCACGAGATCGTGGGTGCGCCCGCGGTGGTGGGCGGGCGCGATCTGAACGCGGAGTCCCTGTTCGCCTACGGTGCACGCGCCGGTTTCTGGCGCGTCCAGCGCACCCTCGCGGCACACCGGGTGCCGCTCACCGTGTTCGCGGTGGCGCAGGCACTGGAACGCAACCCCGCTGCCGCGCGGGCGATGGCCGCCGCGGGGTGGGAGGTGGCGAGCCACGGCCGGCGCTGGATCGACTACCGGAACGTGCCCGAAGACGTGGAGCGCGCCGACATCGCGCACGCCACCGCGACGATCGAACGGCTCGTCGGACGCAGGCCGGTGGGTTGGTACACCGGCCGCACCAGCTTCCACACGCGGCCCCTCGTCGCCGCGGAGGGCGGCTTCCTCTACGACTCCGACGACTACTCCGACGACTTGCCCTTCTACGTGGAGAGCGCCGGCCGCCCGCACCTCGTGCTCCCGTACAGCCTCGACGCGAACGACTTCAAGTTCCTCATCGTGCACGGGTTCACGACGGCCGACGACATGCTCACGTACCTCGTGGACACCTTCGACACCCTTCACGCCGAGGGCGCCGACCATCCGCGCATGATGAGCGTCGGCCTCCACTGCCGGATCATCGGCCGGCCCGGTCGCATCCGCGCGCTGGACGGCTTCCTGCGGCACGTCGCGCAGCGCGGGGGTGCCTGGGTCACCACGCGCGAACGCATCGCACGGCACTGGCTCACAGCCCACCCGCCACGGCCCTGACCCGCACCCTCCCGGGCCTGCGTACGGGAAGTCGCAGTTCACACCCTGGCCACCGAGGGGTCTCGGCCCAAGCATCGGGAGGATCGGGTTTCGACATCGCCTGTGCTGGGACACGGCGAACAGGGCATACGCGGGATGCGCCCGGTCACGGACCCCCACAGCATCCGGGGCCGGCGGCCCATCGCCGCGTCGGAAGGATGGAACATCCCGTGGATTCCACTGCCGAGGTCAGGCTGACGACTGAAGCGACCCGATTGACACAGTCGCCTCCCCCCGTCGACGAGATACTGATCAACCCGTGCATAGACGGTGATCTGTTCCGGTGGAAAGCCGTTCTGCTGCCGGGCCCCTCCTCCCTGTTCGCCGGTCGGCACCTTCCCGTGGACATCGACGTACCGCCCACCTATCCCGCCGACCGGCCGCGGATGCGCTTCACCGCGCCCGTCTACCACCCCAACATCAGCAGTTGCGGCAACATCGACATGGACGCCGCCCTGAGCAGGAAGTACGGCCCGGAGCAGACCACCATCGAGACCCTGCTGCGCTCCGTGATGTCGCTCCTCGACGAACCCGACGTACACGACCCGGCCCGTCCGGAAGTGGCGGAACTCTACGTGCTGGCCCCGCAGGACTACCGGCGAAAGGTCCGCGACGGGGAGTACGGCTCCACGGCCTGAGCCGCCCAAGCGGGCGGCGCCTCCGCCGTGGACGCCGGAGCGGGAGTCGTCCTCCCGCGGCGTACGCGCTCGATGACCAGTTGCAGGGCGCCCAGCCGGTCCACTCCCGCCTTCTTGATCAGCGCGGCGGCCGCTGAGTGGTCGTGGCCGCGGCGCTGCCGTGGGCCTCCATGCCGACGGCGTCGATCACCGCGTCGGGGCCCCGGCCGCCGGTCGCGTCGCGTACCGCGTCGACGAGCTGGTCCCCGTACTCGGACAGATCGAACACCTGCGCGCCGTGACCGGCGGCGCGGGGCCAGCCGTTGGGGCACCAGGTCGATGCCGATCACCTTGCCGGCCCCGCGGTGGGCGGCGATGCGGGTGCACATGTCGCCGATGGGGCCGAGCCCCAGGACGGCAACACTGCCGCCGGGCGGTTCGTCGGCATAGGCGATGGCCTGCCAGGCGGTCGGCAGCACGTCCGTCCGGCGGCCCCTCGGGAACGTTGATTGGGAGGGCCTCGGCGAAGGGGACGCGCAGGAACTCGGACGCATCGGCCTACACCGGCGTCGCCCCGGAGGGCGCCGAAAAGAAGCGGAGCGGCTGACCGCGCCTCCGGGGGCGGTTGCCCCTCGCCGCGCGGTGCGGCCGGCGCCTTAGACTCGTGATCGCGGAGCGGGGATCCGCTCGGCACACGACCTGGGAGTGCATCATGGGCCAGTTCCCGCCCGCCGAGGCCCGCCGGCCGCCCCCGCCGGAGCCCTCCGGCCAGGCCGACGACGCCCTCTTCGGCTTGGAGGAGCTTCGCGACGGCCCCTGCGCGCCGGCGCGGCCCGGACCTCTGGTGGGGCCTTCCTTCCGCGACTCCCCCGCCGCCCGTCGGCTGCTCTCCGTACGCGAGATCCACGCGGAGCCCGCGGCAGCGGCCTCGCCCCGCGGACGGGAGGTACTCGAGCGCTTCCCCGACGCGCGCGTCATCGACGTCGACTCCCACTGGCGCATCCCGGACCTGCACGGCAACGAGGGCAGTCTCGAACGGTGGGTCCGTATCAAGAGCGAGGTGCTCGTACTCGGCGAGAAGAAGACGCTCACCACACGGCCCAACGGCAGATCGGCCGACTGGATCGCGCCGGGCGCCGCCAACGGCTGCGCCATGGCGTGCGCGTACTGCTACGTCCCGCGCCGCAAGGGTTACGCCAATCCCATCACCGTGTTCACCAACATCGAGCAGATCATCGCCCACCTGGGCCGACACGTGGCACGGCAGGGGCGCAAGCGGGAGCCCAACCAGTGCGACCCGACCGCCTGGGTCTACGACATCGGTGAGAACAACGACTGTTCGGTGGACGCCATCATCAGCGAGAACACCGCGGACCTGGTTCGGGCGTTCTCCCGATGGCCTACGGCCAAGGCCTCGTTCGCCACGAAGTTCGTCAACCCCGACCTGCTGTTGCTCGACCCGCGCGGACGCACCCGGGTGCGGTTCTCGGTCATGCCGCCGCAGGACTCCCGCCTCCTGGACATCCGCACCAGCCCGGTGGAACAG
Organism: Streptomyces vinaceus; assembly: GCF_008704935.1. Classification (NCBI taxonomy): domain Bacteria; kingdom Bacillati; phylum Actinomycetota; class Actinomycetes; order Kitasatosporales; family Streptomycetaceae; genus Streptomyces; species Streptomyces vinaceus. The sequence goes on from NZ_CP023692.1 coordinate 60,218, forward strand.
CGCATCGCCGCGGCCGCGGACTTCCTTGAGGCGGGCTACGAGGTGCACTTCAACCTGTCGCCGGTGGTCGTGCGGCCCGGCTGGGAGGAGGACTGGGGCCAGTTGCTGAGGCACATGGACGACGTCCTGGCCCCGGCCGTGAAAGAGCAGGCCGCGGCCGAGGTCATCATGCTCACGCACAACAAGGACCTGCACGAACTGAACCTCGCCTGGCACCCCCGGGCCGAGGAAGGTGGCGCCCCGGTCTCCAACAGGCCAAACGCTCCGAGAACGGCAGCCTCAACGTCCGCTACCGCAACCGCGAGAAGGCCGAGGCCGTCGACTGCGTGCGCCGCCTCGTGGCGTCGAACGCTCCCTGGCTGCGGATCCGGTACGCCTTCTGAAAGGCGGCCCCCGGGGCATGGGCGCGGGGCGGCAGCCGGCTCCGTTCGGGGCCTGCGGGCTGTCCCCGTCCCTCGGATGAAACGGACGCGATGCGCACCCACGCCGCCAGGTCGGCCCAACCGGCCTCGCTCATGGTCGGCGACTGCCCGTACGCGCCGGGGGAAACGGTCACGCCTCCCGATCGGACCGGGGCCAGACGTAGGGCAGGTCGTCCGGTACACCGGGGAAGCGCTCCCGGTAGAAGTCCGGGGCCTTGCGCACCAGTGCGGACTGGTGGCTCCTGTGGAAGTCCGGTGTCCCCAGCCACGGCGGCAGGTCGCCGTCGGCGGCCAGTTGCTCCTGCGTCCGCGGGGCTCCCGCCGGTGCTCCCGACCCGAGATCGCGGACCAGGGTGGCGGCGCAGGTATCGGCCCGCCCGGCGGCGGTCCACACCGCGCAGATCTCCAGCCCGTAGCGGACGAGGGCCTCCTCGTACCCCGCCCACATCCGCACGGCGGGGTGTCTGCGCCATCCGTAGCCCGGAACGATCAGGCCGCGCAGCACCTGTACCGCCTCGACCCGCTGCTTGCCCAGCCTCCGCAGGTCCAGGACGGCTGCCGAGACGGCGAACGAGGGGAACGGAAGGAACGTCTGCACGGGGTCTCCCTCCCGGGACGGGGCACGATGCGAGCCTGCCAGATGTCGCGGGGCGGGGCCTGTCGCGGGACCGGCCCCGCGCCCGGCACGGGCGGCACGGCGGATTCATGACGACGGCCCAAGGCACCTCCGCGGATCCCGTTGCCTGCCCGTCCCCCGCCCGCCCCCGGGGCAGCGGATGTCCCGGGTCCGGGCCGGTGACGGAGGGCCGGATCCCGGTCACCGCGTCGGAGCCGAGTTGCGCCTGCACTTCGCCGCCGAGTCGGGCAAGACCGTGACCCGTGCGCTGGTGAACGAGCAGGCGTACGCCGTCGTGCGGGCGCTGCTCGGACGCAAGGACCCGGGGCCGCGGCTGTTCGCCTACTGGGAGGGCAGGGCGTGGCACGAGGTCCGGGCCGAGGAGCTCAACGCCTGCCTGCGCGAGTGGAAGTGGTACGCGACTGTCCTGTCCGTGGTCGCCCCGGGGCGGTCGGACGGCACGTCGCGCGGCTCCCGCGCCCGGCGCGGCACCGTCGTCGCCCGCGCCGTGCGCGAAGTGAGCGGATACCTGGGGAACACTCCCGCGGTGTGCCGCGCCTCGTACATCGACCCGCGCGTCGTCGAGCTCTACGAGAACGGCAGGACCGTCGCCCCGGCCCTGGATCTCGCTGGGCGAGGACGGCCGTGTGGGGGTCAGCTCCTCGGGGGCAGCCGGTGCAGCGTCACGTCGTGAATCCGCCCGTCCGCGACCTCCACGGTCATGAAGGTGCAGAACGGCTGCCGCCTCCGGTCCGTGGGCGAGCCCGGATTGAGCAGGCGCAGGCCCCCCACCGCGGAATCCCACGGGATGTGGCTGTGGCCGAACACCAGCACGTCGGTTTCCGGGAACCGCTCGGAGCAGCGGCTCTCGCGCCCATTGGCCGCACCCGTTTCGTGCACCACCGCGAAGCGCACCCCGGCCAGCTCGGCGCGGGCGACCTCGGGGAGCCTGCGGCGCAGCGGGAGACCGTCGTTGTTGCCGTGGACGCCGAGCAGCCGGTGCGACCGGGATTCCAGCAGGTCGAGGGTTGCCTCGTCGACCCAGTCCCCCGCGTGGAGTACGGCGTCGGCGGTGTCGACGGCCGCCAGGAGGGGCGCCGGCAAAGCGCGGGCGCGGGTGGGGACGTGGGTGTCGGACATCAGCAGGAGCCGCATGGGGCCAACGGTATGACGGCGCGGCGGGGCGTGCGAGCCGCTGCGGGCCGCGGCCGCGCAACAGCCCGGGCGGCGAACGTGCCGAGCCCGCCGGGCCACGACGGGCCGGCGCGACCGGCGCGAGCCGGCTCCTCACCACCGTGCGCTGCCAGGCCGGGTTCGAGGTGGAGCGGGGGGCGGCCGGACTCGACACGGCCTTCGTGGCCCGTTCGACCGGCGGGCGGAGCCGGGGCCGGTGCGGGGCTCTGCTCCTCGGACACGACGCGTTGCCCGACCTCGGGCACGCCTGCGGCCACAACCTGATCGTGGCGGCCGGGCCGGGAGCCGCGCTCGCGCTGCACAGCTTTCTCGACGGATCGGGGGCACGGTGCTCGCGGTCGGCACCTCTGCCGAGGAGCGGGGCGGCGGCAAGGTCGCGCTGACCGACGCGGACGTGTTCGAAGGCGTGGACGCGGCGCTGATGTTCCATCCCGGCGTGCACGACTGGTCGTGGGCGCCTCTGACGGCTCAGACGCAGGTACGGGCGGGCTTCCCCGGCCGCGCCGCCCACCCGACCGGAGATCCGGTCGGCGGGATAAACGCCCTCGTCGCCCTCGTCCAGCTGTTCAACGTCATGGCAGTGTCGAGCAGACGCCTGCCCCCGGGCTCGTCCGTCAAGGGCATCGTGACGGACGGAGGCCGCGCCACCAACATCGTGCCGGCGTATGAGGAAGGGCTGTTCGGCCTGCGCGCAGCCACGGGCACGGAGCTCGACGTGCTGGTCGCCGCCGTCGGCACGTGGTCCGGGGGCGTGGCGGCCGCGACCGGCACCAGGGCAGAGGTGACACGGCTGGGCAACGGGTACGCGCATTTCAGGCCCAACGACGTCCTGTCCGAGCGGTTCAGCCGGCACGTCGCCGGGTCCGGCATCCACCTCACCGATCCGGCCGGCGGGGTGTTCCTCGGTTCCTCCGACGTCGGGGACGTGAGCAACCGGGGCCCCGCGATCCACCCTTTCGTCGCGATCCTGGGCGAGGAGGAGTCGGACCGCACCCCCGCGTTTTCCGCACGGGCCACGGCCTCGTAGCGGGGTCGACAGGTGATGCTGGCTGCCGCTGAGGCGCTCGCCCGTACGGCAGCCGACGTCCTCACCGATGCCGGGCTGTCGGCACGGGCGTGGGCCCGCCTGCGCGAGATGGCTGCGGCCGGGCTCTGACCCGGCCGGGGCGTCGTGCGCGTGCGGGCGACCGGGTCATCCCTCGACGCCGGTCGAGGTGTGGGCGGCACCGACCGGTTTGGACTCCGGTGAGCCCCGCTGGCGCAGGTAGACGGAGAGGATGACCATGGCGGCGACCGCCAGCAGCTCCGACTGCCAGTTCTGCAGGGTACGGCTCCAGAAGTCCGGCAGGACGAGGTACTCGGCCCAGCCGACGGGCGCTTGGAGCTGCCGCAGCTGCTGTTCGTCGTAGGCCGCCACGCCGGCGACCGACTGGGCCGACCAGGAGCCGAGGAACAGGCAGCCCATGACGATCCCCAGCGAGCGCGAGTAGACCCTCTGCCGCCAGTCCTTGGTCCCCGCCCAGCGGGGCGAGTCGCTGCGGGCGTGGTCACCCAGGCGCTGCTCGCGGTCGGACTCCGGGCCGGCCTTGTGGAGCTCCTTCGACTCGGGCGAGCCGCGCTGGAGGAGCCAGACGGTCCCGAAGATGTACAGGAAGAACTGGAGGAACTCCGACTGCCAGTTCTCGGTGACGTCCACCGCGAAGTCGGAGGTGGTCACGTACTCGCCCAGGCCGATCGTCTGGAGGCCGTCGACGGTCAGCGCCTCGTTGAACTCGGCGTGTCCGACGACCGCCTGGCAAGCCAGGACCACGAGGAACGCCGTGCCGAACACCAGGGTCAGGCTGTTGTCCCGCCAGAACCCGCCCCTGCGCCGCGCCCCGCGCCGCTCGCGCTCGTCGGCGCTCACCGGTGCATCGCCCCGATCGCCGTGAAGTACGCGAGGCCGCCCACCACCACGACCAGGCACAGCACGAACAGCACGCGCATCGTCAGCCGCCCTTCAGCACGCATTGGTAGGGACGGTCCCCCTGGGGCGTACAGCCCGCCGCAACGATTTTCCAGCCGTCGTCGAACTGAGACAGGAAGAGCGTGTCGCCGACCAGGCGGAGCATGGCCTGGCGCCCGTACACCTCGGTGGCGCGTACCGGCCCCGTCCGTGGCAGCTCCTGTGCCCCCAGGGCGTCAGGGCAAGCCTTCTCCTCCTCCTGCTCCAACTCTCCGCGCGTCCGGGGTGCGAGCAGACGGCACGCCGCCGCGCGGTCCCCGGCCGCCAGCGAGCGCTCGAATCCCTCCCCCGCCGTCCGCGCCCCGTCCACCCGCCCGGAGGGCGCCCCGCACCCTGTGAGGAGCGCCCCGGCCAGGCACGCGCAGAGACCGGACCGCGCGGCCCGCGCCACGGCCGGCCTCGTCATGCGCGACCATCCTCCGGGCTGCAGGACCACGCCTCATCTCCCTACGTCCGGCCGATCAGCTGCGTCTCCCGCCTTATGCCCGCTGCGCGCGACCGGATCCGCCCGGTCTCGCGCCCACCACCCGACCGGTCCAACGACTGGCGTTCGAATGCCATGGAACGGCCGAATGGGGGCACAGGCGCAGGTACGGCCGGGCCCCACCCGGCCGACGAAGAGGAAGGATGCTTCCATGTCGCAGGTCGAAGAGTCCGTCGAGGTCGACGTCCCCGTAGGTACCGCGTACAACCAGTGGACGCAGTTCGAGTCGTTCCCCCACTTCATGGATGGTGTGGAGCGGATCGACCAGCGCACGGACACCATGACGCACTGGGTGGCGAAGATCGGCGGTGTGAGGAAGGAATTCGAGGCCGAGATCACCGAGCAGATCCCGGACGAGCGCGTCGCCTGGACAGCGCTGGGGGGCGACGTGAAACAAGCCGGCGTGGTCACCTTCCACCGCCTGGACGACACCCGGTGCAAGGTGATGCTGCAGCTCGACTACGACCCGGACGGTTTCGCGGAGAACGTGGGCGACAAGCTGGGGTTCGTCAAACGGCAGGTCACCGGTGACCTGAAGCGGTTCAAGGAGTACATCGAGGACCGTGGGCGCGAGACGGGCGCCTGGCGCGGCGAAGTCTGACGGCGTGACCGGTTTCGTCCGCACAGCCGGGGACTCCCCGGACTCCGTCGGCGGCCCCCTGCGCGGTATGGCGCAGGGGGCCGCCGACGGAGGGGGAACGGCCCGCGTGAGCGGGCACCGCCCCGGAGCCGTCGTGACCGGGCCCGCATGCGGCGCAGCAGGTCGCGGGTCGTGCGCAGGCTCAGCGTGCTGAGCCAGGAGAGGCTCGGGTGGCGTGAGCGCAGGTGGGACAGCGCCCTCGTGCCCAGACCGGTATACAGGAAGCGATCGTCAATGCCGGTGCCCGTGACGACGAGGTCCGCGCAGTCGACGTACCGGCGGTAGTGCACCCGCCCGACGATCTTCCGCGCCCGGACCGGGGTCGCCGGGAATGTGCGTGGGCATGAACTCGATGTCCCGGTACGCGAGGAACCGCCGCCGCAGGCGGCTGACGACCCTTCCCCCGCGCCCGTGCCGAGCCCGGTGACGACGCGAGGGGGACCACCGGCCTCAGCCGAGCCGGACGGTAGACCCGCGGAACTCTCCTGATATCCGAACATGCCGAACAGTGCGCCGTTGTACGCCTCGACGATCTGGAACGTCCAATGGCCCGGGATGACGTTCCGTCCGAGGATCTCCCGCTCCACCAGGCGCGCTTGGGCTTCGTGGCCCGCCTCATGGAGCAGCCTGAAGGCATCGTGCGACTCGAAGTCCGCGGTGCCCGTCAACTGATCGAACCTGTACAGGTGGTCGGGACCGGCAATTGGACTGTGGCTCTTGGAACCACGCGGTTCGCGGACATCCTGGCCGATGTGGTCCCGTGGTTGGAGACCTTCTGCGAGCCCGTGGAGGCCAAGGCCAGCGGCGACGTGTATTTCTGGGTACGAGACCTTTCGGCCCTGCGCGTCCGGGCCTTCGACCCGGCCGATGTCGGCGTGTTCTTCCTGTCAGAGGACGAGGAGATGCCCGCTGGGGCCGCGACGGGGGCCGCACCCCGACACAGGCCCGCGACCTGAGCCAGCTTCCCTCGTGCGGGTGACCCGGGTCCGGCGGCGAACCGGGCCGGTTCCCCGCTATCGCAGTGCGCATGAAGCCGATCGACGAGCAGCACATCGCGGAGCCCGCCCTGGTGGCCCTGGAGGTCACCGGCGGCGACGAGGAACCGTCCGGGCCGTCATGACCACGCTGGACGAGCGCTGGGCCACCCAGGCATCGGCCCTGTGCGCAGGGATCCCGGCAAGCCCGGCGTCCGGACCCGGATCCACGCCGACGCCCCGACCCCAAAGGGGAACCCGGGGCGACACCCCCCACTCACCCGACCCCGGAAGCGGAGCCGGGGCCCCACCGCCCCCACCAGAGCCGTCAGACCGTAATGACGATCTTGCCCCGGGCAGCGCCCGCCATCAGCATCTCCAACGCCTGCGGGACCTGGTCGAGCGGGAAGGTCGCGGACACGACGGGGCCGACCTGGCCCGCGTCGACGAGCGAGGCCAGTTCGTTCAGGTCCGCGCGGTTCTGGCGGCTGGCCAGCATCGTCAGCCGCTGCCGGGTGAAGGGCGAGCGCACGACCGCGTGGAATTGGCGGCCCATGCCCACCCAGTCGCCGCAGTCCTCGCCGCCCACGATGACGAGCGTGCCGCGCGGCGCCAGTATCCGGCGTAGCCGAGCGAGCGGGGTGCCGCCCGCGATGTCCACCACCACGTCGTAGCCGACGCCCCCGGCGGTGACGTCCTCGCGCGTGTAGTCGAGCACGCGGTCCGCGCCCAGCGAGCGCACCAGGTCCGCCTTGGTCGGCCCGCACACCCCGGTGACCTCGGCCCCGAAGGCCTTGGCCAGCTGCACGACGTACGTGCCCACGCCGCCCGACGCCCCGGTGACCAGCACCCGTTGGCCGGCCCGGACCCGCCCGGCGCCGCGCAGCGCCTGGAGCGCGGTCAGGCCGGACACCGCGAGCCCGCCCGCCTCCGGGTACCCCAGCCGCTCGGGCTTGGGCGCCAGTCGGTCGGCGCGCGCCACCACGTACTCGGCGAACGCCCCGCGGGCGGTTCCGAACACCTCGTCGCCCACGGCGAACCCGGTCACCCCGGGGCCGAGCGCGGCCACCGTGCCCGCCACGTCCAGCCCGGTCATCGGGATACGGGGCCGTCTCAGCCCCAGGGCCGCGCGCACCGCGTAGGGGTAGCCGGCCATCAGGTGCCAGGTACCGCGGTCGACGCCGGCCGCCCGGACCCGCAGGAGCACCTGCCCGGCGCCGGGGGTCGGCCGTGCCACCTCCGTGAGGCGCAGCACCTCGGGAGTCCCGTAAGCGGTCTGAACGACCGCCCTCATCGTCGAGCTGTCCATCTGCGTCATCCCGTCCTACTCGCCCGGTCCGCTGCCGTACTTAGTACGGTACCGTGGACCGTCCGGTCAACCCAGTACGGAGCAGGACGGAGACAGAAGTGCCCGAGCACGAACCCCTCAGCCGCGACCGCGTCCTTCAGGCCGCCGTGGGCCTCGCCGACGAGGGAGGGGTCGCCGCCGTCACCATGAGGGCGGTGGCGGAGCGACTCGGGGTCAAACCGATGTCCCTCTACCACCACGTGCCCCACAAAGAGGCGATCCTCGACGGCATCGTCGACGCCGTCTTCGCCGACATCGAGCTCCCCCTCGACGAACCGGACTGGCGCGCCGCCCTGCGCCACCGCGCGCACAGCGCCCGGACGGTTCTCGGACGGCACTCCTGGGCCATCGCCCTCATGGAGTCGCGCACCCACCCCGGCCCGGCCACCCTGCACCACCACGACGCCGTCCTGGGGATCCTCAGCCGCGCCGGCTTCCCCTACGCGCTCGCGGGGCACGCCTACTCGCTCCTGGACAGCTATGTGTACGGCTTCGCCCTGACCGAGGCGGCCCTGCCCTTCGCCCCGCAGGACGTGGAGATCGCCGTCGGCGACTACCTCGCGGCCTTCCCGGTCGGGGCCTACCCGCACCTGGCCGAGTTCGCGGCCCAGCATGTGCTCCAGCCCGGCTACTCGTACGGGTCGGAGTTCGACTACGGCCTCGAACTGATCCTGGACACCCTCGCGGCCCGCCTCTCCGGGGCCGCCGGACCCTGAACCGCACGCGGACCCCACCGGCACCCCACCCCATACGGCCGGGACCGTCCGCTGTCATACCGCTCTGGCACCATGCAAGTCACTGGCGGTAGGCCCCCGAACTGCAGGTACTGGTAAAACGCCCGCACAAGGTCTTCACGAAAGCGCACCTGCGGCCCTGCAGCTGGCAGCAGTGCCGATCAGCGCCGGCGCCAATGATCGGCCGCGATCGCCGCCACGCGCACGCGTCCGCGTGCGTGGACCGCGCTGCCCCTGAGCGGAGGCGAGGGCAGCGCCGACGGGACGGATACGGACGCGGCTCCTAGCGTCGCGAGGGACGCAACCAGGTCTGTCGCCTTTGCGTAGCACGCCGGGCAGCCGAAGCTGTCTCCAAGTCGTCGCGGGTGCGCAGGGTATGCGGGTGCTCAGGGCCCAGCACACGGACGCGGTCAGCGAGGGTCTGTCGTAACAGGCGTACCGCCTCTTCCTGCTCCCCCGTCCTGGCCAGTGCGCTGGCGAGGTTGTGGCGGCTGGTGAGGGTATCGGGGTGGTTGCTGCCCAGTACGCGGATGCGGTCGTCAAGGGTCTGTCGGTGCAGGCGGACCGCCTCCGCGTGTTCGCCCATCGCGTCCAGGACGAGACCGAGACTGTCGCGGCTGGCCAGGGTGTGTGGATGCATGACGCCTAGGACACGGGCGTGGTCGTCAAGAGCTTGCTGCAGCAGCCGTTCCGCTTCCGCATGCTCGCCCTGCCTGGCCAGTGCGCTGGCGAGGTTGTGGCGGCTGAGCAGGGTGAGGTGGTGTTCGGGGCCCAGCACACGGATGCGGTCGTCAAGGGTCTGTCGGTGCAGCCGGACGGCCTCCGCATGTTCGCCCATCCCGTCCAGGGCGAGACCGAGGCTGTCACGACTGGCCAGGGTGTGCGGATGCACGACACCCAGCACACGGACACGGGCGGCGAGGGTCTGCCGCAGCAATGACACCGCTTCTGCATGCAGTCCCGTCCCGTCCAGGGCGCAGGCGAGGTCGTGACGGCTGATCAGGGTGTCAGGGTGCGCGGGGCCCAGGACACGGTTACGGTCCTCCAGGGTCTGCCGGAGCAGACGTATCGCCTCAGCCGGCTCGCCCATTCCGAACAAGGCGTTGGCCAGGTGGTTGCGGCTGGTCAGAGTGTCGGGGTGCCGGGGGCCCAGGGTGCGGCTCTCGAAGTCGAGGACGCGTTCAAGGAGCAGGCGGGCTGCACTGAAGGCGCCGGCGTGCTCCAGTACTTGCGCGAGCGTGCTGGGGGCGGTGCGGTGGTGTGTGGCGGAGCTTGGTTCCGGGAGGTCGAGCAGCACCGGTAGGTGAGGGGCGAGGAGTACGGCGGCAGGCCAGGCGGCGCGCCCCTGCTCCTCTACCTCGTGCACCGCTTCGGTCAGCCGCTCGGCAAGGGCTCGGTGCCAGGTGGCGAGATGGGGTGCCTCGGCCGCTAGAGCGACGGCGTTGATCTCTCGGATCAAAGGGTGGAGCACCACCTGCGCCGGGCTGCTGGTGTCCGGTGCCTGCCCGGCGTTGCCGGGAGAGTAGGGAAGGTCAAGCAGGCCATACCGGTGCAGACCTGCAAACGCAGCCTCCAACTCTGGGACGGTGACCTCGTCTCCGGTGACCGCAGACAGCAGGTCGGGGGTGATGAGGGACAGCGGGATGGGAGCTTCGGCCAGTATTGCTAGTAGTCGCAGCACGGGGCGGGCCAAAGCGATGCCTTCTCTGGCGAGTTGGTCCAAGGACACCTCCCAGGTGTGCCGCACCACGGTGCGGGCGAACCGGGTTTGAGAGGCGTCCGGGTGTTCGGCTCCCAGTAGGAAGGGCAGTTCATGCTCCAGGGCCTGGCGGTAGGTGGTGAAGGTGCGGTAGCGGCTGGTGGGCCCGGCCAGGTAGGTGCCGGCCGCATGCAGCGCCAGCGGGAGCCCTCCCAGCCGCATGGCCAGGTCCCGAGCCTGCTCGGCTGTGCCAGCTGCGGGAGCAGCATCGACCAGGACCTGACCTGCAGGCTGTGCGGGCAGCGGCTTCAAGGGCAGTAGCCGGGCACGCGGCCCCCATGTATGCGGGCTGCTGTCCCGGCTGGTCATCACGAGCAGGCCTCGGCCGTACGGGCGGATCCAACCGCGGTAGTCGGCCAACGGCTCCCCTGCCGGGCCGATCTCTTGCGGCACGTCGGCGTTGTCCAACACCAGCAGCCACCGCCGCGCCCGGCCCAACTGCCGCCACACCACATCGGGCAGACTCGCCCGCCCGGCCCGCGCGGACTCCAACTCTTCCTCGGGCAGCCCGCAGGCCAGTGCCGCCTGCACCATCTGCTGCGCCAGGTCGGCAGAATCGCGCCAGCGCACCCAGAACACCCGCCAGCCCGCCGCGGTGGCCTGCGAGGCGAACTCCGCGGCTACCGTTGTTTTGCCCATCCCGCCAGCCGCGCACAACACCGCGAACCGTCCCCGTGGCCGCCGCAGCATGCCTGCCAGCTCGGCCAGCTCGGCCTCACGTCCGCGCACGCGCTCCACATGCGGGGGGCGTAAGGAATCCTGCCGGCCCCGGGCCGGCCGGCCCACCGGACCCAGCGGCGCTGGCGGTCTTGCTGCAACATCCAACCGTCGGCTCCACAACACCAGCCCGACGCTGGTCGTCACCAGCCCGGCGAACACCGGCCAAATCACCCACCCGTGAGACGCCCATCCGGGCACGGTGGCACTGGCATAGTTGGTCACCGGCCCCAGCCCCGCCGCCACGACTGCCGCCGTCCCCGCCACGGCCGATCCAGCCCACGCACCCTGCCTACGCCGCATAGCTGCCACCCCCGGTCCGCCGCCGTCATCAGCATGCCCCAACCGAGACCACCTGCACGGGAGGTTGAAAGACCGGCAGTCAAGCTGGTGAGGCCCCCTCCATCACGACCAGCACACCCGTCCCGACGAGGGCCGGCAATCGGGCAGCCTCTGGCACCCGGCGGTATCGACCTTGCTGAGTACGTAGCCGGGTACCTGGCTGGGTGCTGTCACGCGAACGCCGACAGCTCGGGCCACTGTCCCCCCGCGCTCACGGGCAGACCAGCATGTATCACCGTGGGCGGTCACTGGCCACCCGTTTCGCCCTGAAAGCGTTCCCATCGCGATGCGCTGCCTCCCACCGACAACAGCACGGCCGCGGGGCGCTCCGGGGACGGCGCGCACGCCCCCGGGCCCATATCTTGCCGACCTGCTCGCCTCCCCTTCGAAGCCCCCGGCTAGCCAAGGGCTTCAAAGGAACCGCGCGAGAAACCACTACCCGCCGGCGGCGGGTCCTCTGTCAAGCGAGATCGGTGGCTGCTAGAGCAGGCCGCCGCTCATGGGAAGGGGTGCCACGACGGAGTGGCCGGCGGGGAGGAAATGGCCGCGGGCGTGGTTTTCGCCCCTGGCGTTGCCGAGGAGTTGGCCGCCGACGCCGAGGCCCAGGCCGTGCAGGATGTGGTTGAGATTGATCCCGAGAATCCCGTCAACCGGAACGGCCCTGCTGGGGCTGTTCGCTGTCGCAGCCGCGGCGTGAGCAGCTCCCGACATGGACAGGACGGCCCCCGAAAGAGCCAGGGCGACAAGTACTCGCTTGGTGTTGTTCATACAGGAATGAACGATCTTGGACCGAACTGGTCACCATCACTGAGGACGTGCCGGACACCCGGCGCTAGGCCACTTCCTTGAACGAGACAGCAGGCCGCGGGTGCAAACCGGGGCCCCAGGGGCAGGGCTCGCGAACCGAGCCAGCCAAGGTCAGGCAGTACGCAGGCGAGGGACCCGCACCGTGCACTGCGCGACGGCCAGGCGGCCAGGCGGCCAGGCGGCCATGGGTAATACGAAGACCTCGGGGAGCCACCGCGCCCGACGCCCGGCCATCGGCGAGCACGACCATGTGAGTCTCCGGCCCTCCACGCAGCGACAGTGCCCAGCTGTGCAGGTACGCCAGGAGCCGGCGCTCCCCCCTCGCCGGACTCCGGGCGCAGCGCGTTAGCGGGGGTAGTTGCAGGTGGTGATTTCCTCGTCCCACACGGTGCCTTCACCACATTCGAAGTGGTAGACAGTGAAATTCTGTCCCTTGCCCTCGAAGTCCACGCAGCGGACGAACTTCCGCGGGTCGTTCGGGTTGGGGAAGTAGCCCTCCTGGGTGCAGACGATCGGCACGTCCGCGGCGGCCTGCGCTGCGGCCGCAGGGCCGACCAGCCCAGCGGCCGCCAGAGCCACACAGGAAGCAAAACGAGCAAAACGCGACATCACGCACCTCCACTACTAAACGACTTGGTCCATAAGCCGAACGAGCCGCCACCGCCACAGACACGCACGAGCCGCGCCGACCAGGACTTCGCCACGGCGGCGGGCACGCCCACGGTGGCCCGCTCCCCGGGCCGGCGCCCCTTTGAGCCCGGCGCGGACACCGCCGACCACTGACCCGCCATCACCGGCCGAGCGCCACGGGTCCAGCCAGTCAGGGTGGACTGGAGTCGGTCAGCGTCGAGCCGTGCGCCAGCGATCTTCGGGTGGAAACACGGCGCCGAAAGGGCGTATGAGCCGAGGCCAGGTCAGTCTTCGTCAGGCTGCGGCTCATATTTTGTGACGGTCACATCCCGTCTGCTCCTGGTCTCACCTTGCCCACGTCGGCCGGCCCGCAGAAAGTCCCCTGCGGCGCGCCGAACTGCAGGTCGTGGATCACGACCTGCCGTCCTCGGACGACATCCAACCCATGCCGCCGGCTGATGGCCGAGTGTGACGACCGCTCGCGGCGTCATTCCGGCCGCCGGAGCAAAGTGGCCGGCCTCCCCCGGGACAAGTCCCTGCGGACCTTCGAGTTTGCGAACCTCAACATCGACGCGGCCACCGTTCACACTCTCGCCAGCCAAGGCGCTACGGCTTCCCAGGCCGCCTCGATCTGCCCCTGTGTGCTGTCACCTCGCGGAGGCCGGTGCATGTCCCTCGAAGGAGAGTTTGCTCGGCGAGGGTGCCGGCCTTGCGGTCAGGCTCCGATTGCGGACTCGGTGTCGGGATGGAGCGCGAACACCTGGTCCAGTCCCACGACGCGCAGGACGCGCAGGGTGTTGGCCGGGACTGCGGCGAGTGCGATGTCGGCTCCGGCCGACTGGGCGTGGTTGCGGGCGGCGATCAGGGCGCTGATGCCGCTGGAGTCGCAGAACTCCATGCGTGCCAGCTCCAGGACGAGGCGCTGGCCCCGCTCCAGGGGGAGCGTTTGGAGGAGGTCGCGCAGGGCTTCGGCGGTGTCGTAGTCGAGTTCCCCGATGACTTCCACGACTGGGCCATTCGGGGTGTCCCGGACGGTGAGGTCCAGTGGGTTCATGCCGGCTCCTCGGGGGCGGGGACGCCGAGCGCGAGGAGGGCGGTGTCGTCGTCCAGGCCGTCGCCGAAGCCGTCCAGCAGGCTGGTCATTGCCTCCATGACCGCATGCGGGGGGCGGCCGGCGTGGTGGGTGGCGAAGGCGCGCAGGGCTTCGTCTCCGTACAGGTCGGTGCGGCTTTCGCCAGTGCGGGCTTCGGTGAGGCCATCGGTGTAGAGCAGGAGAGTATCGCCCGGGGCCAGGGTGGTGGTGGCGGGGGTGAAGGGCGCGTCGGGCAGGATGCCGACGAGGAGGCCGCCGGGGGTGGGTAGGAAGTCGGCTGTGCCGTCGGCGCGCAGGACCAGGGCCGGCGGGTGGCCGCCGGAGGCCAGGTGGACCGTGATCTGCCCGGTCTGGGGGGTCGGGCTCCAGGGTGCCGACGATGGCGGTGCAGTAGCGGGGGTCGCCGCCGCTGTAGCGCTCGTGAAGGACTCTGTTCAAGGTTATGAGGGCGGAAACGGGGTCGGGGTCGTGCAAGGCCGCGGCCCGCAGGGTGTAGCGGGTGAGCGAGGTCACCGCCGCGGCCTGGGGGCCCTTGCCGCACACGTCGCCCAGAAAGAAGCCGAAACGCTTGCCGTCGACGGGGAAAATATCGTAGAAGTCGCCTCCGAGCCGGTCGGGAGAGGCGGTGCGGTAGTGCGCGGCACTCTCCATGCCGGGTATGGGCGCCAGGGTGTCGGGCAGCAGGGATGACTGGAGTGCGGCGAGGGCGTCCTGGAGGCGGGCGCGGTCGGCTTCGGCCTGCCGGTGTGCTTCCTCGGCGGCTCTGCGGGACCGCAGCAGTTCCTCTTCGTAGGCGCGGCGGTCGCGGGCGTCGAAGAGGGTGGTGCGGATGAGGAGCGGCTCGCTCGTGGCCCCGTGTTTGACCGTGGAGGAGACCAGCACCGGAATTCGGACCCCGTCGGCGTTCTTGATCTCCAGGGCGACGCCGCCGAGCTCGCCCTGCATGCGCAGCAGCGGCGCGAAGTGCGTCTCGTGGTACAGCCTGCCGCCCGCGGTCAGCAGGTCGGTGAACCGCATCCGGCCCACCACCGCCTCCCGGTTCAGGCCCAGCCAGTCCAGCAGCGTCGTGTTGATCTTCGCGACGGTGCCGTCCATCAGCGTGGACAGATACCCGCACGGTGCGCTCTCGTACAGTTCCTCCGCACTGTCCTCCAACAGCGCGGCGAACGCCGCATCCGAGGTCTTCTCCTCGCCGGCGTCGTGCGGGTCGCTGTGCTGATCGGTGCGGCACATCACCGCAGTCCGGCCAGGAAGCCGGTGATCGCCTGGTTGGTGGCTTCAGGCGCGGACATGTGCGGGCAGTGCCCGGTGGCGTCCAGGGTGACGAGTGTCGAGCCAGGAACCGTCTCGTGTACGAAGGCGCCGACCTCGCGCGGGGCGATGGCGTCCTGGGTGCACTCCAGCACCAGCGTCGGCACGCTCACCTTCTTGAGGTCCTCCCGCGAGTCGGAGAGGAAGGTGGTGCGGGCGAAGACGCGTGCCATCGCCGGATCAGTGGCGCAGAAGCTGTTGGTCAGCTCCTCACCGAGCTCGGGCCGCTCCGCGTTCCCCATGATCACCGGCGCCATGGCAGCCGACCACCCCAGGTAGTTCGACTCCAGCGAATCGAGCAGCTCCTCGATGTCCTCGGCGGAGAATCCGCCCCGGTAACCCTCGTCGTCGATGTAGCGGGGGGAGGGCGCCACCATCACCAGCGCCCCGATCCGCTCCGGAGCCATCTGGGCGGCCAGCACACCGATCATCGCGGAGACCGAGTGCCCCACGAACGCCGCGCCGCGCAAATCGAGCGCTTCGCACACGTCCACCACGTCCTGCGCGTAACCGCTCAGGGATGCGTAGCGGGTCTCGGAGAACGCGGAAAGCACGGAGCGGCCCGAGCCGACGTAGTCGAACAAAACCACCCGATAGTCCTTGACCAGCGCGGGGAGGGTGAGACGCCACATGTTCTGGTCGCAGCCGAACCCGTGCGCCAGAACCACCGTCGGGCCGTGGGGATTGCCGGTGACCGTGACATTGTTCCTGCGCTGGATATCCATACCCAGCAGTCTCTCAGGCCCCACCCACCACTCTCGCAAACCCCCGGGTCACCCCACACACCCCACCCCACACCTCCACATGAAGTCCGTACGCGCGTCTCTCGCCGCAGGTGAGAGCCGTGCCCAGGCCGTCGCCTGGCTCTCGCGCCGAGCCTGGGCTAGCAGGTGCCTTGCACGCGATGGCTTCCTGGGTTCGGTGGTGGTCGCCCACCGCCGAGCGCGGAGCGGATCAGCCGGGGTCAACGACTCGATCCGGTCACGCATCGCATCAGTGATCATTGACCGGACGGACACATCCGATTACCTGACCAACGGATCAAAGAGACACGCCCCTAGCGCGCCCGGACCATGCCGTTCGGGCGCGCCCCGTCGGCGCGCGCAGCGTGGTACTCAGGCGGGTGCGCAGGTGTAGGAGGGCGTTGAAGTCCGCGATCTGCGTGAACCGGGTCAGCAGGCGGTCGATGAGGAGGTCGTCGCCGGCTCCCACTGCTCGTACGATCGCCTCGACTGTCTCCCGCACGGCGGGAGATAGTCCCGTACGGCCAGCCGCGCCATCGTCGGCAGCCGCCCGGCTCTCTGCGGACAGCAGCCTCACCTCGTCACGCACGGGGTCGGTTCCACGAGCCGACAGGCACAATGGGGGGCTTTGCGTGCGGGCTGTGTGGTCATGGCCCGATTCTGCGCTGCCCCGAGGTCAGCCAAACGGTGGGCCGGTGACAAACCTGAGCCTGTGCGCCGCAGGGTTGGGCAAGCGGTCTCGGCTGTTCGGGCGTGTCCGGCCTCGGGCGCCTTCATGGCGGGTGGCCGGCGGAAGGGGTTACTCGCAGGCGACTCCGTCGACGTGGGGCACATGCGATCGCCGAGTACGCCGGCCTTCGGCCGGACCCGGCGGCAACGGATACCACGGCCACGGCCACGGGACGTCTGCTCGGCCTCGACGCCATCCAGGCCAGGCTGGAGGTCCTCGCGCGGGAGATGTCCAACGGGCGCCCCTCGGTGATGCCGGGCGGAGCCCAGAGCCAAGCCAGCCTCGACGCTTCGAGGCCGCTCGACGACACCGCCATGCGCAAGGGCATCGCCCTGCTGACGCTCTACCAGGACAGCGCACGCCACGACCCCGCGACGCTCCCGTACGCGCGGTGGATGCCGAGCAGGGGGCATGGTGCGCACCTGCCCCACGCTCCCTCACGGATGCTGATCTTCGACCGCAAGGCCGCCGTCGTCCCGATCGATCCGTCCGCGACGAAACGCGGCGCGCCGTGTGTCCGGGAGCCGGGGGTCGTCGCCTCGCTCAGGCTGCTCGCGTCCGGCCTCACGGACGAGGTCGCCGGGCCGGCGGCTCCGGATTTCGGCGCGCAGCGTGCGAAGGCAGATGGCAGATGGCAGATGGCAGGACTGATGGAACGCCTGGAGACGTCGAGCCGCTTCGAGGCGGGGCTCAAAGCGGCCCAACGCGGCTGGCTCCAGAAGCCGCGGCGCCGACGCCGCGCGGCCAAAGGGCACGTCGAGCCCTCCGCGGGGCACAGCGCGACGCCGTGACACCACGCGGCCGCGCCCCGGGACCCGTACCGCTCCTCCCCGATCCGCCAACGCCCGGCCCCGTCCACGTACCATTCCCGCGGCAGGACGTCATCCCAGAACACCACCGCCGGCCAGAACCAAGGCCCACACGTCACCGCCGATCCGCTCGCCGCCCGCTGACGTCGGCACCCGCACCGCCGAACGCCTCATCAGCAGAGCCCCCACGTACACCGCCTGAACCTCAAAGCCGTATGCAGACCGACCAGGTCGGGTGATGCGGAAACGGATCATCGCGGGGGGGTGCCGCCTTAGCGGCAGCGCAGAGCCGCGACAGCGACCAGGCGGGCGCCGGCAAGGGCCGATCCCCCAGGAAAGACAGCCCGCAAGATGCCAGCCCGCTGGTTGGTACCGGCTGCCGAGCAGCGTCGACCCGCCCTCAACGGCCGTGCGGCCACACGAGGGGTGAGCACGTACTCGTCGGCTGAGTCGAGGATCAACCCGTTCTTGCGGCGAAACGCGTAAATCAGTGGCCGTTCTCGCGAACAGGGCCATGCAGAAGGTGCACGGAGGCGCGGCCGCGTCAGCCAACGGGCGGCGCACCACAAGGCCGCGCCTCCGTACGACGGACCTCGGTCCGTGGGGTGGTGGGGCGGCCCGGTGTTACTGCCGCCAGAGCGCTCTGGTCACCGGGCCTCGCCCGCGCACGCCCTATCGACGCGGACTGCACCCGACCATAACCACGCCCGACCACCGCCCCGCGTCAGAAGCACAGCATTCGACATCCCGTGTGACAGGCGCAGGCGAGCGTTGACGCCGGTGCTGACGCCACCACCACCAAAGCCTTCCCCTACTCATCCGCGCCTTCCCACGTACGAGTAGCCCCAGCGTCGCGGCGACCAAGGATGAGGAGCCGCCTGCCGCGTACGCCGGGCCTTGGTGACGGCAGCTGAAGATCCGGTGACGGCCCGCGCAGCAGGCCCAGGGCCATGCCTGTCGTCGTCCGAAAGGGGCTCCGGTGGGCAGGGGGAGGCCGGTCGGGGCGGTCAAGGTGTGGGCGCGGGAAGGGTGGTCGCCTCGTGGCGGCGAGCCCTGGGGCTTCCGTCGAACGATCTTCCGCTCAGGCATCGATCGCCTGGGGACCCATCCCTTCCCACGCCCCCCCACATAAATGAAAGGTCAACCAATCTGAAAAGGTCCCCGCGCCGAAAAGCCCACGCCGGCCGCCTACACGACGAGCTGCGCCTGACGCTCACTCCGTCGAGGGACCCCGGCTCGCCATCAAACCCCGCCGGTGGAAGCCCCGCCCGACGCGCCCAAGGCGCGCTTCGGTCCGGGACGAGCACCTCCCACGCCCCCTCAAACGGTGGTTTGACCGCGTTAGGACCATGAAGGCCGCGGCGGCGCCCCTAACTTCGGGTGTGCCGACGGCCCGGGGAGGCCGCCTGCACCACCCCAGACGGGAAGAGACCGCACATGCCCATGAGCAAGAAGACCCGCGCAGCCGTGTGGACCAGCGTCGGCCTCGGACTCCTCGCCGGCGGAACTTGGGCGGGAACAGCGGTGGCCGCACCCCCCGGCTCCGCGAAGGTGACCGCCCCCTACGCGCAGGCAGCGGCCGTGGTCAACGCCAACGGCAGCGTCAACCGGT
This sequence comes from Streptomyces vinaceus, assembly GCF_008704935.1. Taxonomy (NCBI): domain Bacteria; kingdom Bacillati; phylum Actinomycetota; class Actinomycetes; order Kitasatosporales; family Streptomycetaceae; genus Streptomyces; species Streptomyces vinaceus. Next base: position 79,188 of record NZ_CP023692.1, read on the forward strand.
CCAAGGGCATCGAGGCCGTCACCAAGCCCGCAGCGGGCCACTACTGCGTCGAGCTGGAGGACAAGGACCTCGACGTCCGCAAGCTCGTCCCCACCGCCACCCTGCAGTACATCAGCTTCGAATACGACATCCGGATCTCGATGTGGCCACACCCCTCGTGCGGGACCCGCACCGACACCTTCCTCGTCATCACCGGAAAGCCCGGCGTCTACGAAGACGCCTCCTTCTCCATCGTCGTCCCCTAACCCCCTCTCCAGGACCGCGGACGGGCACGACAGGTTCCCCTGCCCAGCGCCGGTCCGCGGCCCCTCCCCGCATCGAAACCAAGGAAAGGGGCTGCAGCCAGCCGCCAGCACCCAACCCGTACCGCGGTCACTGGCCCGGTCGGCGCTGACCTCAGCGACTAGGAGCTGTCCGGCCGATCATGGGACTGCCGCCTGGCCGGACCCTTGTCCCGTGTACGAGGTGGGGAAAGCGGTGATTGTTCCTCGGCACCGTCGCAGCTGCAGCTGCGATCGTGTGGCTTCGTTCATGACCGGCCACTCGTGCTCAAGTCGAGTGCGGAAGCTCTGCCGACCGCGGCAAACAGGATGAGTGGCAACTCCTTGTCGGCCTGGCCGATCGCCAGCGCGAGCCAACAGCCTCTGTCGGGAAGCGGCCACACCTGCATTCTCACGACTTGTTGGCTGAGGTAGTCGAGTGGCTCTGGCACCGGCTCGCCCTCGCAACTGGCGCTGAGATACGGTCCGAGGTCCACGACGAACGCATTGCCCCACCGAGTCGTCAGGCGTGCGGCCAGGTCGTCGAGGCAGGTCTGCAGCTCTGCTTCGGCCGCGACCCGGGCCTGCCCGTCCTCGTCATCCCAGAAGTCCCGACTGATCATCAGTACGCGCACATGATGCTCTGGCCCGCCTTCCCCGGAGGTGTCGGCATAAGTCGCCGCCGGGAACGGCTGCACGGCCAACTCGTCAATTGTCGCGAAGTGCTCCTCGGTGCTCATGGGCGCAGCCTACGAGAGCGCGCAGACACCTCCCGCCGACCCGCACGCGAACCCGTGATCCCCCGGACAGTTCCTGGGCCGGGGTGGCCGAGTGTGGTGTCCAGGACCGACGCCGCCTCGCCGTGAAAGGTCCCACTGGCTGAGAGGTCTGGACGACGACATGTTTCACGATGCCCGGCGTGGGCCGCGCCACGGCGGGCACAGGTCGTGGAGTGCGCTACGGTTCGCGCGACTGCTCAGCGCTGCTTGGACGCGAACCCGGTGGCTGGCGGGGTGCCCGTCTGTGCAGGAACGGCGCCATGTTTGGAGCTGGGAGCGCCGGGCCTACCTTGCGGGGGTACGCTCCCGGGGCCTGCCGCTCGACTGGGTGCCGGCCACCACATCCCTGCGCGCCGGTACAGACGAGGCAGAAGGGCATAGAAGCGGTCGGGAAGGAACACGGCATCCGCAACGATCATCGCGCCGGAGAAGAGGGGCAGTCCCAAGAGGACGGCGATGCCGATGTGCATGCCCAGCAGCACGGTCAGCACGGGATACTTGAGCCTGCCGAAGAGCACGAACGGGAAGGCGACCTGCAAGAGCACCGTCACGTAGCTGGCGATCGCGATCACCATCGGGTACGCGTCCACGAGATGGGAGAGCGTGGGCCACGGCTGGAAGAGTTCGAGGTTCAGCGCGTAGTGGAGAGCCGTGCCGCTGCCCCAGGTCGGGCCCTGGATCTTGTACAAGCCGGCTGATCCGTAGAGGAAACAGACCTGTGCCGCGATGACGAGCATGCCGCAGTTGTGCACCACGGTGGTCAAGGTGTTTCGGGCATCGCGGAGTTGGAGTGTGCAGCTCCTCACCGAGTCCGGCGCGTTGCCTGCACCGGCTGTCCGCAGCCGGTTTCTGCGTGCGTCCAGGGACCAGCGTCGGCCGCAGGCGGTGAGGACGAGGTAGAGGGCCATCAGCAGGACCAGGTTGTCGCCCCCATCCGTCATGAAGATCGATCTGGCATGGAACGAGGTCACCACGACGGCGAAGAGGACGGACGTGGCGCGGGTCCGCCAACCCAGCATGAACAGCGCGGAAGTGAGGAGGGCCGTCACGTAGCAGAGTTCGAAGTAGGTGCGGCTGTCGGACAGGACCAGGATGCTGTTCCAGCCCGTCTGGTCGAAGAGCCGGCGTGCCAGCGTGGGCGTCCAAGGGGAGTTGGGGCCCCAGATTTCGTCACGGTGCGGGAACTCGCGCAGTAGGAAGATCAGGTAGAGCAGTCCGTAGCCGATGCGCATCACCGCCGCGGCGTACAGGGACACGGGCCGGTCAGTGAGAAGGGCCCACGACGCGGCGATCCGGTCGAGGGTCCGCTGGTGGGCCGCGCCGACGAGCGAGGTCTCCTGGGCCGCGGGTCGGTGCGTCGTGGCAGCCGTGGCAAGGGCTGAGAGATCTGCTCATTTCCCATGGGAGGTCACCTTCCACCAGGGCAGGAGCCGGTCCTCGGTGGGTGCCGGCGGGCGGTTCCCGGCTGCTGTGCCGGGCGCGGCGACGGGCACGGTGACGACCCGAAGCTGAATGAAGTCGAAGGCGCCGCCGTCGTTGTGGGCAGCGACGCGGTCCGCGGCGATGTTGCGCAGGTAGTTCTGCAACATGACGGCCCGTTCCGAGCGTGCCGTGTCGCTTCCTCCGTGAGTCTCGACATAAGAGGTCCAGGCGCGGCGCAGAAGGTTTTGCGACGTATGGCTTGGAAAAACATTGTGGTCGACTGCGGAATTATCCACAGCAGCCAGGTCGAGCCAGGGGGTTACCTTCACCGACCCATCGGAGTCAGCATGTGCGGTCCTCGCCAGGATTTTCCGGTTGAAAGAGTCGGGGTCCGGGGCGAAAAGCCGCCAGTTCTGTTCGAAGAGCGGGTAAACCCACCCGTTGACTTGTGAGCTGTAGCGCTTCGATACAGGGTTGGAGGGGGCTACATGAAGGAACACCAGGACGACATGGACCAGAGTCGTGAGCAGGCACAGGGCTACGGCAGTGTGGAGCCCTGCTTTCACCACCCCAGCACCCATGGGCCGCTCAATCGGCCTGACCCGTTCATCATGATGCTCTTGGGGGGCCGGACCGAAATCGGACTGATGAAGTTCCTTCACACCCGCAGATTCAATTCCGCTCGACACCGCCCACCCGGTCTTTCTCATGTCTGCCGTTCGCCTGAGGTATCCGCGACTCTGACCGACGGCGTGCGGCGGATTCGCTGAGGATTCCACCGCACGCCGTGATCCGATGCACGGGCTTCGTGCAGCCTGCTGCCTAGCCCTCGTGGCCGTTGGGACCCTCGTAGCCCGCGGGCTTGTTGCCATAGCCGTAGTGCTCGCCAGGCTTCCCGCCATGGTCGTCGCCGGACCCCGGCTTACCCTGCTCCTTGTCGTGACCCTTGCCCGGCCCGCCGCCGTGCGCGGGACCACCGGGCTTGCCGCCGTGCACTCCGCCGGTGATCGCCCCGCCGGTCGTGTTCCCGGCCGTGTTGCCCGCGGTGTTGCCGGAGGTGTTTCCGGCGATGTTCCCTGAGGTACCGCCGGAGACGAGGTCGACGATCGGTCCGCCCAGGAGGCCGCCACCAATCAGCCCCACGGTCGTGCCGGTCGTCGATCCGGGGGTCGGCGTTCCGGCGGTCGTGCCGGTCGTCGTACCGGTCGTCGTACCGGTCGTGGTCGTTCCGGTGGTGGTGCCGGTGGTGGTGCCGGTCGTGGTGCCGGTCGTGGTCGTTCCAGTCGTCGTACCCGTGGTCGTGCTGCCGGTGGCGCACCCGCCGAGGAAGATCCGGTTGTTGTCCATCGTCACTTCGCCGTTACGGGCCAGCGCCCGGCCCTCGACGTTCGTCCCCGTTCTCAGGAAGATCGAGGTCAGGGCCATGATGGTGCCCACGAAGGTGGTGTTGGTGTTGAGCTCGGCCGAACTCCCGATCTGCCAGAACACGTTGCACGGCGAGGCGCCGTTCGTGAGGAGGATCCGACTGGAGGTGGCCGTCGTCAGGGCTGCAGGAATCTGGAACACCCAGACCGCGTTGGGATTTCCTCCGGCATTCAGGACCAGGTCGCCCGTGAGTCCGACGCTGCCGGCGGGGTCTCTCGTGTAGACGCCCGGAATCAGCTCCGTGGGGCCGGACGTCCCGGACCCGATTGCCGCCGGAAGGTCGAAGTCCTCGGCCTGTCCAGCCGCGTTGTTGTACGCCACGATCAGATCGCTCTTGGCCTGGAGGGCAGCCGCGTCCGCAGGATGCACGGCACCGAGCACCAGCCCGGGCGGGAATCCTGTGATGGCCGGATTCGGGTGCGTCCCGAGGTCGTGATCGATCACCGTCGGGCCGGTGTTGGTCACACCCTGACCTGCCAGAACGGAGTAGCTGGCGGTGGTGCCCAGAGGCACGGGTGTCGCGATGGCCAGTGCCTGCGTCGGCAATCCGGCGACCATGACAGCGGCAACCGTTACGGCGACAGCCGAGGCCAGAAAGCCGGACAGAGTGCGGCGCTGAGCCGCTTGGTTTTTCAGCTTCATCAAGAGGCCATTTCTGTGTGGACCGTGGCGCACCGGGCCCTACCGTTCGCCCGAGAAGCCCTTGCATGTTGCCGCCGCATATTACACAGAAATTTTCGCGCGCCAACCGCGAGTAAGACACGGAGGGGGATTAATACAAACACATTCCCGCGGCTGATTTTCGATACAAATAATAAAACTCATATTGTCGATAACCCGACATTCCCCCCACATGGGCAGTACTCGATTGACCCACAAGAGGCAGCACCGCACACCTGCTTCAATAATCCCGGCCACCGCAGACGGAGATGTACTGCCAGTCAGGCGATCTCGCGAACCCTGCGTGACGGGCGTGGCGGCAGTACGTCGCCACTCCCCTGCCCTCTAGCCACTGACCTGTGCAAACGGAACTGAGCTGCGACGAGTCGCTACACGCTTCGCGCCACACGCCCCTGCCGGAGAGGGAGAAGGTGTCTGAGGAGGCCGACAAGGAGAGGGCCGAAACGCCGAGCAATGCCACCGGCGTCCGTCAGCCCCAGAGCGAGCGGCGATAAAGCGGCCGCCCCGGGCGTCAAACAGTCCGAGACGGCGGCTCCGGCGAAGAATCGGACGCATGCCGAGCCGGAGCGGGCGGAGTTGGAAGGGCGGGCCAAGGCCGACCTGTACGAAAAGGGCACACCGCGGCTGGGATACCCGGCCGCTCAACCAAGACCCGCGACGAATTCCAGCGGCCACTCACCTGGGCAGACGCGCCAGAAGGCCTGACCCGCCGGCTCCCGTGCCGGTTCCGGAGGCACGCGGATCGCTTCCGCCTTCCGAGCCAAGGCGAAGTGCCTGCCCGCTGGGGCGTTTCTGGTCCCGCAGGATCCCTGGCGGCCGGCAGCAGGACCCCGAACCCCGGTCCGCTGTCCGGCTTACAGCGCAGGTATCGCTCCTGATGGGGGCGTGACACTCTGACGACAGGCCCTTGGCCCGGTTCAGGCGGACTGAGATTCGCGCGAGCCTGGTTCAGGACGAGGCAGGAGCAGGGGACAGCGCGGTGTGCACCGCGAAGGCGCCGAGCAGGCCACCCGCCGTGAACCGCTGGGCAGTCATGGCGCGAGGCCGGGCGGTCAGGAATCCCGACACCCGCGCTGCGCCCAACATGATCAGAGCGTTCACCGAGATCCCCACGATGATCTGCACCCCACCGAGCTGGAGCAGTTGTCCCCATGCCGGACCTGCCTGCGGTTCCAGCAACTGGGGCAGCAGGGCGGCGTACATCAGAGCGATCTTGGGGTTGAGCAGGTTCGTCAGCAGCCCCATCGAAAACAGGCGAGCGTTAGAGACCGGAGTCAGGTCCTGGGCCGGGGCGAAGGGCGAGCTGCCCCCGGGCTTGAGCATGCCCCAAGCGAGGTAGGCCAGGTAGGCGGCGCCGGCGAGCTTGACCGCCATGAACGCCACCGGCACGGCAGCGAACAACGCCGACAGGCCCGCGGCCGCGGCCAGTAGGTAGCACACGAATCCGACAGCGGTTCCACTGAGGCTGACCAGGCCCGCCCTGCGACCCTGGGTGATCGCACGGGAGGCGAGATGGATCATGTTCGGCCCCGGAGTCAGGGCCATGCCCAGTTCGACCAGAGCCACACCTGCCACCGCGGTCAGAGTGATCACCGGTCATCCTCCTGGTCGTTCGTCAGCCACATGATGCGAAACGGGTGACCGCCTTACAAAGGACGGCTGCCGCGCATCAGCAGCACCTGTCATGCCTCAGCAGAGTACGGCCCCGCCGCTCGCTGCCTTCAGGCGCCCCCGGCGCCGTTTCCGGCCCGCCGACGAGAGCCCGCAGCTGAGCGCCGGCACGGTCGCGGCCCGCACAGCTTCAGGTTGACTCGCCGAGGAGTCCGGTCCAGGCGGAACCAGAAGGGCATCCTGGCGACGAACGCGACCGCGTCCGGCCGGGCCGGCGGGACGTGGAGTTCGCGGACGGTGTCGACCAGGTCGGGAAGCGGCCCTCCCGCCGGGCCTGGCAGCAGCGGACCGCCGCCGATACGTCGGCGGCGTGTGCGGCAGCACGCCGTGGAGACGGCCAGTACATCGCCTTTCGGGGCGTGACCTTCAGCAGCGCATCTCTGTCCGCGATCTGCCGCGCCCGGTCCACGACGACCGCCCGTGTACCGAATCCGTTCACAAGCCATACCCATACATGTACGCCGCCCGCTCCCGGACCCAGGCCAGCCCTCTTCCCCGGTGGGCCACTTGGCGGCCAGGAGGCGTCCTCTCCTGGTCACTTTTTCGAGTCCGGCCTTGTGGAGCTCCTTGGACTCGGGCGAGTCGCGCTTGGAGGAGCCAGACGGTGCCGAAGATGTAGAGGAAGAACTGCAGGTACTCCGACTGCCAGTTCTCGGATACGTCGACTGCGAAGACCGAGGACATCACGTACCCACCGAGCGTCAGCTGCTGCAATCCGTCGGCGGCCAGGTCTTCGTTGAATCCGGGTTGTCCCGCGAGCGCCTGCCCGGCCAGGACCAGGAGGAACGCGCCGCCGGAGGTGAGGGTGAGGCTGTTGTCCCACCAGAAGCTGCCTCCGGCGCCCTTGGGCCCCTCGCTCACCGGTGCATCGCCCCGATCGCGATGAAGTAGCCCAGCCCGCCCAGGATGACCACCAGGCAGGTGATGAACAACAATCGGACCTCAGCCGCCCTTCAACGAACATCGGTAGGGCATGTCCGCCTGCGGTTCGCAGCCTGCGCCCACGATCTTCCAGCCGTCGTTGAACTGCGACAGGAACAGCGTGTCCCGCGCCATGCGCAGCAGAGCCTGCCGTCCGTAGACCTGCGTGGCGCGCACCTGGCCGGCTGCGGGGGAGTTCCCCGCCGGCCAGGGCCGGACCGCAGGGCTTGGCAGCGTCCTCCGTGAGCTGCCGGCGGGTCCGCGGAGCAAGCAGCGTGCACGCGCCGGCGTAGTCGGAGCGCGCGAGGGCCGCCTCGAAGGTGGTTGCAGCCCGGCGCGCGCCGTCCAGGCGTGGTTCCGAGGCCCCGCAGGCGCACAGCACCAGCGCCGCTGCCACAACCAGCGCCACGGCCGGGGCTGGCGGGGTGGACTGCCGGCGCAGGACGGGGCGCCGAGGACGGAGCAGGTGGAGCTCCTCGCGCAGCAGCACGATCGCGTCCCTGTCGATTCCCTTCTCCTGGTAGTCGGAACGGCCGAAAGTCGGGGATCGGCGCCACCATCGCCCGCAGACCGGGCCGTCCGCTGCCTCGGCACACAACGCCACGACAGATCACCCAACCGGGCTAACCCCGGGAACACCGGCCAGCGCGGGCTGAGGGAACAGGGCATGGGGTCGCCACGCAGTTGGGTGAGGTCGCGCATGACCCGGGCCTGCTGCGGCCCTGCCCAGCGACGGAGCCAGTCGCGAGTGGGCGCAGCAGAAACGTCCACCCCCGCTGACGGGGGCGTGTCGGTCCGCAGGGAGAGCCGTTGTCATGGTGTGAGTGAATGTGACGACCTCAAGGACGGGGAGTGGGCCGTGATCCGCGCGCTGTTGCCGCGCTGCGGGCCTGGCGGGCCGGATTACCGGGCCATCGTCAACGGCATCCTGTGGCAGCAGCGCGGCGGACGGCGCTGGCACGACCTGCCCACCCGCTACGGACCCTGGCACCGCTGCGCCGAACGCCTGCGCCTGTGGCAGACGGACGGCACCTGGCACAACGTCCTCACCTACTTGGCCGCCAGCCGGCCGCTCCCCCGCCACACGGACCAGACCCGCGACACGGCGAAACCTTCCCTCACGCGGGAGGCGATCGATGACTGGAACAGCCCATGGCTTCCATAACCGCCGCCGTGATCAGGGATCTGTCTGCGCGCGCAGGGGCGAGCCCATTGAAGCAAGGAGCATTTTGGGTGGATTCGCCGCGCAGGGACCTCCCTCGGGCTGCACGATCAGGGGACCCCTGGGCGTGCCGTTCGGCGGGGCGTTTCGTACGCTGCCGCCATGGCTTTCACTCCTGTTTCTCCTGCTCAGGCACTCGACGCGCTGCTGTCCGGCAACCGCCGGTTCGTGATAGAAGCGCCTGCCCATCCCAACCAGGATGCCGCCCGGCGGGCGGAGCTGGCACCTGCCCAGAAGCCGTTCGCGGTCGTTCTGGGCTGTTCCGACTCGCGGCTGGCCGCCGAGATCATCTTCGATCAGGGCTTGGGCGACCTGTTCGTCGTCCGCACCGCCGGGCACGTCCTCGGTGCGGAAGTCCTCGGCAGCATCGAGTACGGCACCAGCGTGCTGGACTGCCGCCTGGTCGTGGTGCTGGGCCACGACTCCTGCGGCGCCGTCGCAGCAGCCCGCGCCGCCGTCGAGGACGGCCTGCCCGCCGCCGGCTACGTCCGCGACGTCGTCGAACGCGTCACCCCCAGCGTGCTCGCCGCCCGCGCCGCGGGATCGACCACGGACAGCGACTTCATCGACGCCCACATCCAGCACACCGTGGACCTGCTCCTGGAGCGCTCCCGCGTCCTGGCCGACCAGGTGGCCTCCGGCCGCACCGGGGTGGTGGGCCTCGCCTACCGGCTTGCCGAGGGCAACGCCCGGCTCGTCACCGCCCACGGCATCCCCACCACGACCGACACCCTGTCGGCCTGACCCGCCGGCCGGCACTCGCACTCCCGCCTCAAGCGAGGGGGCCGGGACCTCGCTAGTGGTCCCGGCCCGGTTCTCGCGTGCCATGCGCCGGGTTCGTCATCCAGCGGCGTCGGGCTGGCGCCGCTGGATGGCGGACCTCCGCTGTCGATTCACGTTCGATTTCGGGGAAGCCGGTCTGCTGTGCACGCGCCCGTTCGCGGGCGGCACCGGGTCAGTTGGGCGGCTGCGCCTTCTGCTCGAATGGCTCCGCAGGAGGCGCTGCCTGCACGAAAGCCCGTTACTGCGGGATCGCCTCAGTCGCCTTGGGCCCTGCGACCGGAACGGGATCGGCCGTGCGGGGTCAGCGTGAGGACGTGCTCCTGGAGGATCGGCAAGGCGGGCGCGGTCCGCGTCTGTCACGGGTTCGACACCTGGGCCGGCTGGGTCAGCCCTCTTCGCGTCTCTGACGAAGGGCGGGGCCGGTCAGGCGTCCATGTGGTCGGCGATCACGTTGGGCGTGGGCTCGGCGGAACTGAGGTCGGTGTTCGACCCGCGGGCCACCGAGCCCGGAGCGAGGGCGTGCCGTGCCGATGCGCCGTTGGTTTTCCGGCCGTGGGCGCTGCTATTGCGGGACGTCCATGTGGAGACGGACGGTGGTGCCCTGGTCGGGGGTAGAGCGGATTTCGACCAGATCGCAGAGTTGGTGCGCGAGCCACAGACCGCGGCCGCCGATCTGGTTCGCGTCCGGGCGGGTGCGGCCTGCCATCACGTCGGAGATGTAGCCGGCGTCACGGAACTCGGAGAGGAACGTGGAGTCCTGCACCCAGGTGCGCAGGGTTCCTCGGCCCCCGCCGTGGCGGATGCTGTTCGTGGCGATCTCTGTAACGGCCACGGCAAGCTTCGGTAGCCGGTCGTCCGGTACACCGGCGTCGGACGCGCACTGGGAGACCTTGGAGCGGATCGCCGCCAGGTCACCGTTCGTATAGCTCAGCTCCTGGTACGGATCGCACGGGTCGGCCAGGGCCTCGAAGGGGTATTCCTCCGCGGTGAGGTACTGCTCGTTGCGTACGTACCGGTGTTCCTGGCGGATCAGCGGATGGCAGCGGGAGAGTGACTGCAGGGCGTCTTGGTCCCCGTCGGCAGCGTCGTAGGGGCACAGCATCGACCAGGCTGGGCTTTGTGCGAAGGCGCGGTTCAGCAGCCATTCGTGGTAACGCATCTCGGAGAGATGAGCGGCGTTGCGCGCCTGACGCCAAGCGGTTTCGCCAATGCCTCGTACGGGCCTGTCCCCCTCGCCCCGCTCGCTCATCCAGGCCGTCCAGGCCGCGATCAGCCGGCCCGGACTGGGGCTGACCGTCGTGTCGACGAAGGTGACGGCCGGCTCGTCAGCCAGTTCATCCCGCAGCAGCGACGCCCTGTCCGATGGAACGGCGACGACCACCGCCTCTTCGGCTTCCAGTGCCTCACGGATGAAACCGAGCGTTCCGGTCAGAAACTGTGCTTCCCCACGATAGGGATAGAACTGGTGACGGAATCCGTTCATGTCCGGTTCGGAAGGGTGCGCGGGAACGGTCATGGTCATGCTGCCATCACCACCGGTACCTCGTCGGTTGCGTAGCCCGCGAGTTCCCAGCACAGGCGAACTGTTTCGCTCGCGCCTTCCACCACGATCCTGCGGCCAGGAAGGTGGCGGGCCGCATCGACGAGAGCGTGCATTCCGGCAGCGTCGATCATCTCAAGGGTGTCGAAGCGCAGTTTCATCACGGGTGGGCGTTGTATCGCTGCACGTACGGCAGCGTTGAATGCCGATGCGCATTCCGAATCGATCACTCCGTCAACGCTCCAGCTGTCGGCGCCCGTACTGAACATCCGGAAGGCCGGACGTTCAGCTCGTTTGCCCATCTCGTGCGGGTGCACACATACCACGTGTTCCAGCGTAGTCGCCTGCCACTGCGAGGGGTGAAAGGCGCATACGACGATGGCGCCGCTCTCCGAGGCGAACTCGTCCAGCTTCAGCTCCCGGGACAGCCAGTCCTCGGCGCTGTCGGACGCTGTCGCGGGGATCCCCTCGGCCAGCACACGTACCGATCGGTACCCCTCACGTGCTGCGGTCCGGGCCTCGCGGCGAACGGCGTCCAGAACGGAGTCGGGGTTTGTCGGGTGGGGAAAGTCCAGCATCACCGAAGTGGAGGGCACAGCGACCCGCGGGAGGCCGGAAGTGGCGCCGCCAGAGCCGACGACCACGATCTTGTCCCCGTACAGGGCTCCGTCCGCTACGTAAGCCCGCGCGTCGGCAGGGAATCGGGCAGCCTCGTCCATGAGCCAGCAGACGTGGTCCCCGAGCTCGACCTCGTCCAACGTCGACAACGCCCGCGTCGCTCTCACCTCGCCCCTTCCCGGCCTCCCGGCCCAGTCCTGCGAACCAGCACAATACTGCGTCCGGCGGAGTGATCGTTAAGCCCATCGCTCTCAAGCACAGAGCCACAGGACCACCGACCGCGCGGCACTCACCGCCCTCCCGCTGACGGCGCCGCAACAGGTGTCCGCTGGCCTCGATCCCTCTGCTCAAGGCAGCGGCATCATGGCCCGGGACAGCGTTCCCGCACCGGCTCAGCCGCTCGACCCCGCGCCCGTCGCGCTGCGGCCCAGCGTGGGTGCTGGCCTGACCGCCGCGATGGGCCAGGGCCCCGCCCGGGGGGCCGCTCCGTTGCCTCACGGCCCGACTGGAGGAGACGTTCCTCAGCAGTCTGCTGGGAATGGCCACAGCGGCCGTGGCAGGCCTGCTCGGCCGCCGCCGCCGGCCCTGACACCCGACGCCGTCATCGCCGCCCATGATGAGCCGTACAGCCGCTCGGGGCGGCGGGGTCGGAGCGCAGGCGCCCCCATGGGGCGGCCCGCCGAAGGCGCTCGGGTTTCCTGGCGGCGGGGTGTGCACCCCACCCAGTTAAACGATCCGGACACCGATCCGGTTTCAGGCCGGGCCGCGTTCCATGAGAGCCCGGGGTTGACTCCTGCCGCCGGTACGCGGTGGGGCGGGCCGCCGGCTCCGCTCAGCGTCACAGGGAGAGGTAGTAGTGGCCGACCGCGGACAGATAGCTGGGGTCAGCTGTCTCGCTGTCGGTGGTGAACCGTGGAGCGGCTTTGATCTGCTCCCGGCTCGGTGCGACCTTCACCGTCTGCGCTTCGGTGTCGATGCCGATGACGGCACCGGCCGGGATCAGCACGCTCCGGCCGAACACCCACGCTCCGGTGTCGACCACCAAGTGCTGCATGCCGGGCTGGTCCTGCTGGCGGTCCACATGCCCGACGGCGCCATCAGCGGCCTCCACGGTGAACCCCACCAGCGACTGCCCCGATGTATAGCCGCTGTCCTGCGCGTACATCCACACACTGCTCACAGAGCCGCCCCCGCACCCTCGGCAACCAAGGCCCCGGGGGGCCTCCTCGATCCATATCGTCCCCCGCATTCCCCTGCCTGCGCAGGACAATCGAAGGCTGCGGCCAATGAACCTCGGCCGGGACGCGGCCGATGGAGCCCGGCACTTGCGATGGCCAGGCGGCCGAGGAAGCCCGTGCCGGGCACTGTTGACGCGCCGCCCGGCGCGTCGGAGAGCAGGCCGCATGGCGTGTGGACGGCGCTCACCAGTGCGGAATCACGATCTCCCAGCCCCCCTGCCCTTTACACCCCGCGCGCACAGCTGAACAGAGGGTAGCCCCCCAGTACATCCGTTCGAGATCCAGGCGGTCGGTGGACACGTCAGCGCCCCCGCCGACCCGCGAGCAATCCCGGAGCGGCGATGAATCTTGCTGGTCAGCCGGTCAGTCGCGGTGGAACAGGAGTGCGCCGCCTCTTGTCCGGAGCCTGCCTTCTTCACGCGGACCTTTCACCGCCGGGACTCCGGGCGCGGGACGGCCGGGGGCTCAGGATCCGAAGACGCGCAGCACGCGCGGAGCGTTGGGCAGGTCTTCAGGGCGGGCGGCGGTGCCGGTCAGGGGCATCAGATGCCCGTTGGCGCAGTCGTCGAGCCGCTGATGGTCGATCTCCCAGTCCCAGCCGTCCGGGAGCGCTGGGGAACTGGTGGCGTAGAGCGGCTGGCGGCAGGACCGACACCAGTAGAACACCCGGCCCCTCACACTGATCCGCCGCGCCGGCACGGCACGCGGCCGCCGGGCGTGGGCGCCGGACTGCCACCGGGCAGGCTGAGCCCGTCAGGACGGGCAGGTGCCGGCCAGAAGAACCAGAAGAACCAGAAGAAACGGAATAGATCATTCACGTCAGCTGAAACGATCCGCCCGCCTCCACGTCACCGCTCCCGCCCGAGAACCGACCTTCTGATAGTCGAACCCACCGACGCGGCAGGTCTCGCGAAGACGACCGTGGCTTCCGGGCACGACCGGGACCAGATTGCAGACCACGCGACCGCGACTGCGAACAGTGCGGCGTCCGGGACCGGCCGGGGAGAAAGCCGGTGGGGCGGCACCCCGGCTTGCCGGGGGCGCGCCATCGTTCACGGACGACTGCGGGCAGCCGAAATCGAACACGGGGTGAGGCATCCGCAGGACCCAGCCTCGCCCTGCCATCGTCGCGAGTCCGTGAGCGAGCCGGCCGGTGACTCTCGGGCAATGGGGATGTGTCCTACCGACGCCGACCCGGCGGGGCTAGCCTTGCTGCTGCGGCTCGGCGACGGATCTTTTGCGCCACAGGCGGGCAGCGGGGGTGGGACGCCGGGAGACATCCACTCCGGCGGTTACCGGATGAAAGCGGGGGAAAGTGCGCGATATGGAACAGTCGACGGTGTCTGACCAGCTCCTGCCCGAGTCTCTGGGAGCGGGCCTCAGCTGCGCGGAGGCCCGCGATTCCGCACGCGAAGGCCTGGCCGGTCTGAACCTACCCCCCGCTGAAATGGACAACGTACTGACGGTGGTGACCGAGATGGTCTCCAACGCCAGCCGCCACGCCGGCGGCGCCACCGCGTTCCACGTCACCGCCGGGGCAGGCGCCGTCACCGTCGAGGTGTCCGACCGCTCAACCTCTGCGCCCCGGATCCAGCCCTGGGCACCGGATGAACCCGGCGGCTTCGGCTGGCGGCTGGTCAATCAGCTCGCCACCACCGACGTCCACATCCACCGCGACGGCAAGACCATCACGGCCACGCTCACCGCCGCCACGACCGGCCGACCCTGACCCCGTCGGCGCTCAGCCGATCTCCTCGCCGTCCTCACGCATCTCGAACAGGGCAAGCGTCCCGGTCATATCGAGCAGGCGGTGCAACTGGTCCGGCAGCGGCCCCGCCAAAGACAGCGAGCGAGTGTTGCGCAGGCGGATCAGAGTGTTGAGGAACGAAGAGTCCGCGAAGGTCACGTTCTTCACATCCAGCACCAACGGCTTCGCTCTGGTCGTCTCTCGCTCACAGGTGGCCTGCAGCAGGCCGACCGTGTCCTGATCGAACTCTCCGGAGCAGGCCACCACACATGCCCTGTCCGCCTCGGCACGAACCGTCACCCTCGGCGACCCCATACGACCCTCCGGTCCCGCTCTCCATCAACACAAACCGTCCTACACCGCACCGTACGGGGAACCCGACCGAAACGACACCACGCCTGAAGCCCCAGCCGCGAGCCCTTGACGAACCCTCTCCCCACAGACCTTCGCCCGCGCCCATGAGCGCGGCGCGCACAGCGGGCAGCCTGGCCTCCGACCGCACACTCCGGCGCCGGAGCCGACGCGGCCGTGCGGGCGCCGCGAACCACGGTGGACCGGGAGCCTGCACGGCGTTGTGCCCGGTATGAACGAGACATCGAACCTGCCGGACATCCTCCTCGACAGCGTCACCGAACCCCGTCTCAAACTCACCAGCGCGGACACGGCGCGCGCGTTGACGGTGCTCGGAGGAAGCCCTGGGTGGCGCCGAGCATTTCTGCGGATCGGCCCACGATGCAGGCGGGTTAGTCGTCTGAGGTAGGCAGGGTAGTCGTCGTCATCGAGACGGCCGAACGAGTTGCCTGCGGTCACTGCACCTCTCTGGGGACGCCGTGGAGGGGCCCGGGTGCCGTTGCGGCACCCGGGCCCCGAAGGAACTGCTACACCATCTGCCGGCCCTCGTACTGCGCCGGCCTCCTGTTTCCGCCGACCCGACCTGACTTCGGCCGGGAGTGCGGGGATCGCGGTTGCTTGACCGGAGACCACCTCACTATCGATGTCCTGCGGTACCCGGACCCAGAATTCCGCCCGGGCGATCCTGATGGCGCTCGGCTCCTCCGTTCTTCCCTCTGGATCGATCACTTACCAAACGGGAACTGCGAACTGCTGTTACTGCTTTTCCTACTGGTGGCCTCTCTCAGCGCCACTTCGGCAGCCAGCCCCGTCGCCCATCCTGCATCCGCTCTGGCTTAGAACCCCACTGCCGAACCTCCCGGTGCGCGCGCCCGCAGCCGACGCCTTCACCGAGGTACTTCTCACTGACATCACTGCTGGTACTGCGAACTGCACTTACTACGGGCACTGCCGCTGCGGTAACTGCGGCACTGCCTGCGGCGGCCCCTGATCACTGCGGGCCACCCGGTCCGGCTGTCAGTCCCGTCACCGTCCTGCAACCACTCTGGCTCCGGAACTCCACCGCCGCACCGTCCAAACGAACTGCAACTGCGGTACTGCTGCCCGGCAGTTCGTCTCTGCCGGGCCTTGCGGTCTCTCTGCGTTACGAGAGAAACCATAACCACGACACAGCCCAATGTCTACTCCCGCCGCCATAGATTTTCGCGCGCCCCGTGACGAGAAAATCGCAACCGACGAGGTTGGCCGGTCACGGACCAGGGCACAACTGGCGGGCAGGGATCCGGCATCGACGGTGAGAGGGCAGGGAGCACGTGATGGACACGCTGAGCATCGACGCCCCAGTCGCCCGTTCCGATGGCGCCGTCACCGAGGCCCGGGAGGCAGCCCGGGGCTTCCTCGGGGCTCTGCGGCCGGCCGTCGGTCCGGACTCCGCGGACACCGTGGTCCTGGTCGTCTCCGAACTCGTCACCAACGCCGTGCGCCACGGCGGCGGCACCTACGCCCTGCGCCTGAGAGCTCGTCCCGGCAGCATCGAAGTGGCCGTGGAGGATCTCAGCCCGCATCTGCCGCGCAAGCGCGTTCCCGACTTGCGCCATGGCACCGGAGGGTTCGGCTGGCGCATGGTCAACGACCTCTCCCTCGCCACCGCCGTCACCCCCACGCCCGAAGGCGGCAAGACCGTCCGCGCCCTCCTCCCCCGCTGACACCGAAGGAGACGGCCTGCTCCCGGTGGAGCATCGGCGTCGGCGTGCCCCGTACGCAGGGATCCCTCACGATCCCCTACCTGCGGGCCCGTCCCGCCAGTACTCCGAAGGAGCGCACGTTTGGAACGACATCCCGCGGCCAGACGGGCTTTGTAAGCCTTTCGACCGAAGAGGGAGTGATCAGCTGTGTCTGGTGAGCAGAAGGCCGAGGCTAAGGGCGAGCAGGCCAAGGGCAAGCTCAAGGAGACCGCCGGCCGCCTGACGGGCGACGAACGGCTGACCGCCGAGGGCCGTGCGGAGCAGGCCAAGGGCGATGCCCGCGAGGCCAAGGAGAAGGTCAAGGACACCTTCAAGCACTGACCCCCGAGCCTCCCGGGCGGCAGGGCCGGGACCGCACCAGCGGTCCCGGCCCTGCCGCGTGTCCGCTTAGGCAGACCTGGGGCTCGGGCCGGACGCGGCCTGCAGGATCTGGCAGCTGAGCTGGATGACCACGGCGGCCGGGGACATGCGGATGGCGGCCGCGGTGCCGGGCCTGCCTAGGCGGTCAGCATGCCGGTGCGCAGGTGGGTCAAGATGCGGGTGAGTAGGCGGGACACCTGCATTTGCGAGATGCCGAGCTCGGCGCCGATCTCGGACTGGGTCATCTCCTGGGCGAAGCGCATGCGGAGAATCTCGCGGTCGCGTTCGTCGAGCGAGCGCAGGAGGGGCGCGAGGGTGAGGAAGTCCTCGAAGAGAGCCATGGCCGGGTCGAGATCACCGACCGTGTCGCTCAGCGGCCGGGCCTCACGGCCTGCTGCTGTGCGCTCCGTGGCGCCGGTGGCCGAGTCGATGGAGTCGCTGCTGTAGCCGTTGGCCGCTACCAGCCCCTCGATGACGTCTTCCTCGGAGAGCCCGAGGTGCTCGGCGATCTCCTTGACGTTCGGTGCGCGTCCGAGAACCTCGGTGAGCGTCTCCTGGGACTTGGCGAGCTCGACGCGGAGTTCCTGCAGGCGGCGGGGGACGTGTACGGCCCAGGTGGTGTCGCGGAAGTACCGCTTGATCTCGCCCGTGATGTAGGGAAGGGCGAGGGTGGAGAACTCGACCTCGCGTTCGGGGTCGAATCGGTCGATGGCCTTGATCAGGCCGATCGTGCCGACCTGGATGAGGTCGTCGAGTTCGATGCCGGCGTTGATGCGGGCGGCGAACCGGCGGGCCGCGAAGCGGACGAGGGAGATGTTCATCTCGATCAGGGTGTTGCGCGCGTACTGGTACTCCCGCGTGCCTTCCTCCAGCTCTCTCAGACGTACGAGGAACACACGCGACAGCTCCCTGGCGTCCGTGGGCGCCACCTCGCGGGGGTTGTGGATCTGCGGCAGGGGCTCTGCGCGGTGCCCTGGGGCAGCTGCGGGTTCGGCGCGGGCGGAGGCGTCCGGGGCGGTCCCCTGGGCGGGAATGGTGGCTGTGGCGACGTGAGACATGAAATCCGTTCCTCCCCTGAACGTATGGCTTGCGCGGGCCTGTGCCCACGCAAGCAAAATCCCCATCGGACAGGCCCCAAGTGGTGGGTCCGGTCAGTGTCACGGGCCCGAGGCTTCAAGCGGGGCCGGGCAGCACTGCCTCTGGCCCCGCGATGCGTTCGGGCTGCGCCAGGCTGTCAGGCGGCCGGGGCCCGCAACTCGGCCTGGCGCAGTTCTGGCTGGCCGAAGAGGAGTGCGTAGCCGCCGGGGAGCCGGTGCAGGATCCGGGTGAGGAGGTCGGGCCCGGTGAGGCGCGCGAGGACAGCGAGCACGGCGCCGGCGTCCCAGCGGGCGACGGCCGGGCTCACGCCGGTGCGGGACGCCAGGTCCTTGACGAAGCCCCAGCCGGTGAGGTGTTCGTCGTCGGGGATCTGGGCGGTCAGGGTGAGGGCGGCCTCGACGGGCAGGCACTGTGCGAGGTCGACGCGTTCGTCGCCGGTGAGCTGTCGGCCGAGCGCGCCGAGGACGTGGTGGACGGCCTCTGCGGCGCGTTCGCGAGTGGGGTAGGCGCCTTCGTAGCGCACGCGTTCCAGCATCTGCTCGAACGTCATGGCGGGTGCCGGGTTCGGTCGAGGCTGGTCGTACATGGTGCGGTGGTTGCCTTTCTCTGCGGGGGACCTGCCCTCCGGCCGGTGGAGGTGACAGGTCCGGTCGGTCAGGTGGGCTGGGGGTGGCCGAAGAGGAGGTCGTAGCCGTGCGGGAGCTGGAGCAGAACCTCACGGGTGAGTACGTCGCCTGCGGCGGCAGCCACGGTGGACAGGACCGCACCGATGTCCCACAGGGCCGTCGTCTCCGTGGCGCCCTCGATCCAGGCCGCGGTCGCACGGACGAAGCGTTCAGGGGTGAGCGGTTCGGCGGCCTGCAGCGGGTTCAGGAGGATCAAGGCGTACGTCTCGGGAAGCCGGGCGGCGAGTTCGGCGCGTACGGTGCCGACCAGGTGGGCGCCCAGCAGGGCCAGAACGACGCGGGCCACGCGATCGGCCGCTTCCGGGGATTCGTATTCGCCGCGTTCTTGGACATGGGCCAGGAACGACTCGCTGCGCATCGACATCACGTCACCTCCGGTCATGGGGTGAAGGAGTGCGGAGGGCAGGTGCCGGATGGGGGAATCAGCTCTTCCCGCCCTCCGCCGCCAGCTGGTACCAGAGGGGTCAGCCGGAGATCTGCTTGCGGCCGCTCTCGCAGCCGATGCTGATCTTGCGGGGCTTGGCGCGTTCGGCGATCGGGATCCGCAGGGTCAGTACACCCGCGTCGTAGTCGGCCTTGATGCGCTCGGTGTCCAGGGTGTCGGCCAGGACGATCTGGCGGGAGAAGACTCCGAGGGGGCGCTCGGAGAGCTCCACCTTCACGGAGTCGGCCTTCGCGACCGGGCGGCGCTCCGCCTTCACGGTCAGCATGTTCCGCTCGACGTCGATGTCGATCGCCTCGGTGCTCACTCCGGGGAGGTCGAAAGCGATCACGTACTCCTCGCCCTCACGGTAGGCGTCCATCGGCATGACCGACGGCTTCGACCACGTCCCGGACGTCCCCGACAACTGCTGGACGATCCGGTCCATCTCACGGAACGGGTCAGTGCGCATCAACATCGCGAAACACCTCCAGTTGGTTCAGGCAGAAACTGCCAATGCGCTTCAACGTGCATCCGTTGTAACATGTCATCGAAACGATGACAAGCAAGGCGTCATCTGGAGGATGACACGGGAACGGAGAACCCATGACCGAGACCCCCGAGCCGACCGCGCCCGTCCCCTTTCTGGCCGCCGCGGCGGCCCTGGAGACCATCGACCAAGCCCTCAAGGGGGCACGGCAGCCCGCAGAATCCGCGGCCGAGGCCAGACCGGCACCGGAGTCAGGACCGCATCCGGCCCTCGCCGCACTGCTGATGCTCCGCGAAGTCCGCGAGGAGCTCGCCGGCTGGGAAAGCGGCCTGATCGAAACCGCCCGCGCCCAGGGCGCCAGCTGGGCCAACCTCGCAGGCCCTCTCGGAGTCGCCAGCCGCCAAGCCGCCGAACGGCGCTACCTCCGGCTGCGCCCCGGCAAGGCCGGAAGCACGGGAGAGGAGCGGGTCCAAGCCACCCGCGACCTCCGTGCCGCCGACCGCAACGTGAACGCCTGGGCCCGCGACAACGCGGCAGACCTGCGCCGCCTCGCAGGCCAGGTCACCTCCCTCAACAGCCTCCCGGCCGACGCCGAGAGCGCCCTCGGCGACCTGAACCTGGCCCTCGCCGACAACGACGCCGCCCGCCTCGTGCAACCCCTGGCAGACATCCAGGCCCATCTGCGGCCAGAGGACTCCGAACTTGCCGAACGCATCGACGCCCTCACCCAGCACACCGATCAGCTCCGCCAGAACACCCACGACCAGCGCAACACCTGACCCTCCCCAACCGGCCGCCCGGGGGCATTCCGCAGCGGGTGCATCAGGGCTGGCCGCCTGGGCACACGCGGTCCATGTCCGGAGACCACGCACGCCCCACGAGCGGCCTCTTCCGTTCGGCCCCCCAGACACCGCCGCACGCAACCCGGCACGGGCGCCGGGGAGGGTTCGGCAGACGACTGCGCCGCAGGCTCCTCGCATACCGCGACATCGAGTTCCTCTCCACCCACATCCCCGGCGAGCCCGGCCGCGGCCAGGAGTGCCTGCTCCTGGTCCACGTCCGCAAGGTCGTCGGTCAGATCCACTACCGGCTCTGCACCGCCTGCGGAGAAGGCGTGATCACCGGCGTCGACATCGACGAACACTTCCTGACCAGCGGACTTCCCACCCGCGCCCTGTCCCACCTGCGCTCGCGCCACCCCGGCATCACCTGGCGCAGCACCCTGGCCCTGCGCACCACCCGCGACCTGCTGCGCCGTATGCGCATCCCCACCACCTCCGCCGACACCGGGTGCGCACACGTCCCTGCCGTACCGGACACGCTGCAGCCGACCCGCTGACCATCCCCCCTCCTCGTGGCCGCTGCCAGCGCCGTGAAGGGGGGGCGACCGCCGGACGCAGAACGTCACCCGCCAGCTGGAACTCCAGTCCCGGTCGTGGCGAACCCGGATGGCTCCCGGCGCACGGCGGAAGCAGGACAGACACGGGCGGCGGAAGCATGAAAAGAAAGGTACTGAGGCATGCGCAGGAGATGGAATGCGTCATTTACGAGCAGGCCGCGGGCCGGTCGGAACACGTGGAGTGCGAGCTGCCGGACGACACCTGTCGCCTCATCCTCAAACGGTTGCGGAATTTGGGCGACGGGGAGTTCGCCTGGG
Source organism: Streptomyces vinaceus (assembly GCF_008704935.1). Classification (NCBI taxonomy): domain Bacteria; kingdom Bacillati; phylum Actinomycetota; class Actinomycetes; order Kitasatosporales; family Streptomycetaceae; genus Streptomyces; species Streptomyces vinaceus. Next base: position 100,303 of record NZ_CP023692.1, read on the forward strand.
TCCGCCTGACAGATCCCTCGGAGAGCGAACTGGCCCAGCTGGCCAGGGAACTCGCCCTGCACCCGCTGGCCGTCGAGGATGCGCTCCACGGACGACAGCGCCCCAAGCGCGAGCGCTTCGGCGATGTCCTGGCCGTGGCGCTGAAGCCTCTGCGCTACGTCGAAGAGGACACGGCGGTCGAGACCGGGGACGTCATGATCTTCATCGGCCCCCGCAGCATCCTCACGGTGAGCCACGGAACGATCGACCCCTGCGCCGAGGCCGTACGTCGTCTGGACGCCGATCCGCAGATGCTGCGCATGGGGCCCTGGGCCGTGCTCCACGCCGTGCTGGACGTCTGCGTCGATGCGTACAGCGAGGCAGCCCGGAAGGTACGCACCACGCTGGACCACCTTGAGGACGAGGTGTTCTCGACCTCCCGCGTCGACCACACCCAGAGCATCTACTCCCTCAAGCGGGAGGTCCGTGAATTCCGCGATGCCGTGCAGCCGCTCGTCCCGGTCTTCCAGGGCCTCTTGGACAGCCCGGGCGCACAGGACCACCTTTCGAAGATGGCCCCCTACATCCGTGACGTCGCCGATCACCTGCACCGCACCGACATAGAGGTCCGGACCCTGGACGAGCTCCTGGACTCCGTCCTCGGCGCCCAGCAGGCCCGCGTGGGCACCTGGCAGAACGACGACATGCGGCGTATCTCCGCCTGGGCTGCGATCTTCGCCATCCCCACGATGGTCGCCGGTGTGTACGGGATGAACTTCGAGCACATGCCCGAACTCGGCTGGACCTACGGCTACCCCCTGGCCGTGGCCCTCATGGCCCTCGCCTCGGGCGCCCTCTACCGCGCCTTCCGCCGCAACGGCTGGCTCTGAGAGGTCCTTGCAAAGGCGTTGGACGTGCCGGTGGGTGATCAGGCGGGTAGCAAGGCGGGGGAACGCCTCGTGGATGTCCTCGCGTCGTTCCCACCGGATCCGTAGCCCGCGGAAGCCGTGGCGCCGGGCGGTGCTCCGCTCCACAACTCACCGATGGACGCCGAGGCCGGAGCCGCACTGCGGTCGCCCGGACCCGGCGGCGGTACTTGCCATGGTCGGCCAGGAGCATGTCCGGGCGTCTGCGGGGCCGGCTGACGAGGCCAGCGCCCGGCGGGACCTTGTTCAGTCCAGCAGCCCTCATCGGCGGCTGGTCAGGGGAGGCTCTCCTGCGGTTGGTGCGGTGGGCGAACGCCCCGGGAATCGGGGGCCTGGCCGGTGCACAGCTCCGGCCCGGCTGTGTACGGGCGTCAGGCTTTCGAGCCCCGCCGGCTCGGGGGCCCCCGGCGGCAGCAGTCGGCGAGAGCCAGGAGAGGCGGGCAAGGGGAGTTCGGGACTCATCGACGTTGAGGGCGAGGTCGGCGGCCCCCGTCTCGGGGTCCTGGGCCCATGCTTCGTGGCGGGCCGGTGAGCCGTGCGCTACATCTCCTGGTGGCGGAACTGTTCCATCCGGCGGTCACGGCCCGACAAGGAGTCGAGCTGACGCGGTGGAACCCGCACAGCCAAGGGGCAGCACAGCTACCGCTGCGCTGGCCCTACCGCTCCTACAGGTTGAACTTCGCCACGACCGGCGAGTGGTCGGACGGCTTGTCGTGGGCCGCCGCCGGGTGGGCCTCCACCACGTTCGGCAGCTTCTCATTGCCGGTCGAAACCTCTTCGAACTTGGCCAGCAGCGAGTGGCTGATCATGATGTGGTCGATCAGCTCGCGCTGGCCCTCGAAGATACGCGAGAAGCCGCCCCGCTCCAGGATGTGCGGGGCCAGGTTCCACAGGCGGTTGGCATCGCCCGGGTTGTCGGGGTGGGTGAAGCCGCCGGTGCCGATCTGCGAGCCGGGCGGGCCGTACAGGATCTGGGTGGTGGCGGCCTGCCAATCGTCGTTGAAGTCACCGAGCACGATGACGTTGCGACTCTTGCCGTTGCCCTGGAGCAGGTCGTCCGCCATGCCGCGCATGGTGACGGCCTCGGCGGTGCGGCGGAACAGCGCGTATGCCTCGTACCGGGCGCGCAAGTGCTCGTCGTGGGTGTCGTGCTGCTTGTTGGGGAAGGTCAGCAGCTTCGACTTGAGGTGGCAGACGGCCACGTGGAGGCTCTGGCCGGGAGAGGGCTCGACCCGGACGGCAAGACCGCCGCGCCCCATCTCGCTGGTGAGGGCGTCGTCGCCCTGGTCCTCGACCTGGATGGGGCGGAGGTGGTTCGGGAAGTCCTTGCGCTGCTGGACGTCGAGCAGAGGGAAGCGGCTGATGACGCCGACCCGGATACCGCGGGGGTCGGGTGGTTCGAGAGGGCGGTGTGCCAGGTGCCCGGCAGCTTGGCCACCAGGTCGTCGAGCGCCTCCTGGCTGCCGACCTCCTGCACGCCGAGCAGGTCCGGTCCGATCTCGGTGATGACGCCGGCCAAGGCCTCGACCTTGGCGTCGTAGGTCGCTTGGTCCTTGGCGGCGCACCTGTTGGGGTCAGGGGGGCTGCCGGGTGGCAGCGGTCGGCAGAAGTTCTCTACGTTCCAGGTCCCGATGATCAAGCTCACAGCTGCTCCCGTCGTCGTTGACCAGGTCGCGACGTAGTCTTTCGAGCGCATCCGAACGGTTTCGAAAGCCCGGGTCGACTCGCCTGCATGTTCACTCATCGGCAGCACTTGTCGGACGAGCTGCGGGACCGTGACCGCGACCTCACCCCCGGAGCGTGGCCACGCTGAGGAGGCAGTACTACGGAGCCAGCCCGCACTGGCCCGCCCTCGCCCAGTCTCTGGAGCCGGTGGCGGCCTCGTTCGGTAGCGGCCGGACCGAGCTGCTGGTCCCCCGGCCGGTACGGTTGCCGTCTCCGCGTTTCCGCTCGCGGTCGGGGGCCCTGGCCCGGGAGCCCCGGCTGCTGGAGATCGAAGCCAACACGCGCGACCGCCTCCGGGAGCCCAGCGGATGCAGCGGCTCGGCGAGGTCGCCGGACTGCGGGAGAGCCTGCGGCACATCGCCGTCGAGGAGCAGCGGGCCGTACGCCCAAGAGCGCGAGCAGGGCAGGGAGAGAACGGAGCCGGCTCCGTCAGCTGAACAATCACCTTGACCCGCGCGGGTGGGACAGAGAAATGTAAGCCCATGACGGACAGCGCCTGGCTCAACCGCGATCATCAGCTCATCCCCGGCAAGGAGCTCTTTCGCAGCGAGCGCAGTTTCCACCTCTTGGCCTACACGGCGAGCCACAGCCAGCTCCTGATGCGGAGCGTCGGGCAACCCGACGAACCCGGCGAGCCCGAGACAACGATTGACCTGCTGTTCAAGCCTGCCGTCGTGCTGAAGATCAGTACCGGTTACTGCGGCTTGGCGATCAGATGCGCGACCGAGGCCGAGAGCGAGCAGGTCAAGGCCGACTACGCCAGCATGTCCTTCGGGCGGGACGATCGCGTCTTCGTTCTGGAGAGCCAAGGCGAGTCCGACTACGTCGTCGCCATGGCCGTCGGCTGGACAGAAGGGGTGCTCGGCCGCACTCAGCAGAGCTTCTTCAACAACTTCTACCCCGCCAGGCCGATCATCTGGCCCAGCCAGCCCCTCTCTGGTGTCGACCCCGGCCTCAACGTCGCCTCGGCCCAAGAACTCATCGACGCAATCCGGGCCGAAGAGAACGCCACGATCCGACGCGAGCGTCACCGCCACGTCTACGTCGTCATGACACGGATGATCCGCCCCGAGGGACCCCACGTCACCGGAGCGGGTGTCTTCCTGACCAGAGCCGACGCCGAGGACGCCCAGGCCGTGATCACCGCGACGTCACTCGACTGCTGGATCGAGGAGCTCCCGATCGCGATCTGACGGGGATCCGCTCAAGCACCCTCGGTGATGCAGAGAGGGATCGTCGCGTCGGCCGGGCAGGAGGCGTGCCTCGAAGGCCACGTCCACGCTGCTGGGCCCGTTGCCGGAGGAGCCGTTCGAGACAGGCCGACTCTTCACGCTTCGAGGACGGGGTCCTTCTCCTCGGCCACCACCTGCCCACGAACGCCTCGTCAGGGGCCTCGCGGCGGCCGAAGGCACGACGCGAACTGCGTGCCGTCATCGCACCCGTGGATGACCAGGTTCTCCGGCGCACGGTCAACAACCCCAAGCTCTGACCCACTTGGCCGACGGCCCTACCGCCGCCGAGTGCTGCTACGTCTCATCGACATTCGCTCTCCAGGCTCCAGGCTCAGGTTCTGGCACAGGTTCCGTGGTGGGCCGCTTTCAGCCGGAGGACTTGCTCGGGGGCTGCGCGGTGTCGTGGATCAGCTCGGCGAGCTGGAGCAGAAGCCCGTACGTAGCCATTCGGCCGTGGATACGGAGGAAGTAGGACCGGCTGGAGCACTTGAAGATCTCTCGGCGGTTCACCTTCCAGAGCTTGTGCTCGTACGTGCTCGCCGTCTCCAGAAGAATCGATTCGGCTTCCTCCGCACTGCCGTCGAATTGCGCGAGTGTTCGTGCGTTTCGATCCATCTCGCTGACACCGTCGACGGGTATGGCAAGCACAGTCCATCTGGGCACGCTGAGATCCGTTCTCCCCCGCACCGCCGGACGCGGAGCGCACCGCCCAATTGTGTCAGGCGCACTCTCACACCCACCCGGCACACCAGAAGTTGAGCAAGAGGACCCGCTTCGGCAGGCGTGTGGCCGGTACGGCCCTCAGCGCAGCCCCGCCTACGGTCTCCTCCCGGCGGAGGAGGCCGGACCGGGCCGCAGGTCCCGGACCAGGGGTGGACAAGGACCGGGGTCCTCGTGCCCTTGGGCGATGTGCCGTACCAGGGCGGGTTCCTAGCCTCGGGGCATGCGATCACACGAAGCGGACGATGCTCAAGGAGACCCCGTGACCACTGTCAGCCCCGCCGCACGCCGTGCCTTGGCCGTGGGCCTCACCCTCGCCGCCTGCCTCACGTCCTCCCCCGCCCTGGCCACGGCCGCCGAGACCCCCGCCCAGGACAGCTCCGGGGCCGGACTGGACCGGTACTACCGTCAGCACCTCGGCTGGGGCAGCTGCATCACGGGCCCCGACGACACCACGGGCCGCGATCTGGACCAGGCAGGCGTGCAGTGCGCGGACGTGACCGTGCCCCTGGACTACGCCGACCCCCGGGGGCGCACGATCACCGTGGCGATCTCCCGGCTCAAGGCCACCGACACCCGCCACCGCATCGGCGCGATCCTCCTCAACAACGGCGGTCCGGGCGGTCCCGCGCTCCAGTCCCCGCCACAGGCCCGTGCGTCGATGAAGGAGGTCGGCGCGCGCTACGACATCGTCGGCTTCGACCCCCGCTTCATCGGCCGCAGCACCGCGCTGGACTGCGGCTTGCCCGTCGGCATGACCTGGCTGTCCGCCGGCGCCGGCCGGGCGGGCTTCGACCGTCAGGTCGCCCTGCAGAAGAGCCTGGCCGACAAGTGCCGGGCCACCGACGCCGCGGTGCTCCCGCACATCACCACCCGCAACACGGCCCGCGACATGGACGTCATCCGCGGGACGCTCGGCGAGCGGAAGGTCTCCTTCCTGGGCTACTCGTACGGCACCTACCTGGGCACGGTCTACACGCAGATGTTCCCCGGCCGCCACGACCGGATGGTGCTGGACGGGGCGATCAACCCGAGCGACTACCGCCCCCGGCTGCTGAAGGGCACCGAGCGCGAGAACGAGAAGGCGCTGTCCGACTGGGCCGCCTGGGCCGCGGAGCACCACGACACCTACGGCCTCGGGCGCAGCCGCGCCGAGGTGCTCGCCGCCGTCGACCGCATCGTCGCGGCGGCCGCGCGCGGTCCGCTGACCATCGGCGCCGGCGCCGATGCCTTCCGGATCGACGACAGCCAGGTGCCGCTCCTCCTCTTCTCGGGCATCGCGGACGACACCACCCCGGCACGGGCCTCGTTCGGCGAGCTGGTTTCCGTACTGGCCAAAGCCGCGCAGGGCCGGCCGACGACGGTTCCGCCGACGCTCGTACCGGAGCTCCGGTACGTGCTGCGCGGTGAGGGCGAGCCCACCGGCGCGCAGTCCGCCGTCATCTGCGGGGACGTGGCCGCCGCGCGCGATCCCGAGCTCTACTGGCGGGACATCGAGAGCAACCGCACCGCGCACCCGCTGTTCGGCGCTCTGACCAACAACATCAACCCGTGCGCCTTCTGGGACTCGCCGCGCGAAGAGCCCACCCGGGTGCGGCGCGACGCCCCTGCGCTGATCGTCGCCGCGACCGGTGACCCGCGTACGACGTACAAGGGAAGCGTCGAGCTGCACAAGCAGCTGCCGAGCTCCAGGCTGGTCACCCTTGAGGGTGCCAACCGGCACGCCCTCTTCGGGCGCTACGGCAACACGTGCGTCGACGACCAGGTCAACCGGTACCTGGCCACCGGCAAGCTGCCGGCGAGGGACCGGACCTGCGTCAAGCAGGCGGGGTAGCGGCCCGCGGTTCACCATCGGAACCGCCGTGGCGATCCTCCTCGCCGCGGCAGACTCCAGGTGCACCGCCGTAAACAGACGCCTGCTGGCCGGTGGGTGGAGATTCATCATCGCGTACACCCTGATCCTGGCCACGGGCGCCCCAACAGGGGAAGTTCCGGGCGTGGTCACCCCGCCCACCAACCGCATTGATTCTGGCCAAGTTCGGCAAAGTGTGCCGCTGTTGTGATCGTTCTGTGTAGTTTCGAGTGATCCGAAAGGCGCCATCCGCTTTTGACCAGGCCTTTTTACGTGCTTGCGGCCGATGGCGCCTTCTCTTCCCTCACCTTCTTCACAGACGGGAACCGTGATGAGCACCCCGAGCTCCGGAACACCTGCCTCCACCACCCCGGCGAGTACGGCGCCCAAGTTCGAAGTGGACAAGGCGATGCTCGACGGCGCCACGCCGAAGGACCTGCTCCCGACCACCGGCAACTACCCGATGGAGATCGTCCGGTACCGCTCGGTGGTGCTCACCGACATCCCCGGAGCGAAGCCGACGCGCAAGCTGACCGGCGCCATCGACCTCGGCGAGGAGAACCTGCCGTTCTACGACCGCCCGGCCGAGGGCATGATCGTCACCACCGAGCAGAGCTGGTCGGCCCAAGGCGTCACGTTAGGCCGGCTGCTCCACAGCCTCGCGCTCGCGCCCGGCGAGAGTACCAAGGTCGCGGTCGTCGACTGGCAGCGCAGCACCAAGGCCACCGGGACCGAGACGACGGCCGAGGCCGACACGCTGTCCAGCACCACCGACCAGAACCGGTCGATCAGCGAGGTCGCGAACGCGATCGCCCGCGAAGAGCAGTACGGCACCTCCCAGGCGAACTATGCGAGCAGGTCGTCCAGCTCCGGCGGCAGCATCGGCGTATCGATCTTCGGCATGGGCGGCGGCGGCTCCTGGAGCGAGTCGTCGAACTCGGGCTTCGCTACCGCGGTGTCCCGCTCCAGCGGCGTGAAGTCGGTCGCGGACGAGGCGACGCAGCGCATCAGCGCGCGGACCCAGCAGCTGGCGACCGCGGCCCGCAGCCGGAACATGACGGTCGTGCGCGAGACGTCGCAGTCGGAGAAGGACCAGGTCGTCACCCGCGTCGTCACCAACTACAACCACATGCACGCGATGTCGGTGCAGTACTACGAGGTCGTCCAGGTGTACAGCGTGACGACCAAGCCGACGAAGCTGGAACGCTGTCTGTTCATCCCGCTGCAGGAACTCACCTTCACCTACTCCAGCCTCCAGCGGTACAAGGAGGTGCTCGCCGCGGTGGCGCCGACCGAATGGGCGGCGAAGATCCGGGCCGCGAACCCGTTCGACACCACCGTGCGCAAGCTCGACGCCTGCACCGCGCCGGAAACACCGCAGGGCCAGGCATTCGACGGGGTCGACCTGGTCGACATCGCCGCTTCGGCCATGGGCGTGTACGGGGTGCGCAAGTACGACGGCAGTCCGCTCCGCTTCGATCCGGCGGGCCGGCAGTGGAGCCCACTGCACACCACCGGACTCGACAACGACCTGCGCCGCATCGCTCCCGGCAAGGACACCGTCTGGGCCCTGAGGACCGACAACGTACTCATGATGTTCGACGGGACGACGTGGCGGACCGACCCGCAGTACCAAGACGGGCTGGCCCTCACCTGCGGCCCGGACGGCACGCTCTACCTCGTCGGCACCGACAACAAGCTCTGGCAGCGCGCGGTGAACGGCACGTGGACGGACCTGAACGTCGAGGCCGACGACGTCGCCGTCACCGGCAGGGACAAGGTGTGGTACACCCGGCAGGGAAAGCTCTACGAGCGCAGCGGCACCGGCTGGGTGGACCGGGGGGCGATGGGCGCGCAGCGGGTGTCCGCCGGGCCGGACGGCGCGCTCTGGCTCGTAGCCAAGGGCAGCAACGACACCATGGCCGTCGTGATGGAGGCCGGTGCGTCCAACTGGAGCCTTCCCACGAATGGCCTCAAGGGGCTGCCCGGGGTGGCGGAAGTCGTCTCGTCGCCGGGCGGGGACTGCTGGGCGCTGATGAACAACGGGACGCTGCTGCGGTTCATCGCCACAGTACGTGAGACGCCCATTCCCTTCGACGACCCGTCGAAGGCCGACTCCCCCTACGCGTCCAAGATCGACGTCTGGTACGACGAGGCCGGAATCCGCAGCATCCAGGCCGTCTTCCCGGGCCGCACCTTCCGCTGCGGCGACACCGGCGGCTCCGGCATCCAACGCCACGCGTCCCACACCTTCGGCGCCGCCGACAAGCTGATCTCCGTCGACGCCTGGTCCGGCACCGCGGCCCGCGGCAGCCTCGCCGGGCTGCGCCTGACGATGACCTCGGGCGTGGTCAACTTCGGTACCGCTGCCAGCACCACCCTCGCGCCGGACATGACCGAGGACGCCGGCGGTGCCGCGGCGATCTGCGGGCTGTTCGGTTCGACGGTGAAGTCCGGCAGCCGCACCTACATCGCCTCCCTCGGTTTCTACGTGCGCGGCGGGAACGTCCCGCAGGCGGTGCTGGACCATCTCAACGACAACCGCCGCCACTACAGCCAGGCCGTCTGGGCCAACGCCGACGAGCTGACGCTCAGCCGCATCCTCGCCAACTACTCCTACACCCCACCCGGCTCGACCGCCGCGCCGGTCCTGCTGGGCACGCTGCTGGATCCCAAGCCGATCGCCGCCACCGGCAACTACCTCGGCTTCCGGTGGAACTTCAGCAGCGACAAGGAACGCGACGACTGGACCAACTCCCGCAAGGCCGGGGACAACACCTTCGGGACGCCGGTGACCAACACGATCGCCATCGCCACCAAGGGCGTCTTCGCCGAGGCCGTCCTGGGCCGGGCCAACTCGGCCGAGAAGATCGACCTCACCCGCTTCTGGAACTGGAAGGACTCCCCCATACAGATCACGCCGGCCGACATCGCACCGGTGTCCACCGGAACGCGTGCGCAGAACCTCGACACCACGGTGGCCGCCCTGGGCGCCACCCAGGCCAAGTTCACGCCGGTGGCGGCCATGCCCGACCCCACCGCCCTGCAAGCGGCACAGGCCATCACCACCGCGAACCTGTTCCGCGACATGAGCGGCCTCAACACCATGAGCCAGGTACTCACCAAGGGCATCGAAGCCGCCGCGAGCAACGACAAGGCCGCCGGCGAGCGCGCCCAGGAAGCCCTGAAGACGGCCACCGAACACCTGCAGAAGATGGCCCAGATCGCCGTCGACGCCGCAGGCAAGGCCCTGCCCGCAGTCACCGGCGGCGCCGGCGGCGCCGGCAGCCTCAGCGCCCTCGGCGGCATGCTGAACCAAGGCGGCAAGACCGGCTCGGATACCAAGTCGTAGACACCGTCCCGCGGTAGATTCGCGGCAAGAGTTCACACGCCGCGCCACGCGGGGCCCGGCCGCCACCGGACCCCGCCCCGGCCACAGTGAGAGGCACCAGGGGGCTACGGCGCCCCGACGCCGGCCTTGTTCACACTTTGAGCAGCGTTGGCCATGACTTCGGGAGGCGTCGAGCCGTTGAGTAATGGCACGTCGACAACAGCGACGGGCTTCGGCCGGATGAGCGCCTCCGGCCTCCGGCGATGGTGCAGGCTGGCATCAGGATGATCCACATTCCTCGGCGACAGGAGACGCGCCCATGAGCGACAAGACCCCCCATGTCCTGCTGACCACGAGCTTCGGGGACATCGAGATCGAACTCAACGCGGAGAAGGCCCCCATCTCCGTGAAGAACTTCCTGGAGTACGCCGACAGCGGGTTCTACGACAACACGATCTTCCACCGGGTGATCCCAGGGTTCATGGTCCAGGGCGGCGGCTTCACCGAAGTCATGGAGCAGAAGCCCACCAGGGACCCGATCAGGAACGAAGCCGGCAACGGCCTGCTGAACACCCGTGGCACCCTGGCCATGGCCCGCACTTCGAACCCGGACTCGGCCACCTCGCAGTTCTTCGTCAACGTGGCCGACAACGACTTCCTCAACCCCGTCCGTGACCGCGGCTACGCCGTCTTCGGGAAGGTCACCCGGGGCATGGAGGTCGTCGACCAGATCGTGAACTCCCCCACCACGATCAAAAAGGGCATGCGTGACGTTCCCGCCGACCCGGTCTTCATCAAGTCCGCCAAGCGCCTCGACTGAGCACAACCGCGAGCCGTGAAGGGCGCCTTCGGCTATCGACCGGAGCCTGCGCCGGCGAGCTCGGGCGGGCGGAGCAGGCCTTGCCGGCGCCAAGCAGCCCGCTGACCCGTGGCCGGCCGCCCAGTGGGGTGATCCGCTGGGCAGCCGGCTCTCGAAACGATGCGCGAAACGCCGATGCCAGCCGGCCCACGTACGTCAACTTTGCTGATTCCGGAGATGGTTGACGACCTCACGCATACGATCAACGGCATGACACCAGTGATCGCCCCGTTGCCGGGCGGTACGCCCGCGCAGCTCGGAGGTCACCGGATCCTGGGGGTACTCGGGGCCGGCGGCATGGGGACGGTCTACCTCGCCCGCCGCCGGGGGCGTCCGGTCGCCCTGAAGACCATCCGCCCCGAACTCTTCCGCGACGCGGACCTGCGCGAGCGGTTCACCCGCGAAGCCGCCGCCGCGGCAGCGGTCCGCAGCCCGTTCGTCGCCAACGTGCTCGGCTCCTCGACCGTCGAACACATGCCTTGGATGGCCGCCGAGTTCGTCCCCGGTGTGACCCTCGCCGCCGCCGTACAACGGCACGGACCCCTGCCCCCGCCCGCCGTGCGCGTCCTCGGCGGGGCACTCGGCCGGGCCCTGACGGCCCTGGGCGCGGCCGGGGTCGTGCACCGCGATCTGAAGCCCTCGAACGTCATCCTGGGCGCCGACCGTCCCCGCGTCGTCGACTTCGGCATCGCCCGGGTGACCGGCGACGCCACCTTGACCGCGACCGGGCAGCGCCCCGGAACGCCCGGCTACATGTCGCCCGAGCAGGTGGTGAAGGGCCGCCTCGGACCGCCGAGTGACGTCTTCTGCCTCGGCGCGCTGCTCGTCTTCGCACTGACCGGCCGGCACGCCTTCTACGACGGGGACCCGGTCCGCTCGGACTTCCGCATCGCCTACGAGGCCCCCGACCTCACCGGCGTCCCGGCCGAGCTGACGCCCGTGATCCGCGGCTGCCTCGAAAAGCGGCCGGAAGAGCGCCCCGCCGCCGCGGAGGTGGCCGCGGAACTCGACCCGCAGGGCGCCGCCCTGCGCGCCGCCACCCGCTGGCTGCCACCCGCGGTGCTCGCCGACGCCGCCGAGATCGCGCGGGCCGCAGCCGCCCTGGGCGCCGGCCCGCGGATGGCGACCCGGCGCAGGGTGCTCACCGGAGCCGGCGCCGCCGTACTTCTCGCGGCGACCGGTGCCACCGCCCTGCGCGCGCTCCAGGAGGACGACGGTCCCGGCCGCACCCCCGCCCCCCGCTGGAGCGGCCCGCCCGGCACGGTACCGGCGCCGCTGTGGTCGTACGACGGCGCCGCGGCGCAGCCGGCCTTCGGGCCGGTCGACGTCGACGGCTGGGTGTGCTTCGCGGACGGCGGAGGCGAGCTCCTCCTCCACGACCCGGTCTCGGGCGAACGGCGCTGGCGCGGGCCGGTGGTGCGCGCCCTCGTCGGCGGCCGCCGACCGGTCGCCCTGGACCCGTACGGCGCCCTGCTGTTCCTGGACCCCGGCAGCGGTACGGTGCGCCACCGCGCGCGCGACGGGGTGACCGGGCTGCTCGCCGCCGACGACGACCAGGTGTACGTCCTCGACGCCGACGGCCGCGTGGCCGCGCTCAAGCTGGCGGACGGCGCGGTGCGCTGGCGCGTACCCGTCCCCGTGCCGGGCACGGTTCTCTCGGCAGCCGCCGGGTACGGGCGGCTGCTCCTGGCCTCCGCCGACGGCGGGGTGGTGGCCCTGTCCGCCGCCGACGGCGGCCCCGCGTGGCGGCGGCCCGCCGGCAGCGACGGCTCGCGGACGGCCCTGTCCGCCAGCGGAGTCCTGCTCGGCGGGGCCGGAGACCGGGCGCTGACCTGCCTGGACCGGGGGCGCGGCGAACAGCTGTGGACCCTGCCCGCGGACGACGGCGCGGGCTTCGGCGTGCCCACGTCGGCCGGCGACCACGTGTACGTCGCCGACGGCCGCCAGCTCCGGAGCATCGACGTGAAGACCGGATCCCCCGCCTGGACCGTACTGGCGCCCGAGGAACTGGCCCAGGACCAGGCTCCGTTGGTGGCGGGATCCGGGATCTTCGCGCCGCTGCGGAGGTCCGAGCTCGGCATCCTCGTGGTGCACGGCGGGCGGGCAGCCGAACAGTACGTGTTCGCACCGGCCCCGGCCGGAGAGGTCCGAGCCGACGTTCCCTGGCGGGGAGCGGTCGCCGGAGGCAGCGTCATCTGGCAGCGCGGCAGCGCGGTCCGCGCCCTGCCGGGCATGTGACCGGCCCCGGGCGGGGCCACGAGGTGAGGGGGGAACGCATGGGGGGCGGACGTCTGGGGGAAGGCTTGCGCCCCGAGGACCCGCGGTCGGCCGGACCGTACCGGCTGCTGGCCCGTTGGCCCGGCCCCCGGGCGGTGCCGCCGCGGGGCGGGATGTACGTGGGCCGCGACCGGGACCACGGGCACGCCGTGGTGTGCCTGCTGCCCCCGGCCGCGTACGAGGCGGCCGAGGCGCTGCACCGTGGGCCCGTGCCGGGAGTGCCGCACGTACTGGACCTGCGGACCGGGACCGAGCCCTCATGGGTGGCCCTTGCGCACACCCCGGCCGTGTCCCTCTCCGACGTGGGGCGGCGGTCCGGCGCCGAGGGCGGAGCCCTGCCGCTGGACCAGTCGGTGCGGCTCGCCGCGGAGATCGCCGGCACGCTGGCCGCCCTGCACGCCCGGGGCATCACTTACGGAGCCGTGGCACCCGACGGCGTCTGGCTCACCACGGGCCGCCCGCTGCTGATGGCGCTGCACTCCTGCCGCATGCCGTCCACGCCTCCCCGCGAACCGGGCCGGGGGCAGGGCCAGGGGCAGGGGCAGGGGCCGCGATCCGAGGCAGGGCCCGGGCAGCCCGTACCGCACAGCCGCGTGTCGACCGTGCCCGCCGCCTTCATGGCCCCGGAAGTGGCCGCGGGCCGGCCCTCCTCCACGGCCGCCGACGTGTACTCCCTGGCGGTGCTGCTGCTCCACACGGCCTCCGGGCGGCTGCCCTTCGGGGACGGGCCGCCGCCCGTGCTGGCCTACCGCGCCCTCCACGACCGGCCCGAACTCGGTGACTTTCCAGGGGCTTTGGGCGAGGTGGTGGCCGCGGCGCTGGCAGCCTCCCCGGCGGACCGCCCCACTGCCGAGGAGCTGTGCCAGACGCTGGCCCCCGGCGGCAGGGACTCGGAGCGGACACCGGACCCGCTGCCCGGCCGGGTCATCGCCGCACTGGCCGCACGCACGCAGGCGATCGCCGACCTGGAGATCGCCGACGGGGACGCGAACGGGGACGGGGACGCGAACCGGGTCGGGGACGGAGGCAGGGGCGGGGACGCAGGCGAGGGCGGGGTCGGGGGCGGGGCGGGGGCGGGGACAACGACGGGCATGCGGACGACCGGGCCCCGGCTGACGCCGATGCGCACGAGCTCCCGCACCCCGTCACCCTGGCGGCGACGCCCCCGTCCCCCGGCCCCGTTCCGGCTCCGGCCACCCCCGGCGTTCCGGCCGCGCCCACCCGCCGCCGGGTCCTGTCCGGCCTGCTGACCGGCGCGGCGGGAGCGGCCCTCGGGGTCTCCGGGACCCTCGCCTGGTCCGCCCTGAACCGCGCGGACGGCCGTACCGGGCCGTCCGCGGCGGGCGGCGGTTCCGGTACGAGACCCCGCGTGCCCGGCATGCCGCCGGCCGCCCTGTGGCGCCTGGACGACCCGACGGCCCGCACCCGGCTCCTCCCGGTGAGCAGCGCCGACCATTGCCTGATGACGCGTGGCGACGTCCTGTACGGGCACGACCTGCGCACCGGCAAGGAGGTGTGGCAGCTGCCCGCGGTCGGCAGCACCCCGCCCGTCCAAGTGCCCGGCGACCGCTTCCTGACGTCCACGCGCGAGGGACTGTCGCTGTGCTCGATGCGCGACGGCCGAACCCAGTGGCTCCAGCGCGACGACCAGCTCGCGAAGGTGCTCGCCGCCGACGGCGCCACCGCGTGGCTGCTCATGGCGGACGGGAGTCCGACGGGCGGATACCTGCTGGCGGCGTTCGACCTGGACCACCGCAAGGAGCTGTGGCGCACCCCGCTGCCGAGCGGATTCGGAAACGCGCAACTCGCCACCACCGTGGGACCCGAGACGGTCGTCGTGGAGGTACAGGTACCCCGGCAGATGTTCCGAGACGTCACGGCCGTCCGGACCCTCGCGATCGCGGGTTTCGAGCGGAGCAGCGGACGCATGCTCTGGAACCGCTCCTACCCCGGCGTACACGGCGGCCCCGCCTCCGTGGTGGACCCGGCGGGCGGCGGACGGCTGTTCCTGCTCTCCGGCGGTCGCGCCCACGCCTACGACCTGAAGAGCGGCACCCGGCTGTGGGAGTCGCAGGCCCTGGTCGCCGGGACCAACGCCCCGCCCTTCTTCAGCGGCCACACCCTGTACCTGGCCGACGACGGCACGGGGCCCATCGTCGCCGTCGACCCGGACACCGGCCGGACGCTGTGGGAGCAGACGCTCACCGAGAACCTGGAGTGGAACATGCTCGGGAGCATGACCGCGAGCACCTCCGGACGCACGCTCTACCTCGCGACGCTGCACCAGGTCACGGCGACGGGCATCCCCTCGGGCAAGCGGCTGTGGCAGACCGGGCTCGCGGGGGTGGAGGCCCGGGAACCGTTCCAACTCGCCGCGGTTCCCGGCACCCTGCTCGTCGCGCGGCCGGCCGCCGTCGTCGCCCTCCCGGCGGACTGAACCCGGGCCGGCGCTCCCCCACGCCCGCCGAAGCACGCACGTACAGGCACCCACGTACAGGCACGCACAGGTACGACCACACGCACAGGTACGACCGCCGCCCCGAAGGAGTCCACCGGTCATGTCCACGCTCCTGCCCCTGCTGCCCGACGATCCCGAGCGGCTCGGGGAGTACACCCTCCTCGGCCGGCTGGGCGGCGGCGGCATGGGGACCGTCTTCCTGGCCCGCACCGCCGGTGGCCGCCTCGCCGCGGTCAAGACCATCCGGTCCGACCTGCGCGACCAGCCCGGGTACCGCCAGCGGCTGATGCTGGAGGCCGAGGCCGCGCGGGCCCTGGGACCGGAGCACACCGCGGCCTTCCTCGGCGCCGACACCGACACGGCGCGGCCCTGGCTGGCCACGGCGTACCTCATCGGGCCCTCGCTGACCGAGGCGGTGGCAGCCGGGGGGCCGCTGCCCGAACCGGTCGTGCGCGGACTCGGCTCCGCGCTCGCCGCCGCCCTCGCCGCCCTGCACCGTGCCGGGCTCGTCCACCGGGACGTCAAGCCGTCGAACGTACTGATCACCGCGCAGGGCCCCCGCCTCATCGACTTCGGGCTCGCGCAGGCCCCGGGCAGTCCCCGCCTCACCGAAGCCGGGGGACTCGCGGGCACACCGGCGTACATGTCGCCGGAGCAGGCGCGCGGAGGACCGCCCGGCCCGGAAGGCGACGTGTTCGCCCTCGCGGCGGTCCTGGTGTTCGCCTCGACCGGCCACGGCCCCTACGACGCCCGCGGCCGACAGAGCACGCTCGAACTGCTGCGGCACGGGGCCGACCCCGACCTGACGGGCCTGCCCGACGGGCTGCGCGGGACGCTCACCGCCTGCCTGTCACCGGAGCCGGGAGACCGGCCCGCGCCCGGCCGACTGGGTGAGGAGTGGGGGCCGTTCGACCCCGGGGAGTTCGCCGACCTGCTGCCGCAGGCGCTCCTCGCCGACCTGTCCCGCCGGATCGGGGACGTCGCCACGGTGGCCCCCGCCCCGCTGCGCGCCCCCGCCCCGCGCCGCGTGCTCTCCCGCCGCGCCCTGATCGCGGGCGCGGCGGCGGGCGCGCTCACCGTCTCGGGCGGCGCCTCGGCGCTCTGGGCCACGGGCAACCTCCCCGGCTCGGGCTCGGGCTCGGGCTCGGGCTCGGGCTCGGGTGGCCGTACTGCGGCACCTGGCCCCGGGCGGTCCTCCCGGCCGCCCGGCACCCCTCCGGCCCCGCTGTGGTCGGTCCCGTCCCCGTTCTCCGCCGCCGCGGTCGTCGCTTCCGACGAGGTCTTGATCCACACGAGCGACGTCCTGCGCGGTATCTCGACCGCCGACGGC
This sequence comes from Streptomyces vinaceus, assembly GCF_008704935.1. Classification (NCBI taxonomy): domain Bacteria; kingdom Bacillati; phylum Actinomycetota; class Actinomycetes; order Kitasatosporales; family Streptomycetaceae; genus Streptomyces; species Streptomyces vinaceus. The sequence continues at coordinate 116,992 of NZ_CP023692.1, forward strand.
CGGATCCTGTGGGAGTCCCAGACCGCCAAGGTCGACGTGGCCGTGGCAGGCGACAAGCTCGTCGGCTTCGTCTTCGACGACGACGGCAACGCGAGTGCGGGATACCTGGACCCGCGCACCGGCCGGCTCGCCGCCGACGCGGCCAACCCGGCCGTCCTGGGCGATCTCACGCACACCACCCAGCTCTTGGCCGCGGATGCCGAATGCCTCTACTTCAAGGCGTACTTCAGATCCGGCGACCGGCAACAGCAGGAGCAGGCGTGGCTGCTCTCCTACGAACTGGGCGGCCGGAAACTGCGCTGGCGCACGCGCATCGAGGGAGCCGTCCTGGACTCGCTCGGCTCCCTCATGATGTCGTCGATCATCTCCGGAGGCCGCCTGATCTGCTCGGATCCCGCACGCGTCTTCGCCGTGGACCTGCGAGACGGCCGCGTGTTGTGGGCCTGCCGGGTCCGCACCGACCAGGAGGCCGCGTCGCCGAACCAGTCGGGAGGCATCAACCCTCCGGTCGCCTCGGACCGCCACGTCTTCGACTTCGAGGAACGGATCACGGCAGTGGACCTGGTGACGGGAGCGGTGGCCTGGAAGCTGGAGCCGGAGGGCACGAAACTGCTGAGCGCGCCCGTCTGCGTGAACGGCGCGGTGTACGTCGCGGACGGGGCGCTCCAGGCGTTCGACGAGTCGACCGGGAAGAAGGTGTGGAGCCACGATCCGGGAGCGTACGTCTCCATGCTGGCGGCTCCCGCCCCGTTCCGCGGGGAGCTCTACGCGGCGGTCGGCGGCGCCGGTCAGGCGGTCGTCGCGGTGGACGTCGCCGCCCGCCGGGTCGCATGGACGCTCGCGGCGGGGGCCGTGAACATGCCCGACGGTCCGACGATGATCGTCCAGCGCGGCAACCGGCTCTACCCCCAGACCGTGGACCGCCTCGCGGCCGTACCGCTCGATTGACCGCGGGCGGCGGCGCCGCGCGCGGGGGCGGCGGCCCGGCGCCGCAACGCCTCGAACGACAAGGCGCCGGCCTCGGGGTATCGGACCAGCAGTCCGCCGTCGAGAACCGAGCCGAGCGGGACCGGGGCGGGTTCCGCCCCTGGTCAGAGGGGCCAGGGGGAGGGAACGCGGGGGTCGGGGACGTAGGCGCAGTAGGTACCCGTACGGATCGTGCGGTCGAGGTGGTCGGCGAGCTCCGGAGCGGCTTCGCGGAGGCGGCCGATGGCCTTGCGCACGGCCTGGGTGACGGCTGCCCGGGCCCGCTCGGAGGCGGCGCCGGCGCGGCGGTCGCGTCCACCGAGGCCGACGGCGCGGGCGAGTTCACCCATCAGGAATTCACGTTCGAGCTTGGTCTGTTCGCGCCGGGCGATGTCGTTGTCGGCGCGGGCCTCCTCGATGTCCTCCTCGATCTCGGCGAGCCTTCGGCGGTACATCTCCTTGGCCCGGTCGTCCAGGAGGGGGCCGAGGTCGCCGGCCCGGGAGAGTCTCGTGGCCGCCTCGGGGTCTTCGCTGTCGGCGGCCGCGAGGTCGAGGACGTGGAACTCGCGGCCCGGCGCGGCGAGCAGCCGGGCCAGGTGGTGCATGCCCTTGCTGTCGCGGACGGTCACGCGCCGGTCGTCGAGAACGACCTTCCAGTAGTCGCCCTCCCGGACGAAGGCGTTCGGCTCGGGCGTGCCCCGAGGCTGCTCGTCGGCCGCCGGCGCGCGGGCGATCCGTTCCAGCTCGGCACGTGCCGTCGCCCGCTCCAGCGCCTCGGCCCGGAGGTTGCCGAGGACGCCGTGCGCGTCCGCGAGCCTCAGTCGACACTCGGCCGTCTCGTACGGGGCGCCGAGCTCGCTCCAGGCACGTACGGCGTCGGCGAACAGCTCCGACGCGGAGGTCGCGTCGCCCTCGGCGAGCAGGACTTCGCCCCGCGCCCGCACGGCCGCGGCGGCGAGCGCGCTGCTCTCGAAGCGGACGGCGACCTCCGCGAGCTCGCGGGCCGCGTCCCGCGCCGTCTTCACGTCGCCGCGGGCCAGGGCGATCCTCACCTGGGCGTCGAGCAGGGGTGCCCGGCGCAGACCGGTGGTGGGGGGCAGCTCCTTCGACGGCACGGGCAGCGGCCGCGCCAGTGCCTCCCGGATCGAGGCGTCCGCCGTGTCGATGTCGCCGGCGGCGAGCCGGACGAGCGAGAGCCCGGGTTCGGGATCCCATCCGAGGCGGTGCGCGGCGAGCAGCGCCTCCTCGGCACCGCTCGGGTCGCCGCGCCGCAGCCGGATCCGGCCCAGTTCGGTCAGCGGCCAGCCCAGCTCTCGCCGCAGGTAGGGGCGCAGCTCGTCGCAGGCCAGCAGCACCTGCTGCTCGGCGCCGGCGCACTGGCCGCGCAGGCGCAGGATCTCGGCCCGGTGCACCCGGCAGCGGCCGTGCAGGCTGCCGATCGCGTTCGTGCGCGCCCAGCGCTCCATCGCCTCGGTCCACTGCTCGGCCAGGTCGTACTGGGCCAGGCCCTGCAGGGCGCACACCAGCTCGCAGTAGACGACTCCGGTGGACAGCGCGTCGAGGTCCCCGGACATCGCGGCCGTCCCGGCGTCGTCGAGGAGCTCCAGACCCCGCTCGACGTCTCCGTCGAGGATCACCAGCCGGGCCTGCGCCACCCGCCCGAGCGCGGCTGCGGCCGGATCGGTGTGCGAGCCGGCCCCGATGGCCCGCTCGGCCCAGTCCCGGGCCGCGTCGAGGTCGCCGCTGAGGAACCGTTCGTAGGTGCGTACCGCCGCGAACCACGCGTGAGCGGGGGTCTGCGCGGCAGGGTCGAGGAAGCGTTCCGCACGCCGCAGCCACCCCCGTACCGGCGCCATGAGCGCGGTGTCGAACAGCAGGTGCATGGCCACCCGTACGGCGGCCCCGGCCGCTCCGTCGTCCTCGCCGAGTCCGGCCAGCTGCTCGTGGAGCCGCTCCCAGGTCTCGATCGTCACGTCGAGGTGCCCCGCGGCGTAGGCGACGCCCGCGAACTCGGCGAGCTCCGCCGGGCCCAGCCCGCCCGTCTCCCCCCGGGCCGCCAGATAGCCCTCGTAGGCCTCCGCCCAGGCGCCGTCCGCGGCGGCGTTCCGTGCCCGCTCCAGGGCGGTCCCGTCGCCGGAGGCATGAGTCATGGACGTCTTCCTTCGCCGTGCCGGTGGTCGCGGGGCGGCGGGGGTTACGGCGGTAACCGCCCCGCTTACGCCTCCATGGTGAGCCACAACCCCAGTGGAGGACATCATGGACACCATCACGGTGAACGGCATCCGGCTGGAACACGAGATCCGCGGGGACGGGGAGCCGGTCCTGCTGATCAGCCCGGTCCTCGCCGACGGGTTCGCCCCGCTCGTCGCCGAACCGGCACTGGCCGGGAGCCACCGGCTCATCCGCTATCACAAGCGGGGCTGGAGCGGCAGCACCCACACCCCCGGGCCGGTCTCCGTCGCCGATCACGTGGCCGACGCCCTCGCCCTGCTCGACGGCCTCGGTATCGAGCGCGCCCACGTGGCCGGACACTCCAGCGGCGCGGCGGTCGCCGCGCAGCTCGCCCAGGACCGGCCCGAGCGCGTCGCCACGGTCAGCCTGCTGGAGCTCTCGCTGCTGTCGGTGCCCGCGGGCGATGCGTTCTTCGCCCAGGCGGCACCGGCGTTCGAGGCGTACGCCGAGGGCGACGCCGAACGCGCCCTCGGACTGTTCATGTCCATGGTCAGCGGAATGGAACCGGAACGCTGCCGGGCACTGCTCGACGAGCGGATGCCGGGCAGCGTGGAGCAGGCGGTCAAGGACGCCGACACGTTCTTCGGGATCGAGCTGCCCGCCCTGGCCGAATGGCGGTTCGGGCCCGACGAAGCGGCGGCGATCCGCAGGCCGGTCCTGTCGGTGCTGGGGAGCGACACCCGGCCTCTGTGGGTCGAGGTCGCGGCGTTCCTCCGCTCGAACGTGCCCGACATCGAGGAGTGCGTCATCGACGGCGTGGGCCATCTGCTCCACATCGAACGGTCACGGCGCGTTGCCGAAGAGCTGGCCCGCTTCCTGGCCCGTCACCCCATCGGGTCCTGACCACCGCGCCCGGCAGGCGGCGTGCCTGCCGGGCGCCGGGCCGGGCGCCGCGGCCGGCTGCTGCCAGTCCCCCCACGGCGGCTCCTCGGCCGGGTCGAGGGGCTGCTCTTCGTCGACCCGCCCGACCGGGCCCGGCGGTGGCGGCAGCGGGGACAGGGGCGCCGGCAGGGTCCGAGGTCGCGTGGCGATCTCCCGCAGCGTCGCCTCGTGGAAGACGCCGTACTCGTACCCCGGTACGCCCGCCAGAACTTGGCGCCAGGACGAACGGCTCGGCCCCGGCCGGTTGCGCCGGAGAACTGTTCACCTCCGGACAGGAGGAGTTCAGGGCGCGATCACCTCGGCTTCTTGTGTGATGTGAAATATCACATCACACAAGGCGCGTTGAGAACCCTCACGCACCGACGAAGACAAGGAGAGCACCGTCCCCATGAACCGCTTAGCCCTTCTCGCGGTCGGCGTTGTCGGCCTGACCGTTCTGGCCGCCGGCCCGGCCGCCGCGGCTCCCGAGACCGCCGCCGACCAGACCGTGACCACCTGCGGGAACTCCGGGCTCCAGGCAGGCCTGCTCACCCGGCTGTGCGCGGAGGTCACCGGTAACGCGGTGCAGTTCTACGGCAGGGTCAGCCTCGCCGGGCCGCCCTCTCCCGGCAGCCCGGCGCCGGCCCCGAAGGAGCTGTCCACCACGCTGTCCGCCGAAGTCGTCGGCGCCGGCGCCCCGCCCCTCACGCAGGACAAGCCGGTCGTCTTCATCCCCACGACGCTTGAGGTGCGCGGCCCGGCGAGCACCGTCCCGTGCGGCGCGACGGTCCGCGGAACGTTCGGCGTGGCTTCCTTCCCCTGGTCGGCCCGGCCGGTCGTCCACGAGGTCACCCTCACCTGCTGACGCCTCGCCACCCTGCGGACCCGTCACCATCGGCCCGGTGCCCCGCCCGAGCGGGCCGCCGGGCCAGCCACCCACCCGTAAACCGCTTTGGGGGACGGGCGGTGGAGCGGAGGAACGCCACCTTGCGGTTGCCGCGGAGTGAGGGGCGTGATTGGTGAACAACTGCTTCAGGAGAGCGTTCTGGCGCCACGCAGTAGGCCAACCACGAGGCGGCTAGGGCACGGCAGGCGCCAGCGGCGCCCGGGGCTGCAACGCCTCGAACGACAACGGGCCCTTTCGATGGCCCAGACGACGAGTTCGCCATCGAGGACGACGTCGTACGGCAACTGCACGGCCGCCGCTGTCCGGTCCGGTCCGGAAACCGGTCCTGGGCCGGCGAGCCGCACCGGGTCTGCACCAGCACCCGGCCGGGCCGGACGCGGTGAAGATGAGCGCCCGGCGACCGTCCAACTTGTGTCATGCACTGGTGGACAGTCCGTCGATTCGGCATCGAGTCGCCCGAACCACGCCGAGCGGAATCGACTCGCCTCTGATCAAGGATCCTGGCACTCTGCCCCTCATGCATGCATACCCCACCGACCAGGCGCGACGCCTCGTCCGCAGCCGCTTTCCCGATGCGCTCTCCGCGGTCCTCGCAGGCTCCACGGCTACCGGACGCGCCACTGCCAGCAGCGACTTGGACATCGCGGTCCTCATCGACGACGGCGGCGTGACCTGCCGGGAAACAATCCGGTTCGAGGAACGGGTCGTTGAACTGTTCGTCCACACCCGTACCGGTCTCCTTGAGCTCTTCGCTGCGGACGTCGCGTCACGGCGGGCAGTCCTTCAGAACATGTATGCCTCCGGTCTCGTGCTGGTCGATTCCCATGGCGAGGCCGGGCGGGCTCGCGCTCTGGCCGAAGCGGACCTTCGTGAGGGTCCGCCTGCACTGGGACCGGAGACCGTCGAAGAAAAACGCTACGGTCTGACGGACGCCTTGGACGACCTCACTGACGCGAGTGACGCCATCGAGCGTCTGGCCGTGGCCGGGTACGTCGTCAATGCCGCGGCCGATCTGCTCTGCGACCACCATCACGCGTGGATCGGCGGCGGGAAGTGGCTGCCGCGCCGCCTGCTGGAAGCCGACCCACAGCGCGGAGCCGCCCTTCTCGAAGGACACCACCGCCTGTGCGGGTCGGGCGACCCCGCAGTACTGATCAGCGCAGCCTTGGAGGTGCTCGACCTCGTCGGCGGCCCTCTCCGCGAGGGGTACCGCAGGACCTGGCACGGCACCATCGACTCGGTTGCCGCGGCACGCTGACGCAGAACGCCGGCGCCGCAGCCGACGATCCGTTCCGAGCGGCAGCAACCGTCGCGGTGCGCGCTCCCGTGGACGGTGCGGCGGCACGGCTCCCCGGAGCGGCCTCCCATACGCCACTTTTGCCGCTTACGAGCTCTAAGGTGGTCGGCGCATGGCTTGGGCACCGGCGGCAGCAACCCCGCGCACGTGGGTGCTGCAAGGTGCTTTCCGTACGGGAGGAAGTGAGGCGCCGTGCCCCTGGACCCGACTCTGCAGAAACTGCTCGACGCCATGCCCGTCATCGACTTCGACGCGGTGTCGCCGCACGAGCTGCGGCACGCCAACACCGCGAACGCCCTCGCGCAGCCCCGCGTCGTCGAGTTGCCGCGCATCGAGGACCGCCACGTCGACGGCGTGGGCGTGCGCATCTACTGGCCCCGAGCCGAGAAGGCTCCGCTGCCGGTGGTCGTGTACTACCACGGCGGCGGGTTCTTCATGGGCAACCTCGACACCCACGACAACGTCGCCCGCACCATCGCCCACCGAACCGACGCGATCGTGATCTCCGTCGACTACCGGCTCGCCCCCGAACACCCGTACCCGGCGGCGGTGGAGGACGCGTTCACCGCGCTGCGCTGGTGCGCCGCCCGCGCCGGGGAACTCGGCGCCGACCCGGACCGCATCGCCGTGGCCGGCGACTCCGCCGGCGGGAACCTGGCCGCCCTCGCCGCCCTGCGCGCACGCGACACCGGCGGACCCGCGCTGCGCTTCCAGCTGATGTGGTACCCGTGCACCCACATCGACCCCACCCTCCCCTCGGAGACGGAGAACGCCGACGCGCCCGTCCTGCCCCGCCGCGCCGTCGAACTCAGCGTCGCCTGGTACCTCGGCGGCCGCGACCCCAAGACCTGCGGCGCGGCCCCCGCCTACGCCCGGAGCCATTCCGGCCTGCCACCCGCCTACATCGCCACCGTCCAAGGCGACGCCATCCGCGACGAAGGCATCCGCTACGCCGGGCTCCTGCGCGCAGCCGAGGTACCCGTCGAACACCACAACCACAACGACCTGGTCCACGGGTTCTGCGCCCTCGCCCCACACGTCCCCGCCGCGGCGAAAGCGCTCAACGACTCCCTCGCGGCGCTCAAAGCCGGCCTGGCCTGAGCTCTCGACGTCGAGCTTTCAGCAGCAGAGCCGTCCCTCGCGAGCGACCTGTTCCGCGGCCGGCGTCCGCGGTGACAGGGGCCGGGGCACCGGCCGGTGTCCTCGATCACCCGGTCCGGGACGGTCTGCGCGGACCAGGGTGGGAGGATCACCGGCGACTGCGACGGGCCGCTCCTGGCGCCGGGCCAGGACGACGGCCACCAGGATTCCGGCGACGGAGCGTCCCGCGCCCCACCACCACGGCTGCTGCCGGATGCGGGCGAGCGCGCCGGGCCAACGGTTCTCGGACGTGGCGGCGGTGCCCCGCTGGGAGGCCAGTACGGCCACTGCCGCCGCGATCCAGTGAGTGATGCGCCCTTGAGGCACCGCGCACGAGCCACCTCCCTGGCCCGACTGCCCTGACGATGGCCAGGGGGCGGCGGGGGCTCAGTTGGGGGCGGCGACTACCGGCCGGGGCGCCCGTGCCAGGGCTTGGTCGTAGCGGTGCAGGATCCGCCGGCGCAGAGATCCCCCGTGGAGATCGCCGCTGAGCGGGCGGTTGAATGCCGGGGCCAGCCGGAACCGCTGGTGATTGCCCGTCAGTCCCTCGGCCTCGCAGACGCCTTGGCGCAGAGGTAAGGCCGCGCGAGGAGTAGGCCGGTGGCGGTCGTGGCGATGCCGAAGTAGACCGGCGCGAGGTGAAGGAAGTCCGTGTAGTGGATCACGCTGTGCACCACGACAGTCGGCAGGAAGCCGGCGACCGCCGCTACGGCCAGGGTCCAGAACACCCAGGCCTCACCCCGCCGCCAGCCCCACGCGCTGAGCAGCATGATGGCCACCGCGGCGGCCATCAGGGCGCCGCCGAACCCGGCGCGGTCATGGGCGACGAACGGCACGAGCCGGGGATTGACGCCTTCCAGCATCTGCGGGCTGGTGTCCAGGAAGGCCAGGTCGGTCGGTACGAAGACGCCGGTCAGGCCGACCAGCGAGATCACCGCTCCCCCGACGAGCAGCCCCGCTCCCGTGACGATCAGCAGCAGCTGACCGACCAGAGCCCGTCGGCGCTCCGGCTCCGGGCCCTCGGGTGCCAGGCGCCACTGCGGTGCGTGCGGGGTCCGGCGGACCCCGGCACGAACATCGGGAACAGGACGACGGTGGTGGCCGTGTGCAGGGGTTCCACGAAGCCGGTGGCCAGGAAGTAGAAGAAGGTGGGGAAGGCGATCGCGCCCGAGAGCAGATACACCTCGCGGGCCCAGGGCCAGCCGCGTCTGATCCCGCCCACGGCGAGGCCGCCGTAGAGGGCGCCGATCGCCACCATCGTGCCGGCCATGGTGATCCGGTCGTGCTGGAGGAAGTGCACGAGGTGGTGGTTGGCGGCATGCAGTTCGTGCAGCGTCATGCCGAGGTAGTCGCGGTCGTACCAGAGCAGCACCGGCCCGAGCGTGATGGCCGCGGCTCCGAGTCCGGCTCCCGTCATGCCGAGCCCGACGAGCAGCGCCCACCACCAGGCGGGCCAGCGGCGCGGATCGCGGCCGACGTCCCGTAGCGCGGGGGCGGGTGTGGTGGGCGTGGCTGCCTCGGTGACCCGGGCGAACCAGCCCGGTCCGGCCGCGACGAGCACCCCGGGCCGGGCGAGCACGATGGCGCCCGGCTCCTTGAGCGCGGTGGCCGCGGCGGTGACCGACGGGTCGGACACGTGGACTACGTGCGGGTCATCGCTGCTGGTGAACCCGTCGACGTGGGGTTCGAGAGCGGCCTCGGCCTCCGGGTCGCAGGCGCGGACAACCAACGGGATCGAGCGGTCGGCGGCAGCCTCGCGTACGGTCTCCGCGTCGGCCGCCGAGACGGGTGCCACCTCGACGACACCGGCACCGAGCGAGGGCATGGCGCGTACCGCTTCGCGGGCGAGCGAGGGCGGGACGGATATGCCGAGGCGGACGGTCACGGGCACGCCGGCGATCTCGCCGGCGAGTTGTTCGGGTGGATGGCGGTGGCCGAACCCCATGGCGATCAGCCGCGCGCCGGCGGGGCGGGAGCCGACCGAGGCCAGCAGCCGCAGCGCGGTGCGCTGCGAACGGCGCCGGCCGAGGACGGCAGCGGCCAAGCCGCGCAGCGGGTGATACGTCCAGTCCGGCATCAGTGGCTCTCGTTCTCCGTCTCGGTCACCGGGTCACCGGGTCACCGGGTCACCGGGTCACCGGGTCACCGGGTCACCGGGTCACCGGGTCACCGGGTCACCGGGTCACCGGGCACGGTCCAGCCGAGCACCGGCGTCATGGCCCGCAGCGTCGCCCGTGTCGGCGTCAGCCGGGCTGCCGTGTCGCGCAGCAGCACCGCCGGCGGCCACGACAGCTGGCCGACTGCGCCGAGCCGGGCGGAGCGGCGTGCGATGGCCTGGGTCCGGGGGCGACGCAGGCCATCATACGAGCGCAGCGCGGCGGCCACGTCCGGGGTGGCGTCGAGGCAGTGGGCGAGGGTGACCGCGTCCTCCAGTGCCTGGCACGCGCCCTGGCCCAGATTGGGAGTCATGGCGTGAGCCGCGTCGCCCACCAGCGCGACCCGGCCGCGGACGAAGGAAGGCAGTGGCGGCAGGTCGTACAGGTCGTGCCGGAGTACAGCGGTGGCGGGCACGGCGGCCAGCAGGGCGGGAATGGGATCCGGCCAGGACCCGAACCTGCCCAGCAGTTCGGCGTGCTCGGACGTGCCGGAGGCTGCTCCAGCCGGCAGGGACGCGGTCGCGAAGCAGTACATCCGCCCGCCCGGCAGCGCCGTGTAGCCGAATCTCGCACCGCGGCCCCAGGTCGCCGCGCCCTCGCGGGGCGGCTCGGCGAGGGGCTCGGTGACCGTGCGCCAGGCGGTGTAGCCGGCGTACCGGGGGCCGGCCGCGGCGGGCCACAGGGCGCGACGGACCGCACTGCGCAGCCCGTCGGCGCCGACCACGAGATCGGGCCGGGTCTCGCCCTCGCGGTGTACGACGACCGAACGGTGGCCGTCCCCGCGGACCGTGACCACCTCGCTGCCCGACCGCAGACTTTCAGCGGGCAGCGCGTCGGTGAGCACCCGCAACAGGTCGGCGCGGTGCAAGACCACCAGAGGATGGCCGAAGCGGCGCGCCAGCTCCGCGTTGTCCGTACGGGAGAGCCAGCGCCCCCGGCGGTCGCGTACGCCGCCTGTGGCCTCGACGGTGCCGAGTGCCCGCACGGCGCCGGCCAGGCCCAGCGCGTCGAGCGCGCGCAGCGCGTTGGGCCACAGGGAGATGCCGGCGCCGATCTCGGTGAACTCCCGGGCCCGTTCGAGCACTTCGACTCGCCAGCCCCGGCGGTGCAGGGCGACGGCCGCCGCGAGACCACCGATCCCGCCGCCGACGATGGCCGCGGCGCGCTGCGTCATGGGTCCTCACTCTGGGTTCGAGGGCACAGTCCCCGGTCAAGAGGCCGGCGATCCCGTGCCCGAGCGGCATGCGACGCGACGCTGGTCCGGCCGAGCAGCGCCTCGTCGCAATACTGGCAGATGCCCGTCGACGGACCGGAGGGCGGACCGGCCGGGTTGCCCTCGGTCCATTTCCTGGTGAGAGCGCTCGCACGGAGACACGAACGGCGGACGCCACCGGGCGGGTTCCGAAGCCATCGGTGTGCCGGCCGCTGGGCGTGCGCCCGGCGACAACGACGGGCCGAGGCCTGGCGGCCGGGTCCGGGTGTCCATTGCCGTTCCCAGGTACGGGCCGGGCTGGTGAACTTGCTGCGTTACTCATCGTAGTGAATGCCATGGGGGGCGGCGATGGGGTTGAGCGTGGCTGGGGAGAAGGATCCGTCGGGGTTGGTGACCGGGCCGGCTTCGGTGAGGTCTTCCAGGTAACACTCCCAGCCGCCGGGTGAGGAGACCTGCAGGACGCGGGGCGGTGCGTCGGTGACGCGGCTCAGCGCGTGCGGAACTCCCTTGGGGAGCAGCACGAAGGAGCCGGAGGGCACGGTTTGGTCATCGCCGTCGAAGTGCACGCCGAGTTCACCCTCCAGGACGTAGATCATCTCGTCGGCGACGTGGTGGACGTGCCGCGGGATGTCGCGGACCAGGGTGACTTCCATCAGGGACAGGCGGCCTTCGGTGTCCTCGGTGCGGGCCTTGACCTGGAACGGCGGGGGCAGAGGGACGCGGCCGGGCCTGCGCTCGCCGGGCAGCAGCTTGATGAATCGCTCGCGTGACATGACGGTTCCTGTCTCTCGGGGCGGGAAGGAGGGCGAGTGCGGTGGTGGTTCGGCGGTCGGGGTCGGCTCTCGGCTTCAGGGCCGAGTTATGCGTACGCGCCCCGCGAGTGTGCCGCAGCGCCGCTCGGTGAAGGTTGGGGCGGGTTACGCCGGCACCACCCGGCGCCGGCCACGTCGAGTCTGCGGACGCTCAGCCATCGCTGCGGCTCTGCCAGTCTGCGCGCTGGCGCAGTGAGATCCGGTTGCCGTCCGGATCCACTGCCTCGATGCGGACCCCGTACCCGTAGTCCTCCGGTTCGGGCTGGTCGAACCGCACACCGCGGGCACGCAGCACCTTGAAATCTGCGCGCAGGTCGTCCGATTCGAGGAAGACCGGACCGGGAGTGGCACCCGGCCGCGGCTCGGCCGGCACTCCCGAGGCCTCGGCGTGCGGCCAGAGGATGATGTCGAGCGGGCTGCCCGGGACGCCCACGGTGAGGAAGCGTCCGTCAGGACCGGGGTAGTCCACGCGCTTGTCCAGGCCGAGCTGTTGCGTGTAGAACCTCAGCGAACGCTCCTGATCAGTGACGTAGAGCGTCACGTACATGATGTTGGTCAGCATGGTGTCGTCCTCCTGCTCCTTCAGCGGTTACCTGGGCCCGTCCGGGCCCGTCATCAGTCATGACGGAGCGGATTCGGGAAAGGTGACAACATGTTCGAGACCGGCTCGACGGACCCGGTGGTCCAGGCGTTCGAGTCCCAGCGCGACCGGCTGCGCGCGGTCGCCCATCGCGTGCTCGGGTCGCACGCCGACGCCGAGGACGTGGTCCAGGAAGCCTGGCTGCGGCTCTCCCGTCAGGACGCGACGGCCATCGAGAACCTCCCCGGCTGGCTCACCACCGTGGTCGGCCGGATCAGCCTCGACGTCCTGCGGTCACGCCAGGCCCGCCCCCAGGCACCCCTGGACGACCGTCTGCCGGAACTCCTGGTGACGCTCGACGACGCTCCCGCCCCGGACGACGACGCGGTGTTCGCCGACTCCGTCGGGCTCGCGCTCCTCGTCGTCCTCGATTCGCTGCGGCCGGGCGAGCGGCTGGCGTTCGTGCTGCACGACCTCTTCGCGGTGCCGTTCGACGAGATCGGCCGCATCCTCGGCAAGTCCACCGACGCGGCCAAGATGCTCGCCAGCCGCGCCCGCAGAAAGGTCCGGGCCGCCGAGCGGCCGACCGGCGGGGGCCGGGAACAGCGCCAGGTGGTCTCCGCCTTCCTGGCGGCAGCTCGCCGTGGCGAATTCGAGGATCTGCTGCGCGTACTCGACCCCGATGTGCGGCTCACCGTCGACACCCCGGGCGGCGTGGTCGTCACCCTCGGCGCCACCAAGGTCGCCGCCGGCGCGCGGCTGGCGGCCGGCGCTGCCGCCCTGGGCCGGGCGGCGTTCGTGGGGGGTCTTCCCGGAGTCATCTCCTGGCGCGAAGACGGCACCGCGCTCTCCGTCCTCGCCTTCACCGTCTTCGACGGCCGGATCACCACCATCACGGCCGTGGTCGACCCGGCCAAGCTCGCGCAGATGAACCTGCCGGACCCGGCACGGGTCGCGCAGGGGCCGCAGGACGCCGGCGGTCGGAGCGAAGGAGGCGAAGCCGTAGCGCCCGAGCACGTACAGGTTCCCGTGCGCTCTCGCCGGTGACGTCCCGGCGCAGCGGCTCGAATCGCAACGCCGCATGCCGTCGTGGATGCGAGTCGATCCGGCTGCGGCATGCCGGCCGGCCGCTCGTGCCGGGCGGCCCCCTCGGACTGAGCTGCACCAGTTCGTCGGACTCACCTCGGCGCACCAGGAAGAGCGCTGTAGCGGAGCTCTGCGATCACGCCATGGTGGCGGTGACGGAGAGGTATGCGGTGATCGTCTTACCCTCGGGGCCGACGCTGATCTCCGTGCGCGCGGCCATCGTGTTCACCAGGAGCCAGCCGAAACCGCCCGGCACCGTCACCGGGGTTCCCGCCGAGTGAGGCAGGAGCGGGGAGGCGTCCGACACCGCGACGGCCACCTCGCCGTGCATGTGCCGCACGTCGAAGGCGGTCACGCCGCCCGCATGCCGGATCGCGTTGGACACCAGTTCCCCGACCACCGTCAACACGTCGCCCAGGAGCCGCTCACTCACACGGTGCGGTGCCAGAACCTCCCGGGCGAGCCGCCGGGCGTCCGCGCCCCGAATACCAGCCGTGTGACGTGCGGTCTCAGGCATCGTCGCTCCTCTCACACCTCTCACCTTCCCCATCTCCTTCACGGCACCCAGCCGTCCGCGGTTCCAGCCTCCCGGGCCTGCCCGACCCCCGGGCGGAGGACCGCGCGACGGGGCCGCCGCCGCGCGGTCCGGGCGGTCAGAACGGCGGCGCCGGCTCGATGGTGAACAGGTCCGCGACACCCGTGATCTTCAGCAGGCGCGTGAACTGCTCCCGGGGCGCCGCGAGGTAGAGGTTCTGGCCGCTTTCGGTGGCGACGGTGCGCGCGGCCAGGAGGGCGTTGAGACCCGAGGAGTCGCAGAAGGACAAGTACTGCAGATCGACCACGACGTCGTGAGGGAGCCCTTCACCGGACAGGGCCGCGAAGAGTACTTGGCGGAAGTGCTCGGCTCGGCTGATGTCCATCTCACCGTGCGGGCGTACCACCGTCGCACTACCGTGGACTTCGACGTCGATGTCCCCGCTGCCCTCGCCGTGCACTTGCCTTCCCCTTTCACCGTTCCCAGGCCACCGTAGGGCCGCTGGGATGGGCAACCAGCACCACACCAGCGACGAGGGCATTGTCCAGCGACCGGGTCGCCCATTACCAGTCGGCCGCAGCGGGGCCTGACTCCGGCGAAACGAGCCAGGCCCTTGCGTTCCCTCGTCAAGCAGACCGGCCTGCAGCCGCGGCGTAACACCCTCGCCCCGCTCGTGTTCCTTTGACACGGCCTCGGCCCGTGCCACGCCAGGCACCCGCGCGGCTCGGCGGTGCGGACTCCCACTTGATCGCCGGGCCGTGGGGTGCGGGGTGCAGGGTGCGGCGGTGAAGGCGATTCGCCTCAGCGCGAAGCCCCCGTCGCCGACACACGATCGGTCGGCTGACCAGGCGCCGGGAAGTTCTCCTGCTTCCCCATCCGTCAGCCGCCGATCTTCGCGAATTCGCCATCAGGACGGCGGCGACTATGCTCCCGTCATTGTCCTCCGCCGGTCCGCTGGCCAGTTCGAGCGGGGGCCGCGTTTCCGCACGAAGAGGTTTCAGGAGTCCCGTGGTGATCGGACGTCAGGAAGAACGGGCGTTCATCGCCGAAGCACTCTCCCCTCGCGCCTCGTCGTCGGTGCTGCTCCTCGGGGAAGCGGGAGTGGGCAAGACCCTGCTTCTGGACACCTCCGTCGAGGAGGCCACCCATGCCGGCGCCCAGGTGCTGCGCGTGCGCGGGAACGCCGCGGAGTCGGAACTCGCCTTCGCCGGCCTGCACCAGCTGCTGTTCCCGGTACTGGACGCTACCGACGGCCTGCCGCCCCGTCAGCGGGCCGCGCTGCTCGCGGCCTTCGGCCTCGGAGACGATCCGACTCCGCCCGACCTGATGATGATGAGCCTGGCCGTGCTCACCCTCACTTCCCAGGTCGCCTCCACCGGCCGGCTGCTGCTGGCCGTCGACGACGCCCAGTGGCTCGACCGCGGCAGCTGCCAGGTGCTCGGCTTCCTCGCCCGCCGTTTGGACGGAGAATCCATCGGTCTGATCGTCGCCGCCCGCGGCAGCCGCCCCGACTGGCTCGACCCCGCCGTCCCGGAACTCGTAGTGCCTCCGCTCCCGCCCGCGGACGCGGAGAAGCTCCTCGCCGCGCAGCCGGACGCCCCCGTCGGCCCGGCGCGCCGCCACCTCCTCGACACCGCCGCCGGCAACCCGCTGGCCCTGGTCGAGCTGGCCCGTTCCTCCGCCCGCGACGGCCTGCTACCCGTCATCGGCCCCCTTCCGGTCACCGATCTGCTGGAGCGTACCTTCGCCGCCCAGCTCGGCGAACTGCCCGCCGCCACGCGCGCCGCGCTGGTGGTGGCCGCCGCCGCCGAGGGCGCCGCCCTCGCCGACGTCCTCGCAGCCCTCCCGTCCGGCCCCGACATGGACGTGTGGCTGCCCGCCGAGCACGCCGGACTGGTGCGGCTACAGCCCGACCGCATCAGCTTCCGCCATCCCCTGATCCGTTCCGCCGTCTACGGAGCCGCGCCGTTCGCCGAGCGGCGCCGCGCCCACCTGGCGCTCGCGGCCGTCCTCGGCGCAGATCCGGACCGACGGGCCTGGCAGCTGTCCGCCGCCGCGGTCGGCCCCGATCCGGCCGTCTCGGCGGAGCTGGAGACCACCGCCATGCGGGCCCTCGCCCGTGGCGCCGTCGCCGAGACCGTCGCCGGACTCGAACGCGCAGCCCAGCTGCACCCCGTGGCGACCGAACGGACACGGTTGCTGTCGACCGCGGCCTACGCGGCCGTCGTCGCCGGGGACACCGCCCAGGCCGAAACTCTCGCCGCCGATGCGTCCCGCCTCGAAGTCGGCCCGGAGGCCCTGCGCTGGATATCGGCGCTCAGCGGTCTCGTCGCCATGCTGACCTTGCGCATGGAACGCGCCTTCGCCCTGGTGGTGCCCGACGAACTGCCCGGCTCGGCGCAGATCGACGCGGGCGTCTCCACGATCGCCACCGGGATCGCGTACCACTCGGGCCTGCCGGCACAGCGGGATCGAGTGCGGCCCATGCTCGCGGCGCGCGCCGGCGACGACGGCATGGCCGCCCACCCGTTCCACCTGTGGGACACCGGGTGCACTGACCCGTTCGTCCACGGACCGGCGATCCGCGCCGTGCTGCCCGCCGTGACGGCCGCCCCCGGCCTGATCCCCACCGAGAGCCACACGCTGGGCGTCCTGTGCATGCTGCTCGACGAGACCGAGACGTCCGTCAGCCTTCTGGGCGAAGTGGTCAACCCGCAGTGGGAGGGCGCCGCGGACTTCCACGCCGGCACCGCCGCCGCCGACCTTGCCTTCGCCCACCTCGACTGCGGACGATGGGCCGACGCCCGCCTCGGCGTGGAGCGGCTGGCCGACCGGTTCCTCGCGGGCCGGCACACCCTGGGTCCCGCCCGTGCCCTGGCGGCCCTGGCCACGGTGTGCGCCCTGACCGGTGAGCCGGAGACGGCCCTGCGCCACGCCGCGGCCGTCCTCGCCGTCACCGAACCGGCCGGAGCGCTCGCCACCGTGGCCCGCGCCCACCGCGCCGCCGGCTTGGCGGCCACGGCCCTGGGGGACCACAACAGCGCCCACCGCCACCTGCGCGCCCTGTACGACGGAGCAGGGGCGCCGCTGCACTACCACCTTTCCTGCTACGGCGTCGCCGACCTCGCGGCCGCCGCCGTGCTCACCGGCCGGACCGAGGACGCCCGTACCGTTCTCGCCCACGTCCGCGCCGAAGTCGGCGACGGGGCCTCGGCCAGGCTGCGGCAGATCCTGCTGCGCGCGACGGCCCTGCTCGCCGCCCCGGCCGACAGCGGACCCTCCTTCCGGGAGGCCCTGGAGGACCCGGCGGGCCGGCGCTGGCCCTTCGAGCGGGGCCAGGTATGGCTGGAGTACGGCGAATGGCTGCGCAGGCAGCGGCAGATCGCCGACGCCCGCGCAGCCCTGACCAAGGCGCGCGAGGTCTTCGATGGCCTCGGCTGTGAAACCTGGGCGGCCCGCGCCGAGGCCGAACTGCGCGCGGCGGGCGTCGCCGTCGAATCGGCCCGGCACAGCGCCCTGCGCTCGCTGACCCCGCAGCGCCAGCGGATCGTCCGCCTCGCGGCCCAGGGGCTGACCAACCGAGAGATCGGCGAACGGCTGTTCCTCTCCCCGCGCACCGTCGGCACGCACCTCTACCAGGTCTTCCCCGTCCTGGGCGTGTCCGCGCGCGGCCAGCTGCGTGACGTGGTGGATCAGGAACCCGGGAACTGAGTCGCCCGCGCCTCCACGTCGTACGTCACGTGACGGATGGCCACGGGCTGCGGGGAACCGAGAGTGGGAGCAGAACGACCGCACCGCACTCGGAGCCCTTCATGTCCGTCGTAAAGTCCACTCTCACGCTGCCGCCCGCTGAACGCGCCGACTACTGGCACGAGCTGGTGTCCGGCACCTTCATCCCGCTCGACGTCCGGCTGGACGAGCCGGTGCCCTCGGCCGGGACGATCACCAGCAGGTGGCTCGGCCCGCTCCAGATCTCCGAGGTCGAGGCCGGACCCCAGACCGTGGCCCGCAGCGCACGCCGGATCACCGAGGGCGGCGAGGAATACCTGACCGTCACGCTCCAGCGCCGGGGAAGTGCGCGGCTCACCCAGGGCGACCGCCAGGCCATCGTGGTACCCGGCTCCTTCACCTGCTCGGACGCCGGGCGGCCCTACCTGCGCGAGCAGCCCGACACCTTCCGCTTCACGGCCTTCCGGGTGCCCAAGGCGAGCCTGGGTGTCTCGGACCGCGATCTCCGCGCTGCCACCGGCACCTTGTTCAACGGTGTGTCCGGGACGTCCGGCCTGGTGGCGGAATTCCTGGGCCGGCTCTCCGAGCAGGCCGCCGGCTTCGACCCGCACACCGCGCACCGGCTCGCCCTGTCCACCTTCGATCTGCTGGCCGTCCTGGTCCGCGAACGGAGCGGCCGGCTCGATCCGCAGGCCCCGGAGCATTCGCGCGGGATGCTGACCCGCGTGCAGGAGTACATCCTGCTCCACTTGGACGATCCCGCCCTGTGTCCGGAGCGGATCGCGGCTGCCCACCACATGTCGGTGCGGTACCTGCACAAGCTGTTCCACGCCGGGGGCACGACGGTGGGGCGCTGGGTCCTGCGCGAACGGCTGGAGCGCTGCCGGCGGGAACTGGCCCGGCCCGCCCGGTCCGTCTCCACCGTGGCGGCGGTCGCCCGGCGCTGGGGATTTGTCAGCCCGTCCCACTTCAGCCGCGCCTTCCGCGCCGCCTACGGCATGACGCCCCGCGAATGGCAGGCCGCCTCCCGTGTCCACCCGGCCGGGGCCCCCGGACACGGTGGAGCCGGCCAGGCCTGCGCCTGACCGGCCCGCATCACCCCCGGTCGGGGCTCCTCCGGCCTCAAGGGCGGGGTGCCCATCACCAGGTGGGCGAGTTCCGCGCCCGCCCTGACGACGCGGGTGGCCAGCCCGGCGGACGGGCCGGCGCCTCCCGCCGAACCCCGGTCCTCCGGCGCGGCGAAGACGACGGTCGGCGCCACCTGCGCCCGCAGGTGGCTGAAGAGCGGTCACCGTGTCGATGTCCTGTCCGAACCAGGGGTACACCGGGCCGGTGTTCCCGCGTCCCAGCATCAGGTCGACGCGTCCGTCGGCCAGGTGCTGGAGCACCCGTAGGGGGTCACGTCCCCACCGTGAAGATTCCGAACTGCACGGACTTCCTTTCGTCAGTGGGTGTGGTCCGCCGGGTGGCGGGTGAGGGGATGGGCGGCCCGCTCACAGGGTGCGGCGTACGCCTGCCTGGCGTTCGACGTTGCGCAGCTGAACGGCGAGGTCACCGTGGAGGGCGTGGTGCGCGGGTCCGCTGCGGCCGATGGGCAGGACTTCCTCGCTGCGCATGTCTTCGAGCATCAGGGCGAAGGCCGCGTACGTGGCGACGAGCGCGACCAGGATTCCCAGGGCTCCCGCTGTGTGCGTCAGCCACGGGGTGCCGGTGAGTCCGCCCAGACCGGTGGCCGCCCAACGGGGCAGGGACACCACGAGGACCAGCCACAGGGCCCGCTTGGGTCGGGTGACGGCAGCCATGAGCGCTCCGAAGCACAGGAACGCCAGGTTGAAGATGCCGAGTACGCGGGGCCCGCCGTACGCGCCGCTGCCCATGACGAGCGCGTACGCGAGCCAGCTGCCGGCGAAGGTGCCCATCAGCGTGGCGGCGATCACGTCGCGGGCTCCGAAGGCCAAGACGCTGACGAGGAGTTGCAGGGCGAAGGCGGGCAGGACGCACAGGGCTACCGCTCGGCGGTCCATGGGGCCCAGTACGCCCAGTTGCAGGCAGCCGGTCATCACGGACGCGATGGCCAGCGCGAAGAAGCCCAGCGGCATCGGTGAGGCGATGGGGCGCAGTGTGATCCGGGTCATCGCGCGCAGGTCCGGCTCGAAGTGGCGCCCTGACCCGGCACCGGGTCCGGGCTCCGCCGCGGCGCCGGATCCGGCGGGCCCGGCGGTGGCGTCGCTGCTCATCTGCTGGTCCTTCTCGTTCAGTGCGCCAGGCACGGGTCGACGGGGTAGGCCGGGCCGGGCACGGGGCCGGCACCGGTGCGGGCGGTCCGCCAGGCGCGGTGCCGTTCGGACTCGGCGACGAGCTCGGCCACCGTGTCGGCCTGCCCGGCGCCCGGGGCGTAGCCCCCGAAATGGGCCACGGGGCTCCACGCCGGGACGACCGGGGGAACGGTCTCCTCCAGGCCCGCGTACTCGGCGGTCGCGTGCACCACGCGCCCGCCGACCACCGTGAGGACCGACTCGATGTCGGGGATGACCTCCTCGGGCACGGTGAAGTAGTCGTGGGAGAGCACCGCGAGGTCTGCGTAGCAGCCTTCGCGCAGCATGCCCTTGACGTCCTCCTCGCCGGTCAGGCGAGCCCCGCCGCGGGTGTACAGGTCCAGTGCCTGCGGCCGGTCGAGGAGGTTGGCGGGCGGGTAGAGCGGCGTTCCGCCGACGGTGCGGCCGGTCACGAGCCAGTGCAGCGCGACCCACGGGTTGTAGGAGGAGACGCGGGTGGCGTCCGTGCCCGCGGCCACGGTCAGCCCGCGGTCGAGCATGGCGCGTACGGGTGGTGTGCGGGAGGCTGCCTCGGCGCCGTAGCGGTCGCGGAAGACGCTGCCCTGGAAGGACATCCGGTTCTGTACGGACAGTGCGCCGCCGAGGGCGGCGATCCGGTCGAGGCTGGCGTCGCAGACCGTCTCTGCGTGGTCGAACAGCCAGCGGTTCCCGGCGGGGAACAGTCCCTCGGCGGCCAGCTTCTCGAAGACCGCGAGATCACGGCGGATGGTCTCGTCGTAGGTGGCGTGCAGGCGAAAGCCCCAGCCGTTCTCCATCAGCAGCCGCACGGCCTGCTCGAACTCGGCCTCGTAGTCCGCGGCGAGGGAGGGTCGCGGTTCGGCGAAGTTCTCGAAGTCGGCCGCGGCCCAGGTCAGGTTCTCCCCCGCGCCGGCCAGCCGCAGCCACTCGTCACCGTCGCCGGGCCGGACCGTCTGCGTCCAGCGTCGCAGGTCGGCGAGCTCTTGGCCGGCGGTCTGCGGGAAGAGGTAGTAGGCGATGCGCAGGGTCAGTTCGCCCGAGCGGGCCAGGTCGACGACGGTGGCGTAGTCGTCGGGGAAGTTCTGGAATCCGCCGGCCGCGTCGAGCGCCGAGGTGAGACCGAACCGGTTGAGTTCTCGTAGGAAGTGGATGGTCGAGGTGCGCCGGCCGGCTTCGTCCAGCCGCGGGGCCCGGGCGAGGGTGGAGTACAGCACCAGCGCGCCGGGGGCGGCCAGCAGTACCCCGGTGGGCTCCCCGTCCCGGCCGCGGACGATCTGTCCCCCTCTCGGGTCGGGGGTGTCGCGGGTGAATCCGGCGGCCCGGACGGCTGCCCGGTTCATGAGCGCCGACTGGTACAGGTGCAGGACGAAGACCGGGGTGTCGGGGGCCGCCGCGTTCAGCTCGGCGACCGTCGGCATGCGGCGCTCGGCGAACTGCTCGGGGGTCCAGCCGCCGACGACGCGGATCCACTGCCCCTCGGGTGTGCGGCCGGCCTGCTCGCGCAGCATGGCCAGGGCGCGGCGCAGGCTGCGCACGCCGTCCCAGCGCAGTTCGAGTACGTAGTTCAGGCCACCTCGGATGACGTGCAGGTGCGAGTCGTTCAGTCCGGGGACCGCCCGGCGGCCGAGTGCGTCGACGATGCGGGTCGCGGGGCCGATGAGGCCGGCGAGGTCGTGGTCGTCGCCCAGGGCCAGGATCCGGCCGTCGCGGACGGCCACGGCGTCGGCCGTGGGCCGGGTGGGGTCCCCGGTGTACACCTTGGCGTTGCGGACGACGAGGTCTGCGGTGACGGTGTGCCGGCCCGGGGACGGGGTCACGCCGGCCACCGGCATGCTGGTGGGGGCGTTCATGCCAGGGCCTCCCTCAGGGTGTCGGCGGCCAGCCGCACGGCCGTGCGGGCGGCACGGGTGTCGCGCAGCGCGTCCAGCATCACGAAGTCGTGGATGGTGCCGAGGGCGCGCAGTGCCGTGACCGGGACGCCGGCCTCCCGCAGGCGGGCGGCGTACGCTTCGCCCTCGTCGCGCAGGACGTCGGCCTCGGCGGTGATGACCAGTGCGGGGGGCAGGCCGGTGAGCTCTTCGGTGGTGGCGCGCAGCGGTGAGGCCGTGATCCGGCCGCGCTCGGCCTCGTCGGCCGTGTACTGGTCCCAGAACCAGCGCATGGCGTCGCGGCGCAGGAAGTAGCCTTCGGCGAACTGCCCGTAGGAGGCGGTGTCGAAGGAGGCGTCGGTGACGGGGTAGAACAGCACTTGCGCGGCCAGTCGCACGTCGCCGCGTTCCTTGGCCATCAGGGTGAGTGCGGCGCTCATGTTGCCGCCGACGGAGTCACCGGCGACGGCGATCCGGGCGGGGTCGAGATTCCTCGCGGCGCCTTCCGTGGTGATCCACCGGGCGACCGCGTAGTTCTGTTCGATGGCGACGGGGTAGCGGGCCTCCGGCGAGCGGTCGTAGTCGGGGAAGACCACGGCGGCGTGCGCGCCGACGGCGAGTTCGCGCACCAGGCGGTCGTGGGTTCGGGCGTCGCCGAACACCCAGCCCGCGCCGTGGATGTAGAGGACCACGGGCAGTGTGCCGGTGGCGCCGCGGGGGCGAACGATCCGGGTGCGGACCTCGCCGGTCGGGCCGCCGGGCACGGCGATCCACTCTTCGTCCACGGGTGGCAGGGTGACGCCCTCGCCACTCTGGACGCCTTCGACGGCCTTGCGGCCCTCGGCGACGGGCATCTCGTAGAGGAAGGGCGGCTTCGCGGTGGCGTCGGCGAAGGCCTGGGCGGCGTCTTCCAGCACCGGGCGGTTGTTCATGGGGAGTCCTCCGTCAGTCGTCGTGGGGTGGGGCACGGGCCGGGGCCCGCGGGTGGTGCCGGTGGCCGCTCGTGGGCGGGAGACGGCCACCGGCACTCCGGGGTGGAGCCCGCTCAGTTCAGGAAGGTGAGCAGGGCGGAGTTCACTTCGGCGGCGTGCGTCCAGAGCAGGCCGTGCGGGCCGCCAGGTATGACCTTCAGCTCGGCGCCGTCGATCAGACGGGCCAGCGGGATCGCGGTGGAATCGATGGGCAGGGTGCGGTCGGCGTCGCCGTGGACGATCAGGGTGGGCACGTCGATGCGGGGCAGGTCTTCGCGGAAGTCGGTCAGCCAGGCCTGGACGCAGTCGAGGGTGCCCTTGGCGGAGGCGCCGACGGCGACGTTCCAGCTGGCCTGCACCGCCTGTTCGCTGATCCGCTCGCCGCCGAGGACGTCCACGTTGTAGAAGTCGGCGAGGAAGTCGGTCATGAACGCGAACCGGTCGGCGCGGATGGCGTCCTCGATTCCCTTGAAGACCTCGGCGTCGACGCCGGCCGGGTTGTCGTCGGTCCTGAGCAGGAAGGGCGGGACGACACCGATGAGGACGGCCTTGGAGATGCGCTCGGAACCGTAGGTGCCGAGGTAGCGGGTCACCTCGCCGGTGCCCATGGAGAAGCCGACCAGGACGGCGTCGCGCAGGTCGAGGGCGGTCAGTACCTCGTTCAGGTCGGAGGCGAAGGTGTCGTAGTCGTAGCCGTCGGCGGGCTGGTCGGAGCGGCCGAAACCGCGCCGGTCGTAGGTGATGACCCGGTTCCCGGCGGCGAGCAGGGCTGCGGTCTGCTTCTCCCAGGACGCGCCGTTGAGCGGCCAGCCGTGGATCAGCACGACGGGACGTCCTGCGCCGTGGTCCTCGTAGTAGAGCTCGACGGGCGCGGTGTTGCCTTCGGCGACCTTGATGTACGGCATGGGTGTACTCCTCGTGTGTGAAGGTGAGCGGAGTGGGTGGGGATGGCCTCAGAGGCCGTGGGCCTCAAGCAGCCGCAGCCAGATTTCGCCGACCGTGGGGAAGGCGGGGACTGCGTGCCAGAGGCGGTCGAGAGGGATTTCGCCCACGATGGCCACGGTGGCCGTGTGGATCAGTTCGGTCGCCATCGGGCCGGTCAGGGTGCAGCCGACGACCACGTTCCGGTCGGCGTCGACGACGAGTTTGGCGGCAGCCGTCTTGTGCCGGACGCGTCGTGCCGGGGGGCCAATGTCTCCAGGCCCAGGTCCGCGGTGCGCGGGCGGCGGCCTACAGCGACGAGCAGTTCGTCGCAGCGCAGAGCGGCGCCGTCGTCGGTTTCGACCGTCACCTCGGCCGTGTCGGCGTCACGGGCCACCGAGGCGGCCGTGACCCCGAATCGCACGCTGAAACCCAGGCCGGTCAGACCCCGGGCCACTTCCTCGCCCGCGCAGGGCCGCGGCCGCGCACCAGCGTAGGTCTGGACGGACGGTCCCTGGTGCGGTTGCGGTTCTTCGTGGGGGTCGTCGCGGGCCGTTGGTGCGGGACGTGTCACGCGCGCACCAAGGGGGTGTCGACGAGGTGTTCGGCGAGGAACCACACCTGGGCCTCGCCCGTGCGGACCACCTCGGAGATGAGCAGGTCGTTGCTGCCCTCGTCGCCCTCGGCGCCGATCCGGGCGGCGGCGTCCCGGGCGTCGACGAGGATCCGCTCGTGCGCGTCGAGCAGCCGCGAGAGCATGACCGGGACCGGCTCGACGCCGTCGGGCGGGCGGGGAACGGACGTCAGCTCCGCGACGTGGCGCGGATCGCCGACCGCGACCCCGCCCAGGCTCTGGATCCGCTCGGCCAGCGAGTCCACGAGGGCGAGCTGGGCGTCGGCATGACGGTCCAACAGCTCGTGCAGCATGTGGAAGGTCGCACCCCGGACCAGCCAGTGGTGCTTCTTGTACAGGGAGTGGAGTATCTGCGTGTCCGCGAGTACCTGGTTGAGGCGCTGGCAGGCGTACATGCGGGTGTCGTGGCCCAGGCCGAGCGGCAGCTGCTTGACCGTGCCGAAACGCTGGGTCTCGCGGCCCTTCTGGTGCAGCAGGGGCTGGCCGCCGCCGAGTGCGAGGTCCATGGGAACGGTTCTCCTTCGATGGTGCGCGGGTGTTCGGTGTCAGGGGCCGGCCGCCGGACTGACGGGGTGCGGGCCGGCGGCCGGGCCGTCAGGCGACGGGGGCGCGGTGCAGCACGAGCCGGGTGAGCAGTCCGCTGCCTATGCCTGCCACGAGTACGAGGGACGTCCACCACAGCGGGTAGGGCGTCAGTCCCAGCGTCCTGTCGAGGGACCAGGCACCGGGACCGGTGGCCGCGAGGGCGGCGGCTGCCCCGATCAGGACGAGGGGGTACTCGTAGCCGTCGTTCTGCACCCAGAGGCCGTTGGGCCATTTCACGGTGAGGGCTACGGTCATGACTCCGATGGCCCCGGTCGCGGCGAGCGGGGTCAGCAGTCCGGCGGCCAACAGCAGGCCTGAGCCGATCTGGCCTCCGCCTGCGGCGAGGGCGGTGAGGGCGCCACCGCGGAACCCGTCGGTCCGGAACTCGCGGACCCCGCCGTCCAGACCCTTGCCGCCGAGGTGCGTACTGATTTTCTGAACTCCGTGGCCGGTGATGAGCAGACCCACCAGCAGGCGCAGGATCAGCAAGCCCGTGTCCAAGATCAGCCGGCCGCGTGCGCGCCGATGACCGTCTGCGCGTACACCACGCCGAGGCCGTAGGCTCCGGCGTGCTCCTTGACGATCTCCATCACGGCGCCGTACGTGTCCTGGCGCGCCCAGTCGCGCTGGAGCTCCAGCAGAACCTGCACCCAGGTCACGGGGACCGCGCCGGCTGCGATCATCCGCTGAAGGGCGTGTTCGTGAGCGGCGGGGGTGACGCCGCCGGAGGCGTCGGTGACGACGTAGACCTCGTATCCCTGCTCCAGCGCGGACAGGGCGGGCAGGACCAGGCAGACCTCGGTCCACAGGCCGGACAGGATGATCTTCTTGCGGCCGGTGGCACGGACCGCCTCGACCAGGGCCTCGTCCTCCCAGGCGTTCATGCTGGTGCGGTCGATCGGCTTCTGGTCAGGGAACACCGCGGCGAGCTGCGGCAGGAGCGGGCCCGAGAAGGACTCGGCGGCGACCGTGGTGAGCACGGCCGGCACTCCGAAGGCGCGCGCCGCCTTCGCCAGGCCCGCGGTGCTGTTGATGATCGCGGTGCGGTCGCCGCTGCCGGTGCCGAAGAACATCTGCGGCTGATGGTCGACGAAGAGCATGACGGAGTTGTCGGGGGTGAGCAGATCCGCGCTGGG
This sequence comes from Streptomyces vinaceus, assembly GCF_008704935.1. Lineage (NCBI taxonomy): Bacteria > Bacillati > Actinomycetota > Actinomycetes > Kitasatosporales > Streptomycetaceae > Streptomyces > Streptomyces vinaceus. The sequence goes on from NZ_CP023692.1 coordinate 142,915, forward strand.
AGCGGCGTGTACCCGGGCGATGTCGAACACGATGAGAAGTCCTCTCGCGGGACGGACTGAAGGGACCGGAGTGGTCATGGCGCCGGCCGGCTCGCTGCGGTGACCGGCACTCGTTGAACGTAGATCCGTTCAGATCAGCCGGGTTGCCCGAGCGTGCCGCGCCCCTTGCCGTTGCGTGCACGCCCGGATCGCGGGTGAAGAAGTCCGCCTGGGGCCGTTCCTCGCGCCGAGCGCCGCACGCGTGTGCGCTCCCGTCGTGTCTCACGTATCGCCTGTTTCCGCCCGGTGGCGGCACGCCCCGGCCCCCGGCCCCGGCTGGGGGCCGGGGGCCGGGGGCCGGGGGCCGAGCCGGTGGGACCGTCAGCAGTGGCCGACGCTGGTCTGGCCGCCGACCAGGGACGAGTGGACGTAGCCGGTCCCCACGTAGCTGGAGACACGGAACCAGCGGTTCGAGGCGTAGTTCGAACTCGGCGGGTAGACCCACTGGCTGTCGGTCCAGCACAGCATCGTGACGCCGGTCCCGTTGGACAGGTAACCGAGCGAACCGCACCCGGTGTTGGCGCAGGTGCGCTCGTTCGCGCCGCCGCTGTTGGACGAGATGTAACTGCCGGCCGCGTCGGCGCCGCCGGCGCCGGCGAGCAGACCGGTCAGGGCGACGGCGGCCGCGGCGGCGGCCAGTCCGGCCCGGGACCGCAGGGTGGTGGTCGTCATGCGCATCGTCGTTCTCCTCGGGAGAGTCGCGGGTGGTGTGCTGCGCCCCGGCCGATCCGGCGGCGCTCCACCAGAGGGCCATCCCGACGGCGGCCGGCGGAAGGGAACGACCGCAGGTCGACCGGGCCCGTACGGGGGTCCGTACAACTCCGTACAGCCCGGCGGCCCGTTCACCGGCACGGCGGCGCGTACGGCAGCCCGGGCACGAGTTGGGCCCACTCCTGAGCGGTGATGACCGTCCCCGCGCGCTCGCACAGCCTCCGGGCGATCTCCTCCTCGTCGCGGGACCACAGCAGGGCGGCCGGCCCGGCGCCGCCGGCCGCGAGCGAGCGGCCGTCCGGGCTGTACGCGACGGCGTAGGCCTTGCCGCCGAGGCCGCTCAGTACGGCGCGGGGCCGCGTCCGCCGAGGAACACCGATGTCCCACAGCCACACGGTGCCGTCCGTACTGGCGGCAGCGAGCGTGCCGCCCTCGGGGGCGAACGACAGGGCGTACACGTAGCTGCTCGGCCCCGTCAGGGTCGGCCCGGCGGTGCGCGGGCGGTCCCCGCTCACGTCCCACAGCCACACGTCCCGGTCGGCGGTACCGGCCGCCAGGATCCGGCTGTCGGGGCTGAACGCGACGGACATGACGTAGCTGCCCGGCCCCCGCAGGGTCGACTCCAGCAGCGGCCTGCCGCCGGCCGGCGGGAGCCGCCACAGCAGCACCTGCTTGTCGACCGTGCCGGCGGCGAGCCGCCGCCCGTCCGGGCTGAACGCCACCGAATAGACGTAGTTCGTCGGCTCGGACAGTTCCGCCGAGAGCTGCGGGTGCGCCGGGTCCGCCGTGTTCCACACGCGTACCGTCCGCCCCTCGCTGCCCACGGCCAGGGTCCGGCCCGTCCGGTCGAAGGCGGCGGACTGGATCGTTCCGGTGCCGCCGGCCAGGGGTTCTCCGTAGGGCGTGGCGCGGTCGGGGCGGGAGAGGTCCCACAGCCACAGCTTGCCCTCGCGGCCCCCCACCGCGAGGGTGCGGCCGTCGGGGGTGAAGGAGACCGTCGCGGAGTACCCCGTGGGATTGGTCAGGGGCGGCCCGACCGGGCGCGGGATCCAGGGGTCGGAGACGTCCCACAGCTGTACGTCGCGCCCCGCGACGGCGAGCAGTTTCCCGTCCGGCGCGTAGCCGATCGCGTTGACCGTGCCCTGGAAGCCGCGCAGCGGGCGGGGAGGCAGCTGCCACAGACGCACGGTCCCGTCGGCGGCGGCCGTCACCAACTGCCGGCCGCCGGGATGGAACGAGAGCGAGGTGACCGGGCCCGGGTGCGGGAACACTCCGGCGAGGACGCGCGTCCGGGCGTCGTACAGACGCACCTGGTTGTCCGCGCTGCCGGTCGCCAGCCACTGCCCGTCAGGGCTGCAGGCAACGGCGTTGACGTAGCTGGCCGGGCCGTCGGGGGCGGCTGGGGCCCCGCCGATCACCGCGGGCGGGCCGGGGACGGAGCCGGGGGCGGGTACGTCCCACACCCGCGTGGAGCGGTCCTGGCTCCCGGCGACGAGCCGTGCGCCGTCGGGCGTGAAGGCCAGCCCGAATACCGGGCCAGCCGCTCCGGTCAACGGCTGCGCGTACGCGAGCGGATGTCCGGGATCGGCGAGGTCCCACAGGCGTACGGAGCCGTCCGCGCCCCCCGCGGCCAGCAGGGCCGCGCCCGGGCCGGAGTGGAACGCGACCGTGTGCACCGCCCCGGTGAAGCCGGTGAGGCGCGTCCCGGTGGCGGAGCTGCTTTCGGGGCTGCTTTCGGGACTGCTTCCGGAGTTGCTCGCAGAACTGCTCGCGGATGGGTCCGGGTCCGGGTCCGGGTCCGGGTCCGGCCACAGGTACACCCCGCCGTCGGCGCCCGCCGCGGCCAGCGTCTTGCCGTCCGGCGCGAAGGCCACCCCGTACACGGCCGAATCCGGCCCCTTGAACGACCTGGCCCCGGCCGCCGCCGGACCGGGGGCCGACGGCTCCCACACCCGTACGGTCCCGTCCCCCGACCCGGCGGCGAGCCGCCGGCCGTCCGGACTGAAGGCGAGCGCGTACACCGTGTCGGCGAACGTGACCGGCGCCGTCCCCAGCGGTCGCGGCCGCTGCGGATCGCGCAGGTCCCACAGCGCGACCTGGTGGTCCAGGCCGCCCGCGGCCAGGGTGTGCCCGTCCGGACTGAGGGCCACCGCCTGTACGACGCCACGGAACGCGAGGATCCGGGTCACTGCGGGCAGCGCCGAGGCGTCCATCAGCGCCTCCCGGGCCTCGGCCGTGGGCGCCGTGCGGTACGCCACCAGACCGAGTTGCGCGGAGAGGGCGAGGTCGCTGTTCCGCAGCCGTTCGGCGCGCGCCGCCACCAGCCGGGACAGCGCGACGGCCTGCTGTCTTTGCGCGTCCCGGCGCTGGACCACGGCGACACCGGTGAGCAGGCCGGAAAGGACGACCAGCAGCGAGAGCAGGACGAGGAGCCGGCGCAGCCGGCGGGCGCCGCGCCGCTCGCGCCCGACCCGGCCGTCCTCCGCCAGCCGGCTCGCGTCGAGAAACCCGCTTTCCCGTGCGTCGAGTTCCGGGGCGCGGCCGCTGTCCCGGGCCCAGGCGGAGGCCACAGCCAGGCGGGTGCCCCGGTAGAGCAGCGAGGGGTCGCGGCCGTGCGCGAGCCAGCGGTCGGCGTCACGCGTCAGGTCCTGCCAGACGATCTGTCCGGCCCGGTCGGTGTCGATCCAGCCGCGCAGCCTCGGCCACGCGGTGAGCAGTGCCTCGTGGGTGATCCTGGCGCCGTCGCCGTCGAGCGTGACCAGGCGGTGGTCGACGAAGCGCTCCAGGACCGCGTACACCTCGCCGGCCCGGTCGGAGTGTGCCGTGGGCGGGGCAGCGGCAGCAGCCTGCGCGCGTCGGGCACCCCGTCGCCCACCGCGACCATCCGCAGGAACAGCTGCCGCGCGCGTGCGCACTCGGCCTCCGACAGGCTCGCGTAGACCCCCTCCGCCGTCTCGGAGACGGCCGCGGACATCCCGCCGCCCGCGCGGTAGTCGGCGATGGTCAGGGCCGTGCCGCGGCCGCGTTCCCAGGTCGACAGCAGCGCGTGCGACAGGAGGGGCAGGGCTCCGGGGCCGCAGTCCCGCAGGTCGGCGAGGAGTACGTCGATGAACCCTTCGTCCAGGACGAGACCGGCCTTGGCGGCGGGGCCGCCGACCACGGCGCGGATCTCGTCCTCGCTGAGCGCGCCCACGACGGTCTGGCCCTTCTGCAGGGCTGCGGCGAGGGGACGCTGGTCGAGGGCCTGGCCGTAGAAGTCGGCGCGCAGACAGCCCGTGACGCGCACGTCGGGCGAGGGGAGGGCCGCGAGGCACCGCAGGAACCGCTCCCGTGCGGCGGGGTCGGGGCACGCGGTGAACACCTCCTCCAGCTGGTCGACCGCCACGACGATGCGTACGCCCTCCCGCCGGACCACCGCCTTTACCCGTGCGGCGAGTTCGAGGGGATCGCCCGCCAGGTCGGCCCACTGCGTGGACGGGGCGGACAGGACGGCCTCCGCGGACAGGGCGGACGCCAGGGCGCGCATCGGGTCGCGGCCGGGGGCGAACAGCAGCGGTGTGCAGCCGTGCTCACCGCGCAGTACGGGCAGTACACCGGCCCGCAGGAGCGAGGACTTTCCGGAACCGGAGGCTCCGACGAGGAGCTGGGGTACGTCGGCGCCCCCCTCGGCGAGGATCCGGTCCACGATGACCGCCCGCAGGCGCTCCCGGCCGAAGAACCAGTCGGCGTGGCGTTCCTCGAAGCCCGCGAGCCCCCGGTAGGGCGACGTGCCCGACGCGACGCGCAGGACCCGGGACCGTCGCAGCTCGGCGAGCCGTTCCAGCCAGCGCTCAATTTCGGCCGCGTCGGTCACCCCGCAGACGTGCAGCACCCGGCGGAACAGGGGCAGGGACCCCATCGACGGCAGGTTCTGGCCGGCGAACCAGCCGCCTATGGTGCTGTGGGCGCCCGGTGCGCCGACGCGGGCGGCGACGGCGCGGACGGTCAGGTCGGCCTTCTCGCGCAGCCGCGTCAGCTCGGACGCGAACTCCTCTCGGGATAAAGGGGGTTGGGGAGGAACGGGGTGGGGTCCATGGGGCCTCCGGGGTCCGGTTCCGCTGGGGCGGTGATGCGGTGGACCACCCTTCCCGCGCCCATCCGGCCGCGTGGCCGGAACACCACGATCCGGTCCCTTTCTACGCCGCCCCACCAGCCCTTTCCGGCCACTCACCACCGCCTCCGGGCCCCCACGCGCCCCGCCGCTCCCTGGGGTCCGCGGGCTCCCTGAACTCCTCGGGCTCCCTGCTTCCCGGCCGGGCGGAGCCGCCGCTCACGGCGCCGCACCGGGCTGCCGCCCGCACCTGCCTGTGTCAGGCTGGAAGGGCCGACCGGCCGGCAGGACCGAACGACTCCGGCAGATTTTGGACACCCCATGTCTCCACACCCCTTCCGCCCCGCACGCAGCGTGGCGGCGGCGTTCGCCAGTGTGTCCCTCGCCGTCCTGCTGACGGCCGCTCCCGGCGCCCTCGCACAGCAGCCGGCGTCGCGTGCGGCGCCGGCGGGCGCGGTGACCGGCATCCAGACCGCCACGCTGTCGATACCGGCCATCGGCCTGTCCGGCCTCCCCGTCATCCCGTACGAGGGCAGCCCCGACGACGCCCCGGGCACCGCGATCCAGGACCGGGGCCTGGCCGCGAGCCCGTACGGCCCCGGCGGCGGCGTCGGCCCCGGCGACGTGGGCAACTACATCGTCACGGGCCACCGCATCGCCGGCGGCGGCCCGCTCAACGCCCTGCCGTCACTGCCCCAGGGCGCCTCCGTGTACGTCACCGCGGGCGGCGTGACGTACGAGTACGTCATCGGCACCACTCGGACGACTTCCTTCCGGTCCCCGTCCTCCATGGCTGAGCAGCGCGCCGCGGTCCCCGGCTCCAGCGACGCGGAACCGAGCCGCGCGATGATCACCGTAAGCACCTGCCTCACCCCGGAGGACGACGCCGCGGGCAACACCTGGCGAGACGCCCAGAACAACCCCGAGCACCGGATCGACAAGGTCGGCGTCCTCGTAGGGACCAGCTAGAGCGGTGACGCGCCGGGCGAAGGCATCGAGAACGACCCCTGCCCACTGCTCGCCGGGCGCGGCGCGGCGTGGCGAGTGGGTGGCGTCCTCCCCTCGGGACCGGCCGGCAGTCGGGGTCGGATCCCTCAGGGCCATCGCGCCTCACCGGTGGGGCTATGAGCGTTGGCGTTGCTGCCCGATCTTGATTGCGCTGAAGACCAAGCGGATCACCAGCCCCAGGATGAGGAGATCCAGCATCATCTGGACGGTGACCGCGATTCGAGCGGTTTCGCTCTTCGCCGTGATGTCGCCGAATCCGACCGTCGTGAAGACCGTGACAGCGAAGTACATGGCGTCGACCCGGTCGAGCGGCTGGGAGAACGAGGCCGTTTGTGCGTTCCCCAGGAGGAAGTAGGCGGTGGCGAAAAGGAGAACGAAGAGCGGGATCGTGAAGCCGAGCGCTTCGAGTGCGCGCAGGCCGGGATACCTGGAGCGGACGATCCTGCGGAGCTGCCAGGTCAGGATCCCGCAGAAGGCCAGGATCTCAAGGGTCAGTCCTGTCACCGTCGCGACGTTCATGGCGTGCTCCATCGGGATCAGGAAGTAGATGGCCAGCACCGCAGCGACCCGGGCGATCGTGCCCAGGACGGATACGAGGATGACACGTCGGCCGGGCCGGCCGGGGAGGTCCTCCGGCGGAATCGTCACCACTTCCGTTCTCCTGCCTCGACGCCACGGCGTCGTCACGCCCGCGTCGCTGCACCTTGTGGCCGCGGCCCGCTCCTGAAGGATGCCCGCGAAAACAAGGGCTGAAGGGACGACACGCCCGCACTGCCTCGCCCGCCGGAACGGGGCGGACTGCGCGATCGACCGACCTGGCGTGACGCCGGCGTCGTGGAGTGATCGCCGACCTGGTTCTTGACCTTCTCCTGATCGGGTCTCGTACTGGACCGCGGCCGGGCCGGCATCTACCGGCTCGCCACTTGACGTGGAGTCAGGCCGGGACGGGAGGGTCGATGCGCAGCGCGCCGTCTCCCCTCCCGGAGTCGGAGTCGCGCCGCTCGTTCACTGTCGGGCCATGTGCATGCGCATCTCGCTGTCCGCGTCGGTGATGAGTTCGCCCGACAGGTCGATGGTCACGGTGTGCAGTTCGCCGGTGAACCGGAAGGGCGACTGGTAGTCGGGGGTCACCGGCTGGCCGGGGTTGGCCCCGCAGGTCATCCCACCGGGGTTGAACATGACGGGCGTCGTCACCGGGAACTCGGCCACCGCGACCAGCTGGTGATCGATGTAGAGCTCGGCCCGCCCGGGGGCGCCTTTGCCCGCGGCGAGATCGGGCTCGCCCGTCGGTTCGAACTCGAAGCGCAGTTCATGCCGGCCGTGAGGTACCGGATCCGTCGTGGACACCGTGTAGAGGGCCCGCGAGACGTAGTTGTGGACGTACGTCAGCTTGCCGTCCTTGATGTAGAAGCTCCAGCCGCCGGCCATCGAACCCTGGCTCATCAGTACGCCTTCGGCGCCGTCGGCGGGGATCTCCACATCGGCGGTGACGCTGTGCGGACGGTTGAGCACGCGTGGGGCGACGGAGGGCGGCAGGGACTGGGTGCCGGGCCGGAACGTGTAGCTGGTCCGTGCCTTGCTGATCTGCGGACGCTCCGTCGCCATCCGTGCCAGGGCGCTCCCGTCGACGGGCAGCACTCCGTACTTTCCGGCCTCCACGTACCACAGGGAGATCAACTCGATCGTCTTGGCGCGCTGCTCCGAGGAGAGATCGCGGGTCTCCGCGAAGTCCTCGTCGATGTGGTACAGCTCCCAGGCGGTGGCGTCCAGTTCGGACAGCTTCTCCGAGCTGATGGGCGTGCCGAACGGCTGCTGCGCCTCGGTGAACGACGGACCCGGCCAGGGACATACGGCGCGCCAGCCGTCATGGTCGATGGCACGGTGGCCGAGCATCTCGAAGTACTGGGTGCGGTGCAGGGAGGGCGCGGCGGGGTTGTCGAAGGTGTGGGCGAAGCTGACACCGTGCAGGGGGGACTGGGTGACGCCCTTGATGGTGTCGGGCGGCTCGATCCCCAGGATGTCGAGCACGGTGGGGACCATGTCCACGAGGTGGGCGTATTGGGTGCGTACTTCTCCGCGTGCCTTGATGCCGGCAGGCCAGTGGACGAGGAACGGGTCGCTGGCGCCGCCGCGGTAGGTCTCCCTCTTCCAGCGCCGGAACGGCGTGTTGCCCGCCCAGGTCCAGCCCCAGGGGTAGTGGTTGAACGTGGTCGGACCGCCGAGCTCGTCGATCGCCTTCAGGCTCTCCTCAAGCGGTTCGGGAGCGTTGTTGAAGAACTGCGCCTCGTTGGTCGTCCCGGTGACGCCTCCCTCGGCGCTCGCCCCGTTGTCGGAGACGACCATGATCAGCGTGTTGTCCAGTTCACCGATCTCCTGGAGGAAGTCCAGCAGTCGCCCGATTTCGTGGTCGGTGTGGGAGAGGAAGCCGGCGAAGACCTCCATCATGCGCGCTGCGAGGCGGCGGGCGTCCGGTGACAGGGACTCCCATTCGGGGACGTCCGGGTCGTGGCGCGAGAGGACGGCGTCGGCGGGCACGACACCGAGACGCTTCTGGTTGGCGAAGGTCACCTCCCGGTAGGCGTCCCAGCCGTCGTCGAACTGTCCCCGGTAGCGATCGGCCCACTCCCGCGGGACGTGGTGCGGCGCGTGGGTGGCGCCGGGGCAGAAGTGGAGGAAGAACGGCTTGTCGGGAGCGACCTGCTTGGCGTCGGAGATGAAGAGCTTGGCCTTGTCCGTCAGGTCCGGGGTGAAGTGGTAGCCCTGTTCCGGCGAGGCGGGGGGCTCGACCTGGTGGTTGTCGTACACGAGTTCCGGATACCACTGGTTGGTGTCGCCGCCGAGGAATCCGTAGAACCGCTCGAAACCGCGGCCGAGCGGCCAGCGGTTGTAGGGTCCGGCGGGTGACTCCTGGGCCGAGGGCATCAGGTGCCACTTGCCGAGCATGTACGTGTTGTATCCGTGCTCCAGCAGCATTTCGGACAGGAACCCGTTCTCGAACGGGATGTTGCCGTTGTAGCCGGGGTAGCCGGTCGCCAGCTCCGTGATCGCCGCCATCGCGTTGGAATGGTGGTTGCGACCGGTGATGATGCACGAACGCGACGGCGAGCACAGTGCTGTGGTGTGCATGTTGTTGTACAACAGTCCGCCCGCGGCCAGACCGTCGAGGCGAGGCGTCTGCATGGGACTCCCGTAGCAGCCCAGCTGGCCGTAGCCCGTGTCGTCGAGCACGATCGTCAGCACGTTGGGTGATCCCGGCACCGCCCCCGGCGGCTCGGGCCATGCCGGGCTGGAGACGTCCGTGGTTCGCCCGATCACTCCGGAGAAGGCGCTCCCCGGCTTGTATTCGTTCACTGGCATCGTGCCTGTCCTTCCTGCCGACCCGTGTAAAGGGATCCGCCGGCGGTGTCCACCACAGGGCGCTGTCACAGCAGGGTGAAACACGCCTTGTCGCCCACGCCTCGCGGCCGCCCGCGCCTCGCGCCGACGTGGGTCCCGCGACCGCGGCCACTCGCGGCACCTCACATACCGTCATGGGGCTCAGGAATCAGAATTTCGGTGGCTCGGAAAACGCGTGAGGGTGTGCTGGTTCGAGCCTGGGCCCCATGGAGGCCCAGTTGCTGGCCTGCCACGCTGGGAGCACCATAAATAGGGTAGGTCCATCAGAAGATGACTGCCAGTGGACCTCCCGAATATCATCAATTGCTGCGCAGGCACGGATTCCAGCGCCTGCCCAAAGGCCCACCGAGGCGAACCGGCAGCGCGGCATTCAGGGTTCGCAGGCACCGCCCGCCTTCCGTGGAAATCAGGTATTCCGACGAGGAATCTCACCTGCATAAAACGCCTTCCGCAATCCAAAGGAAAAGAGAATGACTACGCCTGTTATCGAGCCTGGCCTCGCGGGCACTCTGCCGCCGGATGAATATACGAAGAAAACGATGCCTCACTGGGGGCAGACTTACAACGGGGCAATGGCCGGCTACAAGGGCATGGACTACGTGTCGGTAGCCTTTGCGACCGACGCCGAAAAGGCAGCCGCGCTGATCCCGAAAGAGCTGACGCTCATCGCGATTCCGGCCTTGCCCGGGATGGCGTCGGCGAACCTCGTGTTCGCCAAGTATCGCGAATGCGATCTCGGCCCCTACATGGAGGTGATCATCTCGATCGCGGTCCTCCATCAGGGCCGTCCCTACGGGTACGTCCCCGCCATCTACGTGGACAACGACGCGGCCTTGCTGGCCGGGCGCGAACTGGGCGGCTACCCCAAGAAGATGGCCCGGATCACGATGCGCAACTACGGAAATCTCTTCCTGAGCCACATGTCTCGGGGCTCGATCCAGACGAAGACTGTGGACCCCAACTTCAATGATCTGGCCTCCTCCAGCGTGACCAAGGGGGACAAGCTGTTCTCGGTACCGCTGCCGGCCGACAGAACAGACGAACTGCCCTATCCCTACAATCTATTGCTGCCGCTGCCCCCGCCCACGGGGGAACCTCAGGACTACGTGCTGCCGACGGTGGCGTTGAAGCGCTTCCCGGGCGTCGGACCGGGACCGAACGGCCACGCCGGAGCCGAGGTGCTCCAGCTCGTAGGCACTCCCTGGCACATCACACAGGCCGACGTCTACGCCGGCGACGCCGCCAGCATGGAGATCTACCCGTCCGAAGAGGATCCGATCGGCCGACTCCTGCCGTGCAATGCCGTACTGGGCGCCTTCGTCCTGCAAGGCTCCATGTACACGAAATCCGACGAGTGGGTGGTCCTTGAAGACCTGAAGAAGAACAATTCTGCATGACCGAGCCCTCGCGATGACGGCGCCTGCCGCGATCCGGAGTGTCGGGGAAGGACGCACTTGATGGCCAGCCACTGGTACCCGGTCGTCGAAGCGGGAGACGACTTCCTCACCTCGGCGCCCTTCCGCTACGAACACTCGGTCGAGACAACAGCACCGGCCGAGCGGATATGGGACATCCTGACCGGCGAACAGCTGGTCGACTGGGTGTGGGCATTCACCGGCCTGAATTGGAACTCCTCACGCCCGTTCGGCGTCGGTACGGTGCGCGATGTCACCCTGCTGAAATTCTTCACCGCAAGGGAACGCTTCTTCCGTTGGGACGAGGGGCGCCGCTACAGCTTCAGCGTCTACGAGGCCTCGCGCCCCGGTCTGCGCCACGCGGCGGAGGACTGGACCGTCGAGCCCACGCCCTCCGGCTCACGTCTCACCTGGACGATGGCCATCCAGCCGACCTCCCTGGCCACCCCGCTGATCTGGGTGAGCAGCCCGGTCATCGGACTGATCCAACGCCATGCGCTGGGCGCGGTCCGCACGGCCGTCCGCGACTGAATTCCGGGGGCTCTCGCCTCAAGGCGCTCCGCTCACGCGACCACATGCCCCTCGCTGTGAGCGGCGACATAGCGGTTCGCCGGACCATCGGCGTACCCTCTGTCTGATTCACCCCCCTTTGATGCGATACAAAGGGACGGGTTTGCCGTGTCCGACGAAGAGGCCGTCGGCGGGAATCGCCCATACCGCGGAGGGCTCGAATGCTACGCCTGGCATCCCTGACGGATATCCGTGTCTGCGCGGTGACCGAAGTACTCAGCCCGTACGAATGGCGAAGGCACACCCCCGAAATGGTCAGCCGCCGCGCGCTCGCCGCGATCGACGACCCTGGAACGGCGAACCCGGTACCGGTGCCCCGCCATGACGAGCGGATCGACCTGCTGGTCGATTCACTGGTGCGCTGCCGGTGGCGCTCCCTCACGGCCGAGGCCGTCAGCCGCCGGATCGTGACGGTTCTGGACGCCTGCCATGCCGACAGCCAATGGCTCCAGATCGAACTGCACTGGCTGTCGGAGCGGCACCGCTGAGGGACAAGCCGACCGGTTCCCTCACCGGGGTGGCGGTTCGTGCACCCCTGCTTGCGCCGGGCTCCGGTCGTTCCCGTTCTCCTGGAGGAATTCGGCCACCGCCAGGGCGAACAGGAGGACGAGTGCGATGCAGATGATGACCAGGCCGGTCGGGTAGCTCCACAGGATGAAGGTCAGTACGGCAGCGGCGACGAGGATCCAGGTGATCCAGCCGCGGTGGCGGTGGACGAACGGGCCCACCGGGCCGGTACGCAGGCCCGCGCGGTCCGCCGTGGCGCGGACCGCGCCGATGCCCGAGTGCCAGCCCTGCCGTACGACGGTGGCCCAGCGGCCGGGGCCGGTCAGCCAGGCGGCCAGAGCGATCACCACGCCGAGCACCACGGCCATGCGGACCGTTGATCTCAAGTACTGCGTCAGCGCGTCGTAGATGCTTCCGGCCGCGGGCTGCGAGACGTTGTCCGGCAGCGCGTTCAAGTACGCGACGCGGAAGACGGCCAGACCGGCGCCGAGCATGAGCATGGCGAAGGCGAAGGCGAGTGCGGCGATCACGAGAACATGGCGGCGATGGCGCGACAGGAGCACGCCGACGGCGATCAGCAGGACCGACAGCACCGGAAGCCACATGCCGGCGATCTGCAGGAGCCGGAAATAGGTTTTGAACTTGCCGATGTTGTCCGCCCGCAGGACGGTGAAGTCGGTGTGTACCTTGGGGATCTTCGCGGCCGCCGTCATTCCTTCGTCGACGAGGCGCTGTTTCACCTGATCGACGACCGGTCCCAGATCAACGGTCACCGAGTCGTTGTTGATCTTCACGGCACCGCCGCCAGTGCCGGTGAGGGCTTTGTCCACTGCGGTGTGGATGCGGCGGTTGGCGTCGGTCCAGATCCGCTCGAAGGTCTCGGAGGCGATCACCTCCTGCGCTTTGTCGTGGACGAAGCTGCGGACGGCGCTCTCCAGTGCGCCGCCGAGCTTGCCGAGTCCCTTCTCCAGGAGTGGCCGGTCGGCGGGTGCAACGCCTTCCAGCAGCGTCGGGAGGTCGATGTGTTCCATCACCGCATTGGTGACCCGGTTGGCCGCCGCCGCCTGGATGTCCGGGTCGGATGCGAGCGGGGCGACCGTCTGCACGTAGCGGTCCGTGTCGCCGACCTGGCTGGACGCCCACGCGGCGACGGCCGCGAGGGGGGCGAGGACGCAACCGATGATGATGAGCACGGCGGCGAAGAACGACTTCCACCGGTGTCGGGGCTCCCGGGCCGCCTTTTCGGCCTCCAATGCCGTCACCCGTGCGTGCAGTTGCTCGACCTCGGAGCGCCCGCCGTCCGTACCCGGCTCGCGTGCGGGAACTCCGCTGGGGCCGGTGGCTCCCTCGTCCGTCATGGCACGACCTCTCCTGCCCGGGGGTTTCTCCACGAAGCCGACCATGCGGAACGGGCGGACGCGAGCGCTGCGCATCCGAGCGGGTGAACGACTCACCGGGGTCGTCACCGACTACATGCGCCGAGCGGTCGGGCACCTCGATCCAGTCGGCCTGCCCGGTACCCGTGGGAGTGGGGGTGCGACGGCCGCCAGGTCCGCGCCGGATGCGGGCCGTCAGCCACCGTGCGAGGCTGCGTTTCGGGGCCACCGTCCCTTCGCCGCCGCCACCCTCATCACGTGGGCGCTCCGCGCTCGGCCGGTGAGCCGGCCACCGAAGGAGCGCTCGGCCTCGAACCCGTATTGATCGAGTGAACGGAAATGGCAGACATGACATCACCTGACACCGAGGAACTGGGGCCGGTCGACTATCTGGTCGTCGAGTTCCCGCCGGCCACCTCGCACTTCACCGGCGAGATGGCCGAAGAGCTCGACAAGCTGGTCACCTCGGGGACCATCCGGGTCCTGGACCTGCTCATCCTGACGAAGGGCGCCGACGGCGAGCTCGACGTACTGGAGGTCGATGACCTCGAAGACGCCGGTGAATTGCGCGCCGCGGAGGCGAAGCTGGCCGGTCTGCTCGCAGAGGAGGACGTCGTCAACCTGGCCGCCGCGATGGAGCCCGGTACGACGGCCGGGGTGCTGGTCTGGGAAAACGTCTGGGCGGGGCCCTTCGCCGCGGCCGCACGCCGCTCAGGGGGCCAGCTCATCGCCAACGGACGTATTCCGATCCAGGCCATTTTGGCCTCGATCGAAGCCGACGAAGAAGGAGAATGAGATGCCCCTCGGACCGATGCGCAGAGGGCGACGTGGGGTCATCGGCGCTCCCGTCGCTCGTACAGCGGCCGTCGTCGGCACGGCAGCGGTCGTCGCCCACGGGGTCGGTCGCCGCAGCGACCGCCGGGAGGACCGCCGGGACGACCGTGAGGACCGCCGTGAGGACCGCCGGGACCGGCGCTGATCCGAGCCTCGCTGCCGGTCCGGGACAGCGCACGCTCCCTGCCGGCCCTCTCCGCGCGGGCCCCATCCCGTCGCTGCCTGGGCCGGGGCGCGCGGGCCAGGCACGCCGGGTGACGGTACGCGGCGTGAGGATGGTGTCCGCCGTCGTCCGTCACGCCGATGCGCGAACGCCCCAAGGTCCGCAGTCGACGCCGGCCGCCCCGGGGACGGCCGTAGGCTCAAGGTTCCTGATCAGGGCAGGCGAACGTTCATGGACGACGCACTAGTCCGCGAAGCGGCCGCACAGCCAGTTGCCCGGCTCAGCTGGATCGTCGCTGATCCAGAACTGGCGCCACAGCAGCGCGAACTCCTCACGACTGAGGTGCCCGTCCCCGTTGAGGTCGAGCAGCTCGAAGACCCCGTCCAGCGGTACCGGCCGCCCGTTCCAGGTCTCGACGAGCCTGCGGTGTTCGGCCGGGGAGATCACCCCGTCACCGTTCTCGTCCACCGCCTCGAAGACGGTTTCGGCGGTCGCCGTGACGGTCGCGACCATGGCGGGCAGTTCATCCACCAGCGCGAGCAGCTCGCCCATGTCCACTGCCCCGTCGCCGTTGGCGTCCCCTCGTTCCAACAGGGCCGCCCACCAACCCATCAGCAGTGACTCCAGCCGTGCCCGAAGCTCCGTCTCGGCCGCAACCCTCGGCAGGCGCTCCCACCGTGCGACGAGCGACCGGAAATCCGCCTCGCGCAGGAAACCGTCCCCGTCCGCGTCGAATGCGGCGAACATCTCCTGGAGCTTCCGCTCCTGGAACTCACTGGCCACAGCAACCTCCCCCACACCCCGGAACGAGCCCTGCCGGCTCGTCATCCTAGGACGCACCACCGCCCGGCCCCCACCGGCACATACGGCCGACGCCTCACCCGTTCGGGCCACGCACGGTCACTCGCCCACCTGTCGGCCGGCCGCTGCGCGATCTTCCTGCGGCGGATCGCGCCCACGTTGAACGCCACGGTGCAGGGCAGCGCGACCGCCCCTCCGGAGGCGCCCCCCTCCGCGCCGCGGCCCCCCTCATCGCGCCAGGTGTCGGCCCGGTGCAACTGGCGGGCCCGGCAGGGCGCCTTCGCCGACGTCACCCCTTCCTCTGGCCTTCATGGCCGGTCGCAGGCTTTCCGGAGCTCGGACCCTGCGAAGTCGAAGGGGCATGTCCTGCTATCGACATCGACAGTCCGTCGGTCAGCCATCGATGGGCCACCGTCATGTTCAGCACACGCCCACCGGTGGCGGTGCCGACCAGAGCCCAATAGCGTTCCAGGCGGGGGTCGAAGCCGGACGACCTCGACACCAGCCCGTGCAGGTACGCACGGAAGGCGGGCGTGTCCGACTCCCGCCGGGCTCGTGCGTGGGCGGAGACGAATGCGTTCACCGCGTCCCCGGGGCCCGGTGGCAGCCCCTGGGCCAGGGAGGCGACCGTCAGGGCCGCAGCCTCGTCGATCTCCGCGTAGAAGGCCGGACCGTCGTTCATCTCTTCGTCGTGGTCCTGGGTCCAGCGGGTGAAGCTGGGCGTGGAGATGAGCAAGTGCAGCTCGGCGTAGGCCAGGGCCGTGGCGGGCACGGGGTCCTGCGGCGGTTCGGGGGCCAGCATGGCGATCATGCTGTCGAGCCGGCGCTTGGGCAGGGCCGCGGACAACTCCCGGTACCAGTGGTCGGTGAGGGTGCGACGCGCCTGCGGAAGCCTCTGCACACGGGAGAGGACCTCCAGCCGCCGCAGCCGTTCCTCACTCGTGCACTCGTGCAGCGACTCAAGTGTGGCCTGGCGCCAGCGCAGTTCGACCAGTCGTTCCTGCACCGATTCGAGCTCGGTCGCCACGAGTTCACCGAGGGAGCACTCGCCGGTGACCACCTGCGTGATGGTCGCGATCGGCGTCTCCAGCGCCCGTAGGCGCCTGATGAGACGGATGCGCTCCCACGCCTCCGGACCGTAACGCCGATGACCACCCGTGCTGCGGCCGGCCACGGGCAGCAGACCGCTGTCCGAGTAGTAGCGGAGCGTCTTCACCGGTAGGCCGGTCCCGGCGGCGAGTTCTCCGATGGTCCAGGTGTCTTGCGTCACAGTCTCTTGAACCTCCAGTGCGGGGGAGCTCTTAGCGTATTGAGCACCGGCCGCGCAGGTCCGCCCAGGTCCGCGCAGGTCCGCCGCTCGCTCGGGGCCCCTTCCCGGCCCGACCCGCGGCGCGCGGCCCCGCGCCACGATGTCCCCGACCAAGAACGGTGGGTACGTATGTCCCCCAACTCGACGGCTCCGCGTCCACCCCGAAGGGACGGCCTCCGAGCGGTGCTCTTCCCCTTGCTGTGCGCGGTGGCGCTGCTCACGGCCACCGCGGTACCGGCGGCCGGTGCACCACCCGCTCCCCCGCCCTCCGCCGGGCAGAGCGCTACGGTCGTCCAGACCGACCACGGTCGGGTACGTGGTGTGTCCCACGGCTCGTACGCCACGTTCGTCGGCATTCCCTACGCCGCCCCGCCGACCGGACCGCTGCGCTGGCGCGAACCCGCCCCCGCCGCCGCGTGGCAGGGTGTCCGGGATGCGACGCAACCGGCCCCACGCTGTGTGCAGATGCCGGCCCCGGGCGCGAGCGCGGTCGTCGGATCGGAGGACTGCCTCTACCTCAACGTGACCGCGCCGACGCGGAATCCGGCCGGGAAGAAGCGGCCCGTGCTGGTGTGGATGCACGGCGGCGCGTTCCTGGGGGGTTCCGGCGCCGACTACAGCGCCGAACGGCTGGCGGTCCGCGGTGACACGGTCGTCGTCACGGTCAACTACCGCTTGGGAGTCTTCGGCTACTTCGGCCACCCGGGGTTGGGTTCCGCCCCGCCGTTCGGTCTGACGGACCAACAGGCCGCCCTGCGCTGGGTGCAGGAGAACGCGAAGGGGTTCGGCGGTGATCCACGCAACGTCACGCTGTTCGGCGAGTCCGCCGGCGCCCTCAGCATTTGTGCGCACCTCACCTCGCCGACGGCCGCCGGACTCTTCCAGCGAGCCGTACTGCAGAGCGGTTCCTGCCTCACCTCCTTCCCGCCCGGCGCTCTCGGGCCCGGAACACCCGCGTACGAGCCGTTCGCCGCGGAGGCCGATGTCCAGACGGCCGGCGCGGAAGCCGCCCGGCAACTGGGCTGCACGACGGGCGGCGGAGACGAGGTGCTGGCGTGCCTGCGCGGGCAGGGTACGGATCGTCTGGCGACCGCGCAGCTGATGCAGTCCTTCAACCGGCCCGCCTTCGGCAACGCCCTGCTGCCCGTGGCACCCGGGCAGGCCTTGGCGTCCGGGCGGTTCCACCGCCTGCCCGTCATCCTGGGCACCAACCACGACGAGATGCGGATGTTCGTCGGCCTGTCGCTCGCCGCGTTCCCGATCCGCACCGAGGACGACTACCGCGCCCGTCTGGTGGACGCCTTCGGGTCCGCCGCACCGGCCGTCGAGGCGCAGTATCCGGCGGAGGACCACCCCACGCCGGCTCTGGCCTGGGCCGCGGCGCTGACCGACCGGTCCTTCACCTGCACCACACTGGCCGCGGGCCGGGCCATCGCCGTGCGCGCCCCCGGGCTCCCCCTCTTCGGCTACGAGTTCAGCGATCCCGACGCTCCGGTCCTGGCCGGGCTGCCGGCGGACCCCGGCTTCCCCTACGGTGCGGCGCACGGCTTCGAGATGCCGTTCCTGTTCTCCTCGCTCCCCACCGAGCATCCCCTGACCGGCGCCCAGCTCGCCCTGTCGGACCGGATGGTCGACTACTGGACGGGCTTCGCGCGCACCGGCAACCCCAACGCCGCCGGCGCACCGTTCTGGCCCCTCCTGCACGCGTCGTCGTCCCTCCCCCGCGCGGTGCAGTCGCTGGCTCCCGGGCCGGGCGGAGTCCACGCCGTGGACGCATACTCCGCTCACCACTGCTCGTTCTGGGACCGCATGCCCCGGTGAGCCTCCGCGCGTACGGGGAGCCGGCTCGCGCCGTGCTCCCCGTACGCGCTGGGGTCGCCGGAGCAGCGATGTCGCTCGCTGCCGTCCCCAGCACGACCGCTCTCGCCGGTACCGCGTCCCCAGTGGTGAACGTGCGACCTGCTGGCCGGCCGACGATACGCAGCGTCAGCAGCCGCCGCAGTTGTAGAAGGTCACGTCCCAGTGGCTGCCTTCGTCGGCGTAGACGTTGCCGGCGCCGGACTTCCACTGCGGTGCGCCGTCCCCGCGCAGGCCGATGTAGCTGAACGTGTTCTTGATGTAGTTCCCGAGACAGGTGTACTTGCTGAAGTCGAGCTTGTAGCCGTTCCAGTGTGAGTAGGTGCCGCTCGCGTGACCCGCCTCGGTGCCGCCGGTGATGTTCAGCGCGCAGCCGCTGGCGCTCTTGAGGGTCTGGGCGCCTTGCGCGGTCGCGAGGTTGAGCTGCTCGAACGACGTGCAGGTCGAGTTGTTGCGGTCCGAACAGCCGCCGGACGACGACCACGTGATGGCGGAGTTGCGGAACATGGACGTCGCGGTGGCATGGCTGAGCTTGGTGGCCGCGTGCGCGGCGGTGGCCCCGCCGACGACGCCGACCCCGGGCGCGAGCAGCGCGCCGAGGACGAGGGCGAGCGCGGTGAGGACGGAACGGAGCTTCATCGGGATTGCCTCCTGCTGGTGGCCGTGACGGACGGGACGGCGGTGCGGGGAGAGCAGGGGTGTGCTGACGGAGCAGGGAAATAGTGTCGGAGCTCTACGCGCGTCCGCCAGAGGGCGGCACGTGCTTTCTCGCCGACGCGCCGGAGAGCCCACGGCGACCGCCGGCGACGGCCGACCCTCCTCCCCTCGATCGCAAACCGCACAGCCGGTAAAGCGGTCACCCCTATGGGGTGAATCGCGCCAGAACCCCGAGACCCTTGGCCGGAACCCTCCATACGGTTGCCCCTCTTCGCTCATCACCACAACTGGGGGGCCGGTGCGCAACCACCGACTCGTAATGACCGCCGCCTTCGTGGCAGCCGGTCTCGGCATCATTCCGGGCATCGCTCAGGCAGCGGATCCCGTACCTGTCGCGGCCGGCGTGGCCGACGCGATCGCCAAGGCATCCACGTCCGAGGGCTTCCACAGCCCCGCGGATCGCACGATCCGTACCACCCTGCCCACCGCCACCGGAAGAAGGGCCGAGGCGAACTCCAAAACCGCCGCACCACTGAAGGCACAGGCTGCGCCCACAGAGCCGGCCGCGCCCGCGCAGAGCGCGCAGAACGCGGAGGCCGCAGCGACCGAGCAGGCCGCCATCGACGCGGGGGCCAACCCGGCCCTCGCGGTCGACGTCAGCGGCACCAGCTACACCGCGCACGGGATCGAACTCACCGCCCTGGTCACGAGCGCCGACTTCGCGCTCGACATCGTCATCGACTGGGGCGACGGAAAGAAGGACACGGTCACCGCCCAGGGCAACTACGAGCTGCGCCACTCGCACACGTACGACAAGTCCGGCGAGTACCAGGTGCAGGTCACGGTGACCGACACGGCCAATGCCGTCCAGGCCACCAACGGCGGGGCGTTCCTCACCCCCGGCGCCGACTTCACCCCGCACACCCCGACCCGCCTCCTCGACACCCGCAACGGCACCGGAGCCGCGGTCGGCAAGGTCCCCGGGCAGGGCTCCGCGCGCGTCAAGGTGGCCGGCAACGCCTCCGTGCCGGCGGGGGTCACCGCCGTCGCCCTCAACGTCACCGTCACGGAGACCGTCGACAGCGGCCACGTGACCGTGTGGCCCGGGGCCGGCTACGAGCGTCCGAACACCTCGAACCTGAACTACACGGCAGGCCGGTCCGTCCCGAACCTGGTGATCGTGCCCGTCGGGGAGGACGGGTACGTGGAGCTCTTCAACGGCGGCTGGCAGCCCGTCGACCTGATCGCCGACGTCACCGGCTACTTCACCCGGGCCTCGGCGAGCGGCTATACGTCGATGACGCCCGCCCGGTTCGTCGACACCCGGGAGGGGGTCGGTACGGCCCGCGGAAAGCTCGCCGCGCGCAGCGCGTTCACCACCCGGATCGGCGGACTGCAGGGGGTGCCCCAGAACATCAAGGCCGTGGCGCTGAACGTCACGGTGACCGAGCCCGAGGGGCCCGGCCACATGACCGCCTATTCCGGCAGCGGGCCGGTGCCGACGGCGTCGAACCTGAACTTCGTACCCGGACAGACCGTGGCCAACGCCGTGATCGTGCCGGTGGCCGAGGACGGCACGATCAAGATCTTCAACGGGGCCTGGTCGCCGACCCACGTGGTCGTCGACGTCGTCGGCTACTACAGCCCGGACAGCAAGGCAGCCTTCCTGCCCTTCACCCCCTTCCGTACGCTCGACACCCGCGAGGAGGCGTACGGCTGGCCCGGCGGGAGGTTCCGGGCCCGGGAGTACATCACGCAGGGGTTCACGCCCGAGCCGGCGACGGGTGTCGAGGCCTACGTGCTGAACGCCACCGTCACCGAGACCCGCGGCACCGGATTCCTCTCGGTCGCCCCGAGCCCGTACGCCCTGCCGGCGGAGGGCGGCCCCGCCGCACCGACCGGACCGCGCCCCGTCTCCTCCACCCTCAACTGGACCACCGGCGACACGGTCCCCAACCTGGTCCAGGCGAGCGACGGCGACCACGGCGCCATCACCTTCTGGAACCAGGGCCACGAGGACGCCGACCTGGTGCTCGACGTCTTCGGGGTCTACCAGACGAAGTGACCCCCGGGGAGGGTGGCGTCGCGCCCGGTCGCGTGCCACCCTCGCCCGCCGCTGCGGCCGGGGGCACCAGGACTGTGCGCGGGGCGGTCCGGAGCCTGCGCTCTCCGCGCGGCTGCGCGAGATCGCGTACAGGCTCATGTCCGGGGAGCCGTTGTCGCCCCTTGTGGAGCCCGGCTTCCTCCGCCCCACCCGCAGCGGAACTCGACTCCACGCGACGCCCGGGGCTCACCACCATCGTCGGCACTCCACGCCGGCCTCGTGACCGCGTTCTCCCCGGACATCCGCCGTTCCGGCAGCCCGGTCCTTTTGTGACTGTTTGGGCACATTAGTGCAGCGCGCCGCGGGCAGGAATCCTTCGACCCCGTCCCGCCCGGAAAAGGCGGGCCGGCCAGCCGGAAGGGCGGAACCCACCAGCCATGCTCACCTGCCGCACATACGCCACCCTCATCGCCGCCGCCACCTCGGCGGCGATCGCCTGCGTCGGCACAGGACAGGCCGCAGCAGCGGGCGGTGCCGCCCCCTCGGCCTGCCGGCCGGCCAACCACCTCGCGAACATCCGCCCCGACCAGGCCGGTTCGGGACACCTGCACTACCGGGTCACGCTCACCACGCCGAAGGGGTACGCGGCGTGTCGATTGGCCGGTTCCCCGACCGTTCTGGGTCTCACCCATGCCGGCGTACCCCTCGGCGTGAAGGCCGGTCGGTACGGTGACCAGACCACCTCGGTGACGTTCGGACCGGGACACCCGGTCCACTTCGACATCCAAATCCCCAACCAGGGCCACCACCTCACGGCCGATCAGGTGTCCTTCACGCTCAGGGCCCCCGACGGCGAGATCCCCGGCACCTCCGTGGCCAGCGGCGCCCTCCGGCTCTCGGCCGGCACCGCTATCGGCCCCATCCGGTCCGGAGCCTGACGCCATGGCGTCGGCGGGCGTTCGCCAGATCACCTGCAGGCCCTGAGAAACCCTCGCGTGTTACCCGACGGTAAGGAATGATGGCGGCGACCATCCACGAATCCGGGGGCTGAGACAGCGGTGACGAGTTTCGACGAACAGACGGTCGTGCACGCCTTCTCGGACGACGCCCTGGGCGAGCACGACGCCGTCGGTCTCGCCGCGGCGATCCGGCGGGGCGAGGTCTCCGCCGCCGAGGCCGCCCGGGACGCCGTGGAGCGCGTACGGGCGGTCGAGGCACGGCTGGGCGCGGTCCAGACGAGCGTGGACCGCCCCGCGCCCGCTGCCGCGACGGACGGCGCCTTCGCCGGGGTGCCGACCTTCGTCAAGGACAACACCGACTACCTCGGCCTGCCGACCGGGCACGGCAGCGCGGCCTTCCGCCCGAGCCCGGCACGGCGGCACGCGCCGTTCACCCGGCAGTTCCTGAGCAGCGGTGTCACGGTGTTGGGCAAGACCCGGCTGCCCGAGTTCGGATTCAGCCCGACCACCGAGTACGAGAACGCCGAACCGGTCCGCAACCCGTGGCACACCGGCTACTCGGCAGGCGGTTCCTCGGGCGGCAGCGCGGCCCTCGTCGCCGCCGGAGCGGTGCCGATCGCGCATGCCAACGACGGCGGCGGCTCGATCCGGATACCGGCCGCCTGCTGCGGACTGGTCGGCCTCAAACCGACCCGGGGCCGGGTCGTCGCGAACGCCCAGAGCCGTCAGCTGCCCCTCGACCTGGTCTGCGACGGAATCGTGAGCCGGTCCGTGCGGGACGCCGCCGCGTTCCTCGCCGCCGCCGAGAAGTACCGGCCCGGCCCCGGCCTGCCGCCCCTGGGCCTGGTCGAAGGCCCTGCGGGGCAACGGCTGCGCATCGGGTTCCTGCTGGACTCACCGAACGGAGTCCGCTCCGACCCCGCGACGCGCGCGGCGGTGACGCGGACCGTGACCACGCTCGAACGGCTCGGCCACAGCGTGGAGCCCGTCGAGTTGGCCATCGATCCGAGTTTCACCGACGACTTCCTCGCGTACTGGGGGATGCTCTCCTTCCTCGTCGGCCTCACGGGCCGGAGCCTCGGGTCGGACTTCGACCGGCGCCGCATGGACGGCCTCAGCCGGGGACTGCGCGAGGAGTACCTGCGGAACTGGCGGCGCACCCCTGGAGTACTGCGCAGGCTGAAGCGCACGCGGGAGGCGTACGCGGCCTCGTTCCGCGGGATCGATGTCCTGCTCTCGCCCGTGCTCGCCCAGACCACGCCGTCGATCGGCCACCTCAGCCCGACCGTTCCGTACCCGACCCTGATCGAACGGATCCTCGCGTACGTGGCGTTCACGCCGGTCGACAACGTGGTCGGCACGCCCTCGATCTCCGTGCCGGCGGCCGGCGCCGCGGAGGGCGGGCTGCCCATCGGCGTCATGTTCTCCGGCCGCCCCGGCGATGAGCGGAAACTGCTGGAAGTCGCGTTCCAACTGGAGGCCGACCGGCCGTTCCGGCGCATCCAGGACCTCTGAGACCGCCGCGCCGGGCGGGTGAGCCGCCTGCAGGTCACAGGCGGCTTTCCGGCTCGTGTGGGTCCGAGTCCCGAGGGAGTGGAGGCGTGGCAGGCGCCCCCGGAGGGTGTGCACCGGGCGGGCAGCGGGAGGTGAGGTTTGGGGCGCCGCTCGCGGGGCTTCGCATCAACTCTCTTCCAGCGCTGGGAAGTTGACGCACTCGCCAGTAACATCCGACCGGCCATGAGCACGTCGTCCGAGCAGCCACCCTCGAAGGGGTCTCCTGCATGCGTCTGACCTCCCGCGTCGCCCCTGTCACCCTCGCCGTGGCCATGGCCGCCCTCCTGCTCGGCCTCCTCCCCGCGCAGGCCCAGGCCCACCCCGGCCGCGCCCCCGACCGGATCACGGTCGGTGACCGCACCTTCATCGCCGACGGTCAGGGCCGCGCGCTCCAGTGGCGCGGCTTCAACCTCGCCGACAAGAGCAGCCGAGGCGCCGACGCGTTCGCCGACATCCATGAGAGCGACCTCGAAGGCATGGCCGCCCGGGGCTTCAACCTAGCGCGCCTCGCCTTCTTCTGGGACGACCTCGAACCCAGCCCCGGTCACTACGACCGCGGCTACCTCTCCAAGATGCGACGCATCCTCGACTGGGCCGACCGGTACCACATCAAGGTCGTCCTCGACGCCCATCAGGACGTGTACGGGCCCCACTTCGGCTCTCGCGGCGTCCCCGACTGGGCCAGCCGTGACGAGGGGCTGCCCTTCACGCCGATACCGGAGGACTGGTTCTCCGAGTACTTCGAGCCCTCCGTACAGACCGCCTTCGACCACCTGTACAAGGACGCCGACCTGCGCGCCGCGCACGCCCACATGTGGATGACGGTCGCCTCCGCCCTGGGCAGTCACCCCGCGCTGCTCGGGTACGACCTGATGAACGAGCCGTTCGCGAAGTTCCTCGAAGGCGAGGACCTGCCCGCCGCCGCGGCCCGTTTCGAAGCCACCGAGCTCACCGAAATGTGGAACCGACTTGCCCGGGCGATCCGGTTGGTCGACCGTACGTCGTGGGTCTTCGTCGAACCCACCGTCATCGTCGGTCTCGGCGTCCCCACCCGCTTGGGTCACATCGACGACCCGCACGCGGGCTACGCGCCGCACTTCTACGAGACGGCGATGGAAACCGGCGCCGACTACGACCCCAACGGCACGTTCATCCCCGCGTACGAGGCCGCGATCAGCGACTACCCGACCCGCAACCGCATGCCTGTGATCGTCGGGGAGTGGGGCGGCAACCCCTACGTTCCGCACGCGAGCCGGTTCGTCACCGACATGACGGCCTCCCTGGACCGCTTCTCCAGCGGATGGACGTGGTGGCAGTGGTGCCGGGGCGGCGGCTACTGCTTCCTCGACCAGAGCGGCGCCGCGAAGCCCAACGCCCGCCTGCTCGTCCAGCCGTACGCACGGGCCGTGGCGGGCGACCCGCTGGCGTTCGCGTACGACCCGGCCACGCGCACCTACACGCTCACCTTCCGCACCCGCGACAACGCCGAGGGCCCCACCCAGATCACCGTACCCAGGGACACCTACCCGGGCGGCTACCGCGTCGACGTCCAGGGCGGAAGGGCCAGTTGGGACGGCCGCGCCCAGACCGTCACCGTGAGGACCCGCGGCGCGGCCGGAACCGTCTACAAGGTCACGATCAGCCCGAACCGCACTCCGGCGACGGAGCCGCGCCCGTAGGCGCGCGTTCCGGTCCCGGCCCCGGCGGAGTCCGCAGGAGGAGACCCGCCGGAAGGAGCCGGGCTTCGCACGCTCATGGCCCGGCCCGCACGGGGCACACGGTCGGCACCGACCGAAAGGAGCCCCTCCATGCTGGGCATCGCCGCCGCAGTCCTCTTCTTCATCGCGTTCCTCATCAACGCCGCCGACATCGCCACCAGCGACGTCCTGAGCTCGACCAACTTCATGCTGATCGGTCTCGCCGCACTCGCGCTGCACGTCGCCGGCATAGGCGGCACGCGGCCCGCCGGCCGATGGGGCCGCAGACGCTGACGGTCGCGCCGCGGTCAGAACGATCCGGGCAGGGACGGGAGCCTGACCCCTTCCCTGCCCGCCGGTGTACTCGGTCCGCCGCTTTTTCGCGCAGCGGCGGGCCTGCCTCCGACGCTCCGTTCCACCGCGCATGAGGAGGTTCGAAACACGGCACCGGGGCATCCGCACAACTCAGCCCTTGCCAGCCGACGGGAGACAGCAAGTGACCACCTACGTCATCACCGTACCCGGCACGTTCCTGACGGACGTCGACGACGCAGCACTGTCCGAGCTGGCCAGGAGGCTGGCCTCGCACCACACCGACCTGAGCGAGACCGAGGACGTGGAACTGCTGACGGTCCACGAGGGCGGTGCCTTCTCCGTTCGGCTTGAGGTCGAAGCCCCGGACCGGGCC
The DNA here is from genome assembly GCF_008704935.1 of Streptomyces vinaceus. Classification (NCBI taxonomy): domain Bacteria; kingdom Bacillati; phylum Actinomycetota; class Actinomycetes; order Kitasatosporales; family Streptomycetaceae; genus Streptomyces; species Streptomyces vinaceus. The sequence continues at coordinate 168,590 of NZ_CP023692.1, forward strand.
TCGGCCGAGGACAAGGCCGTCCGCCTGCTGGCCGGGACGCTTGAGAAGCTGGGACGGCCGGAGAAGGACGCCCCCCTGGGCCCGCCGGCGGTCACCGGTGTCGACGGTGATTCCTGAGGCCTTGCCGACGCACGGCGCATGAGCGCCGCCGCAGGGCGGGACCCATCCCGCCCTGCGCTCCCAGCCTGCCCGGCCGTTCCGGGCGGCTCAGTACCGATAGGACGCCGCGACCGCGCGGTGGTCGCTGCCGTCTGCGGGCAGCACCCAGGAGTCGGTCGGGGTCAGCCGACCCTTGCTGAGGATGTGGTCGATCCGCACTGCCGGGAAGGCGGTCGGCCAGGTGAAGCCGAATCCGGAACCGGCGGCCTCGTGGGCGGACGTCATCTGTTCGGCGATCGGGGCGAAGGCCCGGTCCTCCAGGCTGCCGTTCAGGTCACCCATCAGCAGCACCCGTTCCAGCGGCTCGGCCCTGAGCGCCGCGCTCGTCGCGGCGATGCTGTAGCCCCGCAGCTCCGCGCCGAACCCCTTCCCGAAGGTGACCCGGACCGAGTCCAGATGCCCGACGTAGACCGCGATCTCTCCCTTCGGAGCGGCCACCACCGAGCGGAACACCGTTCCGTTGCCCTCTCCGGCCGGGCCCTTCGCTATCGCGCCTTCGCTGACCGGGTACTTCGACCAGAGCCCGTCGGCGCCGATGCCGGCCACGTGGTGCGGGTACGCGGCGGCCAGGCCCCGCTCGTACTCGGACTGCAACCCCGGGTCCAGCTCCTGGAGCGCGATGAGGTCGGCGCCTGAGTCGATCAGCATCTTCACCGTGCCCGCCACATCGGTGTTGGCAGCGGCCACGTTGTGCGTGACGACGGTGAGATCCCCCTTGCCGGTGCCCCGGTCGCCGAGCGTTCCGCCGAACATGGCCAGCCAGACGGCAGCGGGTACCAGCAGCGCGACCAGCGCGGTGGCCGAACGCCGCAACAGCGCGGGCACCAGCAGCACCGGGACGACCAGGCCGCACCAGGGCAGGAACGTCTCCACCAGCCCGGCCAGATTGCCGGGGTTGGGCAGCAGGCCGTGCAGCGCGAGGAGACCTGCTGCGAGTACCGCCAGCCCCGCGATGATCCGGCCGCGCCGCCAGGCCCCCTCCTGCCACGACTTCCGCCGTCTCCGGTCCGGCACCGTCTCCCCGACCGTCATCTGCCGTGCTTCGTCGGTTTGTACCATCAGTCCACCCCTACGCCGGTTGGCATGCTTACGGGGGGATAGATGCGGTCCCGTCGACAGAGGTTCCTCAAACGCGCGAACCACGACCTCATCCCTATGAGCCGTTGGCCCCGCTCACCCGTCGCGCCACTGCCGGCCTCATCGGGCAGCACCCACCGCTCCCGGCCGGGCCGGGAGCGAGCGGCGATCGAATAGCGGGCCTGGTGCAGCAGCACCGGTGTGCCCAGCTCCCGCAGGATCGCCACGGCCTGGCGGTGCTGCTCGGCCGGATAGTTGGAGATGCCGGCGTACAGCGGCAGGTACCTGGCGGCCGCCACCGTCCCCGTAGGGACCGGGCCGCATGTCGTAGCCGGCCTTGGTGGCGATGAACAGCTCATCCCGGTAGGCACGGATCCTGTTCGATCATGTCGTCCGCCCTCGCTGTTCGGCGACGGAGAACCCTTGGTCCTTTCCGTACTTGGCACTTGCGGCCCTCCAGGCCTCCAGACCCTGGGCCAGGCTCGTGGAGGAGACGTACGCCTTGCCCACGGTGTCGTTGAAGACGGAGTTCGCGTACACCTGGTACGGCAGGTAGGACCAGCCCGCGCCGACGTCACGGGCCGCGTCGGCCAGGATCCGGTTGGCCTGCTGCCCCCCGAAGTAGGGGAACGGGCTGTCCAGGAAGGCCTGCGATTCCAGATCGGCCCGCGTGGCGGGGAAGGCGCCCTCGGAGACGCGGGACGTGGCACCGGCTCCCGTGGTCGCGTACTCGATGAAGGCGTAGGCCAGCGCCTTGTTCTTCGACGCCTTCGGCACGGCGAGGGAGCTGCCTCCGTTCTCCGCACCCGCCTTGGCACCCTTGGTCCACTGCGGGAGGGGTGCCACGCGCCAGTCCCCCGACGCGGCGGGGGCGCCCGTGACGAGGTTGGCGGGCATCCAGGCGCCTGTGGACAGGGTGGCGATGCTGCCGTCCGACAGGCCCTTGTACCACTCGTCGCTCCAGGAGGTGACCGGTGCCAGCAGGCGCTCGTCGATCAGCTTCTGCCAGGTACGCGCGTACTGCGCCGTACCGGCGTCTGCGAAGTCGATCCCGATCTCGGTGCCTTCCACCCTGTACGGGCGTCCGCCCGCCTGCCAGATCAGGCTGGTCGTGGCGCCGGCGTCACCGGTGTCGTTCGTGATGTAGAGCTTCGGGTCGGCCTTGTGCAGGGCTCGCGCCGCTTCCACGTATTCGTCCCAGGTCGTGGGGACGGCGATGCCGTACCGGTCGAAGACCTTCTTGTTGTAGAACAGCGCCATGGGCCCGGAGTCCATGGGGAGGGCGTAGATCCCCTTGCCGTACTTCACCGCGCTCCAGGGACCGGTGGTGAAGGCCTGGTCATGGGCGGATGCGCCGTAAGGCGAGAGCTCCTGCAGGGACTTGCCGATGGCGAACTGACCGACCGCGTAGTACTCGACCTGGGCCACGTCCGGCGCTCCCGAGCCTGCGGCAATGGCGTTCTGGAGCGCGGTGTACTGCTTGTCGCCCGTGCCCGCGTTGACGAGCTCGACGTCCACCTTCGGGTACTTCTTCTCGAAGTCGGCGGCCACCTTCTTCAGTGTGGGCTCCCATGCCCACACCGTCACCTTGCCTCCGGCTTCGAGCGCTGACTCCACGTCCTTCGCGGATCCCTCGGCCCCCGGGTCCGGTGAACCGCAAGCGGTCGCGCCGAGGGTCAGGGCGCATGTCGCGGCCACGGCGGCGAAGATCCGGCGGCGGCTTCTCGTTCTCATCGGTGGTGCTCCTGATTCGGTGTGCGGATGAAGAGGGTCGGGAGGGGCCGAGCGCGGAGCCCGACGGTCACTCCTTCACGCTTCCGGCGGCCAGGCCCGACTGCCAGTGGCGCTGGAGCAGGAGGAAGACGATGACGATCGGGGCGATGGTGAGGAGGGATCCGGTGATGATGAGGTCGAAGACGGGCTCGCCGCCCGCGGTCCTGGCCTGGGCGCTCCACGCGTTGAGACCGAGGGTGAGCGGATACCAGTCCGGATCCTTGATCATGATCAGCGGGAGGAAGTAGTTGTTCCAGGTGGCGACCATGGAGAAGAGGAGCACCGTCACGGTTCCCGGCGCCAGTAGCGGCAGGGCGATGCGGAAGAAGATGCGCAGCTCGCCGGCGCCGTCGATGCGGGCGGCTTCGAGCAGTTCGGAAGGTACCGCTTGCGCGGTGAACACCCACATCAGGTAGAGCCCGAAGGGCGAGACCAGGGAGGGGATGATCACTGCCCACGGCGTGTTGGCCAGACCCATGCCGCTGAACATCAGGAACGTGGGGACGGCGAGGGCCGTGCCCGGGACGGCCACGGCCCCGATCACGACGGCGAAGACGGCTCGGCGGCCCGGGAACTCGTACACGGCCAGCGCGTATCCGCCGAGTACGGCGAGCACCGTCGCGCCGCCCGCGCCGGCGGCGACGTACAGCAGTGTGTTCAGCGTCCAGCGGACGAAGGCGCCGTCGTCATAGGTGAGCGTGCGGGAGATGTTGTCCCAGAGCTGGAAGTCCTTGCCGAGCCACAGACCGAAGGAATCGAGGAGGTCCTCCTGGTCCTTGGTCGCGTTGATGACCAGCCACACGAGGGGCAGGAGGGTGTATACGAGGACCAGCCCGGTCACCAGGGTCAGCGGGACGCTGGGCCCGGGGTCGAGCGGGGTGTGGGCCCGTCGGCGGCGACGCCGCGGCGCCGCGTGGGGCGGGCGGGCGACGGGGGGCCGGGGCGAACCGGCGGTGGCGCCACCCGGGTCCGTGCCGGAGTGGCCGGTGCGCTCCCTCGTATCGGCGGGGCGACCGGTGGGGTCCGTGATCATGTGCTCAGCCCTTCCGCATGCCGCGGAGCTGGACCGCGTAGGCGATGACCGCGGTGAAGACGCCCATCACGATGGCGATGGTCGCCGCGTAGTTGTGCTGCTGCCCGGAGAAGGCCAGCGAGTACGTGTAGAGGTTCGGGGTGTAGTCGGTCGTGATCGCGTTGGGAGCGAGGTTCTGCATGATGTTCGGCTCGTTGAACAGCTGGAAGCTGCCGATGATCGAGAAGATCGTCGCGATCACCACCGCGCTGCGGATGGCCGGCAGTTTGACCGCGGTGACGATGCGCCACTCCCCGGCCCCGTCGATGGCCGCCGCCTCGTAGAGGGAGCGCGGAACCACCTTGAGCGCGGCATAGAAGATCAAGGTGTTGTAGCCGACGAACTCCCAGGTCACGACGTTGCCGATGGAGGCGAGCACCAACGAGGGCGAGAGCGGATCCGGGAGCGCCAGGCCGAACGCCTCGTTCAGGTTGCCCACCAGGCCGAACCGGGTGCCGTAGATGAAACCCCACATGAGGCTGGCCACCACGGCCGGTACGGCATACGGCAGGAAGACGGCCACCCTGAAGAAGGCCTTGCCGTACAGCCGGCCGCTGTCGATGGCGAGGGCGACGAGCAACGCGATCCCCAGCATGACCGGCACCTGGACGAGCAGGAACAGCCCCACCCGGACCGATCCCTCCCAGAAGCGCGGATCGCTCAGTGCGCGGAGGTAGTTGTCCGCTCCGACGAAGGAGGTACCGCCGATGAGCCGGTCGCGCATCAGGCTGAGCTGGAACGCGTACCCGATGGGAGCCAGGAAGACGAGGGCGAACACCGCTGCGAAGGGTCCGGCGAACCCCCAGCCGACGAGGGCGCTCCGACGTGCGCGTGAACGGGATGGGGACACTGCTTTTGCCGGTGCCGGCAGGAGCGACATGGTGGGTCCTTGTGTCAGTGACCTACAGGTCCGCGACGGAGCGAAGAGATGACTGGTCTCCGGGCCGGATTCGGCCTCGTGCGGCAGGACCTGATGGGAAATGTTTACGTAACCATCGGCTCCGGCGATCGTGGCACTCCCGGTGGGGAGCGTCAAGCGTCTTGCACCCGCTGGCCGAAAAACGAGCCGCCGAGCGGCGACGCCCGCCCGCCATGGCGCCCCTTCACGCACCTACGGCCGCAGACGTTCTGACCAACCCCTCGTTTCTGAGCGGAAGTTGGTGGACGGGACGACGCCCGGGCCGGTTGCGATGATTCCCGTCCGGCTCCTTGACAGGCCCCGACGCGGCTCCCAAACTCGCAGCCAACCGCTGATTGTTTACGTAAACATTACGGAGGTGGGACACCGATTTCACCGGGGCCGGCTTCACCGCCGGGTCCGGAGCCATGGGCGCATCCGCCCCATGACGCCTCCCTGCCCGCCAGCCATCGCGAGGTACTCATGCGACGTCACCCCCCTTGTCCGGCAGCCCTGTTCGCCGTCCTGGCCACCCTCTTCGCGAGCCTCCTCGGCGGTCTCGGCCCCGCCGAGGCCTCCCCCTCCCCCGTCACCGTCGTCAACGCGACGCAGTTCACCGATCCCGCCGGCCTGCCCGTCCACGCCCATGGCGGAGGGGTCATCAAGGTGGACGAGTACTACTACTGGTTCGGTGAGGACCGGAACCCCGACAACAGCTTCCGGTACGTCTCCGCCTACCGCTCCGCCGACCTCAGGACGTGGGAGTTCCGCGGTCACGTCCTGTCCCAGGCCACCGACCCCGAGCTGGCCACCGCCAACATCGAGCGCCCCAAGGTGATGTACAACCGCGCCACCGGACAGTTCGTCATGTGGATGCACAAGGAGGGCAGCGCCACCGACTACGGCGAGGCCCGGGCCGCGGTGGCCGTCTCCTCCACGGTCGACGGCGACTATTCCTGGCGCGGGAGCTTCCGGCCGCTGGGGCACATGTCCCGGGACATCACCACCTTCGTGGACACCGACGGCACCGGCTACATGGTCTCCGCCGCCAACGAGAACGCGGACCTGCACGTCTACCGGCTCACCGCGGACTACACCGGCATCGAGGCCAGGGTGCAGAAACTGTGGGCCGGCCAGTCGCGCGAGGCTCCGGCCCTGTTCAAGCGCGACGGGGTCTACTTCCTCGTGACGTCCGGCGCCACCGGCTGGTCCCCGAACCAGCAGAAGTACGGCACGGCGGACAGCATCACCGGCACCTGGAGCCCCCTGCGCGACCTGGGCGACGGGAGGACCTACGGTTCCCAGACGGCCTTCGTGCTGCCCGTCGAGGGGACCTCCGGTGTCACCACCCACCTGTACATGGGCGACCGGTGGGGCAATTCGATGGGCGGCACGGTCAACGACTCGCAGTACATCTGGCTCCCGTTGAAGTTCCCGACCAGGACCACCCTGTCCATGGACTACTACCCGCAGATCATCATCTCCACGGAGAACGGGACCGTGCGGGGCATCGGGGACTGGAACACCCTGACGGCCGCGCACAGCGGCAAGTGCGCCGACGCCGCCGACTGGTCGGTGGCCGAAGGCGCGCCGCTGATCCAGTGGACCTGCGCGGCGGGCAGCGTCAACCAGCAGCTGTGGTTCCAGGGCGTCGGAGACGGCACGGTGCGGATCATGCTCCGCCACAGCGGCAAGTGCCTCGCGGTCCAGGACGCGTCCCCCGATGACGGCGCCGCCGTCGTCCAGACCACCTGCGGCGACGCGCCCGGACAGACATGGAAGTCGGCCCAGGCAGGCCCGACCGGCATGCGGCTCGTCGCCCAGCACAGCGGCAAGTGCCTCGACGTCGCCGACCGCTCCTGGTCCGACGGCGCGCGGCTCATCCAGTGGACGTGCAACGGCGGCGACAACCAGAAGTGGCGGCGCTCGGCGCTCTGACCCCGCCCCTCCACGACGGCACCGGTGGGGTCGTGTCCCACGCCGTGTGCACCACGGCGTGGGACACGGCCTGGGTGCACACGGCCCCACACGGCCGCCGGAGCCCTCAGTCCTCGACGGGGCCGAGGTCGGGCACGGCCCGGAAGGCCACCTCGCGTTCACGGCCGGGTGCGTGGAGTTCGAGTACGACGATTTCGTTGGCCCCCCTGCGCAGCACCGGGCCGGGGACGTACAGCGAGCGCTGGGGGCCCCGGGACCAGTAGCGGCCGAGGGCGAAGCCGTTGACCCAGACACTGCCCTTCCTCCAGCCGTCGAGGTGGAGAAAGGTGTCGGCCGGCCGGTCCGCGTCGAAGGTGCCCCGGTGGAAGGCCGGCCCGGTCGGCGTCGCCGCCCCGGTGCCGAACGCCAGGTCCTCCAGCGCCGTGAGCGGCAGCGGACGGCTGGTCCAGCCTTCGAGCGGGGAGCCGTTGAACAGAACGCGGCCCGGCAATCCCTTGCGGTCGTGGATGGCCTCGCCGTAGTTCACCCGCCCCTGGTTCTCGACGAGAACGGTCAGGACGGCGCCCGGCCTCGGGACGGCGAAAGTGAGGGCGTGCTCGTGGCCCTCCCGCTCCAGCACCCCTACGGGCTGGCCGTCGAGGAAGACCTGGGCGCGGTCGCGCACCTGTTCCGGTTCGAGCAGGGCGGGCCCGGCGTCCGGCAGCTCCGTCTCGTACAGCACGAAGCCGTAGTCCTGTCCCAGTTCCTCCATGGTCAGCGGGCGGCGCGCGGCGACGGCGTCCCCGAGGACCGGCGCGGCGTCCAGCAGACCGATGCTCTCGGTCAGCCGCACCGCCTCCAGGCTGAACTTCGGGGCACGGGCGGGCGGCAACTCCTCGGGGACCGGGGCGTACTTGGCGATGACCTCGCGGAAGGCGGCGAACTTCTCCGTCGGGTCCCCGGCCTCGTCGAGGGGGGCGTCGTAGTCGTAGGAGGTGACGGTCGGCCGGTAGGTGTGCTTGTCGTTGGCACCGTTCATGAAGCCGAAGTTGGTGCCGCCGTGGAACATGTAGAAGTTCACGGAGGCCCCTGTCGCGAGCAGCTCGTCGAGCTCCTGGGACGCCTGCTCCGCACCGCGCACGACGTGGTTCCCGCCCCACCGGTCGAACCAGCCGATCCAGAACTCCGTGCAGAGCAGCGGTCCGGCGGGCCGGGCCGTGCGCAGGGTGGCGAGGTGCGCGGCCGAGCGGCTGCCGAAGTTGGCGGTGGTGAGCACTCCCGGCAGCGCCCCTCGTTCCAGGTCGGCCGGCTGGTCGCAGGTGAAGAGCGGCACGTCGACGCCGTGACGGCGGAGGGAGTCGGCGAGGTGTTCCAGGTAGGCGGTGTCGTCTCCGTACGCGCCGTATTCGTTCTCCACCTGTACGGCCAGTACCGGCCCGCCCCGGGTGGCGAGCCGGTCGTGCAGCGGGGGCAGGAGCCGGCTGAAGTAGTCGTCGACCGCGGCGAGGAACCGCGGGTGGCGGCTGCGCAGCCGCATGGACGGGTCGGCCAGGAGCCACGAGGGCAGGCCACCCCCCTCCCATTCGGCGCAGATGTAGGGGCCGGGCCGCAGGAGTACGTGCAGTCCCTCGGCGGCGGCGAGGTCGAGGAACCGGCCCAGGTCGAGGCCGTCGTCCGTACGGAACTCGTCGGGCCGCGGCTGGTGGAGGTTCCACGGTACGTACGTCTCCACCGTGTTGAGCCCCATGAGGCGGGCCTTGTGCAGCCGGTCGGCCCACAGGTCGGGGTGGACCCGGAAATAGTGCAGTCCGCCCGAGAGGATGCGGAAGGGAACGCCGTCGAGCCGGAATCCGTCGTCTTCGATCTGGAGAAGGGGCATGGGCGTGCTCCTCAACTGAGCAGGGATGCGCGGATGGCGCGCGGACTCTCGTCGTCTGAATGTTTGCGTAAACATCGCGGCCATGGCAAGTCCGGCGCCGCGGTCGTGTGCGGCCCGTCGGTCCTGCCGGGGGTGGTGTTCAGGGGTGGGTGGTGCCCAGGAGCAGCTGTCCCACCGAATCCCTCAGGACGGCGCAGGCTTCGGGGTCGAGGCCGTCGTCGGAGACGAAGTAGTCGATCTCCGAGAGCGCGATGAACCGGCTGAGGCCGACGACGCCCCATTTGGTGTGGTCCGCGACCACGGCCACCTGAGTGGCGCAGTCGATGAGCGCGCGGTTGGTCTGGGCTTCCGCGAGGTTCGGAGTCGTCGCGCCGGCGCGTTCGGACACTCCGTGGGCGCCGATGATGAGCAGGTCCACCTGGAGGGAGCGGATCGCCTGGTCGGCGAGGGGTCCGACGAGCGAGGCCGACTTGGTGGGGGTACCGCCGGTCAGGAGCAGCGTGGGGCCCTCGGGTCCGGGCTCGGCCCCGGTGGGCCGCAGCAGTTGGGCGACCGGCAGGGAGTTGGTCACCACCGTCAGACCCGCGACGTCCCGGAGCCGGGCCGCCACGGCGTAGGAGGTCGTCCCGCCGGAGATGGCCACGACGCTGCCCGGTTTCACGAGGGCGGAGGCCGCCTCGGCCACCGCCGACTTCGCCCGCGACTCCAGAGCGGCTTTCGTCTCGAACGGCGGCTCGTCCCCCGTGGTCACGGAGGCGCTGATGGCGCCCCCGTGCACCTTCGAGAGGGAACCGGCGCGGGCGAGCACGTCGAGGTCGCGACGAATGGTCATGTCCGAGACGCCCAGCTGTTCCACGAGATCGGCCACCCGTACGGCACCGTCGCGGCGCACGATGTCGAGGATGACCGCCCTTCGCTGCGGTGCGAGGCGCGCTGACTCGGTCACGATCTCGTCCCCCGTTCCTCTGCCCGCCGTCCGTGCCGGCCGCCGAAGCACACGGCATCCCTCATAAACCAACAGTCTACGTCGCGGGGCCCGGCGATCACCTGCTTCTCATGCGATGCGCCGGGCACCCGCGGCCGGGGAGACCGGGAACAGGTGCGGAGCCTGGTATCCCGCCGCACGGAACGCGGCGGTGACGGCGGCTCCGATGGCCTCCACCCGGCCCTCCTGCGCCAGCACGATGACGGATCCCCCGAAACCGCCGCCGGTCATGCGCGCCCCGAGGGCTCCGTGCGCCAGGGCCGTGTCCACCGCGAGGTCGCTCTCCGTGCAGGAGATCCGGAAGTCGTCGCGCAGCGACGCGTGGCCGTCGGTGAGGATCGGCCCCAACGCCGCCAGGTGCCCTGCCCGAAGGTGTGAGACGGCGTCGGTGACCCGTGCGTTCTCCGTCACCACGTGCCGGACCAGGGGCACCAGGTGGGCGGGGAGCGCCGTGCCCGCCCGGGACAGGTCCGCGGGGGTGAGGTCGCGCAGTGCCGCCAGCCCGAGCAGCCGGGCGGCCTGCTCGCACCCGGCGCGCAGGGCCGCGTACGCCCCGTCGCCGAGGTCGTGCTTCACCCGGGTGTCGACGACCAGCAGGCTCATCCCCTGGGCCTGCGGGGCGAAGGGGATCTGCTGGTGGGCGCCGGCTCGGATGTCCAGGTGGAGGGCGGCCCCGGCGGTGCAACAGGCGGAGGCCAGCTGGTCCATGGCTCCGCACGGCACGCCGGCGAAGCCGTTCTCCGCGCGCTGGCCGATCAGCGCGAGGGCGGACGCGCTCAGGTCCAGCCCGTAGAGGTCGTTGTAGGCGAAGGCGACCGCGCATTCGAGCGCGGCGGACGACGATAGGCCGGCGCCGGCGGGCACCGTGCTGTCGACGTGGAGGTCGGCGCCCCCGACCGGGTGTCCGGCTTCGCGCAGCGCCCAGACGACCCCCGCCGGGTAGGCGCCCCAAGTGGTGACGGCGCCGGCGGTGAGTCGGTCGACGCGGAGGTCGATGACCGGCCCGTCCCCCTGGGCGCTGTGCAGCCGCAGTCGGCCGTCCTGGCGCCTGCGCGCCGCCACCAGGGTGTGCTGCGGGATGGCGATGGGCAGGGCGAAGCCGTCGTTGTAGTCGGTGTGCTCACCGATCAGGTTGACCCGGCCGGGCGCTGCCCAGACCCCCTCCGGGCCAGCGCCGAAGATGCGCAGGAAGGCCTCCGTCATGTGGTTCACCGCGTCACCACGCCGTCCGCAGGTGCCGTCGCGCGCGGGGTGCCGGCTCTCCCGGTCACGGAGTACCGGCTCATGACGCGACCTCGCGCAGCCGTGCGGCGGCGGCCTCCGGGGCCACGTCGTTGACGAAGGAGTCCATTCCGGATTCGACTCCGGCGAGGAATTTGAGCTTGCCCGCCGACCTGCGCACGGTGAACAGCTCCAGGTGCAGCGCCAGTTCCTGGCCGCCGGTCTTCGGTGCCTGGTGCCAGGCGGAGATGTAGGGGGTGGGGGCCGGCTGCGCGGGCTCCCCTTCTTGACGGAACAGGCGGTCGAACCTGCGCAGCAGCTCCAGGTACATCCCGGGGAATTCGGCGCGTTCGGCCTCCGTGAGGCGGGTGAGGTCGGGGACGCGGCGATGCGGGTAGAGGTGCACCTCGTACGGCCAGCGGGCGGCGTAGGGGACGAACGCCGTCCAGTACTCCCCCGCCAGGACCACGCGCGAGGTGGCGGCCCGCGCTTCGGCGAGCAGGTCTTCGAAGAGGTTCGCCCCGGTGACGGCCCGGTGCGTACCGGCGACGGCGATCATCTTGGCGGTCCGCGGCGGAACGAAGGGAAAGGCATAGACCTGCCCGTGCGGATGCGCGAGGGTGACGCCGATCTCCGCGCCGCGGTTCTCGAAGCAGTACACCTGCTCGATCCCGGCGAAGGACGACAGCCGCTCGGTGCGGTCCGTCCAGGCGTCGAGTACGAGCCGGGCCCGGTCCTCGCTCAGATCGGCGAAGCTCGCGCCGTGCTCCGGCGTGAAGCACACGACTTCGCAGCGCCCGAAGCGCCCCGCCAGCGAGGGGAAACGGTTCTCGAACACGGCCACCTCGTAGTCCGCCGCCGGTATTTCGCTGTGTCGACCGTTCCGTGAGGGGCACAGGGGACACGCGTCGGTCGGCGGATGGTGGACGCGTCCCTGGCGGTGCGAGGCGATCGTGACCCAGTCCCCCGTCGCCAGATCCAGGCGCAGCTCCGGGTGGCTGTCGACGGACTCCAGCGCACGCCGGTCGACCGTGTCGCGCTCGGCGCTCTCGTCGAGGTCGAAATAGATCAGCTCGCGGCCGTCAGCGAGCTTCGTCGAGGTTCTCTTCACGGAAACGTGCCCGTCTCTCGGAGTACGGTACGGCGCTGTCGCGAGCCATACATCGACAACAGTAAACAGAAAACAACTAAAGTCAACGCGTGAACGTGTCAGGCCCGTGCCCGGCGATGTGCGCTGCCGTACGAGCCCTTCGCGTGGCGCCGCCGCAGCAGGACGAAAGCCCCACCCGCCAGCGCCGCGGCGCCGCCCACGACGCCCCAGACCACGCCGATCCGGGCGGCGCTCCCGGGCGCGGTTGCGCCGGGCCGCGCCTCCTGTGCCGTCCCACCGGGAGCGGTGTCACCGCCCGCCGTCGCCTCGCCGGCCCGGGCGGACGGTGAGGTAGAGGGCGAGCCGGTGGGGACCGGGCTGGGCGACAGTGCCGGGGACTGCGAAGGTGAGGCGGCACCACCGGGTGCGGTCGCGCCGGCGTCGGGTCGGGAGCCGGCGGTCGTGCCGGTGATGGCGATGTCATCGAAGAAGAGGACCGCTTCGGATGCCCCGATCCGCTTCGACGGCCCCTTCTCGGGGCGCCAGTTGGGGCGATAGGCGCCGATCCTGAAGTGTGGCGGTTCGCCGCGGTGGTAGTTGTTGGCACCCTGGTGCGAGCCGACGGTGACGCCGTCCCGCGTGACGGCGATCGAGCCGGGCCTGCCCGCCGAGGACCACGTGATGTCGAAGGCCCACCGGTTCCAATGGCCCGGACGCGCAGCACCGAGCGGGATGACGGCCTCCTGTATCTCACCCTCGGTCATCCAGTGGACCTTCACTTGCCAGTCGGCGCCGTGGATCGAGAGTGCGACGACGGGCTTGATGCCCTCGCCGTCATCCTGCGTGCTGAACCACTGGGCGACGATGGTGTCGAGGTCCCGCTCCTGCCAGTCGCCGGGCAGGTAGTTGGCGAAGCTGAAGCGATGACTGCCCGCGTCAAGGCCCTTGATGACCAACTCGGACTTGAACGAACGCCCGTCGTTGGGAATGTTCACGCGCACGGCCTGCCCGGACTTCCCGCCCGGCGCGGGTCCGACGAGGACACGACCGAAGCCGTTGATCGCCGTGAACGGCAGCTTCTGGGAGGGCGACTCGAAGTCGTACGACACGGAATCGGCGGCCGCTGCCGGGGTGGCGGCACCCAGGCCCGCGACCAGCAGGGCGGTGGTGCAGACGGTGATGAGGCGGGCCGGCCGGCCGGTGGACGACGGTGGTACGGCGAGGGGCATGGGCGTGTGTCCTTGCGCGAGAGGTGACGAAGATTGCGGCCGACGGTCGGCGGCGGGCGGGAAGGTACGACGAAGCCGACGAGGCCTTCGGCAGAGACCGCCGGGTCGTGGCGAGAACGGGCGGCGGAGACCGGCCACGAGCCGTCCTGGTTTCCCGTACCGTCGCCGTTCGCCGCTTTCCTGCGGTTCGACCGGACGGCGGACCATGACGCCCCGTGGGATATTCGGCGAGGAGGTGTCGGAGAATCCATTGCACCGGCGCCCGCCGCCCCAAGCGGCGTGGAGCGCAATGCATTAAGGGTGTTTTCTTACCCGCCGCAATGACGTGACACCCGATGATGCGTGGCCGAATTCACGACACCCCATCACATGAGTGCAGAAATGCCACTTTGCTCGGAACGATTTTGAGGCGGCGGCATGCTGCAGCGCGTGCCCCGACCGGTTTCAGCACGCGTGGGTGTGCCGCTCGTCCTTCACGTCCCCTGCGTCTCCGCCAGGATCAGCCGGCCCACCTGGTCGCCGAGGACGGTGCGCGCCTGCTCGGCGAGTCCGTCGTCGGACACGAAGTAGTCGATATCGGACAGGTCGGCGAACCGGCTCAGTCCGACGACGCCCCATTTGCTGTGGTCGGCCACGACGGCCAGCCGGGTCGCGGCGGAGATCAGTGTGCGGTTGGTCTCCGCCTCCGCGAGGTTCGGGGTGGTCACCCCGGCCCGCTCGGAAACGCCGTGGGCGCCGACGATGACGAGGTCGACCTGCAGCGAGCGGATGGCCTGGTCCGCCAACGGCCCGACCAAGGAGGCGGACTTGGTAGGGGCTCCGCCCGTGACCAGCAGGGTCGGGGCCGAGGAGCCGTCCTCCGCCCCGAACGACCTCAGCAGCTCCGCGACGGGCAGGGAATTGGTCACCACGGTCAGGTTCGCGATGTCGCGCAGCCGGTGGGCGACGGCGAACGTCGTCGTCCCACCCGAGATCGCCACGACACTTCCGGGCTGGACCAACTGGGCGGCCGCTTCGGCGACCGCGGCCTTGGCCGCCGACTTGAGGGTGGACTTGGTCTCGAAACCGGGCTCGTCGCAGGTGGTGCCCGACGTACTCACGGCCCCGCCGTGCACCTTCTCGACCGATCCGGCCCTCGCGAGCACGTCCAGGTCTCGACGGATGGTCATGTCGGACACCCCGAGCTGCTCCACGAGCGCGGCGACGCGCACCGCCCCCTTGCGGCGCACGGTGTCGAGGATGACTTCTCGCCGCTGGGCCGCCAGCGGTGCCGACTCCGTCACAGTCCCACCCAGTTATCTCTAGCACATTCCAGACAGAGATCAATTGTACACGGCATCCAATAAGGGCGGGCAAGTGGTTCACGGGACCTTCTGCGAACCTGCTTACCGAGGGGCGGATTTGCCGGGTTGCGTATCGGATCGACCAGCGCCGGTCACCGTCACCGCTCTTTTGTCCGCACGAACACTTACGCCGAATAGCGGCGGTGCGTACCGAAAGGCGGTCCCGATCCCCCTGGCTCTCCGGGTGATTGACCGTGTTTCGGACCGGAGGATTCTCGTCGGTGAGGCCCGCCCCTCCTCGGGGGCGGCCCTCACCACGCCGACCGCCGTACCGCTGTCGTGCGCGCCCGCGTCAGTGGGGCAGGCCGACGGCCCGTTCGCCGCTGCGGCGCTGCTGGATGACGACGGCCGCGACGAGGAGGGCGCCCTGGGCGACGTTCTGCCAGAAGGTGTTGATGCCCTCGACGGTCAGGCCGTTCTCCAGCGCGCCGAGCAGCGCCACGGCCAGGAGCGTGCCGCCGATACCGCCCTTGCCGCCCTTGAGCGCGCAGCCGCCCAGCGCCGCCGCCGTGATGGCCTTGAGTTCGAGGCCCTCGCTGCCCGAGACGGGCTGCCCCGAGCCGGTCCGCGCGGTCAGCAGGATGCCCGCCACCGCCGCGACCACGCCGATGAGCGCGTAGACGGCCACCAGGTACTTGTTGATGTTGATGCCCGCCAGGCGCGCCGCGGTGTCGTTGCCGCCGATCGCGTAGACGTTCCGGCCGATGTCCGTGTACTTCAGCATGACGTGCACGGCCAGCGCCACGACCACCAGGATCCAGATCATCACCGGCACTCCGGCGATCTTGCCCCGGCCGAGGAAGACGAAGAGGGCGTCGTTCAGTACGTAGCCCTGCGCGCGGCCGTCGGAGACGAGCTGGGCCACGCCCTTGTAGGCGGCGAGGCCGGCGAGCGTCGCGATGGTGGGGTTGACCCGGCCGTAGACGATGGCGACGCCGTTGACCACACCGACGAGGACGCCGATGCCGATCGCGGCGGCCATCCCGAGGTAGGGGTTGGATCCGCCGGACGTGAAGACCATGGCGCTGACGACGGAGGCCAGGCCGGCCTGGGAGCCGACGGATATGTCGAGGCCGCCGCAGATGATCACGACCGTCTGGACGATGGCGAGCAGCCCCGTGATGGTCACCGCCTCACCGATGACCTGGATGTTGGCGAGGCTGAGGTAGTTGTCGTTGAGGAACCCGAACAGGGCCAGGACGAGGACGAGGGCGCCGATCAGGCTGAGGTTCTGCCCGCCGAGCGAGGTGAGCAGGCCCCCTGCGGTCTTCCGCGCCGGAGCGGGGAGGTTCTCGGTGGTGGCCGGCGTCTGGGTGGTGGTCATCGAGCGTCTCCATCGGCGGAGTCGGTGAGCGGTCGGTCGGCCGTGACGGGGGCGAGGTCGTCCGCCATGGCGAGGTTGAGGACGGCTTCCTCGGTGGCTTCCGCACGGTTCAGCTCGCCGGTGATGCGACCGTTCTGCATCACGACGATCCGGTCGGCGAGGCCCAGTACCTCGGGGAGTTCGGAGGAGATCACCAGCAGGGCGACCCCCTCCCGGGCCAGGTCGGCGATGATCCGGTAGATCTCGGCCTTGGCACCGATGTCGATCCCGCGGGTCGGCTCGTCCAGGATCAGGACCTTGGGCTTGCGCAGCAGCCAGCGGGCGAGCACGACCTTCTGCTGGTTGCCGCCCGACAGTTTGCGCACCTCGTGCTCGATCGAGGGGGTGCGGACCCGGAGCCTGTCGGAGAAGTCCTGGGCCACCGCCTTCTCCTGGCGGCTGCGGACGAAGCGCCAGCGGCGCAGCCGGTCCAGGCTCACCAGGGAGGTGTTGTCCCGGATCGAGCGGTGGAGGAACAGCGCCTGGGCCTTGCGCTCCTCGGGGGCGAGGCCGATGCTCGCGCGGATCGCGTCCCTGGGGCTGCGCAGACGCAGGGGGGTGCCGTTCACGCGGACGCGGCCCGATCGGATGGGCCGGTCGCCCGCGAGGGCGAGGGCCAGCTCGGACCGTCCGGCCCCCATGAGCCCGGCCAGGGCGACCACCTCTCCGGCACGGACATGGAGGTCGATGCCGCTGACGTCGTCCGTGGTCACGCCCTCCAGTTGCAGGACCACCTCGTCGCGGGCGACGTCCTGTCGTACGAACAGGGAGGACAGGTCGCGGCCCACCATGAGGCGTACGACCTCCCCCTCGTCGGTTTCACGGGCTTCCAGCACGCCTGCGACCGTTCCGTCGCGCAGGACGGCGATGCGGTCGGCGAGGCGAAAGATCTCCTTCATGCGGTGGGAGACGTAGATGACGGCGATGCCCTGGTCCCGGAGCCGGTCGATCAGGCCGAAGAGCGCTTCGACCTCGTTCTCGGAAAGGGAGGAAGTGGGCTCGTCGAAGGCGATGACCTTGGCCTCGCCGGTCAGCGCCCGCAGGATTTCCACCAACTGGCGCTGTGCGGGAGTGAGTTCGGATCCGAGCTGATCGGGGTGGATGACCTTTTCGAATCCGAGCCGGGCCAGGTCCGCGGTGATGCGGCGGCGCAGCTCCGCCCGGTCGAGGCGGCGCAGGGCGGTGCGCGGCAGGGCTCCCGCGTACACGTTCTCGGCGACCGACACGTGTGGGATGATCTCGGGCTCCTGCGGGATGATGCGGATCCCGGCCTTGTGGGCGTCGTGCGGCGACGACAGGCTCCTCGGGCGCCCGTTCCAGAGGATGCTCCCCTCCGTGGGCTGGTGGTCGCCGGTGAGGATCTTCAGCAGGGTCGACTTGCCCGCCCCGTTCTCCCCCATGAGGGCGGTCACCCGGCCCCGGGGGAAGGTGAGCGTGACGCCGCTGAGCGCCTGTACCGCACCGAACCGTTTGGTGATGTTCTCGACGGAGATCTCTTCGCCGGGATCCTGGGCGGGGGCAGGTGGCTCTGTACCGGCTGTGGTCATGGGGGCCTCGCAAGCTGGGGTTACGTGGGGCGTGCGTTCCAGCGACGCTGCTGGTCGGCGATGGTGGTCTGGGCGGGGCGGGTACGGCCGCCACTGCGGCGGGCCGTACCCGTCCTGGCCGCCGGCGCGGGCTCAGCTGCAGGTGACGCCCGCGTCCTTCCAGCTGGAGGCGTCGACCATCTTGGTCGGGGCGAAGGCTTCCTTGGGGAAGTCCTTGCCGTTCTTGAGCTTGTCGTACATCGTCTGCACCGCCAGGGCGCCGACGTCCCTGCCGTTGATGAAGAGCGCGGCCTTCATCCCGGACGGCTTGCCGGAGCTCCAGTTCTTGCAGGCGAGGTAGGCACCGAGACCGACGCCGATCACGTCGTCGGCCTTGAAGCCGGCGTTCTCCAGAGCGGTGACCCCGCCCTGGACGTTCTCGTCGTTGCAGCCCCAGACCACCCAGTGCTTCACGGCGGCGTTGGCGGTGATCGTCGCGGCGATCTTGTCCTGCGCGCCCGTCGGGGAGTTGTCCGTCGGCACGTCGATGTTCTGCACCGGTGCCCCCGCCGCCTCCGCGAACGCCTTCTTGGAGGCGTTCACACGGTCGGTGCACACGGTGACGTCCTGCTTCCAGGCCGATATCGTCCGCGTCTCCGCCGGGTTCCAGCCGGTCTTCTTGAATTCCTCGGCGGCCCGCTTGCCGACCTCGCCGCCCATCTGCTCGCCGCTGAACCCGATGCGGGGCACCAGGGCGTCGGCGCCGCAGGCGGAGGGGTCCGGACCGGTGCTGCAGATCTGGTCGTCCGACGTCAGGAGGGCCACCTTGCCGGTTTTCGCCAGCTGTACGACCTGCGGTCCCACGGCCGGGTCGGGAACGACCAGGATCAGCCCGTTGCTCTTCTGCGAGATGGCGGCCTGGGCCTCGCTCACCGTCTTGTTCGCGTCGTTGCCCAGGTTCACCACCTTCAGGTCGATCCCGAGCTCACTCGCCTTCGCCTTCGCGCCGGCGGCCTCGCCGATGAAGTACTCCTGGTCGCCCTGCTTCTGCAGATAGGTCAGGGAGATCTTCCCGCCGACCTTCCCGATGTCCGCGGCGGCGCCCGTCGTCTCCTGGCCACTGGAACACGCGGTGAGGACGAGCATCGTGGCCAGGCCCAGGACCGCGGCCGCTACCGGGCGGTGGTGGTGGGGGTGAGTGAGCATGTCGATCCCTTTGCTTGAACGGGTCGCACCGGGCGACCAGTAGGGCAGGTGCGATGGGGTGGGATGGGGTGGGGTTCGGTCCGGCGGCCGTGGTGAGCGCGGCCCGGGGGCTGGAGGTGCCTGGAGACTCTGGAGGAGGGATGTCCGGCCTCGGCCGACGATCCCCCGACGGACAGCCCCTCACGGGGGAATCCGTCACAGTCGGCCGGTTTCAAACTTGATGCAACAGAGAAAAGCGCCGTTTCCGTCATAAGTCAACAGTGTGAACCGAGGGTTTCGGATTGATGCGCCCTCGTGACCTCCAGGGGTGGCGCCGCACGGCAGGGCCGCCTCAGCAGCGACCACCGGGCGTGACCACCGAAGTTGCAGCGCGGCGGCCGGCCGTGACGGTGCCGTCGCAGACATGGATCGGGACAAGGCTCGCCCTGTTGCTTTCCATCGGAACGTGTCGAAATCTGTTTGAGTCCCGGTCTCGCCTCTACGGTGCTTGCCCGGCGGGCTCGTTCCAGCGCTGCTCTGCCGCGGGGCCCGTGCGACCGAAGGTGACGGGGGCTCCGGGCTCGCCGCTCCCGGACGTCACGGCGTAGCCGGGCGCGATACGAGGCTTGATGCGTCCCGTCGCATCGGTGGAGAACACCAGGTTGTTCCCCTCCGCCCGGCCGAACGCCGAGCACGACCAGATGCCCACGCCGTCCCCTGCGGAACCGCGTGCGTCCAGGCAGTAGCTCGGCTTGGCGGCATTGTGCAGGAGCCCGTTTTCATCCAGGCGCCACTGCTGGACGGGGGCTCCGGTACGGCAGGGTGCGGTGATCACGTCGACGCCATTGGCGAAGGTGCCGCCGCGGACGTCCAGACACAGACCGGTGGCGGAGTTGACGGCGGGAACGAACGACGCGGCCCGGAACGGGTGGACGGGATCGTTCGTCGCGGCCTGCGTGGTCGGTGTGGGGCTGGGCGTGGGCCCGTCACCGGGCGAGGGACCCGTCGCGGAAGGCGACGTACTGGGGGATCGTGCGGGTGTGGCGGATGCGGAGGAGCGCGACGTGCTCACCGACGGAGCCGGCGATCCCGCGCCGCCCGCCTCGGCGTGCGCCTGTGGTGGCTGCGCCCGGGCCGCCGCGCGCGGTTCGGGCCCCCCGGCCTCAGGGACGATGACGGCGAGTGCCGTCATGGTGATCAGGACTGCCGCGCCTCCGAGGAGGACCCGCCCGGTCGGCCTCCGTACGGAAGCGGACGGTTGCCGGTCGCCGGAAGCCGGCTCCGGCCCCCCTCCTGCCGCAGTCCTGACCGGCAGGGGCAGTGTGTCCTCGGTGTCCGGGTTCTTCTCGTCCGTGCGGGTCGCGGCGGAGAGGTAGAGAAGGCCGGCAGGGCCCAACAGGGAGCGGGCCAGCAGCGGACCAGGCGTGTCGCAGAGGGCGACCAGGCCGCGCAGAGCCGCCGCACATCCGGGGCAGCCGTCGACATGGTGCGTCAGGTCCGGGTTCCCCCGGACGTCCGCGCGGTCCGCGGCGGCGGCCAGCATGCGTGCGTACGCGGGGCAGTGCGGGGTGGGGCGAGCCTGCAGGTGGACACGGAGGAAGGCGTCACGACACGCGGCCAGCGTCCGGCGGGCCAGGTCCGGTATGGCGTCGGGCCGGTCACCTGTGATCGCCGCGACGCGCTCGTCCGGCTCCCGTTCGACCACGGAATGCCACAGGACGGCCTGAGTGCGGGGCGGAAGGGTGATGAACCCCTTGCGGACGAACGACTGGAGGCCCGGGCCCGGCGGAACGTCGGCGGAATCGGTCGACGCCCCGGAAGTGACCCCGGTCGGCCGTCCGGCCGATCCGTCCGGCTCCGCGCCCGCGGGCGCGGACCCTGCCCGCGATGTCGCCCCGGACACCAGCTCCAGCAATGACAGTCGAGGAGGGCGCTCCACGGCGTCGGTCTTCGCGGCCACCATGGCGAGGAACTGGTCCATCGCACGGTCCGCCGCGCGTTGGGCCGACACCGGGTCGCTGCCCGAGGCCGTTCGGACGAAGGCGGAAACGCTTGGGCCATGGCGTCGGCGCAGCTCGGTCGCGGCCGGCAGGGCGGCCGGGCCCGCGGTGCGGATGGCGTCGCACAGTTGCAGGTCGGTCATGTGGCCAACAGGGGGATGGTTCGTCGACACGTGGGACATCCTGGATGGGAGGGAAAGTCGCCCTATTGTTCAGGACACGACACATCCGTCAACAGCTCTTTCCAGCGTGAATTTCGAAAAACAACCTCGGAAAATTCGGACACATTCCATCCGGGCAAGGCGAGCCACCGGAATTCTCCGCACGCAGAGAAGTCCGGTCTCGATTTCACGCGTCGCTGGATGAATACCGGGCGCGGTTGCCGCCGGCAGAGAACCCCGTGTTTACGTCAGACCAGGGGCGACGCGGAATTGACGGCACAGGCCGGCGCGACTCGACGCGACCACCCTTGCATCGAACAGAATCAGACATACCCGCAAGGAAGTCAACACCGAAGACCTTGCTCGATCAGCCCCCGCTCCTCCCCACGTCCCAAGGATGAGCGGGAGAAGGTCGACCCGCCCTATTGACAGAAGTTCGAACAGTTCAGGACACAGGAAGTGCTCGCGTACCCCGGCGCGGCGAGCGACGGGACCCCTTCTCCGCGCGCCTCCCCGGAAAAGGCAGCTCCAAGAAGAGAGCCCAAGGGGGCACCGGCCCTACGTTTAGCCGATCGTTATCAACCAGGCCCCCACCGGGCTGGATTCAAGAGCTCCGCACACAGTAGATTCACCGTTCACTCCCTCCCTCACCACACGGTCGTCCCGTAGCGGGCAACCGTCAGAGCACCCGCGACGTACCGGCCCGATAATTCAAAAGCCGTACGACGTGGCGCGCCGAGGGCTCATTCCGTATTTCCCGGACCAGCCGACTGGAGTTTGGTGAGCACCCCCTTCTGCCCCCGATGCGGTGACTCCCCGCGCTGCGCCTGCGACATGTCGCACCACGACGCGAGCCCGGGGCGGGCCGCCGCCCCGGCGCAGTTCGACCGTGACTGGGTCAGGCCGTACATCGCCCCGCACCGACCCGCGCCGGGGGACGCGCCGAGCACCCTGG
This sequence comes from Streptomyces vinaceus, assembly GCF_008704935.1. Taxonomy (NCBI): domain Bacteria; kingdom Bacillati; phylum Actinomycetota; class Actinomycetes; order Kitasatosporales; family Streptomycetaceae; genus Streptomyces; species Streptomyces vinaceus. The sequence goes on from NZ_CP023692.1 coordinate 190,423, forward strand.
ACACCGGCACGGCGTGGTGGGTCGCAGCGCAGGTCGCGCACGAGAGCGGTACGCCGTCCGGCGGCGACGTCCTCGGACAGCCGATGGTCATGAGCAGGCCGGCACACCACCGGGCGCGCCGGCCCACGAAGCGACGTCGACTGCGCGTCACCGCGGCCCTCGCGACCCTGATCGGCTCCGCGGCCGTCGCGGGTACGTACGCCTTCACCCGAAGCCAGGGGTCCGGCGAGGCGACGGCGCAGGCCCCCGCGATCCGGCTCGACGTACACGATGCGGAGGACGAACCGAGCGCGCCGCCCACGGTGTCCCGGTCCCCCGGCCCGCTCCCGGACCCTCCCCGGCGCACTCCGCCGACAGCCGGGAACGGCCCGGTGCGTGCACCGTCTTCCGCGCCCCCGTCCGCGTCCACCACGGACCCGCTCACCGGTACGAGCGCGGCGCCGACGGCCGGAGGCCGATCCGGCGGTGCGAGCACCGTGCCGCCCTCCCCCGCGTCACCGACCGCGCCCGCCGACGAGCCGACGCTGCGCCGGCACGACAGCGGACCCCAGGTCGTCGATCTGCAGCGGCGCCTCGCGCAGCTGGGGTTGTGGACCCTGCCCCAACGAGGCCGTTTCGACCAGCACCTCGACGAGGCGGTGCAGTGGTTCCAGGCGAAGTACGGCGTCCGTGGCGACCCGCCGGGGGTCTACGGTCCGGCCACTCGGCGGCGGCTGGAGTCCTTGACCTCCTGACGCCCGGCCAGCCGGCGCGCGGGGGCTCGACCCGTCACCATTCGGCGAGGGAGCCGTCGCCCCGTCGCCACACCGGGTTGCGCCAGCGGTGGCCCGTCTCGGCGGCGCGTTCGACGGCCTTCTCGTCGACCTCGATGCCCAGTCCCGGTGCGGTGAGCAGGGCGACGTGGCCGTTCTCGTAACGGAAGACGGACCGGTCGGTGAGGTAGTCCAGCAGGTCCGACCCGGCGTTGTAGTGGATCCCGAGGCTCTGCTCCTGGATCAGCAGGTTGGGTGTCGCGAAGCCGACCTGGAGGCAGGCGGCCAGTGCGATCGGGCCGAGCGGACAGTGCGGCGCCAGAGACACGTCATGGGCCTCGGCCATGGCCGCGATGCGCCGCACCTCCGAGATCCCGCCGGCGTGCGAGAGGTCGGGCTGGGCCACGGCGATCCCCTGCTGGAGCACGGGCTTGAAGTCCCAGCGGGAGTAGAGCCGTTCTCCGGTGGCGATGGGGATGCTGGTGGAGCGCACGACCTCCCCGATGTGGGCGCTCATCTCGGGAACCACCGGTTCCTCGACGAAGAACGGCAGGGAGGGCTCCAGGAGGGGCAGCACCCGTCGTGCCATGGGGAGGGTGAGGCGGCCGTGGAAGTCGACGGCGATGTCGAAGCCGTCGCCGACCTGCGTGCGGACGCTCTCCACCCGTTCGACGATGTCGTGGACGGCGCGGGGGGTGTCGATCAGTTCCAGCTGGGGCGAGGCGTTCATCTTGACGGCCGTGAAGCCCTCGGCCTTGCGGGCGGCGGCCTGCTGCGCGACGTCGGTCGGCCGGTCGCCGCCGATCCAGCTGTAGACCCGTGCCCGGTCCCGGACGTTGCCGCCGAGCAGCTGCCACACCGGCACGCCCAGCGCCTTGCCCGCGATGTCCCACAGTGCCTGGTCGATGCCCGCGACCGCGCTGGAAAGGACGGGGCCTCCGCGGTAGAAGCCGCCCTTGGTCAGGACCTGCCAGTGGTCCTCGATGCGCAGCGGGTCCTGGCCGACCAGGTAGTCGGACAGTTCCTCGACGGCGGCCGCGACGGTGTGCGCGCGGCCCTCGACGACCGGTTCGCCCCAGCCGGTGATGCCTTCGTCGGTGTCCACGCGCAGGAAGCACCAACGGGGGGCGACCAGGTAGGTCTTCAGGGAGGTGATCTTCACTTGGACTCCTTCTTCACGGCCCAGCCGCCGTCCACGGTCAGGTTCGTGCCGGTGATGTACGAGGCGTCGTCGGACGCGAGGAAGGCGACCGCGGCCGCTACTTCGTCGGGGTGGCCCAGCCGTCCCAGGGCGGTGGCACGGGCAGAGAGCAGGCGTCCCTCCTCGTCCACGTCCTGCCAGTTCTCCGTGAGGATCGGACCGGGCAGGACGGAGTTGAACCGCACCTGCGGCCCGTACTCGACCGCGAGCTGGCGGACGAGCGCGCACATGCCCCCCTTCGCCGCCGCGTAGGCCGGATAGCCCGGCAGACTGCACAGTGCGTGCACGCTGGACGTGGCCACGAAGGAGCCGCGGGCGGCGCGCAGGTCGTCAAGGAAGGTCCGTACGGCCAGGTAGGGCGCCTTGAGGTTGACGGCCATGTCACGGTCCCAGTCGTCGCCGGGCAGTTCGTGGGCGGGCGCGGGCGTGTGGGTGAAGGCGTTGCTGTGTACGACGGCCACCGGGCCGAACAGCGTGTGCGTGCGGTCCTTCAGGCTGCGCCAGTCGTGTTCGGACGAGACGTCGCACGGCACGAACTCCGCGCGGCCCCCGTCGTCGCGGATCTTCCGTGCGAGTGCGGTGCCCGCCGCCTCGTCGATGTCGGCGAGGACGACGGCGGCTCCTTCGGAGGCCAGACGTACGGCGCTGGCTGCGCCGATGCCGGACGAGGCGCCGGTGACGACGGCGGTTCGCCCTGTGAATCGGTTCATGGCTGGTCTTTCGTGGGTGGAGGGGAGGGGGGTGGCGTCGAGTGGTGGCGGGGTGGTCGGGACGCACCGGTCAGCGGGTGACGTCCGCTCCGTGGAGCAGGTCCAGCTCGGCGCGCCGGGGCAGGCCCTCCCAGTCGCCGGGGGCGGCCACCGCGAAGGCCCCGCACGTCGCGGCGAGCAGGAGCCGGCCCGGGAGGTCGGTGCCGTCGAGGTGGCCGGCGAGGTATCCGGCGACGAAGGCGTCGCCCGCGCCGATCGGATCCACCGGGGTGACCGGCACGATGTCCTGGACGGCCTCGCCGTCGTGCGTGACCGCGACGGCCCCCCGGGCGCCGAGCTTCAGGACCGCTTCGCGCGGCCCGAGGCCGAGCAGAGTGCGCGCCATGGTGGCGGGGTCGGCCTCGGGAACGACCAGCGAGGCCTCGTCCGGACCGGCGAAGACGATGTCGGCGCGGGCGACGAGGTGGTTCAGCTCGGCCGCGGCTTCCTGCCTGTTCCACAGCCTGGCCCGGTAGTTCAGGTCCAGGCTGACGGTGACGCCGGCGGCGCGGGCCAGGTCGACCGCCCGCCGTACGGCCGCCAGCGGCCCGTCGCCGAGGGCGGGGGTGATGCCGGTGACGTGCAGGACCCGGGCCCGGGCGACGAGTTCCGGGTCGATGTCCCCGGGGTCGAGGCGGGCGCCCGCGAGTCCGCGCCGGTAATAGGTGACGCGGGTGTGGTCGGGCGTACGGCGCTCGCGCAGCATGAGTCCGGTCGGTGCGGCGTCGTCGACGCGTGCGCGGGTGACGTCGACGGCCTCACCGCGCAGTCCGTCGAGGATCATCGTGCCGGCGCTGTCGGCCCCGACCCGCCCGATCCAGGACGCCGCGTGGCCGAGGCGGCTCACGCCGATGGCGACCGTGGCCTCGGCCCCCGCGAACCCCAGGCGCAGTGGAGTCCCGCAGGCGAGCGGACCGGGGCGCTCGGCCGCCAGGACGGCCATGGTTTCCCCGAGGGTGACGAGCGCGGTCATGAGCGGATGCCGTCCAGCAGCGTGGCGGCGCGTTCCCGGAGCGCCTCCAGGTCCCCGCCCTCGCAGGCGTCCCCGATCAGCGGGCTGCCCATGCCCAGGGCGCTCGCACCCGCGGCGAAGTAGGCGGGGGCCTGGTCGAGGTCGATCCCTCCCGTGGGGACGAGAGGGACGTGCGGCAGGGGGGCCCGGACGGCGCGCAGATACTCCGGGCCTCCGGCCGAGGCGGGGAAGAGCTTGACCATGGTGGCGCCCGCCCGCCACGCCGCCACTATCTCGCTCGGCGTCAGAGCGCCGGGGAGTACCGGTACGCCGAGGCGGCGGGCCTCCCCGATGACGTCGAGGCAGGTGGCCGGCGTGATGAGGTAGGTGGCGCCCGCTTCCACGGCGCGCATGGCATCGGCCGGGGTCATGACGGTGCCCGCGCCGAGGGCGGTACCGGCCGGCTTCGACTCGGCGTACTCGCGCAACGCGTGCAGGACGCCCGGTGTGGTCAGCGTGAACTCCATGGCCCGGATGCCCGCCTCGTGGAGGGCATCGGCGGTGGCGGCGAAGTGGCGGGGCGATCGGGAACGCAGGATCGCGATCACGGGTGCGACGGCGAGTGCGGGGGCCAGGTCGGTCGTCATGCGGAACCTCTGGGGTCGTATGGGGTGGTGGCGGGGCCGGGGAGCTGCGCCGGGTCGTCGGCGAAGGGTGGGACCGGCAGGCCGGTGGCACCGGGCCGGCAGATGAAGAGCCGGCCGGCATGCGGCTCCGCCGCGAGTTGCGCGGCCGTCAGTCCCTCGGCCGCGGTGGTGATGATCAGGAGATCCAGCTCCGGGCCCACGAACGCGCAGCTGGACACTTGCGAGGCGGCGACCGTGACGACGGCGTGGAGTGCGCCGTCGGGGGTGTATGCCCTGACCTGCCCCGCTCCCCACACCGCCACCCAGACCCGGCCCACGGTGTCGACGGCCAGGCCGTCCGGCATCCCGGCGGGGCTGGTGTCGGCGAAGGGGCGGCGCCCCGACAGGGCGCCGGTGACGGGATCGTGGTCGAAGACGTCGACACGGTGCGTCGGGCTGTCCGCGTAGTACAGCAGCCGGCCGTCGGGGCTCCACCCGAGGCCGTTGGAGATGGTGACCGGGCTCAGCACGGTCGTCAGGGTGCCGTCGGGGTCGAGGCGGTAGAGGGTGCCCGCGTCCGGGGTCGCGTCGTGGGCCATGGTTCCGGCCAGCAGCCGGCCGCTCGGGTCGCACTTGGCGTCGTTCATCCGTCGCGGCGTGCCGTCGTCGGGGACCACGGGCGCGGCGAACTCCGTGGCCACCCCGTCCTCGTCGACGCGCAGGAAGGAGGTTCCCGCGGCCGCGAGGAGCCCGCCCGACGCGCAGGGCGCGACCGCGCCGACGGGCCCGGCGAGGCTGACGGTCCTCCTGGGCCCGAGGTCCGGCAGGCCGCTGTCGTCGTCGCCGTCCACCAGACGGGCCCGGTGGATGAGGCCCGCGGGGATGTCCACCCACAGCAGGTCACCGCGTCCGGCGTGCCAGACGGGTCCCTCGGTCAGGCGGCCCGGCACGGGCGCGCACGGCAGTGCGGTCAGGTGCATGGTGTCGCTCCTCTCTTGTGCGAGGAAACTCTAGGAGTTCTTCTAACCCATGTAAATACACATCGTCCAACGCATGGAATAAGCTCGCTCCGTACCCGACGACGGCCCCTCCGCCACGACACGCACGACACGGAAGGACGCGCCCATGGCGAAACGCACCGCCCAGGACATCCGCCGCCGCAACCGGTTCGACGCGCTGCGGTGCGTCTTCGCGGCACCCGGCCCGGTGAGCCGGCAGGAGATCGCCACGGCGACCGGCCTGTCCTTCGCGACCGTGGCCAACCTCGTCGCGGAGCTGCTGGAGGCCGGAGTCCTGCGCGAGGCCGGCCACGAGGACTCCGGGGGCGGGCGCCCGCGGGCACGGCTCGCGGTCAACGCGGAGCGCGGTGCGCTGGTCGGGATCGACGTGGCGGAGACGTCCGTCCAGGTCGAGCTGTTCGACCTGGCACTGGAGGTGCTGCGCAGCGTACGGCTACCCCTGCCGCAGACCGATGTCCGGCCGCATGACGTGGTCGACGCCATCGTGACGGGGGTCGAGGGCCTGTCGGACGCCTCGGACGTGCCCCCGCGCATCCTCGGCGCGGGGGTCAGCGTCCCCGGTCTCGTGGAGCGCGAGGGCGGCGTGTCCGTCTTCTCGCCCTACTGGTCCTGGCGCGACGTCCCCCTGCGGTCCCTCCTCGCCGAGCGCCTCCCCATGCCCCTGTACCTCGACAACCCGCTCAAGGCCGGCACCGTCGCCGAGATGTGGTTCGGCGCCGGACGCGAGGTCGACGACCTCGTCGTACTGACCCTTCGGGCCGGCGTCGGCGCGGGCATCGCGGTCGACGGAGCGCTCTACCGGGGGGCGACCAACAGCGCCGGGGAATGGGGCCACACCTGCCTGGTCCGCGAAGGACGGGAGTGCAGGTGCGGCAGGCAGGGCTGCGTCGAGGCCTACGTCAGCACCCGCGGCATCGCCCGCACCGTGCGGGAACTGGACGGCGAAAGCCCTCTTCTGGACCCCGACGAGGACACCGTCACCACCAACGTCGCCCGCGCCGCGGCGGAGGGCGACGCCGTCGCGGCCGAGACCGTGGCGCGGACCGCCCGCTACCTCGGGGAGGCCGCGGCCGATCTCCTCAACCTGTTCAATCCTCAGGCCCTGGTACTGGGCGGCTGGGTGGCGGACCGGCTCGGCGAGCCGCTGCTGCGGCAGACCCGCGACGTCATCGCGGCGCACGCCCTCCCGGCGACGCTTCAGGCGCTCACCTTCCAGCTGAGCGCCGTCCCCGACAATCCGGTGAGCCTCGGAGCCGCCACCTTCGCCCTGGAGGGCTTCCTGGACGACCGCGAGACCTTCGGTACCGTGGCGGCGGGACGCCGCGCCGCCAAGGCGGCGAAAGCCCGGACCTCCTGAAGGCGGCCCGGTTTCCGCCCGCTCAGCCGGCCGGGGCCGCCGTACTCTCGCGCACCACCAGGACCGGCGCCACCGACGCCTGGCGCGGGCTGCCCGTCCCGCCGCCGATCTGGTCGAGGAGCAGCGTGACGCAGTGGCGGCCCACGGCGTCGAAGTCCTGCCGGACCGTGGTGAGGGGGGCGGGGTAGAACGCGGCCTCGGGCACGTCGTCGAACCCGGTCACGCTCACGTCCTGAGGCACGCGCCGGCCCGCTTCCTGCAGGGCCCGCATGACGCCCAGTGCCATCTGGTCGTTGGCGGCGAAGATCGCGGTCACTTCCGGGCGGCCCGCCAGGTCGCGTCCGGCGCGGTACCCCGAGGCCGCGGACCAGTCACCGTAGAGGAGCGGTGGTACGGCGGCGCCCGCGTCCTTGAGCGAGCGGTGCCACGCCTCTGCCCGGCGGCGCGCCGCGTAGGAGTCGCGGGGCCCGGCGACGTGCCAGACCGTCCGGTGGCCGAGGCTCAGCAGGTGGGCGACGACGCCGCGGGTGCCTTCGGCCTGGTCGATGTCGACGTTGGCGTAGCGGTGGCCGGTGTCCCCGTCGGCGAAGACCACGGGGACGGTGGACGGCAGCCGGAGTTCGGGGGTGTCCAGGATCTGCGACTCGATGAGGATGATGCCGTCGACGGACTGGAGCATCAGCTGCCGGAAGGCCTGGCGCACGGCGGCTTCGGTCTGCGCCCGCGCTCCCATGAAGTTCACGAACAGGTCGGCTTCGCGGGCGGCGTCGGAGATGGCGGCGAACGTCCTGGCGTTCCCGTAGGCGCTGATGTCGAAGCTGATGACGCCCAGCGTGCCGAACCGCCCGGTGACCAGCGCCCGGGCGGCCGTGTTGGGGCGGTACCCGAGCATCTTCATCGCGGCCAGCACCCGCTCGCGGGTGGACGCGTCCACGTTCTCCCGGTTGTTGGCCACGCGGGAGACGGTCTGCGACGAGACGCCCGCCATGGCGGCGACATCGGCCATGGAGGGCGACTGGCGCAGCGGACGGGACCTCGGTGATCTTGCTCCGACCTCGCGCGGCATGTGAACCGGACCTCCGAACCCCTACTCCGAGCGGAGTGCGTGTGCACCCGTACGGATGTTAGCGCTGCGGACCGCGAGGGCGGGCGGTCGTGCTACGCGCCGGCTCCCTTGACACGTCCACCCACCGCTTCGACACTCTCCCCACTCCTCGATGTTAACGCAAACATCCGCTGCGTCGTACGGACCCGCTCGCGCGCCCGGGGCTGCAACGGGCGACTCCCGACAGGAGACCAGCTGTGCTCGGCATCAGAAGAAGGCTCCCGGGCAACGCCCGGCGCCGCGTGCCCCCCGCCCTCGCGACCTCGCTCGCGGCCGTCGCCGCACTCCTCGTCAGCGGTGCGGCGTCACCTCCGGCCGCTGCCGGCACCGTACGGTCGGCCCCCGTCCCGGTCCGCCTCGACCCCGCGTACCAGCACGCGCCGTTCGAGGGGTGGGGCACCGCTCTCGCCTGGTTCGCCAACGTCACCGGCGGCTGGCCGGACGCCCAGCGCAATCGGCTCGCCGACGCCCTCTACGGCACCGGAGGGCTCGGCCTCACCATCGCCCGCTACAACATCGGCGGCGGTGACGGCACGGAAACCGCGCCCTACATGCGCGCCGGGGCGGCCGTGGGCCGGACGCCGCGCGTCCGGCCCACGACGCCCGGAAAGCTGACGAGTCATGCGCCCCGCCTACGTTGCCCTGTTCCTTCTCCTGCTGACGACCCTCTCCCCCACACCGGCCGGAGCGGCGGACAACGGCGAGTGGTCGGTCAGACCGGCGGACTCCGCCATCACGCCGCGGTCGGCCTCCGAACTGCCGGCACAGCCCGGCGCGACGCTCACCGACCGCGCGGTCGTCACCAACACCACCACCGCAGAACTGACGTTCCGCCTCTACGTCGCCGACGCCCACAACACGGAACGCGACGGCGGACTGGCCGTACGCGGAATCGAGGAGACCCAACGGGAGGTGGGAGCCTGGGGAAAGCCCGAGCTGGACACCGTCACGGTACCGGCCCGTTCGGCAGTGACGGTCGGTGTCACCCTCACCGTTCCGAGCGACGCCTCGCCGGGCGACCACGTGGGTGCCCTCGTCGCGGTCGACACGCGCGTGCAGCCCGCCGACGGCTCGCACCTCAGCGTCCAGCGCGGAGTCGGAGCCAGGATCTATCTGCGCGTCGAGGGGCCGCACCACCCCGGCCTGGCCGTGGAGGACGTACGGTTCACGGCGCTGAGCCCGCAGCTGCCGTGGACCGGCGCCCGCGAATCGACCGTCGCCTACACCCTGCACAACACGGGGAACGTCAAGCTCGCCCCTCAGGTCTCCCTCGGCGTGAGCGGTGTGGTGGTGGGAGGGCCCGGCGAACGGCGGCTCGCGAACGTGCCGGCCGAGCTGCTCCCGGGGCAGAAGGTCCGCCTCACCGAGACCTGGGCGGCTGCCCCCGTCGCGGGCTGGGGCCGGCTCACCGTCACGGCGGCCGCGGACGGCGTCCGCGGTTCGGGAACCGTCGGCTTCCTGAAGGTGCCGTGGCTCTTCGCGGGATGCCTGGCGCTCCTGTCGGCCACCTGGTTGCTGCTCCGCCGCAGGCGCCTGGCCGCCCGCGCGGCACCTCCGCACTCCGGCCCCGGGGGGCGCGCAGGGGGCGCGCTATAGGCGCATTCCCATCGAAGATCAATTCGATTGCGCCCCCACGGGTGAGGTGCGCCGTCTCAAGATCGCGGGTTTGGCTAGCGTCCTGGCGTGACCTTCTTCCCCTCTCGCGGCGCGGGCCCGGGGCAGTTCGCGCTGCCCTCGCCCCAGCAAGCCAGTGAATCGTTTCGTCCCCTTCTCCTCGACCCGGCCCTGCCTGACCACGCCGGTGCTCTGGCTGCCGTACGGGACTCGCCGCTGGTGAGAGAGGTGCACGACCGGATCGTGGAGCAGGTCGAAGAGCTCGTGCGATGCCTGGCGCCGGGCGAGTACCGCACGGCGGCCGCGCTCGCGCGGGCCGTCGCGGACACCACCGGCGGCCGCCCCGACGCGTACGGGACGTGGGCCTGGTACCCGTGGTCGGGACGCCTCGTCCACGTACTGCCCGAGGCGGACTTCCGCCTGGTGCGCAGCGACCGCAACCGCGACAAGATCACTCGCGCTCAGCAGCAGTCCCTGTTCGGGCGCCGGATCGGTGTCGTCGGGTTGTCCGTGGGCAGCAGCGCCGCGCTGACCTGCGCGATGGAGGGTGTGGGCGGCTCGTTCCGGCTCGCCGACTTCGACCGGCTGAGTCTGTCCAACCTGAACCGGCTGCGCGCAGGTGTCCACGAACTGGGTCTGGAGAAGACCGTGCTGTGCGCCCGGCGCATGTACGAGCTCGACCCGTACCTCGACATCGAGCTCCACCGCGGCGGCCTCACCGAGGACTCCATCGGAGACTTCTTCGCCGTCGAGGGCGGTGGTCTGGACATCCTGATCGAAGAATGCGACACGCCCTGGGTGAAGGTGGCCGCCCGGGAGCACGCCCGCCGCCTGGGGGTTCCGGTCCTCATGGACACGAACGACCGCGGGCTGCTCGACGTCGAGCGGTTCGACACCGAGCCCGCCCGTCCGCTCTTCCACGGCCTCATCGGTGACACAACGTCGGAGGAACTGCGCGAGCTCGACGGCGCCGGAACGATCCGCCTCCTGCTGCGCATGGTCGATGAGCAGCGTCTGAGCCCTGCGATGATCGACGCGCTGCCCCGGGTCGGCCGGACGCTGTCCAGCTGGCCCCAACTCGCCAGCGGCGTGATGCTCGGTGCGGCCCTCGCCACGGACACCGCCCGCCGCATCCTCCTGGGCGAACCGGTCCCCTCCGGGCGCTACTGCGTCGACCTCGACGTCCTCGTCCCGGCCGCCTCCGGTTCCCCGTCGGACCGCACGACCGCGCAGCCGGTGGGCGCACGACCCGGAGCCGCCGGGTGACGCGCGTACCCGAACTCCGCGGCAGGCGCCTCAAGCTGCGCGAACTACGGCCCTCCGACCATGAGCCCTTCACGCGCATCCTCACGCACCGCCTGCTCACCCGCTACCTCGGCATCGACCGGATGGAGGAGAGCGAGGCGCACGACGCGTTCGCCCGGAGCCTCCACCAGCCACATGCGCACCCGCGGCACCGGTACACCCTCGCCGTGTGCTGCCTCGACGACGACACCCTCACGGGCACGATGGGCCTGCTCGTCGAGGACTACGGGAGAAACGCCATGCTCACCAGCCTGGTGCTGCTCCCCGGTGCCCCCACATCCGGCCACGGACACGAAGCGGGCCGGCTGCTCATGGCCTACGGCTTCGGCCACCTCGGGCTGCACCGCATCTGGGCCGGCCACCGCAGCGACCACCACCGCATGGCGGACGTGATGCACGCGGCCGGCCTGCGGCGCGAGGCCACCCTGCGGCAGCTCTTCCGCACCCAGGGCTGCTGGCACGACGTCACCACCTACGCCGCACTCGCCCCTGAATGGAAACGCCAGGCCACGGAGGCAGAACTGGCCATCCTGGACGGCGGGTCCCGGCCCCGTACGTCCTGATCCCGGGGTCGGCTGTCGACGGTTGCGCCGTTCATGGACAAGAGTCCACCTGCGCGTCGTCAGCGGGTGCGCTGGGGAGTGGGGCGGGGTGGGAGGTGGCGGGTGATGCGGTCGAACAGGTCCGTCAGCGGCTCGCCGATGTCCTGGCCGAACTCGGTCAGTCCGTAGCTGACCTGGGGCGGCGTCGTCGGCTCGACCTTGCGCCAGACCAGGCCGTCCTGGACGAGCGCGCGCAGGGTCCGGGCGAGCATCTTCTCGCTGATGCCCCGGATGCTCTCGCGCAGCTCGTAGAAGCGAAGGTCGTTGCTCCGCAAGGAGATCAGCACCCAGATGCCCCATCTGCTGGTCACGTGGTCGACCACGTCGCGGGCAGGGCAGTCGGTGTGAAACACCTCATACCGCTGCTCCGCCTCGCCCCGTATGAGCTGCACGCCTTCCTCCATGGGAGGAGCTTACCCAGAGGTATGTCCTTACCAAAAGTAAGCCCGGCTCCTAGCGTCGGTGTCACAACAGGCATCGAACGAGGAGCAGTTCATGATCGTGGTGACCGGGGCTACCGGGAATGTGGGCCGGCCGTTGACGCGGGCGCTGGCCCAGGCGGGCCAGCAGGTGACGGCGGTGTCGCGGCACGCGGCGGCGGTGCCGGACGGCGTCCGTCACGTGGTGGCCGACATGGCTCGGCCGGAGGAACTCGCGCCCGCGCTGGACGGGGCGAAGGCGCTGTTCCTGTTGCTGTCGGGCGACATGCACGCCGTCGGGACACACCCGGCCGACATCATCGCCCAGGCAGCGGCCGGCGGAGTCCGCCGGGTCGTCCTGCTCTCCTCGCTGGGCGTGGCCACCAGGCCCTTCGGCGCGACGCGGATCGCGATGAAGGCGGTGGAGGACGCGCTGCGACACTCCGGCCTGGAGTGGACCGTCCTGCGGCCGGGCGGCTTCGCCTCCAACGCCCTGTGGTGGGCCGAGTCGGTCCGGACACGGCGGGTCGTCGCCGCGCCGTTCGGCGACGTCGGAGTGCCGATCATCGATCCCGCCGACATCGCCGAGGTCGCGGCGGCCTGCCTGCTGGACGGCCGGCACGCGGGCGGTGTGTACGAGTTGACCGGCCCGGAGGTGATCACCCCGCGCGGGCAGGCGGAGGCCATCGCCGCCGCGCTGGGTTCGCCCGTACGGTTCCACCACCTGACGCGCGAGGAGGCGAGGGCCGCCATGGCGCAGGGCATGCCGGTGGAACTCGCCGACGACACCCTGGACATCCTCGGCTCCCCGAACCCGGCCGAGCTGCGCGTCAGCCCGGACACGCAGCAGGTCCTCGGGCGCGCCCCGCGCCCCTTCGCCGACTGGGCGGCCCGGAACGTCGGCGCGTTCCGCTGAGACCGGGTACGCCGCTGAGCATGCGGTCCCCGCCCCCTTGAGGGGTGCCGGCCGCCGAGCAGGATGTGTGGAACTCCCTCCGAGGGCGATCCGTTGCCACCGAGCCGGACGATGTCCGGGAGCGACAGGTCACGGGTGAGGCGGTCGGCCCCGTACACGGCGGACCATCACAGCCCGGAAGCGAGCCAGACGGTCGCGGCCGCCGTGGTGGTGAGCCCGACGTTGAGGGCGATCCGGCGGTCGTCTCCGGTCAGGTGGACGGCGATCGCACCTGCCTGGAGGAGTACGAAACCGCCGGCCGCGGCCGGCGCCAGCGGGAGCGCGATGCCCGTCAGCGGCGGCAGGACCAGGCCGGCCGCGCCGAGTACTTCGACCGTCCCCAGAGCCCTGAGGGCGGGCAAGGGCACGCGGTCGACCCAGGCCATCATCGGCCGGAGCTCATCGCGGCTGCGGATCACCTTCAGCGTGCCCGCGTAGACGTAGAAGAGGGCGAGCGGTCCGGCGACGAGCCAGTAGGCGATGTTCATGCTTTCCCGTTCGTGGGTGATCGGTTCAGGAAGGTTGTCCCGGCTGCTTCAGTCGAGGGCCGCGGCCGGCTCGGTCGCGTAGCGGCTCATCGCGTCGATGTCGGCCCGGGGCGTCAACGGCCTGCCACCTCGTGCTGGGCGTGGCGGTGTTGCGGCGGTCCCTGGGTGTGCGGGGCGAGGACGGACTCGGCGATCGCGAGGCGGTGTCCGGTGTGGCTGCCGTCCTCCAGGACGCGCATGCGCGTGCTGCCCAGGACGATCGTCTCGCCCGCGCCCGGACCCACCACCGACAGGGCGGGTCCGGTCCGCGTCTCACTGTTGCGTGCTTCTTCGGTCATACCGACCAGTGCACCGGCCGGGCTGCTCCCGTGTCCAAGACCTGTTCCGCGACGCCGATACCCGATGGGTATCGTTGCAGCGTGGAGTTGAGGACCTTGCGCTATTTCGTGGCCGTCGCCGAAGAACTCCACTTCGGCCGAGCCGCCAGACGACTGCACATCAGCCAGCCGCCGCTGAGTCGGGCGATCAAGCAGTTGGAGGCCGATGTCGGAGCCCTGCTGTTCACCCGCTCACCCACCGGCGTCACGCTCACGGCGGTGGGCGCGGTACTGCTCGACGAGGCGCGGGCCCTGCTCGACCATGCCGACCGCGTCCGTGTACGCGTCGGCGCGGCCGCCGGCGCCGCGACCCTCACCGTCGGCATCCTGGGCGACGGCACCGACCCGGGAGTGTCCCGGCTGGCCGCGGCCTTCCGCCGGACCCACCCCGGCATCGACATCCGCATCCGCGACACCGACCTGACCGACCCGACGTGCGGGCTGCGCACCGGGCTGGTCGACGTCGCCCTGACCCGGGCGCCGTTCGACGAGACGGCCCTGACGGTGCGTACGCTGCGCGCCGATCCGGTCGGCGTGGTCGTGCGCGCCGACGATCCGCTGTCCCGCTACGACCGGCTGCGGCTGGCCGAACTGGACGACCGCCGCTGGTTCCAGTTCCCGCAGGGCACCGACCCGGTCTGGCAGTCGTACTGGAACGGCGGCGCACCGCGCGAGGGGCCGGTGGTGCGCGCCGTCCAGGAGTGCCTGCACGCCGTGCTGTGGAACGGCACGGTCGGCATGGCCCCGCTCGGACACGACCTGCCCGCGGAGCTGGCCGTGGTGCCGCTGGTCGACATGGCGCCGAGCCGTGTGGTGGCGGTGTGCAACGAGGGTGACACCAACCCGCTGATCCGGTCCTTCATCGAGATCGCGGCAGCTGCCTACCGTCGCTGACGGGTTATGCCGACCGGCCGGTACCGGCGTCCGTGAGTGCCGCCGCCATCAGCAGGTTCAGCTCCCCCACCAGGTCGTCCTGGTGCTCGTCCAGGAAGAAGTGCCCGCCCGGGAAGTGCCGCAGGCGGAAGTCGCCCGCGGTGTGCTGCTCCCAGACGGCGGCCTCGGCCTCGTCGACCACGGGGTCGCGGTCCCCGGCAAGGGCCGTTATGGGGCAGGCGACGCGGGCGTCCGGGGCACCGCGGTAGCGCGCCACCGCTCGGTAGTCGGCGCGCAGCACCGGCAGGATGACGTCCATGAGCGCCGCGTTGGCGAGGAGTTGCTCGTCCGTGCCGTTCAGCTCCCGCAAGTCCGCGATGAGTTCCTCGTCCGAGGTGGCGCTGTCGGTCCTGCGGCTCGGCAAGGACGCGCCGCGGCTGGCGGAGACCATCAGGGCGCGCGGAGCCGCGGGGCTCCCGCTCAGCGCGATCGCGGTCTCGAAGGCCACGAGCGCCCCCATACTATGGCCGAAAAAGACCGTCGGCGGTCCGACTGGAACCAGTGCCTCCGCTACTCCCGCCGCGAGATCCCGCACGCTCTCCATACAACCCTCGCCCATGCGGTCCTGGCGTCCGGGGTACTGCACGGCGATCACCTCCACTTGCGGCTGCAACCGTTGGGACAGGCCGAAGAAGTAGGAGGCGGAGCCGCCGGCGAACGGGAAGCACACCAAACGCGGGGCGCCCGGTGCGCTGTCGTGGTACCGGCGGAGCCAGGTACTGTCCTCGATCTTCGTTGCCATGCTCTGTTCCTCCGGTGACGGGACGGTCGGTCGTGTCTGATAGGCATCGTGCCGCGCGAGGTGCACGCGGGAAGGAAAAACCGCTGGTTGAAGCGTTGTACCCCGAAACGCGCCCCCAACAAAAGACACTTGACGCGGCCCGATCGAGCATATGTACTGGCGCCGAGCCGCGGGGGAACGGCGGTGCGTGCTCCCTCGGGTGATCGCGCGTAGATCTTGTGCCGTACAGGGCGCGGGACAGTACACCGTCCAGGCCTTCGACCGGCCGCAGGCGGTCGGGGGTTGCGCAATGCGCCGTCGGGAAGTCGTCGACCACGCCTTCCCACACGTCTTCTCTGCTCCCGCTTGTCCGACGCCCTGCGAAGAGTGCCCGACCCTGCGGTCGGGCCGGGGGATTTCGAGGCGCGTCCAGCCGGGATCCGGCCGGACGTGTCCGTACGAGAGGACAAGCATGACCGAAGTGCCGAGCGTTGCCCGAGGGGATGGGGTACGGCCGCTCGCTGCGGGGGACGTTGTCGTTTCGCGGTACAGCCGCTGGGTCCGTGTGACTCCGGACGCGGTTGCCGTCTGCCTCGACCGGCCGGCCGCGCCGGTGGCCATCGGCGTGGCCTTGGCCCGGCCCGACGCGCTGCCCGACGTGACCACGCGGGTGCACAACGCGTACGGTCCGGCCGAGGCCACGCGCACCGTCACCTCCGCGCTCCTCGGCGAGGCAGACCGTACGTCCCCGCCGATCGGCGGCCCCGTCCCGCCCGTGAGACGGAGCTCGCCCGGCTCGTCGCCCAGCGCGTCGACGAGTCCCTGCCCGGCTCCATGCGCGGCCACCGGCTGCGGCCCTGCCGGCGGGTCCCGCCCATGCCCATCGGTAAGGCGCACTTCCGGGCCCTCGCCGACCTGCCCTGGGCCGCAAAGACCGGCCCGCCAGCGCCGGGCACGACGCGACGCAACGAAAACAGGAAGTGCGAAGTGAAGACCTTCGAAGCGTTCAAAGCCATGAGGTCGGGCCCCGTGGCCCGGCTGGTGCTGGGCTCATCGGCCAGCCGGCTGGCCACCTTCGGCTTCAACGCCGCGATGGCGGTGTACCTGCTCGACCTCACGGGGCGAGCGACCGACCTCGGCCTCGCGCTGCTGGTCGGCACCCTCCCCTTCTTCGCGCTCAGCCTGGTCACCGGCGTCGTCTGCGACCGGTTCAACCGGAAGAACATCATCCTGGTGTGCGACGCCCTACGCGTCCTCGTCGCCGTTGCGTTCCTGCTGGCGGCCTGGCTCCTGGACACCGACGCCACCGTCGCGCTCGTCTACGCCACCGTCTTCTGCTTCTCCGTCTGCGAGTCCTTCGTCACCACCAGCTTCTCCAGCATCGTCCCCGACGTCATCGACGAAGAGGACATCCTGGACACCAACAACCTCCTCTTCGGCATCGGCGACGCCGTCCGCATGATCGGTCCCGTCGTGGGTGTGCTGCTCTATTCCACCGCGGGGTTCGCGACCACCGCGATCAGCACCGCCACGCTGTTCTCCGCAGCCTTCCTGTTCCAGCGGGGAGTCGCCTACACCCAGTCCAAGGCTTCCGGCGAAGGAGCCCAGGGCGTGGCCGCCGTCGCCCGCGAGGAACTGGGCATGTTCCGCAAGCTCGTCACCGCGGACATCCGCCTGACCTCCCTGATGGCCAACGGGTTCACCACCCACCTGTTCCTCTACCCCTTCATCACGGTGGGCCTGCCGTACGTCATCACGCAGGTCTTCCGGGCCGGATCCGTCGAGTTCGGCTACCTGGAGGCGGTCTGCGCCGCCGGCGGCATCCTCTCCCTGCTGGTCGTGCCCCACACCAAGCGCCTGGGTACGTCGAACAGCCTGGCCGCCAGCATGGCGGGCATGATCATCGGCGCCGCCCTCTTCCTGGTCCTCCTCGTCGGACCCGCCGTGGACCTCATGACGGACCAGACCGTGGCCCGTCTGGGCATCCTCACCCTGGGCTGCTTCCTCGTCTTCCTCGCCTTCGGCGTCTACGGCACCTACTTCGTCAGCTTCATGCACACGAACGTGCCCAGCGAGATGCTCGGCAAGGGCCAGAGCCTGGTCATGATGTTCAACGCCCTCGGCCGGATGCTCGGCTTCTCCCTCTTCGGCCTCCTCTTCGACCACTCGCTGCAGGCCGCGGTCATCGTCTTCGTCGGCGGAATGAGCCTGAAGGTCCTGGTGCACCTCCCCTTCGTCAAGGCCGACCGCCGCCTGCGCGCCGCCACGGCCGCCGACGCACCCGCTCTCGAACCGGCGGCGGAACGGTGACCTCCGACGAACGCGTCGCCATCGTCGGCATGCGCCCCTTCGGCACCGAGCCGGGAGCTAGTACCGGCTGCGCCTCTCCTTCAGCCTGGTCACCGGGGAGCTGATCGCCGAGGACCTGCGCCGGACGGCCGGTCTCCTCATGCGATCCATGACGACCTGGGACGTGACCTTCGCGGGGCCGGAAAGGGCCGTCAGTTTTCCGATGGCCGGGCCGGGGCGGGCGGCGGGGCCAGGGCGTCGAGGACGGCTGACACGACCCGGCGTTGGCCGGCGGGGGTGAGGTGGAGGCCGTCCTCCTCGACGTGGCCGTGGCCCGCGGTCCGGGTGTCGACCGTGACCTCGGGCTCCGCGAGCAGGAATTCGGCCAGGGCGTCGAGGTCGGTACCGGCCCAGCCGAGGCCCGCCCGCCGGAAGTGCTGGTACCGCGCCACGCGCTCGACGTCGACGCCGGTCGGGGTGAGCCAGATCCACCGGGCCCCGGTCCGGCTGACCGTCAGGTCGCGCAGGGCCTGCAGGGCGCGGCGGGTCTCGGCGGCGGCGACCAGCGGGACCCCGTCCAGCCGTTGCACGTCGTTGGCCCCCAGCATGCACAGCACCCAGTCGGGCCGCTGGGCCGTGAGGAGGGGGAGGTTCGCCAGGGCCTGGGTGGTCGTACTGCCGGAGACGGCCAGGTTGGTGCAGCCGACCGTCGGCGGGAGCAGGTGGCGCAGGATCTCGAACCAGGAGAGCCGGTCCGCGGTGGTGCTCTCCCCCACGGCGACGACGTGCTCGCCCGGCCGGAACGGCAGCGCGGCCAGGCGTGCGGCCGCCCCCGGTAAGGCGGCGAGGGCGGCGGCGGCCTCCCGGTTGCGCGCCTCCAGCCGGCTCAGGCGCGTACGGTAGTCGGCCGCATCGAGCCCGAACAGCGGCGCGAGCACGGCGTCGTCGGGGGCGGGGCCGAGGTGGCGCAGGACCTTCTCGGGCTGCTGGAAGCGCAGCGTCCGTTCCGCCGGGTCGGGGTTCGCGTCGGTGGTGCTCGTCATGGCGGTCAGCCCTCCGTACGGACGCGGCGGCGCGGGAGCAGGAACCCGGCCGCGATCAGCCACAGCAGGCCGGCGAACCGGGCGATCGGCAGCAGCGGGGCGGCGGCGTCGGCCAGCAGGACCAGCGTGGACAGTTCGGCGACCGCCGCGATGGCCAGGCCCGTCACGGCGAGGGCGCGCGGGAGCAGGCCGGCGAGCAGGCCGGGTACGGCGATCCCGGCGACCAGCAGCCCGAGGAGGACGACGTGGGCGGGGCCGCCGAGACCGAAGGCCAGGTACTGCAGGGCCCGTACCAGTTCGACGTGGGCGGCCGTCTCGGGGCGGGACAGCAGCCAGGTGACCAGTCCGGAGCCGGTGAGGAAGGCGGCGGCGAGGACGCCTCCGGCCAGGGCGATCGTCGCGCCGGGGGCGCGGACCCCGAGCTTGTGCAGGCGCGCCGAGACGGTCGCGGCATAGACGGCGAGCGGTACCGAGGCGGCGAACTGCAGGGCTCCGGAGACGCGGACGGCACCGGAGTGGTCGCGGAAGTAGGCGGCCGCCGTTTCGGCGGGGCCGAAGGGAGAGGGGAAGGTGTCGCCGCCCGCGAGCAGGGTGCTGAGCACGAGCCCGGCGAGGAAGAGGGCGGTGAAGACCACGGCCAGGATCCCGGGCGGAGGTCCGGCCTGCGGGTCGCGGCGGGAGGGGGTCGGTGCCGGGGTGGGCAGGGGTGTGGGCATGGGTACGGTCACGACAGATTCCGTTCTTTGAGAGAATCATTCACCGGGGTGAATCGTTGCGCTTGGCTTACGATAGGCCGGTGAACAGTTCCCGGCAACCAGCAGATGCGACGGGCCCGGTCCCGGCCACCGCCCCGCGCGGGGCCGCGTTCCTCCTCGCCCAGATCGGCGCGCACGCCGCCGGACGCTTCGCCGAGCGGGTGGCCCACCTGGGGCTGACCCCGGCGGACGTCGGCCTGTTGCGCATGGTCGCCGGGCAGCCGGGACGCAGCCAGCGGGCGCTCGCGGAGGACCTGGGCGTCGTCCCGAGCCGCGTCGTGAAACTCATCGACGTGCTGGAGGGCAAAGGGCTCGTCGAGCGGCGACGCAGCGAGGAGGACCGCCGCAACTACGAGCTCCACCTCACGGCAGAGGGCCGGAGCACGCTCGGCGCGGTCTCCCGCGCGGCCGCCGCCCACGAGGACGCCCTGCTGGCCGCCCTCGACTCGGAGCAGCGCGGCCACCTGCTCGGTCTGCTCCAACGCATCGCAGCCGAGCAGGACTTGACCCCCGGCGTCCACCCCGGCTACCGCGCCCGCGGCTGAGGCCGAGGTCAGCGGAGCTACCGGAAAGGGCCGACAGTAGGTCGGCCGCCGGCCCCGGCGGCGCGCCGTTCCACTCGGCGCTCCAGGCGGCAGACCAGGAGGTCTCCGAGTCGGAGATCGCCCCCCCTGCGCCGCGACCCGCCGGAGGCGGAGCCATAGGCTGCCACTCAACCTTCCCCAAGGAGTGCACTCCCCGTGTCTGACGACCTCGCCGCGCCCGTCCCCGGAACCCTCCACCACGTCGAGATCTGGGTCCCCGACCTCGCCCGCGCGATCGCCGACTGGGCCTGGCTCCTCGAAGACCTCGGCTACACCCCCCACCAGAGCTGGGAACACGGCCGCAGCTGGAAACTCGGCTCCACCTACCTCGTCTTCGAGCAGTCCCCCGCCCTCACGGCCACCCGTCACGACCGCTGCGCACCGGGCCTGAACCACCTCGCCTTCCACATCGAAAGCCCGGCACGGGTCGATCTCCTCACGGCCAGGGCCCGCGAGAACGGCTGGAACCTCCTCTTCCCCGACCGCCACCCCCACGCCGGCGGCACCCACCAACACGCCGCGTACCTCGAATCCACCGACGGCTTCGAAATCGAACTCATCGCCTCCGGCACGTCGCAGGAAAGCTCCCAGGGCGGACCGCCGGCAACGTGACCGCGGGCACGACGGCCCATACGCAGGGCATCGATGAGGGCTGCGAGGTCAGCGATCAGGTGGACTCCGCAGCCGACCCCCGTGCGTCTGGCCGGGCGGGAGCCGGTCACGGCCTAGCGTGGCCGGGACGATTCCGGCGGACCGCCGCCGGGACCACCCAGGACCTACGGAGGCACGTTGACCACGACGCCCGCCCTCACCGACCTCACCGGGGACTACGTCCTCGACCCCGCCCACACCAGGATCGGCTTCATCGCCCGCCACGCCATGGTCACCAAGGTCCGCGGCGCGTTCCACCAGTTCGAGGGCACCGCCCACCTGGACGGCGCCGATCCGGCCCGCTCCACCGCCCAGGTGGTGATCAAGACCGAGAGCATCGACACCGGCGTCGAGCAGCGCGACCAACACCTGCGCACCAATGACTTCCTGGACGCTCCCGAGTACCCCGACATCACTTTCCGCACCACCTCTGTCGAGCCTCAGTCCGACACGGAGTACCGCGTCACCGGCGACCTGACCATCAAGGACACCACGCGCCCGGTCACGATCGACTTCGAGTACACCGGCAACGCGGTCGACCCCTACGGCAACCTGCGGGTCGGCCTGGAAGGATCGGTGACCATCTCCCGCAAGGAGTACGGGGTGACCTGGAACGCGGCCCTGGAGGGCGGCGGAGTCCTGGTCGGCGACAAAGTCGTCCTGGAATTCGACATCTCCGCGATCAAGCAGAAGTAGGCGGGCTCAGCTCCGGTCGGTGGCGCTGTCCGCTCCGAGGGGAGCCGGCGCTCGGCGGCGCTGGAACGCCATGTCGCGGACGGCGTCCAGGGCGGTGACGAGGGCCCCCATGAGGACGGCGTCCTCGGCCAGCGCGCCGGGGACCCGGGCCCGGGCGGCGTCGAAGGGTACCCGGGAGCCGCCTGGCTGAACGACACGCCCGGGGGCAGCAGGGCGGTCGTGGTGGGGCAGCCCGGATGGCCGACACCGCCTGCAGGGCGGCAGCCACGGAACCATGGCGGTGGAGGCATGTCCGCCAATGCCGGCCGGCCCTCGCCGGCCGCCGCCCAGGTGTTGGCGGCGGCCGCGGTGGTGGGTGGGTTACGGCCGGGCCAGGATGTCCGTCACGCGGTGGGCGTAGATCACCCGGCCGCAGGGGGAACCCGGGTCCGTACAGGTCGGGTCCGTGGTGTCCATGCGGTGTTCGGTCAGCGACCACAGGTACTGCGTACCGCCACCCGGCACGCCCTGCCCGTGCTCGAAGGACAGGTCCTCGGGACCGACCGCGTTGGTGATGTTGGCGCCGTAATCCACCAGACGGCCGCCCGAGACGGTCGCCCGGCGCAGGCTGCCGCTGTGGGTGGTCCAGCTGCGGTTGAAGTAGTACATGCCGTCGTAGCGTGCCGCGCCCTGGGTGAGATCGCGGGGCAGGTAGAACGCGCCCGTCGCGGCGACCACCCCGTTGGCCGACTTCAGGAGGCCCGTGGCGTCGTCGACCGGCAGTGCGCCGACCCGCCCCTTCTCGGGGTGCGTGTCGTCGGAGTCGCAGTACTCGCCCACGATCAGAGCCGGAGCGGCCGAGTTGCTGCGGTCGACGGAGACGTAGGACGCCTTCGGGGCTCCGGTGGCCACGCAGGTCGCCGCGGAGGTATTGCCCTGCGCGCTGACGAACTTGTACGAGGCCACCTGCGGCATCACGTACCGGTACGTGTGGCTGTAGTAGACGTTGTTCTGCCGGCCGATCTGGGTCTCGTCGCGGACGTTGCTCTTCAGGCCGTCCAGCGTGGTGTCGTCCACCGATACGTTCTGGTCCGGGTTCAGGTCCAGGATGGAACGCATGTCGAAGACCCGCAGGCCGTTGAGGGTGTCCGCGACGTAGAGGTAGTACTTGTACCAGGCGATGCCGCCCGCGTGGACGTCGACCGCCTTGTAGGAGACGTGGCCGTAGCTGTTGTAGTACGGCTCCACCAGTAGCACATGGCGGTAGCGCCGGCCGTCGGGGTCGCCCGGTATCGCGGTCTGCGGGTCGAGGAAGGACAGCCGCACGCCCTTGCCGCCGGCCTTGTCGTACCAGGCGGTGACCAGTGGCTTGCGCGAGCCCCACAGCTCGTCGCTCTGGGCGTCGGAGACACCGGTCACGCCCTGGGGGATCCATTCCTCGGTGGCGGAGTCGCCGGGATCCCAGCAGAGCTTCTTGGCGGGAGCGAGCACCTTCCCGTCGTCGCCCGAGCCGAAGGGGTCCGTGGTGCAGGAAGCGCCCGTCTTCGCGACCCGGTTGCCCTGGTCGAGCAGGTCCTGGACGCCCTGCGTGGGCAGGGCCGCCCTCAGGTCGGCCACCTGGCCGCTCAGGTCGGGTCCGGGCTTGAGATTGAAGGAGGACGCGGTCGCCGGGTCTCCCGGAGCCGCGTGGGCGGGGGAACCGATCGCCGGAACCAGAAGGACCGCCGCGACCGCGGCGGCGACCCAACCGGCATACGTACCAGGGGATTTATGGCGTGGCATCGCTGATTCTTCGACCTTCACTGGGGAGAAAGCGAAGATCATACGTATGGCCGCCGGAGGCCCGCGCACCGGGGAGCCCGCAGTCACGGATTCGGTCGATGGCCCCACGCGCCCCGCTGGCATTCCGTACGCTGCGTGCGCAGGGGTGGGACCGGGTGAGGGGGAGCATGACCGGTGCAGAAGAGGCAGGACCTTTCGGGCCGGCAGGGCCCGTACTCGGGGGCCGATACCGACTCGTGCGCCCGATGGGTACCGGCGGATCCGGGCGGACCTGGCAGGCGCACGACGAGCTCCTCGGAATCCGCGTGGTGGCCAAGGAGTTACGGGCGCCGTGGACCTTGACGGACGCCGAGCGCGGGAACTGGCTGCGGTGGGCGGAGCGGCAAGTCCGCTGGACGGCGCGACTGCCCCGGCATCCCAGTCTGGTGGCCGTCCACGACCTGGTAACCGACGGTCCCGTCCTGTGGACCGTCATGGAGTTCGTCGAAGGGCAATCGCTGGCCGCCCGCCTCGAAGAGCGGGGCCCGCTCAGCACGGCGGAAGCCACCCGCCTCGCCACCGCTCTGCTGGTCGCACTTCAGGCAGCGCACGAAGCGAAATTCGTGCACGGCGCGGTACGTCCCGACAACGTGATGGTGGACGGCGACCGTATCGCTCTGCTCATCGACCCCGAGACCGCCACCCGCGTCGGGGACCGGGGGAACGACGAACCGGCGGCGCTCAGTGGGCTCGTACGCCGGCTGGACCACCTCTCGCCGGAGCGGATCCAGGGGCTCGGCCCATGGCCGGCGAGCGACTTGTACGGCCTGGGGCTCACGCTGTACGAGGCCGTCGAGGGGGTCTCGCCGTACCGCGGTCCCACTCCCGCGGTCATCCTGGCCGCCATCCTGAACGAGCGGCCGCGGCCGATGGGGCGCGCCCGGTCACTGGAGCCGCTGATCGAGGGGCTCCTGCGGAAGGACCCCGCGGCCCGCCTCACGATCCCCCAGGCGTGGGGGATCCTGAATTCCTCCGCACGCATCAGCCAAGACGCCCCGTCACAGTCCACGCCATGGGGCCGGGCCCCGGCCCAAGCCCCGGCCCCGGCCCCGGCCTGGGCACCCGATCGCGAGGAGGCCCACGCTTATCCGCCGGCCCTGCCTGCGTCCATGCCGCCCCCCGGGGCCACGCCCCCTCCCCCCGTCACGGCAGCCGGTGGCAACGGCGCCCTGATTCTGACGGCCTTGCTCCTGCTGGCCCTGGTCTCGGTGTGCGTTCTGCTGGCCCGCCCGGTGCTGGCGTACGCCGGCTCCCTGGCGGCGGCTCCCTTCTGGCCGGCCGTGCTGTCGTGGGCGGCGTTCGCGCTCGGGCTGCTCGTACTCGGGTACCAAGTGCGGGCCACCGTACGGCTGGAGGGCTCGCCGCACCCCGTACGGTCGCGGCTGTCGCTGGTACCGCCGCCGCGGTGGTCGCCGGAGGAGCTCTCCGCCCGCCGCCAGGCGGCCGAGCGGGCCGTGGACGAGTCCTTGCTGCGGGTCGACCAGCGGCTGGCAGCCGCCTCCCCCCGCCCGAACCGGAACGGGGGCGCCGATGCCTGAGCAGGATCCCGCCGCCCCGTTGGCGGAAACGGTCGCTGCCCCGGCCTCGCCCGCAGCGGCGGCCGCGAGCGCCATACCCTCCTTCCCGCACGCGGACGAGGCGTCGAAGTGGAAGGAGATCGAACCGGACCACCTTGCGTGGCGCCGCACGCTGGTGGAGCGCCAGTTGCGGCAGGAGCGCCTGGACCAGTGGACGGGCTACGGCTTCCGGCTGCTGGAGTACGCGATCGTGGTGGGGTTCGGCGTGGCCTTCGTCTGGCTCGGCTTCTACGCAGTGGACCACAAGGCCTCGGGGCAGGCCGCGCCGCTGATCGGGGTGGGATGGCCGGGCTGGTCAGCGCGGTGCTGGCGGTACGGAACCGGCGGAACTGAAAGCGCACGCACCGGGTACGGTCGCCGTCCCGCGTGTGCGCCTGCTTGCGCGCGTGCCCGACCGTCATGTGCCGGGGGGCCTGGTGCGTTGCTGGTGGTGCAGCCAGGCTGTCAATGCCGCCTGAAGGTCGGCGGCTTCCCGAGGGTCGAGAGTTCTCTTCGTACCGCCGGCGTGCAGGCGTATGCCGCCAGCGGTGACGGTCCAGCCGGGGCTGCGCTGCGGGCCGGAGGTCAGAGCCTGCCCGTCGGTCAGGGTGCGGAGTGCTGCCCGGACCCGCCGGGGCACGGCGGCGGTGCCGGGCGGGAACGGGGTGCGGGGCCGGGGCGTGATCCCGATCGCCGTGTAGAACGCCGCCAGCGCGTCGTCGAGGGAGCCGGGCCCCGCGGGGGCGGCGCCGGTGAAATCCGCGATGAGTTCCGGGTGCGGGCGCGGGGCGTGGGATCCGTACGGCTGTGCGTGCAGGGCGTGCTCGACGGTATCCAGGCGCACGCACGCGGGTGGGATGAGTTCGCGGGTGTAGCCGCGGTTGATCAGGGCCGCGTAGACCTTGCGTAACTCGGCGGCCTGGCGCGGCACGGGGTGGCGGTCGGGGGCGATCGGCGCGTGGGGTCTCGCGGGGCGTGGCTCCATCCCGAGCAGTCCCGCGCTCTGGTGCAGCACTCCGGCCTCCGTCAGCACCAGCGTCGCCTGCCGGCCCTTCGCGTCGGAGCCGAGCCGGAAGCCCACCACCACGGTGCCCATCCCCACTGCCCTCCTCACGGCCACGGCCCACCGCGGCCCCGCTCCGCCACGCTAACGAGACCGCGCCTGCCGAGGAGGAAGTTGGCGATGTTTGACCGACACCGGTCCGGAGTCCGAAGTCTGGTGACCCGAGTCAGAAGTCTTCTGACAGGTCCCTGGTCACACGGAACCGGGCCGGCGGAATTCGTGCACCGAGTGCTTGCGATCGCCGGGGCCCGGCACCCGCTACCCGTCCTCTCGACGGGATACCGCGGTCGCACATCGTGGCCTGCGCAGATGCCGCCGTTCCACCGTGTGGACCGCTACCGACCGAGCCGGTCGTGCGGGGGTATCGTCGTCCGGTCACGGACGGCAATCGGAGCGTCCGTTCAACCCAGGGGAACCACCATCATGACTGATCTGAAGTCGCTGCGAGCGAGCCTTGCTTCCGGTGAGCACGAGTTCGCCGACACCCTGGCCTTCATTGCCGCGCACTACGAGTACCAGCCGCAGGCGTTCCGCAACGGGGACCTGGAGAACGCCGCGGGTGAGAACGAGGGTTCCTGCAAGACGCTGGGACTGGCCCTGCTGGAAGGGCTGAGCGACGAAGAGGCGCTGCTGGCGTTCGGTGAGCACTACCGCAGCGTGCTGGCGACGCCGAACGACACCGATCACGGCAACATTCGCAACCTCATGGCCCATGGCCTGGCGGGCGTGAGCTTCGCCGGGCAGCAGCCGTTGGCCCGCAAGGGCTGACGCGGCGCGGCGATGCCACGCCGCGCCGGATCACCTCTCCAGCAGGTCGGGGACGACGCCGCGCAACACGTCGGCGCTGATGGCGCCGGCCCGCTTGAGGACCGGTACCGGGCCGGTGAGGTCCACGATCGAGGAGGCGACGGCGGCCTCGGTGGGCCCGCCGTCCAGATAGACGGCGACGGAATCGCCCAGCATGTCCTGGGCGGCGTCGCAGTCCTGCGGGGACGGCCGGCCGGTCAGGTTGGCACTGGAGACCGCCATGGGGCCGGTCTCGGCGAGCAGTTCCAGGGCGACGGGGTGGGACGGCATCCGGACCGCGACCGTGCCGTGGGTCTCCCCGAGATCCCAGGTCAGCGATGGCAGGTGGCGGGCGACCAAGGTCAGTCCGCCCGGCCAGAACGCCTCCACCAGGGCCCACCCCTGCGCGGGGAAATCGGCGACCAGCTCGTTCAGGGCGTCCGGGGAGGCGACCAGTACCGGCGAGGGCATCGCACGGTCCCGGCCCTTGGCTCCCAGCAGTCCGTCCACCGCGTCGGGGTTGAAGGCGTCCGCACCGATGCCGTAGACGGTGTCGGTCGGGAGCACCACGAGCTCGCCCCGGCGCACCGCCTTGGCCGCCATGCCCAGTCCGTCGGTCCGGCCCGAGGCCGTGCCGCAGTCGTATCGAAGGGCCATCGTCGATCTCCGTTCTACCGGGCGCCCGGCCCGTTCCTGCCTCCGTACCCCGGCAGGTTACCGGCACGGGCGGGACCTCCCGTGCCGGTCGTACGCCTTTCCCGCGTACGGAGGACAGAGCCGGGCCGGCGGCCCCTCGCGCTCAGGCGGGGAGGGTCATCAGGAGCAGGGGGGCCGTGGTGGGCCGGGGGGATCCCCCGGCGGGCTCGACGGTGAGGCCGACGGCGGCCGCGTCGGCGGGGTCGCCCTCCAACAGGACCGTGCCGTCCTGCCGGATGAACCCGGCCGGCCGCATGGTGCCGTCATGGGCGAGCCACAGCTGGTACGTGCTGCCCGCGGCCGGGGCGGGCAGGCCGGTGGCGGTGAACACGGCCCTGTTCTGCCGGTCGGAGGCGACGACGGAGGCCAGGGCGCCGTTGCTCGCCCGGCCGTGGACCGTACGGGCGTCCGGCGCGGCCAGGACTCCGCTGACGGCGTCCAGACGCGTCTCGCTCTGCCGGGCTCGCTGCTCCAGCTGCCGGTTCTGCTGGTTCTGCCAGGCCGCCAAGCCGGCGAACGAGGCCGCTGCGGCGAGGCTCGCGGCCAAGGCGACCGGGAGCGCCTTGCGCCGCAGCGCGCCGCGCAGGGAGACCGTGGTGGCCGAGGGGACGCGGGGCGGGAGCTGCCGTACGTGATCGACGGCCGCCAGGGTCCGCTGCTTCATCGGGGCGGGCGCGGGCTGAGCCGCGAAGGATGCCAGCCGCGCCGCGGTGGCCTGGAAGTCGGCCACGTCCTGCCGACAGGCGTCGCACCCGGTCAGGTGGGCGGCGAACTCCTCGCGCTCGGCCGGGTCGAGGGCGTCCAGCGCGTACGCGCCGGCCAGGACGTGGATATCGGACGCCTGGTGATTCACGTGGTCACCCCCATGCAGTCGCGAAGCCGGATCAGCCCGTCGCGCATGCGTGTCTTGATGGTCGGAAGCGGTGTGCGAAGCGTCTGGGCGACTTCACGGTAGGTCAGGCCTCCGTAGTAGGCCAGGGTCACGGCCTGGCGTTGGAGCTCGGTCAGGCCGCGCAGGCAGCGGCGTACCTGCTCGCTGTCGAGCCGGGTCTCGACCTGCTCGGCGACCTCGTCGAACGCCGTGTGGTGCTCGCGTGCGGCCTGAGCCTGCTCGCGGTCCGCGGCGGCTTGTACGGTGCGGACGCGGTCGACCGCCCTACGGTGGGCAAGGGTCGCCGTCCAGGTGGTCACGCTGCCGGCGTCGGGCCGGTAGCGGGCGGCCTGCCGCCACAGGTCGAGCATGACCTCCTGGGCGACCTCCTCCGACTGGGCACGGTCGCGCACGACCTTCACCACGATCCCGAAGACCATGGGCGCGAGAGCGTCGTACAGCGTCGAGAAGGCCTGCTTGTCGCCGCGGGCGACCTGCTCCATGACCTCGGCGAGGTCGGCGGGGCCGGGGCGGCCGGGGGAACGGAACGGGAGGGGCTGGTTCACAGGGCCGGCTCCGGCTGTGGCGACGGGGCGGAAGGACGGCAGGGGCCGGCCTCCCGGGGGCGGGGTGTCCATCGCATGGCGGTCCTCTGTCGCAGGGCGGTGCAGGTGTTTCGTGTCCGTACTTCTGCCCGTACTTCGTAGCGGAGGCGCGTGCGGATGGGGTGCCGCCTTCGGGACGGCTTCTTTCACTCGTACGGGTGAGGTGGCAATCCGCCGGGCGGCCGGGGACGAATCCCGGGTGTGAGCAGCTTCCGCACCTCCTTCTCCCGGACCGCCCGCGTCTCCCGGACCGCCCGCGGCGCCCTGGCCGGTCTTCTGGCCGGGTTCACCGCGCTGGCCGTGGCCGAGCTGGCCGCCGGCCTCGTCCGGCCGGCCGCCGGGCCGGTGACGGTGGTCGGCGGTGCGGTCATCGACCGGACTCCGGCCCCGGTGAAGGACTTCGCGATCCGGACGTTCGGCGAGAACGACAAGACCGTCCTGCAGCTCGGGATCCTGCTCGTGCTGGCTCTGTTCGCGGCCGTCCTGGGTGTTCTGGCCCTGCGGTTCCGGCGGGCGGGGGCGGCCGGGGTCCTGGTGTTCGGGATGTTCGGCTCCGCCGCGGCCCTGAGCCGGCCCGACGCCCAGGGTGCCGGTGACGTGCTGCCTTCGCTCGTCGGCGCCCTGGCCGGTGCTGCCGTCTTGTACGTACTGGCGGGCAAGGCGGGCCCCGCGGACTCCGCAGCGGGTGTCGGGGCCGCCGCCGGCGGCTGGAGCCGGCGGGGGTTCCTCACGGCTGCGAGCGTGACCGCCGCGGGCGCTGTCGGCGCCGGGGCGCTGGGGCGGGCCCTGTCGGGGCGACGCGGCCGAGGCGCCATCGCCTCCCGCGACGCTCTCGTGCTGCCTGCCCCCGCCTCACCGGCTCCCGTGATTGCGGCCGGCGCGCAGTCGAGGGTTCCGGGGGTCAGCGCGTTCACCACGCCGAACCGGGACTTCTACCGCGTCGACACCGCCCTGGTCGTCCCCAAGGTCGACGCCGCGGCCTGGCGGCTGCGGATCCGCGGCAAGGGGGTGACCTCGTCCCGCTCCTACTCCCTCGCCCAGCTCCTCGCCCGTCCGCTGATCGAACGCGACATCACTCTGACGTGCGTCTCCAACGAGGTCGGCGGCCCCTACGTCGGCAACGCCCGCTGGCTGGGTGTTCCCCTGGCCGGCCTGCTGGCCGAGTGCGGGGTCGAGCCGCCGTCGAAGGGCGGCACGGCGGACCAGCTGGTGGCCCGTTCCGTGGACGGCATGACCCTGGGCTCCCCGGTCGAAGAGGTCATGGACGGCCGTGACGCGATGCTCGCGGTCGGCATGAACGGCGAGCCGCTCCCGTTCGAGCACGGCTTTCCCGTCCGCATGCTCGTCCCGGGCCTGTACGGCTACGTCTCCGCGTGCAAGTGGATCGAGGACATCGAGCTCACCACCTTCGACGCCTACGACCCGTACTGGGTCAAACGCAGCTGGGCCCGGCGCGCGCCGATCAAGACACAGTCCCGGATCGACACCCCCAAGCCCTTTGCCCGCCCCGCCGCCGGCACCGTCATGGTCGCCGGAGTCGCCTGGGCGCAGCACCGCGGCATCGCCCGCGTCGAGATCCGCGTGGATGAGGGCCCTTGGCAGGACGCCGACCTCGCCGCCCAGGACACGGCGGACACCTGGCGCCAGTGGTCCTACCGCTGGCAGGCCGCTCCGGGCGGCCACACGGTCACGGTCCGCGCCACCGACGGCGCCGGGGCGGTGCAGACCGAGCAACGCGCCCGGACCATCCCCGACGGGGCGAGCGGCTGGCACAGCGTCTTCGTCACCGTCCCCTGAGACCACCGGACCCGGCCTCACCTCGGCGCGCGGTCCGGCCGGCACCACCACGAGATGCGAACCGTCTCGTCAACTCCCAAGCCCTCAAGCCCTCACACTCTCCAAGGAGAAATTGATCATGAACAGCATGCAGATCCGCCGTACCGGGATCGCCGTTGCGGCAGCCGTCCTGCTCCCCTTCTCGCTGGCCGCCTGCTCCGGTGCCTCCGGCGACACCGGGGCCGCCCCCGGCGCGACCGCGACCGCGGGCGGCTCGGCCGGTACGGACGCGAGCAGCCCTGCCGGAGACGCGATGACGATGGACCAGCCGTTCGGCCCGGCCTGTGCCGGCGTCCCGAAGGAGGGCGCCGGCTCGTTCGACGGTATGGCCAAGGACCCGGTGGCCACCGCCGCCTCCAACAACCCCGCGCTGTCCACCCTGGTGTCCGCGGTCAAGCAGGCCGGTCTCGTGGACACCCTGAACAACGCGAAGGACATCACCGTCTTCGCCCCGACCAACGCCGCCTTCGCCAAGATCCCGAAGGCCGACCTGGACAAGGTCCTCGCCAACAAGGAGCTGCTCACCAAGATCCTCACCTACCACGTCGTCGGCGAGAGGCTGACGCCCAAGCAGCTGGAGAACGGCTCCTTCGAAACCCTCCAGAAGGGCATGGTCACCACGAAGGGCTCCGGCGAGGCGTACAAGGTCAACGACACCGCCGCCGTGGTGTGCGGCAACGTCAAGACCGCCAACGCCGACGTCTACATCATCGACACCGTGCTGATGCCGAAGTAGCAGGCGGCGGCGTCCGCACCGACGGACAGCGGTCCGGCCCCGCCTCGGGGAACGAGGCGGGGCCGGGCCGGACCGGAGACCGTGCCGGGAGGCGACGGCTATGCGTCGCGGTCGTGCCGCAGGGCCTGGACCAGCCAGGGGTGGACCGGGCTCAGGCCCGGCACCACCTGCCAGCCGTTGACGATCCACACCAGCCGCCAGTACCGGTCCACGCGGGGGTCGTACGCTTCCTCGAACCGCCGGGCCAGCCAGTCCCGGAACTCCGGATCAGGGGTGCGCGCGAGCACCTCGGCAAAGCGGTGCACGAGGTCGTCGACGACGCGTGCACCGCTGTCGCCGAGTGGATCGATGCCCGCCTCCATGGCCCGGGCCACCTTCTGACGGGTGAGGTCCATCAGTTCCGCGCCCACCTCGTCCTCGATGCCGAGCGGGCGTCCGGCGGCCTGGATCCCGGCCGTACGGCGCATCCGGACCCGGAACTCCTCGTCGCCCACCAGCTCGGCGAGCTCGACCCACGCGGCGACCTGCTCGCCGGACGGATCGTCGGGGAGGTCGGGAGTGGCGGCGCGCACCATGGCCGCCGCGGCCGGATCGGCACCGGCGGCACCGGGGGTACCGGGGGTACCGGGGGCACCGGACGCGCCGAAGGTGCCCTCCACGAAATCGTCGATCAACCGTCGGCGTTCCTCGCCGGACAACTGCGTGAGCCTGTGCATGCGCTGTGTCTCCTCGGGACTGGACCCGCCTCTGGCCACGGCTCGCAGAACGCTCCGACGCAGTTGCAGCACCCGGATCTCGACGTCCAAGGCGTCGGCGTGCGCCGCGGCGACTTCCGCCACCGACAGCTCACGGTCCAGCACACGTCGGACGGTGGGCAGGTCCACGCCCAGCTCACGCAGTGTGCGCAGGAGTTCCAGACGAAGCAGTGCGTCGAAGTCGTAGAGCCGGTAGCCGGCGGGACTTCGTGTGGTCGGCGCCACGACCCCCGAATCGGAGTAGAACCGGATGGTCCTCACGGACAGGCCGGTCCGCCGGGAGAGCTCCCCGATCGAGTAAAGGGTCGTCGCGTTCATGTCCCGCACTCTGCTGTCTCCAGTCACTGGAGACTCAAGGCTATTCCCCGGCCGGACTCCGGCCGAGGGGCCGGCACGGGAAGACGCCCCGGCCTCTGCCGGGCATGAGGAGGGGTGGACGGGTCAGCGCAGTCCGGCGAAGAGATCGTTCTCGGGTACGGACGCGCCGGTGGTGTCCTTGACCCGTACGAAGGTCTCCATCCCCATCAACGCGCCGAACCTCTCCTTGCCCATCCTGAGGAAGAAGATGTTCTCGCCCTGACTGGCGTGCGCGGCCAGCGCATCGAACTTCTGGCCGCTGAAGGGGGTGGTGTCCACCCACGTGGTGATCTCGTCGTCGGGGAGGCCGATCTCGGCCAGCGCGGCGGCCTCGGCGGGATCCGGCTCCGGCATGTCCTCGGCGAACTCCCGCATGATCTCCCCGAACCGCCTCATCGCCGAGCGGGGCATCGTCGTCCAGTACACCTTCGGTGCCAGGTCGGTCATCTCCAGCGCCGCCATCGTGATGCGGTGGGCCTGGATGTGGTCGGGGTGGCCGTAGAAGCCGTTCTCGTCGTAGGTGACGACGACGTCGGGCCGGTAGTGCCGCATGAGCTCCGCGAGGCGGGCCGCGCCTTCCGCCACCGGAGTCTGCCAGAAGGAACCGGGGGCGTCGTTGCTCGGCCAGCCCATCATTCCGGAATCGGCGTAGTCCAGCGTCTCCAGGTGGCTGATCTTGAGGACGTCACAGCTCGCCTCAAGTTCTTGACGGCGCATCAGGGCGACGGCCTCGGGATCGTGCCCGGGATCCCCCGGCTTGGAGCCCCCCGGTCCGTCACCGCAACGGCCGTCGGTACACGTCACGAGAACCGTGCGCATGCCTTCCGCCGCGTACCGGGCGAGGACCCCTCCGGTTCCGGTGGCCTCGTCGTCGGGGTGGGCGTGCACTGCCATGAGCGTCAAAGGTCGGTCGGTCATGAAACGGTCCTCCTGCAGAAGTACTTCGTCGTATGAGTGCGTGGCGGGCGTACCGCGGTCCCGGGGCCCGGATCCCGGCGGGGCGGACGACCTCGCGGCCCCCGTGTTCCCGCCCGTACGGCGCCGGTCCTCCGTCGATGCAACCGCGTCGGCCGGCCCGGCTGTTCCCAGCACGACCTCTACGACCCCAACCGCATCATCGACGGACCGGAAGACGGCTTCATCATAAAGATCGACTGACGCAGACGTTCAACAACGTTCGACAGCGGCGGCCCGAAGCCCGCGCGGGAGTGTGCCGGGTGTTTCACGCCAGGCGGGCGGCGATGAGCTCTTCCCAGGAGCGGATGAAGGCCGGGTACCCGGCGGCGAACTCGTCGAGAGCCTCGGCCGCGTCCGGGGTGAGGGGCGTCATGTCGTAGGTGACCGTCACCTCGCTGCCCGCCCCGGTCGCTGCCAGCGTGACGGCGACCGTACCGGCCCGGACGCCCGGGGTGATCCGGGCGTAGGAGACCGACCTCGGGAAGTCTCGGGAGGCGACCAGCCAGGTCGTCTCCTCTTCGCTCGACGCGGTGAGCCAGACGGTTCCCGGAGCGGTGTCGTCCGGCGTCTCGACCGGGAACACGGGTTCCCAGCCCGGCACCCAGTCGCGCTCGCCCCGGGCGGTGAAGAGCCGGAAGGCCGCTTCGGGCGGCAGCGGGAGGTTCAGCGTAGCGCTCACGATACGACGGTTCATCGAGTCTCCGGTCCGTGGGTGTCGGCGGCGGCCGCGCATGCCCTGCAGGGCGCCACGCGCAACTCTGCCAGCGCGCTCGCGCCGTCGCCGGGCAAGGACCACGGGTCCCGGCCCGCCGATCTCGCGGAGCCCTACACGGCACTCTCCTGAGCGCGGTCACCGGCCGGGGCCACGGCACTGAGCGCCGCCTCGACCCGACGGTTGCCGGTCATGGTCGCGGTGATGGCCGTCATGGCGAGGAGGAGGCCGGCGGCGACGTAGAGCGGGGTGCGTACGTCGTAGACGGTGGCCAGCCAGCCGCCCAGGAAGGCGCCGAACGGGGCTGCGCACATGGCGAGCATGCGGGAGGTGGACGCGACCCGGCCCATCAGGTGGGCGGGGACGATCGCCTGCCGGAGGGAGGGCGCGAGCACCATCGTGGCGCCCATGCCCGCTCCGCAGACGGCGAGCGCGAGGCCGGCGACGTACGGGTTCGGGGCGGCGGCGAGGCCCAGCACGGCGAGTCCCTCGACTGCGGCCGTGCAGGTGAGCGCCGTTCCGGTGCCCAGCCGGCGGCCGAGGAAGGAGGCGATGCCCGCGCCGAGCAGCCCGCCGGTGGCCTCCGCCGTGAGGAGCAGGCCGAAGCCGAAGGTGCCGATGCCGAGCCGCTCGTGCGCGAAGAGGGCGAGTACGGTCTCCACGGCGACGAAGGCGACGTTCCCGACGGCCGGACGCAGCGCGAGTCCGAGCAGGAGCTGATCCCGGAACACGTACGAGGCCCCGGCCCGCGCCTGCCGCAGCAGCGACTCCCGGGCCTGCGGTACGGGCCGGGCCGTGGCGGGCAGCGACCGTACGAGCAGCGCGGAGAGCGCGAACGACACCGCGTCGGCGAGCAGCGGAACCGCCCTGCCGAGCGCGAGCAGGGCGCTGCCCGCGGGCGGCCCCGCGAAGCCCGACGCGGCGGTCTGGGTGCCGCGCAGGCGGGAGTTGGCGCGCTCCAGGAGCGCGGGGTCTCGGCCGAGCAGGTCCGGCAGGTAGGCCGTGGCGGCCGTGTCGAAGAAGAGTCCGCCGAGGCCGAGCAGGAAGGCGAGGGCCGCGAGCAGGGGAATGCTCAGCACGTCGAGCACGGCCGCCGCCGCGGGTATCGCGAGCAACACCGCGCGTGCCGCGTCCGTGACCCACATCGTGCGCCGGCGGTCCCAGCGGTCGACCAGCGCACCGCCGAGCACCCCGAAGAGCAGCCACGGGAGCGTTCCCGCGGCCGTGACGACGGCGAGCGCCATCGGGTCCCGCGTCAACGTCAAGGCGAGCAGCGGCAGCGCGGCATGCGAGACCCCGTCGCCGAGCGAGGACACGGTCTGGGCCGTCCACAGCCGTCCGAACCCGGCCGGAAGCTTTCGAACGTCTGAAGTCACTTGGCGTCCCTTTCGGCCTGCGCGCGCGATGACGGGTGGAACAGTGCGAACACGAGCGACGCGTCCGGCAGCGACGGATCGGACAGTTCCCGGTACTCGTCCGCCAGGGCCTGAAGCCTCGCGCCCAGCTCCGCGAACTGCTCGTCGGTGAGCCGCAGATGGGCCATCCGTACGTGCCGCTCACCGTCCGCCGGCGCCGCCTCCAGGTCCGCCACCGCGTGCCGCATCAGCACGTCCGGGCCTCCCTCGCCCGGATCCGGCAGCTCGATCGACCGCGCGGCCATCGCGTAGTACCGCTCGGTGACCCCCCGGACCTTCCGCGTCCGCACCACCTTCACCAGGCCGGCCCGCTCCAACAGCCGTACGTGGTAGCTGGAACTCCCCTTCGCGAGGCCGACTCGCTCGGCGATCTGCGTGATCGTCGCGGGCTCGAAGCGGAGCACGGCCATGATCCGGTGACGCGTGAGGTTCGAAACGGCGCGCAACTGCTCGTCCGTGGTGACGTGGAACGTCTCGGGAAGCTCGTCGGTAGGCATGGGTCTAATGGTCAACACTTCTTGACCATTGCGCAAGAGGTTTGCGCTCGGAGTTCACAGGACGGCTACGGACGCCCCGGCGCTCCGACGCCGACGCCCTGACGTCCCAACGCCGACGCCCCGACGGGAGCCTCGGTCAGAGGACGGCCCGGCAGTGCCGTATGGTGGGGTTTACCGACGCGGGGTGGAGCAGCTCGGTAGCTCGCTGGGCTCATAACCCAGAGGTCGCAGGTTCAAATCCTGTCCCCGCTACCACATCGGAAGGGCCCGGATCCTCATATGGATCCGGGCCCTTCTGTCGTGCCGGGGCAGCGACCACGCCGGTGGGTAGGGGTCCGCAGGGGTTCGCAAGGGTTCGTAGGGGCGCCGACCTGGACAGGATCGACGCATGTATTCCGTGAAGAAAGTTCTGACGGCCACCGCCGCGGCGCTCCTCGCCCTCGCCACTCCGGCGGTCGCCGTCCCCGCGACGTCCACCGCCGATGCCCACCCCTCCTCGTCCGCCGCGTCACCGCGCC
Source organism: Streptomyces vinaceus (assembly GCF_008704935.1). Lineage (NCBI taxonomy): Bacteria > Bacillati > Actinomycetota > Actinomycetes > Kitasatosporales > Streptomycetaceae > Streptomyces > Streptomyces vinaceus. Next base: position 226,776 of record NZ_CP023692.1, read on the forward strand.
CCTGCAACGGCGCCGCTACCTGCTACGTCGACGTGACGGTCGCTCAGGTCTGGGTGAGTCCCGAACAGGTCCGGCCCGTGGACGCTCCGGCGACCACCAATCCGGCGGACGTCCGCGGCTGGTTGGCCACCATGTCCCTGGACGAGCGGCGTGACGTCGCCGGGGAGACGCAGGCTCTCCACGGCGTACGGGTGACCGTCGACCGGACCGAGTGGCAGGGCGGTCTGCTCTGGGACCACGTATGGGTCCACGACCAGCCCACACCCAGGGACCAGGCGGGCCGGGGCGCCTACCCGGGCTGGATCCCCGACCGGCAGCTGACCTCGGAGCACCGGCGTCCGCCCGGCGGTACGCACGAGGAGCGCGTTGCGCGGCCCACGGCCCGGGGCTTCGCCACCGCCCGGGCCGCGCTCTCCGGCCGCCCGTCCGGGCAGGTGGCCGAGTACTCGTACAACACCTCCTTCCCGGTGAAGGCCGGTCCGGTGCCCGGGGTCGTCTCCGCCTACTCCCCCAGCGGTGGCCGGCTGTTCTTCAGGGCCGATGATCTGGCGAGGGTGCCGGCCGCCCCGAGCGGCGCGGACGTGGTCGCCGCCGCGCGCGCCTTCCTGGGTCTGCCGTACTTGTGGTCGGGAACCTCCGGATTCGGCTACGACTGCTCCGGTCTCACGGGCCAGGTGTACTCCGCTCTCGGCGTGACGATCCCCCGGGACGCACAGCCGCAGTTCGACGCGGGCGGCGGGCAGGTTCCCGCCGGCTCGGCAGCGGGGGTGCGGATCACCGGTACGGAGGACCTCAGGCCCGGCGACATCGTCGCCTTCCGCCCCGCGACCGGAACCGAGGTCACCCACGTCGGCATCTATACGGGGACGAGGAACGGCGAACCGATGATGATCAACTCTCCTCGGACCGGCGACCCGGTCAGGGAGGAGCCCATCGGTTCCACCGGTCGCGTCTACGTGGGTGCCACCCGCTTCCTCACCCGTTGACGCGAGCCCTTGGGCTGCCTGTTCCCACCCGGCGGTCTGGCCCGCACCGCCGCCGCCTTCGCGCGGACGCCGGTGTGTGACTGTCAGCGCCGACGTGCGAAGGGGCCCCGACCAGCCGGGGGGGGAAGGCTGGCCGGGGCCGGCCCTGGCACAGCCGGGGGGGATGGCCGGCCAGGGCGTATGGGGGCGAGGCGAACGCGGCAACGGATCTCGTGCTGCCAGCACGTCCACCGACCCTTGTCACGGTACTCCTCGCAGGCGAGATCACCCTCCCGCCGCACCCGGGCGTTCCGGCAGGATCCCGGCGGGCTGGCTCCGGGCAGGCCGGGCGGCAGCGAATCCGCACAACGCATCCGCGCACACCGCCGGCTCCGACGTACCCGCCAGAGCCGACGGCTACGGGCACGGGTACGGCGCTGCGGCTACGGCCAACGGCCCCGATTACGGCCGAACCGGTGCCCGCGCAGCGCACGTCACCCGACCGGCCGATCCCGGGAAGGCGGCAGCGGCCCGTCCGTGGCACCGTGGCAGGGCGAGGTGAGGTCCACGCACGCGGGGTCCGGCCGGTCGAAGAAGCCACCCCGGCCGGGCCCCGCACCGGACCGACCCCGCTCCCGGCCCGCGACATCACTGTCGCCCGCTCTCACCGGTGAGGGCCGGACAGGTTACCGACGTAAGGGCCACCGGCCGTGTCCCACTGCGGCCTGCCGTCGCCCGCGCGACGATGCCCGAGCCCGCCCCCGACCGCCTATGGCTGGAGAACATCGTGCTGGAACGCAAGACGGCCAAGGGCCGCACCAAGGTCACCTTCGTCCTGCCCGACACCGACCCGGACGGCCCGGTCAGCGTCGTCGGGGACTTCAACCACTGGAACCCCGCGGCCCACCCCCTCCAGTCCCGCGGTGACGGCACCCGCATCGCCGAGGTGTCCCTGCCCGCCCACAGCACGCACTCGTTCCGCTACCTCGCGGCCGGCGACTACTGGTTCAACGACGAACACGCCGACGGACACGACGGCACCAACAGCCGCCTGCACACCTGACCCGACAGGACTCGGCTTCGGCCTGTCGGCTATCGCTCGGCGGGCTTCCCGGCGTGGTCGCCGAGCGTGAGCAGGACGCGGCGCAGCAGGCCGGTCAGCAGGGTGCGTTCGGCCTTGGTGAGCCCGGCGAGCTGGAGTTCCTCGCCGGCGAGGTGGTGCTCGACGAGGCGGTGTGTCAGTTCCCGGCCGGTGTCGGTCAGGGAGATCAGCACTCGGCGGCGATGTGTCGGGTCGACGGCCCGTTCGACGAAGCCCTTCTTCACCAGGTGGTCGATGCGGTTGGTGAGCGCCGCGGAGCTGACCATCGCGGCCGAGCTGAGCTCACCGGCGCTGAGGACGTGCGGCGGGCCGGAGCGCAGCAGTGTGGCGAGGACGTCGAACTCCCAGGGTTCGACGCCGTGGGCGGTCAGGTTCTCCTTGATCCCGGCTTCGAGCAGGCGCGAGGCGCGGGAGAGGCGGCCGATCACGTCCATGGGTGAGGTGTCGAGGTCGGGGCGGACCGCGCGCCATTGTTCGGTGATGCGGTCGACGCCGTCGGTGCCGCCGACCCCGCCGTGCTTCTCTTCCGTCTCCGTCATACCCCCAGCCTAACATTTCGACATGGAACTATTTGACGCACGGGATCACCGGAGCTATAGTTTCGACATCGAAATTTTCGACGTAGGGGGATGCTGTGAAGGTCTTGCTCACCGGTGCCACCGGCTACATCGGTTCCGCCGTCACCGACCACCTCACCGGCGCGGGCCACCAGGTCATCGCCCTCACCCGCGGTACGCAGCCCCGGCCCGGCCGGTCCTGGCACGCCCAGGTGGCCGGCGACACCGCCGATCCGGCCTCGCTGACCGGTGCGGTGACCCCGGACATCGAGGCCGTGATCCATCTGGCCCCGCCGAGCGGCGAGGCCGACGTCGACGCCGCCGTCATCGAGGCACTCGCCGCTCCGCTGCGCGGTACCGGCCGCCCCCTCGTGTACACCAGCGGCATCTGGGTGCTGGGCGCCACCGGCGAGCGCCAGGAGGTCACCGAGGAGGCGCCGACCAACCCGATCGGCATCGTCGGCTACCGTCCGCAGATCGAGCGGCAGGTGCTGGCCGAGGCCGCCAAGGGAGTGCGGGCCGTCGTCATCCGGCCCGGGATCGCGTACGGACGCGGCGGCGGCATCCCCGCTCTCCTCGTCGCGCGGGCCGGCGAGCAGCAGGTGCCCGAGTACTACGGCAAGGAGGACGTGCGCTGGCCGATGGTCCACGTGGACGACCTGGCCGAGCTGTTCGTGGCCGCCGTCGAGCGCGCCGGGGCCGGCACCCTCTGGCACGGCGTCGGCGAATCGGCCGTCCCGGTCCGCGACCTCGCCCGGGCCGCCGGCCGCGCGGCCGGGGTACTCGCCGCCCCGCACGCGATACCGGCGGAGCAGGCGGCGCAGGCCTTCGGCCCGCTCTTCGCGGACGCACTCGCCCTCGACCAGAGCATCAGCGGCGCCACCGCCCGCACCGTCCTCGGCTGGAACCCGGACCGGCAGGGCGCGGTGGCCGAAGTCGCCTCGGGTTCGTACCGGCCCGTCGCGGTGTTCGGAGCCCCCGAAGGTCCGGAGACCGACGCCGAGGTGGCCTCCATCCGCCGCCTGGTCGCCGAGATCGAGCACGCCCAGCAGAACGAGCTGGTCGACCAGTTCCTGAGCCTCTTCCGGCCGCAGGACCCGGTGTGGACCACCGGCCACGGCAAGCGCCTGTCGGGCCTCGAAGAGATAGCGGCCTTCACCGGGCAGGTCCTGCCCGGGGCGACGGCGGATTCCACCGCCGTCTACGACGTCGAGCGCATCCTGTTCCTCCGGCCCGACGTCGCCGTGGTGAACGTCCGCCAGCAGCCGATCGGCCACGACGGCACCCGGATCGCGGACCGCCCCGAAGGCCGCCCCCTCTACATCCTCGTCAAGGAGGACGGCGTCTGGCGCGTCGGCGCGGCCCAGAACACCCTCGCCGTCAGCTGACCCCCCGCCCCCGCATACCCCCACCGACCGGTCCGGGGCACCCCGCCCCGGACCGGCGTGGGCGTGCGGGCCCGCACAGGGGTCGGGCCCGCACAGGCGGTTTTCCGGTGGGCGGTGGGTCAGGGGCAGGTGGCCAGGAGGACGGAGACGACCGTGCAGCTGGCGGTCGCGCTGTCGTTGAGGGGGTTGGGGTCGGCCGGGGCGGACACCGTGCGGGTGGCGGTGACCGAGACGCGGCCCAGCGAGAGCAGGCCCAGCGGTACCCGGAAGGTCTTGGCCGAGGCCGCGCCGGCGGCGATGGTTCCGTAGGCGCAGGTCACCGTGGCGCCCATGGCGGTGCATCCCGGCGCGAGGGAGGTGGCGGAGGAGCCCGGCGGCAACGTCGCGGTGAGGGTGGCCGAAGTGAGGCTGCCAGGGCCGGTGTTGTGGGCCGTCAGGGTGTAGGTGAGGTACGGGACGAGCAGGCTCAGGCCCGGCTGCGCGGACAGGTCCACGTCGATGTCGGCGGGCGGGAGCTGGTAGGTGTAGCGGCCCGCGGGGGACGCGGCGCTGGTTCCGCCGGGCGTGGTGACCTGGACGTCGACGGGGCCCGCGGCGTGCGCGGGTGCGGTGGCGGTGCAGGTGGTGGCGGTGCAGGACAGGGCGCCGGCCGGGTTGCCGGGGCCGAAGGTGAGCGCGGTGGCGCCGGCCAGGCCGGTGCCGAGGACCGTGACGACGGTTCCGCCGTCCGTGGTACCCGAGGTGGGGCTGAGCGAGGTCACCACGGGCACGGGGAGGTAGGTGTAACGGGCGGCCGGGGATGCGGCGCTGGTGCCGCCGGACGTGGTGGCCCGGACGTCGACCGTGCCGGTGCCGGCCGGCGCCGTGGCGGTGCAGGAGGTCGGGGTGCAGGTGACGCCGGTGGCGGGGTTGCCCGGACCGAAGGTGAGGCCGGCGCCGGCCAGGTTGGTGCCGGTGACCGTGACCGGCGTGCCGCCCGCGGCGAGGCCGGTGTCCGGGCTGATGCCGGTGACCGTGGGCGCGTCGGGGAGGAAGGCGAACACGATCCGGCCGTCCCCCGCGTTGGCCCCCTCGGTCAGGGTGAGCGGCGAACCGGGCACGGTGCCGGAGACCAGGCTGGATCCGCCGCCCCCGCCGCCTCCCCCACCGCCGGTGGTTCCGTACCGGCCGCCGGCCCCGCCCCGGCCACCGCCGCCGTACCCGGCGCCTCCGCGCCCACCCGCGCCGGTCGGGTTGAAGACGCCCTGTGCGGCGGCTCCGCCGGGGCCGTTCGGGTAGGCGCCGGGAGAGCCGTTCGCGCCCTCGTTGTCCGTGCCGAGCCCGCCGGTACCCGCCGCGCCGCCGGTGGTGGCGGTGCCCGGGCCGCCGCCCGTACCACCCTGTGCGTCCGGGACCAAGCCGTTGCCGTCGGCTCCCGCGCTGCCGCTGTCACCGCCGGCTCCGCCCCGGTAGGACGGGGAACCGATGCCCGGGCCGCCCGCGCCGCCGCCCGAACCCGCCGTCAGCAGGGGGGCGTTGGTGTCGGTGGTGACCGCGACGAGGGCGCCGCCCGAACCGGAGGCGCCGAACTGCGCGTTCGCCGTCGCGTTGGCGCCGCGTCGGCCGACGGTGACGTCGAACGTCTGCCCGGGGGTGGTGGGGAGCGTCGCCACCAGGTGCGCGCCCTTGCCGCCGGGTGTGCCGTCGTAGGCGTTGCCGCCTCCGGCTCCGTCGAGGGTGACCACGGCGCCTGAGGCGCCCTGGGGCACCGTGACGCTTCCGGAGCCGCCCGCCGTGCAGGTGATCGTGGTGACGCCGTCCGCGATGACCGGTGCGGCGCACACCCCTTCGGCCGCCGCCGGGAGCGCCAGGGCCGTCAGGCCGCCCGCGGCGAGCGCGGACGAAGCCGCGACGGCCAGCAGCCGGTCGCGCCACCGGGATCTCGGTCCGTGGAGTACCGCTTTCGATGCCATCGACGTCTCCCCCTCTTCGTTCCGCCCGGCGGCGGCCGGAGGCGAAGCCTCCCGGGGAACCGCTTCCGGACATTCCGGCACGACGAACCGGAGGCCGCACCCGTGGCGCCGCCGACGTTCGCCGTCATCGCCGAGCCGCTCGTGGGAGCGGGGCCCGGCGACGACGGCGGAAGCATCGCAGCGGGCGGCGCGCGGCGAGGGAGAAATACGAAATCGCCTCCGTGCCGGTGCCGGGAGAGGTACGGGAGGGGCGGCGCGTAGGGGTCGCACAGGCCGTGTACGGGCTCCGGCCGCCGGGGGCGCGCCGTCCGGGACCGGGGGCGAACCTGTGCCTCTGGCCTCCGGTGGCGGGGATCATCGGCCGGTGGGCGGTCGCCGGAGACTCGGACGGCCTGGGACACGTAACCTCGGCCCCATGGAGAGTTTCCTGCCGCTGCTGGTGATCTTCGGGGGCTTGGCTGCCGTCCTCGCCGCTCTCGTATGGCTGGCGCGCCACGTCCGCCGCCGGGGAACGGCCGGCGCGGCGATCGCCGGGGCGCTGGCCTCGTGGGAGGAGGCGTATCGCGTGACCGCCCACGAGTCCCACTGGGAGATCAAGGCGCAGGCGGAACGTCAGGCCCCGTCCCTCTCGCCCGATGGGCACTGGCCACAGAACGGCCATGGCGCGAGGAGCGTGAGCGCGAGGAGCCGACACCTCTCCGCTCCGCGCCCCCGCCGCGCAGGCACGAGCCTGCGCCGCCTGGTCCGCCGATGGCGGCAGCGAAGCTGAGCCCATGCCGCGCCGGGCAGGACTCGGTACGGAATGCGGGGTGCGGGCTGCGGGGCGCGGGGTGCGGCGATAACGCCCCTGCCAAGAGCCCGAGTTCACCCCGCGACGACGGCCGAGCCGGTGCGACGACGGCGGCACTCCGCCGTACGGCACGGGACGCTTGGCCGACGCCGGTCTCCCGGGCCTCGCCACGGCGTGGGAACTGCGCCTCCGACACTGGAGTCGACCGGGCCGAGCGCGCCCCCTTCGCTGCACTTCGCGCTGCGCGTGCTCGGCCATCCCGCCGGCCGGACGCGGCCGGGGGTACCCGGCCATCGCTTCCCCGGCGGCGGTCCGGGCGAACCCGTGCCGGAAGGTCGCTCCCGAAGGATCCCGCGTTCTCCGGCAGGCTGGATGTGCTGCGGGAGGGTCAGGCCATCGGCGATGAACCGGCCCGCGTCGGGTGCGCCCCGTCCGCCGCTTGCGCGGGGAGCGTCGGCAGCGCCTGAAGGTGCAGGCCGGCCTCGGCGGCGGTGTAGGAGGAGGCGAAGGTGAACGCCCGCGGTGAAGGGCCGTGTTCCCGGAGGTCCGCCAGCCGCTCCAGCGCCTCCTCGATGGTCGGGAGGTGACCGGCGGGCACCCACCAGAGGACCAGGTGTGCCTCGACGTGGCGTTCGAACCATTCACGGCGGCGCCGCATGACCTCCAAGTGCCCGCTGCGGTAGGCGAAGTCCCACAGTGCTTCCCGGGTCTCCCACACGGACATGTTGACGATGACGTCCTCGCCGGCCGGACGCAGTTCGGTCGCGTCGGCCGCCCCCTCCTCCACCAGCCGCCACACGAACCCCGGCGTGGCATCGGCGGCGGCGTTGACCGGGTCGAGCAGCTCGACGAACGCCGCCATGCGCGGGTCGTCGAGCGGGTACCTGAGCGTGGCGACGTTGAGCTGGGCGAGGTGAGCGGCGCGCGGAACGTGCTGGGATGCGGTCATGACCGCATCCCAGCACGCCACTTGTTTCTATGTCAATGGATATTGTTTTTAGAAGCCTCGACCACCACGCAGCACTCCCCCGGCCGGGCGTCCATCCGTGCGCGGACCGGACCGTCAGCGCCGAGCAATCCTTCGAGCAGCGCGAGGTTCATGCCGCAGACCAACGGCGGGAAGCGCTCCGCGACCGCGTGGAAGGGGCAGTTGCGCATACGGACGACGGGTGCGGCCGCCCCGCCCTCCCCCTCGGGGCCCTCAGGGCCATCGGCCACCTGGCCGCTCCCCGCTCCTTCCAGATGGGGTTCGTAGCCGCGGGCGGCCAGCACGTCCATGGCGTCGGCGAGGCCGGCGCAGGGCGCGGCCGACCCGCGCAGCACCTCGCCCCGACGCCGCGCCGCGGCACGGAGCCCGACGTCCAGCCCGGCCTCCTCGGCGGCCTCGGCGAGCAGCTCGGCGGCGGTGCGGTAGTCCCGGCCGGGCAGCGACACCGACCGCTCCGCCCGCGCCCGCGTGTACACCTTCGCCGGGCGGCCCGCGCCCGGCCCCGAGCGGCCCGTCAGGCGACGGCTGCCGCTCTCCAGCAACCCGGACTCGGTCAGCCTGTCCAGGTGGTGCGCGGCGAGCGTGCGCGCCACACCCACCGCCTCGGCGGCCTCGTTGCGGCCGACTTCACGGCCTTGCGCCGCCACGTACTCGTACAGACGGCGCCGCACCGGATCCTGCAACGCCGCGATCGCATCGATGTCCCTCACCCGGCCATTCTAGGAACAACACAGATTGGAGATAGAACGAGCGAGCTCAGCCGAGAGCGCGGTCGAGGTTGAAGGCGGCGCTGATCAGGGACAGGTGGGTGAAGGCCTGGGGGAAGTTGCCCAGTTGTTCGCCGGTCGGGCCGATCTCCTCCGCGAAGAGGCCGAGGTGGTTGGCGTAGGTGAGCATCTTCTCGAAGGCGAGCCTGGCCTCCTCCAGCCGCCCCGCGCGGGCCAGCGCCTCCACGTACCAGAAGGAGCAGATCGAGAAGGTGCCCTCGGGGCCGTGCAGGCCGTCCGGGCTGGCCGTGGGGTCGTAGCGGTACACCAGCGAGTCGGAGACGAGGTCCGTGGTGAGCGCGTCCAGGGTGGAGAGCCACTTGGGGTCGGTGGGCGAGACGAACTTGGCCATCGGCATCATCAGCAGCGAGGCGTCCAGCACGTGGCCGTCCAGGCCCTGTACGAACGCCCCGCGCTCGGCCGACCAGCCGCGCGCCATGATCTGCCGGTAGATCGCGTCCCGGGACTCCCGCCAGCGGGTCAGGTCCGCCGGCAGGCCGCGGCGGTTCGCCATGCGGATGGCGCGCTCCAGCGCCACCCAGCACATCAGCCGCGAGTAGACGAAGTTCCGCCGGCCGCCCCTGGTCTCCCAGACGCCCTCGTCGGGCTGGTCCCAGTGCTCGCAGAGCCAGTCCACCACGGCGCCGACCTCGTCCCAGCGGTCGCTGCTGATGGGCTGGCCCCACTTGTCGTAGAGGTAGACCGAGTCGATCAGCGCGCCGTAGATGTCCAGCTGGAGCTGGCCGGTGGCGGCGTTGCCCACCCGTACCGGTGCGGAGCCGAGGTGGCCCTCCAGGTGCGCGAGCTCGTACTCGGGCAGGTCGGTGCGCCCGTCGATGCCGTACATGATCTGCAAGGGACCGCTCTCCCCCGTGCCCCGCATGATCCCGCGCTCGGAGAGGAACGCCATGAACGCCTCGGCCTCCGAGGTGAACCCCAGGCGCAGCATCGCGTAGACGCAGAAGGCGGCGTCGCGGACCCAGACGTAGCGGTAGTCCCAGTTGCGCTCGCCGCCGATCTGCTCGGGCAGGCTGGTGGTGGGCGCGGCGACGATCGCACCGGTCGGGGCGTACGTGAGCAGCTTCAGCAGCAGCGCCGAGCGGTTCACCATCTCCCGCCACCGCCCGTGGTAGCGGGAACCGGCCAGCCATCGCCGCCAGAAGCGGACGGTCGCCTCGGCCTGCTCCTGGGCCTCGGCGCGCGGGCAGGACCGGGGCGGCAGGCCGTCGCCGATCCGGTCGAGGGCGAACACGTGCGACTCGCCCTCCAGGAGTTTGAACCGCGACCATACGTCCAGGCCGCCGGTGTCGGCTTCCAGGGGGACGGTGGCGGTCAACGCGAGCGTCAGGGACGGGGAGCGGAAGACCGCCGTGTGGCCTTCGACGTGCGTGGTGTGCGCTTCGGCGCCGTATCCGAAGCGGGGGGCGATCCGCGCCCTGAACGGGAGGGTTCCGCGGACGCAGACGACCCGCCGGATCAGCCGGTGCCGGTCCGCCTCGCGCGAGTCGTCGACCACGGGCATGAAGTCCTGGATCTCCGCGACACCGTCGGCGGCGAAGAACCGCGTGATCAGCACGTTCGTGTCGGGGAAGTAGAACTGCCGCGTTCGGGTCGGTACGTCGGCGGCCAGCTCCCACGATCCGCCCTTGTCGGCGTCGAGGATGGAGGCGAAGACGCTCGGTGCGTCGAAGCGCGGGCAGCAGTACCAGTCGATCGTGCCGTTGTTCCCCACGAGCGCGACGGTACGGAGGTCACCGATCAGGCCGTGCTCGGAAATCGGCAGATAGCGCGCGCCGTCCATGCCCCCGGACCAGGCCCCGAATTCCATGCCGGCCTCCCTACCGGTCCCCTGCCCTCTCGCCATGAGGAGGTGCGGGGGCCGAAAAGACCTCGGCTTTCATGGTAGAGCGCCCCGGGATTCCGGCGCGGCGACGAGGGGACCCGGGAACCGGGAGACCAGATGCGAACGATTGTTCGCATGAGGGGTGGCTGCACCCGGAGGTCGGCCGTCAGCTCCTCTTCAGCTCCTCGGCGAGCATCACCAGGATGCCGCTGGGGCCGCGGAGGTACGTGAGCTTGTAGACGTCCCCGTAGGTCGCCACACCGCGCAGCGGATGGCATCCGTGCTTCGCGGCCGTCTCAAGGGCTTTGTCGATGTCGTCGACCGAGAAGGCGACGCGGTGCATGCCGATCTCGTTGGGGCGGGTGGGCTGCGACTCGATCGCTTCGGGGTGGATGTACTCGAAGAGCTCCAGGCGACCGTGGCCGTCCGGCGTCTGGAGCATCGCGATCTTGGCGTGATTGCCATCGAGGCCGACCGCGATGTCGGTCCACTCGCCACTGACGGTGTCACGACCGATGACCGTGAGGCCGAGGTCGGTGAAGAAGGAGATCGCCGCTTCGATATCGCGAACGGCGATACCGACGTTCTCAAGTTTGATGGCCATGCGCGGCATGCTACCGAGCCGGGCGGATCTACCCCCGCGGGACGGCCACGTCCGTGAGCAGAGCCGTGCCCCGTCCGAGGTCCGACCACGGGCCCCGCAGGCTCAGTACGGCCACGGCCGACGTCGGGAACTTGGTGCGGACGCGCTCCAGGGCGTCTCCCACGGCCGCCCCCGCGAGCAGCAGCGCAAGCTCCTCCATGCCCGGGTTGTGCCCGACCAGCAGCAAGGTGCCCACCTCGGCGGGGACCTCACGGACGACGTCGAGGAGGTCCTGCGCGTCCGCCGCGTACAGGCGCGGGTCGTGCCTGACCCGCGGCATGCGGTCCAGCTCCGCGGCGGCCAGGTCCCAGGTCTGCCGGGTACGGCGGGCCGGGGAGCACAGTACGAGATCCGGGGCGCCGCAGGTGCGGGCGAGCAGCCGGCCCGCCTCGGGCGCGTCGCGCAGCCCGCGGGGGCCGAGCGGCCGGTCGTGGTCGGGAACCCCGTCCGGCCAGGCGCTCTTGGCGTGCCGCAGGAGCACGAGCCGGTGCGCCGCGCCCGCCGGTCCCGCATTGCGTACGTCCTGATCCTCGGGAACTCGGTCGCGATGCCTCATGCCCCGAGCGTAGGGCCCGGGGCTCGGTACTGCGGGCGGACCGGTTCGCCCTTCACGCACCGGCTTCCAGGATCTTCTGCAACGCGGCGAGTTCGACCGCCATCGCCGTTGGGCACCGGCCGTGGTCGAGGCGTCGACCGGCCGGTCGATCGTGACGGTCAAGGCATCGAAGCCCCGGGAGCAGGGACGGGCGGGCTCTCGGCGCCGGTGGTCGCGATGCGGCCGCGGACCGCGGACCGCGGACCTCGCCCGGGTCGCCCGAACGGCGCAGGGTGGCGGGGCAGGGTGGGGGGCGGCGAACTCCCTGTTCAGGGGTGGGTCACCGCGGTGGCCGGCTCGCTCCGCGCCCGGCCGTCCGGGAGGTCGGCCCGCCGGGCCGGTCCTACGCTCCGGTGCCATGAGCCCCGTACACGGCGATCCGCAGTCCCGGCCCACGCGTCGCGCCCTCCTCGCCGCCGGCGCGGGAGCCGCCCTTCTGGCGGGCTGCGCCCGGGGCGGTGCCCCGGGCGCACCGGCCGCGGCCACGGCCACCGGCAGCTCGACCGCCCCGGCGGCCGGCAACCTCACTCCGGGCGTCATGACGCTGTTCGAGGACCCCGCGTACAACTTCAACGGCCTCCTCGCGCTCGGCGGCTCGGGAGCCGGCTCCGCAGAGGTCGGCGAGGTCCTGACCGCCGTGAACGCGATCAACGGAGCCGGGCTGACCGCGCAGTCGTACGTCAAGACCTTCCGCGGCCTCGGCGACCGGCTCATGGCGGCGCCTCCCGGGGCCCCCGCCGACGGTCAGACCAAGCGGTTCCGGGCCCTGCGCGCGGCCCAGTACTACGGCCAGGCGCTGTTCTTCGTCCTCGGTTCGGACGACCCGGGCAGCGAGGAGCGGCTCTACAAGGCGGGGCGCGCCGCCTGGGACACCTTCTGCGACCTGTGCGAGCCACCCCCGGTGAAGGCGAAGGTGCCCTACGGGACCACGCCGCTGCCGGTGTGGTTCTTCCGGCCCGACACGTCCGCCACCCCGCGCCCGACGGTGATCCTGACCAACGGAAGCGACGGCCAGAACGTCGACATGTGGACGTACGGGGTCCCCGCCGCGCTGGAGCGGGGCTGGAACGCGCTCGTCTACGACGGTCCGGGGCAGGGGCAACTGCTCTTCGTGGACCGGGTGGTGTTCACCCCCACCTGGGAGCGGGTCGTCACGCCCCTCGTCGACTGGCTCACGGCCCGCTCGGACGTGGACTCCGCCAAGATCGCCCTGACGGGTCTGAGCATGGCGGGCGACCTCGCACCGCGGGCCGCGGCGTTCGAGACGCGCATCGCCGCCCTGGTGGCGATGCCGGGCTGCGTGGAGCCGTGGTTGGGCTTCCCGCCCGAGATCCGGAAGATCCTCACCCCGGACAAGCAGCAGACGAACGACATCTGGAACAAGGAGGTCGTCCCCGAACTGCCTCCGGACGCCGCCGACGTGATGAAGAAGCGGTTCGAGCCGTTCTCGATTCCCGCGATGCTCGAAGCGCGCCAGGGCAAGCTGTTCACCGACTTCTACACCCCGGCCAACCGCATCAAGGCGCTGTCCATCACGGACGTCGTGGGCCGCATCAAGGCGCCGACCCTGGTGCTGGATTACGAGGGCGAGCAGTTCTATCCCGGGCAGCCGCGCCGGATGTACGACGCCCTCACCTCGCCCAAGGACTACCTGAAGCTGACGGCGGCCCAAGGGGCACAACTGCACTGCTCCCCCATGGCGCCGCAGCTGCACTGCGAGGTCGTCTTCGACTGGCTCGACAAGACGCTGGGCCCGTAGCGTTCACGGCCTCGCACCGACCGCTCCCACCGGCGCGACCCGACCCGGCGCCGCCGCAGCGACACCTTCAGGCGCCGTCGTCGTACGTGCCCGCTTCCACTTCCAGGGCGAGCTGCTGGAGCACCTCGATCGAGGTGATGTCGGTGCGGCCGCTGTCGTGCGCCATGGCGAGGCTGGTGAAGGCCAGGCTGAAGCCCGCGACCATCGTGTGGAGGGCCGGGCCGAGGGCCTGCGCGACGAGGCGGGCCACCTGCTGCGGGGAGGCGTCGGCGGGGACGCTGATCGAGGGCAGCATCTCGTTCAGCAGCTGGGTGACGACCCCGGCTTCCGTTTCGGGAGCGTCGTCGTCCTCCCCCGCCTCGGCCGCCCGTCGGATCTCCTGGGCTTCGGTGAGGATGCCGATGACTCGCTTGAGGACCTCTGCGCGTTCCATCGTCGGAGCGTAACCGCCGCCCGCCCGGGCGCGGGCTCAGATGCGTGAGTCGGCCGCGGGGGCGGGAGTCGCGGATTCCTGCGGGACCGGCGGGGGGCACACCGCGCGGGCGCCGTCCTCCTCCGTGCGCGGCCAGTAACGCCCTTCGAGGGCCTCGGCGCTGCGGTTGAGCCGGACCAGGACGTCCTCCAGCTCCCGAACCTCCTCGGGGGACCAGCCCGCGACCACCCGGGCCAGGCAGGACCGGTTGACCTCGCGGTCTCCGGCGAGCCGGCGCCCGCCTTCGACGGTGATGCGCAGCTTGCGGGCCATGCCGCCGTCCGGGTCCGCGACGCGCTCGGCCAGTCCGCAGCGCAGCAGCGCGGCCGTCTGGCGGTTGACGGTCGAGGTGTCGAGGCCGAAGGCGTCCGCCAGCTGTCCGATGGACATGGGGCCCTGTGTCTCGATCCGGCTGAGCAGCAAGTACGCCGACCGCTCCAGGCGCTCGGGGTCACGCTCGCGGCGGCCGAGCACCTGGTGCCGCGAGAGCAGCATCAGCTCCCGCTCCAGTTTCTCCAGCATTGCGCCTCCCGCTCCTTCCGGCGCCCCATTATCGCCGACGTGGGGATGGGTGGACCCCTTCCGGGGGTGGCCGACAGGCACCGCAATATGCATGATACATAGCATGTGTACTATGCACTTCTGGTTGTCACCCTGACGAGCCACAGCTCCCATCCGGAGGACCCGCATGACCGCCACCACGTCCACCGCCTCCCGCGCCGCCGAGATCCTGTCCCGGCCCGTCACGCTGAACGGCCTGACCGTCCCCAATCGCATCGCGATGGCTCCGATGACGCGGATGTTCTCCCCGGGCGGCGTGCCCGGCGAGGACGTGCAGGCGTACTACTCCAGCCGGGCCGCCGCGGGTGTGGGCCTGATCGTCACCGAGGGCACCTACGTCGGCCACGATTCCGCCGGGCAGAGTGACCGGGTGCCGCGGTTCCACGGCGAGGAGCAGCTGGCGGGGTGGGCGAAGGTCGCCGCGGCCGTGCACGAGGCGGGCGGCACGATCGTGCCCCAGCTGTGGCACATAGGCATGGTGCGCAAGCAGGGCGAGGCCCCGTACGCCGACGCGCCCGCCGTGGGCCCCTCCGGCATCCGCGTCGACGGCACCGAGGGGACCGGCAGGGCGATGACCCGCGCAGACCTCGACGAGGTCATCGGCGCGTTCGCCGACGCCGCCGCGGAGGCCGAGCGGATCGGCTTCGACGGGGTCGAACTGCACGGCGCCCACGGCTACCTGCTCGACCAGTTCCTGTGGGAGCGGACCAACCGCCGCACGGACGCCTACGGCGGCGACGCGGTGGCCCGTACGAAGTTCGCCGCCGAGATCGTGGCCGCGGTCCGCGAGCGCGTCGCGGCCGACTTCCCGGTGATCTTCCGCTACTCGCAGTGGAAGCAGGAGGCCTACGACGCCCGCCTCGCGCAGGACCCGCAGGAGCTGGAGGCGATCCTGGCACCGCTGGCGGCGGCCGGAGTCGACGCGTTCCACGCCTCCACCCGGCGCTACTGGCTCCCGGAGTTCGAGGGCTCGGACCTGAACCTGGCGGGCTGGACCAAGAAGCTCACCGGTCGTCCGACCATAACCGTCGGCTCGGTCGGCCTCGACGGCGACTTCATCCGCGCCTTCGCCGGCGAGGGTGCGGCGCTCGGCGACATCGACAACCTCCTGGACCGCATGGAGCGCGAGGAGTTCGACATGGTCGCCGTCGGCCGGGCGCTGCTCCAGGACCCGCAGTGGGCGGCGAAGGTCCTCGGCAACCGCTTCGACGAGCTGAAGCCGTACGACCCTGCCGCGCTGAAGTCGCTCAGCCGGTAGTCGGCAGCCGGAAGCTCGGCGTCGTAGCCGGAGCGGGAACCGGAGCGGGAACCGGAGCCGGCCACCCGAAGCAGGATGCTGATATTTGCCCCGAATAGGCGTGAATCGGCTCAGATGGGTATAAGCAGGGGGTCCCCGTTCCGGCAGGACATGGAGGTTCTGATGATTGTCCTCGGCGTCATTCTGCTGATCCTCGGCTTCGTCTTCGGGATATCGATCCTTTGGACGATCGGCCTGATCCTCGTCCTGGTGGGCGTCGTGCTGTGGATACTCGGCGCGGTGGGGCACTCGGTCGGAGGCCGACGGCACTATTGGTGACCGCACCGAGCGGTGCGCGCCCCGGTGACGGTGGCCGCTTGCGGGCCGGGGAGCCGCACCGGACAGGAGCCTGAGCCATGTCCCCCTCGCCCCCGCTCACCGCGGGGAGTGCCGGTGCCGGCCGCTTCCACATGGCGGCCGGCCGGCTGCTGTCGTTCGGGCGGCTGGGCAGCACGCTCCGCCGTGTGCGGGCCGGCCGCCGCTGGGTGCACGTACGGGACCTGGACCTGTGGCAGCGCTCGCTGGGTTTCGCCGCGCTCGGGTTCCTGACGCTCGTACCGCTGCTGATCGTCGTGACCGCCGCCGACGCCCGCGGGGGGCACGGGTTCGCGCAATGGCTCGCAGACGGGCTCGGCGTGTCCCCGGCGGCAGGAGCCGAGATCCAGCGGCTGTTCGCCCTGCCCGGCCAGGCATGGCGGACGACGACCGCGTTCGGCCTCGCGCTGCTCGCCGTATTCGGCCTGTCCTTCGGCACCACGCTGCAGAGCGGATACGAGAGGGTCTGGAACCTGGCTCCGGGCCGGTGGTGGGCGAGCTGGCGTCACGTGCTGTGGCTGGGGGTGCTGGTCGGCGTCCTCTACGTTTCGGCGATCTCGTCGCCGTGGCGCGAGTCCCCGGCCCGCGGCTTCGTCACGGTGGCGATCGGCACCCTTTTCTTCTGGTGGTCGCAGCGGCTGCTGCTCGGCGGCCGGGTCCCGTGGAGCGCGCTGCTTCCCGGGGCGGTCGCCACCATGATCGGACTCCTCGGACTGCGGATCTTCTCACGGCTCGTCTTCTCGCCGCTGATCGCGTCCAATGCCGTCACCTACGGCCCCTTCGGAACCGTTCTCGTCATCCAGAGCTGGCTCGTCGGGATCGGCGTCGTCGTGTTCGGGGGCGCGCTCGTCGGCCGGCTCCTCCACGACGAGCTAGGGCGCCGGACACTCCCGGCGGAGGATCCCAGGCCGAGTCCGAGCGCCCCGGTGGACCCCGGCCGGTGAGGCCGCAGGCCCGCGGGCCGCAGGCCCGCGGGCCGCAGGCCCGCGGGCCGCAGGCCGCCGACAGGCGCGTCGGTTCCTCACGACCGTGGCTGCCCTGTGCGAACGGCGCAGGCCGGGCGAGTCGTACGCGGCCGGGTCCGCGCGCCGTGGTACGGGATAGCAGAAGCCGATTCCGGCCATGATCGCGAAGGGTGCCGCCCGTGTCCCAGGAGCAACACAAGCGCTGGCAGAGGCAACGGCTGCCCGTGAAGGCGGCCCTGCCCGGCCGGCATCCGCAGGAGGACAGACCACCCGTCACCGACCGGGTGGTCTTCGGTGTGACGGCCGTGCTGACCCTGGGTTTCGTGGTCTGGGGCGTCACGGCCACCGGCTCGCTGGAGAGCGTCTCCGACACCCTGCTGAACGGCCTGATGCACAACGGAGGCTGGGCGTTCGTCCTGGCCGCCTCGGGGTTCGTCGTCTTCGCGCTCTGGCTCGCCATCAGCCGGTACGGACGGATCGAGCTGGGCCAGGAGCACGAGAAGCCCGAGTTCAGCACCGTCTCCTGGGTCGCCATGATGTTCAGTGCCGGCATGGGCATCGGTCTGATGTTCTACGGCGTCAGCGAGCCCCTCGCGCACTTCACCACCCCGCCTCCCGGCACCGACCCCGCCGACGCGGCGGACCGCATGCAGACGGCCCTCGCCACCACCTTGTTCCACTGGACGCTGCACCCGTGGGCCATCTACGCGGTGGTCGGCCTGGCCATCGCGTACAGCACCTTCCGCCGCCGCAGGCGGCAGACGATCAGCGCCGTCTTCGTCCCGCTCCTCGGCAAGGAGCGCGCCGAGGGCGCACCCGGCCGGGTCATCGACATCCTGGCGATCTTCGCCACGCTGTTCGGCTCCGCCACCTCCCTGGGACTGGGCGCGCTCCAGATCGGCAGCGGCATGCACGAGGTGGGCTGGCTGGACAAGGCCGGGACGGGGCTGCTCGTCACCATCATCGGCGTGCTGACCGTCTGCTTCGTCTTCTCGGCCGTCTCGGGCGTGGAGAAGGGAATCCAGTGGCTGTCCAACATCAACATGGTGCTGGCCGTCGTCCTCGCGGCCTTCGTGTTCGTCGTCGGCCCCACCATCTTGGTCCTCGACCTGATCCCCACCTCCCTCGCCGCGTACTTCGAGGAGCTGCCGCAGCTGGTCGGCCGTACCGAGGCGTCCACCGGCGGCGGTGACGTCGCCGAATGGCTGAGCAGCTGGACCGTCTTCTACTGGGCCTGGTGGATCTCCTGGACACCGTTCGTCGGCATGTTCATCGCCCGCATCAGCCGGGGGCGTACGATCCGCCAGTTCGTCGGCGGTGTCATCCTGGTGCCCAGCACGGTGAGCCTGGTCTGGTTCGCGATCTTCGGCGGCACGGCCATGCGCCTGAAGGAACAGGGGAGCCTCGGCGGGGCGACCACGCCCGAGGCGCAGCTCTTCGGCGTGCTCCAGGAGTTCCCGATCACCGGCGTGATGAGCCTGCTCGTGATGGTGCTGGTCGGCATCTTCTTCGTCTCCGGCGCCGACGCGGCGTCGATCGTGATGGGCACCCTCTCCCAGAAGGGCAGCTTCGAACCCGCACGGGTCATCGTCGTCTTCTGGGGAGTGGTGACCGGCGGGGTGGCGGCCGTGATGCTGCTCGTCGGCCAGGGCAAGGGCGACGCCCTCGCGGGACTGCAGCACTTGACGATCCTCGTCGCGGCCCCGTTCGTCCTCGTGATGATCGGCATGTGCTGGGCCCTGTTGCGGGACCTCCGCCAGGACCCGCTGATCGTCCGGGGCCAACTCGCCGAGGAGGCGGTCGAGGACGCCGTCATCGCGGGCCACGAGAAGTACGCGGGCGACTTCGAGATCCGCATCGGCCCGGCGCAGGACCAGGTACAGGGGAGGACGGGGGGCGACGGCGAGACGGACGGCCCCGCGAGCGGCGACGCGGGGACGGAACGCGGGCCCCGGGGCTGAGCGCCGCCTGCCGCGATACGGCGGGGCGCCCGCGGCCCGACGCCGGCGACAGGGCCGAGTGGCGCAGTTCCGGGTGCCGGGTCGGTCGCGGGCGGGCACAGTGGGCGCGGAGGGGGGAAGGCGGCGCGGGCGGTGCCGGATGCGCGCCACGGCGCGCGGCGCGGGCTCGTGACCGGGAACGCGAGAACGGGAGCAGGGCGATGGCATCGGACGCACCCATGCAGCTCGGAATGGTCGGACTGGGCCGGATGGGTGCCAACTTGGTGCGCCGGCTCATGCAGGACGGCCACCGCTGCGTCGTCAACGACGTCAGCCCCGACGCCGTACGGGCAGTGGAGGGCGAGGGGGCGACGGCCGCCTTCTCGCTGGAGGAGCTCGTCGAGCGGCTGGAGCGGCCCCGCGCCGTGTGGCTCATGGTGCCGGCGGGCGTGGTCCAGGAGACCCTGGACCGGCTGGTCGGGCTCCTGGAGCCGGGCGACACGGTCATCGACGGCGGCAACTCCTACTACCGGGACGACATCACCCGGGCCCGGGAGCTCGGCGAACACGGCATCCACTACGTCGACTGCGGCACCTCGGGCGGTGTCTGGGGCCTGGAGCGCGGCTACTGCCTCATGATCGGCGGCGAGCAGGACCCCGTGGAGCGGCTCGCCCCCGTCTTCCGGACCATCGCGCCCGGCACCGGCAGCGCCGAACCCACCCCCAGCCGGACCCGAACGGAGGGCACCGCGCCGCACGGCTACCTCCACTGCGGGCCCAGCGGCGCCGGCCACTTCGTGAAGATGGTCCACAACGGCGTGGAGTACGGGATGATGGCCGCCATCGCCGAGGGCCTCGCGATCATCAAGCACGCCGACGCCGGCCTGCGCACGCGTACGGCCGACGCCGAGACCGCGCCCCTCTCCGATCCCGAGGCCTACCGGTACGAGATCGACGTGGCCGAAGTCGCCGAGGTGTGGCGCCGCGGGTCGGTCGTCGGGTCGTGGCTGGTCGACCTCACCGCCGACGCCCTGGCCCGCTCCCCGCAGCTCGACGACTTCTCGGGCCGCGTGTCCGACTCCGGCGAAGGGCGCTGGACCGTGCTGGCGGCCATCGAGGAGAGCGTGCCCGCCCCGGTGATCAGCGCCTCCCTCTACGAGCGCTACGAGTCCAGGGGACTCGGCGAGTTCACCGCGAAGGTGCTGTCCGCCATGCGCAGCGAGTTCGGCGGCCATGCCGAGAAGCGCCCCGGCGCGGACGCGTGAGGAGGCCCGCCGTGGACAGCGATTCCGACACCTCGCAGCAGCGGCCCCGCCCCGCGGACCACGTCGTCGTGCTCTTCGGCGCGACGGGTGACCTGGCCCGGCGCAAACTGCTGCCGGGCCTCTTCCACCTCGCCAAGGCGGGCCTCCTGCCGCAGCGCTACCGCATCGTCGGCTCGGCCCCGGCGGCCGAGGCACTGAGCGACGAGCGGTTCCGCGCCCACGCGCGGGACGCCGTGGCGGAGTTCGGCCGCTCGCGCCCCGAGGGCCCCGCGTGGCAGGAGTTCGAGGCCGCCCTGTCCTTCGGCGCGGCCGACACGGGCGCGACCGAGCCGCTGGAGAGGGCGGTGGGCGAGGCCGAGCGGGCCATCGGCGGCACTCCGCGGCGGCTGTTCCACCTCGCCGTCCCGCCCGTGGCGTTCGCCTCCGTCATCGAACTGCTCGGGGCCACGGGCCTGGCCCGGGACGCCCGTGTCATCGTCGAGAAGCCCTTCGGGACCGACCTCGCGTCCGCCCGCGCGCTCAACGCGACCGTCCACTCCGTCTTCGACGAGTCCCGGGTGTTCCGCATCGACCACTTCCTCGGCAAGGAGGCGGTGGACAACATCCTCGCCCTGCGGTTCGCCAACGGTCTCTTCGAGCCGCTGTGGAACCGCGAGCACATCAGCCACGTACAGATCGACGTGCCCGAACAGATCGACATCCAGGGCCGCGCCCGCTTCTTCGAGGGCACCGGGACCTTCCGCGACATGGTCGTCACGCACCTGTTCCAGCTGCTCGGGTTCGTGGCGATGGAACCGCCGGTCTCCCTCGAAGCGCAATCGCTCCGGGACGAACAGGTCAAGGTCTTCCGCAGCATGCGGCCCCTGGACCCCGCCCAGGTCGTACGTGGCCAGTACTCCGGCTACCGCGCCGAGCCGGGAGTGGATCCGGACTCGGACACCGAGACCTTCGTCGCGCTGCGCGTCGACATCGACACCTGGCGCTGGGCCGGCGTGCCGTTCCACCTGCGGTCGGGCAAGGCGCTGGCCGAGGGCCGGCACGTGGTCACCCTCGGCCTGCGCGAGCCCGTGCTCGGCATGTTCCCCCTGGACGCCCGGGAGGCGGCGGACGGCCGGGCCAACGAACTCGTCATCGACTTCGCCGACCCCGGCTCCATCACCGCCCGCTTCCTCGCCAAGGAGCCCGGCCCCACCATGCAGCTCGCCGAAGCCGACATGGTCTTCACCTACCAGAGCTCCTTCACGACCGAGAACGCCCTGGAGGCGTACGAACACCTCATCCTCCTGGCCATGCTCGGCGACCAGTCCCTCTTCACCCGCTCCGACGGCATCGAACGCCTGTGGGAGGTCTCCGCGCCGCTGCTGGACGCGCCGCCGCCCGTCGTCCCGTACGCCCCCGGCTCCTGGGGCCCCAAGGCCATCGACTCCCTCGCCGCGCCCTACCGGTGGCACCTGCCCGACCGGGGCCTGCCCCGCGGGCGGTGAGGCGACGGGCGCGTTGCTCCGAACGCCACACCCCCTCAGCCGTACGGGGTACCGCGCCCCTCCCACGGGCGCCGCGGTGCCCGACGGCCGCCGCGTCCTCCTAGCCTCGACGGCATGCTGGGACTCCCCGACCACGTCAGCGCCTGTCTCTTCGACCTCGACGGCGTGCTCACCCGGACCGCGAAGGTCCACGCGGCCGCCTGGAAAGAGATGTTCGACGACTACCTGCGCCGGCGGGCCGACGGAGACGGCTCGCCCTTCGTCCCCTTCGACGCGGTGCACGACTACGACGAGTACGTGGACGGCCGCCCCCGCGAGGACGGCGTCCGCACCTTCCTCGCCTCCCGCGGCATCACGCTGCCCGAGGGCACCGGGAGTGACGGCCCCGACCGGGAGACGGTCCACGGCCTGGGCACCCGCAAGAACGACCTCGTGCTGCGTGCGATCCGCGAGCAGGGGGTGGAGTCCTACGAGGGCTCGGTGGCCTACGTGCGCGCGGTACGCGACGCGGGCCTGCGCCGCGCCGTCGTCTCCTCCAGTGCCAACTGCCGCGACGTGCTGGTGGCGGCCGGCATCGAGGACCTCTTCGAGGGCCGTGTCGACGGCATCACCGTCGCCGAGGAGGGTCTGCGCGGCAAGCCCGCCCCCGACAGCTACCTGGCGGCCGCCCGCCTCTTCGGCGTCGACCCGCGTGACGCCGCCGTCTTCGAGGACGCGCTGGCCGGGGTGGCCGCCGGCAAGGCGGGGGGCTTCGGTTTCGTCGTCGGCGTCGACCGCACCGGCCAGGCCGGCGAACTGCGTGCGCACGGTGCCGATGTCGTGGTCAGCGACCTCTCCGAGCTGCTGGACCGCGGATGATCACTCACGAGAACTTCGCGACCGAGCCCTGGCAGCTGCGGGAGACCGCCCTCGACCTCGACGTCCTCGCGCAGAGCGAATCCGTGTTCGCCCTGTCCAACGGCCACCTCGGCTGGCGCGGCAACCTCGACGAGGGGGAACCGCACGGCCTGCCCGGCTCGTACCTCAACAGCGTCTACGCGAGCCGTCCCCTGCCCTACGCCGAGGCCGGGTACGGGTATCCGGAGTCCGGACAGACGGTCATCAACGTCACCGACGGCAAGATCATCCGGCTGCTCGTCGACGACCACCCCTTCGACCTGCGCTACGGCGAACTCATCTCGCACGAACGCGTCCTGGACTACCGCAGCGGGGTCCTGAGCCGGTCCGTGGAGTGGACCACGCCCTCCGGCCGGACGGTGCGCCTGACCTCGCAGCGCGTGGTCTCCCTCGCACAGCGGGCCGTCGCGGCGATCTCGTACACCGTCGAGACCCTCAACGGGCCGGCCACCGTCGCCGTGCAGTCCGAGCTCGTCGCCAACGAGCAGCTGCCCACGGCCTCCGACGACCCGCGCATGGCCGCGGCCGTCGACTCCCCGCTGCTCCCCGAGGAGCACTACGCGCACGGCACCCGGCTGCGCCTCATCCACTGCACGTCCACCAGCGGGCAGCGCGTCGCGGTGGCGGCCGACCACTTCGTGGACGGCCCCGCGGGCACCGCGTGGGCCGCCGAGAGCGAACCGGACGTCGCCCGCCTGACCGTGACCGCCACCCTCGAACCCGGGCAGCGGCTCGAACTCGTCAAGTTCGTGGCCTACGGCTGGTCGGCGCAGCGCTCCCTGCCCGCCGTCCGCGACCAGGTGGAGGGCGGGCTGGCAGGGGCCCGGAGCACCGGGTGGCAGGGGCTGCTCGACGCGCAGCGGGCCTGCCTGGACGAGTTCTGGTCCCGTGCCGACGTCGTGGTGGAGGGGGACGAAGAGGTCCAGCAGGCCGTCCGGTTCGGCCTCTTCCACCTCTTCCAGGCCTCCGCGCGCGGCGAGCGGCGCCCCATCCCGGCCAAGGGACTGACGGGCACCGGCTATGACGGCCACGCCTTCTGGGACACCGAGTCCTTCGTCCTGCCCGTCCTCACGCACACCGCGCCGTACGGCGTCGCCTCCGCACTCGCCTGGCGGCACTCCACCCTTCCCAGCGCGCTGGAGCGGGCCCGTCAACTGGGCCTGGAGGGGGCGGCCTTCCCCTGGCGCACGATCAACGGCGCCGAGTGCTCCGCCTACTGGCCCGCCGGTACCGTCGCCTTCCACGTCAACGCCGACATCGCCGCGGCCGTCGAGCGGTACGTCTTCGCCACCGGCGACCGGGACTTCCTCCGCGGTCCCGGACTCGACCTGCTGGTGCACACCGCGCGGCTGTGGCGCTCGCTCGGCCACTTCGACGCCGACGGCGTCTTCCACATCGACGGGGTCACCGGCCCCGACGAGTACAGCGCCATCGCACGCGACAACCTCTACACCAACGCCATGGCCCGGCGGAACCTGCGCGCCGCGGCGGACGCCGTCTCGCTCCACCCGGACCGGGCACCGGACCTCGGCGTGAGCGCCGAGGAGGTCGCGGACTGGCGTAACACCGCCGCGCGGACGGCCATCCCGTACAACGAGCGGCTCCGGGTGCACGAGCAGTCCGACGGTTTTACCGACCAGGAGCCCTGGGACTTCGACGGCACCTCCGAGGAGCAGTACCCGCTGCTCCTGCACTTCCCGTACTTCGACCTGTACCGCAAGCAGGTCGTCAAGCAGGCGGACCTGGTCCTGGCGATGTTCACCTGCCCGGACGAGTTCACCGCCGAGGAGAAGGCCCGCAACTTCGCCTACTACGAGCAGCTGACGGTCAGGGACTCCTCCCTCTCCGCCTGCTGCCAGGCGGTGCTCGCCGCCGAGACCGGGCACCTGCGCCTGGCCTGGGCCTATACCCGCGAGGCGGCGCTGATGGACCTGGACGACCTCGAACACAACACGCGGGACGGCCTCCACATGGCCTCGCTCGCCGGGACGTGGATCGCCCTGGTCCAGGGCCTCGGCGGGCTGCGCCGCATCCGTCCGGCCCCGGACGCACCACCGCAGGACCGGCCGTCCGGGAGCCCGCGGGCCGGGGAAGGGGGGGCCGGGGAAGTGCAGGCCCCGGTCCTCTTCGCGCCCCGTCTGCCCTCCTCGCTGACCCGGCTGGCCTTCAACGTCCGTGTCCAGGAACGGCTGGTCCGCGTCGACATGGGCCAGTCGACGGCCCGCTACACGCTCCTGTCCGGTGAGCCCCTCACCGTGATGCACCACGGCACCCCGGTCGCGCTCGCCCCGGACGCACCGGCGGAACTCCCCGTCCCGCCCGCGCCCGACTCCCCCGAACCCCGCCAGCCCAAGGGCCGGGCCCCCGGCACCTGAGACGGGCGGGGCGTACGGAGCCGCCGCCTCAGGGCCGCTCCGGACCCGCCGGCGCGGCACGCGGAGGCCACGCGGCGGGCTCCAGCAGGCCCAGTACGTAGGCGCGGGCGATCAGAGCGGGGCGGTTGGGTACGCCGAGGCGTCGGCACAGGCGGGTCACGTGGTAGTTGACCCCGTCGACGGTGAGGCCCACCTCGCGGGCGATGGCCGACCCGGACGCCCCGGCCGCGACCAGCGGCAGGATGCGCGCCTCCTGCGGACTCAGGCCGCCCGCCGCGTCCTGTGGCGGCTCCGGCCGGCCCGCGTCCGTCTCCTCGGTCAGTGAGACCAGCAGGCGGGGGACGTCGTCCTGCGGGTCGGAGACCGGTTCGACGGTGACCTGGCCCTGCCGGGCCGTTCCCCGTACCTGCCAGGTCACCTCGACCGGGTAGCGGGACCTGCGGCGCGAGCGCAGGGCCTCGTCCAGTCGGCGCAGCTGCCGGTCATTGGTCGGAGTGAGGAGGTCAAGGAGCCGGCGGCCTTCCAGCTTGCCCGGCTGGAGCTGCCATGCGGAGGCGAACGCCGGGTTCGCGCCGAGGATCAGGCCGTGGGCATCGCTGATCGCCAGCGCCACCGGCGCCCTGTCGAAGAGGCTGACGAATCGTGAGCGCCAGGCCGCCGCCGCCTCGTCCTGCGCGTGCCGTGACGGCTGTGTCACGGGCTCCATGGGCCCTCCTCTGCCACGGCCAACTGCCCCCGATCAAGACCCTGAACGCAATACACCCCTACAAGAATAGGTAGTCCTCGTCCGCGATCGGCCCGGCGGCCGCGTCACCGTGGAGACACCACGGATGACGTGACCAGAAGAGGCGGACGCCATGAATGAATCGCACACCACCGGCACCGGGCCCCTCGACGACGGCGCCGCGCACCTGCCGGTCGTCGACGTGAGCGACACGGGAATGACGAGCACCCCGCTGCAGACGGCCATGGGGCACGCGCGCCGGCTCGGTCCGGTCTTCGTCCAGCGCTTCCACGACCGGGAGACCGTGTTCGTGAGCTCGGCGGCGCTCGTGGAGGAACTCTCCGACGAGGAGCGCTTCGTGAAGGGCATCGGCCCGGCGCTGGAGAACGTGCGCGAGGTCGCCGCCGACGGGCTGTTCACCGCGTACAACGACGAGCCCAACTGGGCCAAGGCGCACGACATCCTGCTGCCGGCCTTCGCCCTCACCTCGATGCGCACCTACCACCCGCACATGCTGCGGGTCGCCAAGCGGCTCATCGGCTCCTGGGACGCGCGCTTCGCCGCGGGCTCCGGCGTCTCCGCCCCGGTGGACGTCGCCGAGGACATGACCCGGATGACCTTGGACACCATCGGTCTGTCCGGCTTCGGCTACGACTTCGCCTCCTTCGAGCGTGAGCAGGCGCACCCCTTCGTCCAGGCGCTGGTGCGGGCCCTCGCCCACAGCCAGGCCAAACTCGGCCGGGTGCCCGGCGCGGACCACACCGCCGAGGACGAGGCCTTCGCCGCGGACGCCGCCTACCTGGCCCGTGTCGTGGACGAGGTGATCGAGCGGCGCAAGGCCTCGGGAGACACCTCCACAGACGACCTGCTGGGCCTGATGCTGGGCTCCCCGCACCCCCGCTCCGGCGAGGTGCTCGACGAGGCGAACATCAGGAACCAGGTGATCACCTTCCTGATCGCGGGCCACGAGACGACCTCGGGCGCCCTCTCGTTCGCGCTGTACCACCTCCTGAAGAACCCCGCGGTCCTGCACCTGGCCCAGGCCGAGACCGACGCGCTGTGGGGCGACGACCCGGACCCCGAGCCCGCCTTCGAGGACATCGGCAAGCTGCGCTACGTGCGCCAGGTCCTGAACGAGACGCTGCGGCTGTGGCCGACCGCCGCCGCGTTCGCACGCGAGGCGCGCGCCGACACCGTGATCGGCGGGCGCCACCCGGTCAGGGCGGGGCAGCGGATGCTGGTGCTGACCCCGATGCTGCACCGCGACCCGGTGTGGGGCGACAACGTGGAGGAGTTCGACCCGGACCGGTTCGCCGCCGAGGCGGAGGCCGCCCGTTCCCCGCACGCGTACAAGCCGTTCGGCACCGGGGAACGCGCCTGCATCGGGCGCCAGTTCGCCCTCCACGAGGCGACGATGCTGCTGGGCATGCTGGTCCACCGCTACCGCTTCCTCGACGAGGCGCGGTACGAGCTGCGCATCAAGGAGACGCTCACGCTCAAGCCGGACGGGTTCACGCTGGCCCTGGCCCGGCGCACCCCGGCCGACCGCGCCCGGGGCCGTGCGGCCCTCGGGGCGGTCCTCCCGGCCGGACACGGGGTGGAAGCGGAGGCGCCGGCCACGGGGGCCTCCCCCACCCGGGCCGTTCCCGGTACGAGGCTGACGCTGCTGCACGGGTCCAACTTCGGCACCTGCCGCGCCTACGCGCAGGACCTGGCCGACATGGCGGCGGAACTGGGCTTCGAGACGCGGGTCGCGCCCCTCGACGACCACCGTGACGGCGGCCTGCCGGCGGACGGGCCGCTGGTCGTCGTCGCCGCGTCGTACAACGGACGGCCCACCGACGACGCGGCCGGATTCGTCTCCTGGCTGGCGCAGGCGGGCCCCGGCGCGGCGGAAGGCGTCCACTACGCCGTCCTGGGCGTCGGGGACCGCAACTGGGCCGCCACCTACCAGCAGGTGCCCACGCTCATCGACGACCGGCTCGCCTCGGCGGGTGCGGCGCGGCTGATGGCCCGGTCCGAGGCGGACGCCTCCGGGGACCTCGCGGGAGCGGTACGCGGCTTCACCGCGGGCCTGCGCCGTACGCTGCTGGAGCGCTACGGCGACCCGGCGTCGGTGGCCCCCTCCGGGGAGGCGGAACCCCCCGGCCCGGCGTACGACGTCATCGAGGTCACGGGCGGGCCGCTCGACGCTCTGGCCCGGCGGCACGACCTGCGGCCGATGACGGTGACGCACACCGGGGACCTCGCCGACCTCGGCCACCCGGCGGGCAGGTCGAAGCGCTTCCTGCGCGTCAGGCTCCCCGAAGGCGTCGGCTACCGCACCGCCGACCACCTCGCCGTCCTCCCGGCCAACGACCCCGGGCAGGTGGAGCGGGCGGCCCGGGTCCTGGGCGTGGACCCGGACGCGGTGCTGGACGCCCGGACCCGCCGCCCCGGCCGGACCGCCCTGCCGCTCGACCGGCCCGTCACCGTACGGGAACTGCTCACCCGGTACGTCGAACTCCAGGCGCCGGTGACGGCCGGGCAGGCGGCCGTCCTCGCGGCGCACAACCCGTGCCCGCCGGAGAAGGCCGCGCTGGAACGCATCGCGGCGGGGGCCGGCGAGGCCGCGGGGGCCGATGGAGCCCGCCCGGGAAGCCTGGTGGACCTCGTCGGGGAGCATCCCGCGCTCCAGGGCCGTCTGCCGTGGCCCGTTCTGCTGGAACTGCTGGAGCCGATGCGGCCCCGCCACTACTCCATCTCCTCGTCCCCGTCGGCGGGGCCGGGGCAGGCGGACCTGATGGTCTCGCTCCTGGAAGCCCCCCACCGCTCCGGCCGGGACGGCGTGTTCCGGGGAGTGGGCTCCTCGTACCTGCACCGGGTGCGTCCCGGCGACACGGTCCTCGCCCGGGTACAACCGTGCCGGGAGGACTTCCGCATTCCGCACGACGAGCGGACGCCGGTCATCATGATCGGCGCGGGTACCGGCCTCGCGCCCTTCCGGGGTGCGATCGCCGACCGCCGCGCGCTGTACGCCTCCGGGGCCGAACTCGCCCCCGCGCTCTGCTACTTCGGCTGCGACCACCCCGATGTGGACTACCTCCACCGGGCGGAGCTGGAGGAGGCCGACCGCGAGGGCGCCGTGTCGATGCGTCCCGCCTTCTCGCTGGCGCCCGAAGGCGAGGTCCGCTTCGTGCAGCACCGGATCGAGGCGGAGGGCGAGGAGGTGTGGCGGCTGATCGGGGCGGGTGCCCGCGTCCACGTCTGCGGTGACGGCTCCCGCATGGCCCCGGGCGTCCGCGAAGCCTTCCGGAAGCTGTGCGTCAAGTACGGCGGGCAGGACGCGTCGGCGGCCTCGCAGTGGCTCCAGGACCTGGTGGCACAGGGCCGCTACGTGGAGGACGTCTACGTGGGCGGCTGAGGGCGGCTGTCGGCTCCGGGCGGGCGCCCCTTCCTCGGGTGGCCCGCCCGGAGCCGCCGTCGCACGTCCTCAGTGCCGTGGATGCGCCTCCTGGCCCGTACGCGGCCGGTCGCCGACCGGTCGCATTCACCCGCGGCCACCAGGCGGCCGGGGCCCGGGGCGCGACGTGTCGGACACCGGCCCTTCGGATGGCGGCACGAGGGGGGTGACGAGGCGCCCTACCGGGACCGTCCGGTTTCGGGGAGGATGACGCGGCGCACCGGAGGTCACCCGCGGCCGGTGACCCCCGCCCGGTCCCGACCGTGATCCGGAGGCTCCCGTGGCATCGCACGACGACCAGGCGCGGCGCGACGAGCTGTACCGCGATCCGTACCCGCTCTACGCACGCGCCCGGCGCGCCGAGGGGCTGCTGTACGTACCCGAGTTCGACGCGTGGCTGGTGGCGCGCGACCGGAACGTACGGGAGGTGCTGCTCCGCGCGGAGGACTTCTCCTCGGCCAACGCCCTGCTGCCGGACGTCCCCCTCTCGGAGGCGGCACTGGGCGTCCTGCCCCGGGGCTTCGGACCCCGCCCCACCGTCGTGTCCAGCGACGGCGGCGCCCACAGGCGCCTGCGGGCCCCGTTGAACCGGGGGCTTTCCGGCGCGCGGGTGGCGGCGCTGCTGCCGTACGCCCGGGCCTGCGCCGAAGAGCTGGCGGACGGTATCGCGGCGGACGGGTCCGCCGACCTGGTGGAGGCGTACGCCCGGCGGCTGCCCGGGATGGTGGTCGGGCGGCTGATCGGGCTGGACCCGGCCGACGTACCCGCCGCCGTCCACGGCGGCTACCGGGCCGAGGAACTGCTGTTCCGCCCGCTGCCGCCCGAGGGGCAGGCGGCCGCCGCCGAGGACGTCGTCGCTCTCCAGCACCTGCTGGACCGGTACGTCCGCGACCGCCGCGCCCGGCCCCGCGAGGACATGTGCTCGGCCATGGTGGCCGCCCTGGCGCCCGGTGACGCCGAGCTCACCCTCGAACAGCGCCACGAACTGGTGACGAACCTGCAGAACCTGCTGATCGCCGGATTCCTCACCACGAGCGCCCTCATCGGCACGACGCTGCTGCACCTGCTCGGCGACGAGGGGCGGCAGTGGCGGATGCTGCGCGACGACCCGTCCCTGGTCCCGGCGGCGGTGGAGGAGGCCGCCCGCCACGACACGGCCATCCAGGCGTTCCGGCGGACCACCACCCGGCCGGTGACCCTCGCGGGGACGGAACTGCCCGCGGGGGCCACCGTCATGGTCGCGTACGCCTCGGCCAATCGCGACGAGGAACGGTACGAGCGGGCAGCGGAGTTCGACATCACCCGGCCCGGAAACCGGCAGCACCTCGCCTTCGGGTACGGGCCCCACGGCTGTCCCGGCTCCCGGCTGGCGCGCGAGCAACTGCGCCTGACACTCGATCTGTTCCTGCGCCGCATGCCGGAGCTGCGACTGGACGAGGGCCGGCCGCGGCCACGGATGCGGCCCACGCTGATCCACCGCTCACCGCAGGCCCTGTACGTCACCTGGTGACGCGACTACGCCGGCGCCGCACCACGCCACGCCTCCAGCAGTTCCCGCTCGCGCCCGGCGCTGAGTCCGGCCCGGCGGGGCCGGTCCAGGCCTTGCTCCCGCTCCCAGCGCAGGGTGTCCGCCAGCAGCTCCGCCCGGGGCCGGTGCCGAAGGCCCGCCGCGGCGGCCGCGCGGCCGCCGCGGGCGCTGAAGCCGGCCCAGTCGGGGTCGGCCATCCACATCGCGAGCGACTCGGGGCCCATGAACTGCCCGACCCCCTGCCCGAGCAGCCAGTCGGCGTCGGCCTTCACCAGTGGCCCGGTGTGCCCGCCGATCTCCCGCGACAGGGCGACCCACGCGTCGAACGGCACGATCGGGCCGACCGCGTCGTAGGTCCCGGTCGTGCCCATCTCGGCGCAGTCGAGCAGCCACGCCGCGAGGTCCCGGGCGTCCACCGCCTGCGTCGCGACCTCGGGCGGTGCGGGGACCAGCAGGGGCGCCAGCGGCTCGCGCGCCGCGCGGGCGGCCCAGTACCCGGTGCGGCCGCTGTGGTCACCTGGGCCGCCGATCAGTCCGGCGCGCGCGATGAGGAGCCGGTCCCCCACCGCGGCCGCCGAAGCCTCCTCGCAGGCCACCTTGGCCTGTCCGTACTCCTCTCGGTCCACCTCGTCCCGCTCGGCCGCCGGGAGCAGCGGCGCCGACTCGTCCGCGTCCACCCGCCCGTGCGAGGCGTACGCGCTGACCGAGGACACGTACGACCAATGGCCCGCCCTCGCGCCCAGCGCCGCGAGTGCCCCGCGGACGAAGCCCGGCTGCCACGACACCTCCACGACGGCGTCCCAGTCCCGGTTCGCCAGGCCTTCGTACGCCGAAGGGTCCCGCCGGTCCGCGGCGACGAGCACCGCGCCCTCGGCCACCTCGCCGCTCTTCCCGCGGGCGAGGCAGGTCACCCGATGCCCGCGCTCCAGTGCCTGCCGCGAGACCTCGCGGCCCACCCACGCCGTTCCGCCCAACACCAAGATGTTCATCGGATCACTGAAACACGGACCACGGGCCTGTCCGCCCCGGCTTCGCCGAGGGCAGACAGACCCGCCCGGGAACGGGCCTCCCTCCCGGCCGGCCGCCGGATCAGTGATGCGGGGAACTCATCGGTGGCACGGAGGTCGCACCGATGGCCGCGGGGGCGCGGTCCCGGGCCGCCAGCTCACGGAAGCGGTCCCACTGCACCTTCGGCCGGCGCAGGCCGCGGCGGTCCAGGTACCGGTCGGTGGAGCGCTTGGCGCGGCGCAGGACCCGCAGCGCGTCGGTCGCCCTCCCCGAGCCCATCGGCTCCACCACGGCCGACGGCACCAGGGTCCAACCCGTATCGGTCCGCCGCAGGTCCCCGCGGACGAGAGCGTTGTACATGTGGTTGAGCAACTCGTCGTGACGGTGCACCAGCAGCGCCGCCGGGCCCGGTGCGGGTGCGCAGTCGGACGGAACCTCCACGAGGTAGCCGTCCGCGCTCGGCATCGGCCTGGTACGGGCGAGCACCGGCGCCCCGGAGGCGTCCCGGGCCGACAGCACCGCCGTGGGGAAGCGGGCGAGCTGCGCGGCTCCGGGCAGGGGGGCCGCCCCGGTCACGGGCACCGGCGCGCCCTGCGGCGTCAGCGCGCTCAGCGGCGGCCGAACGGTCACCTGCTCCGGCTCGACGGTGATGAGCAGCCGCAGGTAGTACCAGGACATCAGCGGCCTCATGGCGGGCGAGAGGTACGCGCGGCTGTGCGGTTGCCGTTCGAACAGTGTCCGCCAGTACTCCTCGGCCCCGCGCGGGCCCGTCATGACCTGGTCGGGGCACTCGGCCCGGCCGGCCACGAACAGCTGGGGGGCCGGGTCGAGTCCGCTGCCCGTCGGATCCGAGAGGAGCAGGGCGACGCGGCCGTCGCGACGCACGTTCAGCGCCTTCTGCGAGAACGCGAGGGACGTGGTCAGCAGAAGGGTGCCGTCCTCGCGCCGCGCCACCGCCGTCGGCCACGCGAGGGGGGTCCCGTCCTTGGCGAGGGTGGCGAACTCGCAGGTGCGGTAGGCGTCCAGGACGTCGAGGGGAGCCCGGTCCAGTACCGTCATCGGGCCGTCCCGCCGTCGATCGGGGCCCGCAGGGCACGGCGGTAGGCGGCGTACTGCCGGCGGCCGATCGCCTTCCACAACAGGCGTCCGATGAGCGGGGCCTTGGCGAGGAAGTAGGCCTGCTCCTGGGGTGTCGCCTCTTCGAGGAGCGAGCCGAGCGCGAGCATGAGCTTGTCCCTGGGTACGGTCTCCATGCCGCGCCGTCCGACCTCGTCCCACTCGGCTACGGTCAGGTGTTCCGCGACCAGCGGGAGGACCAGCCGCTCCTCGTCGTCGAGGTGTTCGAGGAGCGCCGAGCGGTGCTCGTCGAGCGCCAGGGCGAGTTCCGTCGCGGCCGCCCGGTCGGCGGTCCGCTGCCACTCGGGAAGCCGGTCGGTCACCGCCGCCAGACTCCGGTCGATCCGTGCGTGCTGTTCCTCCATCCGCGCCACCAGTGCCTCGTCCGCGGCGCGTTCGCGCAGCAGCGGCCAGATCGTCTCGTCCTCGACGGTGTGATGGTGGTGCAGCCCGGTCATGTACTCGGACAGGTGTGTTCCCACCTCGACGGCGCGGGCCGTCCGGCCGTCCGGGACGGCACGGACCAGGCGTGGCAACAAGGCCGACTCGCGGCGGAAGACACGGTGGACCACGACCATTTCGTGGGTGTGGGGACGTGCGGAGGAACTGCTGGGGGTCACGCTCTCTTGCTCCAGTGATCGCATGCGGGCAACGGAGGCCCCAGGCTGCCCGGCGCCACTTGGCGTGGACTTGCCCGACCGCTCGCGGCGCGTGCAAGTGCGCTGCAAGCGGCGGCGCGGACCGTGCCCAGCGGGCTTCGGTTCGGCGTTTACGATGTCCTTGTCATGGTCACATTGAAGGTTCTCGGCTCGTTCCGGGTCGAGGTGGACGGCCGCGCCGTCGATGCGGGCGGCCGGCTCGCCCGGATGGTTCTGGTCCAACTGCTGCTCGCCCGTGGGGCGGTCGTGCCCACGGAGCGGATCATCGAGCGGTTGTGGCCGGCGCACGTCCCTTCGAGCGCGCAGGCATCGCTGCACGCCTACATCGCACGTCTGCGGCGCGTCCTCGAACCGCAGCGGGCACCGCGGACTCCTGCGCGGGTACTGGTCAGCGCCCCCTACGGGTATGCCCTCGCCGTGGAGGAGGCCGCGGTGGACGCCTGGGTGTTCGAAGCCCGGGTCGCGGCCTGCTCGCGGGAGGAGCTGCCCGCCCGCGTCGCCGCCGAGGGCCTGGCCGAGGCGCTGGCATCGTGGGGCGGGCAGCCGTACGCGGAGTTCCTCGACGAGCCGTGGACGGCCGGGGAGCGCACCCGCCTGGAGGAGGTGCACCGCACCGCCCGGGAACGGCTCACCGCCGCGCGGCTGGGCTGCGGGCAGGCCGCGCAGGCCCTTGCCGACGCGAGCGCGCTGACGCGGGAGCAGCCGTTGCACGAGGAGGGCTGGCGACTGCTGGCCCTGGCGCTGTGGGCCCGGGACCGGCAGGGTGACGCGCTCGCCGCTCTGCGACAGGCCCGGCGCGTCCTCGACGAGGAACTCGGGATCGAACCCGGCGTCGCCCTCCAGGAGCTGGAGCGGGCCCTGCTCCACCAGCGCCTCGGCGTGCTCCACCGGGCGACCGGGGCATACGGTCCGGCCACCGGACCCTCCGCGGTGCCCGCCTCCGGGACGGCGACGGAGCCTGCGCTGCCCGCGGCCGGCGGTGGCAAGCCGACCGTGCTGGCGGCCGACCGGCTGCTGGGCCGTGACGAGGAGCTGGCTCGGATCGCCGCCGCGGCGGACCGGGCGCGGGTCGGCCGGGCCCAGGTGGTGCTGGTTTCCGGTGAGGCCGGCATCGGCAAATCGAGTCTCCTGGAGACCGCCGTCCGTCAACTGCCTAAGCAGGGCTGGCTGGTCGGGTCCGGGCAGTGCCCGGAGACCGATGGGGCCCCGCCCGGCCGGGCCTGGTTCGACATGCTGCCGAGTCTGGCGCGGTCCGCCCCGCCGGGTCCGTACGCCGACGAGCTCGCCCCCCTGCTGGCCCCGGGCACCGCGAGCGGCTCCGGGCAGCCCGACGGCAGCCCGGCCCGGCGCTTCCGCCTGCACAGGGCGCTGCTCGCATGGCTGCGCGACACGGCCGGGCGGCGACCGCTGGCGATCGTGCTGGACGACCTGCACCGGGGCGACCAGGAGAGCATCGAACTGTTCCTGCTCTGCGCCGAGCGGCTGCCCGACGTCCCGCTGCTCCTGGTGGGCTCGTACCGCACCGGCGAAGGTGATCTGACCGGGGCATTGGCGCGCCTGGCCGCCCGCTCGCCGCTGCGGCTGGCGCTCGGCGGTCTGTCGGACGCCCATGCGAAGGAGCTGCTGCGGTCCGCCGCGACCGACATGAGCGACCGGGCCGCGGTGACGCTGGCCGAACGGGCCGGGGGAAACCCCTTCTACCTGCGCGAGAGTTCGCTCCTGCTGGCCGGTGAGGGCGAGGAGCAGGCGCTGGCCCGCGTCCCGCAGGGGGTCCAGGACGTGCTGCGCCGACGGCTGGCCCTGCTCGCCCCGACCGTCACGGCCGGGTTGCGGCTGGCCGCCGTCGCCGGGCGCGAGGCTTCCGTGGCCCTCCTCGTCCACGCCGCGGACGGCGATGGCGATCAGCTCCTCGACGCCCTGGACGCGGGGGTCACCGCCGGCCTGCTCACCGAGCCGCGTCCGGGTACGGTCCGCTTCAGCCACGCCCTCGTACGGGACGCCCTGGAGGCCGACCTCACCCGACTGCGGCTGGCCCGCATCCACTCCAGGCTGGGCAGGAGCCTGATCGCGCTCGGTTCGGACGACGTCGCCGCCACGGCCCACCATCTCCTGCGGGCGGCCACGGTCGTGACCGCCGATGCCGGGCCCGCGGTCCACCACGCCCGGCTGGCCTGCGAACAGGCCGTGCGCCGCTACGCCCCGCAGAACGCCGAAGCCCTCCTGAACGCCGCGCTCGGCGTCCTCGCCGACCATCCGGCCGCCTTCGCCGGCCAGGACCCCGCCCTGCTGCGCGTGGCGCTCCTGGGACAGCTGGTGGACTGCCGGATCCGGATGGGAGCCGTGGTGCCCGCCCGCGAGGCGCAGCAACAGGCCGTGCAGGTCGCCCGTACGGAGGAAAGGGCCGATCTGCTCACCGCCGCCTACACCACATGGACCGAACCGACGCCCTGGCGCGTGCGCGCGTACGCCGCCTCCGACCCCGCGGCCGTCGAAGAGCTCGCAAAGCTGCTGGAGGGCGGCGGCCTGGCCGACCGGCAGCGGTGCCTGCTCCTCGATCAGCTCTCCGACGCACTGGACGACGCCGACCCCCGCGCCGTGGCCACGGCGCACCGGGCCGTGGAACTCGCCCGGAGCGTGGGCGAGCCCCGTCTGCGGGGTCTGACGCTGACGTCTCTGCTGCGCCGCACGGACGCCGAACTCGAACCCGACGCCTACCTCGCGCTCCATACGGAACTCGCGGAGGTGGCAGCGGCCCAGGAGGGCCCCGAGTACTCCTGGATGGCCGCCTACACCGCCGCCCGGATCGCCGCCGCCCGCAACGATCCGGCGGAGATGGAGCGGTGCCTCGTACGGGCCGACGAGATCGCCCGCACGTACGAGCTCCAGGGCGCCTTCGCGGTGGCCAGGCTGCGCCGCCCCATGCTGGCCATGGCCCAGGGGCGCTTCGAGGAGGCGGAGCGGGCTCTGGGTTCGGCGGTGGCGGAGCTGCGCGAACGCGGCGCCGTGGATCTCAGCGGGCTGGCGGGCCTGGCTGTCGGCTGCATCCGGTTGCAGCAGGGACGGCTCGCCGAGGTCCTGCCCGTACTGCTCGCGGTGTGGGAGCGGTACCAGCCGCACAACGAAGCCCTCACCGCGCTCGCGCTGCTGGCCGCGGACCGCCCCGAGGAGGCCCGCGAGGTCTTCGAGCGGCGCGTGCCGCTCCTGCCCGACTTCGCCTACCCCATACTCGCCGGACTGCGCGGCACGGCCGCCATCGCCTTCGGCGACAGGGCTGCGGCGGCCGAGGTCTACCGGGACCTGCTGCCCCTGCGCGGGCTGGCGGGCGGGGCGAGCAGCCTCAGCCTCGTCTTCCGGCCCGTGGCGCAGACCCTGGGCGAGATCGCCCGGTTCCTCGGCCGCCCGGAGGACGCCCGGACCCACTACCTCGAAGCCGAGCGGGTGGCGGACGCGTGGAACTCCCCCCACTGGGCCGATGCCGCCCGGGCCGGGCGGGCCGCGCTCGCACCGGCGTCGGCGTAGAGGTACCCCTCACGCCGGGGGCGCCGGCGGTGGGGAGGGTGCGGCATCGGCCAGTTCGGCCGTGAACGCCGCCGCCAGGTCGAGGAACTCCTCGGGCGAGTCCGTCGTCAACTGCAGGTCCACCAGCACCTCGTCGGTCTCCGCGGCGCACATCAGCCGCAGGTGCTCGCAGATCTGGCGTACGGTCCCGCGCTGGTACGTCCCCGCCGGGTCGGCTTCGGCCCTGGTGACGTCGGCGTTCACGCGGAACACCCGGCGCAGCCCGGCCGGGTCCCTCCCCGCCCGCTCGGCGGCCTCCACGGCGACCGCCCACAGGCCCTGGAAGTGGGGCAGCGGCATCGAGGCCCCGAGCCAGCCGTCCGCCCGTCTGCCGACCCGCTCCAGGGCGGGCCAGGTGAAGCCGCCCAGCAGGATCGGCGGCCTGGGGTCCTGAAGGGGTTTGGGCAGGACGGTCGACTCGGGGATCGTCCACAGCCTGCCGGTGTGGACGACCGTATCGGAGCGCCACACGGCGTCGAGGACGTCGAGGGTCTCCTCCAGCCGGGCGCCGCGGCCTTGCCAGGGCACCCCGGCGGCCTGGTACTCCTCGCGCATCCAGCCCAGCCCGAGGCCCACGTCCAGGCGTCCGCGGCTGATGAGGTCGAGGGTGGTCAGGGCGCGGGCGAGCACGAGGGGCGGTTGCCACAGGGCGTTGAGCGTGCTGCTGCCGAGGCGCACCCCCTCGGTCGCCGCGGCCGCCACGCCCAGGGCGAGCAGCGGGTCGAGATGGGTGGCGTACCGGGCCGGCATCTCCTTCCCGCCGACGTAGCCCTCGGGTGGGGCGAGCGGGGCCAGGAGCCGGTCGGCCACCCAGAGGCTGTGACAGCCCAGTGCTTCCAGGGCCGCACACATGTGCGCCGTGCGGTCGGGGTCGGCGAACGGGCCGAACTGGGGCACGGAGAATCCGATGCGCATCGGTGGAGGTTCCTCGATCGGTACGGGCGCGGGCAGGGGTGCCCGCGCGGGAGGGCGGGGAGGGCGGCACGTCAGGCGGTCGTGCGGCCGCCGCGGATCCGGTTGGTCGTACCGTCCAGTCTTCGGAGCCCCGTTGCGCGGCACTTGCACCCGTCTTGCCCCGCCCTGATCCGAAGGACACGGCCTAGGCTTGAGGGTGGCCCTGCTCACCGGCATCGGGAGTGGATGTGGGAGCGACTCTCGTGGTCGCGGCGATCGTGATCGCCGCCCTCGTCGTCAGGAGCGCCCTCGCCGAGCTCAGGGAGCCCGGCAGCGGCCGCCGGCAGTGGATGTTCCTCACCGACCGCCGCGCGGTCTCGGCGGGGGCGTTCACCGCCCTCGCCCTCGGACTGCTGGGCTGGCGGCAGGCGGGCACCGAGGGCGCCGTATGGGCCGCACTCGCCGGGATCCTCGTCGCGTTCGTCATGGGGCAGGGCCGTCGGCCGCAGTGACCCCGGCCCCGGCGTGCCGCGCGGCGGTGATCACCCGTAGAGCGAGCGGGCTCCGGGGCTGTCGCCCCTGAAGCGCTGGCCCGCGGCGATCTCCTCGCCGACGACCGACCAGAGCGTGTCCTCGTCCCGGAAGGGGAGCGGGTCGATGCCGTCGGTCTCCTGACGGATGCGCTCGACCTCCCGCTCCAGACGCTCGAACTCGGCTTCCCCGTCGGCGTCGGCGCCGCTGAAGGTGAACTCGTCGAGCAGGCGCTGGAACCGGAGGGTGACCTGGACGAGGGAGGAGACGTCCGTGTGGAGCACGTGCGCGGTCTCCTCGTCCGGGTCGAAGGCGTGCACCGTGCCGGATCCTGGGTCGAGGGCGAGGTGGGCGTTGAGCAGCCAGCCGATGACCGGCCATCCGCCCGCGTCCTCCGGAGCGTCCTCGAACTCCTCCGCGTCGACGACCTCTTGGACGAGGGCCAGTCGGCCGGAGTCCTCGTCGGGGTCACGCAGGAAGAGCGTCCCCGTGGGGACGCCGACGGTACGCAGGAGACGCGCGCCCTCGGTGTCGGCGGCGTCGGGCGGGAAGGCGGTGGCGGGCAGGCTCGCGAGCCTGTCCTCGCCGAAGATGCAGGCGAGTTCACCGCGGTCCACGTCGAAGAGCATGAGCGGAACCTCCGTTGCGTGGTGGCGAGAGGTGCCGCCACCGGGACGGCGTCTCAGTAGATCACGGTCGCGGTGAATCACGGTCGCGGTGGATCACGGTCGCGCCGATCGCCCCCGGGTGCGGGCCCGGGGCAGTTTGACGGTCGCGACGAGCAGGGCGACGACGAGGACGCAGCCGGCCATCAGGAACGCGACGACGGCGGCCGAAGCGGTGATGACGCCCGCCTGGTCCGACGCGTCGGCATTGGCTCCCAGGACGGCGGCACCCACGCCGGCCAGCCCGATCGCGCCGCCCAGCTGCCGGAACGTCTGCCGTACGACGGACGCGTCGGTGCGCTTGTCGGCGGGGACGCTGCGCATCATCTCCGCGCTCAGGGCCGGAACGGGCAGGCCCATCCCCAGCCCCGCCAGGACCATCCCGGGCACCTGCGGGCCGTACTCGCCGCCGGGCAGCGCGAGCGTCCAGGCCACGGCTCCCCCTACGGCCAGCGTCAGGCCGAGCAGGGCGGGCACGCGGATCGATCCGGAGCGGTCCAGCAGGTATCCGGAGAGGAAGGTGCCCGCCGCGAGGGAGGTGACCAGCGGGAGCAGGCAGAGCCCGGTGTCCCGCAGCGACAGACCCATCGCCTGGCGCAGGAACAGCGTGCCGTGCACCAGCAGGACCAGTTGGGCGGCCTGCAACAGGAACGTCAGCGCCACCTCCACGGCATAGGGCCCGATGCGCAGCAGCCTGAGGTCGACGATGGGGTGGGGGGAGCGCAGGACGAAGCGCGCGGTGAGCGACAGCGCGAGCGCGCCCAGCAGCAGCGCGGTGATGGTCCTGCCGTCGGTGATGCCCCAGACGCCGCACTGGTAGAGGCCGAAGATGAACGTTCCCAGGGAGAGGACCACGGCGACGGGCTGCCCCAGGGTGAAGGTGCCGCCCGGGGCTTCCTTCGGCACGCGGGCCCGGGCGATCGCCCACAGGGTCAGGGCGCCGACGGGCACATTGGCGAGGAACACCGAGCGCCATCCGAGGGACTCGATGAGCACCGCCCCGAGGACGGGCCCCAGGACGTAGAAGACCTGGGCCAGGCCGGCGTAGCGCGCCAGTGCGCGGCCGCGCTCGTGCTCCTCGTACACGTTGGAGATGAGCGTCGTGGCCACGGGCAGCATCAGGGCGGCGCCCAAGCCCTGTACGACGCGCATCGTGAGCAGGTACGGTTCGGCGGCGTCACCGCCGGGCGCGAGCCCGCAGAGTCCCGATCCGAGCGTGAAGACCACGGTTCCGAACCGGAAGGTGCGCAGGAGGCCGAACCTGCGCGAGGCCATCGCCCCGACCGGCGTGCACGCGGACATCTCCAGGCTGTAGACGAGCACGATGGCTTGCATGACGAACGTCGTCAGGTCCAGGCTCCGGGCCACCGGGTCGAGGGCGAGCGCGACGACGGTCTGGTCGAGCATCACCATGCCGCCGGCGCAGCCCATGGCGATGACGACGTAGTGCTTGCGGGGCACGGGAGGACGGCCGCGCTCTACCGTCGTCGGGGCCCGGCGTCGCGCCACATGGGCCACAGGGTCGGCCCGCCGCCGGGCAGCCGGATCTCGCCCGTCACGCGGAAGCCGAGACCCTCGTAGAACGGGATGTT
The DNA here is from genome assembly GCF_008704935.1 of Streptomyces vinaceus. Taxonomy (NCBI): domain Bacteria; kingdom Bacillati; phylum Actinomycetota; class Actinomycetes; order Kitasatosporales; family Streptomycetaceae; genus Streptomyces; species Streptomyces vinaceus. The sequence goes on from NZ_CP023692.1 coordinate 267,413, forward strand.
CGAGATCATGCTGGACTCCAGGTAGGCGGGCTCCCCGAGCCGGTCGCAGTGGGCCAGCTGCTCCCGCACCAGCGCCGAGCCGACTCCCGCTCCCTGGAACCCGGGGTCGGTCCCCAGGGTCGGCAGGTACCAGTGCGGTGTGTCCGGGTGGGCGTCGTGCAGGGCGTTCTGGACCGCCGCCGCCCGCGCCAGTCCGCGTACGCCGAACACGTACGCGTAGCGCGGCATCGTCGCGAGCTCCCGCGCGGCGGAGGGCTGCCAGCGCCCGGGCCCCGACCACAGGGCGGCCGCCAGCAGCTGCCCACCGCTCGTCGCGGCCACCCGTACGGCGCCCGCCCGCGGCCGCTGCTGGCGCTGGAGCAGCGCGAAGAAGCGGGCGGTCCTGCGCGCCCGGCCGCCCGCGTCACCGTCGGCGATGGCGTCGGCGTCGGCGTCGGCGTCGGCATCACCGTGGGGGAACATCCAGGCCATGACCGCGTCCTCGGCGAAGGCACGGGCCAGGAGCGCCGCGATCGCGTCCGCCTCGCCCGGCCGGGCGCACCGGATGCCGTACCCGGCGGTGGGTCGTGCGGTACGTGCGTTCATGGGGCCACCGTAGGCAGGCCGCCCGCTCGTCCCCGGCGACCGGGCCGCGGCCCCAGGTGATATCTGCCGGAATAGGCCCTACCTCCCCCCGATTCCGGTCATTTCCGGTCCTGGGGCGATGGTGCGCCTTGTGGTCGTCGTCGCCCCGTGAGGGAATGCCGCGACGTTGTCGCCTCAGGACGAGGAGTGGTGAACGTGTCTTCCCGATTACGCGTAGCGCAGCACGGAGCGAGCCAAACGATCCGGCGGGGGGCGGCGGCAGCGGCCGCCGCCGCACTTGCCATGGCCGCGGCGGTCGCGGGCGTGGCCGCCCCCGCGCAGGCCGCCGCACCGGTCTGCGAGGGGACCAAGATCGACACCCTGGACTTCGCGACCGGATACACCTACCTGTACTACAGCTCGGCCACGGGCCGGAACTGCGCCTACACCGTGCCCAAGAGCGGCACGGGCACGCCCCAGCTCATCGCTGTCGGACTGTTCCGCGCCGGCGACAACCAGGGCGTCTGGGACAGCCGTGCCGACTACAAGTACTACGCCGGGCCCGTCTACCTCGACGCCCGCGGGACCTGCGTCCTGTTCAACGGCCAGGTCCGCAGCACGTCCGCCTCCTCGGGCTGGGGCCACTGCGGCGCCCTGACGGCAGGCGCGCGATGAACGCGGTGCGGCGGCGCTCGCGCTGACGGCCGCCGCGGCCCTCACGGCCACGGGCACGGCCGAACCCGCGGCCCCGGCCCGCTCCTCGCCGCCGGGTCAGGGGCGGGGCGACCCGGGCTGGGTCGCGGGGATGCGCTGGGTGAAGAAGAGAGCGGTCAGTGCGGCCAGGGCGAGGATCCCGAGGGCGGCCCGCAGGCCGTCGATCCGTGCGGTGGCGTTCGCGTCGAGCGCGGCCTGGGTCACGTCCGATTTCGCACCCGCGTCTTCGAGGGCGGCGGTGAGCTGGGCGTCCGAGAGGAAGGGCGCGCCTGCCGTGAGCCGGACGTTCGCCTGGCTCTTGACCTCTTCCGGGATCACCGTGCTGTGCTCGATGGTCGCGAGGAACGACGCGGTCAGTACGGTGATGAGGATCGACCCGGCGACGGCGGTACCGATCGACGCGCCGAGGTTCGTGACGGTGTTCTGGATCCCGCCGACCTCGGCGCTCTGCTCGTCCGGGACGGCCGAGACGGTGACCGCCCCGAGCTGTGAGGCGAGCGCCCCCATCCCCAGTCCGATCAGCAGCAGTGGAACGGTGACGACGGCCGCACCGGAATCCTCGTCAAGCAAGATCAGCAGGACGACGGCGCCGGCGAACATGGACAGGATCCCGAACTTCACCACACGCCGCGGTGAGGCCTCGGGACGGAACCGGGGGATCCCGATCGCGGCGGCCAGCAGCGAGATGGAGAGCGGCAGGATCAGCACGCCGGTCTTGACGGCGGACAGGCCCAGCGCGACGGACAGGTAGAGCGGGACGACGAAGAACACGCCCATCTGCACGAGGTACTGGAAGAGGAACATCGTCAGGCCTCCGGTGAGCTGCCGGTTGCGCATGAGCTCCGGATCCACGAGCGGTTCGCTGCCGCGTGCGACCTGGCGGGCCTCCCAGCGGAAGAAGAGCCAGACGAGGAAGAGACCGGCCAGCATGAGCCAGACGACGGGTGAGAGGCCGCACCAGGACGGGGCGCCGGCCTTGGGCACGAACCAGCCCCATTCGCTGGTGCGCAGCACGCCGAAGACGAACAGGCCGATGCCCAGCGCGGACAGGACCGCGCCGAGGACGTCGATGCGCGGTCGGTGGCCGGGGGGCGCGTCGGCCATCCGGCGGCCCAGCACCAGGATGGCCAGTACGAGCACGACTTCACCGGCGAACACCCAGCGCCAGGAGAAGAACGTGGTCGCCACACCACCGATGAGCGGCCCGACCGCGATCGCGACCGCCCCCGCGGCGGCCACCAGCCCGTACGCGGCGGGCCGGCGCTCCACCGCGAAGTTCGAGGCGACGAGCGCCACGATCGCCGGCAGGATCAGCGCCGCTCCCACGCCTTCCAGGAAGGACCAGCCCAGCAGCAGCACGGGCAGGTTAGGGGCGAGCGACGTGGTGAGGGATCCGCAGCCGTAGATGACGCAGCCGATCATGAAGGCCCGTCTGCGGCCGACGAGCGCGCCGACCTTGCCGCCGATGATCATCAGCATCGCCATGACCAGCGTGTAGGCGGTGATGGCGCCTTGCAGACCGCTCACGGTGGTACCGATGTCCTCCGCCACCGTGGCGATCGACACGTTCATCACCGAGCTGTCCAGGGCCATCAGGAACTGCCCGGCGGCCAGCGTCAGCAGGACGAGCTGTGCGTCTTTCGCCTTCCCGCCCGTGGGGGTCCCGGGTGCTTTGGCTGTCATGGACGGAGCGTCCCACGGCGGCGGACGGGGCCGTGTCGCCTCGCCGCGCAGGTCAGCCGAGTGGCGGGAACGCGGCGACGCGCCCCTCAGTCGAGGCGTACCGCCACCAGGCACGTGTCGTCCTCCAGGCACGTGTCGTCCTCGTTCTGCTCGGGCGTGAACGCGGCCATGAGCCGGTCCATGGCCTCTTGCGCGCCGAGTCCCGCGCAGGACACCAGCACCCTGCGCAGCGTTTCGATCCCCTGGCCGATGTCCTCCCCGCGCCGCTCGACCATGCCGTCGGTGTACAGCAGCAGGAGGTCGCCCCGGCGCAGCGGGACGGTGGCGGTCGCGAACTCGTGTCCGGGCAGGAGGCCGAACAGGGGTCCCCGGTGGGAGGTGTCGAGCTCCGACGCCCGACCGTCACGGAGCAGCAAGGGTGCCGGATGGCCCGCGCAGGCCCAGCGGAAGTGGCGCTCCCCGTCGATGTGGCCGATGATCCCGGTCGCCGTTTCCGCGGCGTCGTCGCCGCACACCAGCTCGTTGAGCCAGGTCGTCAGCTGTCCCGCGTGGGTTCCCGGAGCGTGCGCGAGGCCGGCGAGGGCGTGGCGCTGCTGTGCCATCCGTGCGACCGCGCCCAGGCCGTGGCCGCACGCGTCACCGATGGCGAGGAGGATCCGCCCGTCCGGCAGCCGGCGGCATTTGTACCAGTCACCGCCGACGGCGTCCGACTCCGCGGGCAGGTAGGCGGCCGCCACGGACAGTCCGAGTTCGGCGAGCTCCGCCGAGTGCGTCGGCAGGAGCGCCTCCCGCAACGCCGTGGCCACCAGGCGCTCGGCCGCCGCCTCCTTGCGCAGTTCCTCCCTCTGGCGGCGGGTCGCCGCGAGCCGCTGACGGCTGTGCACCTGGGCGGTCAGGTCGCGTGCGATGAGGTGCAGGGCCCAGGGAAGTCCGTCCCTGGCGATGACGGGGTGGCCGACCAGGTGGAGGGTGCGGATCTCCCCCAGCACGCTGAAGCGGACCTCCGCACCCGCCGGCTCCTCGCCTTCCAGGAGGGCGGTCAGCATCTTGCCGAAACGCGGTACGTCGTCCAGGAGCACGGCGTCGCACAGCTCCACCAGCGACAGCGCGCGCCCCTCCTCGGTGCGGAAGATCGCGTGCAGCCCCTCCGACCAGGTGGTGTCGCCGGACAGGAGGTCCCACGTGCCCCAGCCCATGGAGGCGATGTACTGCGCGTCGAGCGACAGCATCTCCGTACGGTTGCGGGCGGGCCGCCACGTGACCAACACCTGGTCCCCGCACGACGCCGCGTCGTACAGCAGACGGGCGCGGTGCAGGCCGTCGCCGCGCTGCTCGGTGTAGTCGACGGCATGATCGTGCAGGGCGCGGCCGGTGGTCAGGACCTCGGCCAGGGCCTCGATCAGCCCGCCTGCCGCCGCTCCGGGCTGGACCTCCAGCAGCCGCCGCCCGATGTGCCGGTCCGGGGCGTCGAGCCACTGGGCCGAGCGGACGTGGTTGCCCGCCCGGACGGTGAAGTCCCCGGTGCGCCCGTCCTCGTCCCGTACGGGGACCAGCAGCGCGGCCGACACGGGGATCGCGGGCAGCGTGGCGCAGACGCAGGCCCACGGGTCGTGGCCGTCCTGGTCCGCGCACGCGTGCCCGGGTCCGCCGGCCGCGCCGCACGGGCAGGCCCGGGCCGTTTCGCCGTCCTGCGGACCCGGCGCCGTGGGTGCGGGGTCAGGGCGTACGCCCGCGTCCCGGCGGGCGGCGGTGCGCAGGGCGGCAACCTCGCTCGCGACGACCTGCTTGAGCGTCTCGGGATCCTGCGCAATCACTGGTTTCATCGGTCCTCACCGGTCGGGATCCCTCCGGGGCCGCGCCCTCTTCCCAGGGCGAGCGGGCCGTCTTCCTAGGGCAGCGGGCCGTCTTCGGGGTCCTCGATGACGTGGACGGCGGCTTCCTCGGCCGAGGCGGCGCCCGCGTCGATGCCCACGTCGTGGGCGAGGACGGAGTTCGCGTGGGGTGTGCCGGCGACCGGCGCCAGGCGACCGGCACGCCGGCCGCCCGCCTCCGGGTCCACGGGCTCGCCCTCGCCGTCCACCAAGTCCCCGATGCCGTCCCCCGCCGGCGGTTCCTGGTCCGGCTCCTCCCTGGCGAGACGCTGGTCAAGGCTTTCCCCGGTCCGTTGCGCCCCTCCGGTGGTGTCGTCCCCCTGCCTCGCGTGGGGCCGCTCGGGCGGCGAGTATCCCTGGTCGAGCACGGCGTCCGTGCCGGGCTCGCCGAGGCTGTCGTCCATGTCGGGCTGCAGCTCGGACGGCTCGTCCTCCGGCTGGGGCTGGTACACGTCGTCGCCGCGGGCGCCGGTGTCGCTCATGGCCTGTCCTCCCTCTCCTCGCGGCGGCTGTCGGCCAGCACCGCGTGCTCTTCCCGCCCCTCCCCGGAAAAGGGCCGATCACGCGACCGGTACCCCGGCTTCCGGCTCAGACGTTCAGGTTCAGGATGATGGCGTAGGCGAGGAAGAACAGGGCGAACACCAGGGCGACCAGCCAGATCAACACGAGTGGCGCTGTCCCCCAGCCGCGCGACAGGGGCCTGTACGGGCCCGTCTCGGAGCCCGTGCTCGATTCCCCGGGCGGCGTTTCGCCGGGCGGAACCCATCGGCGCGGGTCAGGGCCGGAGACCGGGTTCGGTGCGGACATGGAGTACCTCCTCGTACCCCCCTCGCCTCGCCCGCGAAGGCACCGGGGCAGCCCGGCTCGCAGACGCAAGAACGCGTACTCGGCACCTACCCACGCCCTCACCCCTCACTCCTCACGGGCCCGACGAGCCGTCGCCCTCGTCCGTGCCTGCGAAGACCTGGCCCGCGCCCGTGGTTCCATGGCCGCGTGGAGAGCGCCTCGCAGTACCTTCCGACCAGGGGACTCGGCCTGCCCGGCGGGCTGGAAGGCGGTTGCGGGGCGCGGGCGCGGAGCGGGGGATGAGCGGTCCTCCCCTGTCCGTGCGCGGCCGTCCGTCGCGCCGCGACCGGCTGACCGGGCTGCTGCCTCCGGCCGTGGCATGGCTGATGAGCAACCTCGTCACCTGGCTGGTCGCGAGGGCTTCCGTCGCCGGCGACGGGTCCGAGGTGGCGTACTGGTCCACCGCCGGTCGGCGCCGATGGGACGCGGAGCACTACCTGTCGATCGCCAAGACCGGCTACGAGATGTTCCCGTGCCGGGAGCGCTACCCGGACTATCCCGATGTGATCTGCGGGAACGTCGCCTGGTTCCCCGGGTACCCGATGTCGGTCCGCGCCGTCTCCGCCACCGGACTCTCCTACGAGATCTCCGCCGTCGTCGTCTCCGAGGCCTCCCTCTTCGGGATCTTCGCGGTGCTCTGGTACCTGCTGGGCGCCCGGCTCACCTGGGCCACCGGCCTCACGCTCGCGATCGGCGCGGTCTTCCCGGGCGGTGTCTACTTCCATGCGATGTTCCCGATCGCCACCGGAACGCTGGCATTGCTCGTCTGCGTCGCCGGGGTGAGACGCGGCTCCTGGGGCCTTGCCGCCGCCGGTGGTTTCGTGGCCACCGCATGCCACCTGGTCGGCGCGGTCGCGGTCGGCATGCTGCTGCTCAGCGCGTTCTTCGCGTGGCAGCGGGACACGTGGAGCGTGCGGCTCGCGAAGGCCGGGGCGTCGGCCGCCCTCGCCGGGTGCGGAGTCCTGTGGACCAAGTGGCTGATGTGGCAGGCGACGGGCCGGTGGGACGCGTACGAGACGATCCAGCAGTCCAGCTACGGGCAAAGCGGTGTGCGGCAGCCGTTCGACGAGATGCGGAAGGCCTACGGTTTCCCGTTCAGCGATTGGTACCGGCCCGAGGGGCACCTGCCGTGGCTGGTGGAGCACAGCCTCGGCGCGCACCGGAGCCAGCTCTGGCTGAACGCGGCGTTCGTGCTGCTCGTGGTGGCCACGGCCGCCGTCCGGCTCGTGCGCGACCGCCGGCTCGCCGCCGAGGAGTGGGCCGCTGTGACCCTGACGGTGGCGATCTTCCTCGTACCGTTCTTCGCCGGGGCGGAAATGTCGTGGTACCGCAACCACGCGCAGATGTTGGTCGGGCTCGTACTCGTCCGGCACACGTCCCGATGGGTCCAGGTACCGCTGCTGGCGTGGTGCTCGGTCCAGTACGCGCTTCTGGCGTCGATGTTCTTCGCCGGAGTGCTGGTCTGACCCGGCCGCCCCGGGCCGCCCCCTACGGACCGCTCCGCGCCCGGAGCGGTGCTCCGGGCGCGAGCGGTCGGCGGGAGGCCGGCGCGTGGTCAGCGGTTCTGCAGGGATTTGACGTTGTCGCCGAAGGTCCAGCCCTTGGAGCCGTCCCAGTTGACCGACCAGGTCATGAGCCCCTTCAGCGAGCCGCCGTAGGCGTTCCACGCCTGACCGACCAGGCTCGGCGCCATGTGGCCTCCGCCGGCGCCGGGCTGGGCGGGCAGGCCGGGCACCTGCTTGTCGTAGGGCACCTTGACGGTGGTCCCCTGGATGGTCAGGCCGTTGTTCAGGCACGTGGTCTGCGCGGTGAAGCCCTGAACCGTGCCGGCCTGGTAGGAATCGCCGGAGCAGCCGTACATGCTGCCGTTGTAGTACTGCATGTTCAGCCACCACAGGCGGCCGTTGTCGGCGTACTTCTTGATGATCGGCAGGTACGCACCCCAGATCGACCCGTAGGTGACGCTTCCACCGGTGACGTACGCGGTCTCGGGGGCCATCGTGAGGCCGAAGCCGGCCGGCATCTGCGCGAGGACGCCGTCGATGATGCGGATCAGGTTGGACTGGGAGGCGGACAGCGTGTTGATGTCGCCGCTTCCGGACAGGCCGGTCTCGATGTCGATGTCTATGCCGTCGAAGTTGTACCTCTTGAGGATCGGGACGACCGTCGCGACGAACTTGTCGGCGACGGTGCTGGAGCTCAGGTCGATGCCGGCGGCTGCGCCGCCGATCGACATCAGGAGCGTCGCCCCGGCCGCCTTGGCCCGGCACATCTCGGCGGGGGTCGAGACCTTGACTCCGGCGTCCATGCCGTCCTGCCACAGGACGGTGCCGTCCGAGAGGATCACCGGGAAGGCCGCGTTGATGACGTTGTACCCGTGCGCGGCGATCCGGCTGTCCGTGATGGGGATCCAGCCCATGCCGGGGTGGACCCCGTTGGAGGCGCCGTCCCAGTTCTCCCAGTAGCCCTGGAGGACCTTGCCGGACGGCCTGGGCTTCGTCGGGCAGGTGTCACCCGGCGGAGTGGTGGGCGGCGGGGTGGTGGGCGGGGCGGTCGTCGGCGGCGCCGTCGTCGGTGGGGTGGTGGTCGGCGGGGCGGTCGTCGGTGGGGTCGTGGTCGGCGGGGCGGTGGTCGGCGGCGGGGTGGTGCCGCCGGGGCCGCTGAGCGACACGTCGTCCGCGTAGTACGCGGGCTGCCCGTACCAGCCGTGGAGGTAGACGGTGACCGAGGTGGTGTTCGGCCCGGTGGTGAAGGTGAGGCCGAGCTGGCTGTACGAGGGGCTGTTCGGCGTCCACGTGGACGTCGTGCCGGTGAGGCCGGAGCCGGTGGCGCCCAGGTAGACGTAGCTGCCCTGGACGTAGGCGCTCAGGGAGTACTGGGAGTTGGGCTGCACGCTGACGGTCTGGCTGCACTGGGCGGTGTCCTGGCCGGTCGGCGCCGCCTTGAGCGCGGAGGCGCCGGAGCGGACCGGACTGCCGACGGCCGCGGCGCCGCCTCCGGCGCACGTCCAGTCGGTCAGCCCGTTCTCGAAGCCGGAGTTGGCCACGAGGTTGGCCGGGGCGGCCCCGGCCGAGACGGAGCCGGCCACCGCGAGGCCGGTCGCGATGACGGCGACCGCGCTGACCGCGGCGAGTACGCGCCTGAGGACGGCCGGTCCCGGCGGGGTCCGGTCCGGTCCGGGGCGAGGGGGGAGACCGCCCGGCGGGCGTGAAGTACGCGACCTACGACGGATCATGTGGTGCTCCCTTCCCGCCGAAGTGTCATGGGCATGACGATACGTGGGGGCATGACGCCCGGCTGGGGTGAGGTGGGGACATGGGGGGACTGCGCCGGACCGGATCGTAGGAGCGCCGGAAAGCCCCGTCAATAGGTCTGGACCAATGACCCGCGATTTCGCGGCGACCCGAGGCCGGACAAGGGGTGCACAATCGTTTACCGTGGGGGGTGAACGGTTGTGCACCCCTGGGTGTCCAGCCCCCTCCGCACCCCTGGAGCACCATGGCCCCCGCGATACCGGCACCCGGCCCGGCCCCCGACGACCGAGCCGCCCTCTCCCCCGCCCCCGGCACCCCCCGCAGCCGTCGCCCCGGGCTCGTCATGCCCGTCCTCGCCTTCTGCGGCATGGTCGTCGCCGTCATGCAGACCCTCGTGGTCCCGCTGCTGCCGCACGTCCCCGACCTGACGGGGGCGAGCCCGGGCGCCGCGGGCTGGCTGGTCACCATCACGCTGCTGACCGGCGCGGTCTTCACCCCCGTGCTCGGCCGCGTCGGTGACATGTACGGAAAGCGGCGCGTGCTGCTGGCCTCGCTGGGCGTGCTCACCGCCGGCTCCGTGCTGTGCGCGGTCAGCTCCGACATCGGCGTCCTCATCACCGGCCGGGCCCTGCAGGGAGCGGCGCTCGCGGTCATCCCCCTGGGCATCAGCATCATCCGCGACGAGCTGCCGGCCGAGCGGGTGCTCTCCGCCATAGCACTCATGAGCTCGACGCTCGGCATCGGTGCGGCCATCGGCCTGCCCGTCGCCGCGGTGGTCATGGAGAACTTCGACTGGCACACCATGTTCTGGGCGTCGGCGGCGCTCGGCCTCCTCGACCTGGTGCTGGTGCTGTGGATAGTCCCCGAGTCCCCGGTGCGTTCGTACGGCCGCTTCGACCTCCCCGGCACCCTGGGGCTGACCGCCACCCTCGTCGGGCTGCTGCTCGCCATCACCCAGGGCTCGGACTGGGGCTGGAGCTCCCCCCGCACGCTCGGCCTCCTCGGCGCCTCCGTGGCCGTGGGCCTGCTGTGGGGCTGGTACGAGCTGCGCACCGACTCCCCGATGGTCGACCTGCGGGTCTCCGCCCGGCCCGCCGTCCTGCTCACCAACGTGGCCGCGCTGCTGATCGGCTTCGCGTTCTACGCGAACTCCCTGGTCACCGGGCAGATGGTGCAGGAGCCCACCAGCACCGGGTACGGCCTCGGCGCGTCCATCGTGGTGAGCGGCCTGTGCCTGCTGCCGGGCGGCCTGGCCATGGTGGCCCTCTCCCCCGTCTCGGCACGGATCTCGGCCGCCTACGGGCCGCGCACCGCGCTCGCGCTGGCCTCCGTCGTCATGGCCGTGGGCTACGCGGTCCGCTTCTTCACCAGCCACAGCCTGTGGCTGATCGTGGCCGGCGCCACGGTCGTGGCCTCGGGCACCGCCATCGCGTATTCGGCGCTGCCCGCGCTCGTCATGCGGGCCGTACCGGTGGGCGAGACGGCCGCGGCCAACGGTCTCAACACCCTGATGCGCTCGGTCGGCCAGGCCTGTTGCAGCGCCGTCGTCGCCGCCGTGCTGGCCCACGTGACCTTCGTCGTCGGCGGGCGCACGGCACCGACCCTGCACGCCTACCTGCTCATCTTCCTGATCGCCGGGGGGACGGCGCTCGCCGCCCTCGTCGCCACGCTGTTCCTGCCGTCGGACCGTTCGTCCAAGCGGTCGCCGGGCCGCCGCGGGGGCGGCCGTGGTCCGCTGCGCGGCCGCGCGGGCGGTACGGTCACGGTGTCAGCGTCCGTGACCGCCGCCCGGGAGAGCGCATGAGCAGCACCGAGGACTCCCTCACCGCCGTGCCCGCCACGGCTGGTGCGGGAACGGGCGGGGAGGCGAGTGGGGAGGCTGCCGCCGAGACCGCCGCCGAGACGGGACGCGAGGCCATCGTCCGCGCCGCCCGCCGCGCGTTCACGCTGCGGCCGTACGCCGAGGTCACGATGCGCGGGATCGCGGCCGACGCCGGGGTGAGCCCCTCGCTGATCGTCAAACGCTTCGGCAGCAAGGAAGCCCTCTTCAACACGGTCGTCGACTTCCGGGCGGCCGCCGACGAACTGTTCGCCGCCCCGCGCCCCGGCCTCGGCCGGCACCTGGTCCTGACGATGGTCGACCTGCGGGACCGGCTGCGCGGGGACCCGCTGCTGCGGGTCGTGTTCTCCCTGGGCATCGAGGACGAGCGCACCCTGCTGCGGGCGCGTTTCCGCGAGCAGGTCACCGACCGGCTGGCCACCTCCCTGACGGGGCCGGACGCGCAGCTGCGGGCCGAGCTGATCGCCGGTCAGCTGCTGGGCCTCGGGGCCACCCTGAGCCTGCACCGCCCCGACGGCGCCGGCTCCCACGCCGGCCCCGAACGCCTGGCGGACCTCTACGCCCCCGGCCTCCAGCGCCTCATCGACGGAGCCTGAGGACGTCGCCCCGGTCCGCCGGGACCGGGTACACCGAGCCGTCGTACGAGGCCGCGAGGAAGGTGTCCGCCTCCGGCGCGTAGTGGAGGGCGGAGATGCCGGCGGTGGTCGGCTTGCCGACGTACGGCCAGGTCCCGGTGCGGGTGTCGTAGACGGCGACCGTGCCCCCGTAGGAGCCGGTGGCCACCAAGGCCCCGTCGGCGGAGGCCGCGACGCACTTGACGGAGTGGTCGTGCGGGGTGGGCACGGCCGTCGCGCCCTCGCCGTCCCACAGCCTCAGGAGCAGGTCGCGGCTGACGCTGGCGAAGCGGCCGCCCGGCAGCGGTGCGCAGCCGTTGGCGATCCGGGTGTGCGCCTCCTCCACGCGGGCGGTCTCCTCAAGGGTGCGGGTGCTGAACCAGCTCGCCGAGGCGTCCGCGCACACCGCGAAGATGCTCTCGCCGGAGACGGCCAGCCCCTTCACCGCGTTGGCGAGCAGCGGGAGCGTCGCCACGTGCTCGACCGTCCCGTCCGCCCGTACGGCGAAGACGAGGCCCTCGCCCGTGTAGGCGCCCACGACGACGTGCGGTACGCCGTCGCGCTGGAAGGCGGCCGCGCAGTTCAGCGGGGAGCGGTGCTGGTGGAGCGTCTCGCCCGTGTCGGCGTCGAAGACCCGGCCCAGTTGCCCGCCGGTGAGCACCCGGCCGCCCACGGGGACCAGGAAGTTGCACAGGCTGTCCGGGCGTCCGCCCTCGGCCCCGTCGACGCGGACGACGCCCGCGTCCCCGACGGTGTAGGTGCGCCCGTCCGGCAGGGTGGTGACGGCGTTCACGCAGCGGGTGCCCTCCACCAGGTCCAGGTTCCAGGTCGCGGAGGCGGTGTCGTACGTCGCGTACGTGGAGCCGAAGGTGGCGAAGGCGAGGGTGTGGTCGTCGAGGAAGGCGCAGGAGCGGGCCCAGATCTCGGCGGGGAACTCGGCGGTGTGCAGCGGACGCAGTCCCTCGGCGGTGTCCCAGACGCGCAGGGAGCGGTCGTAGCTGAGGCTGACGAGGGCGCCGGTCGCGGAGTTGAGGACGAGGCGCTTGATGCCGGCGTCGTGGGCCGGGAAGTACTCGGTCGCGCCGTCCTCGATGCGGATGATGGCGCCGTCGTCGTTGCCGGCGAAGACCACACCGCCGCGTGTGATCGCGATGGTGTCCGTCTCGACGCCGTCGAGGTCGATGTCGGCGGTCATCTCGCCGGTGGCGAGCGACCAGCGCTTGATCGTCCCGTCGTCGCTGGAGGAGATCAGCTCGCCGGTGGCGGGCAGCCACTCGACGGAGATCACGTCGGCGGTGTGGCCCTCGAAGCGGCGGACCACGGCGCCCGTGAAGTCGTAGACGCGGACCGTGTGGTCGCGGGAGGCGGTGGCGACCAGTTCCCGCTCCGGGTGGAAGACGGACATCTCCACGTCGTCCTTCTGGTCTCCCAGCACCGCGCGCAGGCGCAGGTCGGGGACCGACCACAGGCGCGCGGTGTAGTCGCTGGAGGAGGTGACGAGCAGCGAGCCGTCCGGGCTGAACGCGACCTGGTTGACCAGATGGTCGTGGACGCCGCGGGCCAGGAACGTGTGCTCGGCGGCGTCCCAGAGGATGACCTGGTTGTCGTAACCGGCGGTGGCCACGTAGCGGTCACCGAAGGTGGCGACCCCGCTGATCGGGCCCTGGTGCTTGATCACGCGATCTTCTCCTTCAAGCTGATGGTGTGCAGCGTCTTGTCGGCCTTCGCCGTGAGGTAAGAGATGTTGTGGGGGTTGGCGAACACCCCCGTCCGCACGGTGTTGCGGACGGCGATGCCGTGCCGGGTCAACTGGCCGCACTTGTCGGGGTTGTTCGTGAGCAGATCGACCTCGGTGATCCCGAGCGTCCGCAGCATCTGCGCCGCGGCCGTGTAGTCCCGCAGGTCGTCGCCGAGGCCGAGGGCGCGATTGGCCTCGTACGTGTCCAGGCCGTCGTCCTGGAGCCGGTAGGCGTCGAGCTTGTTGTAGAGGCCGATGCCGCGCCCCTCCTGCCGCAGGTAGAGCAGCACCCCGCCGACGCCCTCGATCATCCGCAGCGCCTCGTGCAGCTGCGGGCCGCAGTCGCACCGGGCGGATCCGAACACGTCACCGGTCAGGCACTCCGAGTGGAGGCGGACCAGGGGGACTCCGTCGGCCGGGCGGACACCGAGTTCGAGGGCCAGGTGCTCCTTGCCGTCGGCCAGTCCGTCGAAGGTCGTCACCCGCGCGTCGAACTGGGGTCCGGTCCCGGAGCCGATCGGGACGCGCACCTCGGAGCGCACCGTGGCACGGGACCGGAGGGGTCCGAGGCGGACGGCCGCGCGGGATGTTCCGGTTACTTCTTGCATGGTGGTTCCTCCTGGACGTTCGATGCGGGGGCGACCGGCGCGGACGGCCGGGCCCAGTCCGTGCGGCCGCGCCTCAGGTACCAGAGGGCGGAGCACGCGCCGAGACCCAGCACGAGGAAGGTCCCCCGTGCTCCGACGGTCTCGGTCAGCGCCGGGGTGACGGCGGGCGAGAGCAGCGCGGCGCCGCCGGTGATGAGCCACATCAGCCCCGAGGCGCGGCCCAGCACCGGGCCGGGCAGGTACTTGACCCGCATCATCACGACGGTGCTCAGGACGGCGCCCTCGCCGAGCGCGCCGAGCGCGACCGCCGCGAGGAACACCTGCCACCACGGGAGCGCGAGGAGCAGCAGCGACAGGCCGCAGGCCGTCATGCCCAGCGTCAGGGAGATCCGCGGGCGGATCCGCTTGCGCTGGGCGACGAGCAGGTTGCCGGCGAGCATGCACGCGTTCATCAGGGTGACGACGGCGCTCACGGAGCGGTCGGAGAGGTGCCAGGTGTGGCCCAGCGAGTAGACGACCAGGGCCTGGAAGCCCGCGCCACAGGTGACGGCGAGCACCACCTGCACGATGAGCATGTCGAGGACGCGGCGGTCCGCGACGATCGCCTTCCAGCCCTCGGAGAGCTTCCAGTTGCGGCCCGCGCCCGGGGCGCCCGGCAGGACGCGGGGCGGGTGCACCCCCATCGCCCAGACGGCGACCGGCGCGAAGAAGGTGGCCAGGTTGAGCCACAGCAGACCCTCGTAGCCCAGGAAGGGCAGGCACAGGGAGAAGACCACGGGGCCGACGAGGGTGGCGGCGAAGAAGAGGCTGTTGAGCGTCCCTCGCGCACGCACCGGGCAGTCGGGGAACATCCCCGGCACTCCGGTCATCCAGCCCGTCCGGTACGCGGCTCCGCCGATCGCGACGAGCAGCGCGCAGACGAAGAGCGCGGTCGTGGTGGGCGCGCCCGCGTGCAGGACGAGGTTCATCACCAGGGCCGCGGCCGCCTGCAGCAGCAGACCCGGTACGACCAGCGCCCGCGGTCCCCACCGGTCGGCCGCCCAGCCCAGGGAGGGTGCGAGGAGCATGCCGAGGGGGACCGCGGCGGCCAGCAGGGTCATGACGGCGAGCGAGCCGGTCAGCCGGTAGGCGAGCAGCGGCAACGCCGTGGCGTACATCGCCTCGCCGATGTTGTTGAGGGCGTTTCCCGCGGCGAACACGGTGAACCGCGGGTTCTGGAAGGGCGAGGGTTCGACCACCGCATCCGAACCGGGGCCGGGTCCGGCCTTGGGCGTGGTGGCCGCGGGAGGGCTCATCGTGCGCCGGCGTTCGGGTAGTCGCCGGTGGAGGCGGGCAGCCACAGGTCGCGCACGGCGGTCAGGACGCTGTCCTCGCGCTCGCGGTCCAGCCGGTAGAGCCGGAGGAATCCGCCCCGGCCGCCGATGACGACGTACGCGGTGCCGTCCTGGCCGCGCAGCAGGGCCATGCCCTTGGGGAAGTCGGGCAGATCCTCGTGGAGCCCGAGGAGTTCACCGGTTGCGTGGTCGTACGCCGCGACCTGGAGGCCGTACGTGATCGCGACGAGGACGCCGTCGGCGATGACGCAGTTCTCACTGGTGTTGTCGAGCAGTTCGGTGAAGCGCTGGTCGAGTTGGGGCTCACCGACCTTGAACTCCTTGATGCCGCCGCCACCGGTGGCGCGTACCCGGTCGCCGTCGGTCAGGAGGCGCTTGGGGTAGCCGCCGAGTCCGGTGGTCCAGGTGGCCTCGCCGTCCGCGGAGTAGGCGGTCATCACCCCGTTGCGGGTGGCGATGAGCCGGCTGCCGTCCTCCAGGTAGGCGCTCGCCCAGGCGCTGGCGGGCAGGTCGTCGATCCGGGACAGCTCTACACCGGTCGCGGCGTCGAGCTCGATCGCGCCGGCGTTGCAGGCGACGAGCAGCCGGCCGCCGTCGGGGGACCGGCTGAGCGTGTGCGAGACGGCGGGCATCCGCCGCTCCCACAGCACCTGGCCGGCGGCGGAGACGCGGCGTACGGTCCCCGGCCAGAAGACTCCCGCCCAGCCGTCGTCGAGGGTGACGAGGCGGCGGGTGAAGCCGAGGCCCGAGAACTCCTGTCCGGTCAGGACGAGCGCCGGGTGGCCCGGGACCTGTTCGACCAGGCGCAGTACGGCGGTGCCGTCGTCGGTGGCCGCCAGCAGGGCGCGGTCGTCACCCGGGACGGGCTGGAGGTCCCACACGCACTGGCGCTCGTAGCCGAGCCGGGTGCGTACGGCGCCGTCCGCCGTCAGCGCGGTCACCTCGCCGTCCTGGGTGAGGGTGTAGACGTCTCCGTACTCGTCGACGGTGATGTCGATGATCTGGTGGCTGAAGCCGCCGACCCGCTTGGCCACGCGCAGTTCGGGGTCGGTGTTGTCGAAGATCAGCAGCTCGCCGTCGAAGCCGCCGGTGTACGCGGTGGAGAAGTCGGGCGAGAAGACGAGGCCTTCGACGTCGTTGCGCGCGTAGTCGAAGCGTTCGCCGACGGTGCCGTCGAGACCGACCGTGATCACGCCGTTGGCGATGTTGCGGGTCTCCCCCAGGCCGGCGTCGCCGAGGGCCCACAGGCGGTTGTGGCGGGCGTCGTAGACGACCCGGTGGACGTTGGACGTGTCGACCTGGACGACCGTCGGGAAGGAGAGCTCCGGCAGCGAGCCGAGGTGGATGCGGCCGGAGCGGTCGGAGACGGCGTGCACGCCGGGGGCGTCGGTGCAGAACCATTCGAGCATGTCGTAGCCGTGCGGCCACTCGGTGATCCGCTCGACGGTGAAGGTCTCCAGATCGATGACGACCACCTGGAAGTACCCGTTGTTCGTGTAGAGCTTGCCGTCCCAGACGCCGATGCCGCGGAGCATGGTGGGCGCGGGCTGCTCGCCTTCGAGGAGCAGCGAGGCGTCGGCGGTCGCGGCGGCGTCGAGGCGGTCGGAGAGCCGCAGGGTGTCGGCGTGCCAGCGGGAGATCGTGCCCGTCTTGTCGCGCGTGACGATCCAGTCGTCGACGAAGGTGACGGCGTAGATCGGGTCGCCGGCCGGGTCCTGCGCCGGGGCGGAGGAGTTGGACGAACGCAGCACGTTGAGATCGCGGTCGAGCCAGTGCAGACCGCCGCGGGCGTCCGCGCCCAGGAGGCCCCGGCCGGGACTGTTCACGATGCGGGTCAGGCGCTCCAGGTTCGCCATGGAAATACCCCCTGTTTTCGTTGGGTGGGCTGGATGGGACAGCCCCCGGGGAAAGCCGTCGGCTTTCCCCGGGAGACAGGTGCCCGAGGGGGTTCACCCCTCAGCTGTAATGCGGATTCCGCATCAGATGTCGTGACGGACGACACGGCGAATGATCTTCTTCACGCACATCACCTCCTCCGGCACGGGGAATTTCGGGATCGATCCCGTCCGGGACGGTAATCAGATCTCGTTGCGGATGACGCGACGCACGATGCTCTTGGTCATGGAAGTCACCTCTCTCCTGGCTTCGCCGATATACGGGGGAAGTGATCGATCCGGCCTGGCAGGGCTCAGATCTTGTTGTTGACGACACGACGGACGACGTTCTTCTTCATGGAATTCACCTCCTTCCGCGGGCGGGTACGAGGGCCGGCCGCCCGCCTAGGCCGCGAGAGGGACCCGGTGGCCTCGTACGGCGGTGATGGTGGCGTCGACGAGGCCTTCCAGCTCCGCCACCACCGAGGGTTCGGTGATGGTCCCGTCGCGTCCGACCAGGCGTTCGGCGTTGCCGATGGCCACCCGCGGATGGTCGATCAGCACGGCGCCGCACCGTTCGAGCACCCTGCGGGTGTCGGACTGCGCATCGACGCCGCCGTACGTCCCGGGGGAAGCGGTGAGGAGCGCGACGGGCTTGCCGGAGAGGGAACTCGCCTTCCACGGCCGGGAGAGCCAGTCGAGGGCGTTCTTCAACGTCCCCGTCATCGCACCGTTGTAGGACGGTGTGCTGATGACCGCGGCGTCGGACGCGATGAGCAGTTCGCGTGCGGCGCTCACCGCTGCCGGCCCGGGACCCACGTCCAGGTCCTCGTTGTAGTGAGGCAGGTCGGCGACCCTTATCTCGGAGGTGTGGAATTCATCGGCACGCCGGTCGAGAATGCTGCGGATGGTGGCGAGAGCAGCACTGTTCACCGAGTGCCGACGCAAACTCCCCGACACCAGAACGATCCTGGCCATACCCCACTCCCTACCGATCGGCGACCCTCCGTCTCCTTGGCGGTTGGCCTTCCTCGTGGGAATGAGATTGCCTCCTGGAGTTCAATATCGAGAACTTCGATTTCAGGCTGAATCAGGTCGGTGCCGAATCAGACAACGGAATCCCGCATTCCCGTCGCGGGCGGCCCGGGCGGGGAACTCCCCCGGGCCGCCCGCGCCACACCCGGCGCGTGGGCACGCGGGTGGCGGCGACCTCACCCGAGTGGACCGCGTCGCAGGCCAGGCGGGTCGTCGAGAGCGGTCCCCCACGGGGAGCCCCGCACGCCGGCGGCTCCGCCCGCGCCGGCCGTCCGGTACCGAGCCCGCGGCGCAGGGGCGTCGGGGGGTGGGCAACCGAGCGAACCGGTCATGATCGGCGGCGGCGAACGGCCGGAAACCACGCACGACCGGCCAGAAGGATCCACCATTCCGCGAGGCGCTGATGTAATAATCCATGGAGCAGTTCACCCGTTACCTGCAAGGGGGAGACTTGCCTTTCGCGCATACGACCGAGGCCGTCCGGGCATGGGTCCACGGCTGGTCCGCCTCGCGCGGCGCAGCCGAACCCGTGCCCTACGGTTGGGGTTTCACGATCGACGTCGGCCTGCACGGACACGTCATGCGCCACGTCCTGCACTCCGCCGACGAGGCGATCGTCCGCGAGCTCACCCGGCGGGCCACCGCACCGGGCGTCTGGTTGAAGGCCTTCGTGGCACCGGAGACGCTCGAACCCTGGCTCGCCCCCGGCTGGCACCTCGCCGGCGGTCCCGGCTTCCTGATGTCCGCCGCTCTGCCCGCCACCCCCGCCCGGGGCCCGGGCCGCGTCCCCGAGGGCTACGAGATGACCACCTGGACACGTGGCGGCGTCACCCGCGCCCTGGTGCGGCGCAGCGCCGACGGAGCCTTCGCCGCGCGCGGCCAGATCGCCGTCACCGGCCACACCGCAGTCGTCGACCAGGTGGAGACCGACGCGGCCCACCAGCGTCGCGGCCTGGGGCGCCTGGTGATGCACGAGCTCATGGAGGCCGGCAGGGAGCAGGGAGCCGCGGCATGCGTGTTGGGCGCGACCCCGGAGGGCCGCGCCCTGTACGAAGCGACGGGATGGCGCGTCCTGGCACCGCTCACCAGCGCGCTGCGGGGCCCGGACCCGGCCGGCGGCTGAAGCGCGGTCAGACGCGCGGCCGTCCGGGCGCGGGTCAGCCGGTGGCCTCGCCGAGGTAGGCGGCGCGGATGCGGGGGTCGTCCAGAAGCTCGTGGGCCGGGGCGTGCAGGGTGATCCGGCCCGTTTCCAGGACGTAGCCGCGGTCGGCGATCCTCAGGGCCTGGGCGGCGTTCTGTTCGACCAGCAGCACCGTGGTGCCCTGGGTGTTGATCTCCTTGATGATCTCGAAGATCTGCGCCACGATCAGCGGCGCCAGGCCCATCGACGGCTCGTCGAGGAGCAGGAGTTCGGGGCGGCCCATCAGGGCGCGTCCCATGGCGAGCATCTGCTGCTCGCCGCCGGAGAGGGTGCCGGCCTGCTGGGTGCGCCGCTCCGCGAGGCGGGGGAAGAGGGCGAAGACCCGGTCCAGGTCCTCCTGCCGCAGCCGCTTGAAGCGGTAGGCGCCCATGTGGAGGTTCTCCAGGACGGTCATGTCGGCGAAGACCCTGCGGCCCTCCGGCGAATGGCCGATGCCGAGGCCCACGACCGCGTGGGAGGCAATGCCGTCGACGCGCTCCCCGCAGAACCGCACCTGTCCCGAAGTGGGCTGGTGCAGGCCCGAGATGGTGCGCAGGGTGGTCGTCTTGCCCGCGCCGTTGGCGCCGAGCAGGGCGACCACCTCGCCCTCGCGGACGACCATGTCGACGCCCCGCAGCGCGCTGATCGCGCCGTACGACACGTGGAGATCGGCGAGTTCCAGGATCGTCGGCGCCGGGGGCCGGGGCGTGGCGGCGGTCCTGTGCGGGAGGTGCGTCGGCGTGGTCATCGGGGCTCTCCTTGCCGGGAGTCGGTCTCGGAGGTTCCGAGGTAGGCCTCCACGACCGCCGGGTCGCGCTGTACCTCGGAGGGAGGACCGGAGGCGATGACCCTGCCGAAGTTGAGCACGGTCACCCGGTCGGCCACCGAGGTCACCAGCGGCATGTCGTGTTCGATCAGCAGCACGCTGATGTCGAGTTCACGGTTGATACGGCGGATCAGCGCGGCCAGTTCCCGCTTCTCGGTCGGGTTGGTGCCCGCCGCAGGCTCGTCCAGGAGGAGCAGCCGGGGGCCGGTGGCCAGTGCCCTGGCGATCTCCAGCCGCCGCTGGTCCCCGTACGAGAGGGAGTCGGCCCGCTCCTCGGACCGCCCGTCGAGGCCCACCAGCGCGAGCAGTTCCTGGGCCCTGGCCTCGGCGGCGCGTTCCTCCGCCTTCGCCCGCGGCAGGCCCAGCACGATGCCCAGCGGTCCGGAGCGGGTGGCGCTCTCCGCGGCGACCTTGACGTTCTCCAGCGCGGTCAGGGCGGCGAAGAGGCGGATGTTCTGGAAGGTGCGGGCCACGCCGAGCCGGTTGATGTGGTGGGGCTTGCGGCCGAGCAGGCTGTGCTCCGTACCGCCGTCGGTGCGCAGGAGTACGCGGCCCTCCTGCGGTGCGTACGCGCCGGTGAGGGAGTTGAACAACGAGGTCTTGCCGGCGCCGTTGGGGCCGATCACGGCGTGGATCTCGCCCCGGCACACCGTGAGGTCCACGTCGCAGAGGGAGACCAGGCCGCCGAAGCGCAGGGTCACTCCCGACACCTGGAGGACGGGGGCCGGGGCGGAGCGGGCCGGGGCGGGTGCCGGGCCCGGGCGCGCCGCGAGTGTGGTGGTCGTCATGATTCCTCCCGCGTACGGACGGTGCGCCTGCGGCGCCTGGCGGGCAGGAGTCCCTGCGGGCGGTAGATCATCATGACCACCAGGAGGGCGCCCAGGTACATGAACCGGTCCTTCTGGTCCACCACGTCCTTGAGGCCGTGCGGCAGATAGGCCAGCAGTGCGGCTCCCAGCAGGACGCCGGGGATGGAGCCCATCCCGCCGAAGATCACGTAGGCGAGGACCAGCACCGAGTACAGCAGCGGGAAGTTCTCGGGGTTGATGAACCCGACCTTGCTGGCGTAGACGGCGCCGGCGACCCCGGAGGTGGAGGCGCCGATGGCGAAGGCCATCAGCTTGTACTTCACCGTGTCCACGCCGTGCGCGGCCGCGGCGACCTCGTCCTCGCGGATTGCCTCCCAGGTGCGTCCGATCTTGGAGCGCACCAGCTTGCGGAAGACCAGCACCAGGCCCGTGATCAGGCCGATGAGCAGCCACAGGTAGTCCAGCGGGTCCAGGCCCCAGCGGTAGTGCACGGGGCCGATGTCCACGGAGAAGTGCGGGATGCCGAAGACTCCGAGCGAGCCGCCCGTCACCGATTCGGCGTTCTTGGCGAAGAGGTAGATGATCTCGTGGAAGCCGAGGGTGACGATGGCGAGGTAGTCGCCGCGCAGGCGCAGGGTGGGGGCGCCGAGCAGGATGCCCGCGAGCAGGCACGTGAGCATCGCGACCGGGATGGACAGGAACGGGTTCAGCTCGAACGGCGGCTTGACGGGCAGTTGTCCGCTCCAGAAGGCGGTGCTGTAGCTGCCGATCGCGAAGAAGGCAACGAAGCCGAGGTCGAGCAGACCGGCCCAGCCGATGACGACGTTGAGTCCGAGGGCGAGCAGGATGTAGATGCCGACCCAGTCGACCAGTACCTGGTTGGTCGACCGGTCGAACAGCAGCGGCAGGAACACGGCCGCGGCGAGCCCGGCCACCACCAACGCCACGCGCAGCCGGGGACGGCCGTCGAGCGCCGGGCGGATCCTGGTCAGCGGAGCGGCGACGGCCCTGGCGCCGCAGGCCACGGCGCGGCGCGGGGCGGCGCCGAACTCGGCTACCGCCCACAGGGCCGCGGCCGCGCCGGTCCAGGCCCACAGCGCGGGTCCGGTGAAGGTCGTACGCAGCGAGAACAGCAGGTCGGCTCCGGATCCCTGCTCCCCCGTCATCACGGCCAGCAGGACGCCGACGGCGGTGAGGGCGCACAGCCTGCGCCAGCGCGGACGCCGGTACCAGGGGGCCCGGCGCAGGGCGGCCAAGGCCTCGGCCGAGGGGCGGGTGGGGCGGAAGGACGCGGTGGACGCGCTGTACGCGGTGGGCTCCGTGGACGCGGTGGGTGCGGCGGGTGCCGTGGACCCGGTGGGTGCCGCCGTCCTGGTATCGCTCAGCATGCTCATGCCGTCCTCCCCAGCTTCGCGCCGAGGATGCCGGTCGGGCGGAACATCAGCACGACGACGAGGACCGCGAAGGCGGCGACGTAGCGCCATTCCTCGCCGAACAGCGGAACGTTGTAGGTCTCGACCAGGCCGAGGAGCATTCCGCCCAGCATGGCACCGCGGATGTTGCCGATGCCGCCGAGAACGGCCGCGGCGAAGGCGGTGATGCCGGGGATGAAGCCCATGGTGAACGAGACCTGGCTGTTGAGTCCGAAGAGGAAGCCGGCGATTCCGCCGAGGACCCCGCCGATCACGAACGTACGGGAGACGATCCGGTCGATGTCGACGCCCATCAGGCCGGCGGCCTCGGGGTCCTGGGCGACGGCCCGGATGGCGGAGCCCAGCTTGGTACGGCGCACCAGCAGGTCGAGGCCGACGATCATCGCCAGCGCGGCGACGATCAGCAGCAGCTTGACGATGTCGACGGGTGCTCCGAGGACATGGAAGAGCACGCCGTTGTCGAAGAGCGCGGGCATGGCCTTGGGATCGCGCCCGAAGAGCTTGCCCGTGAGGTTGTAGAGGAAGAACGAGGCGCCGATGGCGCTGATCAGGAAGATCAGCGCAGGCGCGTTGCGCTTGCGCAGCGGCCGGTAGGCGACCTTCTCCAGGCCGAAGGCGGTGCCCGCCCCGACCAGGCCGGAGACCGCCAGGCCGAGGAGGACGAGCAGGACGGAGACCAGCCCGGAGGGGTGGCCGGGGGCGACCTCGGTGAGCACGATCAGCGCTCCGAAGCCGCCCAGCATGAACACCTCGCTGTGTGCGAAGTTGATCAGCTTGAGCACGCCGTAGACCAGGGTGTAGCCGATGGCGATCACGGAGTACAGCGCGCCGAGCGCGAGGCCCGGGACCAGGTAGTCGCGGAATTCCAGGAGTGTCATCGCCGGTCAGCCCGCGCTCACCAGTGTGTCGACGTCTCCCTTGAGGGTGATCCGGCCGCCCTTGACCTCGCTGAGGTAGATGCCGTTGCCGGCGAACTCGCCGTTCTCCTTGAACGAGAACTGCCGGGTGAGGCCCTTGTAATCGGCCTTCTTCACCTTCTCCAGGACGGCCTCGCGCCGCACGTCGCCGCCATCGCCGCCGCCGAGCGCCTTGATCTGCTCGATGATGAGGTTGGTGGCGTCGTAGGACTCGGCGGCGTAGAGGCCGGGCGCGGCCTTGTACTCCGTCTTGTAGTCCTCGGCGAACTGCTTGGTGCCCGGGTCGACGTTGGCGTCCAGGCACTGGCAGGTCAGCAGCCAGCCCTCGGCCGCGTCGCCGGCCAGCTCGGTGAACTTCTTGTCGTACGTCCCGTCGCTGGCGATCTTCGGCTTGTCGAAGCCGACGTCCTTGAGCTTCTTGGCGAACGGAGCGGCGTCCGAGTAGAGCCCGTTGTAGATCAGCGCGTCGGCGCCGGAGTGCTTCACGGCGGTGGCGGCCGCGGTGTAGTCGGGGGTCTTCGACGGGACGCTGGCCTTGACGACCTCGACGCCGGCTTCCTTGAGCTGCTTCTCGGCGACCTTGGAAAGACCGACGCCGTACTCGCTCTTGTCGTCGACCACGTAGACCTTCTTGGTCTGGAGCCGCTTGGTGAAGTACGTGACCATGGCGCCGCCCTGGGCGTTGTCGTTCGGCACGGAACGCACGAAGGAGCGGAAGCCGAGCTCGGGAAGGCTCGGGTTGCTGGCGTGGGACACGGAGACCAGCCCGGCCTCCGAGTACAGCCGGCCCGAGGCCTTGGCCGCGCCGGAGAAGGCGGGGCCCACGAGACCGAGGACGCTCTCGTCGTCGATGAGCTTCTGCGCCGCGGCCGGGGACTGGTCAGGGGAGCCGGCGTCGTCGGACGCGGCGTACTCGACGTGGAAGGGCAGATCGCCGCGGGCGTTGGCCTGCTTGACGGCCAGTTTGACGCCGTTCTCCATGTTCACGCCGATCGCGGAGCTCTCGCCGGTGAGCGGACCCTGGAAACCGATCTTGTAGACCGCCTTTCCGTCGCTGCCGACGACGGCGGCACCGCCGCCCTTGTTGCAGCCGGTCAGCGCGGTCGCGCCCGTGACGACGAGTGCGGCGAACATGGACAACTTCCTGCGGTTCACGTCTGCTCCCTGTGACTGTCCGTGGACGGGATGGATCGACAGGGGTGGCTTGCTCGACCCCCCGAAACCGCACGTGGATGGCGTGCGACTCGGGCACAGTAGTCAGCGGTGGGCCGGCCGTCCGGGTGCGCCCGCAGACCTGGTCAAGTCCCGGAGAACCGTGTCAGGTCCGGGTCGTGCGAGCGCTGCCGGCAGCGTGAAGCGTGGTGCGTCAGGACGAGGGCCGGTGGAGCCAGGGTGCGCTCGTCGCCCAGAACATCACGTCCGCGCCCAGGCGCCGGCCGCCGAAGTCGACGAACTCCTCCTTGGTGTAGGGCTTGCCGGTCGAGGGGTTGGTGTACGCGAAGTCCGGTTCCTGCACCGCCATCGCGACCATCGGCAGCTGCCCGCGGTACCGCTCGAAGAACGGGTAGGAGTTCTCCATCTGCGCCTGCCGGTTCGGCAGGACGTCGGGGCCTCCGAGGCCCACTCCGTGGGCCTTGGCGAACTCGAAGGTCCGCTCCATGTAGCCGTGGTCGTTGTTCCACTCGCCGGGCCAGAAGTTCACGTACTGGATGAACCGCGTGCGCTTGAACACCCGGGCACCGAAGGCCATGTTGTCGAGTTCGGCCCGGAAGTACGCCTCGTCGGTGTAGCCGGTGCGGTCCTTGCCCTGATCGACCTGGGTGGCGGTCTCCGGAAGGTTCACGCCCGCCAGCCGTCCGTCGAACCGGTCGGCCAGTGCCTTGAGCAGGCTCTGGAAGCGCCGGCGCACCTCGGGTACCCACTGGGCGGCGACGGCCCCGGGTTCGCCGGGGCCCAGGCCGCTCTCGTTCGTGGTCGCCGCGGCGCCACCGGCGTACGCCGGGTCCGTGAGCAGGTAGTTCGGGAGCCGTGTGGGAGCGCTGAAGAAGCGGTCCTGTACCTGGACGAACAGGTTCTTGTGGCGTGCCCGCACGGCGGTGAGGGCCTCCTCGATCGCGGAGAAGTCGTACCGGCCCTTCTGCGGTTCCATCGCCTTCCAGGGCACGACCACTTGCGCCCCGGCGATGTCGGGCCGGTCGAGCAGGGGCTTGACCTCGGTGTCGAAGTCCCCGATCGATGAGTAGAGGTACTGGGCCGGGGCCGGGGCCGCGTGCCCCGGGCCGGCGGGAGCCGCCGCGGCCGCCGGCGCGAGCGTGGTGTGTGCGAGGGCCGTGGCCAGGAGTACGCCGAGCACGGCGGACAGTCGTCGGGTTGTCATGGGCGGGGACTGTACGAAGCACCCCTAAGAAGATCATAAGAGCCCTGGATCCCGGTCCGGGCAGGGCGATGGCCCACTTCGGCCCTTTGCCGATCCTGCGGGCTTCCTTAAGGGAAGTTGAAGAACCCCTCCGGATCGCCCTTTTCGCTGATCACCGGCCTAGGCTCGGACGGACTCCCCTCCTTCCCTGCCTGATGAGGTGTTACCGGCATGAGCCGCAGCCGTACTCCCGGACGTCCGTCCCGCGCCGAAGCACGACGGAGCAGGACGGTGCGCACGCGCATCGTCCTGTCCGTCACGGCAGCCGCCGCGGCGGTGGCGGTCGGCGTCGCGGTGGCCGACTCCGACGGCGCCGCCCGCGGGGGCGGGCACACCGACGGCGCTGCCGGACCCGCGTCCGGGTCGGCGAGCGCCGATGCCGCAGCGGCGGCTCCCGCCCCTGTCTCCCCCACCGGCGAGGCCCCGGCCACGACGAGCCCGAGCCCGTCCGGTACGCCCGGGGCCGACGCCTCCGCTTCCGCCGCTCCCGCGCAGCCCTCGGCGGCGGAGAGCAGCGTCGCGGCCAAGTCGGCGTCCGGCCAGTCCGACAAGCCCGCGCGCAAGCCCACGACCACGGGCAGCGGATCCGGCGGGTCGGGTGGTTCCGGTGGATCGGGCGGGTCGGGCGGCTCCGGCACCGTCGACGCGAACAGCGAGTCCGCCGTCCTCGCCCTGGTCAACAAGGAGCGGGCCGCCGCCGGATGCGGCCCCCTGACCTCGAACGGCAAGCTGAGCGCGGCCGCCCGGGCCTACAGCGACACCATGGCCCGCAGCGGTGTCATGTCGCACACCGGACCCGACGGGTCCACCATGACCAGCCGGGTGGAGGCCGCCGGGTACTCGTGGTCCCGCCTGGGCGAGAACATAGCCCGCGGCCAGGCCGACGCCGACGCGGTGATGGACGCGTGGATGAACAGCTCCGGCCACCGGGCCAACATCCTCAACTGCGCCTTCAAGGAGATCGGCATAGGCGTGCACAAGGGCGACGGCGGCCCGTGGTGGACGCAGGACTTCGGCGCCTCCAAGTAGCCGGCCCGCACAGCCCCGGCCCGGCGCCGGCGCCGCGCCCCCACGTCCTCCGCACCCGCCCCCATGTCCTCCGCACCCGTCCACGGGTCCGGAGGACGTCGGCGTTCGCCGGCCCGGGCCTCCGTACCGGTCCCTGCGGAACCCCCGCTTCCGTGGAAGGGGGGAGCCGGTGACGGGCCGCTCGGCGCGTCCGTCACTATGGGGCCGTGCCCCGACTCCCCCGGTACCTGCTCATATGGCTGTCGTGCACGGCCGCCAGCGTGACCGCCGTGCTCGCCACGGTCCAGTTCGTGGTCGGCTCGACCCGGCACACGCCCCCGGTCGCACGCTCCGCCCCGACGGTCATCGAGACGCCGCCCGCATGGCAGGCGGGCACTCCGGCGCCGAGTACGGCCTCCCCGAGCGCGTCCGCGAGCCCCTCCCCCTCGCCCTCGCAGCGGCCGTCCCCCTCGGCCGCGTCCCCCACCCCCGCCAAGGCCTCGGCGGGAGCCCCCCGCACCAACACCTCGAAGAGTGCCCTGGACTGCGCGGAGGGCGGGGCCGGCCTGTACACGGTCCCCTCCCAGGGCGGCAAGGTCACCGTGCGGTACGGGAGCCGCGGCGTGTGCCTGATCTCCGCGGTCCCGGACCGCGGCTTCAAGACCAGCACGTCGCAGACCGCGGACGACACCCTCACGGTCACGTTCACCAGCGCCGACCACCGGTCGGTCGTGACGGCCACGATCGAGCCCTCGGCGAGGGCCAGTGTCCGCGAATCCTCGCTCTGAGCCCTGACTCCCCGCCTGCGCAACGCACTCCGGCGAAGCGGAAGCTGAGCTGTTCCTTAGGGCATCCTCAAGATCCGGCCGAGCCGGTTCCGGTGGCCCCGAGCGGTCCTATGCTCGCCTCAGCCGAGCGGCCTTCGGCACCGGGGAACCACCCCGGTCATCCGTCGGGCCGCCGGTTTCACCGAACCGGGGGGCGTCCGCCCTTCCCGCATTCCGATCCGTGTCCTGGGGTGTCTTCGCCATGAGTTCTCGCATGCTCCGACCCGTCCGCGCCGACCGCCGTACGCAGCCCCCCGGCGCCGGCGCCCCCCGCGGGATACGGCTGCCGCTGGTCGCCGCGGCCGTGGTCGCGGCGGGGCTGACCGCCGCCTGCGGCCCTTCCACCGAGCCCGTCGGTTCCGCCGCGCCCTCCTCGGCCTCCGCGGCCTCCGCGTCCCCGGAGCCCTCCGCCACCGGGTCCGCCACCGCTTCACCCGAGGCATCCCCGACCGTGACCGCGTCCGCCTCGGCCTCCGCGTCCACCACCCCCCGGTCCGCCTCGTCCCCCGCCGGCGCCGGGTCCGGCGCCGCCGGTACGCCGGCCAAGTCCTCCCGTACGCCTGCCGCTGCCCAGCCGGCCGCCGTACCGGGGCCCGGGTACGACAGTTCGGCCGACGCGCAGAAGCTCGTCGACGCGGCGCTGCGCACGGCCAAGTCCGAGGGCCGGATGGTGCTGCTCGACTTCGGGGCGAACTGGTGCGGCAACTGCAAGGCGGCCGACAAGGTGTTCGGCCAGCCCCAGACGGCCGCCCTCCTCGGGAAGTCCTACCAGCTCGTCAAGATCGACATCGGCGGCAACAGCTCCGCCAACTCCGCGCTCCTGCGCAAGTACAGCCCGTCCGGCGGCACCTACACGATGCCCGTGCTGGTCGTCGTCACCCCGTCGGGCACCGTGCGCACCGACACCCACGTCACCGGCAACCCGTCCCTGACCGCGGAGGGCATCAACTCCTTCCTGCGCCAGTGGGCGTCATGAGACGAAGGGTCCGCAGGTACGCCCTCGTCCCGGCCGGGGCCGGGCTCGCGGTGGCGGCCGCCCTCGTCCTCGCGGGCATCGCCACCCACAGCGGCGGATCCGGGACACCGGACGGGCGGGCGGGCGCCGCCGTGGGAACCGCTGCCGGGGCCGCGGCCGGAACCTCGGTCATGGACCCGGCCTCCCGGCCCGACGCGCCCGTACTGGCCGGTGAGGACCTGGACGGCAACGCGGTCAGCCTCGCCGGGCTCCGGGGCCAGGTCGTCGTCCTCAACGTCTGGGGTTCCTGGTGCGGGCCGTGCCGTGCGGAAGCCGACGACCTGGAGCGGCTCAGCCGCCGCACCCGGAGCGAGGGGGTCCGGTTCCTCGGGATCAACACGCGCGACCGGGACCCGGCCGCCGCCCGGTCCTTCGTACGCGCCCACGCCCTGAGCTTCCCCAGCCTCCCCGACCCCACCGGCGCACTGCTGCTCCGCTTCCCGCCCGCGCTGCTCAACCCGCAGGCGGTCCCCGCGACCCTGGTGATCGACCGCCGCGGACGCATCGCCGCGAGCATCGGGGGCGCCGTCACCGAGGAGCAGCTGCGGCCCGTACTCGCGCACGTGGCGCGGGAGGAGTCATGACGCTCGCGGCCGCGGCGGACGCCACCTCCCTCGTCAACGGAACGCTCCTGATCGCGGCCCCGGTGGCGCTCGTCGCGGGACTCGTCTCCTTCCTCTCTCCGTGCGTGCTGCCGCTCGTTCCGGGCTACCTCAGCTACGTCACCAGCCTGTCGGTCTCCGACCTGGCGGACGCGCGGGAAGGGCACCGCGGTCGCACGGCGACGGGAGCCCTGCTGTTCGTCCTGGGCTTCACGGCGGTCCTGGTGTCCGGAGGCGCCCTGTTCGGCCACTTCGGCCGCGTCCTGCTGGCCCATCAGGAAGTGATCACCCAGGGGATCGGCGGGTTCACCGTACTGATGGGGTTGTCGTTCATGGGGTTCCTGCCGGGCTTCGCGCAGCGGGAGTTCCGCAGCCACCGGCGGCCCGCGCTGGGGCTCGCCGGGGCCCCGGTGCTGGGAGCGGTCTTCGCGGTGGGCTGGACCCCCTGCATCGGCCCGACGCTGGCCGCCGTCCAGGCGCTGGCCTGGACCGAGGCGAGCGCGGGCCGCGGCGCCCTGCTCATGGCCGCCTACTGCCTCGGGCTGGGCCTGCCGTTCGTCGTCGCCGCGCTGGCCTTCCGCCGCGCCCTGGACGCCTTCGGCCTGGTCAAACGCCACTACCCGTGGGTACTGCGGACCGGTGGAGGTCTGCTCGTCCTCGTCGGCGTACTGCTGGCCACCGGGGTGTGGAACGACCTCGTGTACACGCTCCAGTTGTGGAGCGCGGGATCCACCGCGGCCCTCTAGAGCCCGTCCGGCCCGCTCCCCCCTGAAGACGGACAGAAACAAGGAGATACAGGAACACACATGAACGCATCGCAGCACATACGGCGTTCCCGGACGGTCCGGGTCTCGGCCGCCCTCCTGTCCGCCGCCGCCCTCGCCGCGTGCGGCGGTCAGCAGGCCGGGGGCACCCAGCACCCCGCACCCACGACGAGTTTCACCGAGCAGGGGGTCACGGTCACCCTCACGGTGTCCGACTGGCACGCATCGGCGGGCACGCTCTCCGCGGTCTTCACACCCGAGCGCAAGGGTTTCCACCTCTACAGCACCGATCTGCCGCCCGGTGGCGTCGAGGGGGTGGGCCGACCGACGGCCATGGCGGTCAGCGGGGCCGTCAAGGCGGACGGCAGGCTGACCGCCACCGCGGAGGTACGGTCGATCACCGTGCCCGGCGTCGAAACCCCGCTGCCCGTCTACCCGGACGGCCCGGTCACCACCACGCTGCCCGTACGCGCCGACGGGGACGGGGACGCGACGGCCCTGATCGGTTACGCGAGCTGCAGCATGCAGGACGGCTGTACCATTCCGGTCTCCGACCACCCGGTGCACCTGCACGTCACCGGCGCCCGCGTGACGTTCGGCCCCCACTAGGGGGTGTCCCCAGCACCCGACCCTAAGGTGTCCCCCATGCCCAGCGTCCTGGTCGTGGAAGACGACCCCAGCATCCGCCAGTCACTGATCGAGGTCCTGACGGAACACGGGTATGCCGTGCGCAGCTCGGCCGACGGGTTCGGAGCCCTGCGGGAGGTCACCCAGACTCCCCTCGACGCGGTGGTCCTCGACCTGGGCCTGCCCGACCTGGACGGAGGAGACGCGCTGCGCATGATCCGGGGCATCTCCTCCGTACCCGTGCTGGTGGCCACCGCCCGCGACGACGAGCGGGAAATCATCAGCCTCCTCAACGCGGGCGCCGACGACTACCTGGTCAAACCGTTCTCCGGCGGTCAGCTCGTCGCGCGCCTCTCCGCCGTCCTGCGGCGCACCACCCACGTGCCCGCCACCGGACCCGCTCCGGGAACGCGCGGAGCGCCGGCGGCACGCGCCGCCCCGACGGCCGACGCACTGCACCCCACCACCGTGGGTGAACTCGCGGTGGACCCGGGCGCGCGCACCGCGTACCTGGCCGGCGTGGAGCTGCGCCTCACCCGGCGGGAGTTCGACCTGCTCGCCTTCCTCGCCCGCCACCCCGGCCAGGTCGTCTCCAAACGCCGTCTGCTGACCGAGGTCTGGCGCGAGCCGTACGTCGACGACCAGACCGTTGACGTCCACCTGTCGTCCCTGCGCCGCAAGCTGGGCGAGCGGGCGGCGGCCCCGCGCTACCTGCTGACCGTGCGCGGGGTCGGCATCAAACTGGTGGCACCCCGTTGAGGCGTTCGCTGGCCGGGGTCGCGCTGGCCGTGACCTCCATGGTCGCCCTCTCCTTCCTCATACCGCTGGGCGCACTGGTGATGTCGCTGGTCAAGGCACAGGCCGTCACCGCGGCCGAACAGCGCGCCGCCGCCCTGGCCCCCATCCTCACCCTGACCACGGACCCCTCCGCCCTGCGCGAGTCCGCCGCGAGTCTGGACCCGGCCCAGCAGCTGGTGATCCACCTGCCGGCGGACGCCGCCCCGCTCGGCAGCTCCAAGGCCCCCGCCGAGCTGCTCGAACGGGCCCAGCAGGGGCGGGAGTCCATCTCCCAGGAGATACCGGGCGGCTGGATCTGCCTGCAGCCGGTGGTGCTCCCCGGCGACCGCGTCGCCGTCATCGAGAACTTCGTTCCCGAGGAGGAACTGACCCACGGGGTCAAGGAGTCGTGGGCGGTCATGGCCTTCCTCGCGGTGGCGCTGATCGGCGGTTCCGTCCTGGTGGCCGACCGGCTGGGCTCGAAGGTCGTCAGGTCTTCGAAGAAGCTCGCCCAGGCCTCGCGCGCACTCGGCCAGGGCGATCTGGACACCCGGGTGGACCCCGTGGGCCCCAGGGAACTGCGGGACGCGGGCGTCGCCTTCAACGCGATGGCGCACCGGATGACCGAGCTGCTCGCCGTCGAGCGCGAGCTCGTCGCCGACCTCTCGCACCGGCTGCGGACGCCGCTCACCGCACTGCACCTGGCGTCCGAGCGCATGGCGGGCACCCCCGAATCGGCCAGGGTCGAGGCGGCCGTCGGTGAACTGGAGGCGGAACTGCGGGCCATCATCGCCGCGGCCCGCACCCCGCTCGCCGTGGGTCCGATGGGCCTGGGCATGCTGGGTACGGAACCCTCCACGGGCCACGACTCCGCCGGGGCGGCCGGAGCCGGCGCTGCGGCCGGCCCGCGCTGCGAGGCGGCCGACGTGGTCCGTCGGCGCACCGCCTTCTGGTCGGTCCTGGCCGAGCAGCAGAACCGGTGCTGCACCGTGGACGTGACCCAGGAACCCACGGCCGTGGCGCTCTCGGACGACGACGTCGCCGCCGTGGTGGACGCGCTCATCGGCAACATCTTCCGCCACACCGCTCCCGGGACGCCGTTCGGCGTCCAGGTGGTGCGGACGGCCCAGGCCGTGGAGCTGGTCGTGGAGGACGGCGGGCCGGGGATCCCGGAACCGGAGCTGGCCCTCTCCCGCGGGAGCAGCACCGGTTCCACCGGGCTGGGCCTCGACATCGCGGGACGGGCCGCGTCCGCGACGGGCGGCTCGGTGCACATCGGCCGCGGCCCCCTGGGCGGGGCACGCATCACGGTGTCGTTCACTCTGGCCCCGCCGGCTCCGGCCGAACGCGGACGTCGCCTCTCGCGCCGCAGGCCGACGTGGCCGGCATGGCCTGCGTCTGCGAGGTGGCCGAGGCGGCCGAGGCGGCTGCGCGGACGATAGGGCGGTCCTGTTTGTGGCCGACCGCCCACTGTTTGCCCGATCGGAACTGCCGTACATGTTGAAGCCGCGGTTCGACCGATCACTTTGGGGGGCATCATGCGCAGACCCTTACGTGCCTGGATCCTGGTGGGCGCGAGCCTGCTCGCGGCGGGCGCCGGTCCGGCGTACGCGGCTGACACGCCGCCGGCCGGGTCGGCGGCGGGGGCAGGGGCGGCGCCCGCCGTGCGGTACACCGTGCACGACCTCGGCACCCTGGGCGGTACCCGCAGCAAAGCGACCGCGATCGAGGGCGACACGGTCGTCGGGAGCTCGTGGACGAGCGGCGACGCCGCCGAGCACGCCTTCGCCTACGACCTGCGCGGGCGCACCATGACCGATCTCGGCACCCTGGGGGGCTCCAGCGAGGCCACCGATACGGAGGGGGACTACGTCGTCGGGCAGTCTGAGCTCTCCGCCGGGGGCCCGACCCACGGATTCGCCTACGATCTCCGGACCCGACGCCTCGTGGACATCGGCACGCTCGGCGGCAGCGGCAGCCACGTCACCGGTCTCAGCGGCGACACCGTCGTGGGTACGTCCTCACTGCCCGGCGACGCGGTCACCCACGCGTTCGCGTACAGCCTGCGCACCCGGACGATGACCGATCTCGGCAGCCTCGCCGGCCCGTCGGGCGTCAGCGCCGCCGCGGCCGTCAGCGGTGCGACCGTCGTGGGCAGCTCCTCCCTGCCGGGCTCGCCCGCCACCCTCACGCACGGGTTCGCGTACAGCCTGCGCACCGGGAGGATGACCGACCTCGGAACCCTCGGCGGGAACTCCAGCACGGCCAACGCGGTCAGCGGTTCCACCGTGGTCGGTCAGTCCCGGACCACCGGGAACGGCCTCGCCGGATATGCCTACGACCTGCGCACCGGCGTCCGCACGGACCTGGGGTCCCGCTTCCTGACCCGGCAACTGATCAGCGGGAGCACCGTGGTCGGCGGTGACGGCCTGCTCGCCAGCTCGTTCGACCTCACGACGCACACGAGTGCCGTGATCGGCTCCGGGCGCGGTGTCACGGAGGTCAGGCAGATCTCCGGGAACCTCATGGTCGGCGACAATTTCGCTCCCAACTCCTTCGCGTTCGTCGCCCGCGCCGACAACGGCGCGTTCGCCTACCTGCCGTCCCTCGGTGGCCTCAACTCACACGCGGCGCAGGTCAACGGCCGCGGCGTCGTCGCAGGCAGCGCGGCGCCGGCGGCCTCCGACCCGTCCAGCGCCAACGGCCCGTTCCACGCCACGGTGTGGGTGCCGCACCCCGTGGCGTAGGAGCCGTGCGCTAGCGCCCGCGCGCGCCGAAGGCTCCGGGCAGGGGTCCGTCCGCCCCCAGCCCGGAACCCTCCCGGGTGCGCGGGCGGTAGCGGGATACGGCCACCCCGGTCAGGCACAGCAGGCCGCCCAGCAGGGTCAGCCAGGCCGGGACCTCGCCCAGGAGGATCCAGCTCAGCAGGACGACGATGGCGGGCACGGCGTACGTCGTCGCGCCGAGCTTCCCCGCCGGCATCCGTGCCAGGGCGTAGGTCCAGGTGGTGAAGGCGAGGGCGGTCGGGACCACGCCCAGGTAGACCATGTTCAGGGTCGCGGAGAGCGGGGCCTTCGGGACCTCGGCCACCAGCTGACCGGCGAACGGCAGGCAGGCCACGGTCCCCGCGAAACAGCTGTACGCGGTGATCTGCAGCGGCGTCCCGAAGGCGAGCGCGGGCTTCTGCGCGACGACGCCCGTCGCGTACGCCACCGCCGCGAGCAGGCACAGCACCACGCCGAGCACCGAGGTCGAGCCGTCACCGCCGGAGGACATCGACAGGCCGACGACCACGGCGCCGGCGAAGGAGACGGCCATGCCCGTCAGCAGCCTCGGCGGCAGGGCCTCGCCGAGCAGGCGGGCCGCGAGGAGCGCCATCAGGATCGGACCGGTGTTCACCAGCAGGGACGCGGTGCCCGCGTCGACGAGACGTTCGCCCCAGTTCAGCGCGACCGTGTAGCCGCCGAACCAGACGAGACCGGACAGCAGGATGCCGCGGCGGGCGCCCCGCGGGGGCAGTCCTTCGCGGCGCACGAGGAGGATCACCCCCAGCACCAGCGAGGCGGCGAGCAGCCTGCCGAGGGCGAGGGCCCCCGGCGAGTAGGCGGCTCCGGCGCTGCGGATCGAGACGAAGGCCGATGCCCAGGCGAACACCGTGCAGCAGACGGCGGCGCCGATGAGGAGGCCGGGCGGAAGGGCACGCGAGTGGGTCTTCATGGCTCCGACTCTACCCCTAATCCTTCGGTGTCCGCCGAAGTATTTCTGCTGCAACTTTCCGGAAGGGGCCCCGAGCCCTGGAAAGCCCTTCAGCTCCACGCCCGCGGGTCGAGGCCGAGCAGGTCCCCGAAGGCCCGCTCGCCCGCAGCCGTCACCAGCAGGCCCCGTCCGCCGCCCTCGGGGCGCACCACCCACCCCTCGTCCAGGGCCCGCGCGCACAGCCGCGCCCCGACCAGACCGCCCAGATGGCGCCGGCGTTCGGTCCAGTCCAGGCATGAGCTGGCCGGCGGCCTGCGACCCGCGCCCGTCACATCGACCTCCGCCCGGCGGCACCAGTCGAGCCCGCTCTCGGTCAGCGTGAAGACGGCCTCCGTGCGCAGCAGGCCCAGGCGTTCCATCGCGTCGGTCACCGCCATGCCGAGCCGCCCCGCGAAATGGTCGTAGCAGGTGCGGGCCCGCGCCAGCGGATCGGGCGCGGAGACCACCGGCACGGCGTGCGCCGCGTCCCGGCCCGGGACGGCGTACGAGGCCAGCTCGTCCACCAGCCGGGCGGTGGCGGCGTCGGCGATGCGCACGTAGCTGTGCCGCCCCTGCCGCTCCGTCACGCAGATCCCCGCGTCCAGGAGCCGGGTGAGGTGCCCGCTGACGGTGGAGGGGGCGACCCCGGTGGTCCGGGCCAGTTCCCCCGCGGTCCAGGCCCGCCCCTCCAGCAGGGTCATGCAGATGGCGGCCCGGGTCTCGTCCGCCAGTGCGGCGGCGAGGGCGGCGAGCCGCGCGGCGGGGGCCGGCGCGTCGGCGGGCCCGGAAGCAGGTACGTGATCCATGTTTCCAGGGTGCCTCATCGTTTCGGCATATGGCGAATGATGGAGCGGGTTCCCTCAAGAGCTGCGCTCCGTGCATCGGCCGAACCACCCGGGGCCTTCCGCTCCGACCGTGTGTGACCATCCCATGATCCTTTCGTTGTCCGCATCGTGGGACAACGTCAGAGACCCGGAACCGGGCTGCGCCAGGCTGAAGCGGTCATCGTCGAGCGCTACCCCCAACTCCTGCGGCTGGCATATCTCGTGCTGCCGTCCGACCTCGACCGGCACACGCGGCTGCTGCGCGCCCACCGCGCCGTCCAGCACTCCCTGCGCGCCGCGGGCCGTCGGGCGGACCGGGGCGGGGATCCGCTGGCGGCCGTACGGGCCGAGGTGGTGCGGCACGCGGCCGGACGGCCGCGCGGACCGCTGCCGCCGTGGGTGTGGGGGCTGCGCATGTGGCCCAGCGCCGAGGGGCTCGACGAGGAGGCCCGCAGGCTCACGGGGCTGACCCCGTACGCCCGCGCCGCTTTCGTGCTGGGCCGCTTCGACGGGCTCGACGAGGAGGCCGCGGCGGCGGTGCTGGCGCGGGCCGGGGCCGGTGATCCGGCGGGCGAGGTGCGGGCGGCGGGCGCGGCCGGAGCCGGAGCCCCGGCCGGGGCCGGAGCCGCCCCTGCGGCGCCGGGAACCTCGGGCGCGGGGCCGGATCCGGGGCCCGACAGGGAATCGGTCCTGCACCCGGCGGACGTCCACACCCGTCCCACCGATCTGTTGCTGCGGCGCACCCGGGTCCGCGCCGCCTGGGGCCTCGCCGCCGTCCTGCTGCTGGCCGCCGGGCTGACCCGGGCCGGCGTCGCCGGGACGGACGCCGGGCTCCCCGCCCCCTACGCCGGAGCGCCCGTCGCCCGCGCCGCCCTCGATCCCGCGCGCCTGGTCCGAGTGCCCGCCCAGGCCTGGTCCGACACCGGCCGGGTGGACTTCACCGCCTGGCCCGCCCGCGGTCCGCGCACCGGGGACCGGGCGCTGCTCGC
Organism: Streptomyces vinaceus; assembly: GCF_008704935.1. Lineage (NCBI taxonomy): Bacteria > Bacillati > Actinomycetota > Actinomycetes > Kitasatosporales > Streptomycetaceae > Streptomyces > Streptomyces vinaceus. Next base: position 304,137 of record NZ_CP023692.1, read on the forward strand.
CCGGGCGCTGGGCGCCTGGGCCGCGCCGACCTCCGCCACGGCCGTCACCACCGCCCCCTCGACCTCGGCGGAGCCACCGGAGCACCCGCCGCAGCTGCTGTTCGCGGGGGATCCCCGGCCGGGGACGGCCGTCGTCGTGTTCCTCGACGCCGACCGGATCGTCCGCTACACCGAGCAGGGCGGCCGCCGGAGCCTCGACATCGCCCGGACCGACGACGCCGACGTCACCACGGCCGCCGCCGTCACCCTGAACCGCGAGGGGAACACCGCCCACTGGCTCCTCGCGCCGTGGATCGCCACCGCGGGGGTCCGGGACCTCACCGCACCCGCCACCGCCGTCCGGCCCCTGGCGATCGGCCCCGACGGGACGGTCACCACGGAACTCCCGCCCGGGACCGGGCGCGAGGCCGACTCCGCCGCGGGCCCGTCCCGGGAGCGCTGCGGGCCGCGCCCGGTCCTGGAGGTCGCCTCCTCGCCCCGGATCGTGGAGAAGCACTCCTTCCTCCTCGCCGACCTCGGCGGGCTGCTTCCCGTCCACCTCACCTACACCCCGCCCGTGGAGGGCGCCGACGTACCACCGGCCCGCCAGCCGCGCGAGGCGACGGGGCCCGCCGCCCTGGCCCGCTGGGCCCAGGAGGCCTGCGCGCTGGCTGCGACGGACGGGCGGGCGGTCCGGTCGCTCAACCTGTGGGACTTCGCCGTCACGGAGCTCCCGGAGACCCCGGGGCGGGCCGTCTGGTCCTGTACGCGGGCCACCTGGTGGACCGGCCGGGGCGACGTCCGGATCCGGCTGCGGCCCCCTGCGGGAGACGCGTTGACCGTGGCCCAGGTCGGGTCCACCGCGGCCTGCGGCCGGTTCGGCCAGCACGTCCTCGCGGCGACGGTCTGGCGGGCGCCGTCCGGCCGGAGCTACCAACTGGCCGCGGGCAGCCGTGAGGTCGTGGAGATCAAAGCCACCGGGTCGCTCAACAGCCGTACGCCCGGCCGGAGCCTCGCGGTCGCGGCCCCCGCGGCACCCGCTCCCCCGGCCACCTTGACGGCGACCCTGCACAGCGGCGCGGTGATCACCGCTCTCGACGCCCGGGGCGGCGGCCGGGACTGACGGCCGTGCCGCCGTTCCCCGCTGCCGCCGCGGGCCCCGCAGGTCCTGGGCCCCGCCACCGGCTCGGTCGGCTCACGCGGTCATGACGCGCCGGCGTCGGCGGGCCAGGACGTAGCGCGGGCAGGGGTGTTGCCGGGCTGTACGTACAGGATCTGGTCCAAGTGGCCGGGCCCCGAGGCCGGGACGACCTCGGGTGCGGTGCGGTAGCGCAGCGTGTCCCTCTGCCAGGCGTGGTAGCCGGACATCCACGCGGTCATGATCCCGACGTACGTGCCCACCGCGGCCCGTTCCGGGCGGCGCAGGCCCAGCTGCGCGCAGAGCGCGGGTACGTGCGCCGCGAGCTCCCGGAACCGCCCGACGAGCCGGTTCACGCGGTGGACGGCCGCCGTGACGGCTTCGTCGCGGTCGAGGTGGCGGGTGTGTTCGAGGACGAGGACCAGGTTGTCGACGTCGCCGCGGGCCTCCTCCTTCTCCAGCGAGTACACGTCGTTGCACATGAGGGTCACGTCGATGGCCGCCTGGCGCATGATGCGCAGCTGGGGTGCGTGGAAGGCGGCCGCCGGGACGGTGATGCCTGCGGCGCGTTCGCCGAGGGAGAGGGGCAGATCGGTGGCGGCGATGCCGCGGCGGACCTGGAGGTAGGTCGTCATGTCGGCGGGGGTTCCGCGCAGGCGCCCTATCGCTTCGTGCGCGTGCGCGGCGAAGTAGTACTCCCATTCGTGTGCGGTCCGGGCGGTCCAGGCGGGGTGGGCACCGCGCGTGCCGCGGGCCCGCAGGTCGGCGAACGCCTCCGTGCACGGGTCGCTCCCGGCGGGCGGGGCGGCGCCGTGCGCGACGTCGATCAACTGCTGGCAGACGCGGGCGGTCCGGGCCGGGTCCAGGCCGAGGGGCCCGTCGAACTGGTCGTCGAAGACGAAGAAGAAGCCCATCGCGTCGGCACACAGGTCCAGGGCCGGGCCGCGGGCGTGGGGGAAGCCGAGGGCGGCCAGGCGCGGCATGTCCCAGGAGGCGTACCAGGCGACGGCACGGTCGTCCGACACCAGGCCGTGCCCGCGAACCCACTCCAGGTTGTGCCGGCGGGCCTCGTCCAGCCCCGGGCCGACCGGCGCGGCGGCGGGGAGGTCGAAGTCGATGTCCTGTGGCACGGGTCCTCCCGTGGTCGTGGGGAGCGGCACGGTCCGGCTGGTTCCGCGCCATTCGAAGGGAAAGGATTCTGCAGATGACCGCTCACGGCCTCAGACCCCGGCGGCGGCCGATGGCTCCTCGTTCCCGGGGGCCGGGGCGGCTGCCGGGGTCGTGAGGTCCAGCGCGAGTGGCCGCGTGCCGCCGATGCCCAGCCGGGCGAGGGAGAACGCCATGGACGCGCCGACGCTGTCCGGCGTGTGGAACGCGTCGGTACTGCGGACCGCGGCCAGGTGGTCGCGGACCGATTCGGGGGTGTGGTCCTCCTTCCACAGCACGCCTTCGGTGGCGCCCAGGAAGATCCGCCCGACGCGGCGGCCCGCCGCGTGCAGGAGCTGGCCCGTGCACGGCACGGACTCGTGCGCCAGCAGCGCCACCACGGAGGCCGCGTGCCGTGCGGGGAAGGCATCGGTGAGCAGGGCGGTCATCGGAGCATCGCCCTGGAGGGCCTCCAGGGACATGCGGGTGGCGGCGATCGGCACGACCGCGTTGACCCTGATCCCGTGCGGGGCCCCCTCGGCGGCGAGCGACGTGGTCAGCCCCAGGACGGCGCCCTTGCCCGCGGCGTAGACGCTGAGGCCGGTGGAGCCGAACAGGGCGTCGGAGCAGGTGTTGACGATCCGTCCGTACCCGGACGCGACCATGTGCGGCCATGCGGCGCGCAGCATGTTGAGGGTCCCGCCCACGTGGGTGTCCAATACGCGCCGGCACTCCTCGTCGGTGAGTTCCCCGAGCGGGCGCAGGATCGATATGCCGGCGTTGTTGACCAGGACGTCCAACCGACCTGCGGCACCCAGCGCCGCCGCGGTCAGGGCCCGGGCGCCGTCCGCGGTCGTGACGTCGTGGACGTCCGCGACCGCCTCCCCGCCGAGCGAGCGGATCTCCTCGGCCACCGCCCGGGCGGGCGAGGACGAGGCCCCGCGCCCGTCGATCCCCGTCCCGACGTCGTTGACGACCACCGTCGCGCCCCGGGCCGCGAGGAAGAGTGCGTACTCCCGGCCCAGCCCGCGGCCGCCGCCGGTCACCACCGCCACGCGCCCCTCGAAACGGATCTCGTCCATCCCGTCCACCACCCCATCCGAAGACGTGCGATTCCCGCACACCCTGCCCGCGCGGCAGGGATCCGGACAGGGAGCGCGACGGGCGGTCCGACGCATTCGCACACGCCTCGGCCACCGCCGAACGCTTCAGTTCGTGGCGGCCGGGGAGGAGGCCCCGGCAATCCGGAGCCGGGGTTCGCCCGTGCCGTCCGCCGGGACCGACCAGATGTCGCCGGCGCGTCCTTCGCGTCCCGGGAGGGCGTAGGCCACGGTGTCGTCGTCCAGCCAGGCCGCCTGGTCGTCGACGCTGCGCGTCTCCGCCAGCGGGTGTTCGCGCAGGTCGGCCAGGTCCAGGACGTACAGCCGCCAGGGTGCGGAGGGGTCCTCGGAGACCTTCTTCTTGAACGCGATGCGGGTGTTGTCCGGTGACAGGGAGGGGCATTCGACGTTCTCGCGCAGGGCCTTGGCCGACCAGTCGTGCAGGTCCCCCTCGACGAGGTGGGTCCGGCCCTTCGTCGACACCGTGGCGTAGAAGCGGTTGTCGTCGCGGGCGAAGGTCACTCCCCAGTAGTTGACGTCGGGGGCGTGGTAGCGGGTCCCGTCGATGGTCAGCGGGATCTCCTCCATCGATTTGATCAGGTAGCCGGTGCGCAGGTCGAGGAGGGAGGTGCGGGTGGAGAAGCCGGTCGTGGCGTACGAGTCGCCGATCGCGAAGGCCGTCCAGGACAGGACGTTCCCCGAGGCCGAGACGCGGGCCCGGTTGGGGATGCCGGGCACGGTCACGCGCTTGACCTCGCGCAGGTGGCGGTCCAGTACGAGGGCCTGGGTGCGGGCCGGGATGCCGGGGAGCCCGCGCAGGCACAGGGCGTGCTCTCCCGCGGCGTAGAAGCGCTCGCAGGCGGGGCCTCCCGTGGCGGGCGGCCCGCCGGTGGCGCTGTGGCGGGCGACCCGGCCGGTGGCGGAGTCCCGGTAGTAGAGCCCTGGTTCGTCCAGGGTGAACGATCCGTCCGCGGCGCCGGCCGGCCGATCACGGTGCCTGGCGTGCAGTACGTAGCCCAGGGAGCCGCCCCCGAGCAGCAGGACGGCGAGCACGACGAGGGCGAGCCGGCGCAGCTGTGGCGCTCGGGGGTTCACGGGGCCTCCGGGGTGGTGTCGAGGTCGGGTGCGTGGGCGGGGGCGGCGGCGGTAACGGTGACGGCGGGGGTGGCGAGGGTGGGCAGGATGCGCCAGGCCGCGGCGAGCGCCGCCGCCAGCGCGAGGGCCGCCGCCCACAGGGCGGGCCCTTGGCCCCAGAAGGTCCAGGCCGCTCCGAAACCGGCGGCGCCGAGCAGCCGGGCGAGTGCCTGGCCGGTCTGGAGCACCGCGAGCCCGCCGGCCCGGCGGTGCGCGGGAAGTACGGGCCCGGCCAGAGCCATCAGCACCCCGTCGGTGGAGGCGTAGAAGACGGCGAGCAGGCCCAGCACCACGGCCACGGTCGGCCGGGTCACGGGAAGCAGCAAGGCGGCGTACGCGCCGAGCAGCGCGGCGTGCCCGGCGAGGAACGGCAGCCTGCGCCCGAAACGGTCGGCGACGCGGCCGGCCGGGACGGCGAGCAGCAGGTACCCGGCGGCGGCGCCGAGCGGCAGCAGCGGGAACAGGGCGGCCGGCAGGTCGAGGGCGCGCTGGATGAGCAGGTAGAGGAAGGAGTCGCCGATGGTGGCGGCTCCGAGCAGGCAGGCGGCGTACAGGATGCGGCGGAAGGCGGGGTCGCGAAGTGCCGTGTGCTGGAGGGGTGTTGGCCGGACCGGCGGCGTTCGGGCCCCGGAGGGGACGTACAGGACGAGCAGGAGCACGCCGAGCAGGCCCGTGCAGAAGCTGACGGCGAACACCGCGTCGTAGGCGTCGGCGGTCGCCCACAGTACGGCGAAGGCCGCGAGCGGGCCGAGCAGTGCGCCGGTGGTGTCCATGGCCCGGTGCACGCCGAACGCCCGGCCCAGGGTCTCCGGCGGGCCGCTGAGCGAGATCAGCGCGTCGCGCGGGGCGGTGCGCACGCCCTTGCCGAGACGGTCGGCGGCGAGCGAGCCGGCGATCCCCGCCGTGGCGCCGTCGGCGAGGAGCAGCCCGAGCCGGGAGAGGGCGGAGAGCAGGTAGCCGGCGCCGGCGACCCTCTTGTGGCGGCCCCCGCGGTCGGCGAGCCGGCCGCCGAGGAGCCGCACGAGGGCGGTGGCTCCGTTGAACATGCCGTCGAGGAAACCGAACTGGAGGGGCGAGAGCCCAAGGCCCAGGACGAGGTAGAGCGGCAGGACGGCCGTGACCATCTCGGAGGAGACGTCGGTGACGAGGCTGACCGCGCCGAGCGCGATGACGGTGGCGGGGACGCGCCGCCGGATCCCGAGGGGGCGGGGCGGCGCGTCCGGGCGGCCGGTGTGGGCCAGGTACATCAGTGGCAGCTGTACTTCGGGCCGGTGTCCTTGACCCCGTCGGTGGCGACGTAGGTCCAGCTGTAGCCCGAGTCCGTGAAGTCGAGCTTCAGGACCCCGTACTGGCCGCTGATCCGCTTCTGGCTGTTGGGCTGCACCTGCTCGATCGGGTAGGGCTCGGCGCCGCCCATGCCGCCGACGATCTCCACGATCCCGTCGGCGGCCGCCTTGCCGTCGGGGTTCTGCGGGGCGAACCGCTCGTAGTGGTGGTCGTGTCCGTTCAGGACCAGGTCGGCCTTGGCGGCGTAGAGGATCTTCCAGACGGGTTTGGAGACGGGGTCGTTGCCGTGTCCGCCCGAGGAGTACAGCGGGTGGTGCCAGTAGGCGGCGATGCACTGCTTGGCGTTGGCGGCGAGGTCGGCCTTGAGCCAGTCGATCTGGGCTGCCTGGTCGAAGGCGTTGGAATCGAGCGCGATGAAGTGCCAGTTGCCCTCGTCGAAGCTGTAGTAGCTCTTGCCCTGCGGGTAGGCCACGCTCCCGAAGTACGCCTTGTATCCGGCGAGGGAGCCGGCCGGGTCGTAGGTCTCGTGGTTGCCGGGTACGGGACGGGTCTTGGCCTTGAAGGCGCCCCAGCTCTTGTCGTAGTAGGCGCGGAAGTCGGCGATCCGGGCGTCGTCGTACTGGTTGTCGCCCATCGTCAGGTAGAACTTGGGGTCGATCTGCCGGGCCAGCGCGGCCGTCTTCGGGTGCGCGCAGCCGCTGTCCGAGGCCGTGCACTGCGCGGCGATGTCACCGGCCGCGACCACCGTGAAGGCTCCGCCGCCGGGGGGCGGGCCGCCGTCCACGGTGCCGTACACCTCGGCCTCGAAGAGGGAGTAGCCGTACGCCGTGCCGCGCGCGGTGCCGTACACGCGCAGGTACCTGCCCTTGCCGGAAAGGCCGGTGAACTCGTCGGTGCCGCCGTTGCCGGCCTTCTCCTCGGCGATCTTCGTCCAGGTCGTTCCGTCGGCGGAGACCTCGATGCGGTAGGCCTTGGCGTACGCGGACTCCCAGGTCAGCTTGGTCCGGGAGATGGTGGCGGCGGCTCCGAGGTCGACGCGGATCCACTGCGGGTCCTGGCCCTCGGCGCTGGCCCAGCGGGTCGAGGCCGAGCCGTCGAAGGCGTTGGCCGCGCCGAGGGAGGAGCTCTCCGCGGAGGAGGCGGTGGCGGGCTTGCCCCGTGAGATGAGCGGGTCCGCGGCGGCTCCGGCCCGGCCGGGCCAGGCGAGGAGGAGCCCGGCGACGAGCGCGAGCACGGCGGCCAGGGTCGCGAGGAGGAGCGCGGGCCGAAGTCGGCCGCTTGCTGCGGGGGGTGGGGTGGAGGCGTACAGGTGCATGCCTGGACTCCTATGCCTGGGAACGGCGAGAGCTGGACACCGGTGCGGAGAGCGCCGTCCCCGGGCCGTGGGAGCGAGCAGGGGGCAGCGTCACGGCGGCCGGGTCAGAGCTCTCGCTGAGCGCGTCATGCCCATGACACTGGACACCGCGCCGAGCCGCCGTCGGGGAGCGTAGCGGATAGGAAAGTTTCCTACCAGTGGCTCGACGCGACGGCCCCGCGACGGTCCACAGCGGCGGTCCGCCCGTGGGGGGCCGTCAGGCCAGCCCGGCTCCGATGGCGAGGCGTACGGCATCGGCCCGGCTGCGGAGGTCCGCTTTGGCGAACAGGTTGTTGATGTGGGTCTTGACGGTGGCCTCGCTGACGAAGAGCCGTTCGGCGATGGCCCTGTTCGGAAGGCCCTCGCCGATGAGGGCGAGGACCTCCCGTTCGCGGACCGTCAGGTCCCGCGGAAGCGGCACCGCCTCGGGCCGGTGCATGTGGACGGCGGCGAGGAGGCGGGCCTGGACCTCGCGGTCGAGCACCGACTGCCCGGCGGCCGCGGCCCGGATCGCCCGGGCGATGTCCTCGCGGCCCGCGTTCTTCGTCAGGTAGCCGCGGGCTCCCGCGCCCAGGGCTCCCAGGATCGAATCGTCGTCGGCGAAGGTGGTCAGGACGACCACCGCCACGCCCGGATGCTCCGCCGACAGGCGCCGGGTCGCCTCGGTTCCGTCCATGCCGGGCATCCGCAGGTCCATGAGCACGACGTCCACCGGGCCCGCGGCGACCGCCGCCAGGACCTCGTACCCGTCCGTCGCGGTGGCGACGACGTCGATGTCCGGGAGCAGAGAGAGCACGGTGGCGAGCGGTTCCCGCACCGCGGCCTGGTCGTCGGCGACGACCACCCGGACGGGCCGGACGGCGTCCGTGGCTCCGTTCATCGCGGGATCACCGCTTCCACCTGCCAGCCTCCCGAGTCCGGCCCCGTGGTGACGGGCCCGGTGGTGAGGGCGCCGCCGATCAGGGCGATGCGTTCGCGCATACCGATCAGCCCCATCCCGCTTCCGGCCGCCGCGGTCACCGGTGACGTCGCCGACCGGTTGCGGACGTTCAGTACGGTCGCCTCCTCGGTGAAGGTCACTGTGATGGCGACTTCGCCGCCGGGGGCGTGCCGGGTGGCATTGGTCAGCGCCTCCTGGGCGATCCGCAGCAGGCACCGGGTCGACTGCGCCGAGAGCTCGCGGACGTCTCCGACCACGGTGAGGGCGCCGTGGTGGCCCGAGGATTCGAGCATCGCCGTCAGGCTCTCGCGCAGCGGCAGATGGTCTTCGCGCAGCGCGTGTACGGTCCACTGCGCCTGCCGCAGGCTCTCCTTGACCAGGCTGTGCGCGCGGCCGTTGGCCTCGCGGATCCTGTCCAGGTCGCCGGTGTCGATCAGCGCGTCGACCAGTTCCAGCTGCATGTTGAGCCCGGCGAGCGAGTGGGCGAGCACGTCATGGACGTCCCGGGCGATCCGGGTGCGCTCCGCCAGTACGGCCGTCCGGGCTTCGGCCCTCGCGGCCTTCTCCGCGGATTCGGCCGCCGCGATCGCGGCCCGCGTGGCCTGCGCCCGGCTTCGCCCGGCCATGCCGCCCAGCACGGCGGCTCCGGTCGCGAGGCCCAGGACGGTGGTCGCGTACCGGCCGGGCTCGGCCTGGACGTACAGCACGCCGCCGCACAGGAGGCTGCACGAAACGGCGAGGGCCAGGGCCGCTCTGGTGTCCAGGCGGGACCCGGCGAAGGCGGTGAGCAGGAACGCGAAGACGTACACGGTCCCCGAGCGGCCGGCGCCGATCAGTCCCGCCGCCGCCAGTACGCCGAAGGCCAGCCAGACGGTGAGGAGGCGATCGGAGAGGGCGGACTCGGGCACGAGCCGCAGCGCCAGCACCGCGCAGTTGACCACGAAGAGGAGCACGACGGCCAGGCCCCGGCCGCCGAGCCCCATCGGCCGGATCGTCACGATCCCCGCGGCGGCGACGGCCACGACCAGCAGGAGCTGGGAGCGGGCGCTGCGCCCCCCGCGGTCGAGCGAAGTCCAGCGGGCCGGGCCGACGGGCCGGTCCGTCTCTCGTGCTGGCATTCCGTGACCATAACCCACGGTCAGGCCCGGCGACCGGCAGCGACGGTGGGCTCCGGGTCGGCCGCGGGCCGCCGGTCACGCGTCAGCGGCCGGCTCCGGAGGAAGATCGTCGCCAGCCGGGTGACCACCTCGGTCAGGGCCATCAGCACCAGCGCCGCCACCCACGCCTGCGCGCCGGTGATCCGGTGGTCCGTGCTGAACCGCGCGACGTCGGCGGCGCCGCCGTGGTCCACCCAGACCTGGAACCCCAGCCGGGCTCCCATGCCGATCACCCACAGGACCGCCGAGACCGCACCGGCCCTGATCAGGACCTGCGCGTCCACGCGCCGTATCCGGGTGAAGACACCGCCGGCGATGCCGAGGGCCGCGCCGACCGCCATGAGGGCGCCGATCAGGACGAGGTCGTTGCCGCCCGTCGGGACGGTGTCGAGGTAGCTGAAGCCCACGAAGGCCACGATCCCGAGCGGGAGCAGGTAGGACCTCGGGGTCAGCGGACCTTCCCTAAGCTGCCGGAAGACGATCAGGACGAGGGCGATGTCGGTGATCCATGTGGTCGCGTTCATGCCCTCAAGCCTGCGGTGAGCGGGTACGCGGCGCCTGGACCCACGGGTGGAGATGGGGGTGGAGATGGGGTTGGAGATCCGCGTCCCGGTCCGGTCGGGCGCTCAGGGGCGGTCCAGGCCCCACGTCTGCAGGCTGTAGGGCCGGCCCTTCTCCTCCCCTTCGATCAGCGGGACGTCGAGCAGGCGGAAGCCCGCCTTCACGGCGACCGCGACGCTGGCGGCGTTCTCCGCCTCCAGTTCGAGGATCACCCGGTCCACGCCCAGCTGCTCGAAGGCGTACGCGGCCATCACGCGCACGGCCCGAGCGGCCAGTCCCCGGCCGCGGTGTGCCGGTCCGACCGCGTAGCCGAGCTCCGTGCCTTCGGGAGCGCGCCGCAGCATCACCTCGCCGAGGGGTTCGTGGCCGTCGACGGTGATGGCGAGCAGCACGACCGTGCCCTCGGCCCGCATCCGCCGGTCCCGTTCCAGCCGGGCGCGGCCGGCCGCCTCGTCGAAGGGGGAGACGATCGGCGTCCAGTACGCGACGTCGGGGTCGTCGAAGAGTGCGGGCATGGCGGCCAGGTCGGCCTCCCTCCAGTCGCGCAGGACGAGGCCCTCCCCGGTCAGTTCCATGTGCTCGGGAAAGGACGACGTGGTGCTGCTCATGGTGGGGTGGCCTCCCTGGTCGGTTGTCAGCTGAGCAGGATATCCGCGCAGTGATCTGCTCCGCCCACTCGCCCGCCCGGCCGGGCCCGGAGCGATCGTGAGAGCACGGCGAGCCGGTCACCAGCAGCCGCACCCTGCGCCCGGTGTCCCCCGGTGGCAGCCGCACCGAGGCGCTCCAGCAGGGCGGCGAAGGCGTCGAACGCCGGGCCGCCGTCGAGCTGGAACACGGCGTCGTGGACCGCCGGGTTGCGTTCGGCGAAGTCGAGGTCGGCGCGGGCGAGGGCGGTGACCCGGGCGCGCGGATGCTCTTCCACGGCGGAGGCCGCCCTCGGAACCGCGGCCATCTCGGTGGCACCCTCCAGCGCGACGGCGCCGATGATCTCGCGCTTGCCGCGGAAGTGGCTGTGGAGAACGGGCTGGCTGTACTCGGTGCGCTCGGCGAGCCGGCGGGTGGTGACCGCGTCCGCACCCACGGGGCCCGGCTGCTCGGCGCCGTGATGCCGTTCCGGTACATCGGCTCGCTCGGGCTCGCCGCGGTCTGGGCCCTCGCCGGACGGCACCACGACGGCGCCGGGCTCGTCATCGTCGCCGCACTGCTGATCTCAGCGTGGTCAGGTCGGCCCTGCTGCTCGTCCCGATCAACAACCGGTCACGAGTCAAGAGGTGGACCGCCGAGGGCCTGCCGGCCGGCTGGAAGCAGCAGATGGACCGCTGGGACCGCTTCCACTACGTCCGCGTCGCCGCGATCGTCGCGGCCTTCACCCTGCTGGTCACCGCCCCCGTCTGAGGGCCTGCGCCGGCCGGTCAGGCGCCGCTGCGGTCGAGCGCCCTTCGACGGAGCAGCTTCTTGTCCGGCTTTCCCGCGTCGGTCAGGGGCAGCGCGTCGGTGAAGGTGATGCCCGCGGGCTCGTACATGGCGCCCTTCCTCTCCCGGACCACGGCGCGCAGTTCCTCCTCGCCGACGACGCCGCCCGGCGCGCGGACGACGACCGCGTGGACCCGCTCCGTGCGGTTGGCGTCGAGGACTCCGAACACCGCGCTCTGCAGGACCTGCGGATGGGAGTTCAGCACGTCCTCCAGCTCCGTCGTGTACACGTGGCCCCCCACCACCACGATCATGTCCTTCAGCCGGTCGACGATCGTGAGGTAGCCCTGCGCGTCGATGAACCCGATGTCACCCGTGTGCAGCCACCCGTCCCGCAGCACCTCCGCCGTGAGCTCGGGCTGCTTCCAGTACCCCTTCATCACCTGCGGCGAACGTACGCAGATCTCCCCGCGCTCGCCGGCGGGCAGGCTCCGCCCCTCGGCGTCGCGCACGACGACCTCGACGCCTTCCATGATCTTCCCGGCGGTCCGCAGCAGCTCCGGGCGGCGCGGGTCGTGGTCCTCGGGCGGGAGCACGCTGATCCCGCCCGCTTCGTTCTGCCCGTAGAACTGGTTCAGTACGGGGCCGAAGCGCCGGACCGCCGCCGCGAGCCGGGTCGGGGAGGAGGCGCAGCCCCCGTACGTGAGCACGCGCAGGCTGGAGGTGTCGGTGCGGTCGATCTCGGGGTGGTCCATCAACTGGTAGAGGAGCGGCGGCAGGAGGAACATGTGGGTGATCCGCTCGCGCTCGACGGCGGCGAGGACGGCGCCCGCTTCGAACCCGTCCAGCAGGACGACGGTTCCGCCGTGGCGCAGCGTGGCGTCCGCCATGAAACCCGCCGCGTGCGCGAGGGTGGTGCACACCAGGGCCCTGACCCGGTCCTCCTCGGGCCGGCCGGATCCGAGCGACGCCCACTGCTCGAAGCTCGTACAGATGGCCTTGGGATGACCGGTGGTCCCACCGGTGTGGCGAATGGTGCAGATGTCCTGCGGGCGCGCCGAACCCGGCAGCACCTCGGCGGACTCCTCGGCGGCGAGCCGCACCAGGTCCGGGCCCGGGCCCGCGCCGCCTTCGCCGAGGACCAGCACCCGTTCCAGCGGTACCCGCCGGGCCAGGTCCGCGGCGCGCTCGCGGTGGGCGGGGTCGACGATCAGCGCCCGGGTCTCGACGTCCCGGAGGATGTCGGCGTGCACATCGGCCGAAAGGCCGGCGTAGAGGTGGTTCACGGCGCAGCCGAGCAGCCCGGCGGCGTAGCGGGCCGCGATCGTCTCCGGAAGGTTGCCGGCGAGCAGGGTGACCGTCTGGCCGCGCCCCACCCCCTGGGAGCGCAGCGCGCGGGCCATGCCGTAGACGAGACCGCGCAGTTCACCGGCGCTCACGCGCCGCTCCCCGTACACCAGGGCCTCGCGGTCCGCCTCCTTCCCCAGGGCGTCGAGAATCTCCTCCACGTGGCTGTGGAAGTGTTCGGTGGTCTCGTCCATACCGGTCCCCACTGGTTGACTTGAGCAACTAGCTGGAGGCTAACGGCCGATGATCCACAAGCCCAACCCGGACGCCGATATCCGGCCATAGGGGCCATTCGACTCAGGTCGTGGCCGTGGACCGGGCCCTCTCCCCCTCGAACCACGCCCGCTCGGCGGGACGTTGGCGCTGCGCCCAGCGGACGACGAAGGGGGCGGCCAGGCCGGTGAGGGCGAACAGGACCCCCATGACGTACCAGCCGGGCCGGCCCCACGTGATGCACAGGAAGATGACCAGGGCCGGCCCGGCCGCCTCGGCCAGGCCGGCTCCGAGCCCGAAGACGCCGAGGTACTGGCCGGTGGCCCGCTCGGGCGCGAGGGCGAAGGAGACCTCGAACCCCGCTGCCGCGTGCCAGAGTTCGCCGATGGTGTGTACGGCGACCCCGGCCAGCAGGAGGGTCGCCGCGGCCCAGCCGGGGATGTCCTGGGTCAGCGAGACCAGTACGCAGGCCAGGAGGAAGGCGAAGCCGGAGCGGCGGTAGGCGAGGGCCCCGGCCGCGGGTGAGTCGATGCTGCGACTGGCCCTCATCTGACACGTGACCACGACGACGGTGTTCAGCAGCATGGCCCCCGAGATCAGCCAGTGAGGAGCCTCGGTGGCCGCGATGAGCCAGAGCGGGACGGCGACCGTGAGCACCTTGAACTGGATGGCCATGACACCGTCCAGAGCGGTGAGCGCGAGGTAGGGCCGGTCCCGCAGGGCGATCCAGCGCGGGCCGCCCGCGGCCGGCTCGGGCACGACCGGCGGCAGGCGGAGCACGATGAGGGCGGAGGCCGCGAAGGCGAGCGCGTTGCCGACGACCATCAACTGGTAGGCACCGTGGGTACCGACCTGTACGACCCAGCCCGCCAGCACGGCGCCGATCGAGATGCCGATGTTGGTCACCGCGCGCAGGTAGGCGCGGAACTCCTGCGGCCGTTCCCCGCCGTGGTGGCGGATGAGCGGGCTGCGCGCCGCCAGGCCCGCCCCCTTCGCCCCGGTGGCCGCGCACACCGCGACGACGAACGGCCAGAAGCCGTCGGCCAGCATGAACCCGGCCGTCGCGAGGGCCTGTACGGCGAGGGTGGCGGCGTAGACCCCGCGCGCCCCGCGCCTGTCCGCCAGGTGGCCGACCGCGATCCCCACCGCCAGCGAGAGCAGGCCGGCGATCCCGAGCCCGAGACCCACATGGGGCGCCGGAAGGTGGACGGCCTGGGTGAAGTAGAGGACTCCGGCGGTCAGATAGAGACCGCTGCCGACGGTGTAGACGAAGTTCGAGGCGGCGATGGTGCGCTGCGGTCCGGGCGCCGGCAGCAGGTGGGGCATGGCGTGCTCCGCATCCTGGAGGAGGCGATCAGGGTAGGGCTTATTGCGAACTACTTGCAATAAGCGGGAGCGGTGTTCGCGGCGGCGGCGTGTCGGCCGTCCGGCGCGCGTATCGGTGGCGCGTCGGCGATGTGTCGGTGGCCGCTGGGACCGTGGTGTCGAGTGCCCAAAGGGGCGGCTGCGGCCGCCTGCGACCACGAGGGAGCCCCATCACCATGTCCTCCACCCCGCCCTGGAACGTCCGACGACTGCCGGCCGCCGATGGCCGCGTCTTCCTGGTCACCGGCGGCAACGCCGGCATCGGGTACTTCGTCGCGGAGCAGCTGTCGGCGACCGGAGCCACCGTCGTACTCGGCAGCCGCAGCCCCGCCAAGGCCGAGGCCGCCACGGTTTCGATCCGCGCGCGCGTGCCCGGCGCACGGGTACGGGCCGTACGGATGGACCTCGCCGACCTCCCGTCGCTCGAAACGGCGGTGGAGTCCATGGGGGTGGATCGCCTCGACGCGGTGGTCCACAACGCCGGTGTCGCGCTCGACGACCCGCCGCGCAGGGAGACCGCGGACGGGCACGAGCTCATGTTCGGCACGAACCACCTCGGGCACTTCGCGCTGACCCGGTGGCTGATGCCCCTGCTGTCGGCCGCGCCGGCGGCCCGCGTCGTGACCATGGGCAGCTTCGCCGCGAAGTCCGAGCGGCTCGACCTGGACGACCCGCAATCCCGGAGGGACTACGAGCCCAAGCGCACCTACGGTCGCTCGAAGCTGGCACAGATGTACTTCGGCATCGAACTCGATCGGCGCCTGCGCGCAGCCGGCAGTCCGGTCGTGAGCGTGGTCGCCCATCCCGGCGGCGCGCTGGACTCGCTGACCCCGTCGCGCCCACCGCTGCACGTGCGGACCACCGGCGCACGGCTGGGCGCGGCGCCCGCGGCCCTCCTCGTCCAGGGCAAGCACGCCGGAGCGTGGCCCGCGGTCCGGGCGGTCCTCGATCCGGCCGTACGCGGAGGCGAGCTGTGGGGACCGCGCGTCTTCGGCCTGCGCGGAGAGCCCCGACGCGAACCGGTGTGGAACCACCTGAGCGACCCCCGCGTCGCCGCGCGGCTGTGGGAGGCGAGCTGCGACCTGACCGGAGTCGATTTCCGGACCGTCCTCCACGTCTGACGGACGGGCGCACGCCCCCTGCGCGCAACTGCTCCTCCCCCGCCCGCACTTGTCGGACGCTCCGGGCGGGAGGACAGTGAGGGCGGCGCGAACGGGGGCGGCACCGCCGGCTCCCGCGCGTCACGGACGGCGCACCGGATCCGAGGAACAGGAGCCCAGGGGCATGCCCATCCAGCAGACGATCGACCACCCCACCAACTGGATCATCGAGGTGGACATCAAGGACGTGAGCGCGCTCGCCCTGCACGGCGCACCCGCCGGCGAGCGGCTCGTGGTCTTCGTGGCGGAGACCCACCACAACACTCGGTACGACAGCGACCGGCGCGACGCGCTCATCCGGCAGCTGTCCTCGCACCCCAAGGTCACCCTCGTGGTCGAGCGGGACCTCAGCCCCATTCAGGCGGCGCCCAACATGGTGGTGGAGAGCACCCCGGACCTCTCCTCCGGCGACCCCGAGCGCGACGACACCGTGATCGCACAGCTCGTCGACCACCTGAACCGGCTGCCTCCCGGGCAGAAGGGCCGGTCGATCGTGTTCCTCTTCGGGGACGACCACTTCGCCAAGCTCCGCAGCCGGCTCGACGCCGCCCTCCCGGAACCGGTGACGCTGCGTCATTTCCCCTCCATCCGGGACCAGATGGACGCCCTGAGCCTGGCCGCCCCGGCGCCCGGCCCGGGCGACCGGCCGATCGGCTGGGTGCGTACCGGTCAGTTCGCGGCGAACGAAGGGCAGGAGGCCCTCAACTGCGACCTCCTGCGCCGCGGCCTCGTCCCGGTCCCCTATCAGGTCCACGTCCACGCGCCGGAGGTCTTCGCCTGGGGGAAACTGGGTTTCCTCCTCCACTCCTCGAACCAGTCGATCATCGACCGCGGCGCCGAGCTCGCCAACGAGGGCACGCTTCCCCTGATGATTCGCGACCCGCAGGAGATCAGGGGCCGCGAAGGCCGTGTCGGCTAGGACACGCCCTCGGTCGCGGTCCCGGCCGCCGGCGCGGCCGGGACCGTGGCGCGTCGGCGCCTCTCCCGAAGAGTTCTCCGCCTCGGTCTCGGCCGTCGACGAGGACCTCAAGGGGCAGGTCGGGGAGTTGCAACGGCGCCGTGGCCGCATCGCCGAACTGGCCGTGGGGGAAGCCCTGTTCCTGGCGCCGGACGTCGTGACCCTGCCGGAGCGGCTCCGCGAGATCGGACACGGCTCCTGACCGGTCGGGCATCGAGGCCGCGTCTCATTTCGCCATCCGAATGGTGAACAGGACTCGCCGCTGGGCGATCCGGCGCCCTAGGGTGGCCGGTGCAGCTGGTTCGCCCCGTCAGCCAGGCGGGATGCGTCGCAAGAGGGAACCCGGTGGGAATCCGGGACTGCCCCGCAGCGGTGAGCGGGAACGACCGCCGTCATACGCACTGGGACCGGACGACGGTCCTGGGAAGCGACGGCCACTAGGTGCCCGCCGGGAAACCGGCAGGCGTGCCCGCGAGTCCGAAGACCTGCCCGTTGCCCGCGCGCGGACGATTCCCCGTGCGGCCATTCCGGTGACCTCGTGGGCGGGTCGGCGCACATATCGAGCGGCACGCGCGGCGGTGTTCTCCCGCCCCGGCGGCGCGCCCGGTCTGTCGTTCCCTTCGCGTCCGCGTCCCGTCCCCGGGATGTTCCTGGACACATCTCGCGAAGGAGAGATCCGTGACAGCCAAGCCCGCAGCCGCGGCAGCCCGAGCCACCGTCCACGGCTACCCCCGCCAAGGACAGCACCGCGAACTGAAGAAGGCCGTCGAGGGCTACTGGAAGGGCCGCGTCACCGCCGACGCCCTGCGGCGGACCGCGGCAGATCTGCGCCGGTCCCACTGGCAGCAGCTGGCCGACGCCGGCATCACCGAGGTGCCGACCGGTGACTTCTCGTACTACGACCACGTCCTGGACACCAGCGTCATGGTCGGCGCCGTCCCCGAGCGCCACCGCGCGGCCGTCGCGGCCGACCGCCTGGACGGCTACTTCGCGATGGCCCGCGGCACCCAGGACGTGGCCCCGCTGGAGATGACCAAGTGGTTCGACACGAACTACCACTACCTGGTCCCCGAGCTCGGTCCGGACACGGTCTTCACCGCCGACCCCGGCAAGCAGGTCGCCGAGCTGGAGGAGGCCCTCGCGCTCGGGCACACCGCCCGCCCGGTCCTCGTCGGCCCCCTCACCTACCTGCTGCTGGCCAAGCCCGCGCCCGGCGTGGCCGCCGACTTCCAGCCGATCACGCTGCTCGACCGGCTCCTGCCCGTGTACGCCCGGGTCCTGGCCGAGCTGCGCGCCGCGGGCGCCGAGTGGGTCCAGCTGGACGAGCCCGCGCTGGTCCAGGACCGCACCCCGGCCGACCTGAACGCCGCCGCCCGCGCCTACCGCGAGCTCGGTGCGCTGACCGAGCGGCCCAAGCTGCTCGTCGCCTCCTACTTCGGCCGGCTCGGCGAGGCCCTCCAGGTGCTGGCCGCGGCCCCGGTCGAAGGCCTGGCCCTCGATTTCACGGCGGGCGGCGCCGCGAACCTCGCCGACCTCGCCGCCGTCGGCGGGCTCCCCGGCAAGCGCCTGGTCGCCGGTGTGGTCGACGGCCGCAACGTCTGGATCAACGACTACCAGAAGTCCCTGACCACCCTCGGTACCCTCCTGGGCCTCGCCGGCCAGGTGGACGTGGCCGCGTCCTGCTCCCTCCTGCACGTGCCGCTCGACGCGAGCGCCGAGCGGGACATCGATCCGCAGATCCGGCGCTGGCTCGCCTTCGCCCGCCAGAAGACCACCGAGATCGCCACGCTCGCCCGCGGCCTCGCCCGGGGCACGGACTCCATCGCGGCCCAACTGGCCGCCAACCGCGCCGACCTGGCGTCCCGGGCATCCTCCTCGATCACCCGTGACCCCGCCGTCCGCGCCCGTACCGCCGCGATCACCGATGCCGACGGGCGGCGCTCGCAGCCCTACGCGCAGCGCACCGCGGCCCAGCGCGCCCTCCTCGGGCTGCCGTTGCTGCCCACCACGACCATCGGCTCCTTCCCCCAGACGAACGAGCTGCGCACCGCGCGCGCCGACCTGCGGGCCGGCCGCATCGGCACCGCCGGCTACGAGGAGCGGATCAAGGACGAGATCCGCGAGGTGCTCTCCTTCCAGGAGAAGGCCGGTCTGGACGTCCTGGTGCACGGCGAGCCCGAACGCAACGACATGGTGCAGTACTTCGCCGAGCAGCTCACCGGCTACCTCGCCACGCAGCACGGCTGGGTGCAGTCGTACGGCACCCGCTACGTCCGGCCGCCGGTCCTGGCCGGGGACATCTCCCGCCCGGAGCCGATGACCGTCCGCTGGACCACGTACGCCCAGTCCCAGACGTCCAGGCCGGTCAAGGCCATGCTGACCGGCCCGGTCACGATGCTCGCCTGGTCCTTCGTACGCGACGACCAGCCGCTCGGCGAGACCGCGCGGCAGGTCGCCCTCGCCCTGCGCGACGAGGTCGACGACCTCGAAGCCGCCGGGACCTCGGTGATCCAGGTCGACGAACCCGCCCTGCGGGAGACCCTGCCGCTGCGCGCGGCCGACCACGCCGAGTACCTCGCGTGGGCCACCGAGTCCTTCCGCCTCACCACCGGCGGCGTCCGGCCGGACACCCAGATCCACACGCACATGTGCTACGCGGAGTTCGGCGATATCGTCCAGGCCATCGACGACCTCGACGCCGACGTGATCAGCCTGGAGGCCGCCCGCTCCCACATGCAGGTCGCCGGCGAACTGGCCGCGCACGGCTACCCCCGCGAGGCCGGCCCCGGTGTCTGGGACATCCACTCCCCGCGCGTTCCGAGCACCGAGGAGGCGGCCGCGCTGCTGCGGAGGGGGCTCCGGGCCATCCCCGCCGAACGGCTCTGGGTCAACCCGGACTGCGGCCTCAAGACCCGCGGCTGGACCGAGACCCGCGCCTCCCTGGAACATCTCGTCGCGGCCGCGCATGAGGTCCGCGCGGAACTCACGGCCGGCGACTGACCCCCTGACGCGCGGGCGGTGCGTGCCGAAGTACGCTTCCACGCACTGCTCTTCGGCCCGTACGATGCGTTCTGCTCCGGCCCACCGCGGCCGGAGCACACAACCGAATGCATGCACAACTGGGGGAAGCCGGTGGGAATCCGGCGCTGACCTGCAACCGTGAACGGCGCCCGGTGCGCCGTGAGTCGGAGAACCCGGGGTGGGATGTGCACCGCTTCCCACTGTCACGGTCTGCAGTCCGAAGCCCCAGCCTGACCCGGCACCCGGGTGCGCTCCCCTCCAGGGCGTGCGCACGGGGTGTGCGCGGGTGGGGGTCGAAGGGTTCGCGCCGGCAGACCCGAAGATCCCACCAGGAAGGCTCTCCATGCGCCAGATCCTCGTCCGCCGCTCCGTGATCACCACGGCCGCCCTCGGTCTCGCCCTCGCCACCGCTCCGGCCGCGGCCGAGGCGAAGTCCAAGCCGGACACGAACGCGGCGGTCAAGGTGGACGTGACCGTCCAGGGCCCCGACGGGCTGCTGTTCAAGGGCAAGGTCAAGACCAAGGGCCACGACGTCACCACCGTGACCGGCGGCACCCACCAGTGCGACGGCACCAACGGCGGCGCCCACCCGTCCAAGGTCCCCACCCCGACCGCGGCCCTCGACGACGCCGCCCACAAGAAGGGCTTCACCTGGGACGGCACCTGGTACGCGTCCTTCGACGACTACTCCGTCGACACCATAAAGAACGTCAGCGGCGGCGGCTCCGCCTACTGGAGCATCGCCGTCAACGGCACCCCCACCCCGGTCGGCGGCTGCCAGTTCAAGCTGAGCGCCGGCGATCAGGTGTCCTTCACCTGGACGTCCTTCTAGAGCCTGTCGTCAAAGTGATCTTGGGTTGTGGATCATGGAGTGATGATATGCCGCCATGAACTGTCCGATGCCGAGTGGGAGCTCATACGTCCCTTGCTGCCCCGGCCTGCGCTGGGGCGGCCCCGGCAGGACGACCGGATGGTCCTCAACGGGATCGTATGGAAGTTCCGCACCGGTGTCCCCTGGCGGGACGTGCCCGAGCGGTACGGCCCGTGGGCCAGCCTCCACACCCGCTTCCGGCGCTGGGCGGCGGACGGCACGTTCGACCGGATGCTGCGGGCCGCGCAGGCGAACGCGGACGCGGCGGGTGACATCGACTGGCTGGTGTCGGTCGATTCCACCATCGTCCGCGCCCACCAGCACGCCGCCGGGGCCCGAAAAGGGGGCACCAAAACCCGGCCCTCGGCCGGTCCCGGGGCGGCCTGACCAGCAAGGTCCACCTCGCCTGCGACGCGACCGGCCGCCCGCTCGCATTCGTCCTGACGGGCGGGAACACCAACGACTGCACCCGGTTCACCGCGGTGATGGACGCCATCCAGGTGCCCCGCCTCGGACCGGGCCGGCCCCGGAGCAGACCCGATCGCGTCATCGGCGACAGGGGCTATAGCTCCAAGGCGATCCGCACCTGGCTGCGGCGCCGCGGCATCAGGCACACCATCCCTGAGCGTGCCGACCAGGTGCGCAACCGGGCCCGGAAAGGAAGCCTCGGCGGCCCACCTCCGGCCTTCGACAAGGAGGTCTACAAGCACCGCAAGGTCGTGGAACGGTGCTTCAACCGCTTGAAGCAATGGCGCGGGATAGCCACCCGATACGACAAGACCGCCGAGTCCCACCAAGCAGCCGTCTCCCTCGCCTCGCTCCTGATGTGGGCGTGACACGTTGAAGTCACTTCTTACAGGGGCTCTCCGGCGCGACGGTCAGTCCGAGAAAGGACTCCGGTAACGGACGCTGAGAACGGCTCTCGTTCGGTGCGCGGCAGCGGCACTTCGACCAGTTTGCCGTCATAGATCATCCATAGGCCGAAGCAGTCGTCCTCCTCGTCACGAACGAGGACTTGAACGGAGTGCGGATCCGGCCATGCCAGAGACTCCAGGTGGCTCAGCAACCCACGCCAGTTGTGGCGGATGAACTGAACAACCCACGCGTAACACTCTTCGGACGGCGTGCGCAGCCCGGCGAACATATGGTCATCCACCGGTGTGAAGCACTGGTGCCAATCCCGGCTGTCGCTGGGGCGAGTGAGGGGTTCCATGACCTCTTCGGCCCGTCGCGCCAGGACGATGACCTCTGTGTATCGACTCATCAGCCCATCATGACCGTGCCCCGTCAGAATGGGACCGAGAGGCGATCACACTTTGACGACAGGTCCTAGTCCGGTACTCGGGGGCCGCGGACCCGAAGGTCCGCGGCCCCCGAGGGTGTTGGGTGATCAGGCGCCCCATCGCAGGGCGATGGTGTCGCCCACGTTGACGACCTGGCCCCGGGCGGCGGCGGCGAAGGCCGAGCCGTCGATGCTCACCTTCCAGGTGCCGGAGCCGCTGTTGGCCTTGCCGTTGATGTCGGTGACGGTGCCGGACCCCGAGGCGGGGGTGACGCTCGTGACGCAGCCGGACGGGGTGGCCGCCGTGGTCGCCGCGTTCAGGACGTCGCCGAGGGTGGTGGTCGTACCGGTCGGGGTGAAGGCCACGGAGCAGACCTTGAGGTTGCCCGCGCCGTCGTCGACGGTGAGGGCCAGCTTGGTCGCGGTACCGGCGGTGAAGGCCGTCTGGGCGACCCACTGCGGGGCGCCGGGGGTGACAGGGACCGGCGGGGCCGCGGTGAATCCGCCGCCCGCGACGGCGCGCAGGGCGTCGATGGAGGCGTACGCGGACGGGGTGGTGTCGGTCGGCTTGTACTTGAAGCCGCCGGCCGGGTTGTACTGGTTGGCTATCAGGAAGTCGATCGGGGTCTTGCCCGCGACGGTGAGGAAGTCTCCGGTCTGTGGGTTGAAGCCACAGGCGTTGAGGCCCGCGACGCCCCAGCCGTTGGAGCTGGTGTTGACCCCGTACAGGGAGTTGAAGGCACCGGTCGCGGTGACGAGCTTGCTCTTCAGGAAGTTCTTCGCCTGGACGACGTCCGTGTCCGTGTTGGGGACGCCGGAGACGCAGAGGGCCGCCATGGCCGCGCCGGTCATGTCCACATCGCCCGCCGAGTTGAGGACGGTCGGGTTGCCCTCGGCCTTGTTGTAGGTCCAGCCGCCGTCGACGTGCTGGTTGGCGCGGATCCGGGTGACCATCGAGTCCGTGAGCGCCTGCGGAACGCGCGCGCCGCCGGCCTGGGTCTTGGCGCCGCCCAGCGAAAGCGCGGCGAATACGGTGCCGTTGAAGTTCCCGGAGGGGCCGAAGTAGCCCGCCTCCGCCGTCTGCCAGTACGCGTAGATGTTCGCGACCAGGTTGCGGGAGGCCGAGACGCGGGCCGGGTCGATGCCGGCGGCGTACGCGTTCAGCGCGCCGCGCTCGTAGTCGGTGACGACCGGGGAGGCCGACGGCCAGCCGGACGTGGAGAGCAGGTTGCGGTAGACGGACCGGGCGTTCTTCGTGGTGTCGCCACCGGGGTAGACGTCGACGACGGCCGTACCGGCGGCGGCGAAGGCGCTGAACGCCCACTCGTTGGACAGCCCGGAGCCGGCGTACGAACCGTCCGCCGCCTGCAGCGACTTGAGGTAGGCGACCCCATTGGTCTTGGACGCGGCGATCTGCGCGGGCGAGGAGGTCGCGAAGGCGGGCAGCGCGGTGAGGGCCAAGGCGCCGAGCGCGGCGGGCACCGCGAGCGCGAGGCGGCGGGAGGTACGGGGACGGGACATGGCCTGCTCCTGGAATCGGCGGACGCCGACCGCGTCCGGCACGCGCTCCGCCACCGCGCGGGGCGCACGGCGGGGCAAGCCGGAGGGCCGCCGTCCGGAACGCGTGGTACGGCTTCCTGTACTGCATCGCCGTATGGGCATTCGGGCTCGGAGACGGCCCCCGCCGTCCCACACCGCTGCGCGTCAGCTCCGGCTTCTCACCGGATTCCCCCATCTGGCAGCCCAGGACGCTACCTGAGTGATCAAGGCTCCGCCAGCCGCCGCGAGCCGCGCTGCCGGAGGGACGCTGGAGCGTTCGCCGGTGAGACGCATCCCACCTTGACGCTGTCTTTATCGGCGTGTTCCACTCCGACTGATAAGCACTCAGTTCCAGGGGAAGCCGGTCGGAATCCGGCGCTGACCCGCAACCGTAGGCCCGGCACCGCCGGGCGAGCCGGACTGCCTGGAGCCAGGTTTTGCAGCGAGAAACGCCGTCGCGGACTACGGCGTGGTTCGAACGGCTTCCCTTGCGCTCCTCGTGCGACCGAAGCCCTTTGCCACGCACACGTCCGCCCGGCCGACACGAGGGGCCGTGGTGGGGACCGCAGAGCTGGCAGAGCGACGCACGGGGAAAAAGAGGCTGGTGTCGCTGATATCGGCGGTACTGCTGGCCTTCGGCGCGAGCGTCTCCTTGGTCACCGGGAGCCCGTCCGCCGCGGCCGACCCCATCGAGGGCTGCACGGCCACGACCGGCGCGATCGTCGCCGTCGACTTCGGCCCGTTCGGGGGCAAGGTCGAGCGGGGCTGTGACACCACGCCCACCACGGGCTACGACCTGCTCCACGAGGCCGGTTTCACCACCGAGGGCACCGTCCACGACGGCCCGGCCTTCATCTGCCGCATCGGCAAGGGGTCCTTCAACTCCGGTACGCAATACCCCACCGCGGAGAAGGAACCCTGTGTCCTGACCCCGCAGGCCACCGCCTACTGGTCGTACTGGACCGCCTCGCCCGGCCAGCAGAACTGGACCTACAGCCCGCTCGGTGCGATGGCCCGCACCCCGGGGCCCGGCGACGTCGACGCCTGGGTGTTCGGCGGTACGGACGTCGGCGGCACCTCGGGCAAGCCCGCCTTCTCGCCCGCCGACGTCCGCGCGGGGGGCGGCGGCCCCGGCCCGGACCCGTCCGGCCCGACGACCCCGCCCACCGTGGCGCCGGGCACCGTCGACCTGCCCGCCGCCGCCCGCTGGCTCACCGGGAAGCTGACGGACGGCGAGCGCGTCGTCGACGAGGGGGCCACCTCTCCGAACCACCTCCTCACCGCCGAAGCCGTCTACGCCCTCGCGGCCGCCGACCCGAAGAGCCCGGCGGCCCGCAAGGCCGCCGACTTCCTGGCCAGGCCCGCCGAGACGGACGCCTACGCCTACCCGGCCGGAAAGGACGGCATCCCCGACGCGACCGCCGCCGCGCGTCTCGCGCTCGTCGCCGAGTCCACCGGAAAGGATCCCCGCGCGTTCGGCGGACACGACCTGCTCGGGGACCTGGTCAGGTACGTCTGTCCGCGCGACATCGGCGACGGCGACACGATCGACGGCTGCCTCACCAAGGGCGACTTCCGCACCACCGGCCAGTCCGACGCCCAGGCCATGGCCGTCATCGCCCTGCTCAACGGCGGGGTGACGCCCCCGGCCGACGCCGTGAACCGGCTGACCGCCCTCCAGTGCGAGGACGGAGGTTTCACCGGCATCCTCATCCGCCCCGGCGGATGGTGCGACAGCGACGCGAGCTCCACGGCACTGATCGCGCTCGCCCTCAAGCGGGCGGGCGGCCACGACGCCGTCGTCGAGAAGGCCCGCGCGAGCCTGCGGAAGTCGCAGTTGCCGAGTGGCGCGTGGCCCGCCGCCGCGGGCATGACCACCGGCAGCCCGAGCGCCACCGGCTGGGCGGCCCAGGCCCTGCGCGCCCTCGGCGACACCCCGTACGCCGACGCGGGTCTGTTCTGGCTCTCCAAGCAGCAACTCCCCGGAGGCGGCTTCGCCTTCGAGGAAGGGCTCACCGACCCGCAGGTGTTCCCCACCGCGCCGGCCGTCCTCGCGGCCGCCCACAGCGACCTGGTGGCGCTGACCGCCAAGAAGACGGAACCGAGCCCCGAGCCGAGCGACCCCGGGCCGTCGCCCTCCCCGAGCGGCTCCCGTCCGCCGCTCCCGCCCGGTGACGGACCCGACCTCAAGAAGGCCACGGCGTACCTGACCCACCCCGGCCGACTGGTCCAGGGCCGCTACTACGAGAGCTCCCCGGGCTTCGCCACGTACGGCCTGACCATCGACGGCGCCTACGCGCTCGCCGCCGCCGGCACCGACGACGCCACCCTGCGCAACATCGTCGACTTCCTCGACAAGGGCGGCAAGGACGGCCAGGGGCGGACGGTCCACGCCTGGACCCTGATCGGTACGAAGTACGCCGTCGGCGGCGCCATCGGCAAGACCGCGCTCCTCGCCGAAGCGGTCGGCCGAAACCCCCGCGCCTTCGGCGGACAGGACCTGATCGGGGCCCTCGCGAAGGACACCTGCCGGGCCAGGAACCTCGACGCCGTTCCCTTCTGCGGCGGAAAGGGCGCCTACGGGAACGCCAAGTCCGTCTTCGACCAGTCCCTCGGCGTCATCGCGCAGGTCCGCGCGGGCGAGAACGCGGCCGCCGCCGAACCCATCGCCTATCTCAAGAGCCTCCAGCGGCCCAACGGGTCCTTCGGAAGCATCCTCGTCGACAAGAGCGACGACGAGGTGGACTCCACGGCCATGGCCGCCATGGCCCTGGACCTGCTGCCCGACGCGGACGCGCAGGCGGCCGTGGACAAGGCCGTCGCATGGCTGGCGGCCCGGCAGATGGACGACGGCGGTTTCCCCGGCGCCTCGGGCGACTCAGTCAACTCCACCGCCCTCGCCGTCCAGGGCATGTCCCTGGACGCGCGGAAGTACGGTGCGCAGATCGCCAAGGCCCGCACGTTCCTGGCGACGCAGCAGAACGGCGACGGCGGGTTCAACATCGCCAGGGACGCGCAGCCCGGATCCGACGTCCGCGCCTCCACCCAGGCCCTCGGCGGCGCCACCGGCATCTCCTTCGCCACCCTCAACCGCAGCCTCGACGGCACCACCCCGCAGCCCGTCCCCACCGCCACGAGCGGCGCTCCCGTCATCGTGACCCCGGGCGGGGAGACGGCCGGCGGCGGTTCGGGGGCGGGTGGCGCTCTCGCCTCCACCGGCGCCCAGGTCGGCGCACTGGCCGCCGCCGCGGTGGCCCTGGTCCTCGGCGGCTGGGGCGCGGTCCGCGTCGCCCGCCGCCGGCGCGGGTCGACGGGAGGCCGGGCGTGACGCACCACCGCGCGCGGCGGGCCCTGGCCCGTACGGCGGCCGCCCTGGGGCTGACGGTGGCGGCGCTCGCCGCCACCGCGGCCCCGGCGGGCGCCGCCCCGCAGCCCATCGGCCAGTGCACCACCTCCTCCGGAGCCGTCCTCGCCGTGGACTTCGGCCACTGGGGCGGGCCCGTCTACCGCTCCTGCGGGACGACACCCACCACCGGCTACGAACTCCTCAACGAGGGCGGCTGGGCCACCACCGGAACGGGCCACGACGGTCCGGCGTTCATCTGCCGCATCGGCTACAGCGGGCACCAGGGCGGCAAGCAGTACCCGACCCCGGAGCAGGACGACTGCGTCCTGACCCCGCCCGCCTCCGCCTACTGGTCGTACTGGCACGCGAACCCCGGCCGGAACACCTGGGAGTACAGCCGGCTCGGCGCCATGCTCTACAAGCCGGAGCCGGGCAGCGTCGACCTGTGGACCTTCGGCGCCACGGACATCGAGGGCACCCAGGGCCGGCCCCGGGTCACCCCGGACCAGCTGCGCGCCCACAACGACCGGCCCACGGGCGCACCCCAGCCCCAGGACACCCGGACGGCGGCTCCCCTGCCGCCCGGCGTCAACACCGGGCCCAGGCCGGAGAATCCGCCGCCGGCCGATCCCGGACCGTCGGCGCCGGCAAGTCCCTCGCCCTCCCCCTCCGCCTCGGAGAGCGCCTCGCCCACCCCTTCGGCACCGCCCTCCCCCGGCGCACCGGCCGCGGCCGCGCCGGCCCCCGGCCCCCAAGTCGTCGAGGCGGCTCCGGCAGCCGACGCCGAGCACGACGCGGGCTCGTACCTGCCCGCCGTCGCCACCGGAGCGCTGGTGCTGCTCATCGGCGCCGCCGCCGTCTACGCGGCCAAGCGTCGCCGTCGTACGGAGTAGCGGCGTGTCCCGTACCACCACGGTCGCGGCCGAGCCGCCCGTGTCCGGCCTCGCGCCGGGCGCGGGCGGCCGCCGGCTGCCCCGCACTCTGCACCCCGTCGCCTGGTGGATCTGGGCCCTGGCCCTCGCCACCGCCGTCAGCCGCACCAACAATCCGCTGCTGCTCTTCCTCGTCCTCGCGGTCCTCGGTTACGTCATCACCATGCGCCGCACCGAGGCCCCCTGGGCCCGCGGCTTCCCGTACTACCTCTACCTGGCACTCACGGTCGTCGCGATCCGGGTCACTTTCCGGGCGGTCTTCGCCACCGGCGTCACACCCCGCGACCACTTCCTGTTCTCCCTCCCCCACATCCCCACGCCCGACTGGTACGCGGGCATCCGGCTCGGCGGTCCGGTCTCCCTCGAAGCGCTGCTGTCGGCCGCGACCGACGGGCTGCGCCTGGCCTGCATGCTGTGCTGCATCGGCGCGGCCAACACCCTGGCCAACCCCAAGCGCGCACTGCGGGTGCTCCCGGGCGCCCTGTACGAACTCGGCGTCGCCGTCACCGTGTCCATCAGCGTCGCGCCCCAACTGGTCGCGAGCGTCCAGCGGGTGCGCCGCGCCCGCAGGCTCCGGGCCGGGCGTACGAGGGGTCTGCGCGCGCTGCGCGGCATCGTCGTCCCCGTCCTCGAAGACGCCCTGGAGCGCTCCCTGCGCCTCGCGGCCGCGATGGACTCCCGCGGCTACGGCCGCGCCGGCACCGCGACCCGCCGCTCCCGCCGCCTGACCGGCGCCCTCATGCTGCTCGGCATGTGCGGCCTGTGCGCCGGGGCGTACGGGCTCCTCGACGCGACCGCGCCCAAGCTGCTCGGCCTGCCCGCACTGGGGGCCGGCGGAGCGCTGTGCGTGGCCGGGCTGCGGCTCGGCGGGCGCCGGATCACCCGGACCACGTACCGTCCCGACCCGTGGCGGGCGGCCGAATGGGCCGTGGCCGGGTGCGGGGTGCTGTCCGCGGTGCTGCTGTTCGGCAACGCGGGGTTCAACGCCGCGGAGCTGAACCCCTCCATCTACCCGCTCAGCTGGCCGACCCTGCCGCTGGTGCCGGCCGCCGCGATCCTGCTCGCCGGGACGGCCGGGTTCCTGGCTCCGCCCCCGACGGCCCCCGCCCGGCCGGCCGTCCCCGTACAGCGCACCGAGGAACCCAAGTGATCCACTTCGACCAGGTCACCGTCCGGTACGAGGACACGGCAGAACCGGTACTGCGGGAGGTGAACCTCACCGTCGAGGAGGGCGAACTCTGCCTCGTCGTCGGTCACACGGGCGTCGGCAAGTCCACCCTCCTGGGGGCCGTCAACGGACTCGTCCCGCACTTCACCGGCGGCACCCTCTTCGGCCGGGTCACGGTCGACGGCCGGGACACCGCCGAGCACCCGCCCCGCGAACTCGCCGATGTCGTGGGCGTGGTGGGCCAGGATCCGCTCGACGGGTTCGTCACCGACACCGTCGAGGAGGAACTCGCCTACGCCATGGAGCAGCTGGCGGTCGCGCCCGCCACCATGCGCAAGCGCGTCGAGGAGACCCTGGACCTGCTGGGTCTCGCCGACCTGCGCCATCGCGCCCTCCACGAGCTCTCCGGCGGCCAGCAGCAACGGGTCGCGATCGGCTCCGTGCTCACCGCGCACCCCCGGGTCCTGGTCCTGGACGAGCCCACCTCCGCCCTGGACCCGACGGCCGCGGAGGAGGTCCTGGCGGCCGTCACCCGGCTCGTCCACGACCTCGGCGTCACCGTGCTCCTCGCCGAACACCGCCTGGAGCGCGTGGTCCAGTGCGCCGACCGCGTCATCCACCTCCCCGGCGACGGCCGCGTGGTGTCCGGGCCGCCCGCCGAGATCTTCCGTACGTCGTCCATAGCCCCGCCCATCGTGGAACTCGGGCGCGCCGCCGGCTGGTCCCCGCTCCCCCTGTCCATCCGCGACGCCCGCCGCGCGGCCGCGCCCCTGCGCACACGGCTGGCCGGTACGACTCCCCCGCCGGTGCGGCCGGCACCCGCCCCGGACCCCGCCCTTCTCCTGAAGGCCCGCGGGGTGACGGTGGCCTATCACGGCGTCCCGGCCGTCCGGGAAGTCGACCTCGATCTGCGCGGCGGCGAGATCACCGCGCTGATGGGCCGCAACGGCTCGGGCAAGTCCTCCCTGCTCTGGGCGCTCCAGGGCTCAGGGCCCCGCAAGGCCGGCACAGTGCTCGTCCCCGCCACCGACGGGGGCGAGGACGGCGACCCGCGGAAGCTGTCCGCGGCCGCAGCCCGCCGACTCGTCGGCCTGGTCCCCCAGACCCCCACGGACCTGCTGTACCTGGAGAGCGTCGAGCAGGAACTCGACCAGGCCGACGCGGAATCGGCGGTCGGCTCCGAGGCACCGGCCGCACGCGAGATCCTCGACCGCCTCGCACCCGGCATCGACGACGCCACCCACCCCCGCGACCTGTCCGAGGGCCAGAAGCTCGCCCTCGCCCTCGCCATCCAGCTGTCGGCGGCTCCCCGGGTGGTGCTCCTCGACGAGCCGACCCGCGGCCTCGACTACCGGGCCAAGGAACAGCTGATCGCCATCGTCGACGACCTCGCGGCTCAAGGGCGCGCGATCGTCATCTCCACGCACGACGTCGAGTTCGTGGCCCGTGCGGCCGACCGGGTCGTCGTCATGGCCGAGGGAGACGTCGTCGCGGACGGCCCCACCACGGAGGTCATCGTCGCCTCTCCCGTGTTCGCACCCCAGGCGGCCAAGATCCTCTCGCCCCTCCCCTACCTCACGGTCGCCCAGGCGGCCTCCGCCTTCCCCCGCGACGAGACGGACCCGGCCCGATGACCGCTGCCGCGCGCACCCCAGCCATCCGCATCAACGCGCGGGCGGGCGTCGTCATCGCCATGGCCGCGTTCCTCGGGATCGTCGCGTTCTTCTGGCCGTTCCTCGTCGCACCGGGCAAGTTCGGCTCCCACTACGCCCCACCGCTCATCTTCGGCGTCCTGCTGGTCGTCGTCCTGTGCGTGGTGATCTCGGAGATCGCCGAGGGCGGCATCAACTCCAAGGCCCTGGCCATGCTGGGCGTCCTGTCCGCCGTCAACGCCGCGATCCGCCCGCTGGGCGCGGGCACGGCCGGCATCGAGACGGTCTTCTTCGTCCTCGTCCTGGCCGGCCGGGTCTACGGCCCGGGCTTCGGGTTCACCCTCGGCTGCACCTCGCTGTTCGCCTCCGCCCTCATCACCGGCGGGGTCGGTCCCTGGATGCCGTACCAGATGTTCGGCTGCGCCTTCGTCGGCATGCTCGCGGGCTTCCTCCCCCAGGCGTCCGGCCGCCGGGAGATCGTGATGCTCGCGTTCTACGGCTCAGCCTCCGGCTACCTGTTCGGCTTCCTCCTCAACCTCTCCTTCTGGCCGTTCTCACTCGACCCCAACAGCTCGATCGCCTACCTGCCCGGCCTCCCGTTCACCGAGCAGTTCCACCGCTACCTCGCCTTCGACCTCGCCACCTCCCTGGGCTGGGACACCGGTCGCGCCGTCACCAACTTCCTCTGCGTCTGCCTCGCGGGTCCCGCGGTGCTGACCACCTTCCGCCGCGCGGCCCGCAAGGCCCGCTTCCAGGCGCCCGTCCGCTTCGGTCCGCCGCGCGAACCGGTCTGACGCCATCGCACGCCCAGGCCAGATTCCGTTCACCATGCACGTACCGCGTGCCGGCAGGGTGAACGGGCGTGCTCAATCGCCCGTATCGCACCTGGACATGACGGAGCCTCACTTTGACCATCCCTCCCAGGCGGCCCGCCGGCCCCCGGTCACTCGTGGCCGTGATCGCGGCATCGACCGCATGCTCTCCCACGCCGCCGCGGGCCGCCGGGTGTCGCTGGTCTGGCTGGACATCAAGGACCCGAACCACTGCGGGGAGCAGGAGACAAACGCCAATGCCGTCGGCCTCGTCCGTGACTGGCTGAACCGCCACGACGGCACCCACCGCATGGCCGCCCGCGGCGACCGTCTGTTCAGGTAGGGCCGCGTTCAGCGCCCGGCGCCGAGCCAGTCCTTGTAGGAGGTGGCCGCCAGGCGCGCGCCGGGGCCCCCGGCCAGGACGTCGCCCTCGACCACCGCGAACATGCCCGCCTGCTCGTCGGTGACGACCGTACGCGGGTCCTGGCGGGCCGCCAGCGTGAGGCGGCCCAGCTCGTCGAGGGCGAAGACGTCGGGGCCCGCGACGTCGACCGTGCCGTTCAGCGGTGCGCCGGTGGCGACCTCGGCCAGGGCGGCGACCACGTCGGCGGCGGCCATCGGCTGGACGGGGGTGGAGGGGAGCCGGACGGTGCGGTCGTCGGCGGTCCAGGACAGCACCGTGTCCATGAACTCGAAGAACTGGGTGGCGCGGACGATCGAGTAGGGGGTGGGGCCCTGCTTGAGGACGTCCTCCTGGAGGGTCTTCGCGCGGTAGTAGTCCAGCTGCGGGACCTGGTCGACGCCGACGATGGACAGGATCACCTGGTGGACGACGCCCGCCCGCTCCCCTGCGGCGAGCAGGTTGTCCATCGTGGTGCGGAAGAACTCCGGGGACGCCTCGTCGAAGGTGGGCGAGTTCGACACGTTGACGACCGTGTCCGCTCCGGCGAGCGCCTCGTCCAGCCCCGAGCCGGTGAGCAGGTCCACGCCGCTCGACAGGGACGCGGACACCACCTCGTGGCCGGCCGCGCGGAGCGTGGAGACGAGCTGGGAACCGATGAGTCCGGTACCGCCGATGACCGTGATCTTCATGGTGTGCCCTTCCTGGGGTGCCGCCGAGTGCGGCCTCCGCCGCCTCAAACTCGGACAACTCTTGTCCGAGATGATACTCGGATAAGCTGTATCCGAGTCAAATGGAGGGCGCATGAAACTGTCCGGGGGCGTGGAATGGGCGCTGCACTGCTGTGTGGTCCTGACCGCGGCGAGTCAGCCGGTGCCCGCCGCCCGGTTGGCGCTGCTCCACGAGGTCTCGCCCAGCTACCTGGCCAAGCAGATGCAGGCGCTGTCCCGGGCGGGCCTGGTGGCCTCCGTCCAGGGCAAGACCGGCGGATACGTGCTGACCAGGCCCGCTTCCGAGATCACCGTCCTGGACGTGGTGCAGGCCGTCGACGGACCGGACCCGGCGTTCGTCTGCACGGAGATCCGCCGGCGCGGCCCGTTCGGCGCCCCGCCCGAGGCCTGCACGAAGGCCTGCGGGATCGCCCGCGTCATGCGCGCCGCCGAAGCCGCCTGGCGGGCGTCGCTGCGCGCTGTCACCATCGCCGACCTGGTCGACTCGGTGGAACGCGACGACGGACCGGAGGCACTGCCGGCCATCGGCGCGTGGCTGAACCCGTCGTCCGGCCCGGCGTAGCGGGCCGCCCGGCTCCGGCGGAACGACGGACCGGCGGGCCACCGTCGGTGTACGGTGGCCCGCCGGTCCCTCCCGTGCCCTCGGGGCGGGTCAGCTGATGCTGAGCGCCGTGTCGTCGATGACGAACGAGGTCTGCAGGCTGGGGTCCTCGCTACCGCTGAACTTGACCGTGACCGTCTGTCCCGCGAAGGAGGACAGGTCGAAGGTCTTCTGTACGTAACCGGTGTTCTTGTCGAGGTTGGAGTAGCCGGCCAGGGTGGTGGAGTTGGCCGTCACCGTCAGCTTGTCGTAGGCCGTGGTGGCGGTCGTCTCCGCGGTGTCGATGTGCAGGTAGAAGCTGAGGGTGGCGTGGCAGCGGACCGGAATGGTCACCGCCTGCGCGAGCGAGTCGGCGTGCGTGGCGCCGTAGCCGTTCAGCCAGGCCTTCCGGGAGCCCGAGTGCGCCGCCTCGCCGCTGCTGCCGTCGATCACGCCGGCGCTGGCGGTCCAGGGGACGGTGCCGGATTCGAAGCCCGGGTTGCCGAGGAGCTGGGTCACGGTGCAGCCGCCGTCGACCGTGGCGACGGTCCAGGTGAACGAGGCAGCGCCGCTCGCGTTGGTGGTGTCCTTGGCCGTGACCGTGACGGCGTAGCTGCCCGCGGTGGTCGGCGTACCGCTGATCAGGCCGGTGGACGCGTTGACCGACAGGCCGGGCGGGAGCCCGGTGGCACCGTAGGTGAGGGTCTGCCCGCCGGCCGAGTCGGTGGCCTGGATCTGCAGCGAGGTGGCCGTGTCGACGATGCTCGTGCGGCTGCCGGGGTTCGCGACGGTGACGGTGTTGCCGCCGGTGGAGCCGCCCGTGAAGGCGGCGGTGCCCTTGGGCGTGCCGAGTCCGGTCGGCCCGTCGTAGCCCGCCTTGGCGGTGCAGAGGTAACTGCCGGAGCAGGAGCCGTTGGCGCCGCCGGTCACGTCGTTGAGCGAGGCGGTGCGGGCGTACGGGTAGGCGGACGGGAACGAGCCGGCGGCCGGGGTGCCCGCCAGGGCGTAGACGGAGGCGATGATCGGCGCCGAGGCGCTGGTGCCGCCGTAGACGTTCCAGCCGCCGGCCTGGTAGCTGTCGTACACCGCGAGGCCGGTGGCCGGGTCGGCGACGGCCGAGACGTCGGCGACCGTGCGCCTGGCGCAGCCTCCGTCGGTCTGCCAGGACGGCTTGGCGGTGAACCCGGAGCAGCCCGAACCGGCGCCCTCGCTGCCCGCGCTGCTGCCCCAGACGCTCTCGGACCAGCCGCGGGGGGTGCCGCTCGCGCGGCTGAGCGAGGTGCCGCCGACCGAGGTGACGTACTGGGAGGCGGCCGGGTACTCGACGCCGTAGCCGCTGTCGCCGGAGCTGACGGTGATGGCCACGCCGGGGTGGTTGAAGTACGAGGCGTCCGAGGCCGCGTCGGTGGAGTCCTCGCCGCCGCCGTAGCTGTTGGAGACGTACGCGGCGCCCAGGGTCACGGCGCGGTTCACGGCGGCGCCGAGGTCCTCCATGGAGGGCTGGGCCGCCTCGACGAGCAGGATGTGGCACTGCGGGCAGACGGCGCTGACCATGTCCACGTCGAGGGAGATCTCCCCGGCCCAGCCGGCGTCGGCGGTCGGGTAGTCGGTCCCGCCGTTCTGGTCGACCTTGCGGAAGCAGCCGTTGGCCGTGGTGCAGGCCGGCAGCCCGTACTGGGAGCGGTAGGCCGCCAGGTCGGACTCGGCCTTCGGGTCGTCGTAGGCGTCGATGATGGCGACCGTCGCGCCGGCCCCGGCGGACGCCGGCAGGGCGTACGCGCTCTGCAGATCGGCGGGGCCGTAGCCGGACGGCAGCAGTCCGGGAGAGAGGCCGAGGCGCTGCTGTACGTCCGTACGGGCCAGCGCGTGGCAGGCCATCCAGCCGGCCCGGGCGGGCTCCGAGCAGAGCCGCTCGGTGTGCACCGCGGCGGGGGACGCGCTCGCCGCACCAGGGCCGCCCGAGGCGGCGGACGGTGCGGCGAGTACGAGCGTCCCGCCGGACGCAAGGGCGACGGCCGAGAGTAAGGCGGTCGCGCCGCGGCGGGCGAGCCGGGCGGCGCGGTGGGACAGGGCGTTGCGCAATGAACTGCCCTCCATGGGGGGTTGGCGTACCACGTCGGGGGACCCGTCCGGAGCCGTGCATCATGTCGTGGGCATGACATCCACGCACGTCAGGGCGTGCGGGACCGGAAGGTCGACGTGGGTTGCGGGTGGCACGCGTTCAGCGGTGCGAAGTGTCACCACGAGCAGTGGTGGCCCATGCCGAAGGTAGGGAACGCCGGGCCCAAGGGACTACCCGGCGAATGCAAAGGCTTGCTTTCGGTCGGTGATGTCCGCGTATACCGTGTCCTGCCATGGAGTTGGACGACGGCGCCGTCAACGACCTGGTGTCCCTGGGGCTCTCCCGGTACGAGGCCCGGGTCTATCTGGCGCTGGTACGACGGGAGTCGTACACCGCCGCCGAGGCGGCCCGCGCCGCGGACGTCCCGCGCCAGCGCGTCTACGACGTACTCGACGCCCTCGTGCGGCGGCGCCTGGCCGTCCTGCGCCCCGGGCGGGTCGCGGCCTTCTCCGCGGTGGCCCCGGAACTGGCGCTCGCCCGGCTGATGGCCGTTCAGCGGGAGTCCCTGGAACGGCTGAGCGCGGCGTCGACCGCCCTCGCGACGGCGCTGCTCCCGGTCTGGAGCGACGGGCGGACGCACACCGATCCGCTCGACTACATCGAGGTGCTGCGCGATCCCCGGGCGATCGCGGAGCGGTTCGACAGCATCCAGGAGCAGGCCGCACGGGAGCTCCTCAGCTTCTGCAAGCCGCCGTTCGTCGCTCCCCCGGCCAACGACGAGGGGATCAGGACGGTCCGCCGGCTGCGCCGGGCCGGGGGGACCGCCCGCGCGGTGTACACCCACGACGCGCTCGGGGACGCGGAAGTACTGGAGAACGTACGGCGGTTCGCGGCGGCGGGCGAGGAGTCGCGGTTCGCTCCGAGCCTGCCGCTCAAGCTGATCGTGGCGGATGCCTCGCTGGTGCTGTGCGACATGCCCGACCCGGTGGCCGGCACTCACGCCACCACAGCCCTCTACATCGAACACCCGGCGCTGGCGGGCTGCTTGAGGCTGGCCTTCCTGTCGGTGTGGGAGCAGGCCCGGACCGCCCCCACACCGGGCGACGACCGGGCCGACGGCCGGCCGAACACCCGCCCGTAGCCCTCGATGCGCCGCCGGACGTGGGGCCTACGGGCGGCGGGCCAGCAGGTGGGCGTCGAGGAAGCCCCGCTCGGAGGCCGGGTCGTGGAGCAGACGGGCGAACGGCGTGAGCCCGGCGGCGATCAGCAGCTCGGCGAACCGGTCCGCCGGCCAGCTGTAGGCAGGGGTCACCTTGTGGTCGAAGCGGACCGGTTCCGGCCCTTCGGTGCCGAAGAACGACACCAGGAACAGTCCCCCCGGCGCCAGGACCCGCACCTGTTCGGCCAGGACCGCGGGCAGTTCCCCCGGCGGGGTGTGGATCATCGAGTAGTGGGCCATGACGCCGCCGAGCGCGCCGTCCCCGACCGGCATGGCTTCCATCCGCGCCTCGTCGAAGCGCAGCGACGGATGGGCCCGCCGGGCGTGGTCGACCATGGCCGGGGAGAGGTCGAGCCCGAAGGCGTCGAGGCCCAGGCCGTGCAGCATGGCCGTGAGGTGTCCGGGACCGCATCCGACGTCGGCGGTCCGCAGGTTCCCCGTCCCGCGCACCAGCTCGGCGAAGGTCGCGACCATGGCCCGCGCGAACGGCCGTGTCTCCAGCCGGTCGGCGAACAACGACGCGTAGAGGTCGACGACCCCGTCGTAGGCGGTCCTCGTCTCGTCCTGGTGTTCCCTCACGCAAGAGAAGCTAACACCGCACCGGGGGCGCAGCCGGTGCCGGGGTCAGGCGGCGAAGGACCGTTCCAGCCTGGGGATCAGGTCCCGGAGGTCCTGTTCCCAGCAGCCCGCGTTGTGGCCCCCGTCGCACTGGGTGCCCCAGGCCGAGCCGTCGCCGTAGTCGACGTAGGAGTAGGACATGCCCAGGGCGTCCATGGCGTCCTTGACGTGCCGGGACGCGGATTCGAGCCAGAACTCCAGGTCGGTGACCGAGCCCCGCCCGTTGCCCACGTAGATCGAGACGCCGACTCCGCCCGCCTTCAGCTTGTCCATGTGCTGTGACGGGTCGACCTCGTTCCACCGCCGGTCGACGTTGAACACGGGATAGGGCGAGCCGAACAGGGCGTCGCTGTCCACACCGGGCTTGTACGGTGATTCGGCGCCGCCACAGACACCGGAGAACGAGCCGCAGATGGCGCCCTGCGCGTCGATGAGCGAGGCGACGACGGCGAGCCGCAGGTCCATGGAGCGGGCCGACAGGTCGATGTCCCCCGACAGGGACGCGGTCTGGCTGAACAGGTCGGGCCGGACCTGGGCGTAGTGCAGCGCCCCGAACCCGCCCATGGAGACGCCCGCGACGGCGCGGGCCTTCCTCGTGGCGATGGTCCGCAGGTTCGCGTCGATGAAAGGGATCACCTGCTTGAGGTGGAAGTTCTCCCAGTTCTGGGCGCCGGCCTGGGTCTTCTGGTTGAGCCAGTTGGCGTACCAGCCCCGGGCGCCACCGTCCGGAATCACGGTGATCATCTGATCCGAGGCGGTCAGCGCCGGATAGTTCTGCTGGATCGGGTCGTCGGGCGAACCGTGCAGGAAGTACAGCACGGGGTAGCGCCTGGCCGGGTCGTCGTAGTAGCCGTTCGGCAGGATGATCTTGATGTGGTGTGTGCCCGCGACCTCGGGTGTGGTCACGGTGAGGTAGAAGTTGGTGGGTCCGCCGGTCGCGGTGTCCACCTGGGTCAGGCCGAACCCGTCCGCCATCGGCGGGGGCGCGGTGCGCTCGGCGGCCTGCGCCGGACCCGTCGGCGTGGTCATGGCGACGATGGCGGCCATCAGGGCCACCGCTGCCATGCGCCACCGACTCGATTTCCTCGTCACTGCGTTGCTCCTCGGTGTCGTCGTTGTGCGTCGTCGTACGTCGTCGTACGTCGTCGTGGACAGCGCGGCCGAACAGCCGCCTCAGGAAAGGACCTTGATCTCCAGGGCCGGTGAGGCCGCGATCTGCTCCTCGGTGAACCGTTCCGTCACCCACTGGCCGGAGGAGAACAGCCGGGTCTGATCCGCGTAGTGCGGCGAGTTCGGGTCGGCCGACTGCGAGTAGGCCAGGAGCGAAGAGGCCTGGGGCGGTCCGGCGGTGGTGAACTTCACCTGCTGGACGAAGCTGGTCCCGAAGGTGATGTCCAGCTTGCCGTCGACCAGGCCGGGGGTGACCACGTTCAGCACGCCCAGTTCACTGATCGAGCCGTGGATCGGGATCTGCTCGCCGCCCCGGGTGATCTTCTGTACGTCCGACAGCGGCGCGTTCAGCGCGACGCCCGCCCTGCGCAGGGCGAGGACCGCCCGGCCGAACGCGTCGCGGACGGCGGAATTCCCCGGGTCCAGCGAATTGGGCGTGTGCACCGGGTCCTTGGGGTCGAAGGGCACCCGCCACGGCAGTTTCTCGATCGCCTGCCCGCCGAGCAGGAAGGCCCAGTAGTTCTCGAACAGCCACGACCCGCGGCTGTCCGCCGTGAAGTCGTGGTCCCGCCACGCGGCCAGGATCGGGCACGCCTCGCTCACGTTGACCAGGTTGCCGTCCACCAGGATCAGCCCGAAGGGGAGGCTCCGGCACATCGACACCGTGGCGTCCAGAGCCAGATCGGCCGCCCTGCTGTTGTCGGCGAACAGCAGCTGCCGCATGTTCTCCGGTGTGAAACCACGGCCCGGCAGACCGTCGGTGCCGTTGATGCGGTTCTGTGCGGTCAGGATCAGCTCCTGGGTGCGCAGGGACCGGGGCGCCGCCGTATCGCCCATCACCCTCGGGAAGGACAGGGGCTGCTCGGGATGGGCCAGCCAGGCGCTGTCGTTGGCGTTGCCCACGAAATCCTTGCGGATCAGGCGGGGCTGCTGGTGCGGATCCATCAGTCCCGGTGCGACCGCCTTCGGGTCGTCGGGCCAGTCGCAGGCGCTGCGCTTGCCATCGAATACGGAGACCGGCGGGACGTTCGGCAGCCGCAGCTCCTGGTTGAACAGCAGCCGTCCGGTCAGCGTGAGGCAGGACTGCGCGTGCTCGTCGGTGATGTTCGGCGTGGCCTGGATGTCCGCGTACAGGGCGTTGCCCTCGCGGTCGGAGGCGACCGTGTTGAAGAAGGGGACGCCCTCCGTGGTCTCCAGCGTGTCGACCACCTCGTGGACGTCCTTGGCCTGGTCGAGGTGGAACCAGGTGTTGAGCGCCCGCAGGTTGTCCATGTTCACGTCCCGTACCGCGTGGGCGCTGACCACCCACGGCAGCGGTACGCCCAGTACGGAGGTGGCGATCGGGCCGTACCGGGTGGACCACAGCGTCCTGATGACCTTGCCGAGGGAGCCGTCCGCGTTGCGTACGTCGACGGCGACCTGCTGCGAGGTCATCGGCTGCCAGACCCCGTCGACCAGGTAGTTGGTCGGATTCAGCGGATCGACCTGTACGTCGAACAGCCCGAACGGGGCCACCGTGGCGACCGTGTGGCTCCAGGCGACGTCGTCGTTGTGGCCGATGTTCACCGCCGGGAACCCGAGCAGACTCGCCCCGGAGACGTTCACCTTCCCCGGGATCGTCAACTGGCTCTGCCACATCCGGTTCTTGCCCTGCCACGGGAAGTGCGGGTTGGCCAGCAGCATGCCGGTGCCCCCGGACACGCCCTGCGAACCGACGGCGAGCGCGTTGCTGCCCATGCTGTGGCGACGGCTGACCGCCATCGCGTCGCGGATCTTCTTCGCGGTCTCCTCGGGTGAGGACGCCGGCGGTGCGGCGGCGGCCGCCGCCCCCGGAGGCGCCGCGGTCACCTGACCGTCCAGCAGCGGCTCGGCGCTGCCCATGATGATCTCGGCGTGGGCGTGCCGGTAGACGTCCAGCTCCGTGATCGGCCGCACCCATGCCGCGCCGCGGCAGGCGGGGTCCCCGATGCCGTTCACGCCCGTCTCGGCCAGGTACCGGTTGTATCCCCGGACGTAGCCGCGAATGGCCTCTTTGACCTCCGGCTCCGGCCCGTTGGGGGCGGGCTGGTCGAGCAGCCGCTCCACCACCCGGTCGTCCTTGATCCGCTGGAAGTACAGGTCGCTGTTGAGGTTGCTGGTGGTGTCCTGCTTCTCGCCGGGGCTCGCCTTGCCCTCGGGCCCCAGATAGCGGGACCTCTGGGCGTTGACCATCAGATACGTGTCGGCGAGCGTGCAGATGTTGTCCTTGGCCGAGGCGTATCCGTACCCCGTACCCAGCCCCTCCCAGTCGGAGGCGATGATGTGCGGGATCCCGTACTCGGTGTACCTGATCGTCGGCCTGTCCGGCCCCGGTACGGCCGCCGGCGGTCCGGCGGCCGCCATCGTGCTCATCACCGCCGCCACGGCCACGGCCGCGGCCGGCAGCCTCGCGATCAATCTCCTCCGCGCCATCGAGCGGTCCCTCCCCTGTGGTCCGGGCCCCTCGCCCGAACGCGCCCACGCTAGGGAGGGGCGATGAAATCCCGATGGAGCCGCCGAGCCGCCGCGGGTTTCATCGGGATGTCATCGCCCGCTGCCACTGTCGTCCGGTGACCTCGGCCGACTGCGTTCCGCACCGGAAGGCGACCGTGTGGGCCGACTACTTGGGGAGGATCGTCATGCGAGCCAGAAGGATCGCGTCCGTGGCAGCCGGGTTCCTGCTGACCGTCGGGCTTTCGGCGGTGCAGGGGGCCGGCGCACAGGCGGCGCCGGCCAAGGCGACGGCTTCGTGCGAGGGCACGTACACGATCGTCGTCGGGGGCACCGGCAGTTCGTGGAACAACGACGGCTTCTACGGCAACATCCAGCAGCACGTCGGGTATCCCACGCAGATCCCCAACGGCGCGAGCGCCCGGGCGGGCGTGAACGAGCTGAACCGGCTGGTCCGCGACCAGCGTGCCGCCTGTCCGTGGCAGCACGTGAAGATGGGCGGGTACTCCCTGGGCGCCGCGGTGGTGCACACCTGGGTCACCGAGAACTGGCAGACGTTCGACAACGTCAACGCCGTTCTCATCGCAGACCCCAAGCGGCAGGGCCCTCCCGGCGCCAACGGCGGATCCGTGCCGTTCGGCGGCATCGTCGGCGCCCCGCTCGCCGGCGCCGACCGGTTCTTCGGCAACGTCCCCGTCAAGACCATCTGCCACT
The DNA here is from genome assembly GCF_008704935.1 of Streptomyces vinaceus. NCBI lineage: Bacteria > Bacillati > Actinomycetota > Actinomycetes > Kitasatosporales > Streptomycetaceae > Streptomyces > Streptomyces vinaceus. The sequence continues at coordinate 344,975 of NZ_CP023692.1, forward strand.
GGGACTACGTCTGCGACGAGTCCGCCGGCATCTGGACCTACCCGAACAACCACGTCCGCAACTATCCCGAAGACTTCAACATGGACCACCACAACGACAGCGCGAGCGAGCAGTGGTACAACGGCGCCTGGTACGCCTGGTAGCCACGCCGCGGATCCCTCACCGGCTGCCGGCGGCCCGGAGACCGGGCGCCGGCGGCCGGTCGCCGCGCAGGACCGTCTCGTACGTCCGCCGCAGCATCGGGCCCGGCGGTACGCCGAGGTCCTCGGCCAGGCGGCGGCGGGTGTGGTCGAAGACGGCCAAGGCCTCGCTCTGCCGGCCGCCCCGGCAGAGCGCGCGCATCAGCAGCGCGGCCACCGGCTCGTCCAGCGGGTGCGCCGCGGCGAGGGCGAACAGCTCGGCGATCGCCTCGAAGTGCCGGCCCAGGCGCAGCTGCCACTGCGCCTTCCGCCGCACGAGGGCGATCCTGCGCTCGGTGAGCCGCAGCCGCTCCGCATCGGCCAGCGGCCCGGGAAGCCCGGCCAGGGGCTCGCCGCGGAACAGCTCCAGCGCCCGCTCGCACAGGCGGATCACCTCGGCCGCGTCGCCCGCCCGGTCGGCCCTCGCGACATCGGCGAGCAGTCGCTCCACGCGGGCCACGTCCACGTCGACCGCGCCGGGGGCGAGCCGGTAGCCGCAGCGGTCGTGCTCGATCACCGCGCCCGGGCCGTCCCCGGTGCCCAGGGTTTTGCGCAGTCGGTAGACGTACACCGGCACCACGTTGGTGAGGGGCGGCTCCGTCCCCCACACCCCGTCGAGCAGTTCCTGCCGGCTGACGGTACGTCCGGCGCCCAGCGCGAGCGCAGCCAGTACTGCTTGCTGGCGCAGATGTCCCAGGTTCATCGGCCGCCCGTCCTGCCAGGCCTGGAGCGGTCCGAGCAAGGAGAGCCGTACCACGGGTCCGGCGGTCCGGGCGGATCCGGCCCCCCGCGCCCGGCCCGGTTCGCGGGTCCGGGGGCCGCTGCCGGGGACGACCAGACCGCAGTCGAAGGCGTGGACGATGGCTGCGGCCCGGTCGCGCAGCCCCAGCTCCGCGAGGATGCGCGCGACGTGTCCGGCCACCGCGTCCTCGGGGATGGCGAGGTCGGCGGCGATCTCGTCGTCCCGCAACCCGCAGCCGACCGCCTGGAGCACCCTGCGCTCTTGCTGCCTGAGCACGGCGGCAGTCGTCTGCATCACTGCTCCCTGGGCCGGTCGTACGGTTCGGACGCGCTCGCCACGGTAGGGCCGGCGGCCACAGCCGGAACATCCGGAACGTTCCGGAGTGACAGCGCCCGCGCGAAACGATCTCCGTGGGTCGGTGGAGAACGGCTCAGCCGACGCCGGGCAGACGCCGCCGGTACGGGCGCGCCTGCGCCGGCCCACGGATTCGTAGCCGCCGCGCGCTCCCCGGGAGAGGGCCCCCGGCGGAGGGGGCCCTGTGCACGGTCCCGGCGTCAGCGGGAGCCGGGGCGGGAGGTGCCGGGGTGGACGGCCTCGAAGCGGTGGAACGCCGCTTCCTGCCGCCACTCGACCTGTGCCTTCGGGCTGGAGGCCAGGAGGGCGGCGCACCGCTCGCCCGGGTGCTCGCCGCCCTGGCGCTCGTCCGCACACGGCCCGGCGGGCCGGTAGCCGCTGCTCAGGTCACGGTTCCACAGGCTGCGGCCGGGCAGGAAGGAGAACTCCAGCGAGGCCCGGGCCAGGTCCTTCAGCTCGCGGTAGCCGAGCCCGTACGTCTGCGCGGCCCAGCGGTACTCGTCGGTGATCTCGATCCGGGACACGCCGGGGTCATCGGTGGCGAGGACCACCGGCACGCCGTGGCTGCGGTAGGTGGCGAAGGGGTGCGCGTCGCCCGAGACGCGCAGGATCTGCGCGTTGCTGTGGAAGGGGACCTCGACGGCGATCCGCCGGTCGGCCATGTACCGCATCAGCGACTCCCAACGGTCCTCGTGGAGCACGGACACACCGTGTCCGATCCGCTCGGCGCGGCCGGTCTGGGCGGCGTCCCTGATGTGGAAGGTCAGGTCCTCCGGCTTGACCAGCCCGGGCACCAGCTCGCCCGCGTGCAGGGTGACGTGCGCCTTGGGGTACTGGGTCTTGAGGTAGTTCACCATCCGCATGTGCAGGCGGTAGTCGCGCAGAGCGACCGCACCGTCCTCCGGCTGGACCAGGTTGACGGCGACGAAGCGCGGATCGCGCTCGGCCAGCCGCATGCCGAGCGCCAGCTGGGTGAACACCCGCTCCGGGGTGCCGAGGCGGCCCACCTGGGAGATCCAGCGGTACGGGAGGGAGCACGCGGCGTCGGGCCGCGGGGTGTCGCAGTGGGCGGCGGTGCGGAACTCGGCGTCGGTGGTGTCGGCGTCGGCGCGTGCCTGGCCGACGACCGCGTCCAGGCCGCCGTCGGCGAGGAGCTTGTCGTGCATGGCGTCGAGGTCGGCGTCGTAGCCGACCCGGTCGGCGAGGGCACGGGCCGCCCCGGAGGCCGGCGTGATCATGGTCTCCAGGTAGAACTGGTTCTGCCGGGCGGCCGTGCCCGCGACCTCGGCCAGAATCCGTCCGGGGTGGCGCCAGGGCACCTCGCCGAACTTGTCGAAGGTCGCGAAGAAGTGGTCGTGGCCGTTGCCGTCGGCCGGGAAGTCCTGCATCGACCAGGCCTGGATGACCTGGCGGCGGAACGCGGCGTCGGTGACGGCGTCGGCGGCGGGGCGGGTTCCCGAGCCGCACGGCGGGGGCACCGCGGTGGTCGTGTCCGTGGTGATGCAGAGTCCGTCCTCGGCGGCGAGTTCGATCAGGAACTCGGTGGTGACCGCACCGGAGAGGTGGTTGTGCAGGTCACCGCCCTTGGGGAGGTCGGCGAAGAAGTCCCGCGGCCGGGCGGGGCCGGGGACGGGGGCCGCCGGGGCGGCGGAGGCGTCGTACGCGGAGGCGTCGTACGCGGAGGCGGGTACGAGCAGGGCGAGGGCGGAGAGCGCACCGATCAAGTGGGATGGGATCACGGGGCACATGGTGGTCAGGCGAGCAGCCGTACGACACCACGCCGGGCCGGGCGCGGCTCGCCGTCACCCGTGAGGCCCCCGGAGGATCGTTCCTCCCGACCGGTACACCCTGGGGTGTACCGGACGCCACCCCAGGTGTGAGGAAGCGGTCACCCCCTGGTGGTAGGGGAAATCCACTCCTGATGGGCCGACACGGGCGGCGGGCGGCGGCTACGTTGGGGGCGTCGCACAACGCCGCCCACGACGGAGGACCGCCGGTGCAGACCCGTTCGGCCGATGACTCACGCAAACGAGCGGTGTGGGGGATATCCCTCGTCCTGGTGGCGGTCACCGCGCTCCTCGGGGGCGCGCCCGGAGCCGCCACGGCGACGCCCCTCGCCGCCCCGCCCGTACCCGTCCTGTCCTGGGGCCCCTGCGACGGAGCGGACGCCGGCGACCCGGGCGACGGCTTCGAGTGCGCGACCGCCCGGGTGCCCCTGGACTACCGCCGGCCCACCGGGCGCACGATCCCGCTCGCGGTCACCCGGCGGCTCGCGGCCGACAGGCCGCACCGCACCGGTGTCCTGGTGCTGCACCCCGGCGGACCCGGAAACTCCGGCGTGGACTTCGCCCGTGACAGCTACGAGGCGCTCCCCGCCTCCCTGCGCGAGGCCTTCGACGTCGTCGGGTACGACATGCGCGGCGTGGGGCGCAGCGGGCAGGTGGAGTGCTGGAACGACAAGGAGTACTCGGCCGCCGTCGACGCCGCGCGCGGCGTCCCCGCCCCCGGAGCCCTGCGGACCGCGGTCCGGCAGGGCCTCGACTTCGCCCATGCCTGCACGGAACGCTCCGCGGACCTCGTGCCGTTCATCGGCACCGGGTCCAACGCCAAGGACCTCGACCTGCTGCGCCAGGCCCTCGGCGAGGAGACCCTCTCCTTCTACGGGCGTTCCTTCGGCAGTTACGTCGGCACCGTCTACGCCGCGCAGTTCCCCCGGCGGGTCCGCGCCATGGTCCTGGACGGGGCCTACGATCCGCGCCGCTACGCCGACGTTCCGTACGCGTACGACGCCGGGCAGTTCGTCGCCCTGGACGCGGCGGTCGGCCGCTTCCTGGACTGGTGCGCGCAGAACGCCGAGGCCTGTGGATTCGGCGAGGGCCGGCCGCGGCAGGCCTTCGAGGAACTCAAGCGGTCGCTGGACGCCGATCCCGTCATCACCGCGAGCGGACGCCCGGCCACCGGGTACACCCTGGCCTACCGCCTGATGTTCAACATCAACTCGGGCCAGGAGGTCTGGCCCTACCTGGGCGAGGCGCTGCGGGCGGCCCAGGCCCACCAGGGTTCGTTCCTGCTGTCACCCCCCTCCCCCGCATCCTTCGACTTCCTCAACGTCAACATGGCCGTCGAGTGCGCCGATCGCGTCTACCCGGCCGGCCGCGCACTCCTGGGCGCGGCCGTCAGCGCCCATGTCGCCGCCGCTCCGCTGCTGGGACCGCCGATCGGCCTCGGGCCGCCCACGTACGACCACAACCACGCGCCCACCTGCTCCCAGTGGCCGGCCGAGCGCCCCAGCCGCTACGAGGGCTCCTACCGGGCGGCCGGCTCCGCCCCGATCCTGGTACTCGGCACGACCGGGGACCCCGACACCCCGTACCAGGACGCGGTGGCCCTCGCCGGGACCCTGGACGGCGGCCGGCTGCTGACGTTCGCCGGCGAAGGGCACACCGCGTACAACCGGAGCGCCTGCGTCAGCGCCTTGGCCACGGCCTACCTCGCCACCCTGGCACTGCCCGCGCGGGGCACCGTCTGCGCGGACGAGACGCCCCCGGAGCCGCTGTCCCACCGCACCACGGGCATCGGGGTGGACGAGACCCGCGACGTGATCCCCACCCTGCACTGACCTGACCCGTCGCCCGAGCTGAGCCGCGCGCCGCCCTCAGGGGCGGCGCGCGGTGACGGTCCAGGCCCGGGAATCGAAGCGGACGCCGTCGTCACCGAGGTGCGCGGCGAGCGCCTCGCGCAGGTTCCCGACGGCGCGTGCCGCGGCCGCCGGATCCAGCCGCTCCAGGATGTCGCCCGTGCAGGTGAAGCCGCACACCCAGTCGAGGGCCGTGGCCACATCCGGACCGTAGTACACCTCCTCGTGCACATCGGTGAACGAGACGTCCGTGAAACCCGCACCCCGCAGGAGGTCCTCGACGGCCGGCGGATCGGCGAGCGAGAACGGGTCCGGTCCCCCGGACGCGTCGGCCGCGGCCCCTGCGGCCACGCCGAGGGACCGGCGGATGGTGAGGTCCCATGCGTTGAGCTCGCGGGCCCGCCAGACCATCATCACCAGGCGCCCGGCCGGACGCAGCGCCCGCCCGATGTTGGCGAAGGCGGAGCCGGGATCCGCGAAGAACATCGTGCCGAACCTGCTGATCACCAGGTCGAAGCGCTCCCGCGGGAAGGGGTGGGCCTGTGCGTCGGCGTGCTCGAACGCGATGTTGCCGATCCCCTCGGCCCGCGCCAGCTCGCGGGCGCGCGTGATCGCGGACGCCGAGACGTCGACCCCGAGCGCGCTGCCCGCTCGCGCCGTACGGGCGGCCTGGCGGGTGGTCTGCCCGGTGCCGCAGCCGATGTCGAGGACGTGGTCGTGGGGCCGGACGGCGGCCGCGCGGCGCAACACCTCGTTGTGCCGCCGCAGTTCGGCGTCGTAGCCGCTGGTGGCGGGCGGGTGGTCGCCCGTGGCGCCTGGCATCGGAGTCCCTTCGCGGCGGCCCGGAGCCGCTCCGGGCGCTGTCCGTGCCATTCCATCGCGGCCCGCCGGCCGGCGGCCGCAGAACCACCGGACAACGCGAAGCGGATACATCATCCATATCCATGCTACGGTCGACCCATCAAACGGATGAGCTATCCGAATCCTTCCGGGAGTGGTCACCATGAAGAAAACCGCTGTCGTCACGGCCGGGACCGCCGGCATCGGCCTGGAGACGGCGCTGGGACTGTCCGCCGCCGGGTACGCGGTCACCGTGGTCGGACGCGACCCCGGCCGGGGCGCCCGCGCGGTCGAACGCGTCAACGCGACGGGCCCCGCACACCCGGCCCGGTTCCTGTCCGCGGACCTGGCCTCGCTCGACGACGTACGCGCGCTCGCCGACCGCCTCGCCGCCGAGCACGCCGCCTCCGGGGAACCGCTGAACGTACTGGTCAACAACGTCGGAGCGATGTTCGCCGACCGGCAGGACCGGGCCGGTGTCGAGGCCTCGTTCGTCGTCAACCACCTCTCGCCCTACCTGCTGACCGAGCTGCTGCTGCCCACCCTCACGGCCTCCGTACCGAGCAGGGTCGTCAACGTCACCTCGGGCGCGGTCGGCGTCGCCAAGCGGGTCTTCGATGCCGTCGAGCCGCCCGGCGGCTACTACGGCTTCCACTGGTACGGCCGCGCCAAGCTCGCCAACCTCGCCTACACCTTCGACCTGGCCAGGCGGCTGGACGGCACGGGCGTAGCGGTCTTCGCCGCCGATCCCGGTGGCGCGGCCACCGACATGACCAACGGCACCCTGGCCGACCCCAAGATCGTCTCCCCCGCCCTGCGGCTCATGTGGCCCCTGGTGCGCCGGAAGTTCGAACGCTCGACCTCCGGCCCCGCCTCCGTCGCCGCCAGGCCCTCCGTCGTGGCCGCCACCGACGCGTCCCTGAGCGGGCGGACCGGGATCGTCATCGGCGCCCGGGCGACCCCGGTCGACCCCTTCCGCGCGGCGACCGACCCCCGCCTCGCCGAGGCCGTGCGCCGGCTCAGCGAACGGTACGCACCGCTCGCCGCCGTCTGACCGCACCGAGCGAGCCGGCCCGCAGGCCGGCCATCGGGGCCCACGGACGGCGTCGCCCGCGACGCGCACCGGGCAGCGATCCGTAAATCACGCGGCTGATCAGGGAAAAGCGGACCGACACCCTCGATGTGCCCTCCGCGCGGCCTTCGCGTACGCCACCATGGTCGAGGCGATCCGGCCAGCCGCACGGCCGGAACGCGGGTTCAGAGGGAGCCCCGGCGAGGAACTGTGGTGAGAGGAGCGCGCGATGTCCCTCCTCGTTTCAGCGCTCACCGCCTCCCTGGTCGCCGTCCTGTCCCTGGGCGTGGTCGCCGGCCAGGACGTGACGATCGAGGCTTCCTTCCGGGCGGCCGGCGGCCCGCCCGCCCAGCAGGCGGTCACCTTCGACACCAAGGCGGTGCCGGTGGGCAGCCAAGTGACCGTCACCGAGCGGTTCGGCGACGACACCCACGTGGAGCTGCGGCTGCGCGGCGTGGAGGCGAACCGTACCTTCGGCGCCCACGTGCACCAGGGGCCCTGCGGAAACAAGCCGAACGACTCCGGGCCCCACTACCAGGACTCCCAGGACCCCGAACAGCCCTCGACGAACCCGGCGTACGCCGATCCCCGCAACGAGGTGTGGCTCGACATCCGCACCGACCGGCACGGCGACGGCGGCTCGGCGGCCACCCAGGCCTGGCGGTTCCGCGCCGGTCAGGCCCGGTCCGTGGTCATCCACGAGCACGCCACCCACACGGAGCCCGGCGCCGCGGGCACGGCCGGGGCGCGCCTCGCCTGTGTCAACGTGCCGTTCGCCTAGGGACATCCGCCCGCGCCGGCTCCGGCTAGCGGCGCGGAGACCGCCCTGCCATGTCCCTGACCAGCTGGGATATGTTGTGCGTCCTGTTGGGGGACGACGTACGGAGCACGGGCATGACGCAGAACAGCTGGCCGGGAGCGCACGGGGGCGGTTGGGGTGGCGCCCCCCAGTGGGGAGGCCCGCCACCGGCGGCGCCCCGGCCGGGGGTGATACCCCTGCGCCCGCTGGCGCTCGGTGACATCATCACCGGGTCGTTCGCGACCGTCCGCGCCCACTGGAAGACGCTCGCCGGTGTGGTGCTGGCCGTACAGGCCGTCGTATTGCCGGTCATGGCCCTCGTGGTGGGCATCGCCTTCGCCTCGGTCCACCAGCACTTCGATCCCGTCTTCGATCCGCCGTTCGGCGAGGATCCGGCGGCCGAGCACCTCGTGCCCCTGGTGGTCGCGGCCGTCGTGGTGTTCGTACTCCTCATGGTCATCGGCGTACTGGGCGTGTCGGTCACCGCCGCGCTCTGTCCTGCGGTGCTCAGGGAAGCCGTGATGGGCCGCCCCACCAGCTTCCGCGCGCTGTGGCGGAGCTCGGTCCGGCGGGCGCCGGCGGTGGCCGGCGCCATGTTCCTCAGCGGACTGATCGCCGGCGCCCCGGTGTTCCTCGTCCTGGCGGCGTGGCTGCCGCTGGTGTTCTCCGCAGGCTCCGGAGAGGGCGCCGTCGCGCTGCTCGGCTTCCTGCCGCTGCTGATGCTGGCCGCCGCGCCGCTGGCCGTCTGGCTCGGCATCCGGTTCGGCCTGGCCCCGGCCGTCGTGGTCCTGGAAGGCGCGGGTCCGGTGACCGGACTGCGGCGCTCGGCGGCCTTGGTCCGGGGCGACTGGTGGCGGATCTTCGGCTACACCCTCGTCGCCGGAATGCTGGCGGGGGCGATCGCGTACGCGATCCAGATACCGTTCAACCTCATCGGCACGTTCGCGATGATGCCCGTCCTCCAGGGGATACCCGAACACGGAACCCCCTCCGCCGGGGCCGTCGCCGCCGCGGTGTTCGCCGTCGTCCTCCTGCTGCTCGGCGGCGCGGCCGGCCAGGTCTTCCAGATCGGGTTCAGCCACCTGGCGAGCGCCATGCTGTACGTGGACCAGCGGATGCGGCGCGAGGGCCTCGCCGAGGCGATCCTGGCCGACCTCGCCGCCCCGGCACCCGCCACACCCCCGGCTGCGGCCACCGACCCCGCCGCGCCGCGCCGGCCCGCAGGTGACGGGGGGTCCTGAGGGCCGCTCAGGCCGCGTCCGCCGCGTTGATCAGCACGTCGAGGAGGGCGAGGAGCGCGTCGCGCACATCGGTGCGGGCCCGGGCGTCGAGGAGGAGGACGGGGGTGGCCGGGTCGCGCAGGTGCAGCGCGGCGGCGATCTCCTCGGCCGTGTAGGGCTGTTCGCCGTGGAAGCAGTTCGCACCCACCACGAACGGCAGCCCGCGGCTCTCGAAGAAGTCGATGGCGGGGAAACTGCGGTCCAGGCGCCGTGTGTCGACCAGGACGAGCGCGCCGAGGGCGCCGGCCAGCAGGTCGTCCCACATGAACCAGAAGCGCTCCTGGCCCGGTGTGCCGAAGAGGTAGAGGACGACCCCCGCATCGGTGAGGGTGAGCCGGCCGAAGTCCATCGCCACGGTGGTGACCGCTTTGGACTCGATGCCGTCGAGGTCGTCGACACCCACGCCGGCCGCCGTCAGCCGCTCCTCCGTACGCAGCGGTTCGATCTCGGAGACCGTCTCGACCAGGGTCGTCTTGCCGACGCCGAAGCCTCCCGCTATGAGGATCTTGACAGGCGACACCTGTCCGGCGGGGGCGGCAGAGGGGTCGTATCCATCATATCCGGGCAAGGTTGTCCCTGATTCTCATGAGCATGTGGACGTTGGTGGTCTCCGCCCCCTGCAGGGGCGGCCGGTGGTGGATCAGGCCGCGGTCCGCGAGTTCGCCGAGCAGCAGCGTCATCGGGGTGAGCCGGATCCGCATCCGCGCCGCGACCTCGGCGACCGCCAGCCCGCCCGGCCGGGCGCACATGGAGAGGACGGCCCGCCATTCGGTGGGCAGGCCGCCTTGGGCCTCCGCGCCGGCGGCCGCCGTGATCGTGGTGTCCATGGTGAGCACCGTCTGCGGGGCGGCGGTCCGGCCGTCCGTCAGCGCGTAGAGCCGGGTACGGCGGCCGCCGCCCCGCTGCGGTGCGTCGGGCTCGGACGCCTCGGGCCGTACGGGCTCGGACGCCTCGGGCCGTACGGGCTCGGACGCCTCGGGCCGTACGGGCTCGGACGCCTCGGGCCGTACGGGCCCGGGCGTCTCGGCTCCGGAGCCTTCTTCGGGCTCCGACATCTGCGGCTCCGGCATTACGGCTTCGGCGCCTGGGGACGCTCGGGCGTGCCCAGCCATTCGCCGAGCGCCTGGGCGGTCCGTACCGCCTCGCCGCCCAGCTCGCCGAGCCGGGCCTTGCGGGAGGTGACCACGAGGAGCGTGCTGCCCTCCCCGCACCCGACGACGCACAGGTAGCGGTCGTCCATCTCCACCAGCTGGCGGATCACGCGCCCGCCGTCGACCTCACGGGATATCGCCTTCATCGTGGCGGCGATCCCGGAGGCCGCGGCCGCCATGCGCTCCGACTGGTCCCGGTCCAGGAGGTAGGCGCTGAGCGGGATCCCGTCGTTGGACAGGAGTACGGCTCCCTGGATGCCGGCGATCCGGCTGAGATGGTTGTCCAGGACGCTGAAGATCATCTCGCTGGAGGTCGCGGAGTTGGGGGTCGTCGTCATCGCTGATCCTGTTCCTGTCTGAGCTCGGCTTCCACCTTCTGCGTCCCCTCTTCGTAGTCCGCCCAGGCATCGGCGACCTCTTCGGGGGTGTCCGGGCCGGGGCCCGGCTCCGGCTCCGGCGCTCGCGGTGCGCGCAGTTGGCTGGTCATGTGCGTCTGCGGGACGCGCTCCGGGAGGGCCGGGCGGCCGGCGGCGTCGCCGGTGACGGGCCGGAGCGCGGGCGTACGCTGCGCGAGTGCCGGCGCGGGCCGCCCGGTCGTGGCCCGGTGTGCCACCGCCTCGGGCACCGCCCGTCGTACGGGGACGGGCGCTGGGGCGGGCGCGGGCACGGATGCGGGGGCAGACTCGGGTGCCGCGGACCCGGGGGTGCGGGACGGCGGGGTCACGGGCGCGGCCGGGGCGGGCGTCCGCGCCAGCAGCTCGCTCGGCAGTACGACGACCGCCGAGGTCCCCCGTACACCGAACGCCTCAGCGTGACCGTGGCCCCCAGCTGCTCGGCCAGGTGGCCGACCACGAACAGGCCCAGCCGGTGCGCGTTCTCGGCGAGTTCGGCGTAGGGCGGGGCCGAGTGCAGGCGCCGGTTCATCTCCTCGTAGCCGGACTCGCCCACGCGGGGCCCGCGGTCCTCGATCTCCACCGACAGGCCGTCCGCGACCAGTTCGGCCCGGATGACCACCTTCGACCGCGGCGGGGAGAAGCGGGTGGCGTTGTCGAGCAGTTCCGCCAGCAGGTGGCTGATCTGGCTGATGACGCTCGGTTCGACGCTCGCCTCGTCCAGCGCGTGCCGTTCGATCCGGCGGAAGTCCTCGACCTCCGCCGCGGCCTCGCGCAGCAGGTCGGCGACGCGCATCGGCTCGGTGTGCGGGTCGGGGACCTCGCCGCCGGACAGGATGAGCAGGTTCTCGATCTGCCGCCGCATGCCGACCGTGAGCTGGTCGGACCGCATCAACTCGGCGAGCAGCGCTTCGTCGTGCCCGAAGGTGTCCTGGATGTCCTCGGTGAGGCTCAGCTGGCGGCTGACCAGGTTCCCGGTGCGCGAGGCGATGCCGGAGGCGAACATGCCGAAGCCGTGCCGCTCCGCCGCGAGCTGCCGGTGGCCGTCCACGGACACCGCGACGACCCGGGCGAACGCGTCGCTGATCTGCCCCACCTCGTCCTGGTCCCCGCGTACCGCGGGCAGGGCGCCGTCGTCGACGGGCTGGCCGCGGTGCAGCCGGGCCACGACGTCCGGCAGCGTCTCCTCGGCGATGGCCACGGTGCGCTCGTGCAGCCGCCGCAACCGGCGCAGCACCGAGCGGGTGGTCACCACGACGACGGCGACGACCAGCAGCAGCGCTCCGGCGCTGCCGCCGACCAGCCAGTAGACGTCGCCCTCCAGCTCGGCGGCCTTCTCGTCGGCGTGGGCCAGCAGGTCGCGCGAGCGCTGGTTGCCCAACTCGGACAGTTGCGCCGAGAACACCGGGTACGCCGTGGACCAGTCGTTGACCTCGGCCGGCAGCTTCATCCCGGAATCGGTGATCTTGTGCTGCGCGATGACGGCGGTCTCGACGCGGAGCTTCGTCTTCCAGGCGTCCGAGGCAGTGATCCCCTCGTACGTCTGCTTCGCCGCGGGCGGCAGGTACGGCACCACCCAGGTGTCGTACAGGTGCTGGTGCGCCCCGGCGTCGTTGAGGAACTCGCCGAAGGCGGTGGGCGTCAGCTCCCGGGAAGGTCCGGCCAGCGTGAGGATCGTGTCCTGGCGGGCCAGCATCTCGGATGCGGAGAGCATGGCGATGACCGGGCGGCTCTCCTGGAGGAGGCCGGCGTCCTCGGCGTGGGAGAAGGCCCCCTGGTAGAGACCGGTGATCCCGTCGATGACGCCGTCGTAGTAGGCCATCGTCTGCGCGGCGACACCGCTGCGGGCGTCCGCGCGCGAGCGGAAGGCGCCCAGCTGTTCGAGGCGGGTCTTGACCTCCTGTACGTGCTCGGCGGCCTGTCCGGGCTCCGGCGTGGCGTCGGAGTCGGCCGACAGGCGCCGGAATTCGGCCACGGCCTTGTCGGTGGCCGCCCTGCGGTCGCGCAGGTCCCCGTCGCGGGCCGGGGCGCCCGCCCACCGTGCGGCGGTCAGCTTCCGTTCGGCCTGGAGCTCGACCATGAGCCGGAACAGCGGCTCGCCGATCCGCTTGCTGGCCGCCAGGTCTCCCCGCAGGTGGTCGGCCTGTGTGAGCAGCCGTTCGGCCGTCACCGCCACCTGTGCGCCCATGGCCACGGTGGGCACGACCGCGAGCCATATGAGCATCGTACGGAGGCGCACGGTGCGCCGTCTTCGGGCCTTCGGCGGCCCTGGGGTGCCTTCGGGTATGAGAGACATCGGTCCTCGGTATGCGGCGGGGCGGGATTGCGCGAGCGAGTGGCGCCGATCATATCCAGCCACAAAGAACACATACAGCCGCACCCGACGGAAGAGATGTCGACACAGCCCTTCACGCCGGAAGCGGATGTCACACCTTACGGGCCGTCAACGGGATCCGTCACTCATTGTTCAGGTCTGAGATGTTGTGGAGCTCGGCCTCGACCTGCTCCCGTTCGGTCTCGGTCAGCGCGATGCCCTCCAGTTCCGCGGTCCAGACGGGGACTTCGTCGCCGTGCTCGCCCAGAGCGGCCGAGGTCGAGATGAGCACCGCCAGGGCCCGCGCCCGGTCGGCCGCCGGGGCGTCCTCGCCGTACTTGCGCAGTGCGGACTTCACGGCGCGGAACGCGGCGCGGTCGTCGTCCTTGAACTCCCGCAGGACACGGGCGTTGTCGAGCGCCCTGGCCAGCCCCACCAGTTGCTTCGAGCCGCCGTATTCCAGTTCCATCGGTTCGTCGCGCTGGACGAAGACGATCGAGTTGCCGGACGGGTCGACCAGGGTGAAACGGCTGGCGCCGGGACGGTAGCGCGTGATCCGCGGCCTTCCGGTGGCGAGGACCTTGCCGTGGGTGCTGCGCATGGCCCGGACGAAGGCCGCGTGGTACGGGGCGGCCGAGTCGACCATGACCAGGCAGGCGCCGCCGTCCTCGCGGGCGGGGTCCAGTCCCTCGGGCGCCTTGCCGAAGTGCAGTTCGAAGCCGCTCCAGCGCAGTGCCAGATACACGTAGGGCCTGGTCTGCTTGTACGTGACCTCGAAGCCCAGCGATTCGTAGAACTCCAGGGTGTCCTCCACGGACAGGCACGGCAGTATCGGCACCGTGGTCTCGTTCGCCGGGGTCGTCTGCTCGGTCATGGGTGTGTACCCCCTCCGCTCGCGGCCTTCTGCGTCAGGCGGGCATTGTCGCCGCTTTCCCGGATCCGCGCCTATGAGCGCCGTTCGTCCCGCGACGCGGCGATCCCGGCCAGGATGAGGTCGATTCCGGCGAGGAACTCGGCCCGGTCGTCGTGGTCGCGCAGTTGCTCCGCGACGTCGCGGGTGAAGGCGTACTCCTCCGGATCGAGGCTCGCCCATGTGGCCGCGACGGTGTCGAGGAACTCCGTCCGGTTCTTCTCCGATTCCTGTCCGTGGGCGTTGGCCGCGTTCTGTCCGCCGACTCCGAGGATGTAGTTCAGCAGCGCGGACGCGGCGGTGAACCGGGCGGGGCGGGGTACGCCGAGCGCCTGGACCTGGCGCCCGAGCTGTTCGAAGACCTGGAGCATCGGCGACTGCCCGGGCGAGCGGGCGAGCTGGGTGCCGATCCACGGGTGCGCGTCGATCGCGTCGAACAGCCGGAGCGCGAGGGCCCGGGTCGCCTCCTGCGGGCTCGCCCCCGCATCGCCGCCGAGGACGGTGCCGGCGACGACGACCTCGGTGGCGGCGCCGAGGAGCTCGTCCTTGCCCGAGACGTGCCAGTAGATGGCGCCCGGCCCGGTGGCGAGGCGCTCGGCCAGCACGCGGAACGTGAGGCCCGCCTCGCCCACCGTGTCGAGGATCCCGATCGCCGCCTCGACGATCCGCTCCCGGGAGAGCGGCTCCTCCCGTCGCTCCGCGCGACGCGCCCTGGTTGCCATGGCGCCATCCTGACACAGGCCTGGAACCATGTTCCAGCTTGACATCTCTGGAACGCCGCTCCAGTCTGAGTCGTGGAACGGCATTCCAGAGATACGGCGGGCAGGAATCACCATGACCACTGACATCACGATCATCGGCGCCGGACTCGGCGGGCTGGCCCTCGCCCGTGTCCTGCACGTCCACGGCATCCCGGCGACGATCTACGAGGCGGAGCCCTCGCCGACCGCCCGTACGCAGGGCGGCATGCTCGACATCCACGACTACAACGGACAGCCGGCCCTGAAGGCCGCCGGCCTGTTCGACGCCTTCCTCGGCCTCGTGCACGAGGGCGGCCAGGCCTCGCGCGTGCTCGACAAGGACGCGACCGTGCTCCGCGACGAGCCGGACGACGGCACCGGCGGGCGGCCGGAGGTCCACCGCGGCGAGCTGCGCCGCATCCTGCTCGACTCGCTTCCGGCCGGCACGATCCAGTGGGGACGCAAGGCCACGGGGATCCGCCCGCTCGGCGGGGGCCGGCACGAGGTGACGTTCGCGGACGGCACGACGGTGACGACCGGCCTCCTGGTCGGCGCGGACGGGGCCTGGTCGCGGGTCCGGCCGCTGCTGTCCGACGCGCAGCCCGAGTACGTCGGCATCTCGTTCATCGAGACCTACCTGTCCGACGCCGACACCCGTCACCCGGCGAGCGCGCGGGCGGTCGGCGACGGGGCGCTCTTCGCGCTCGCGCCCGGCAAGGGGATCCTCGCCCACCGGGAGCCCGGTGCGGTCCTGCACACCTACGTGGCGCTCGCCAAGCCGCAGGAATGGCTCGCCGGCATCGACTTCGGCCGCGCGGACGAGGCCACGGCCCGCGTCGCCGCGGAGTTCGACGGCTGGGCCCCGGAGCTCACCGCGCTCATCACCGACGGCGATACCGCTCCCGTTCCGCGCGCCGTCAACGCCCTCCCGATCGGGCACCGGTGGGACCGCGTGCCCGGCGTCACCCTGCTCGGCGACGCCGCCCACCTCATGTCACCGTTCGCCGGCGAGGGCGCCAACCTCGCCCTGTACGACGGCGCCGAGCTCGGCAACGCCATCGCCGCGCACCCGGACGACATCGAGGCCGCGCTCACCGCGTACGAGGAGGCCCTCTTCCCCCGGAGTGCCGATGCCGCGGCCGAGGCGGCCCGCAACCACGAGCTGTGCTTCGACGACGACGCCCCGCACAGCTTCATCGCCCTCTTCACCGCGCATGAGCAGGCCGGCTGAGGCTAAGAGCCGCTGCCGGCGGCCCCTCGGCCCGACCGGCTCCCCGGCCGGGCGGAGTTGTCGGTGCGCCGTGCGACGATGCGAAGCATGATCGCCTCGTTGGAAACCCTGCTGCCGACCGCCGGTGCGCACACCTCGACCACGTACGCGGACTGGGTCGCCGCCCATGATCCGGGCGCGGCCGGGAGCGCGCGCGATCTGATGGAGGACATGCGCACCGAGCTCGGGCGGTCCTGGTCCAAGCCCGGCCGGTTCGTGGACACGATGACGGCGCGGGCGCGGCGGCTGCCGGCGGCGCATCTGCCCTGGTTCTGGGACACCGTGGGCCATCGGCTGATCGGTCACGGGAGCCGGCCGGGCGGGCGGGCCTACGCGGCGGCGCGGGCGGCCGAGGCCCGGCACGGGCTCCCGGTCGACGCCGGGTACCGCAGGGCCAACGCGCTGTTGTTCGCGGCCGGCGGGGCCATGCCGGCCAAGGAGTTCGGGGCGCACCAGCGGTTCCTCGCCCAGACGCTGGAGCCGTCCGCCGCGCACACCGCCCTGGAGGCGTTCCTGACCGCGTGGGCCGGTTCGGCGGCGGACCTGCCGGCGGACCTGGTGCGCCGGGTGCGGGCCTCCGCCAAGGCGGCCGGGCACGGGGAGGAGGAGGTGGCGCGGCTGGTGGGCGCGATCCTGTCGGTCACGCGGAAGAAGTCCGTGCCGGACGCGCTGCTCGACGCCGCCCGGACGGTCCTGACGGTCCATCCGCCGGCGGACGCGATCGCGGCGGGGCTGGTGGAGGTGTTCCCCGACGGGGTCACGGACGGCGGGGCCTGGCTGCGGATGCTCATCGGCTCCGGAGCGGCCGGGGCCATGGCCGCCGGGCGGGTGGTGCCCGAGGGCGGGCTGCACCACTGGGTGGGGAACTACGTACGGATGTACCAGTACGCGGCGCAGTCCGGGGGCGGGGTGGCCCGGCAGCCGCTGCCGGCGGAATTCCTCGACCTGGTGGGCCTGTTGGGGCCGCGGCTGCGGGCCGAGGGCGCCGCGGTGGAGGTGCACCACACCCGGTACCACTGCCAGGGCTTCGACGCGGACGTGCTGGACGCGTGCCTGGCGGCCGGGGCGGCGGTCGTCGACCCGGGGCCGCAGACGCGGATGCGGTTCTGGGGCGAGCGCTCCCGGCGGGACCTGTCGGCGCTGGCCGCCGACGCGGTGTTCGGCCCCCGGCTGGAGGGGACCGTGCACGCGGGCCTGCTCCCGCGGTGGGGGTCGGCGCCCGGGCGACGGGCCGGGTCGGCGGTGACGCTGCTGCCGGGCAACGAGGGCATCGCCCAGGAGGTCGCCGTACGGGTCGGCAAGCTGGTCGACACCGTGGCCGGCGGCGGCATGGCCGGCGCCGAGGAGGCCCTGGCCGAGCTGGAGAGCGTACTGGACCGGCCGACGGTGTCGGCGCTCGGCGGCATCGCCGACGCGCTCGCCGGCGCGGGAGCGGCCGGGGCGCTGCGGCGCTCCCTGGCGGCGGGGCTGCCCGAGGAACTGGCCTGGCCCGCCCTGGAGTCGGTGTACGCGGAGTTCGCGGCCGGCGCCGCCGGCGAGGAGGCGGACGCGCTGCTGCCGGGCGTGGCCGGGGTGACCACCACCTGGCCGGTGCTGACCGTCTTCGGGCGGGACCGGGCGGTGGCCGTCGGGCCGGACGGGGTGCGAGGCTCCTGCCGTTTCACGGTGCCCGACGGGGCGACGATGTACGCGGTGCACTACGTGGGCGGCTCCTTCCTGGTGAGCTGGACGCTCAAGCCGAACCCGTACTTCTGCGACACCGCCGTGTGGGCGGACCGCCCCGCGGAGGTGTTCGCTCCGGTCAAGGTCAGCGGGCTGGTGCCGTTCGGCGGCAGTCTGGACGGGGCGTACGGCTTCCAGTTCGAGAGCGCCGACGGGGGCGGGCGCCACGACGGCGGACGGGTGCTGCGCCCGGGTGGCACGGAGGGCATCGACGGGGACGAGCTCCAGCTGGGCGACGGCTCGCGGATCTGGACGAACGCCGTGTTCGGGCGCAGGCCGTGGGAGGTGGTGGACCCGGTCACCGGGGAGCCGCAGGGGGCGCTCGCGCTGCCGGAGTTCCCGGGCCGCGCGGCGAGTGGCGATCCGGCCGCGGAGCCGTCCGAGGCCGGGATGTCGTTGGCCTCGGAGGCCCTTCAACTGGCACCGCTGCCCGCCTGTCTGGACGGCTCCCCGCTGGGCAGCCGGGACGGGCTGGTCGGTACCCGGGTGCTGTTCCGCACCCGGCACCGGGACCACGCGCCGGATCACTACCTGGTGGAGAGCGTGGACGGGCGCGCGGCCCGGTTCGACATCGACCGGCCGGGACAGGAGCCCTGGGGCCTGTGGGCGCCGCCGGAGGGCGCGTCGGTGCGGGACGCGGTGCAGGACGTGGTCCTCGCCGAGGCGCAGACCCGTACGGGCGTGCGCGCGTACGCCGCCGACGGGGCCCTGCTGTGGGAGCTCGACGGGCACGCCTCGCCGCGCGATCCGCGGGTGGCTCCGGTCCGCCGGGTCACGGCGTCGCGGGGCGTGGCCCTGCCGCCCGCCTTCTGGTACCTGCTGCGGACCCGCGATGCGGCCGGGTCCAGGGCGCTGAGAGGGGTGGGCCGTCAGACCGCTGAGGTGTTGCTGGAGGCCGCCCGCTCGGACGACGCGCGGGGGCTGCGTGCCGCCGTGGCCCGGGAGTTGCCGGAGGTCGGCGACCAGGTGCTGGTCGATGCCGTGGTGGCGGTGGCCGAGCGGGCCGCCCGGGTGGAGGCGCGCAGGCGGGCGCTGCACCGGCGGGTGACCCTGCTCGCTCAGGCGCCGCCGGCCCTGCCGCGCCGGTCCGCGCCGGACACGGAGCTGATGCCGGCCCTGTTCGGTCTGGTCTCGGAGGGGGACGAAGGCCTGCGGCGGCGCAGCCGCGCCGTGAACCTGCCCGCGACGCTGGGCGCGCTGGCCTCGGACGGGGCCTGCCTGACGGGGACCGTCGTGGAGGAGGTGCGCCGGCTCGCGCCGCCGGCGCCGCCGCACGACTGGTCGCAGCTGATGGGTGCGATCGACGCCGCCGCATGGCGGGCGGTGGTGGAGCCGACACCGGACGGGGAGCGGGCCGCGCTGCTGGCGCTGCTGGACACGTGGGCCGACCAGCCGTTCGCCCGCCCGGGGGGCCGCTGGTGGGTGGGCCGCGCCCGCGCCGAGGTCCTGGACGGGCTGCGCGGGGGCGGGATCGCGGTGGCCTCGTGGCCGCGGTGTCCCGGCGGCTCGGAGCACTGGTTCGTGGCGGCCGCCGCGGAGACGGGCCGGGACCCGGTGCCGGAGGCGGTCGCGCAGGCGAGGCCGGTCCGGGTGGAGCGGGACGACGCCGCCCGGCTGCGGGCCCTGGTCGCGGCGGTCGAGGAGCACGGGCCGGTCCCGCTGCCGGAGTCGGCGGCCGCGCGCTTCGCCGAGCTGACGGGCGTGCGCCGGGCGGTGGCCCGCCTCGTGGTCGCCGGTCTGGTGGGCCGCCCCGACCGTGACGAGGACCGCGCCCTGGCGCGCAAGGCCCCGTACAAGGCGACGCCGATGACCGCCGATGCCTACGACCGGCTGCGCACCCGGCTCGGCGGCGCGGGCCGGCGCGCGGTCCTGGCGGCCGGCCTGCCCGAGGATCCGGCCGAACTGTGGCGGCCCGGCGGGATCGAGGCGGCCGCGGAGCGCATGGCCGAGGTCTGGCGGGAGCGCCTCGGGACGCTGCCCGCCCTGGACGACGACGCGGTCGACGCCCTGGAGGCCGAGCTGGGGCTGCCCGAGGTGTGGGCCCGGCGGCTCGCGGGCGGGTACGGAGCGGCCGCGGACGCGACGGTCGAGGCGGTGCGCTGGGAGCTGGCGGCTTCCGCGTACGGGTCGGGTGTGGAGGTCCGGGCCGTACCGCCGGCCGGGCCCGAGCTGCCGTACCGCACACCGGTGGGGCTCCCGCTCTGGCAGATGGCGAGCGCGCTGGTCTGGGCGTGGACCGACCGGCCCGTCGGTGATCCGGCGGTGGCGGGCGCGATGGACCTCTACGAGCGGCTGCGGGCGGAGCTGGACCGTCCGGAACTGCTGGTGGCGCTGGCCGGCGGGCAGGTCCAGGACACCCCGGAGCGGATCGCGGAGCGGTTCGGGCCCAGGCGGCTGCCGGTGTCGATGGACCGCCGCAAGGAGGCGGAGCCGGCTCCGGTGACCGCCTACGACGGGGGGCCGCTGGTCGTGTGCGTGCCCGGCGGCGCCGCGTTCCTGCGTCCCGCGGCGGTGTCCGACCCGCAGGTGTGGCGACAGGTGCGGGAGGTCACCGACCTGGCCGGGGAGCTGGACCGGGTGGCGCCGCTGCGGGCCGGCGGCGGCCTGGAGCGGATGATGCTGCGGGCCCGGTCGACAGCGGTACCGGCCGGTGCGTACGAGGCGGACCCGCGGCAGTCCTGCCCCGAGCTGCTGTCGCGGGTGGCGGAGCGGCTCGGAACGGGTGCGGACGCGGCGGCCCTGTACCTCCAGCTGGCCACGCTGGCCGCGCCCACGGACCGCAACGTGCGGCGCTGGAACTGCTGGTCCGCCAAGCAGCACGCGGCCGCCCGCGGGGAACTGCTGGCCACGGGCAGGGTGGTGGAGGCGAAACGGGCCCGGGCGGGCCGCACCCTGTTCCTGCCCGGGGAGTGGACCGAGATCAAATCGCCCCACCTGCCCCTGGAGACGGCGAAGCTGGCCGCGTACGCGGTGCTCCCGCTGTGGCGGGGCGAGATCCGCAGCCCGTTCGGCCGCGTCCTGCCGACGGCGCCGCTGCACGAGATGTTCGCCGCGGCCTGGGAGCGGGAGTCCGGCGAGGCGAGCGGGGAGGCGGACCGGACCGGCTAACCGGACACCCCTTAAACAGGGCAGGGCTTGTATTCGAGGCTGAGTTCGCGGTCGACCGCGTAGCTCGTCCGCATCGACGCGTCGATGACCTGCTGCCAGGTGCCGTACTTGGCGTACAGCTGGTCCGCGGTGGGGCCGAGCGGATTGCCGTACTTGGCGACGTTGCGCTCTTCGAGGATGCGGACCTCCTCCGGGGTCATGCCCGCACGGGTGATCGCCTTGGCCTGGTTGCGCATGTCCACCAGTTCCCTGGCGATCTCCTCGTCGGTGGCCCCGGCCGCCCGCATGTCGGCCGCGGTCCGGTGCATGTCCTCCAGCAGGTCGTGGTACTGGATGCGCGTCCTCTGGGCCTCGACCTTCTCGTCCAAGGGGAGCACGCGGATCCGGCACACGACCGGGTCCGTGCTCGGACAGGGGTCGTCGGCGGAAACGGGTGGGGCGAGGGGCGCGGTGATGATCGAACCGCACGCCTCCGCCGCGGTGGCCGAGGCGGACACGACGGTGGCCGACAGCGCGAGGGCGGCCGCGAACGGAACGAGCGCACGGCGAAGTGACGAAGATCGAAGAGACATGCCGCCATCCTCGGCAGTCGCGCCCCGTCCTCCGCGCACCGACACCGATGATCACTCGGACGGGGAAGGGACCGGGGGTGCCGCGGGGCGGGAATGCATCGTCCCCGGTCCCTGTTATGCACCCCGGATGGCATGCGCGAGTCAAACATCGCGCGAGGGCCGCCGAGAGGAGCACCACATGGCACGCAGCACCACGCGCCCCGTCGTCCGGCTGAAGTCGACGGCCGGGACGGGCACCACGTACACGACCCGCAAGAACACCCGGAACGACCCCGACCGGCTCGTCTTGCGCAAGTACGACGCCGTGGCCGGAAAGCACGTCGCGTTCCGAGAGGAACGCTGAGGCGCGCCGGGCAGCGCCCGGACCGCGCGCGAACCCGCACCCCGGACCCCGCACCCCGCACCCCACGCATGAGGCACGAGGCATGAGGAAGGACACCGCATGAAGCCCCGTATCCACCCCGAAACCCGTTCCGTCGTCTTCCGCGACCGTGCGGCCGGCACCGCGTTCCTGACCCGGTCGACCGCGCACGCGTCCAGCACCATCACGTGGGAAGACGGCAGGACCTACCCGCTGGTCGACGTCGAGATCTCGTCCGCGAGCCACCCGTTCTACACCGGGGCCGCGCGGATCGTGGACGCCGAGGGCCGGGTCGAGCGCTTCCACCGGCGCTACGACCGCTGACGCGGGAGCACCTCGGAGCCGGCCCGCCCGCGCCACGGCGCCGTCCCGCCAACAGGGAGCGATAGGCTCGCCGTTCGGACTGCCTCGGATGCCGGGTGGGCCGCCTGGTGCACATCACTGCCGATGACTCCGAGGGGAGCCGTTCATGAGCACGGCGAAAGACCTGTTCATCATCGCCATGGATCCTCAGCCGGACCGTCCCGTGGGGCAGGGCGACCTGTCGCTCGCGCTCGCCGGGGCCGAGCTGATCGATCTCCTCGGCGCGCAGATCGTCACCCTGGACGGTGACAGCATCGTTCCGGGCGGTCAGTCGGCGCCGGACGACCGCCAGTTGGAGGAGGCCTCGCAGGCGCTCACCCGGCAGGTGCCGTACGAGCGGGTCGAGGACTGGCTGTGGCGCCGGGGCCGCGATCTGGCCTCCGCGTACCAGAGCGCCCTCGAAGCCGAAGGCCAGCTAGCGCGGGGACGCAGCGGCCGCTCGCTCTTCGGGGCCGAGCGCGTGGAACTGGTGGACTCCCCCGCCCGCCGCCAGGCCCTGCACCGCTGGGAGGCGGACGAGCCCGTGCTCGCCGCCCTCGCGGCGGTGGTGGGCATCGAGAGCGCGCCTTCCGAGGAGGAGCCCGAGTTCGACGACGAGGCGGTCACGACCGTCCTCGCCATCGTCAACGACGCGGTCATGGAGCTGGAGGCGGTACGCCAGCGGCGCTCGATCGAGAAGGCCGCGTTCGCCAACGTCTGGCGAGCCCCGTGACGGTGCACGGGTGACGAGCGGAGGACGGCAAGGGAGTCCCGGCGGCGCAAAGATCCCGGCCCTGTAGTTGCTTCTGGCACAAAACTGCAGGTCAGGGGCATCATTGGATCTGAATCCACTGCGCGCCCTGGACGCCCTGCTTCAGGAGCGAGCGGATCCACACGGAGGCCCCGCACGTGGACGTGGTCTTCCTGCCGGAGGCGATGGAGGGCGGCCCGGCGCTGCGGCAGGGCGCGATCGAGAGGAAATGCAGCAGATCGCCGGACCGCCTCCCGGACGGGGGCATGAGCTTTTAGGCTGGTCACATGCGCCACACGCTCACCAGCCTCGCCAGTGCCTACGAGCTGGAGCACGTCAAGCGTGCCCCGGCCGGCGGCCGCGACTTCATGGCCCGGGCCGCCGCCTATCAGGAACGACTGGCACAGCGCCCCGACCTGCGCCACTGGTCCCTCATCGACGACGCCGATCCCGGCGACGACGGCCCCACACGGGTACTCGACGGCGACCTGGACGCGTGGACACGCCTGGGTGAGGGCCCGAACCGCGGCGCCTGGCGGATGGCGCGGTTCAACCGCCCCGGGCAGGAGGAGCAGCCCGGCGGCGCGCTGACCTGGCGGGAGCTCGCGTACCACTACGGGCCCCTCACCGAAGACGACCAGTGAGGACGCGGCATGGCGGATGAGCGGGCCCCGGTGGATGAGCCGGCCCCGGTGCGGATCGAGCGCGACGGGCCGGTGTTCACGGTGGTCCTGAGCCGCCCCGAGGTCCGTAACGCCGTGGACGGTCCCACGGCGGCGCAGCTCGCCGACGCATTCCGGCGGTTCGAGGCCGACGAGGACGCCGCCGTCGCCGTGCTCTGGGGCGAGGGCGGGACCTTCTGCGCCGGCGCCGACCTCAAGGCGATCGGTACCGAGCACGGCAATCAGGTGCTCGCCTCGGGGGACGGACCCATGGGGCCGACCCGGATGCGGCTGGGCAAACCGGTGATCGCGGCCATCGCCGGGCACGCGGTCGCCGGGGGCCTGGAGCTGGCGCTCTGGTGCGATCTGCGGGTGGCGGAGGAGGACGCGGTCTTCGGTGTGTTCTGCCGGCGCTGGGGCGTGCCCCTGATCGACGGCGGCACGGTACGGCTGCCCCGGCTCATCGGCGAGAGCCGGGCCATGGACCTGATCCTGACGGGCCGTCCGGTCGGTGCCGCCGAGGCCCACGGAATGGGGCTCGCGAACCGCGTCGTGCCGACGGGGCACTCCCGGCAGGCGGCGGAGACACTGGCGCGCGAGATCGCCGCGTTCCCCCAGCTGTGCATGCGCCACGATCGGCTGTCCGTCCTGGAACAGCACGGACTGGAGGAGGCCGAGGCGCTGGCCGGGGAGTACCGCCACGGTCTGGTCCCACTGACCGGGGGAGAGACGGCGGCCGGCGCGGGCCGCTTCGCCTCGGGAGCGGGGCGGCACGGCGCGTTCGGGGAGTGAGCACCGCGTCGGCGGCGGACGCCGCGCGTCATCCGCCCTCCGCGGGCTCCGCACCCGGCCGTGCGCCATGACCCGAGTCCCCGACGCGGACCGCGATCTTGCCGCGTACCCGGCCGTCGCGCAGGCGGCGTATCGCGTCCGGGACTTCGGCGAGCGGGTACGTACGGTCCAGGGCCGGGGTGAGGGCACCCGACTCGATGAGTTCGCCGAGGGTGCGCAGGTCGTCCGGGCGCGCAGCCGGCGGAGCGTGCGGTTGCCGCCGATGTCGAGGACGAGGTCGTACGGGTGCACCCCGTCCGTGGGGTCTTCGCGCAGGTAGTCCACGACCTCGTCGGCGCCCAGGGAGCGGACCAGGTCCGTCTTGGTGGTGCTGCACGCACCGGTGACGGACGCAGGACCTCGGGCGGTCCGTACACGTCCTGCACGATGGCCTTCACCGTTTCTCCCCTTCCTCGTCGTTCGTGCTGCCCGCCCCGCACGTGCCGTTGGCGCTGCCGCCCGCCGAGTACTGGAAGACGCTGTCCAGGGGCACCCCGAAGACCTGGGCGATCTGGAAGGCCATCTCCAGCGAGGGCGAGTAGCGGCCCTGCTCGATGGCGATGACCGTCTGACGGCTGACGCCGATGCGGCGGGCGAGCTCGGCGTGGGTCATCTCGTCGTGCGCGAAGCGCTGGGCCCGGATGGTGTTGGTGACCCTCGTCGGTTTCACCACGGGTGGAAGCCGAACCGGTACGAGATGACCTTGACCACCGAGCTGAGCACCCCCGACAGGACGAAGGCCAGGTAGATGGCGTTGGCGATCCAGAACGGCGGCGCATCGGCCATCGCGAGCAGCAGGCCCGACACGGCGCCGATGACCACGAACGACCGGCCCACGTACTCGCCGAAGCGGTGGATCTCGCGGTCGCGCTGGTCCCTGATGTTCGCCTCCTCCGGCGAGAACGCGGCGATCCCTATGTGCGCGGCGATGGACACGACGATCGACAGGCCGACCGCCGCCAGCAGGGCTCCGGCGTAGGGCGCGTGGGCCAGCCCCACTCCCGCCGAGCGCTCCAGCCAAGCAGCCGCAACACGATGTCAAGAATCCTTGACCTCGCAATGCCGGTGCCCGGAATGCCGACGCCCTGGCGCCGTGCCACGCTGAGATGGAGATCGCGACGGTCCGGCACGCGTCACCGACCGGACGGCCGCGCCTAGCAAGGAGGCCGACATGGCCAGTGACTCCACCCGGACCAGAGCGGCGGGCGCCGACCCGAGCCCGTGGCACGGGCCCACCTCCGGAACCACCGTGCTCGCGGCAGCGCTGATGATCTTCGGTGGTGCGATGGCCGTCTTCGAGGGGATCGCGGCCATCGCCAAGGACGACCTGTTCCTCACCACCCGCCACTACGTGTTCGAATTCAGCCTCACGGGCTGGGGCTGGGTCCACCTCATCCTGGGCATCGTGATCGTCCTGGCCGGGTGCTGCGTCCTCACCGGCGCCCTGTGGGCACGCTTCTTCGGCGTGTTCGTCGCGGGACTGGGCGCGATCGCCAACTTCCTCTGGATCCCGTACTACCCCGTCTGGGCAACGGTGCTCGTCGCCGTCAACCTCTTCATCGTCTGGGCCCTGTGCCACGGCATGCACCACGAGGCCGGCCCCGCCCGGGCGGTGTGACACTCCCTGCCGGCCGGGGCTGCTCCCGGCGGGACAAGGTCAGGGGAGGGCCTTCCTCAGCTCCGTGTCGAGGTCCTTGGCGAGGTCGGCATCGGAGGGGGGTGCGTCACCCTGAAGCCGGGCCAGTTGGCCGGTGAAGGTCTGGCTGAAGGCGCCGTAGAGGGGGGTGCGCGGTCGCTGGACCGCGTTCTCCAGGGCGGGCAGCAGGGTGGCGCGCGCGTAGGCCGGGCGGCCGTGCGCGTCCCGCGGCATCCGGTCGGTGCGCTCTCCCGTCGGGGACGCGGTGGCCTGCCCGGCCGGCTTCGCCACATCGCAGGTCAGGCCGTTGTCCTCGTACGCGGAGAGCCTGGTGGCCGCGAACCCCGCATCCAGCAGACAGCGTTCGCTCTCCTTCCGGGTGAGGAACCGGACGAGCTCCAGCGCGGCGCCCGTCCGCTGCGAGCCCCTGGCCACGGCCAGGTTCTGGCCGCCGAGCACGGCTTTGCCGGGCAGGGGCGCCACGCCGAGCTGCTGCTCGGACAGGGACTGGTGGAGCGTGCGGTACGCGTACGGCCAGTGGCGCAGGAAGGCGGTGCGACCGCCGGCGAAGTCGGTGAGCGTGTCCGCCTCGTCGGAGTGCGCCGCGTCCGCAAGGGTGTACGCGGCCTGGGTTCGGTTGCGCAGCTCGTCCAGCCCCGCCTGCAACTGGGCCGCGGAACCGGCGTAGCGGCCTTCCTCGTCGGTGAGGGCGAATCCTTGCGCGGCGGAGGCGAAGGCCTCGATGCCGTTGACGGTGAGGCCTTCGTACGAGGCGTCGAGCTGCGAGGTCCAGCCCTTCGCATAGGCGGCGGGCAGCTTGTTGCGGGCGGAGTCGAGCACGCCGATCAGCTGCTGGACGACGGGCCAGCCGGCGCCCTTGCCGAGATCCGGGTTGGTGACGCCGGCGCTCGTCAGGTAGTCGCGGCGGTAGAAGAGCAGCCCGACGTCGCTGTTGAAGGGGACGGCGTACACCTTGCCTCCCCAGCGGGCCGTGGCCGCCACGGACTTGATCACGTCGGAGTCCACCAGCTGGTCGGGGAGCGGCTGGACCAGACCCGCCGCCGCGAACTCCGGTACCCAGGTGACGTCGAGGTTGACCACGTCGTACTCCGCGCTGCCGGACTGCAGCGCGCCGAGCAGCTGGCTGCGCTGCTGGTCCGCCGAGCCGGGCAGTTCGACGAGACGGGCCCGGAAGGAGGCGCCCTTGGCCTCCTGCTGCCGGTTCCACTCCGCGATGAGCTGCTGGCGGATGCCGCCCTTGCCGGTCACGTCGCGGCCGCTGGCCAGCACGATCTCCCCCGGGACGTCCGCCGGGCCCGAGGCCGCCGGCGGCCCGCCGCCGTCGGCCCCGCCCGCGTCGCATCCCGCGGTGAGGAGCAGCGCCAGGAGCAGGGTCACGGTCGCCGCGCCGCGCCGTACGGGCCCGGGGGCGCGGCTCATCCCTCGCCCCCCGTTCCGGTCCTGGCCACCTCGTCGCGCAGCCGGGCGACGAGGTCACCCTTGGTGTCCAGACAGCGGCCGCCGCTCGCCTCGGACACGGCCGCGTCCGGTTTGCCCTTGTCGCACCCGCCGCTGTCCAGGGAGGCCATGACCACCGGTATCCTCCTCGCCCGCGCGGTGGCGAGCAGATCCCCGAGCCGACCGCCCTCGGTCAGCCGGTCGTTGTCCTCGTCGTCCGTGATGTAGACGATCAGCTGCGGGCGGTGGTCGTCGGTGCCGCGCTGCGCCATGTAGTCCAGCGCCGCGGCCAGAGCCCGGTAGGGGTCGGCCTCCAGGTCCTTGACCTGCGCCGAAGCGGTGATCGCATGCTGTGCCTCCTCGCGCTGGTGCTTGCCGAAGCCCAGCACCTCGCCGTACGGGCGCGGGCCGCCCGGCTCGGAGGCCACGCCCCACACCCCGTATTCGTCCTGAGGTCCCAGCCCGGCGAGGGACTGGGTGATGATGCCGGGTGCACCGCCGGGACCCTCCCACAGGCCGCCCATGGATCCGGAGGAGTCGAGCAGGAAGAGCACCCGGCCCGGCCCGTTGGCCTCCCGGTAGCGTTTGAGCGCGTCGGTCATCGCGGACGGGAAGGCGGGACCGGGGAGCTGTCCGGGGTCGGCCAGGGCCCCGAAGTCGCCGCCGCCGAGGGGCCGGTGGCCGCCCGAACCGCTGCGGAAGCCGTCCTGCCCGAACACGGCGAGTCCGCCGGGGGCGCCGGATCCGGCCTCCGTCGTGCCCCCCTTGCCGGTCAGCCACGTACGGAACCCCGCCACGGCGGTGTCCCGCGCCCCTTTGTCCCGGTCGGCGCCCTGCCAGCGCACCCGTACGAACGTCGGGCTCAGGCCGGGGACGTCGACGGGGTACTCGGCCGTCCGGCCGGTCCGCGTCGCGCTGTCGCAGCCCACCGCGGTCTTCAGCAGGAACTCCGGGACCAGGGCGGAGGTGCGCTCGTCGGCCGCGTCGTCGTCGGGCAGGGTGCACAGCAGTTCCGTGCCGGTGCGCGAGGGCGGTCCCGGCTGGGCCACGCGGCGCTCGGCGGAGGCCGGGTCCGTCTCCCCCGGTCCGCCGCCGTACAGGCCGATCGTGGCGAGGAGGCCCGCGTCGGTGTTCTCCGGGTCCGTGCGCCGCAGTTCGGCCCGCGCCTCGCGCTTCCTGACCGCCTCCGTCAGGGCGGCGAGGCTGCCGACCCGCGCGGTGGCCGGCTCCGCGAGGCTCTGCGGTACGGCGAGCACCACCGGCGAGTACGCGAACGGCTCCGGATCGGCCTCCAGGGTGACGTACGTCCGCTCGGGCGACGAGAGGCGGGCCCGGTCGGCGCTCGCGAACGAGGCCGGGATCCAGATGTCCGGCTGGGGGCCGATGTCACGCTGCGGGTTGGTCTCGTCGCCCGTCGGGCGCTGCCACGGATCGGACTGCCGGCTGAACGCGCTGACGGTGGCGGCGGCCCCGGCGCTGTAGACGGTGATGCCGCTGCGCCGGCAGCCGCCCCCGGTCCGGTTCGCGTTCGATGTCAGGTACGCCTCCGCCGCCTTGCGGAGGGTGGGTTCGAGATCGGGGTCGGTGAGCAGCCGCAGTTCGAGCGGGGGCTTGCAGGGTGCACCGCCCCCGCCGTCGAGGACGGCCAGGCCGGTGGCGACGAGACCGGCGATCGCCGCGGGCACGCCGATGACGGCCGCGAGCCTGCGGCGGCCGGTGAGGGGGACGAGCCCGCCGCGACCGACCGGTCTTCGGGCGGGGGCCCGTGATCCGTCGCGCGCCCGCGCCGGCTGCGCGGGCGGACGGCGGCCGCCGTTCCCGTACGACTCGGCGAAGAGCGCCGGCGGGGGCGTGCCCGGCGGGCGGGAGGGAGGGGCCGCGAGGAGTACGTCGGAACCCGAGGTGGCCGAGCGGCTCTGCGGTTCCCACGGCTCGGGGGGCTCGCGCAGCGTGGTGTGGTGGGCGGACATGTGGGCCCTGAGCCGGTCGGCCAGCTCCTCGAAGCCGATCTCTCCGTTCTGGAGGAGGCGTACGAGCTCGGCGGTGAACGGCGTGGGGGTGTCTGCGTCGCCCGCGTCGATGCGGTTGTTGGCCTGGACGCTCATCAGCAGCGAGGTCCGCTGCCGTTGGGCGGTGCCGAGCACGTCCCACGCCGCCGACGCGTTGCCCGCGTAGCAGCAGTCGAGGATGACGACCACCCGCTCCGCCCTCGCGCGGGACAGTACGGTGAGGACGCTCTTCCAGGGCACGGCGCCGCGGAAGACGGACTCGGTGCCGGGGACGATCGTCGCCCGCCGCATCAGCAGCCACAGTTCGTCCCCCGTGCTGGGCACGGCTCCGTGGCCGGAGAAGTACAGCAGGAGCAGCCCTTCGGCCGCCTCGACGGCGGCGTCCAGGTGCCGGTCGAACTCGTCCACGGTCCGCGGGCGGGCGACGGTGATCCCCGCCTCGGTGAAGACCCCTCCGGCGCGGAGTGCCTGTCGCAGTCCGTCGAGGTTGTGCTCCACCGCCGGGAGGTCGCCCGATACGCCGAAGGGGTGCTCGGGTCGGGTGAAGTCGTAGTCGGGGACCCCGAAGAGCAGCGCCCGGTTCGCCTTCCCGCGCGGGTCGAAGCGCGCCACGGGGCTATCTCCCGTCGCCGCCCGGCTCCACGTCGACCTCTGGCGGTTCGCCCCGTTCCACGGACCGGCGGTTCTCGCGCCACGCGCGGACCCCGCTCTTCACCTGCTCGAACACCTCGTCGAACAGTCGGGGGGCGGCCGCTCCGATCAGCACCAGCACGATGTCCATGCCGGCCCCCATCGGGCTGCCGGGCCCGTCCTGCTCCCCCGGGCGTTCCTGGATCTCCAGCCTGCCGCTGTTGCGGAGCGCTTCGAGCTTCTGCTCCCGTTCGAGCCAGGCCTTCAGTGCCCCGATGTCGCTCTCGCTCGCCCCCTGCGTGAGGCGCACGCGGATCGCGGTATTCGCCATAGCCTCCCCCTCAGCCACAACTGGACATGATGGCATGTGAGTTGGCTCGGGGGCAGCCGTTGGTCACGAACGGGGCGACTGGTGCGGCACGGCCAGCACGTGGTCGCGCGAGGCGTGCACCTCGCGGCGCAGCGCCGGCAGGTCGACGTCAAGGACCTGCCCGTTCCACTTGCGGGGTTCGCCGTTGACGAGGACGGCGCTGATGTTGCGTGCGTCGGTTCCCAGGACGACGGTCCCGATCGGGTCGTTGAGCGGCATGTTGTTGAGGTCCTCCGCCCGGATGACCAGCAGGTCGGCCTTCTTGCCGGGGGTGAGGGAGCCGGTGACGCCGGCGAGCCCGCTGGTACGGGCACCCTGGAGGGTGGCGAAGTCGAGGACGTCGTGCGTGGTGATGCGGGAGGGCTCCCGGTCCGTGCCGTACGCGGCGTTGACCGCGCGCATCCGCTGGATGGCGTGGAGGGTCCGCATCTGCGTGAACATGTCTCCGGCCAGGGCGACTTCCACATCGATGCTCAGGCCCGGGCGGATGCCGGCGGAGAGGGCCTCGTCGACGGCCGGGATCGCGGTCTCCAGACCGATCTGGGCGTCGGAGGTGGGCGCGAGCGCCACGGTGGTGCCGGTCTCCCCCATGGCCTTCCAAGCCTCGGGGGTCAGGCCGGTGGCATGGATGAGGGTGACCTCGGGGTGCAGGATCCCCTGCCCGGCCCAGCGCAGGACCGCCTCGGAGGAGGCCGTGCCGAACACCGCGTCGACGCTCACGCCGATGCCCAGGTCCTGGGCGGTGCGGGCGAGTTCCGGGCCGTAGGCCAGCGCGGGGCCGGCGATCTCGTCGGTGGCCAGGGCCGCCAGGCGCAGGGTCAGGAGCTGGTCGTCGCTGCTGAAGTAGGTGTCCTTGAGGCGGGTCAGGTCCCCCGGCCACTGCCGGTCCCAGGCGCCGAAGTGCGGCCCCATGGAGGCGTGCACGCCGCGGATCCCGGTGTCGAGGAGGGCCCGGATCGCGGCGTCGGAGTGTTCGCGGGTGCGGGAGTTGTGGGAGAAGTCCAGCATCGTGGTGATGCCGCTGTCGATCGCCGTGAGGGCGGCCAGCCGGGTGCCGACGTACATGTCCTCGGGCCGGTAGGCGGTGGCGTGCCCGGCCAGGGTGGACATGACGTAGCCGCCCAGGTCGTCGACGTCCGGCATGATCCGGCGCAGCTGGGCCTGCCAGGCGTGCCGGTGGGTGTCGACGAAGCCGGGCGTGAGGATCGTGCCGGTGGCGTCGACGACGACGGCGTCCCCGGCGGGGAGGTGGTGGCCGACGGCGGTGATCGTGTCGCCCGCGACCAGGAGGTCGCCGCGGTCGATGACGCCGAGGGCGGGATCCATGGTGACGAGGGTCGCGCCGGTGAACAGGATGCGCCGCCGGTCGGCGGGCCGGCGCCGGATCCGGGCGAGGAGGCCGTCGCCGGTGGTCGGGGGGAGGGTCATGGGAGCTCTTCTTTCCGTACGCCGCGGCGTCGGTGGTCGCCGCTGCCGGGTCATCAGCGTCGTCGCGGGGCGGAAGGGGAACCAGGCCGCCGTCCTCCCGGGCGTCGCACACCCACCCTGGTGCGGGGCCTCGTGCACGGTGAAGGCCGGGAAGTGGAACTCCAGGGCGCCGGCCTCGGGGTGCATGAGCGCCTTGGCCTGCCGGGTCTTGCCCTCCACCTCGTGGCGGGACCCCAGTCCGGCGAATCCCGGGCTCCCGGGCTCCTCGCGCAGAGCGTGTCGACCGCCTCGTTCGAGGGCGGGCACGCCCCCGCGCGGACGGGGACAACCTCCGGCCACAGGGCCTGTTTTCGGTCGTCTGGACCCGGCCGTTAGGGTGAGTTGATCAATCGTTTCAAGAAAGGCCACGCGGCTCCCAGTGTCCGAATCACGCCCCCACGCCCTCTTCTCCTTCGGCACACTGAGGGACGAACAGGTGCAGACCACCCTCTTCGGCCGAGCCGTGCCCATGTCCCCGGCGTCGCTCGCCGGCCATAGCCTTCGCCCCCTGCAGATCACCGATCCCGCCGTGATCGCCGCCAGCGGTCTCGACGTGCACCCGGTCCTGGAGCGCGAGCGGGGCTCGGCGGTCGAGGGCGCCGTCCTGCACCTCACCGACCGGGAGCTGGCCGCGGCCGACGCGTACGAGGTGGACGACTACGCCCGCCGGCGGGTCGTCCTCACCTCCGGCGAGAGCGCCTGGGCCTACCTGGACGCCGATCCGCTGCGCCCTGCCCGGCGGATCGTCGTCGTGGGCGACAGCATCGCCTACGGGCGCTGCGACCCGCGCGGAGGGTGGACGAGCCGCCTGGCGGCCGACCACATCGCGGGGAACGAGGCGGCCCACCGCGTCTTCAACCTGGCCGTGCCGGGCAGCCTCCTGTCCGATGTCAGCGAGCAGACGCCCGCCCTGCTGGCTCCCCGCCTGCCCGACACCCTCCTCGTCGCCGCCGGCGTCAACGACTGCGCCGTACGCCTCGACGCCCCGGACGCTCCCTACGACGGACCGGCGCACATCGCGCGGCACCTCGGCTCGCTCGCCGCCACGGCCCTGAGCCACCACGCGCGTCTCGTCGTGGTGGGACCGACGTGGATCGACGAGTCGCGCACCGGCGACTACGAGGGCCTTCGCTTCACCGAAGCGCGCGTGCTGGCCCTGCGGACGTCCCTGCGGGACTGGTGCGACGCGCACCACGTCGACTTCCTCGACCTGTGGGAGCCGCTGCGCGGCAGGCCCGAACTCCTCGTCGACGGTGTCCACCCCACCGCCGAAGGGCATGAGGCGCTGTACAGGCACCTCAGCGTCCGCAGCCGCTGAACCGCCTCACCATGCACGAGAACCACCACCGGCACCGACACGAACACCAGCACCGACCACAGGGCACGGCGTGAACGACTCGAACGGACTGGGCTTCTACCTGCCCGGAGCCCTGCTCCTCCTGGCAGCATGCCTCAAACTCCCCGCCCTCTGGCGCAATCCCCGCGACGAACTCCTGCGGTCCGTGCTGGCGCTCCTCCTCCTGGCCACCGCCGTGTTCGGGACCACGGCGATCCCCACGCTCGTCGCGGTCAACCGGTTCACGGGGATCCCGAACGCCGCCGCGCCGCTGGTGTTCTCGCTGATCACGGCATTCTCGGGGGCCAACATCGTGCTCATCTTCCGCTGGAGCAGCGGCCCGCAGGACGCGGAGCGCACCCGCCGCCGGTCCCGCGTGTGCAACATGGCCACCCTCTCGGTGATCGTGGCCATCAACGTGCTCTTCGCGCTCGGCGAGGCCCCCGTCGAGCGCCTGCGCGATCTCGACACGTACTACGCGGGCACGCCGTACATCCGGGAGATGATCCTCCTCTACCTCGCGGCGCACACCACGGCGGCGGTCACCATGACGCTCCTGTGCCGGCGCTGGGCGGCCGAGGTCCACGGCGCGCTGCGCGCCGGGCTGGGGCTGATCGCTTTCGGGTACGTACTGAACCTCCTCTACGACATCGCCAAGTTCACCGCGATCGGTGCCCGCTGGGCGGGCGCCGACTGGGACGTCCTCGGCACGGAGGTCGCGCCGTCCCTCGCCTCCGTGTCCGCGCTGCTGGTCGCGACCGGGTTCGTCCTGCCGCTCGTCTCCCAGCACGTCACGAGCCAGTGGGGCATGTGGCGCCAGTACGCGCAGCTGCGCCCGTTGTCCCGGGAGCTGCGGGGGGCGACGCGGCACAGCATCGCCCTGGGCGGCGGGCCCTGGACCCCCATCGAGATCCGGCTGACACAGCGCGAGTCCGACATCCACGACGGGATCCTCACGGTCAGCCCGTACCTGCGCCCGGACACGCGGGACCGGGTGCTCCGGGAGGAGCTGGAGGCGGGCCGTCCGGCCGACGAGGCCGCGGCCGTGGCCGACGCGGTCGCGCTGGTCACGGCCATCGTCCACTGGGGCCGGGCGCGGGACACGCCGCAAGGCCTGGGGTCGGAGGCCGCGAGTCCGGTGCTGACCTCGCCGAACAGCCCTTCGGGGCTGGTCCGGATGTCCCGGGCGCTGGCCAAGTCGCCCACCGTGCGTTCCTTCCGCCAGACCGTCTGACGCGTGCCGGAGGGGAACGAAGCCAGTTCCCTGCGCTGTTCGGCGCGTAGCCGTTCTGCCCGGGAGGAAGGTTTCAGGAGAAGCGGTCAGGGCGTGTCCTCTTCTCGCGGCAGCATGGAGGACATGCCGAAGACCTCAGCGCGACTGCTCTCCCTGCTCTCCCTGCTCCAGACGCGCCGGGACTGGCCCGGGCAGGTGCTGGCGGAGCGGCTGGAGGTCAGTGCGCGTACGGTGCGCCGTGACGTGGACCGCCTCCGGGAGCTCGGCTACCCCATCGCGGCGGCGAAAGGGCCCGACGGGGGCTACCGGCTGGATGCCGGTACGGAGCTCCCTCCGCTCCTGTTCGACGACGAGCAGGCCGTCGCCCTCGCCGTCGCCCTCCAGGCCGCGGCCACCACCGGCGTCGGCATCGAGGAGGACGCGGCCCGGGCGCTGGCCACGGTCCGGCAGGTGATGCCCGCGCGACTGCGCCACCGCATCGACATGCTCCGGTTCACGGCGGTCGAGCGGCCCGCCGTCCGGCCCGGGCCGCCGGTCGACGGCAAGGTGCTGATGCAGGTCAGCGCCGCCGTCCGCGCGGGCGAGGTGCTGCGCTTCGACTACGCGTCCGGGCCTCGGGCGGCGGCTTCCGGGGCCGGGCCGGCCGCCGAGCCCGTGCCCCGCCGGGTGGAGCCCCACCATCTCGTCACCTGGTGCGGCCGGTGGTACCTCGTCGCCTGGGACCTCGACCGCGGGGACTGGCGTACGTTCCGCGCCGACCGGATGACACCGCGCTCGCCGACGGGACCCCGCTTCGCGCCGCGCGACGTACCGGGAGGCGAGGTGGCCGCCTTCGTGACCCGCAGGTTCCAGGGCTACGACGAGTCCGGCGGCCGGCCCTGCCGCGGCGAGGTCATCCTCGACCTGCCGGCGTCCACGGTGTCCCCCTACACCCACGACGGGCTGGTCGAGGAGCTCGGCCCGGACCGCTGCCGGCTCGTCCTGGGCTCCTGGTCGTGGACCGGCCTGGCCACGGCCATCGGGCGGTTCGACGCCGACGTCGAGGTCGTCGGGCCGCCCGAGCTGAAGGAGGCCTTCGCGCACCTGGCCCGCCGCTACACCCGCGCCGCAGGGCCCCGCCTCCGAGCAGCGGACGAGCGGTCCGCATCGCCCACTGGAGGAACGCGTACCGAAGGCTGATCTCCTGCGAGGTCTTCCGGACCGGCGTCCTCAACCTGTTCTGCGCCCCCGCCGCGTCCGCCGGCGAGGGCTCCTACGAGGAAGCCAGAGCTCATCTGCCCCCGCACGAGTAGCGGGACCGGACCCGCCTCAGGCCCCCTGGCCGGCGCACGAGGGGCACAGCCCCCGGTAGGTGACTTCGACCTTCGACACCGTGAAGCCGAACCGCTCCTCTGCCGCGAGCCCCGTCATCAGGTCGCCCGTCGGGTGGACGTCGCGGATGGTCCCGCAGCGCGAGCACACCAGGTGGTGGTGCGGGTGGCGGGCGTTGGGGTCGTAGCGCTTGGCCCGCCCGTCCGTCGACAGCTCGACGACCTCACCGAGCGTGACCAACTCCCCCAGGGCGTTGTAGACGGTGGCCCGCGAGATCTCGGGCAGCCGCTCCACGGCACGGGCGTGCACCTCGTCGGCCGTGAGGTGCACGTGCTCCCCGTCCAGCACCTCCGCGACGACGCGCCGCTGGGAGGTCAGGCGCCAGCCGCGCTCTCGCAGTCGTCCCAGCAGGTCGCTCATAGCGGTTCACCCCATCAGGTCAGGTGGGACGCCCGGAGTTCAGGAGAGTGTCCGGATCCCTATCAGATATGCAACTGGTGCTCTTCTTGACTTGGATTGCGTCCATCGTAGGATCGGTTCGGTCGGTAGCCAACCCTCACCGCAGCCACGCCCGTACAACGCTTCCGCCGCCCCCTTTCCTTAGCAGCGTGATCCGCCCGGTTTGGAAGGATTCCCATGTCTGAGAACCATGATGCAATCGTCGTAGACGCGAAGACGGAGGCCGGAGGCGGTTGTCCCGTCGCGCACGGGCGCGCCGCGCACCCGACGCAGGGCGGCGGAAACCGCCAATGGTGGCCCGAGCGGCTCAACCTCAAGATCCTCGCGAAGAACCCGGCCGTGGCCAACCCCATGGGCGAGGAGTTCGACTACGCCGAGGCGTTCAGGTCCCTCGACCTCCCCGCGGTGAAGCGGGACATAGCCGAGGTGCTGACGACCTCGCAGGACTGGTGGCCGGCCGACTTCGGCCACTACGGCCCGTTCATGATCCGTATGGCCTGGCACAGCGCCGGCACGTACCGGATCAGCGACGGCCGCGGCGGCGCCGGCGCCGGACAGCAGCGCTTCGCCCCCCTCAACAGCTGGCCGGACAACGGGAACCTCGACAAGGCCCGCCGACTTCTGTGGCCCGTCAAGAAGAAGTACGGCCGGAGCATCTCGTGGGCCGACCTGATGATCCTCACCGGCAACGTCGCCCTGGAGTCGATGGGCTTCGAGACGTTCGGCTTCGCCGGCGGCCGCGCGGACGTCTGGGAGCCCGACGAGGACGTGTACTGGGGTCCCGAGACCACCTGGCTCGGCGATGAGCGCTACACCGGCGACCGTGAGCTGGAGAGCCCCCTCGGCGCGGTCCAGATGGGCCTCATCTACGTCAACCCGGAAGGCCCGAACGGCAACCCCGACCCGCTCTCCGCCGCCCGCGACATCCGCGAGACGTTCCGCCGGATGGCGATGAACGACGAGGAGACCGTCGCCCTCATCGCAGGCGGTCACACCTTCGGCAAGACCCACGGCGCGGGCCCGGCGGACAACGTCGGCGCCGACCCCGAGGCCGCCCCGATCGAGTCCCAGGGTCTCGGCTGGAGCAACAGCTTCGGCACCGGCAAGGGCGCCGACGCGATCACCAGCGGTCTTGAGGGCATCTGGACCGACACCCCGACCGCCTGGGACAACAGCTTCTTCCAGATCCTCTTCGGGTACGAGTGGGAGCTCTTCAAGAGCCCCGCCGGCGCCCACCAGTGGCGGCCGAAGGAGGGCGCCGGCGCGGGCACCGTCCCCGACGCCCACGACCCGTCGAAGACCCACGCCCCGACGATGCTGACGACCGACCTCTCGCTGCGCGTGGACCCCGCCTACGAGCAGATCTCGCGGCGCTTCCTGGAGAACCCCGCCGAGTTCGCGGACGCCTTCGCCCGCGCGTGGTTCAAGCTGACCCACCGCGACATGGGTCCGATCGCGCGCTACCTCGGCCCCGAGGTCCCGTCCGAGACCCTGCTGTGGCAGGACCCGCTCCCGGCCGTGACGCACGCGCTCGTCGACGCCGACGACGTCGCCTCGCTGAAGGACCAGGTCCTCGCCTCGGACCTGTCGGTCTCCGAGCTCGTCTCCGTCGCGTGGGCCTCGGCCTCCTCCTTCCGCGGCAGCGACAAGCGCGGCGGTGCCAACGGCGCGCGCATCCGCCTCCAGCCGCAGGCCGGCTGGGAGGTCAACGACCCCGACCAGCTCGCTACGGTCCTCCGTACGCTGGAGGGCATCCGGCAGACCTTCAACGCGGCGCAGAGCGACGGCAAGCAGATCTCGATCGCCGACCTGATCGTCCTCGCCGGCGCCGCTGCCGTCGAACAGGCCGCCAAGAACGCCGGCTTCGACATCGAGGTCCCCTTCACCCCGGGCCGCGCCGACGCCACGCAGGAGCAGACGGACGTGGAGTCGTTCGCCGCGCTGGAGCCGGTCGCGGACGGCTTCCGCAACTACCTCGGCAAGGGCAACCGGCTGCCGGCCGAGTACCTGCTGATCGACCGGGCGAACCTGCTGACGCTGAGCGCCCCCGAGATGACGGTCCTCGTCGGCGGGCTCCGCGTCCTGGGCGCGAACCACCAGCGCTCCTCGTACGGCGTGTTCACCACGACCCCCGAGTCGCTGACGAACGACTTCTTCGCCAACCTGCTCGACCTCGGTACGACCTGGAAGGCCACGTCCGAGGACGCGAACGTCTTCGAGGGCCGTGACGTCGCCACCGGCGAGGTGAAGTGGACCGGGACCCGGGCCGACCTCGTCTTCGGCTCGAACTCCGAGCTGCGTGCGCTGGCTGAGGTCTACGCGAGCGACGACGCGAAGGAGAAGTTCGTGAAGGACTTCGTCGCCGCGTGGGGCAAGGTCATGGACCTCGACCGGTTCGACCTCGTCTGACCCGCTCCCGTCCCGACGTCCGGGCCGTTCGGCAGCCGTCTCCGCGGCTGACCGGACGGCCCGGCCGTCTTGTGCGCGGGTACCGCGGCGGGTACGGGGACGGCTACCGGTCCCGGCGCCGTTCGTGGCGTGCACGCGCCAGGCCGTGGGCGTGACGCAGCAGTTCGCGGAGGGCGTCATCCGTCCGCGCGCCGGGGTTCACCACGGCGAGCCAGCCGGCGGAGCCGTAGACCGGGTGCGGCATGACCGTGTCGGCGAGGCCGTGGTCCTCTTCGGCGGCGGCCGCGTCCTGCGGTGCACGGCCGGTCCGGCGGACGAACTCCTCCCTCCCGGCCGCGACGTTGACGCGGAACGCGCCCGGCCGGTCGAGCCGGGAGGACGGCTCGCCCGGGTAGTCCTTCGTCACGATGGTCGCGAAGGGCTGGGCGGCGGGGGGAACGGCGCCGTCGGGCGAGTGGTAGAAGAACGTGTCCCCCAGCTGATCTCGGGCGATCCGTCGCCGGGACCCGGTCTGAGGGTCAGTACCCCGTCGAGGCCGCCCGTGAAGTCGATGATGTCGTCGATGGTCATGTCTGCAAGCGTTTCATTAAAGTGGTTGTGGAGACTTCCGGCCGCACGTCGCGCCAGACCCAGGGGGGAAACGGGTGCCAACCCTCGAATCGGCCTCGATGCGGACGGTCGATGTCGCCCGGCGCTCCGGGTACTCGGTCCAGCAGATCCGCAACCTCGAACGCGACGGCGTGCTGCCGCCCGCGGCGCGCACCGCATCGGGCTACCGGGTCTACGCACAGGTCCACCTGGACTCCGCGCGGGCCTACCGGGCCCTGGCGGCCGGTACGGGTCCGGTGGAGGCCAAGGACATCCTCCGCGCGGCCCACGAGGGCGCCGGCGCCCGGCTGCTGGCTCGGCTCGACGCGGTACACGCCCGGCTCGACCGGGAGCGTGCGGAGCTGGCGCTCGCCCGGGAGGCCGCGGCGGCGATCTCCGCCGAGCCCATCGCGGACGTACGCCCTGCCGACGCGATGGGCGTCTCCGAGCTCGCCGCGGCGCTCGGCGTCCGCGCCTCGGCCCTGCGGCACTGGGACGCGGAGGGCCTCGTGGTCCCCGACCGGCGGGGCGGAATCCGGCGCTACTCGCCCGCGCAGGTCCGGGACGCCCGGATCGTCCACCAGCTGCGCGGCGCCGGGTACCGGATCGCACCGCTGCGCGCCCTGCTGCCCGAGCTGCGGCGGGGGCACCGGTGGGACGCCGTCGAGACGGCGCTGGCCGCCCGGGAGGCGGGCATCGCGGCGCGCTCCCGGGCCCTGCTGGAGGCCTCCCCCGCCCTCCTCGCCCTCCTCGCCCCGACCGGCGCGCATGGCTGACGGTTCGTCCGCCGCCCGCAGGTCGCGCCCGGGGTGGAGGCCGGGTGGGGTCAAGATGTCGGTGTACGGCCGTGAGGCGTGGCGCAACGAGCTGGGGGATGCCCGGTGGACCTGTTCCCGGCGATGCCGCTGTCGCAGTGGCGGGACTCCAAGGAGACGCTGCACCGGTTCGCGCAGATCGTCGGCAAGATCCGGCTGGCGAGCAGCGTGCGGCGCAACCACTGGTGGAACGTGGCGTTCCATGTCACGGGGCGGGGGATCACGACCCGTCCGATGGGCGGGAGCGGGGGCGATCCGGTCTTCACGATCGACTTCGACTTCGTCGACCACTGGCTGACCGTGTCCTGTCTCGACGGCTCGACCACCTCGTTCCCGCTCCTCGGGCAGTCGGTGGCCTCGTTCTACCGCGAGACGCTCGCCGCCCTGAGCCGGATCGGCGTGTCGGTCGCCCTCCCGCACCCCCACCCGTACAAGCTGGCCGACGCCCACCGGCCGTTCGCCGAGGACACCGAGCACGCCTCCTACGACCCGGAATGGGTCAACCGGCACTGGCAGGTGCTCAGCCAGGTCAACCTGGTGCTGGAGGAGTTCGCTTCCGGTTTCTCCGGGAAGGTCAGCCCGGTGCACCTGTTCTGGCACTCGTACGACATCGCCGTCACCCGGTTCTCCGACCGCGCCGTCGCGCTCGGGCCGCAGGTCGACCCGGTGACCCGGGAGGCCTATTCGCGCGAGGTCATCAGCTGCGGCTTCTGGTTCGGCGACGAGGAGTACCCGCGGCCCGCCTTCTACGCGTACGCCGCGCCGGAGCCGGCGGCCCTCGCCCGTGAGCCGCTGCGGCCGGCGGCCGCGCACTGGGCCGAGCGGGGCACCGGCCGCCTGGCCACGCTGGACTACGACGACGTCCGCGCGGCCGCGGATCCCCGGCGGACCGTCCTCGATTTCCTCGGGTCCCTCTACCGTTCCGCGGCCGCCCTCGACGGCTGGGACGTCGAGGGCCTCGCCTGCCCGGGCGGCATCACCGATCCGCTGGCCCGGCCGGACGCGCCGGCCGGAGGCAGGTGACGTTAATTCCTTGATTTTCCGGGTGATCGCGGCGAGCATCTCAAGGCGCTCTTCCAGCGGCGGACGGCGGGTGGCGATCCAAGGGGGGACCTGCTCGTCAGCACTCCGCGGCTGTGTACTCTGAGCACTCTTTCGAACTTGTTCAAGCGTTAACCGACAATGGGGGGGCCGGTGCGCAACCGCCGACTCGTAATGTCCGCTGCCGTCGTGGCAGCCAGTGTGGGTCTCATACCGGGCGTGGCCCAGGCGGATCCGGGCAAGTCCGGCGCCGCCGGCCCGCACGGGGTCTCCGCGCCCGACGTGGACCTGAACAAGGTCGCGGCGTCGAACTTCACCACCGTGAAGAGCCCTGCCGAGCGTACGGTCCACACCGCGTCCGCGGCCAAGGGCAACGGCAAGGCCGGCGCCTCCGCGCAGGCCGAAGGCAGCGCCGCCGCGGAGCCGACGGTCTCCCTGACGGCCAAGGGCACCAGCGCCCGCGGCATCAGCCTGGACCTCGGCGTCGTGAGCGACGCGGGCACGGCGCTGTCGGTCAACGTCGACTGGGGCGACGGCACCAGCGTCACCTTCGGCGCCAACGGCCCGACCAACGCGACCCAGACGCACTCCTACGCGGAGATCGGCGCGTACACGATCAAGGTCACCCTGTCCGACGGCTCGGGCGTGCGCGGCACCAACGAGCTCAACGTCGTGACCCCGGGCTCCGACTTCACCCCGTACGCGCCCACCCGTCTGCTGGACACCCGCAACGGCACGGGCGCCCCGCAGGGCAAGGTCGCCCCGTACGCCTCCACCCGCGTCAAGATCTCCGGCAACGGTTCGATCCCCGCCGGTGTCACGGCCGTGGTCCTCAACGTCACCGCCACCAACACCACCAGCGGCGGCCACGTCACCGTCTTCCCCGAGGGCAGCGACCGCCCGACCACCTCGAACGTCAACTTCACGGCCGGCCAGACCGTCCCGAACCTGGTGATCGTCCCGGTCAACAAGAACGGCTACGTCGACCTCTACAACGGCGGCTGGGAGCCGGTCGACCTCATCGCCGACATCACCGGCTACTTCACCCACGCCTCCTCCAGCGGCTACACCCCGCTGGAGCCCAGCCGCTTCCTCGACACCCGCCAGGGCCAGGGGCAGGTCGCCGGCCAGGGCACGACCGGGGTCCAGATCACCGGCCGGAACGGCATTCCGTACAACGCCACCGCGGTCGCGCTGAACGTGACGGTCACCAACCCGCGCGAGGACGGCCACCTGACCGTCTACCCGAGCGGCGGTTCGGCTCCGACCACCTCCAACCTGAACTTCCGCGGTGGCCAGACCGTCGCCAACTCGGTCATCGTGCCGGTCGGCGCGGACGGCTCGATCAAGATCCGCAACGGCGCCTGGAAGGGCACCGACGTCATCGTCGACGTGGTCGGCTACTACAGCAAGGACAGCCAGGGCGCCTACCTGCCGTTCCTGCCGGAGCGGCTGCTCGACACCCGTGACCCGGCGGACTGGCCGTACGGCCAGCTGGAGGGCCAGGGCTACATCTACATGCCGCTGTCCAGCTCGCGCCCGCAGAACACGGCGTACGTGCTGAACACGACGGTCACCAACACGCGCGGCGACGGATACCTCACGGTGTCCCCGGACCCGAACTCGCTGAGCGCCTACGACAACGACTGGGCGACCTGGCCGACCCCGCCCAACTCCTCCAACCTGAACTGGAAGCGGGGCGACACCGTCCCCAACCTGGTCCCGGCCGGCATGGGCAACAACGGCATCGTCGACTTCTGGAACCGCGGCTGGGACAACATCGACCTGGTCGTCGACATCTTCGGCGTCTACCAGACGAACTGATCCGCCGGCAGGCGTGACCGACAGCTGCCCCGGGAAGGGCCTCTCAGCAGGCGCCCTTCCCGGGGCAGGCGCCTTCCCGGGGCAGCCGCACACCCGCCCCGGACCGCGCCGGCCGGCGCGCGGCGAGGTGGAGGACGCGGCCCGCTCGGCGACGGGCTGACGGGGCCCCGGACAGACCACGCGCCTCGCGCGCCGGCGCCGGGTGCCTGACGATGCGTACATGGCCCAGGACAGTGCCGACGGCGCGGCGGATACGGAGATCCCCGATGCGGAGCTCAAACACAACGCGATCGGGTTCCTCGACGCGCTCGTCATCGGTCTGAACTCCACCTCGCCCGCCTATTCGCTGGCCGCGGCCATCGGGCCGATCGTGGCACTGGCCGGGATCTACGCGCCGGGCGTGATGCTGGCGTCGTTCGTCCCGATGCTGCTGATCGCCGCCGCGTTCTACTACCTCAACAAGGTCGACCAGGACTGCGGGACGACGTTCTCGTGGGTGACGCGGGCCATGGGCCCGTGGGCCGGCTGGCTCGGCGGCTGGGCGATCACGATGACCGGCGTCCTGGTCATCGGCTCGCTGGCCGACGTCGCCGTGAACTTCGGC
Source organism: Streptomyces vinaceus (assembly GCF_008704935.1). Classification (NCBI taxonomy): domain Bacteria; kingdom Bacillati; phylum Actinomycetota; class Actinomycetes; order Kitasatosporales; family Streptomycetaceae; genus Streptomyces; species Streptomyces vinaceus. Next base: position 388,195 of record NZ_CP023692.1, read on the forward strand.
CTGCTCGCCGTCGGCCTCGACGACTGGGCCGCCCACCCCGTGATCCGGCAGACGCTCACCGTCGTGGTGATCCTGGCCATGACCGCCATCTGCGTCATCGGCACCGAGCTGTCGGCCCACCTCCAGGACGTCCTCATCCTCGCCCAGGTCCTCTTCCTGCTGCTGTTCGCGGTGGTCGCGGTCTACCGCGTCTACGCCGGCACCAGCACCCTCGACTCCGTCGAACCCTCCCTCAGCTGGCTCAACCCCTTCGGAGCCGGCGGCGCCGCCCTCACGGGCGGCCTGCTGCTCGGCGTGTTCATCTACTGGGGGTGGGAGTCCGCGGTGAACCTCACCGAGGAGATGAGGGATTCCGCCACCGCGCCCGGCAAGGCCGGCATCTGGTCGACCGTGGTGCTGCTGGTGACGTACCTGTCCGTCGGATTCGCCGTCGTCGCGTACGCCGGAACCGAGTACCTCGCCGTCCACGCGGACGACGAGGAGGCCGTGTTCGCCGCGCTCGCGCACGAGGTGATGGGCGGCTGGGACTGGATGGTTCTCCTCGCCGTCTCCACGTCCGCCCTCGCCTCCACGCAGACCACGATCATCCCCGCCTCCCGTACCGCCCTGTCCATGGCCCGCCGGCACGCGCTGCCGCATACGTTCGCCCACATCCAGCCGCGGTTCCTGACCCCGGACGTCAGTACGTGGTGGGTCGCCGGGATCGCCATCGCGTGGTACCTCGTCGTCAACCAGATCAGCGAGAACGCGCTGCTGGACTCGGTGACGGCGCTCTCCCTGCTCATCGCCTTCTACTACGCGCTCACGGGTGTGGCCTGCGCCGTGTACTACCGTCGCCACCTGCTGGAGAACCCGCACAACTTCCTGCTCATCGGCGTCGGGCCGCTGGTCGGGGCGGGGCTGCTCGGCTGGCTGCTGGTGGAGTCGATCGGCGACATGTCGCATCCGGAGAAGTCCTACAGCGGGGTCTCCTGGTTCGGTCTCGGGCCGCCGTTGGTGATCGGGATCGGGATCGCCGTGGTCGGCGTGCTGATCATGTGCTTCTGGCGGGTACAGGACGGCAGGTTCTGGCGCGAGCGGCGGACCGTGGTGGACCCGGCGCTCGTCCACGGCAGGAAGCCCGAACCCTAGGTGTCGTCGTCCCGAAGGAGTCCTGATGTCCGTGGTTCTGGGGTACGACGAGTCGCCCGGCGCGGAACGCGCCCTGCGCGTGGCGCTGGAGGTCGCCGCCGCCTTCGGCGAACCGCTCGTCCTCGTCTACGGGGCCGCCGCGCCGGGGCCCACCGGGGAGGAGTACCGGGCCCACCGGGAAGCCGTCCGCCAGGCCGGGCGCAGCGCCCTGGCCCGAGCCGTCGAGGCCGCCGACGAGGCCGGTGTCCCGTCGACGGTCGAGGTGGTCGACGAGAAACCGGCGCAGGCCCTGCTCGATGCCGCGGAGCGCCACCGTGCGCGGGTCATCATCGTCGGCAGCTGGGGCGACAGTCCGATCCGTGGCGCCCTGCTGGGCTCGACCCCGCACAAGCTGCTGCACCTGTCGCCGGTTCCGGTGCTGTGCGTACCGACGGCCGGCGCCTCCGGGCCGTAGCGCCCGGACCGGACGCCTCCTCGGCTCACTCGTACGCGGTGAGGGGCTCCAGGCCGGGTACCACGAGGTGCGGGGTGAACTCGATGACGGTGTGGTCGGCGACGCCGTTGACGACGTACGGATCGGTGGCGAGAAGGCGGCCGAGGTCCTCGACGGGCATCTGCGGCGCGAGGTACACGCCACCGGTCGGTGACTTCTGCCGCCCTGCCACCAGGAGCGTCTGGCGTGAGATCTGCTCCTTCAGCCAGTCGCCGTGGTCCGGCCGCCAGGGTTCCACGTCTTCCAGGGGTGCCGTGTAGGTAACGGTGACTACGAACATGCCCCGGACGGTACTGGATGACCGAGGACTCACGCCGCGGCTTTGAGCAGGCCCGCGTCCATCAGGCGCTCGGCCCAGGCGTGCATCGCCGTACGAACCTTGACCTCGTCGGTCTGCCAGGCGTCGGCGAGGGAGGACGCGGCCAGCTCCAGGAACCCGTCGTTGACCCGCAGGGCCACCCACATCGCCGAGCCGACCGGGCTGCAGCGGAACTCGCCGCGCTCTGCCGTCCGTACCTTCATCCGGCCGTCCGCCAGGGCCGTTCCGGTCACGCCGTCCGCTGCCACGATCCGCATGTCGTCTCCTCGTTCGAGTCGGCCTCAAGTGCTTCAAGCATCGCGGCGCGACGAGGACTCGACCATGGGGCTAGCCACCCCCTCCGGGCTGCTGCCACCCACCGTCGGCCGGTCGGGCGGCCCGGCCCCGGGGTCGGCGGACGCCCCCTGCCGCGGCTACGTCCCGGGGGGCTGGAGGACGGAGATGATGTTCCCGGCCGGGTCCTTGAACCAGGCGATCGCCGGGCCGGGCGCCTCGCGGGCGATCCCCTTGGCGTCCTGGTCGAACGCCTCGTAGCGTTCGAAGGTCACACCGCGCGCGGACAGTTCGTCGACGGCCCGGTCGATGTCGTCCACCGGGAAGTTCAGCACCGTGAAGGTGGCGGCCCGGTGGTTCTCCTTCGGGTACAGCATCACGTCGGTGTCCCCCGCCAGGTGCAGGGTCAACAGGCCGTTGTCCTCGGACACCCGCAGTCCGAGCGTCTCACCGTAGAAACCCTTGGCGCCCTCGATGTCGTCCACCGAGTAGCCACTGAATCCCTTGCTGTCTCCCAGCATGGCGGCTGGCCTCCGTTCGCGCGGCACATCCGGCATCGGCCCCCGGGTCCAGTGTCCCTCCGAACACCCCCCGTCGCCCGACGGCCGGGTCACTCCCGCGCCGCGCGCGCGGCGTCGCGCGCCCGGTCCGTGGCGCCGGCAAGGGCCCGCCGTGCCTCGGTCCGCGCGGTCCGGGCCTCGCGCAGTCGCCGCTCCAGTCCGCCGACGCGCGCGTCGGCTTCGGCCAGCTCCTGCTCGGCCGCCCGCAGCTCCGCCTCCCGTGCCGCGGCCTCGGCCCGGGCCCGCTCGGCCCGGGCCCGGCGCTGCTCCGCCTCGCGGGACGGCTTCGGCTTCGGCTTCGGTCTCTGTTCCGGCTCCGGCTCCGGCTCCGGCTGCTGCTTCGGCTTCTGCTTCTGCTTCCGCTCCTGCTTCTGCTTCGCCGGACGATCGGACTGCGGCCGTACGGGGGCCTTCTCGGGGAGGCCGGTGAAGCCGACCGGCGGACTCAGCCCGGCGGAAAGCCGTCCGCCCGACCACTGCTCGGCGGCGCCGGGATCGGCCAACGCGGCCCGGAGGGTCTGCTCCACCTCGTGCGCGACGCCCTCGCTGACCGCCCGGCCCTCCTCCTCGGCCAGCTGCCGGGCGGTACGGGCCAGGGCGGCGACCACGGCGTGCCGCTGATGGGAAAGGGCCTGGAGCCGGCTGCCGTCCAGCGACCGCTGCGCCCGGCGCAGCGCTTCGCCCAGTTCGAGGAAGGCGGCGACCTCCTCCGGGCGCCGCCGCACCAGCAGGTTCGAGGCGTACGCCGCCCGTGTCGGCCGCCGCAGCGCGGCGATGGCCTTGGCCGCACCGGACTGCCCGGCCTTCCGGGCCCGCGCCGCCCGCTCGTCCCTGGCCTCGGTGAACCGCTCCGGCGCCAGCCCGTACAGCTCGTCGGCCACCACATCCACATCGACGTCCACGCCATCCACCATGACGCGCGGTGCGCCGCCGGGCGCGGTGAGCCCGGCGGCGCGCCGACCGGACTCAGGCGAGGGTGATCTTGTCCCCCTCGACGGCTATCTTCGCCGCCGCCAGCGGGCGCGTGGCGGGTCCGCCGGCGACCGTCCCGTCCGAGATCTTGAACAGGCTCTGGTGACACGGGCAGACGATGTTCCCGTCCTTCACGGACGCCACCGAGCAGCCCTGATGGGTGCAGGTGGCCGAGAAGGCCTTGAACTGGCCCGCCATCGGCTGGGTGACCACCACCTTCTGGTCCTTGAACACCTTCCCGCCGCCGACCGGGATGTCCGCCGTCTGCGCGAGCGCCTGTCCCGTACCGGCGCCCCCGCCGGCCGCGGCGCCCGCCGAGGGTTCGCCCTGTGCGCTGCCGGGAGCGTTGCCGGGAGCGTTGTCTCCTGCCGCCTCGGTGCCGCCGTCGTTGCCGCAGCCGCTCAGGACCGTGCCCGCCAGCGTGGCGGCGCCCGCCGCGAGAACCGTGCGCCGACGCGTGGTGTCGCCCATGGCCGTATCTCCTTCTCGTACCGGAAGCGGACCGGAGCATCCCTTGCCACCCCGGTCTCAGCAGGAACACGCGGGGAGTGGGCGGGTGGTTCACGCATCCGTCACCGAAATACGGCCGAACCGCGAAGCGGGTTCCCGCGTGTGCAGGGTGTGACTACGACATCCTCCGACCTGCGCGCGCGGGCGGCCGAGTTCGCCCTCCTGCCGCTGCGCCTCTTCCTCGGCGCCACGTTCGTCTACGCCGGGCTGGACAAATTGACGGACGCCGCGTTCCTGTCGGCCGCCGGCGACGGATCGATCGGTCAGCAGATGGAGGCCGTACGGGACTCCGCCGCGCTCCCGGGCCTGGTCGAGCTCTCCTCGCAGAGTCCGGTGGCCTTCGGCATCGCGATCGCCCTCGGGGAACTGGCCGTCGGCCTGGGAGCCCTGGCCGGGCTGCTGACCCGGGTGGCCGCACTCGGCGGCGCGCTGATCTCGCTGAGCCTGTGGCTGACCGTCAGCTGGCCGACCACCCCGTACTACTACGGAAACGACCTCGTGTACCTGATGGCCTGGATCCCGCTGATCCTGGCCGGCGCCCCCGCCCTCTCCCTCGACGCGCTGCTGCACCGCCGCCGCGGGCGGCGCGCGTCCGGTGCGAGGCGGGCGGGCTCCGTCCGCCCGAACCCGGCCACGGCGACGCCGTCCTGAGCCTCCCTCACCTGTCGGCGTCGGCGCCCGCGGCCGGCGGGGACGGCCGCTCCCGCGGCGCGCGCGGCGCGGCGTCCAGCAGGGCCCACACCCGCCGCCCGTCGGGCGCGAGGTCGCTGCCGCAGCTCACCACCGTCCGCAGGGCGGCGATTTCGGTGAGTACGGCGTCCTCGCCGGGGGCGGCGTCGCCGACGTGGCTGAGCGCGACGGCGAGGATGCGCTGGTCCTGGTCGGCGAGGTGGACGCTGATCCGCTTCCCGCCGTCGGCGACCGCCGCCTGCACGAGACGCCGTACGGCGGTGTCGAGGTCCGGCTCGTCGAGCTCGGCGTACCCCCAGGCCCGCACCGTTGCCGTCGCCCGGGCGCCGGCCTTCTTCGCGGCCCACTGGTCCGCGCGGAACGTCAGCCCCGCGGTCTGCCGGTTGCGGATCTCCATCCGCGGCCGGGTCCGGTCCACGGCGTGGCCGGCTTCCACGGGCCTGCTCGGCGGGAGGGACGGCGCCGCCTCCGGCCCGCCCGCTTCAGCCGGTGTCGTAGTCATGCGACCACGCTACGCGCACGGGCCGGCCCGGCGAAAGCCCGCAGGTCCGCGGTGGCCGGTAACCGGCGGGCGCCGCCGCCCGTCCGAACTCCCCGGGCAGCCCGAGGCCGGCGTCGGCCGTCCACCCGGTCCTCAGCCCAGCGCCACGGTGACGAGCGCCGCGGTGACGGTGATCGCCGCGCAGGTCACCAGGAGGGGCCGTCCCGTGGTCAGCGCCCAGCCGATGCCGGCGCACCGGGGGGCCTCCCCCGCCGTGCCCTCCCCCGAGGCCGGGGTCTCGCCGTCCGCCTCGCGCAGGAGGACGCACTGGGCGCACTCCCCCGTGCCGTGGAGGGAGGAATCGGAGTCGATCCAGTACGCGCCGTTGAGCTCCGCGAAAGAAACGTCAGGGGACACGACTGGACGCGTAGAAGCTGCTTCCATGACCGCCAAACGCACCGTCGGCGGCGGAGGCAACGGTGATCGCCGCATCCGAGACCGGATCGTCACTTGCGCGACGCGCCGCGCCGGGCGCCGACCGGCGCGGCGGCGAGCAGGAGCGCCCACCACCCTGCTAAGACACCCTGCGACGGATACCCGCGCTGCGAGGAGTCAGGACATGGCACAGGTGCGCGCCGACGGTGTGGACCTCTTCTGCGAAAGCACCGGTACGGGCGATCCGCTCGTACTGGTCCACGGCTCGTGGACCGACCACACCGTCTGGCGGCCCGCGATCCAGGCCGATCTGAAGGCCGGCTTCACCGTGGTGGCCTACGACCGGCGGGGGCACGGCGCGAGCGGCTCCCCGCCCGGCCAGGGGACGCGCCGGCAGGACGAGGACGACCTGGCGGCCCTGATCGGGTCGCTGGGGGACGCCCCGGTGCACGTGGCCGGCAACTCGTTCGGCGCCTCAGCCGTGCTCGGCCTGGCCGCGCGCCGGCCCGAGCTGTTCCGGACCATCGCCGTCCACGAGCCGCCGCTCATCGACGTCGTCGCGAGCGATCCGGCGGTGCTGGCCAGGCTCCAGCCGACGATGACCTCCGTCGACGCCGTGCTGGACCACCTGCGCAAGGGCGAGGACGGGCCGGGCGCCCGCCTGTTCGTGGAGGAGGTAGCCCTCGGTCCCGGGATGTGGGACGCGCTGCCGCAGGAGACGCGGGAGTCGTTCACGGCGCATGCCCAGACCTGGCTGGACGAGCAGTCGGATCCGCAATGGGCCTCGCTGGACCTCGACGGACTCTCCCGGTGCACCGTGCCGGTGCTGCTCAGCCGGGGGACGCAGAGCCCGCCCTGGTTCGCGGCCGTGCTCGACCGGTTGGCCGAGGTGCTGCCGCGGACACGGCGTACCGCCTTCGACGGCGCGGGTCACATGCCGCATGTGACGCACCCCCAGGAGTACGTGGCCGCGCTGACCGGCTTCATCCGGGAGGCCTGACACCGGCTCGGGGGGCGCGTCGGGCGGACGAGCGGCGTCAGGCGGCCCGGAGGGCCGCCGCGCCGAAGGACACGTCGAAGCGGTCGCACCAGATGGTGACGCTGGAGTAGTCCGCGAGGATCACGTCGGCCGGGATCTCGTAATTCTGGTCGCCCTTGTTGCCCTTGAGCTTGCCCAGGCTGACGTACTTGCCGTCGTCGAAGACGAACCAGCCGTCCGCGCCCTCCTTCACCGGCGCGTCGGTCAGCCACACGCGCAGGTCGGGACCGCTGCTGGTGTCGAGGTTCTCCAGACGCAGGGTGCGCGAGCCGTCCGGCAGCCTGATGAGCTTGACCGTGCCGGTGGTGCTGTGCTCGTGGCTGATCAGCGAGCCCTGGGCGATGGTCTGCGGCCCCGGCGCCGGGGCGGCTCCCGGCCGCGAGGTTCCCGGGGCCGCGGGGGCGGTGGGCAGTGCCTCGTTGACCGTGGAGTTCTGCCAGAGCTTCCACGGCTCGGCCCAGTACAGCCCCACGCCCAGCACCAGCGCCGCCGCGATCAGTACCCCGGTCAGCAGCCGGCGGCGCCGGCGCCTGCCCGTCCCCGACACCGCGCCCGTGGTCGTGGTCGTGGTCGTGGTCGTGGTCGTGCCCGTCATGACTGCCCCTCTTCGTCGCTCCGTTCTGCTCCATTCAATGCGGACGGGGGATCCGGGCACCACGGTCCGCGGATGACGAAAGTCTTACGTCGCACGATCACGGGCCCGGGAATCGATGCAGGTGTACGTAGGTACACCCCATCGGGCAGCTACGTACAGCGGCGCCGGCCCGCGCGCCCGGCATCGTCGACGGCGTAACGGTTCCACCCCCGACGACGGAGGCTGACGACATGAGCAACGGCTACGGACAGGCGTCTGCGATACCGAGGCCGAGGATCGGCGCGAAGGCGGCGGTCTTCGTCGGCGTCGCCTTCGTGGCGGCCGGCGCGCTGGGCGCGGTCCAGACGGGGACGCCGGTCCCGGCCGAAGTCCTCCAACTGACCCAGTTCGGACCGGCGCTCGGCGTCGCGGCGGTCGCGCTGCTCTGGCCGCGCGCCACCCGGCACCTGCTGGGCACCACCCTGAGCACACCGGAACGCCCGCGTGGCCGGGGGGTGTTGCTGCTGGCCACCGCGCCGCTGATCGTCGCCCTCTGCGCGCTGTCGTACGCGCTCCTCACCGGGGGCGTGCGCTCCCTTCGCCCCGATGCGCCGGACAACCCCTTCGCCGTGATCGTCGTGGCGCAGTTCATCGGCGCCTGCGGCGAGGAGATCGGCTGGCGCTGCCTGTTCCAGCCCCTGCTCCGTACGCGGTGCGGCCCGCTCGCGTCGTCGGTCGTGGTGGGGCTGGTCTGGGGCGTCTGGCATGTCCCGGTCCTCGCCCAAATCCCCGCCTACGCGGCGGCGTTCCTGCTGGCGACGGTGTCCCTGTCGGTGGTGCTGGGGTCGGCCCTGGAACGGATGCGCGGGGGGTCACGGCTGCTGTTCGCCGGAGGATTTCATACACTGATCAACTTGGGTCTGTTGCTGTTCATGGACGAGGAATCAGGAGCCGTACTCCCGATGGTGTTGTTCTCGCTGGCCTGCCTGGCGGCCGCCGCCGTATGGGCTCTGGGGACCAAACCGCCCGCAGGCAGCGTGCGTTGACGGATCACGGAGTACGGACGCGCCCCTGGACCGCCCTCGTGCGGTGCCAGTTGCTCAGCCTGTACGCCTTCGCCGTGACCGCCGTCGGCGGCCTCGTGGTGCTCGCCCTGCTGCTCCTGCCCGTCGGGGCCGGCTTCCCCCTGCTCGCGCCCTCCGCCCGCGCACTGCGCTCGCTGTCCGACCGTGCCCGCCGGCGCGCCGCCGACTGGAGCGGCATCCGTATCAGCCCGCCCGAGCCGTTGGCCGTCGACGGCGCCGCGAGCCGCCGCGCGCGGGCCGCCGCGGTCCTCGGGAACGAGGGGTTCTGGCGCGACCTCGCCTGGGCCTGGCTGGAGCCGGCGACCGGCGGGCTGCTCGTGGCCGTACCCCTCGCGCTCGTCGAGTACGGGGCCTTCGGCGCGCTGGTGCAGCCGCTGGTGTGGCGCCGGCTCGGCGACGGCAACTGGTACGCGTTCGTCCTGGTGGACAGCGCCCCGGCGATGCTCGCCGCACTCGTGCTGGGGCTCGCCTTCATCGCCGCAGGAGCCTACGGGGCGCCCGCCGTACTCCGGCTCCACGCGCGCTGGGGCCGGCGCCTGCTGTCCGCGCCCGCCACCACCGAACTCAGGCGGCGCGTCTCGCGCTTGACCGAGACGCGGGCCGAGGCCCTCGACATCCAGTCGGCGGAGCTGCGCCGCATCGAGCGGGACCTGCACGACGGCGCGCAGGCCCGGCTCGTCGCCCTCGGCATGGCGCTGGACCGGGCCGCCCGGCTCGTCGACACCGATCCGGCCGCTGCCCGCGACCTGCTGTCGGAGGGCCGGGAGACCTCCGCCAGGGCGCTGCGGGACCTGCGGGAGCTGGTCCGCGGCATTCACCCGCCGGTCCTGGCCGATCGCGGTCTGGGCGACGCCGTCCGGTCGTTGGCACTCGACGCCTTCCTCGACGTCGACGTCGTGGACCGGCTGGCGGGCCGGCTCCCGGCGCCGGTGGAGTCCGCCGCGTACTTCGCCGTCAACGAGCTGCTGGCCAATGCGGCGAAGCACTCCGGCGCCCACGGCGTGAGCGTGCTCCTGGAACACGTCGGGGGCGCGCTGCTGCGGATCACGGTCGCCGACGACGGCCGCGGCGGCGCGGACGAGTCGGCGGGCGGCACCGGACTGCGTGGGGTCCGCCGCCGGTTGAGTACCTTCGACGGCATCCTCGTCCTGCGCAGTCCGCGGGGCGGCCCGACCACCGTGACGCTGGAGATCCCATGCGCGTTGTCCTCGCCGAAGACCTCTTCCTGCTGAGGGACGGGCTGGTCCGCACCCTCCAGGACCACGGCTGCGAGGTGGTCGCTGCCGTGGACAACGGACCCGCCCTGCTGCGGGCGCTGCTGGACGAGGCGCCCGACGTCGCGGTGGTCGACGTACGGCTGCCGCCGACGTTCTCCGACGAGGGCCTGCAGGCGGCGCTGGAGGCCCGGCGCAGACGCCCCGGCCTTCCCGTCCTGGTGCTGTCCCAGTACGTCGAGCAGCTCTACGCCAACGAACTGCTGGCGGACGGCGCGGGAGCCGTCGGCTATCTGCTCAAGGACCGGGTGACCGACACCGGCCAGTTCGTCGACGCCGTACGCCGTGTGGCCGGCGGCGGTACGGTCATGGATCCGCAGGTCATCGCTAGGCTGCTGGCCCGTGGTGACGCCCGGGGGCTGACGGACGGGCTGACCGCGCGGGAGCACGACGTCCTGGAGCTGATGGCCGAGGGCCGGTCGAACGCGGCGATAGCCGGCGGGCTGCACGTCAGCGAGAGCGCGGTGGCCAAGCACACCGCGAGCATCTTCGCGAAGCTCCGCATCGGCCCGTCCCCGGACGACAACCGCCGGGTCCTGGCCGTGCTCGCCTACCTGAAGCGCTGACGCGGTCGCCCTGCGTTCCGTGGTCATTAACCCTCCCCGATCCGTTCCTTAAGGCCGCCTCAAGAACTTGGGCGCGGGGCCCGAACCGCACATTCGTCCGTTTTGGCCTCGCTAGCGTGCTGCTCGATCCTCATCCCCCGAGCACGGAGGCAGGTCCTCATGGCTGGCCATTCCCATCGCCGTACGACGAGCGCCAAGACGAAGGCGGCCGCGGCCCTGGCCGTCGCGACGGCCGTCGGGGGCACCGCCCTGGCACTGACCGGTACCGCGCAGGCGGCGTCGGTCGGCGCGACCTTCACCAAGGCGAGCAGCTGGACCACCGGTTACACCGGGCAGTACGTCGTCACCAACCACAGCGGCGCGGCCCTCAAGGACTGGACCCTCGAATTCGACCTGCCCGCCGGGACCTCCCTGGCCTCCCTCTGGAACGGCGAACACACCGTCAACGGGCAGCACGTGACGGTCAAGCCCCCGAAGTGGGACACCGCGGGGCTCGCGGCCGGCTCCTCCGTCACCGTCGGGTTCGTGACGAGCGCGAGCGGCAACGCGGGCAGTCCCACGGGGTGCCTCATCAACAAGGAGAAGTGCTCCCCGGCGACCGGGCCGACGCCCAGCCCGAGCGGCCGGCCCACCACCGCCCCGACGGCCCCGGCCTCCCCCACCGCCCAGCCGACGGGCGCCCCCACGGCGACGGCCACCGCCACGCCCACGGCGAAGCCGACTCCGACTCCGACGGTTCCCCCGGGCGGCGCCACCGGTTCGGCCGGGTTCGCCCCGTACGTGGACACCTCGCTCTACCCGGCCTTCGACCTGCTGGACACGGCGGCCAAGACCGGGGTGAAGGAGTTCAACCTGGCCTTCATCACCTCCGGCGGCGGCTGCTCCCCCCTCTGGGGCGGGGTCACGGCCCTCGGGGACGACCGGGTCGCCTCGCAGATCTCCGCCCTGCGGGCCAAGGGCGGTGACGTGCGGGTGTCGTTCGGCGGCGCCGCCGGCTCCGAGCTGGGGCTGGCCTGCGGCTCCGCCGCCGACCTCGCCGCCGCGTACGGCAAGGTGGTGGACACGTACCGGCTGACCAAGGTGGACTTCGACATCGAGGGCGCGGCCCTGCCCGACACGGCCGCGAACACCCGGCGCGCGCAGGCGATCGCTCAGCTCCAGAAGTCGCACCCCGGGCTCGACGTCTCGTTCACCCTGCCCGTGATGCCGGAGGGGTTGACGCAGCCCGGAGTCGACCTGATCGCCAACGCCAAGCGCAACGGGGTGGCGGTGTCCGCCGTCAACATCATGGCGATGGACTACGGTCCGGCGTACGGCGCTGACATGGGCGGCTACGCCATCCAGGCGGCCACCGCGACGCAGGCGCAGATCAAGGGCGTACTGGGCCTGAGCGACGCGGCGGCGTGGAAGGCGGTGGCCGTGACCCCGATGATCGGCGTCAACGACGTCGCCGTCGAGGTCTTCACCCCGGAGGACGCCAAGCAGCTCGTGGACTTCGCCCGCGCGAAGGGCCTCGGCTGGCTCGCGATGTGGTCGGGCGCCCGTGACAAGCAGTGCCCGGGCGGTGCGAAGAACTCCGCGGACGCCACGTGTTCGTCCGTCGTCCAGGAGCCGCTGGCCTTCACGAAGGCCTTCGCCGCCCGCGGCTAGGGGGCGGCCACGATCGTGAAGAGGGCGCCGTCCGGATCGGCCAGGGTGATCCGGCGGCTCGCGGACGTGGTGTGGACGGGGGAGACGGTGCGGCCGCCGAGCCGCGTGGCGGTCTCGACCGCGGCTTCGAGGTCCGGCACGTCGAAGTGGACGTGCCAGCGCGGCCGGACCTGCGGGTCCGGCGCCTCCTCGACGGCTCCGCCGCTGATCACGGCGACGGTGTCGCGGCCGCGCCGGACGACCACGTGGTCCTGCTCGTACGAGACGTCGCAGCACCCGGAGCGTTCACAGGCCCAGTCGAGGACCTCGCCGTAGAACACGGCCGCGGCGAACGCGTCGCGGGTGCGCAGTTCGAGCCAGGCGGCGGCGCCGCCGGGATGGGCCGTCCAGTCCGGGATCACCTCGCCCTGCCAGAACCCGAAGACCGCCCCGTCGGGGTCGGCCGCGAGCGCCGCCCGGCCGGTCCCGAAGGCCAGCGGTCCCACCGCCATCGTGGCCCCGCGCTCGCGCACCCGGGCGGCCGTCACGTCCGCGTCGTCGACGGCGAAGTACGGGGTCCACGCCACCGGCACCCCCAGCCGCCTCGCGAGCCCGCCGATCCCGGCGACCGGAGCCCCGTCACGCATCGCGACGGAGAACCCCTCGCCGAGGCGGGTGGGGCGGAACCCCCAGCCCAGTACCGCGCCGTAGAACCGCTGGGCGGCATCGAGGTCGCCGGTCATCAGGCTGACCCAGCACGGCGCCCCGAACACCTCATGGCTTGACGTGGACACCCGCTCCGACCTCCCTCGACCTCCCCCCGACCCACCCTAAGCCGACTCCCACGGATCTCGCCTGACCCCGGCCGCCCGGGTCGCAGGACGGCGTAGGCCGTACGGGGTATCCGCCCCGGGCGAGCAGGAGCCGATGGGGACCACCTCGCGTACCGTGGTGCCGAAGTGATCAGTGTGACGCGTGGTGCCGCCGACTCCGGGAAGGCTCGCACGTATGCCCGAAGTCATCGTCACCGTACGTACCCTCGTCAGCCGCCGCCGGGAGCCCGTCGTCGTACAGGCCGTCCGGTCGACGGCGGCGGCCGTGGTGTCCTATGTCGTCGCGCTCTGGCTGAGCAGCGAGCCGGCGCCCCTCACCGCGCCCCTGACGGCGTTGCTCGTCGTCCAGGTCACCCTCTACACCACCCTCACCACCGGCATCCGGCGGGTGAACTCGGTGGTCGCGGGCGTCCTCGTCGCCATCGGGTTCAGCACCCTCGTGGGGCTCACCTGGTGGAGCCTGGGGCTGGTCATCCTCACCTCGCTCGTCGTGGGCCACCTCGTACGGGTCGACGAGTTCGTCCCCGAGGTCGCGATCAGCGCCATGCTGGTGCTCGGCGTGACGCAGGTGGCGTCCACCGCCTGGGACCGGGTCCTGGAGACGCTGATCGGCGCGGTCGTGGGGCTCCTGTTCAACGTCTTCCTCGCACCGCCCGTATGGGTGGCACCGGCGAGCGAGGCGATCACCTCGCTCGCCGGGCGCATGCGCGACCTGCTGGGCCACCTCGGTGACGAGCTGGCGGAGCACACTCCCGTGGAGAAGGCGGCGGCCCGGCTGCACGAGGCACGGCGGCTGGACAACGACATCGCGGGCGTGGACGCGGCGCTGCGGCAGGCCGAGGACAGCCTGCGGCTCAATCCCCGGGTCAAGGAGGGGCTCCTCTTCCGCCTGGTGCTCCGCACCGGACTGGACACCCTGGAGATCTGCGCCGTGGTCCTGCGCGTCTGCTGCCGCACCCTGACCGACCTGGCCAAGACGCGTACGGACGGCCCGCTGTTCCACGACCACCTCGCGGACGCGCTGCGCGAGCTGTTCACCCACATGGCGAGCGCCGTCGACAACTTCGCCGTACTCATCACGGCTCAGATCAGCGCGAGCGCCGAGGAGGCGGAGGTCCGGCTGACGCAGGAACTCGCGGCGGCCAGGGTCAGCCGCGAGCGGGCCGCGCGACTCCTGCAGGAAGAGGCGCGAGCCAGGCCCGGCACGTGGCAGCTGTACGGGGCCCTGCTCGCGGAAGCCGACCGGGTGCTGGACGAACTGGGCGTGGAGAAGCGCTCCGAACGGCTCGTGGAGGAACTCGACCGGCACTCCCGCGCACAGCGCGTCCGGCGCCCGTGGCTCAGCCGGCTGTGGCGGGAGCGCCCGCCCGCCGACCGGTAGGGCGCGGCGGTACGCCGCCCGTCAGCACCACCGGACCGGCGTGTAGTTGTGCACGAACCGGGCCGAGACCCAGCCGGGCTCCCCGTGCAGCCGGTACCAGATGTTGTTGCCCTCCACCGAGGAGCCCTTGGCCTGGCAGGACAGTTTCACCTTCTCGGACGGCTCCAGCGAGCCGAGCACCTGGGCAGAGGTCGTCGCCCTGGCCCGTACGTGGAGGGTGACGCGGCTGACCACGACGCCCTGCACGTACGAGGACCCGGCGGCCTCGGCGGAGGCCTCCTCCGGCGCTGCGGCCGAGGCCTCGCCCGGCACCGGCTGCGCCATGGCCGCGGGGGCGCCTTGGAGCAGCAGCGCCACCCCCATGGCGGCCGTCGCCCACACCGTCCGAGCCTGCTTGTTGCGCTGCCCCATGTGTTTCTCCCGTCCGTGGCCCATGCCTCGGCCCGCCGGTTCCCGGCCGGCCCGCGTTCGACATTGCCTCGGGAGACGCCGCCCGGTCCGGCGACGTGCCGCCCACTCGCCCGAATGGCGCAGCGGTTCCCCGAAAGGGTGCGGGCGCCGGCGGCCGTCAGGCGGACGCGTCGCCGGCGCCGCGGACCGACAGGGGGGTCGCGATCTGTTCCAGCGGCTTGCCCTCCGCGGCCACCGCGAAGAAGACGGCCACGATGCCCGCGGCCACCATCAGCGAGGCGCCGATGCAGAAGGCCAGCACGGTGTCGGAGACCACGCCGCTCGACGTGAGACCGGCGAAGACCAGGGGGCCCGAGATGCCGCCGGCCGCCGTTCCGATCGCGTAGAAGAAGGCGATGGCCATCGCCCGCGTCTCCATCGGGAAGATCTCGCTGACCGTGAGGTACGCCGAACTCGCCCCGGCCGAGGCGAAGAAGAGGACCACGCACCAGCACGCCGTCATCGTGACGGCGTTCAGCAGGCCGGCGCCGAACAGCCAGGCCGTACCGAAGAGCAGCAGCCCCGAGAGCACGTAGGTGCCCGCGATCATCGGGCGCCGTCCCCAGCTGTCGAACAGCCGGCCGAGGAAGAGCGGGCCGAAGAAGTTCCCGACGGCGATGACGGCGAAGTAGTAGCCCGTGACCGTGCTGGAGACGTCGAAGAAGCGGATCAGGATGCTGCCGAACCCGAAGGTGATGGCGTTGTAGAGGAAGGCCTGGCCGATGAACAGGGAAAGCCCCAGGACGGCGCGGCGGGGGTAGGAGCGGAAGACGGTCTTGGCGATCAGGCCGAATCCGATGCTGTGGCGCTGGGTGACCGTGATGGACTCCCCGGCCTCGGGGAGCGGTTCGCCCTTCTCCTCCTCCACCCGTCGTTCGATCTCGGTGACTAGCCGCTCGGCCTCCTCGGCCCTTCCGTGGATGAACATCCAGCGCGGGCTCTCCGGTACGTGGCGCCGTACGAGGAGGATCACCAGGCCCAGGACCACACCGAGGGCGAAGGTGAGCCGCCATCCGACCGAGGGCGGGAAGACGTTCACGTTCAGCGCGAGGACCGAGAGCAGCGCGCCGGCCACCGCACCGAGCCAGAAGCTGCCGTTGATGATCAGGTCGACCCGGCCGCGGTACTTGCCGGGGATGAGTTCGTCGATGGCGGAGTTGATGGCCGCGTACTCGCCTCCGATACCGAATCCGGTGAGGAAGCGGAAGAGGAAGAACCACCAGGCGGAGAACGAGACCGCGGTGAGGGCCGTCGCCGCCAGGTAGACGCCGAGCGTGACCAGGAAGAGTTTCTTGCGGCCGTACAGATCCGTCAGCCGCCCGAACACCAGCGCGCCCGAGCAGGCCCCCGCCACGTACAGCGCGGCGGCCATGCCGGTGACCTGGGCGTCGGTGATGTCGAGGCCGCTGCCCTCCTCGGACAGCCGCCCCGCGATGCTTCCGACGACCGTGACTTCGAGGCCGTCCAGGATCCATACGGTCCCCAGGCCGATCACGATCATCCAGTGCCACCGTGACCAGGGCAGCCGGTCCAGTCGTGCCGGGATCTTGGTGGTGACCGTCCGCGTGTCCCGTTCGTCCAGCTCAGACATGTCTGTGCGGCTGCCCTGGCGGCGCCGGCCCAAACGGGGCCGTTGGAGTGGGATTTACGGTTCGGAGTAGCTGAAGTCGCCCATCGTCCAGGCGCTGACGTCCTTGATGGCGATCCGGTACATCCCTCCGGTCTCGGGGATGCCCACGGTGCCCTGGAGGATGCGGGCGACGTGGAAGTGCAGGTAGGAGGGGGTCGGCGGGGCACTGGGCGCTGGATCGCCGTCGTCGGCGTCCATGAACAGGCTCGCGAACGTACCGAGCCGGTCCGAGTCCGCGAGGACCTCGGCCACCCGCCGGCGCCACGCGCTCTCGGGGGCCAGGCGGCCGGTGATGACGGCGCCGTCCACCAGGACGGTCAAGGACATCTGATTGGTCTGCTGCGCCTCCACGGCGGTGGCGATGGCAACGAGCAGGTCGTCAGGCTTCGACATGGGCAGGAATGCTACAAGCATCCGGCCCCGGCCCGGGCGTGTTCACCCGTGCGCCGGTGCGGGGAGGCCGGTTTCAGGCGGCGAAACCGACGTGTACGTGGTCGTGGTGCGTGGCGTCGGAGAAGAACTGGTTCGGCCGGGTGCCGCCCGAAAGCCGTACGGGGCCGCCGACGTTGTACGAGCCTGCGGCCGCCGCCGCGCGCATGAAGGCGGTGATGAGGCTCCGGGGAGTCGCGGGGTCGACGACGGGACGGCCGTCCACGGCCCAGACGTCGAAGGCGCGGCCGAGGGGGTGGTCGCTCGGCCGGCTGGTGCCGAACACGTCGACGGGGTGACCCGAGCGGACCACGCTCACCGAGAACCGGAAGGTGTCCGCGAGCCGGAGCATCGCGCGCAGGACGCTCTCGTGCACGGCGCCGCTGCGGATGTCCGCGGCCGAGCCGGGCGGGAGCTCGATCCGGGGCTGGGCCAGCACGGCCCGTGCCGGGGCGCCCGGCGCGGCCGCGGGCCGTCCCGGGCGGCCGGGGTGCAGCGCGGTGACGGCCCAGCCGGCGGCGGTGCGCTCCAGGCGTACGTCGATCGTGGTTCCGCCCTCGCGGACGGTGGAGCCGGTCCGGGTGGACTGGGCGCAGGGGATCAGGACGCTCGCCGTGTCGGGCAGCAGGCCGCCGTACTGGGCGTCGATCACGCGGACGACCGCCTGGTCCGCCGCGGGGGTCAGCGGGCCCGCTTCGGCCGCGAACCTGGCGGCCAGGGGCGCGGGGATGCCGAGCGCCGCCGCCCGGGCCGTCGCGTTGCGCGGGCCGCCCCGGCCCGCCGGCCAGGTCCCGAGCGCCTCGACGAGCCGTACGGCGGCGAGTTTGACCGCGGGCTCGATCTCGCCGGGCCCCGGGCGCCACGGAACCGCGGCCGGAAGCGCCCCCGAGGGCGCGGGCGCCGGTGCGGTGGCGTGCGCGGCCTCGGCCTGCGTACGTACCCCTGCGGCGGTCGGGGTCCCCGTGCTCTTCGCGCAGCCGGCCGCGGCGGCACACCAGGCAGCGGCCCCCATCAGCAGGGCACGGCGCCCCGCTCCGCCGGGCGGGCTCGGCTGCGGCGCGGGACGCGGGACCATGGCCGGCCTCCTCGGACTTCCGGGGACGTGACGCGACGACCGTCCACCGACCGCCGGTGGCAACTTCGCACCCCCGCACCGGTCTCCGGCCCCATCGCCCCGGCCGGTGACCGCCTTCTCCCCCGTACGGGTGTCCCCCGTCCGGCATCTGCGCGTTTGCCGGGGGCCATCCGGGTCAAACGCCGGGCGTCCGCAGTTCCCTTCCCCGTGGAGGACCCACCATGTCCGGTGAACAGAAGGCCAACGCCAAGCGGGAGCAGGCCAAGGGCAAGCTCAAGGAGACGGCGGGCCGGGCTGTCGGCAACGAACGGCTGACCGCCGAAGGCCGCGCCGAGAAGGCGAAGGGCGACGCCCGTCAGGCCAAGGAGAAGATCAAGGACACCTTCAAGGACTGACGCGCTCGGTCACGAGACGGGCCTCCCTCGCACCTTCACGGTGCCGGGGAGGCCGACGTGTGCGCTACCGCCCCGCCGGGGACACGTCCTCGGCGAGGAGGGCGAGCAGACCGGCAACTTCGTGGCCGGCCTCCGCCGGGTGCCGGAACATCGCCCCCTCGGCGATCTCGTAGCGGTTGCGCCTGCCGTCGCGCGAGCGGCTCAGATAGCCGTCCGCTTCGAGGTCGGCGACGATCGCCTGGACCGTGCGCTCGGTGAGTCCGCAGGTGACCGCGACATCGCGCAGGCGCACCCCGGGATCCCGGGAGATCGCCACGAGGACCCGGGCGTGATTCGTCAGGAAGGTCCAGGAGGGTCGGCTCTCTGAGCTGCTTGCCATGCCTCCATCATGCGCCGCGACATTCGTGTGAGACAAGTCGTGCAAGACGGTTCGCGCGACGCGACTCGCGTAACCCAAGACGTGTAAGGGAAAACGCGAAATACTTTTCCAGTAATTCTTGACGTATGATCTCGCACGGCGGACGATCGAGATGGCAGCGATCCGACTGGGTCAAGGGAGTCGGGAGATGTCTCCAGCTCAGGACAGCGCGGTGACGACGCGGGGGGACGACGCAGGGTCGACGGTCCGCGTGGAAGCCGATGGCACGGGCGGCGCACTCGTCGTCCTCGCCGGGGAAGTCGATCAGGACTGCGCCTCGGAGCTCTGGGACGTTCTGGCCTCCGCCCTGCGCGCGTACCCCCGCGGGCTGGTGGTCGATCTGGCCGAGGTCACCTTCTGCGACTGCGCCTGCCTGAACGTGCTGCTGCGGGCCCGCCTGGAGGCGGGCGTCGACCCCAGCCGCCGGGCCGCGCGCTTCAGGGTGGTCAACATCAGCCCCCGAGTGGCCCGGCTGCTGGAGTTGACGGGGACCGGCCACTACTTCCGGAACGGCTCCGGCCCCGGTGCGCATCCGGCCGGGGACGGCGAGGCTCTCGGCTGATACGTGGCGGGCATGTCGAACCAGACGGTCTTGCCGCCGTCGCGCGGCACCACTCCCCAGCGCCTGGCCAGCAGGTTCATCATGATCAGGCCGTAACCGCCGGGCAGCCCGCGCACCGTCGGGGTCCGCAGGCGCGGGAGCGCACGGCTGGCGTCGCTCACCTCGATCCGCAGGTCTCCCGCGCGGGTGACCGCGGCATCCGGGTCGCCCGGGCCGAGCCTCAGCACGAGTTCCGTCGGGCCTCCCCCGTGCCGGACCGCGTTGGTCACCGCCTCGGAGACCAACAGCAGAACGTCCTCGACGACTGCGTCGCGTTCCTCCTGCGCGAGCCCCCCGAGGTGTTCCGGTGCGGGCCAGGCCCAGTCCGCGAGCACGCCGCGGCAGAAGGCGCGGCACCGTCCGACCGCCGTGGCCGCGCCGTACAGGCCGAGCCTCCTCGTCCGGGCCCCTGATCCCATCAGCCCGCTCCTTTCCGGCTCCGCGTCGTCCCCGGCCCCGTGCGCCCGCCCCCGTCCCCGGCTCCCCTTGAGCCCCTACCCGCGATGCCGAGGTGAACACCGACCACTGCCCCGCGCTCCCGCGGGGCAGTGGTCCCGAACAAGAGGGAAGCCCAAAGGCGCAACCGCTACGGTTAGTGATCCGTTAGCCGCAGCGCGGTAGGGTGGCCCGCATGACCGGGACGACGGGGCGCCGCGAGCGCAAGAAGGCACAGACGCGCAAGGCGCTGGCGGACGCCGCCCTGCGGCTCTTCACCGAGCGCGGCTTCGACCACGTGGGCGTCAGGGAGGTGGCCGAGGCTGCCGACGTGGCGGTGACGACCCTGTTCAAGCACTTCCCGAGCAAGGAAGCACTGGTCTTCGACGAGGACGAGGGCAATGAGGCCGCCCTCATCGCGGCCGTGCACGACCGCGCTCCGGGCCGGCCGGTCCTGCACGCTCTGCGCGATCACCTGGCGCACACCCTCACGGCGACCCAACAGGACTCCCCCGGTTTCACCGCGTTCACGGCTCTGGTGGAGTCGACCCCGGCCCTCCAGGAGTACAGGGACCGGATGTGGCTCCGGCACGAGAAGGCTCTGGCCGCCGCCCTCACGGAGGCCACCGGCGCCCCCGAGGGCGATGTCCGCACCGCCGCGCTGGCCCGCTTCGTCATGGAGAGCCCGAGGCTGGCCCGCGGCCGGGCGGACCCGCGGAAGGCCTTGTACGAGGTGTTCGGCCTGCTGGAGGAGGGTTGGGGAAACCCCGCGTCCTGACTCCGGGGCAGGCGGCGGGCAGCCGGTGCGGGCCCCTCAGGCGAAGGGGCTCCCGTCGAGCCGGGCAAGGAGGTCGGCGGGGTCCCGGTAGACCGCGCGCGCCCCGGCCTCTTCGAGGTCGAGGCGCGGGATCCCTCCGCACAGCAGGCCCACGGCCGCGACTCCGGCCCGGGCGGCGGCCTTCATGTCCCAGACGGTGTCTCCGACGAACACGGAGGCGTGCGCGGACGCGTCGACGAGATCGAGGGCGTGGTGGACGGGGTCCGGCGACGGCTTGCCCTCCTCCACGTCGTCGGAGCTCGCGGTGGCGGCGATGGCGTCGTCGGCGTCGACGGCCCGCCTGAGCGCGTCGAGTTCAGCGCTGCCGGCAGAGGTGACGAGCACGACCCGCCAGCCGCGCCGGTCGAGCGCGCGCAGCAGCTCGTCCGCGGCCTCGATCCGGGGCAGCCGGTCGAAGAACGTGGCGTAGAGCGTGTCGTGCGCCGCGCTGAGGGCCTCGTCCTCGTCCGTGTCCCGGTCCTGTCCGTCGCCCAGCAGATGGGCGAGCAGGTCCTCGCCGGGCAGGCCGATGGCCCGGTGGACGGCGTGCATGGACACGTCGTACCCCGCCTGCCGGAGCGCCTCCCACCAGCACACGACGTGCAGGTGATTGGTGTCGGCGAGCGTTCCGTCGACGTCGAACAGCGCCGCCCGGTTCTCCCGGTCCCTGCGGTTCACGCGATGCATACGTGCTCTCCTTCGCGCCGGTCCCGCCCGCGTTCCGCCTACCCTGCGCGCTCCCCGGCATGCCCGACCCACCGGGGCGGGCCCGGAACGCGCGACCCGCCGAGCGAGGTGTGGAGCGCGGCGCGCTGGGCAGGCGCCGTTGGAGCGATCGAGCAGGACGGAGGAGCGGAACGTCATGGTCAACGTGTGGATCTACCGGGAGACATCGAAACGCCTGGCGGGGACCGACCTCACGGGCTACAAGGTCGAGGCGCTGGACGGCTCCGTCGGCAAGGTCGACAAGCATTCCGACGAGGTCGACGCCTCCTACCTGGTCGTCGACACCGGCCCGTGGATCTTCGGCAAGCAGGTGCTGCTGCCCGCGGGCACCGTCAGCCTCATCGACATGGACGAACAGAGGATCAACGTCGACCTCACCAAGGAGCAGATCAAGTCCGCGCCCGAGTTCGACAAGGAGAAGCACCTCGGGGACGCGCAGTACCAGAGTGTCCTCGGCGGCTACTACGGGGGCACGGCCCACCGGGCCTGATCCCCCCGCGGGGCGCCCCTGCGAGCCCGGCAGCGCCTACGAGCCGGTGCCGGGCTCGGCCGCGTGCCAGACCGTGGTCACGTTGCAGAACTCGCGGATGCCGTGGCCCGAGAGCTCGCGACCGTACCCCGAGCGCTTCACGCCGCCGAAGGGCAGCGCCGGGTGGGAGGCGGTCATGCCGTTGAAGAAGACGCCGCCGGCCTCGATGTCCCGTACGAAGCGCTCCTGTTCGGCCTCGTCACGGGTCCACACGTTGGAACTCAGGCCGAAGGGCGTGTCGTTGGCGAGCTCGACGGCGTGGTCGAGGTCCCGCACCCGGTACACGGTGGCCACCGGGCCGAACGCCTCCTCGCGGTGGATGCGCATCTCGGGGGTGATGCCGGTGAGGACGGTCGGCTCGTAGAACCAGCCCCGCGCCAGGCCCTGCGGCAGCCCCTTCGGCCGCTGCCCGCCGCACAGGGCCGTCGCCCCCCGGCCCAGGGCGTCCTCGACGAGACCCTCGACGTCGGCGCGCCCCTGCTCGGTGGCGAGCGGGCCGACGTCCGTGGACTCCGACAGGGGGTCGCCGACGGTCAGGGCGGCCATCCGGGCCGTGAAGGCGCGGGTGAACTCCTCGTGGACGTCGGCGTGTACGAGGAACCGCTTGGCGGCGATGCAGGACTGGCCGTTGTTCTGCACCCGGGCGGTGACGGCGACCTCGGCGGCCCGTTCGACGTCGGCCGAAGGCATCACCACGAACGGATCGCTGCCGCCCAGCTCCAGGACGGTCTTCTTCACCTCGTCGCCGGCGACCGCGGCGACGGCCCGCCCCGCGGGCTCGCTGCCGGTGAGGGTCGCCGCCGCGACCCTGGGGTCGCGCAGGATGGACTCGACGGCGCGGGAGGCCACCAGCAGCGTCTGGAACACCGCGTCGGGGAATCCGGCCCGCCGGAAGAGGTCGCCCAGGTAGAGGGCGGTCTGCGGCACGTTCGACGCGTGCTTGAGCAGCCCCGCGTTGCCCGCCATGAGAGCGGGCGCGGCGAAGCGGACCACCTGCCACAGGGGGAAGTTCCACGGCATCACGGCGAGGACCACGCCCAGCGGCCGGTAGTGCACCCGGGCGCGGGAGGCTCCGGAGTCCGCCACCTCGGCCTGCGCGGGGTGCTCGTCGGCGAGCAGTTCCTCGGCGTTGCGCGCGTACCAGCGCATGGCCTTCGCGCACTTCGCCGCCTCCGCCCGGGCGGCGGCGAGCGGCTTGCCCATCTCGATCGTCATCGTGCGGGCGATGTCGTCGCGCTCCTGGTCCAGCAGCTCGGCCGCGCGGTCGAGGAGGCGGGCGCGCTCGGCGAAGCCCGTCGTGCGGTAGTCGCGGAAGGCCGCGTGGGCCGCCGCCAGGCGCTGTTCGATCTGCCCGGCGTCCAGCTCGTCGAAGGTCTTGAGCGTCTCGCCGCTGGCGGGGTTGACGGTTGCGATGGGCACGTCCGGCCCTCCTCGTCCTCGATACGTCCAACCGGACCGAACCGGACCGTACCGGCCCCGCGCCGTCCGCCCGGCGGACCGCGGTGGCGTGTCAGCGCGGGAAACGGATTCACTCGATCGCCGCAGGACGCGGGGCTTGGGCCGCGGCCGCTATCTAAGCCGTTGCTTATATAAGCAACGGGTGGCATAGTGGGGGTGTGCACGCCTTTGACGTACTCGGAGACCCCGTACGGCGCCGGATATTGGAGCTGCTCGCAGCCGGCGAGCAGCCGTCCGGGGCCGTCAGCGAGGTCATCCGGGAGGAGTTCGGGATCTCCCAGCCCGCCGTGTCGCAGCACCTGCGGGTGTTGCGGGAGAGCGGCTTCGCCGTGGTACGGGCCGAAGGGACCCGGCGGTTGTACGCGGTCCGGGCCGACCCGTTGCGTGAGGTCGACGCCTGGCTGGACAGGTTCCGCGGCTTCTGGGAGCAGCGGTTGGACGCGTTGGGCACGGAGCTCGCGCGGGGCCGCCGCGAGCGGCGGGAACAGGAACGAGGAGAGGCGCCATGACCGACATCGTCCGGCAGATCAACGACGTCCACCGCGAGGTGGGCCGCCGCGAGGTGGGCGGCGAGGAGGCGCGAACCGTACTGCTGCGCCGTACCTACCCGGCCGGGGCCGAGGACGTGTGGGACGCCTGTACGGACCCGGACCGGATCGGGCGGTGGTTCCTCCCGGTCAGCGGCGACCTGCGGGAAGGCGGGCACTACCAGACGGAGGGGAACGCGGGCGGGAAGATCCTACGGTGCGAGCCGCCGAAGCTGCTCCGGGTGAGCTGGGTGATGGGCCAGGCGCCCGGGTTCAGCGAGGTGGAGGTACGGCTGACGCCCGAGGGGCCGGAGCGGACCGTCTTCGAGCTCGAACACGTGGCGGTGGTGGAGCCGGAGTTCTGGGACCAGTACGGGCCGGGCGCGGTCGGTGTCGGCTGGGACCTCACCGTGCTGGGGCTCGGGATGCATCTTGAGGGCAACTCCGTGCACCCCTCGGAGGCCGTCGCGTGGATGGCCTCCGACGAGGCCCGGGCCTTCATGACGGGCAGCAGCGAGGCCTGGGGCGAGGCGCACACCGCCTCCGGGGAAACTCCGGCGGCCGTGGCCCAGGCGGTGCGCGCGACGACCGGGTTCTACGTGCCCCCGAAGCCGCAGTAGCGGGGCCACTCGTCCCGGGGCTACTCGTCCCGGAAGGGGCCGGCCGCGGCCACAAGCGTGCTCAGGACGAGCAGGACCACGGCGCCCAGAGCGGCCGTCCAGGACGGACCCGTGCCCTCCGGCGCCGGTGATACCCGGTGCCGGGGGTCGTAGGCGATGCGGACCTCCCCGCCCTGCGCCGCGAGGCGTCGCTCCTCCGTGAGCTCGTCGGGGTATCCGCCGGGGCAGTTCAGCAGGTGGCGGTAAGTGGTCCGCTCCGCCGGGAGCCCCTCGCCCCCCAGGTTCACCTGCTCCTTGACCTCGCGGACCACGCACGCGGCGACCTCCGCTCGTGAGGCCGCCCGGTCCGTGGCCGTCACGGTGAGCAGCAGCCCCAGGGCCAGCAAGAGCGCCCCGAACAGGCTCCGGCTGCCCCGTACGCAGACGAAGTAGACCACCGGGGCGCCGACCACCAGGGCCGCGCCGACCACCAGCGCGACCGTGGCGGACGGTGGCGAGGCCGCGGCGTAGCACCAGCGGGCCCACCCGTAGACGGCCGCGGCCGCCACGACGGGCACCAGTGCGGCGAGCCTCCACACCTTCGGTTCGACCTCTGACATGAACACCACCCCCTCCCCCACGGGGACGCCGCGGGCTACGGGGATGGTTTCCCCGGACGCGAGGAGGATCGTCCGCCGGATCTGTCAGGGGCGGTTCAAAGCGGCGTCCAGCGCGGTCAGCAGCTGTTCGATGTCGGCGCCGGTGGTGTGCAGATGGGGGCTGATGCGGATGGCCGAACCACGGGCCCCGACGAACACGTTCGCCTCCTCCAGCGCCGTGACCACGCTCCGCTGGAGGCCGTCGGGGACCGTGATGCCGAGCATGTGCGGGCCGCGCGGCGCCGGGACGGGCAGGCCGCGTTCCCGCGCCGCCGAGGCGATACGGGCCGTGGTGGCCGCCAGGGTGACGGCGATCCGCGGGACGGTCCAGGCCGACAACTGCTCCAGGGCGGCCAGCGCCATGGGGGTGAGCTCGAAGGCGGTGCGCGCGCCCACGTCGAAGCGGCGGGCTCCGCTCTGGTACTCGGTGCGGTACTCGACGAGCCGCCCGAAGTCGTCGGAGTCCTTGCGCACGATCCAGTTCTCCTCCAGCGGCCGCCCCTCCTGACGGGCCGGGGCCACGTACAGGTAGCCGAGTCCGAAGGGGCCGAGCAGCCACTTGTAGCCGACGCTGACGAGGAAGTCGGGCTTCAGCGTGCGCACGTCGATCGGGATGGCCCCCACGGACTGGCTGGCGTCGATGACGAGGGCGGCGCCGGCGTCCCGGGCGGCCCCGGCGATCCGGTCCAGGTCGAGCAGGGCCCCGTCGGTCCAGTGGACCCGGGGCACCGACACCACGGCCACGCTCTCGTCGAGCGCGTCGAGGACGGCCTCGGTCCAGGTCTGGCCGGGCTCGCGCCGTACGGTCAGCATCGAGGCCCCCGTACGCTCGGCCAACCGCCACCAGGTGTAGATCCCGGACGGGTACTCGCCGTCGAGGACCAGGATCCGCTCGCCGGCCCGCGCCGTCAGGTTGGCCGCGGCCACCGCGAACCCGTAGCTGGTCGCGGGTACGAGGGCGATGTCACCGGCGCCGGCCCCGATGAGCTCCCCGAAGAGCTCCCGGCGCCGCTCGGCGCCACTGAACCAGTCGGGACCCAGGAGCCGCCAGGGCTGGGCGCGCTTGAGCAGGGCGGCCTCGCCCGCGACGAGGCCGGTGCGCAGGGTCGGCGCCACGCTGGCGGTGTTGAAGTAGGCGATGCCGTCGGGGATGTCGAACAGCTCGCGGGCGTTGGGGAGCGGCTCGCTGCCGACAGGCGAGGTCATCGGGTGCCTTTCGCGACGTACGGGGCCGGAGGCCACCACCCTGCCCGGCGTGCGGGGCCGCGCACGTCAGCCGCCCCGGTGGACCGGCGCACTCGCCCCGCTTGGCCGACCGTCACTGTCGGGGTACGGGACGGGCGCGCCGCGAGCGCCGTCCGGCCCGCCGGGCCGATAGTGGGGAGCTGTGAACAACGGGTCAGCGGGACATGAGGAAGAGGGCGGGGCCTGGTCCGGGCCCGCCGGGGCAGAGGCCTTCGCGGCGGTGGAAGCGGCCACGGACTGGCTGCTCGGCTATCCGTTCGTGTTCGAGGCGCTGTCCCGCCGGATCGGCGCGGACGACCTGCTCGTGGACTACGGCTGCGGCCCCGGGCGGGTGGCCGACCGGGCGGCGCGGGTCCTGGGCGCGCGCGTCGTGGGCGTGGACACCTCCGCCGAGATGCTGGCGCTGGCCCGCAGCACGGCGCCGGCGGTCGCGGAGTTCCACCTGGTCCGGGATGGGCGGGTGACGGGCCTGCCCGACGGCTGCGCGGACGCGGTGATGTGCAACCACGTGCTGGCCTCGCTGCCGACCGAGGAGGCCCTGCTCGGGGTGTTCGCCGAGGTCCGGCGCCTGCTGCGGCCCGGGGCCCCGTTCGTCGTGCTGTCGACCGACCCCGCCTGCACGGAGCGGGAATACGTCTCGCTGCGCGTGGGCGCTCCCGGGGCCTCGTACCGGCCGGGCGAGGAGATGCCGCTGCGGCTGCTGCGCACCGACGGGAGCTGGCAGGAGGTACGCAACCACGCCTGGCCCGTCGACCGGCTGCCGGCGCTCCTCGAAAGCGCCCGCTTCCGCGACGTCGGTCAGCGCAGGCCCACCGTGGAGGAGGCGCGGGCCCTCGCCGCCCCGGGTCTCGTGGAGCGCTACCCGTGGACCGCGGAGCGGGCCGCGCCGCCGCTCGTGATCACCTCCGCCTTCGCCGCCTGAGCCTCCCGGAGACCGCCGTGTTCCCCTCTCGTGTCCGTTCCGTCCGCCGGGAGGCCCGGGTCCTGGCCGTGCTCGGCCTCCTGGGCGCCCTCGTCGCCGGTGCTCCCGCCGCGGCCCCCTCCCCCCGGGCGGCGCACGTACGGGCGGTGACCGACGTCCCCGCGACGCCGGGAAGCACCACGCCCCTGTCCGCGTACGCCATCCGCTCGACGGCCGAGGTCCCGGACGCGGCGGCCCTCGTCTCCGCACCGGACTACCGGACGGCCGGCTGGCACCCGGCGGGGTCCCGCTCCACCGTGCTCGCCGCCCTGGTCGCGGACGGCACCCATCCCGACCCGTTCCACTCCACCGATCAGCAGCGCATCCCGGCCGCCGCATTCACCGTGCCGTGGTGGTTCCGCGCCGAGTTCACCGTGGCCGACACCTCCGCGCGCACGTACCTGGACTTCAGCGGGGTCGTCTCCGCGGCGGACGTGTTCGTCAACGGGGAGCAGGTCGCCACGGCGTCCACGGTCGCCGGCGCGTACACCCACCACGAGCTCGACGTCACCGCTCTGGTGCGGGCCGGTGCCAACGCGGTGGCCTTCCGGATCAAGCCCAACGACCCCCGCAAGAACCTCACCATGGGCTGGCTCGACTGGTTGCAGCCGCCGCCGGACGCGAACATGGGCATCGTCCGCGATGTCCTCGTACGGCGCGGCGGTCCCGTCGCCCTGCGCGACGCGCACGTCGTGACCGGCCTGGCGCTGCCCTCCCTCGCCTCCGCCGACCTGACCGTCAAGGCCAAGGTCCGCAACGAGACGGCCGGAGCCGTCACCGCCGCCGTCTCCGGCACCATCGGGCCGGGGATCGCCTTCCACCGGGACGTGCCCCTGGGCCCCCACGAGACGAAGACGGTGGTCTTCGCCCCGGCCGACACCCCGCAACTGCGCCTCGACCGGCCGCGGGTGTGGTGGCCCGCCGGCATGGGTGCGCAGGAGCTGTACGAGCTCGACCTGTCCGTCGCGGTCTCCGGTGCCGGCGTCTGCGACCGGGTCCGCCACGGCTTCGGGGTCCGCAGCGTGCGGGCACCTCTGAACAAGGACGGCGCCCGTCAGTACTCGGTCAACGGCCGGCCGCTGCTCGTCCGGGGCGCCGGCTGGTCCCCCGACGAGCTGCTGCGCTGGGACGCCACCTACACGGAGGACCGGCTCGCCTACGCACGGGACCTCGGTCTCAACACCCTGCGCCTGGAAGGGCACCTCGAACACGACGAGTTCTTCGACCTCGCCGACCGGTACGGGATCCTCACCCTGCCCGGCTGGCAGTGCTGCACCAAATGGGAGGGCGAGGTCAACGGCACGGAGGCCGGGGAGAGCTGGACGGCGGCCGACCACCCCGTCGCCAGGGCCTCCATGGCGGCCGAGGCCGCGCGCCTGCGCGATCACCCCAGCGTCATCTCCTTCCTCATCGGCAGCGATTTCGCCCCCGACGCGGAGATCGAGAAGGGCTACGTCGACGCCCTGGAGGCCGCCGACTGGCCGACCCCGGTGATCGCCGCCGCCTCCGCCAAGTCGGCGCCGCTGACCGGGGCCTCGGGGATGCGGATGCCCGGCCCCTACGAGTGGGTGCCGCCGGGCTACTGGTACGACAAGCGGGAGGGCGGGGCGACCGGCTTCAACTCCGAGACCAGCGCGGGCCCCGACGTCCCCACCCTCGACACGCTGCGCCGCATGATGTCGCCGGCCGAGCTGACCTCCCTCTGGAAGGACCCGGCCGCGCCGCAGTACCACCGCTCGCCGTCGCGTACGTACGCCACCCTCAAGGTGTACGACGACGCGCTGAGCGGCCGGTACGGGGCGCCCGCCGGCCTGGAGGACTACGTCGCCAAGGCACAGCTCGCCCAGTACGAGAACGTCCGCGCGCAGTTCGAGGCGTACGGACGCAACGCCACCGACGCGTCGAAGCCCTCGACGGGGCTGATCTACTGGATGTTCAACAGCGGCTGGACCTCGCTGCACTGGCAGCTCGTGGACCGCTACCTCGACCAGAACGGCGCCTACTTCGGCGCGAAGAAGGCGAACGAGCCCCTGCACATCCAGTACTCGTACGACGACCGGACGGTGGCCGTCGTCAACCGCCGTACGGCGGCGGCCTCGGGACTGACCGCGCGGGTCTCCCTCTTCAACACCGACGGGACGCGGAAGTACGACCGGACCGTGACGGGCCTCGGGGTCGGCGGGGACGGCGCGAGGACGATCGCGCTGACCGTCCCGGCGTCGGTGGAAGGCCTGTCGACCACCTACCTCGCGCGGCTGCTCCTGACGGACGCCGACGGGCGGGAGGTGAGCCGCAACGTGTACTGGCTCTCCACGCGCCCCGACGTCCTCGACTACACCGAGAGCAACTGGTACATCACGCCCACCACGGCCTACGCCGATCTCACCGGACTGCGCTCCATGGCGCAGGCTTCCGTCTCCGCCACGGCGACGACGCGCGCCGGCGACGACGCGCCGGCGACCTCCACGACGGTCGTCACCGTACGCAACACCGGTACCGGAAACACCCCGGCCCTGCTCACCGACCTCCACCTGGTCGACGGGAAGGACACCCCGGTCCTGCCCGTCCGGTGGTCCGACAACCAGATCAGCCTGTGGCCCGGCGAGTCGGCCACCCTGACGGCGACCTACCGCACCGCGGACCTGCACGGCTCCGCGCCCAGGATCCGGATCTCCGGCTGGAACACCCCGAAGGCCACGGTCCCGGCCGCCTGACACCCGCCCGCCTGCACGGGGGGCCCGGGCGATGGGGCAGGATGGCAACCCGTTCCGGAATGCGTACACGCGCCCGAACGCGGCTCCACGCACGACAAACTGACAGGTGACAAGGTGACGACACACCTCATACGACGGTCCGCGCGGCCCGTCGCCGCTCCCCCGGTCCGGCGCCGAGCGGAGGGCGTCCGTTGAACCGGGAACTCCTCGTGCACGACTGGCTAGTGGCCGGGATCGCGCTGGCCGCGGGCGCCCTGGCCGGACTGCTGCTGCGGGCCCTGATGCGCTGGCTCGGCCGGCACGCCGAGCGGACGCGGTGGACCGGGGACGACGTCATCGTCGACGCGCTGCGCACCCTGGCCCCCTGGGCGGCCGTCATCGCCGGCGTCGCGGTGGCCGCCTCCACCCTGCCGCTCACCGCGCGGGTGCTGGGGTTCGTCAACCAGTCCCTGACCGCCGTGCTCATCCTCATCGCCACGATCAGCGCGGCCCGGGTCGTCGCGGGGCTCGTGCAGTCGGTGGCGGGCGCGCGGACCGGCGTGGCCGGATCGGCGTCCATCTTCGTCAACATCACGCGGATCGTGGTCCTCGTGATGGGGGTGCTCGTCGCGCTCGAAACGGTGGGCGTGTCCATCGCGCCGCTGGTCACAGCCCTCGGCGTCGGCGGTCTGGCGGTGGCCCTGGCCTTGCAGGACACCCTCGCCAACCTCTTCGCGGGCGTCCACATCCTCGCCTCGAAGACCGTGCAGCCCGGTGACTACATCCGCCTCACCAGTGGGGAGGAGGGGTACGTCGTCGACATCAACTGGCGCAACACCGTGGTCCGCAACCTGTCGAACAACCTGGTGATCATCCCCAACAACCGGCTCGCGCGGACCAACATGACCAACTTCACCCAGCCCGAGCAGCAGTTGTCGATCCTGGTCCAGGTGGGCGTGGGCTACGAGAGCGATCTGGAACACGTGGAGCGGGTGACCCTCGACGTGGTCGACAGCGTGATGGCCGACATCAACGGCGCGGTCCCCGACCACGAGGGCAAGGTCCGCTTCCACACGTTCGCGGATTCCAGGATCAACTTCACGGTGATCCTGGGGGTCGGCGAGTTCAGCGACCAGTACCGGATCAAGCACGAGTTCATCAAGCGCCTGCACCGGCGGTTCCGGGCGGAGGGCATCTCCATCCCCGCGCCCACCCGGACCGTCGCGCTCCACCACGAGGGCGCCGACGCTCCGGTGCTCCCCCCGGTTCCGCACCAGCGCGAGGCCCCGCCGCGTTCGCCCGCCACCACCACGCACTGACCCGGTCCCTTACGGGTGGTACAGCTCCTCGGCGCGGGCCAGGTCGACGGCGCCGTCCCGCGGCAGGTGGAGGAAGTGCTCCACCTGCCACGCCTGGGCGCGGTCGGCCTGGCGGTTGGCGGTGGCCACCCAGGGCGGGTAGACACGGAAGCCCCGCTTCCCCCCGGCGCCCTCCACCGATACGACTCCGTGCCGGCGCAGGGCGTCCACCGGGAGGACGAACTGGCCGAAGCCGTGGTCGTCGTGGCAGCTGATCACGACCAGGTCGACGCCGTCCGCGGTGTCGAAGGGCCGGATCGGTCCCTGCTCCGACCGGATCCACACCGTGACGAACTGGCCGGCCTTGGTGGGCGTCGTCTTGCCCGAGCGGAAGCGCACGGCACGCCCGTCCACGGTGAACGCGTGCGCGGCGTACGCGCCGCCCTCGGCCTCGGGAACCGGTTGCGAGCAGACGAACCCGCACGGGTCGTAGACGCGTGACTTCGCCGCGAGGAGGTCGCCGGGCAGGCGGACGGCGTCCGGCCAGGGTTCGGGGCCGACGGGGCCGGGGCGGGTGTCGGCGGAGCGCTCGCGGTGGTTCTGCATACGGCAACCCTGTCACGGGTCGGTGACCTCTTACGGATCCGTGACGTGCGGCCGGGAGAGCGCCTGTCGGGGCGGCCCCGGGCATAGCGTCGGATCATGCGCGTACTTGTGACTGGAGGAGCGGGCTTCATCGGCTCGCACGTCGTCGCCGAGCTGGCCCGCCGCGGCCACGACCCGGTGGTCTTCGATCTCGCGGAGGACGGAAGGGACGTACGGGATCCCGGCCAGGTGCGGGACGCCCTGGCCGGGATCGACGCGGTCTGCCACCAGGCGGCCAAGGTCGGCCTGGGCAAGGACTTCGGCGACGCGCCGGCGTACGTGTCGGCCAACGGCCTCGGCACGGCGGTCCTGCTGGCCGAGATGGCCGGGGCGGGGGTGCGCAGGCTGCTCCTCGCCGGATCGATGGTCGTCTACGGCGAGGGGCGGTACGCGTGCGCCGCGCACGGCGTGGTCCGGCCCGGCCCGCGCGCCGAGGCCGATCTGGCGGCGGGCCGGTTCGAGCCGCGCTGCCCGCGCTGCGGCGCCGAGCTGGCGCCCGGCCTGGTCGGGGAGGACGCCCCGATGGATCCGCGGAACGTCTACGCCACCACCAAACTGGAACAGGAGCACCTCGCGGCCTCGTGGGCGCGGGCCACCGGCGGCTCCGCGATCTCGCTGCGCTACCACAACGTGTACGGGCCGGGGATGCCGCGCGACACCCCGTACGCGGGGGTCGCCGCGCTGTTCCGTTCCGCGCTGGCGCGGGGCGAGGCGCCGCGCGTCTTCGAGGACGGCGGCCAGCGGCGGGACTTCGTCCACGTACGGGACGTGGCCGTGGCCAACGCCGTGGCACTGGAGTCCCTGGCCGGCTCGCCCGACGGGTTCACCGCGTACAACGTCGGCAGCGGCGATCCGCGGACCGTCGGCGACATGGCCAAGGCGCTGGCCGCCGCCTGCGGGGGCCCGGACCCGGTGGTCACCGGCGAGTACCGGCTGGGCGACGTCCGGCACATCACCGCCGACTCCGCGCGACTGCGCCGGGACCTGGACTGGCGGCCCGCGGTGCCGTTCACCGCCGGCATGGCGGAGCTGGCCACGGGGGCGGAAGCCCGTTAGCGGGTCTCCGCCCCCGTGGCCCCGGCCGCCCGAGGCCGCGGTGACCTGCCGTCAGGCGGGCGCCGGGAGGGTCAGTTCGAAGCGGCAGCCGCCGGTGACGTTGCGGACGTGCGCGTGCCCGTCGTGCGCCTCGACGATGCCCCGGACGATCGCCAGGCCCAGGCCCGCGCCCCCCGGAGGCGTCCGGGCCTGGGTGCCGCGCCAGCCGGTGTCGAACACGCGCGTCAGGTCCTCCTCGGGGATCCCGCCGCAGGCGTCGGTGACGGACAGCACCACCGTGCCCTCGCGGGCTTCGGCGGCGATCGCGA
Source organism: Streptomyces vinaceus (assembly GCF_008704935.1). NCBI lineage: Bacteria > Bacillati > Actinomycetota > Actinomycetes > Kitasatosporales > Streptomycetaceae > Streptomyces > Streptomyces vinaceus. The sequence goes on from NZ_CP023692.1 coordinate 421,394, forward strand.
CCGTACCGTCGGCCGGAGTGTGGCGGATGGCGTTGACCAGCAGGTTCGACAGGACGCGGGTCATTTCCTTGCCGTCCACCTCGACCGGGAGGGACGCGGTCCCGTCGCCGACCAGCCGTACGCCGTGCTCGCGGGCGAGGGCGTCGGTGCCGGCCAGGGCGTCGCCGACGAGGTCGTAGAGGTTCAGCCGGGTGGGGCTGAGGCTGAGGGCGCCCGCGTGGATGCGCGAGAGCTCGAAGAGGTCCCCGACCATGGAGTTGAGGCGGTCGACCTCGGTGCGCATCTGCCGGTGGTAGCGGGCGGGGTCGGCGGCCACGCCGTCCTCCAGCGCCTCCGACATGGCGCGCAGCCCGGCGAGCGGTGTGCGCAGGTCGTGCGAGATCCAGGCGACGAGCTCGCGCCGCGAGGTCTCCAGAGCCCGCTCGCGCTCCCGGGAGGCGGTCAGGCGTTCGCCGGTCAGGGCCAGTTCCCGGCTGAGCGCGGCGAGTTCGGCGGGCGCGGGGACGCTCGGCGTGGTGAAGGTGCCCTCCTCGCCGAAGGCGCGGGCGGCCTCGACGAGCTCGCGGCAGCGCATCACGACCTGCCGGCCGAGCAGCAGGGCGGTGCCCAGCGAGACGACGGCGGCCACCGCGACGACCACCGTCACCGCCGTGAGGTCGTGGGAGGACAGGAACATCGCCCAGGCCACGGCGAGCGTCCCGGCGAGCATCGCGAGCACGGCGACGGCGGTCACGACGGCGAGGGAGACGGCGACGCTGCGCCGCCGCACCATCCGCAGGGCGACCGCGCCGAGCGCTCCGGCGCCGCCCGCGCCGAGCAGCGCGTACAGGGCGATCAGCAGCAGGTCCTGTTCAGGCATGTCCATGGCCGTCCGCCGTTCTCGTCTCCGTGGCGGGAACCGCCGGGCCGGGGTGGGTGTCGAAGCGGTAGCCGGCGCCCCAGACGGTCTGGATCAGGCGGGGGTTCGCCGCATCGTCCTCGATCTTGCCGCGGAGCCTGCGGACGTGGACGGTGACGGTGGAGAGGTCGCCGAAGTCCCAGCCCCAGACCTCGCGCATGAGCCGCTCCCGGTCGCAGACCTGCCCGGGGTGGCGCAGGAAGAACGCGAGGAGGTCGAACTCCCTGAGGGTGAGTGCGAGTTCCCTGCCGTCCTTGCTCACCCGGCGCGCGGCCGGGTCCAGGCTCAGGCCCGCCGCGGTGAGCCGGGGGCCGGCGGCCGGTGCGGCCGGCACGGCCCGGCGCAGGACCGACTGCACGCGCAGGACGAGCTCCCGCGGGCTGAAGGGCTTGGTCACGTAGTCGTCCGCGCCGACTTCCAGGCCCAGGATCCGGTCGTCCTCGTCACCGCGCGCGGTGAGCATGATGACCGGGACGGGTGCGGTGGCGCCCTGGCCGACGTACTGTCCGGCAGCGCGCTCGCGCGCCCGCAGCCTGCGGCAGACCTCCAGCCCGTCCATGCCGGGCAGCATGAGGTCGAGGACGACCAGGTCCGGGCGGCGCTCCTCGGCGGCGCGCAGGGCGGCCGGTCCGTCGGCGGCGAGGCGGACGGCGAAACCGGCCCGGTCGAGGTACTGGGCCACGACCTCCGAGACGGTCGGGTCGTCGTCCACGACCAGGATGTCGCCGCCCCCGACGGGGCCGGGCGTCCCCGTCCCGTCCGTACTGTGCGTATTGCTGACTGCCATGGCCACAGCCTGACATCCGCGCCGGCCCTCGTGTACGCCACCTCCCCCGATCAGGCACGACGTCCGCGTTTCGTAAGGAGTGAAAGGCCCTGCCGTCGGCGCCCGCTTCCTACGGTGGGGAGGTGACTGATTCTGCTGGTGTGCCGCCCCGGGCGGACCTCGTACTGCCGTGCCTCGACGAGGCGGAGGCGCTGCCCTGGGTGCTGGCGCGGGTGCCGGCCGGGTGGCGGGCCATCGTCGTGGACAACGGCTCCACCGACGGCTCCGCCGACCTCGCGCGCGGCCTGGGCGCGACCGTGGTGCGCGAACCCGTACGCGGCTTCGGCGCGGCCTGCCATGCCGGGCTGCTGGCCGCGCGCGCCGACCTCGTCTGCTTCTGCGACTGCGACGCCTCCATGGACCCCTCCCTGCTCGCCCCCATGGCGGCGCGGGTCGAGGCCGGCGAGGCCGACCTGCTGCTCGGCCGGCGCCGCCCGCAGGGACGCGGCGCCTGGCCCGCCCACGCCCGCGCCGGGAACCTCGCGCTGGCGCGCATGCTGCGCCGGCGTACGGGGCTGCGGCTGCACGACCTCGGCCCGATGCGGGTCGCGCGCCGCGAGGCACTGCTGGGCCTGGACCTGACCGACCGGCGCAGCGGCTACCCGCTGCAGATGGTCGTACGGGCCGCCGACGCGGGCTGGCGGGTGGCCGAGACGGACGTGCCGTACCTGCCGCGCGCCGGCAGGTCGAAGGTCACCGGAACGTGGCGGGGCACCTGGCAGGCGGTGCGGGACATGCGGCGGGTGCTGGCCGAGACCCCCGGCACCCGCACCGCCGCGGCGGGCGGGGTCCGCGCATGAGCACGTACCGCAGCGAGCACCCGGCCGTCCGCGGCGGTGACGCCGGCACGCTCGTCGTCGTAGCCAAGGCGCCGGTGCCGGGCCGGGTCAAGACCCGGCTGACCCCGCACTTCACCCCGCAGCAGGCCGCCGCGCTGGCCCGCGCCGCGCTCCAGGACACCCTGGACGCCGTCCTCGCCACACCGGCGGGGCGCCGCGTCCTCTATCTGGACGGGGCGCCGGGGCGCTGGCTGCCCGAGGGCGTCGAGGTGGTCCCGCAGTGCGCGGGCGGCCTCGACGTCCGGCTGGCGGCCGCGTTCACCCTGTACGAGGGTCCCGCGCTGCTGATCGGCATGGACACCCCGCAGGTCACCCCTGCACTCCTCGCCCAGGGACTCGACTTCGCCGGGACCGACTCCTGGTTCGGCCCGGCCCTCGACGGTGGCTTCTGGGCCCTGGGGCTCGCCGAGCCGGACCCCGCGCTCCTGCTGGGCGTGCCCATGTCCGTCCCGCACACCGGGGCGGTGCAGCGGCAGCGGCTGACCGCGTCGGGCCTGGCCGTACGGGACCTCCCGGCGCTGTGCGACGTCGACACCCCGGACGACGCGTCGCTGGTCGCCGGGTCGGCGCCCGGGACCCGGTTCGCCGCCCTGTACGCCGAGCTCCGCGCGGCCGTACGGTGACCGCGCGGACGACCGCGGCGCTCGCGGAACCCGCCGCCCGGGCCTGGCGGGCCGACCCGTACGCCGACGCCCTGCGCACCGGCCGGGGGCCGCTGTTCCTGCGCCGCAGCGACGGCTGGCTGCTGCCGCTGGAGGTGGAGCGCTGGTGCGCCGAGGCCGACGCGGCCGATGCCACCGTCCTGGCCCGCTGCGAGGGCCCGGTCCTGGACATAGGCTGCGGACCGGGCCGCCTCGTCGCCGCCCTCGCCCGCCTCGGGCACCCCGCGCTGGGCGTGGACGTGACCCCGGAGGCGGTGGCCCGTACGGTGCGCACCGGCGGCACTGCCCTGTGCCGGTCCGTGTTCGAACCGCTGCCCGGCGAGGGCCGCTGGGGCACGGTCCTGCTCATCGACGGGAACATCGGCATCGGCGGTGACCCCGGCGCGCTGCTGCGCCGGGCCGCCCGGCTCGCGGCCCCGGGCGGCACCCTGCTGGTCGAGGCGGTCCCGGTCGACGTCGACGAGCGGGTCGAGGTGCACGTCGAGGACGGCAGCGGGGGCCGTGGGGCCGCCTTCCCGTGGGCCCGGCTCGGTACCCGCGCGCTCCGTTCGCGGGCGGCGGACGCGGGCTGGACCCGGGCGGTGACCTGGTACGCGGCGGGCCGCGCCTTCGTACAACTGCGGCGCTGAGCGCGCGCCCCGGCACGCACGGCGAAGCGGCTGACGCGTTGCGCGTCAGCCGCTTCGCCGTACAACGACCCCGGACCCGGCCGTGATTCACGACCTAGTGCCGTATCAGGCAACGTTCGCCCCGGCGAGGCGCGAGTGATGATCTTTGTGATATTTTCGGCGTCGCCGTGCACCACTGCACATTCGAGGAGGTGAGACCGATCAACACTGTGACAGGTCGGGGCTCCCTCCTTTGCATGGTCTAGGGAGCGCCCGCACAAGGCATCCCGAAAGGCTTGAAACGCTAATGCGCTTCACCTCCCAGACGTCGTCGGACGGCGTCACCGAACAGTTCTTCACCCTTGACGAGATCCCCGGCGTGCTGTGGACGCCGGAAGGCGCCTGCGGTACTCGTCCCCTGATTCTGCTGGGCCACGGCGGCGGGCTGCACAAGACGGAGCCCGGCGCCGTGTCCCGCGCGCGCCGCTACGCCGCCGAGGGTTTCGCGGTCGTCGCGATCGACGCGCCCAACCACGGTGGTCGACCCAAGGACGAGGAGTTCGGCCGGATCGCGGCCGAGATGCGGGCCGGCATGGCCGCCGGTGAGAATCCGGGCGCGCTGGTCGCCAGCATGCACAGCTATCTGGCCCCTCAGGCTGTCGCGGACTGGCAGGCGGTCCTGACTGCGGTCCAGCGCCTCGACCGGGTCGGCGTCGGCCCGGTGGGTTATTGCGGGATGTCGATGGGGTGCGGGCTCGGCATTGCGCTCATCGCCGCAGAGCCCCGGATACGCGCTGCGGTGCTGGGCCTGCTCGGTGTGCACGGGCTGGCCGAGGACGCCGCGCGGATCACCGTGCCGGTGCAGTTCTTGGTCCAGTGGGACGACCAGATGGTTTCGCGGGTCCAGAGCCTGGCGTTGTTCGACGCCTTGGCCTCGGCTGAGAAGACGATGCATGCCAACCCCGGCAAGCACGGGGATGTGCCGTCGTTCGAAGTGGACAGCTCGCTGCGGTTCTTCGCCCGGCATCTGAACTGACACGAGATCGCAGTGCTCGGCGAGCTGGCCGGAACTCATTTCCGGCCAGCTCGTTCGGTCCAGACTGTTCGGCATGGCCGAGCGGGTGCAGGTGCGCGAGATCGATGACGAGGAAAGTGCCCGGCTGTTGCGGATCGTGCGGCGCGGCACCGGGTCGGTGGTGGCCTGGAGGCGTGCGCAGACCATACTGCTGTCCGCGCAGGGCATGCCCGTGACGAAGATCGCCGAGGTGACGTTCAACGCATAAAGACCTGGAAGACATCTCGCGACCCCGACTACGCGGCCAAGAAAGCCCGAGTCGAGCACCTCTACGCGATCGCCGACGGCGAGGTCATACCGAGGAAGGCGAGCCCGAAGTCGTCTTATGGCTCGACGAGTTCGGGCCGCTCAATCTCCAGCCCCACCCCGGCCGGCAGTGGGCCGAGCGCGACGGACGGCACAAGGATCCGGACAGGGAACCCAGACCCCGCCGACGGGCGATCTACACCCGCACGCACGGGGTCCGGCACCTGTTTGCCCCCTACGACCTCGCCAAGGATCGGCTCTACGGGCACATCAAGAAGACCAAGAACCGCTCCAAGTTCCTTGAATTCTGCCGCTACTTGCGCTCGCTGCACCCGATGGACGTGCGCATCGCGATCGTCTGCGACAACTACTCACCGCACCTGACGACGAAACGCGGCCAGCGGGTCGCAACCTGGGCGGCGGTGAACGACGTGGAGATCGCCTACACCCCGACCAACAGCTCCTGGCTCAACCGGGTCGAGGCCCAGTTCACCGCCCTGCGGTACTTCGCTCTCGACGGCACCGACCACGCCAGCCACAAAGAGCAGGGATGCATGATCCGCCGCTACATCATCTGGCGGAACAAGCACGCCCAGGACGAGCGCCTCCGTGCTGTCGTCGACAGGATGAACGTTGCCTGACACGGCGCTAGGACCTGTCGTCAAAGTGTGATCGCCTCTCGGTCCCATTCTGACGGGGCACGGTCATGATGGGCTGATGAGTCGATACACAGAGGTCATCGTCCTGGCGCGACGGGCCGAAGAGGTCATGGAACCCCTCACTCGCCCCAGCGACAGCCGGGATTGGCACCAGTGCTTCACACCGGTGGATGACCATATGTTCGCCGGGCTGCGCACGCCGTCCGAAGAGTGTTACGCGTGGGTTGTTCAGTTCATCCGCCACAACTGGCGTGGGTTGCTGAGCCACCTGGAGTCTCTGGCATGGCCGGATCCGCACTCCGTTCAAGTCCTCGTTCGTGACGAGGAGGACGACTGCTTCGGCCTATGGATGATCTATGACGGCAAACTGGTCGAAGTGCCGCTGCCGCGCACCGAACGAGAGCCGTTCTCAGCGTCCGTTACCGGAGTCCTTTCTCGGACTGACCGTCGCGCCGGAGAGCCCCTGTAAGAAGTGACTTCAACGTGTCACGCCCACATCAGGAGCGAGGCGAGGGAGACGGCTGCTTGGTGGGACTCGGCGGTCTTGTCGTATCGGGTGGCTATCCCGCGCCATTGCTTCAAGCGGTTGAAGCACCGTTCCACGACCTTGCGGTGCTTGTAGACCTCCTTGTCGAAGGCCGGAGGTGGGCCGCCGAGGCTTCCTTTCCGGGCCCGGTTGCGCACCTGGTCGGCACGCTCAGGGATGGTGTGCCTGATGCCGCGGCGCCGCAGCCAGGTGCGGATCGCCTTGGAGCTATAGCCCCTGTCGCCGATGACGCGATCGGGTCTGCTCCGGGGCCGGCCCGGTCCGAGGCGGGGCACCTGGATGGCGTCCATCACCGCGGTGAACCGGGTGCAGTCGTTGGTGTTCCCGCCCGTCAGGACGAATGCGAGCGGGCGGCCGGTCGCGTCGCAGGCGAGGTGGACCTTGCTGGTCAGGCCGCCCCGGGACCGGCCGAGGGCCGGGTTTTGGTGCCCCCTTTTCGGGCCCCGGCGGCGTGCTGGTGGGCGCGGACGATGGTGGAATCGACCGACACCAGCCAGTCGATGTCACCCGCCGCGTCCGCGTTCGCCTGCGCGGCCCGCAGCATCCGGTCGAACGTGCCGTCCGCCGCCCAGCGCCGGAAGCGGGTGTGGAGGCTGGCCCACGGGCCGTACCGCTCGGGCACGTCCCGCCAGGGGACACCGGTGCGGAACTTCCATACGATCCCGTTGAGGACCATCCGGTCGTCCTGCCGGGGCCGCCCCAGCGCAGGCCGGGGCAGCAAGGGACGTATGAGCTCCCACTCGGCATCGGACAGTTCATGGCGGCATATCATCACTCCATGATCCACAACCCAAGATCACTTTGACGACAGGCTCTAGGACCGGTGGCGTGTGCCGCGCAGCAGCGCCGCGCGCGTGGCGGCGTGCAGGGCGGTGGCCAGGGCGATGGCCGCCATCGTCAGCAGCCAGTTGCGCAGGTAGTCCAGCGGTACCACCGTCGGGTTGGCGGCCCCGCCGGGGCGCAGCAGCGGCGGGAGGGCGATCGCGGTCACGGAGCCCGCGACGATCAGGGCGGCGCGCGGGACCCCCCGCAGGCGCGGCCCGAGGGCGGCGGTGAGCGCGGCGACCGCGATCACGAGGGGCGCGATCACCCCGTCGTGCACCACGACCGCGCCCGCGAGCCACAGCGCGATCCGCCAGGGCGAGGGCTGCTGGACGAGCAGGGCGCCGCCGAGGCCCATCAGGACCAGGCCGAGTCCGGCCACCGCGTACCGGTACACCATCACGCCACCTCCAGTCGGGCGACCCACTTGGTCTGGAGTACGCCGGGCCGGTTGGGGGCGATGATCCGAGCCGGGTAGCCGTGGTCCGGGGAGAGTTCCTCGCCGCCCAGGCGCAGCGCGAGCAGGGTGAGCGGGTCCTGGGCGTACTCGCGGCCCATCTCCATCACCCGGTAGGCGCCGGCCGGCTCCAGGGATTCCACGCGGGCCCCGCCCCCCGGGCTGCCTCCCGCGCGTTCGAGCAGGTCGCGCACGCGGACCCCGGTCCACCGGGCGTTCTTGCTCCAGCCTTCGACGCAGGCGATGGGCAGCGTCACCTCGTGCTGCGGCAGCGCGCGCAGTTCGTCGAGGGTGAGGGTGTAGGGGCGCGGTCCGGCGACGCTCAGCCGCCAGTCCCGTACGGAGGCCGCGGTGATCCCGGCGGCCTTCGCCGTACGGTTCACCGGGAGCCCCTGCGGGCCGACGGCGGGATCGCGCGGGGCGAACAGGTCGAGCCGCCCGAGCGCCGTCACGGACTGCCCGGCGGTCGTCAGCGTCACCGCCCCCACCGCCGCGGCGACTCCCGCCAGCAGCGCGCGCCGGTCCGGGCCGTCGGCCTCGGGCAGCGCGAGCGTGCCCGGGGAACGGCGGGTCCAATGGCCTTGGATCTGCGGCCACTTCACGGCGACGTGCACCATGAGCGCGCCGATCAGCAGCCAGGACAGCGCGAAGTGCACGGGTACGAAGGAGAAGGGCCAGGGGTACCACTGGAAGGTGTTGAGCAGCCCGGTGAACAGTTCGAACAGGCCGGCCGCCACCAGGGCCGCCACGGAGGCCCGTTCGAGCGCGTGCCGTACGGACCGCAGCGGCGGCCATGCGAACAGCCGGGGGTAGACCGCCCACAGCTTCGCGAGCAGCAGCGGGATCGCCGCGATCCCGGAGATCACGTGGAGGCCCTGGGTGAACCGGTAGCCCCAGTACGGCCGGCTGGGCAGCAGGTCGGCGAGCCGGCCCGGCGGGTGCTGGAAGTAGTGGCTGAGCACGCCGGTCGCGAAGCAGACGGCGAAGGCGAGCCCGAGCCAGCGGCCGACGGCGGTCGCGGTGCGGGCGTCGTGCAGCCGCGCCTTGAAGGTGAGGGGCGGATCGGCGGGGAGGCGGATGGGGAAGCGCATGGACCCATGACACCCCCGGGAAGCCGCTCGGAGACGGTCCGGACACCTTACGAAACGCGGACATGGGCGGCGCGGGACCCCGTTGCGCGCCGTCGCCTGGAACGCTGCCCACGTGAACCTGCGTACCGCCACCGGCCCCCGCGTCCGCTCCGTCCCCGCCGTCCCCGTCCTCGTCGCCCCGGTCCTCGCTCTCTGCGCCCTCGTCGGCGCCCTGGTGTGGACCATCGGCTACGACGGCAATTTCACCGACCCCGCCGGACTGTCCTGGCGGTACGCGGCCTGCTGGGCGCTGTTCGCGCTCGCGCTGCTCGCGCTGCGCCGGGTCCCGGCCCGCCTGGTGGTGGCGCCGGTGCTGGCGGGGGCCTTCGCGGTGGCGGCGACGGGGCTGGTGGCGGAGCCGCGGACCAGCACCGATGCGTACCGCTACGCCTGGGACGGCCGGGTGCAGTCGGCCGGCGTCTCCCCGTACGACCACGCCCCGCAGGACCCGGCGCTGGCCCGGCTCCGCGATCCGTGGCTCTTCCCCGCGGGGGCCGCCGCCTGCTCCGGCCCGGACCGGGCCCGGATCCCGTACAGCGGGCCGGTCCCGCGCTGCACCCGGATCAACCGTCCCTCCGTGCACACCATCTACCCGCCGGTCGCCGAGGCGTACTTCCTGGCCGTGGACCGGCTCTCCCCCGGCGGCGCCCGGCACAAGCCGCTCCAGATCGGCGCCGGAGTGCTGTCCCTCGCGGTGACGGGCGCGCTGCTGCTGATCCTGCGCCGCCGGGGCGCGGACCCGCGCAGGGCCGCCTACTGGGCGTGGTGTCCCGCCGTGCCGATCGAGGCCGTGAACAACGCCCACGTCGACGTGCTGGGGGTGCTGCTGGCCGTGGCCGGTCTGGGGCTGGTGGCCGCGCGGAGCCTGCGGCGGCGGGCCTGCGGCGGGCTGGTCCTGGGCGCCGCCGTCGCCACCAAGCTGATGCCTGCCATCGTCCTCCCGGGAGCCCTGTCCGGCGTGCGCCGGGTGCGCGACGCGGTCGCCGTGCTGCTGCCGGCCGCCGCGTTCACGGCGCTCGCGTACCTGCCGTACGTCCTGCTCTCGCACGGCTCCGTCCTCGGATACCTCGGCGGCTACGTGGCGGAGGAAGGCTACGAGGATCCGTCGGCCGGTTCCCGCTACGCGCTGCTGAGGCTGGTGCTGCCGGGCGAGTGGGCGGTGCCGGTGCTGGCGGCCGCGATGGCGGGCGTGTGCGGGTACGTGCTGTGGCGCGGGGATCCCCGGCGGCCGTGGAGCGGGGCGCTCTTGGTGACGGGGTGGGCGTTCGCGCTGCTCACGCCCGGCTATTCGTGGTACGCCCTGCTGCTCGTGGGGCTCGTGGCGCTGGACGGGCGCTGGGAGTGGCTGGGGATCGCGGTCGCCGGCCCCGCGGTCTACGTCACGGGGCAAGCGTTCGGCTCGCGGGGGGCGGTGAGCGCGACGGCGTACGGGGCGGCGGTACTGCTGGTGCTCGTGGTCACGGTGGTGCGGTGGCGCCGGCGGCGCGGCGAGGGGCCCGGCGCGCGGTCGGCGTAGGCGGGCTCCCCCGGCGCCTGGGCTCAGGGCCGGTCGTACCAGGAGAAGGCGGCGATCCGCCAGCCTTCCGGGGTGCGGACGAACTGGATGGTCTTGGTCCCGCCGCCCTCGAAGGGCTCGCCGTCCAGGATCCCGGACTTGCGGTACTCGCCGAAGCGCGAGGCGATGTCGCCGGCGATGTCGGTCCGTTCGGAGGTCTCCCACTCGCGGAACCCGACCAGCCGGCCGTCGTTCAGCAGCTTCCGGCGGGGCTCGATGAACTCCTCCACGGTGTAGACCGTGAGCTCCGGGCCGGTCTTGACGATCACCCCTCCGGGCAGGACCAGCCGACGGATCCGGCCCACGTCGGCGGTCTTGCCGCCCCGGTTGTCGAACGCGCCGAAGAACTCTTCGGTCAGAGCGTCTATTTCAGCCTTGGACATGGCGCGACGGTAACACGCGGCGCGCGTCGCGGGCAGGTGCTCGATCCTGCTCGGTAGAGCTGTGTTTCGAGCAGGTATTGACATGCATCCGGCACTGCGCTGCACTTTGGCTGCACTTTGCCCGCACTGTGGCCGACCTCTGAACTCCCCTTCACCTCACACGACTTGGGGATTTGCCATGCGTCTGCTCAGATCGCTGATCGCCGCCGTCTGTACGGTGGCCGCACTTTCCTTACCCGGTGTCGCCGTGGCCGCACCCGCGCACGCGGCCGCCGGGCCGCCGCAGACCGTTCCGGCGCTGCGGCAGTGGACGGCCGCCGCCGGTGCCTACGCCTTCACCGGCTCCAGCCGGATCGTGGTCGACCCCGCCTACGCCGCCCAGCTCTCGGACGAGGCCGCCACCTTCGCCGAGGACCTGGGCGCGCTGGCCGGGCGTCCCGTCGCCGTCGTCACCGGCAGCGCCTCCCCCGGCGACATCGCGCTGAGCCTGGGCGACCCCGCGCTGCCCGCCGAGGGCTACCGGCTGACCGTCGGGCAGTCCCTCGCCGTGCGGGCCGCGACCGACACCGGCGCGTTCTACGCCACGCGTACCGTGCTCCAGCTCCTGCACCAGTCGTCCTCGGTGCCCGCCGGCACGGCCGTCGACTGGCCGGCCAAGGCGGAGCGCGGGCTCATGATCGACCAGGGCCGCAAGTTCTTCACCGTCGACTGGGTCGAGCAGCACATCAAGGAACTGGCCTACCTCAAGCTCAACTACTTCCACTTCCACCTGTCGGACACGTTCGGCTTCCGGCTGGAGAGCTCCACCCACCCGGAGATCGTCTCCGCCGACCACTACTCCAAGCAGGACATCGCCGACCTCGTCGCGCTCGGCCGGAAGTACCACGTCACGATCGTTCCGGAGATCGACACCCCGGGACACATGAACGCCGTCCTGGCGGCCCACCCGGAGCTCAGGCTCAAGAACAGCTCCGGCACGGCCAGTCCCGATTTCATCGACCTCTCGCTGCCCGCCTCGTACGCCCTGATCAAGGACCTGGTGAACGAGTACCTGCCCCTGTTCCCGGCCCCGTACTGGCACATCGGCGCGGACGAATACGTCACCGACTACGCCAAGTACCCGCAGTTGCTGAGCTACGCCCGCGCCCACTACGGGGCGGGCGCCACCGCCAAGGACACCTACTACGGGTTCGTGAACTGGGCCGACGACCTGGTCCGGGCGGCCGGCAAGACCACGCGGATGTGGAACGACGGCATCAAGGCCGGGGACGGGACCGTCAGCCCGCATGCCGGAATCCTGGTCGAGTACTGGTACAGCTACGGGCTCACCCCGCAGCAGCTGGCCGCGGCCGGCCACACCGTCGCCAACGAGTCCTGGACACCAACCTATTACGTGCTCGGGGGCGCCAAACCCGACACCAAGTGGATGTACGAGACCTGGACCCCCGACCGCTTCGAGGGCGGAGCCACCCTCTCCGACCCCTCGAAGAACCCCGGTTCGCTGCTCCACGTCTGGTGCGACAACCCCGGCGCCGAGACGCAGGACCAGATCGCCGCGGGCATCATGTACCCGCTGCGCGCCCTCGCCCAGCAGACCTGGGGCTCCCCGAAGCCGGTGGCCACGTACGACGCCTTCGTCCCGGTCGCGGCCGCGGTCGGGCACAACCCCGCCTGGCCGGGCCTCGCCCAGCCCGGCAACCTCGCCCGGAACCGGCCGACCACCGCTTCCAGCACCGAGACGGCGGCTTTCCCGGCCTCCCTGGCCACGGACGGCGACCCCGGCACCCGCTGGTCCAGCGCGTACGCGGACCCGCAGTGGCTCCAGGTCGACCTGGGATCCGGCCAGGCCGTGAGCCGTGTGGTGCTGCGCTGGGAGGCCGCGTACGGCAAGGCCTTCCAGATCCAGCTCTCCGACGACGCCACGACCTGGCGCACGGTGTACTCGACGACGACCGGCGCCGGCGGCGTCCAGGACCTCACCGGGCTGTCCGGATCGGGCCGCTACATCCGCGTGTACGGGACCAAGCGCGGCACCGCGTACGGGTATTCGCTGTACGAGTTCGAGGTGTACGGCGGCCGGCTGAGCGGAACCCGCACCCTCAGCTCGGCCGGCAAGGCCCTCGACGACCCCGGGAGTTCGAGCGCGTCCGGAACGCAGCTGATCACGTGGACCCCGCACGGCGGCCCCAACCAGCAGTGGCGCCTCGCGCTCAACGCCGACGGCTCCTACTCCATGGTCAACGGTGCGTCCGGGCTCTGTGCGGACGTCTCGGGCGGCTCGGCCGCGCCCGGCGCCGCCGTCGTCCAGGCCACCTGCACGGGCGGTGACAGCCAGCGCTGGCTGATCACCCCGCTCGGCGGGGGCGAGTACTCGGTGGCCAACAAGAAGAGCACGCTCCTGCTGACCACCGCGTCCGGGGCGGACGGGGCCCCGGCCACGCAGCAGCCGGATTCCGGTTCGACCTACCAGCGGTGGCAGATCGCCTGACCTTCCCGGCCGTCCGGCCGTCCGCGCGGGCTGCGCGCCCGTTCCGGTGCGCAGCCCGCCCCGAACTCACGGGTAACACCGTGCCGGTGAGTGGAACGCCGTGCCCACCACACGCGTTGTGCGGGAGATGGAGAACCGTTCGCACCGCCACGACCACCTCTTAGACCCCCTCTCACAGGAGTCCCGCGTGAACCAAGCATCCGCCGCCCCGCTGGTCCTCGACCCGGCCGGCGCCGACCGGCACGCGGAGCACCGGCTGCTGCGCGCCCAAGGGCCCGCGGCCCGCGTCGACGTACTCGGTGTGCACGCGTGGGCCGTCACCGACCCCGCCCTCCTCAAGGAGTTGCTCACCAGCCCGGAGGTCTCCAAGGACGCCCGGGCGCACTGGCCCGAGTTCGACGAGGTCGTCCAGACCTGGCCGCTCGCCCTCTGGGTGGCCGTGACCAACATGTTCACGGCGTACGGCGCCGACCACCGGCGGCTGCGGCGGATGGTCGCTCCCGCGTTCAGCGCCCGCCGCGTCGCCCTGCTCCGCGACACCGTCGAGGGCGTCGTCACCGACCTCCTCGACGAGCTCGCCGCCCTCCCCGAGGGCGAGGTGGCCGACCTGCGCGAGCGGCTCGCCTACCCGCTGCCCATCGCGATCATCGGACACCTCTTGGGCCTCCCCCAGGACCAGCGGGGTGAGTTCCGTTCTGTGGTGGACGGGGTCTTCGACACCACGCTCACCCCCGAGGAGGCCGCCGCGAACGGGGCACGGGCCTACGAGATGCTCGGCCGGCTCGTCGACGCCAAGCGCGCCCTGCCCGGCGACGACATGACCTCGCTCCTCATCGCCGCCCGCGACGAGGAGGGCGACGGCTCCGCCCTCTCCGACACCGAGCTGGCCGACACCCTGTTCCTGATGATCAGCGCCGGGTACGAGACGACGGTCAACGTCATCGACCAGGCGGTCACCGCACTGCTGACGCACCCCGAGCAGCTGGAGCACGTACGCGCCGGGCGCGGCAGCTGGGGTGACGTGGTCGAGGAGACCCTGCGGCACGAGTCGGCCGTCAAGCATCTGCCGATGCGTTACGCGCTGGCCGACATCCCGCTGCCCGACGGGCGGACCATCGCCAAGGGGGAGGCGATCCTCGCCTCGTACGCGGCCGCCAACCGGCACCCCGACTGGCACGGCCCGGACGCGGACGCCTTCGACGTCACGCGGGTCACGAAGGACCACCTCGCCTTCGGGCACGGGGTCCACTTCTGTCTCGGCGCCCCGCTGGCCCGGCTGGAGGTCGCGGTCGCGCTCGAAGCGCTCTTCGACCGCTTCCCGGCCGTCGAGCTGGCGGTGCCCGCGGACGAGCTGCTGCCCGTCACCTCCCTCATCAGCAACGGCCACCGGACCCTGCCCGTCCGGCTGGGCCCGTCGGCATAAGAAGTCGGCATAGGAAGTCGGCGTAGGAAGTCGGCATAGGAAGGACGCGCGAAATTCACTCTCCCGCCGCCTGACGCGGGCGGATCATCGGCCTCGGCCGCCTTAGGCTGCCGCCATGTCTGAGGTGGGGGTCACGGTCCGGGGTTGCCGGCTGTTCGGAACGCTCGGTTCGGTGCTGCTGGCCGCCGGGAGCTGGTCGGCCGGGGCCCTGCCCCTCGGGGTTCCGGACGGGGTGTGGGCGCAGCGCAGTCCCGCGCACACGGTGCTGGGGGCGGCTGCGGCGTACGCCGGGCTCGTGCTGCTCGTCGTCGCCTGGTGGCGGCTGGGCGGCCTGCTGCGGGCCGGGGAGCCCATCGGCGGCAGACGGCTGCGCTCCGTGCTCTGGTCCTGGGTCCTGCCGCTCGTACCTGCCCCGTTGATCTTCAGCAATGACGCGTACAGCTATGTCGCGCAGGGTGCGCTGGCGGTCCGGGGCTGGGATGTGTACCGGTGGGGGCCGTCGGTGCTCAGCGGCCCGATCGCGGACAACGTTCCGGAGGTGTGGCAGGACGCGCCGGCGCCGTACGGGCCGGTGGCCGTCGCGGCGACGCGGGCCGTGGTCGCCGTGACGGGCGAGCACCACACGGTGGTGGCGGTGCTGGGCATGCGGCTGCTGGCCCTGTGCGGGCTGGCGCTCATCGTCTGGGGTGTGGGGCGGCTCGCCTCCGAGTGGGGCTCCGCGCACGGCCGCGCCGGCGGTGGCGCGGAGGCAGGGGCGCTGTGGGCGGCCGTGCTCAACCCGCTGGCCCTGGTGCACCTGGTGGGCGGGGCCCACAACGAGGCGCTGATGATCGGTCTGATGGTGGCCGGACTGGTGGCGTTCCGCCGGGGGTACTGGGTGCCGGGCACCGTCGTGCTCGTCGCGGCGACGCTGGTCAAGGTCCCCGCCGCGGTGGCGCTGCTGTGCGCCGGCGCGTGGTCCGTGGGAGGGCGGCCGGACCGGCGTGCGGGATGGCTGCGGGCGGCCGGGATCACCCTGGTGGGCGGCGCCGCGCTGGTGCTCGGTGTGGCGGTGTGCGGTCAGGGCTGGGGGTGGCTGTCGACGCTTCGGGGGCCGGCGCAGGTGTACACGGTGCTCTCGCCCAGTACGGACGTGGGCCGGATCCTCGGGCTGCTGTCCGAGGGGCTCGGGCTGGGTACGGCCGCCGATGCGATCGCCGCGGCCCGGTCGGTGGGGATGGTGCTGGGCGTCTGCCTGGTGGGCTTCTGTGCCTGGCGTGCACCGCGAACGGGCCCCGAGTACGCCACCGGTACGGCCCTGCTGGCGCTGGTGGTGACCGCGCCGGTCGTACAGCCCTGGTACCTGCTGTGGGGGATGGTGCCGCTGGCGGCGGCCGCGTGGCGGCTGCTGGAGGGCACGGGGGCGCGGCTGGCGTCACTGGTACTGCTGTTCATGGTGCTGCCCTGCGGGACGTCGGCGACCTGGTCCTACGCGTTCGCCGCCCTCACGGGTGCGTCGGCGGCCATGGCGGCGCTCGTGGCATGGGGGCCGCCGGGGCTGGGGGCCGTGCCGCGTCTTCGCCTCCAGGAACGCGCCTGGGTGCGGGCGGCGGTCAGAACGCGCCGGTGATCCGGCGGGACATCCGTGTTGCGCCGGCCCGTCATGATCACTAAGGTCGGTCGTGTGACTGCCGGGTCGGCCTTGAGCCATACACGAGCAGGGTTCCCGGCCTCGGCGTGAACCCGAGGCGGGCCAGGAGCCCGCCCTTTCTCCGCGTTTCTTGCGACCGGCGCCCGCGTGCGGCGCCCTTCCACGGCAACCGAAACCGGAGACACCCCCCTGATGTCGAACACCCAGCAGTACCCGAACGCCGTCCAGCTGAACCACACCGTCGTCCATGCCCGGGACCGCCGACTGTCGGCCGAGTTCCTCGCCGCGGTCCTGGGGCTGGAGGTCGGCGCCCCCTTCGGGCCGTTCCTCCCCGTCGACCTGGGCAACGGCGTGACCCTCGACTACTACGCGATGACGGATGAGCCGATCCAGCCGCAGCACTACGCCTTCCTGGTGCCCGAGGAGCGCTTCGACGGCATGATCGCCCGCCTGGACGCGATCGGCGTCACCTACTACGCCGACCCCCACCACGGCGAACCCGGAAAGACCAACCGCCTGTTCGGCGGTCGCGGGGCGTACTTCGCAGACCCGGACGGCCACAACATGGAAATCATGACCCGCCCCTACATCCGCCCCTAGAGCGTGTCTTGTCGGGTGGCCAGATCGGATATGCCTGTCCGATGAGTGATCACTGATGCGACGTGGGACCGGATCGAGCCGCTGATGCCGGCCGATCCGGTCGACGATAGCCCGCTGGACCCGTCGTTCACCCGCCCACGACACCTGGCGGTCGCGGTGGTGGTTCACTTGCCGAACAGCTCGTGGACGGCCGGGGAGGGCGTGTGGAAGAGCCAGGATTCCGTGTGCTGCTGACAGACTCAGGAGACCGGCGAACGGAGGTAGTCCGTGCGATACGGACGGTCACCGGCCTCAGCCTCTGGAACAGCAAACTACTGCTCGCCGGCGCACCCGTAGAGATCGAGGCAGCCGGCTGGTTCGAAGACGCTGTCGAGGCGGCTCGCACTCTTGAGGACGCAGGCGCCCGCACCACGCTGCTCTGCGATTGCTGTGGCCGCACCATAAGGCGCGGAGCCTTCCCGCTCACCTCGCTGCCGTGCACGAAACCATCGCCCCTCGAAACCTGCTGGGCAAGTGGCCTGCCCTCAGCGACCTGAAGTCGCCCCAGTTCGGTCTGACAGACAGTCCCTAGCCCAGCAGGACTCGGGACACCCAGGCCCGCAGATCGTCGGCCGAGGCTTCGGGCCCGTCCCCACCGGGACCGGCCCAGGCGATGTACCCGTCGGGGCGGACCAGGTACAGACCGCGCCCGTAGGCCTCGTACGCACCCGTCCGCACGGTACGCAGGCCCGGAAGCTCCGGCAGGCGCTCCGGCAGCGGGGTGTCCACCGCGAGCAGGGTGAAGTGGGGGCCCCGGTAGAGGTCGAAGAGCCGCAGTCCCTCGCGCCTGCCGTCCGGGGCTCGGTCTCCGGCGGTGAGGGCGCCCTCCGCCAGCCCGGTGCGTATCTCACGGCTGAGCGAGGAGCCGCGCTGACCGAGGCCGAGCTGGCGCGTGGCCGCGCCGCGCTGCTCCTCGCCGCGGTGGATGCGGGTGGACAGCCCCAGCATGGCCGCTGCGTTGGGCAGGCGCTCCTCCTCGTACGTGTCCAACAGCGCCTCGGGGGCCCCGTCGCGCAGCACCGCGGCCAGCTTCCAGCCCAGGTTGTAGGCGTCCTGGACGCTGGTGTTCAGCCCCTGGCCGCCGGCCGGCGAGTGGATGTGGGCGGCGTCGCCCGCGAGGAACACCCTGCCGTCACGGAACCGGTCGGCGAGCGCGGCGTTGACGGTGAAGTCCGATGCCCACAGCACCTCGGTGACCTCGCCGGCCGGTATGTGGGTGGACTCGGCGACCAGTGCGCGCACGCCCTCGGCGGTGACCTCGGCGCCGGACGCCGCCGACCGCGCGATGAACTGGAACTCCCGCGTGTGCGGCAAGGGACAGAGGCTCGCGAAGCCCGTACCGCCCGGGGCGGGCGGGAAGATGTGCCAGTTGTCCCGGTCGAGCGTCGGTATGACCACATCGGCGACGAGCAGCGGGGCGGGGTCGACGCGCTCGCCGGTCATCTTGACGCCGAGGAGCCGGCGGACCGTGGACCGGCCGCCGTCGGCGGCGACGGCGTATCCCGCGCGGACGGCCACCGGGCTCCCGCCTCCTGCGGGTATGAGGGTGGCCGTGACGAACTCGGTATTCTGCGTGAGCCCGGTCAGCTCCGCCCCGAACACCACGTCACCGCCCAGTTCACGGAGGCGGTCGAGCAGGATCCGCTGGGTACGCCACTGGGGCAGCAGCCACGGCCCGGTGTAGGGCGCGTCCTCGGTCGGCCCGATGTCTTCGAACATGCGGTACTCCCCCGCGCGAGCGCCGTCCTGCCATGTCATGCCGACCGGCGCCGGGCCACCCCACCGCAAGACCTCCCCCACCACGCCGAGGTCGTCGAAGACCTCCAGGGTCCGCGGCTGGACACCTTTGCCGCGCGAACCGGGGAACAGCTCCGGCGCCCGCTCGACCACCAGCGCGCGCACACCGCGCCGGGCGAGGTCACAGGCCAGGACGAGGCCGGTGGGACCTGCGCCCACGATCAGGACGTCACTCGGCTCTTCTCGATACGTCCACTGGTTCATCGCTCTCCCCGTCCGATTGCTCCCACCCACTCCTTAACAACGTTAAGGAGCCTCGTCACACAAGGGTGCCCTTAACACCGTTAAGCTGTCAACGTCACGGAAGAGTGAACCGCCCCGGGAGACCGAGCAGCCGATGAACGCCAAGCCCCAGCAGACCCCGCCGCGTGTCCCGCCCCTGACGCGCCTGACCGTCGCCGAGACCGCGCTGCGGCTGCTGAACGAGGGCGGGCTCGACAAGCTCACCCTCCGCGCCATCGCGCAGGAACTGGACGTGAAGGCCCCGGCGCTGTACTGGCACTTCAAGAACAAGCAGGAACTGATCGACGAGATGGCCACGGAGATGTTCCGGCGCATGGTCGCGGACCCGGAGGCATCCGGACCCGACGCCCCCACCACGCCCTGGCGCGAGCAGATGTCCGTCGCCAACCGCGGCCTGCGCCGGGCCCTGCTCTCCTACCGCGACGGCGCCCGCGTGTTCACCGGCTCACGCTTCAACGGGACCGAGCACGCGGAACGGTCCGAGGCCCATCTGCGCGCCCTGCTGGCGCAGGGGTTCGAACTGCCGCAGGCCGTCAGGGCCATGGCGACCGCCTTCTCGTACACGCTCGGCTTCGTGATCGAGGAACAGGGCGTCCACCCCGTCCCGGGCGAGCGCCGGGAGGGCTACGACGTGACGGAACGCGGCGAGCGCCTGGCCGACTACCCGCTCGCCGCGGCCGCCGGTACGCACCTCTTCGAGGAGTACGACGAGCACTTCGAGGAGGGCCTGCAGATCGTCCTCGACGGCATCGCCGCCCACTACGGAATCCACTGACCGCCGCGGCCCGACCGGCGCCCGAAGACCGACGACCGACGACCGACGACCGAACGTCGCCGGTCGCCGATACGGATCAGAAATGGGTTACGGAAGTTACGGCACGTTCACCATCGTCTCGCAGCGGACCGCCACGTCGGCGCCGTCCGTCCCGTCACAAATGTCCTTCGCATCGTCGCCCCCGTCCAGGACGTCGTTGCCGCCCGCGACCGCGTCCGGCGCGATCGGCGTGCTCTGCGCGGGCCTGGCGGGCTGCGCGGGCTTGGCGGGCTTGGGCGCCGGGGTGGGGTTGCTCTGGCGGCCGGGGCGCGCGGGCTTGCCGGTCGCCTGGCCGTTCTCGCCCCTGCCGTGCGCGGCGTGGCCCGAGTTGCTGTCGCCGATGATGGCGTCGACACCGGGTCCGCCCAGCAGTACGTCCGCGCCGTGGCCGGTGGCGCTGCCCTCGGCGGAGGAGTCGCCGGTGATGCTGTCGTCCCCGGGGCCGCCGTCGATGAAGTCCCTGCCGCCGCCGGTCGCGTTGATGCCGCCGCGGCTGTCGCCGATCATGGCGTCGTTGCCCGCCTCGCCGAACAGGACGTCGTCGCCGCCGCCCGACGCGCTGGAGCCGAAGGCCATGCTGTCGCCGCCCATGCGGTCGTCACCCGGTCCGCCGAACAGGACGTCGTTGCCTCCGCCGTCCACGGGAGCCCGGGTGGAGAGCAGGTCTCCGCGCATGAGGTCGTCGCCCTCACCGCCGTCCAGCTGGTCGTCGCCCAGGCCGCCGGCGATCGTGTCGTTGCCGCCGAGACCGCAGATCAGGTCGTTGCCGCCGAGACCGTCGATGGTGTCCGCGGCCGCCGACCCGATGATGACGTCGTTGCCCTCCGTCCCGGTGAGGGTGCCGGATCCGGTGATGGTCGCGGGCTGCCCGAAACAGGTGGGGTCGGCCGCGTGGGCGAGGGTCGCCGGCGCCCCGAAGGAGAGCAGGGCGGCTGCGGTCAGCATCGTGAGTGACTTACGGCAAGGCATACAGACCCTCCGGTCGGAGTGTGCACGGCTGTTCCGGCTGTCCAAGGAACCAGGCTCGAATCCGTGGGGAACATATGAGGCAAATGACCTGAATGCAATGAACTGCATAGCATTTTGTATGCCTTACGCCCGATTAGCCCTGCCCCACCGGGTCACAGCACATGCGTACCGCGCGCGATCGCGTGAAGCTGGGGGTCAGGTGACACGCAACACCCCTCGGAAGGGTCTGGCCTCATGCCGCTCACGCATCGCAAGGATTTGGGTCTGCTCGCCCTGCGCCTGGGCACCGGCGGTGTTCTGCTCGCACACGGATCCCAGAAGCTCTTCGGATGGTTCGGCGGGGCCGGTATCGAGGGCACGGCCCGCGGCATGGAGCAGATGGGGTTCACCCCGGGCCGGGAGAGCGCGCTCGCGGCCGGGCTCGGCGAAGCGGGCGGCGGGCTGCTGCTCGCGCTGGGACTCGCGACTCCTGCGGCCGGCGCCGCGGCGGCCGGGGCCATGGCGGGGGCAGCTGCCGTGCACGCGCCCGCCGGGTTCTTCGCCCAGGGCGGCGGCCTGGAGTACCCCGCCTTCCTCGGGTTCGTGGCGGCCTGCCTCGGCCTGTCCGGGCCCGGCCGCTTCTCGCTCGACCACGCGAGCCGGCACCGGCTGGACCGGCCGGCCACGGTGGGAATGGCCTTCGCGCTCAGCGCGGCCGCCGCCACCGTCGTCCTCAACCGCCGGGCCGCTACGCTCGCCGCCGCCGAAGCAGAAGCCGAAGCAGAAGCCGAAGCAGAAGCCTGAGCCGAGGCCGCCGGCCCGGGCCGGGACCCCGACAGCCGGACGGCGTAGCCGCCGCCACCGGTTCGCGGGCAGGAGGCTCGGGCGCCGGCCGGGGCCGGAGGGCCGGGGCGGGTGGGGCTACCAGCCGAAGCGGCGGTCGACCTCCCGCGCGAACTCCTCGAACGTGAGCACGTTGTCGCCGTTCTTGTCCGCGGCGTCGAAGAGCGCGGACGAGGCGTCGACGTCCCCCAGGCCCCAGAACGGCAGGTCGCCGTTGGCGGCCAGGGTCGGGCCCTTCGTCCGCAGGGCGGTGATCACTTCCAGGCGGGTCAGGGTGCCGTCATGGTTGAGATCGAGCGCCTCGAACAGCTTGCGGGCCTTCGTACTCATCACGCACGTCCTTCCGGGAGGAATCGGCAGGCACTGCCTGCCGCCAGCCTACGGCGCACCCCACCAGCGCCGGCCGGGCGGGGCGCCGGGGCCGACCGGCGGGGCCACGGCGCCCTTTCGGCGGCTCCGAACCTCCCGGCCCACCAGGCCGTGCCCACCCCGAACCGGTAGCCGGAGGAACGAGGAAACAGGCGGATGAGCGAGACACCACCCCGGCACGCCACCGAGGAGCGGGCCGTCACGGTCCTGATGGCGGTGGTCCCGTGCGGCGCCGAGACGGCGCGGCGGATCCTGGCGGACGCGGCCAGGACCGCCGGCGCCGGACGGCGCGAGACGGCCGAGGCCGTACTCGTACGGGAAAGCGGCGGCAAGCCGCCCGCCCAGCTCGGCAAGGCCCTGGCGGAGGCGTTGGACGAGGCCCGCTGCGCCACCGAGCCCCTCACGCATCCGTACACGCGGCTGCTCCCCGACCCGCGGACGATCGCGGGCCTGCTGAAGCGGCACCGCGCCCTGCGCCGCCGCGCCTTGGCCGCACCCGGGGACACGGCCGTACGCGACGAGCTCGACGACGCCACGTACACCCTGTGCATCCTGATGGGCCGGCGCAACGCCTACGCGGCGCTCCGCGCGGCCGAACTCCTCACCGGCGCCGAGTGGCTCGGCACGACCACGTCCGGCGGGCCGGGTCGGCACCGAGACGGCCCGCCCCGCCTCCGCGGTGCCGGGCCGCGTCAACAGGGCGCCACGGGGCGCGACTTTCCGTAGCCGAGCTGCTACCTTTCGTGATCGCCGAGGAAGTGATCACGTGGAAAGGTGCGTCCCATGAAGACGTTCAGGAACACGACCCGCGCTCTGGCGCTCGCGGTGGTGAGCCTGGTGGCGGCCGCAGCCGTGCCGGCCGGGCAGGTCTCCGCCGCGACGGGGCGGGCGGCGCAGTGCCGCACCATCGGAACGTCGTTCACCGACAAGATGATCCCCGGGCAGTGCATCAGCAACGGTGCCAACCGCCTGGAGATGCAGTACGACGG
Source organism: Streptomyces vinaceus (assembly GCF_008704935.1). Taxonomy (NCBI): domain Bacteria; kingdom Bacillati; phylum Actinomycetota; class Actinomycetes; order Kitasatosporales; family Streptomycetaceae; genus Streptomyces; species Streptomyces vinaceus. The sequence goes on from NZ_CP023692.1 coordinate 444,284, forward strand.
CAACCTGGTCCTCTACTCCGGCAGCCGCGCGTGCTGGGCGAGCGGCACCGACGGAACCGACGGGGTGTGCGCCGAGTTCTCGGGCGACTGGCGGCCCGACTCCCCGTACCTGTCCCTGGAATCGCAGTTCGGACAGCTCAGGAAGTACCGCGGGAAGTACACCGGACTGCACAAGACCGGCAACGTCAGCATCAATGGCAAGGGCGAGGTCTGGATCGCGTACGGGAAGCTGGCGGGCTGCTGATCATGGCCGTCATCGGGAAGCCGGCGCGCGGTGCGGCCGCCTTCGTCCTCGCCTGCTCCGTCCTGTTCGGGGCGCCCGCGGTCGCCGGCGCCGTGCCGGCGCGGCCGGCGGACGCGTGCGTGGCGGGCGAGAACCTGGGCGAGGTCGCGAACAACTTCATCTCGCGGTGCCGCAAGGGGTCCATCCGCCAGGTGTTCCCCGGCGAGCACTTCGGGGACACGCTCGGATTCATCCGCGGCTGCGGGCTCAGGTCCTGCAACACGGCGTGGAAGCTGCTGAACGACAACCGGTTCAAGAAGTGAGGACGTACGTCGCCGTCCTCGTCCACGCGGCCGAGGTCGAGACCGGGGCCGAGGCAAAGGTCGAAACCGAGGGCGAGGCCGGAGCCCCGGCGGCGGCCGAGCGCCGAGCGCCCCTGTACCGGGAGAGCTTCGTCCTGCTGACCGCCCGGAGCGAGGACGAGGCCAGGTCCAGGGCGCGGGCCCACGGCGAGAGCCTGGAGACGAGCTACCGCAACGAGCGGGGCGAGCCGGTCACCTGGACGTTCCGGCAGCTCGTGGACGTCGCGGAGGTACCGGACGACCGCCTCGGGGACGGAGCGGAGCTCTACACGAGGCACTTCCGCGACTTCGCCGCGTACACGGCGTTCGAGCCCCTCCTCGCGGGCGAGGACCTCTGACGGGTGGGACCTCTCGAACTGCGCCCCGCGGACGTCCGCCGCCCGAGCTCGTCCCGGCGGGCGCTGCTCGCCGGGTCGGTCGGCAACCTCGTCGAGTGGTACGAGTTCGGCGTCTACGGGAGCCTGGCCACCGTCATCGCCGCGAACTTCTTCCGGTACGAGGGGAGCAGCGGCGCCGAGGCGCTGGTGGCCACGTACGCCTCCTTCGCGCTCGCGTTCTTCTTCCGGCCCGTGGGCGCCGTGGTGTTCGGGCGGCTGGGCGACCGGCTGGGGCGACGGCCCGCCCTCGTGGTGGTCGTCGGCCTCATGACGCTCGCCACCGTCCTGATCGGTCTGCTGCCGACCCGCGCCGCCATCGGCGCCGCCGCGCCCTGGCTGCTCACGCTTGCGCGGGCGCTGCAAGGGCTGTCCGCGGGCGGCGAGTTCGGCGGGGCGGTCTCCTTCATGACGGAGTACGCGCCCGTCGGCCGCCGCGGCCTCTACGGTGCCTGGCAGTCGTTCACCGTCGCGCTCGGCCTGCTCACCGGGGCCGGTACGGCGGCGGCGCTGGCGGGCGCACTGCCCGCGGGGGCCCTGTACGCGTGGGGGTGGCGGATCCCGTTCCTGCTGGCCCTTCCGCTGGGCGCGGTGGCCCTGTGGCTGCGGACCGCGCTCGACGAGCCGCCCCCGCCGTCGGCGGCCCCGGCGGCCGCCCCGGCGGGCGGCGTGCCGGTCGGCAGCGTGCCGGTCGGCCCCCGGGAGCTCGCCCGGGCCGTCGTCCTCGGTATCGGGCGGATCATGGGCTGGTCGGCGGCCGGGTACACCTTCCTCGTCGTCCTGCCGTCGTACCTCCAGACGACACCGGGGACCTCGCTGCGCGAGGCCCTGCTGGCCACCGCCCTCGCCAACGTCGGGTTCGCGGCCTCGATCCTGCCCGCCGGGGCGCTCAGCGACCGGATCGGCCGGCGTCCGGTGATGCTGGGCGGGGCCCTCGGCGTCACGCTGCTGGCCCTCCCCCTCCTCCACGTGCTCCAGTCCCCCGGCGCCTCGCCGTGGGCCAGGGCCGGGGCCGTCCTGCTCGCGGGTGCGCTGGTCGGTCTGATGGCCGGACCCGGGCCGGCCATGCTCGCCGAGATGTTCCCGCGCAGGGTGCGCTGCACCGGACTCGGACTCGCCTACGCCCTCGCGGGCGCGGTGTTCTCCGGCTGCGCCGGGCTCGTCATCACCGCCCTGATCGCCCGGACGGGAGACACCTCCGTGCCCGCGTACTACGCCGCCGGAGCCTGCGCGCTCAGCTGCTGCGCCCTGCTGGGGCTGCGCGGCCAAGGCCATCGGGAGCCGCTGGGATGAGGGTGATCGGGCTGATGTCGGGCACCTCGTACGACGCCGTCGACGCCGCGGCCGCCGACCTCGAACGCGGCGCCGAGGACGGCGTGCTGCGCCTCGTGCCGCTGGGCATGGTCAGCGAGCCCTACCCGGCCGATGTGCGCGAGGCCCTCGCCGCCGCCTTGCCGCCCGCCACGACCACCCTGGCCGAGGTCTGCCGGCTCGACACCCGGATCGGGCAGGCCTTCGCGGCGCTCGCGTCCCGGGCCGACCGGGAACTGTGCGCGGGGCGCGCCGAGTTGATCGCCTCCCACGGGCAGACGGTGTACCACTGGGCCGAGGAGGGCCGGGTCCACGGCACGCTCCAGCTCGGGGAGCCCGCGTGGATCGCCGAGCGCAGCGGCTGCCCGGTCGTCTCCGGCTTCCGCCCGCGTGACGTGGCGGCGGGCGGGCAGGGCGCTCCGCTGGTGAGTCTGATCGACCTCATGCTCCTGCGCGGGCGCCCCGGCGTCCCCGCCGCCCTGAACATCGGGGGGATCGCCAATGTCACGGTGCTGCCGGCGGGCGGCGATCCCCTGGCCTTCGACACGGGCCCCGGCAACGCCCTGATCGACGCCGCGGTCCGTGAGCTGAGCTCCGGGAAGCGGGCCTACGACGCGGAGGGTGCGCTCGCCGCCGCCGGGCGCGTGCACGAGGGGCTGCTGGAGCGGCTGCTGTCCGAGGAGCCGTACTACCGGATACCGCCTCCCCGGACCACGGGCAAGGAGCTGTTCCACGCGGGCTACCTGCGGGCTCGCCTCGCGGGCCTCGGTGAGCTCCGGCCGCAGGACCTCGTCGCGACGCTCACGCGGCTGACCGCCCGTACGGTGGCCGACGCGCTGCGCCCGCTCGCGGCCACGGAGGTGTTCGTGTCGGGTGGCGGCGTACGCAACCCCGCGCTGATGGCGATGCTCCGCGAGGAGCTGGGGAGCGCCGCCGTACGCGGTTCTCAGGAGCTCGGGCTGCCCGCCGGGGCGAAGGAGGCCTACGCCTTCGCGGTGCTCGGCTACCTCAGCCTCCACGGGCTCCCGGGCAACGACCCGGGGTGTACGGGCGCCGCGGGGCCCCGCGTACTGGGATCGCTCACTCCCGGGAGCCGCCCGCTGCGCCTTCCCGCGCCTGCGGGCCGCGCCCCGCACGCCCTGACCGTGGGCGCACCGCCCGGGGGCACACCGCCGGGCTGACCGCCGCCGCGTTCCACGGCTCCCCGACGGGGGTACGGCTCACCGGCCGGCCGGCGGGGCGAGCAGCTCGGGACCGTTGTTCCGCACGCTGTTGACCGCCGTGGACACCGCCCGTACGGCGAGGTGCCCGTCGGCCGGGGTGTGGAGCAGGGCGCGCAGGTCGTGGACGTCCTCGTGGGCCGGGTCCAGCCAGGCGTCGTGGTCCTGCGCGGCCACGGCCAGCGGCATCCGGGGGTGGATGCGGCCCGCCGCGTCGGTGGCCTCGGTCGTGATGATCGTCGTGGTGATGAGCCAGGCGGCCGGGTCGTCCTCGTCGGTCACGGCCGGGTCGCGCCAGAACTCGTACAGCCCGGCCATGGCCATCACCGAGGTGTCCTCCGGAGTGATGAAGTAGGGCTGCTTGTAGGCCTTCGCCGTGGCGGTGGCGGCCACGGACTGCCACTCGTAGAAGCCGTCCGCCGGCAGCAGGCAGCGGCGCCGGGTGAAGGCCCGGCGGTAGGCCGGCTTCTCGTGCACCGTCTCCACCCGCGCGTTGATCATCCGGGCGCCCCCGGTGGGGTCCTTCGCCCAGGAGGGGACCAAGCCCCAGCGCAGGGTGCGCAGCCTGCGCTCCACCTCCCCCGTCGTGCGGTCGGGGCGTTCCAGGACGGCCCACACCTCGTCGGTGGGGGCCACGTTCCAGCTCGGTGCCAGCGTCTCCCGGGGGTCCCAACGGGCCTCGAACAGGCCGGCCAGGTCCTCGGGGGCGCGGCTGGAGGCATATCGACCGCACATGGGTCCACTGTCCCACCGTGAGGGCCGCTGCGGCCTTCCGGCCGCCCGCCGCCGCGGCCGTGTCCACCGCGGCGCCGTGCCGGCGCCGCGGGCGCGGGATCAAGGAGGGGTACGTGCCCGCAGCCGCCGGGGCGGCCGCCCGGGCCGCTCACCGCGGACGGCCGCCGTCTCCAGCCTAGGCCGCACTGCCGCCACCCCGCTCGGCGACGGCCACCGGGCGCCTCCCCCGCTCGTACGGGCGGCCCCCGGTCGCCCGCCCCCGCTGCCCGCCGCCCCGGCGCCATGGTCCGCGACGGCAAGGTCGTGCTGCGGAGCTCGGGGTCCGGGACATCGGGCCGGCCTACTCCAACCGCACCGCCTGCTACGGGGCTACCGGCGATACGGGGCTCCCGGGCTCCCGGACTACGGCTTCATCGCCTGGCCGCCGATGTCGGCGGCTCCGTCGAGCAGTTCCCGCCACCACGACTCCACCTGGCGGTGGCCCATCGTGGCCCAGGCCGGGGTCCGCTCCACCTGGCCCCGGCCGAGGCGGCGGGCCAGGGCGACCATCTCCCGCCCGGCCGCGCCGCGCGTCGCGTGGTAGGCGTCCAGCAGCTCGGACCAGGTGCCGGCCCGGCGCCAGGCTTCCTCGAACGCGCTGGCGTCCTGGAGGGCCTTGGCCACCCCGCTCGTGTTGTGGGGGCGCACCACGGTCGCCGCGTCGCCCGCGAGCAGGAGGCGCCCGGCCGTCGTACGCGCCGCTTCGAGGTCGTAGATGGGCTGGACGTACGTGTCCGCGGCCGCGGTCAGCCCGAGCACCCGCGCCCAGTGGGGCGGGAACTCCCGCTCCAGCAACGTGCCCAGGTGCGCGGTGAGTTCCTCGGTCACCCGCCCCGGCGGGAAGCTGGTCGGGTCGTCGAACGGCAGCCGGCCGCCGCTCGGCGGCATGGCGTACAGGACCCAGTTCACCCGGGGGCCGTCCGGCCCGGGGGTCGGGTAGACCACGCAGCTCCCGCCGGGGAAGCAGACGGTGGTCACCGCGTCGGTGGGCACGCCTCCGTGGCCGAGCCCCTCCAGATGCCGGGCGTCCAGGTTCCCGCGCCAGCAGACGTACCCGGCGTACACGGGCCGGGACCCGGGGCAGACGGCCTCGCGCACCACCGAGCGGTACCCGTCGGCGCCGACGACCAGGTCGAACGGCTCGGCCCGCCCGCCGGCCGTCCGTACCTCGGCCCCCGCGCCGGTGTCGGCCACGCCCGTCACCGCCGCGCCCTGCCGGTAGACCACGGAGGCGGGCGTCGCCTCCCGCAGCCCGCGCCACAGCAGGCCCCAGTGGTACGAGTGGAACGGGAACGGCTGCTCCCAGAAGACCCGCCCGGCCGGCCCGGCCGCCGCGTCGTCCCGGACGATCCAGCGTCGCCGGGTCAGCCGGTGCGCGGCGATGCCGGCGGGCAGGGCGCCGGTGGCGGCGAGTTCGGCGGCCCGCCCGTCGTGGATGCAGAGGCCGAGGCCCCGGTCGGCCAGCCGTCCCTGGGTGCGCTCCAGCACCACCACCTCGTCGGCGCCCGCGCGGGCCGCCGCCGAGGCCAGCGCGCAACCGGCGACGCTCCCGCCCACCACCGCGACCGTACCGCCCCGCATGACTGCTCCCTCCAGACGAACTCCCGGAGCCCGTCAGCCTACTGAGGTCCGACGGGCTCGGGGGGCGGTTCGCCGGCGGCCGGGCGCCGGGGAGCGACGGACCGCGGGGAGATCAGCCGGCCAGTGCCGCCGAGACGACGGAGCGGGCCTCCTCCTGTACGCGGGCCAGGTGGTCCGCGCCGTGGAAGGACTCGGCGTAGATCTTGTAGACGTCCTCCGTGCCCGAGGGGCGGGCCGCGAACCAGGCGTGCTCCGTGGTGACCTTGATGCCGCCGATGGCGGCCCCGTTCCCGGGAGCCTCCGTCAGCACCGCCGTGACCGGCTCGCCCGCCAGGGTGTCGGCGGTGACCTGTTCGGGGGACAGCCGGCCGAGGACCGCCTTCTCCTCCCGGGTGGCCGGGGCGTCGATCCGGGCGTACGCCGGCTCGCCGAAGCGGCCCGTCAGGCCGGCGTACCGCTCGCTCGGGGTCTGCCCGGTCACGGCCAGGATCTCCGAGGCCAGCAGGGCCAGCAGGATGCCGTCCTTGTCGGTGGTCCACACGGAGCCGTCGCGGCGCAGGAAGGAGGCGCCGGCCGACTCCTCGCCGCCGAAGCCGATGGAGCCCGCGGAGAGCCCGTCCACGAACCACTTGAAACCGACGGGGACCTCGACCAGTTCGCGGCCCAGGTCCGCGGCCACCCGGTCGATCATCCCCGAGGAGACCAGGGTCTTGCCGACGCCCGCGTCCGCGGGCCACTGCTCGCGGTGGCTGTAGAGGTATTCGATCGCGGTGGCGAGGTAGTGGTTGGGGTTCATCAGCCCGCCGTCCGGCGTCACGATGCCGTGCCGGTCGGCGTCGGCGTCGTTGCCGGTGGCGATCTGGAACCGGTCCCGGCCCTCGATCAGCGAGGCCATCGCGTACGGGGAGGAGCAGTCCATCCGGATCTTGCCGTCCCAGTCCAGCGTCATGAACCGCCAGGTGGGGTCGGTGTACGGGTTGACCACGGTCAGGTCGAGCCGGTGCTCCTCGGCGATCCGGCCCCAGTACGCCACGGAGGCCCCGCCGAGCGGGTCGGCCCCGATGCGCACGCCCGCGGCGCGGACGGCGTCCAGGTCGAGCACGGACGGCAGATCGCGTACGTACGTGCCGAGGAAGTCGTAGGTACCCGTGGTCGCGGCGGCCGCGGCGCGCGCGAACGGGATGCGCCGGACCTCCTTCATCCCGCCGGTGATGATCTCGTTGGCGCGCTCCTGGATCCAGCCCGTCGCGTCCGATCCGGCGGGCCCGCCGTGCGGCGGGTTGTACTTGAAGCCGCCGTCCGCGGGCGGGTTGTGCGAGGGGGTGACCACCACGCCGTCGGCCAGGGCAGAGGTGCGGCCCCGGTTGTGGGTGAGGATCGCGTGCGAGACCGCGGGCGTGGGGGTGTACCCGTCGGCGCTGTCGACCAGGACGCTCACGCCGTTGGCGGCGAAGACCTCCAGGGCGGTCACCCGGGCGGGTTCGGACAGGGCATGGGTGTCCGCGCCGAGGAAGAGGGGGCCGTCGATGCCCTGCTGGGCCCGGTACTCGCAGATCGCCTGGCTGGTCGCGGCGATGTGGTCCTCGTTGAAGGCCGTGGCGAGGGAGGAGCCGCGGTGTCCCGAGGTGCCGAAGCTGACGCGCTGGCCGGGGTCGGCCGGATCGGGGTGCAGCGCGTAGTACGCGGTGACGAGGCGGGCCACGTCGACCAGGTCCTCCGGGCGCGCCTGCTGCCTCGCTCTGTCGTTGAGCATCCGCCCTATTCCTCCGTAAGAGATCAAAGAGAACAACCGCGCCCATTGTGTCGCCCCCTGAACGTGCCCGCACCGCCGCGTCCCCACTCGGCGCGCGCCTGTGCCCCGGGTCACGCCTCCGGGCCGGTGCTCGGCACGCCGGTGAAGGCGGTGGTGGCCGACAGGAGGAAGGCGTCGGTCCAGCCGGCAGTTCCGCGTGGTGGACGGCCACCCGGTCGCCCGGGAAGGCCTCGGCGAGCACGCGTGCCGCGGAGTCCGCACCGTGTGGTTCCGGTCCGACAACCCTTGTTGCCGTTTCCGGGACGGCCGGGGTGGAATGCCCCCATGGACACATCAGCCGGCACTCCGGCCGACCCGCCCTCGCCCGCCCCGTACCGGACCGTTCTCGACGAGGTCGGCCCCCGGCTCAAGCGGCTGCGCGCCCGGCGCGGGCTCACCCTCGCCGCGCTCTCCGAGACGACCGGCATCTCCAAGAGCACCCTGTCCCGTCTGGAGTCCGGGCAGCGCCGCCCCAGCCTGGAGCTGCTGCTGCCGCTGGCGAGTGCGTACCGCGTGCCGCTGGACGATCTGGTGGGAGCACCCGAAGTGGGCGACCCCCGGGTCCGGCTGACCCCGCAGGCGATGCCGAACGGCGACTCGTACGTCCCGCTGTCCCGGACCCCGGGCCCCCTCCAGGCGTACAAGATGATCATCACGGACCGGGGTACGGAGCCGGATCTCCGTACCCACGAGGGCTATGAGTGGATGTACGTGCTCCAGGGCCGGTTGCGGCTGGTGCTCCCGGAGCACGATCTGGTCCTCGGCCCCGGCGAGGTCGCCGAGTTCGACACCCGGCTCCCCCACTGGTTCAGCAGTGCCGACGGCCGGCCCGTCGAGGTCCTCAGCCTCTTCGGCCGCCAGGGCGAACGCATGCACGTCCGCGCGAAGCCCTCCCCGAAGCCCGCCCCGTAGGCGGCGGTGCGCCTCATGCCGGCAGGTTCAGGAGCATCAGCGGGCGGGTGGTGGGCCGGGCGGACCCGCCGGCGGGTTCGACGGTGAGCCCCACTCCGGAGGCGCCCTGGACACCTCCCTCCATGAGTGTGGCCCCGTCCCGCGTGAGGAGCCCGGCGGGCCGCATGGTGCCGTGGTCGTCGAACCAGAGCTGGTACGTCCGGTCCGCGCCGGGGTCGGGGAGCCCGGCGCCGATGAAGACCGCCCGGTCGCGCTGTTTGGAGCTGACCACGGAGGTGGTGGCTCCGCCGGTGGTGCGGCCCCGTACCGTCCGGGCGTCGGGGGCGGCCAGCACGGCGCCGACGTCCTGGAGGCGGCGTTCGGAGGCCTGTGCCTGCTGGCGGGCCTCCTCGGCGAGCCGGTTCTGCCGCACGGTGACCCCGCCGAGCACGGCCGCGGCGGCGATGCTCGCGGCGATGACCAGCGTGATGGCCTTGCGGCGCAGGATCGCGGTGAACGTCGTCGGCTGCCGTCCCACCGCCGGGAGCAGCGGGGGCAGTTGGCGGACCGAGTCGATGCCGTGGAGCACCGCGTCCTTCATGCGCGCGGGCGGCGGCGCGGTGGCGGCGCCGGCCAGGCGGGCGGCGGTGGCGGCGAACTCGGCCACTTCCTGCCGGCAGGAAGGGCAGCCGTCGAGGTGCCCGGTGAACACTTCGTGTTCCGCCGGTGTGAGTGCGTGGAGGGCGTACGCGCCGGTGAGGGTGTGCAGTTCCCCGTCGTGCTTCATGTGGTCACCCCCATGCAGTCGCGCAGCCGGATGAGTCCGTCGCGCATGCGTGTCTTGATCGTGGGCAGCGGAGCGCGCAGGGTCTCGGCGACCTCGCGGTAGGTCAGGCCCTGGTAGTAGGCCAGTGTGACGGCCTGGCGCTGGATCTCGGTCAGTCCGCGCATGCAGCGCCGTACCTGCTCGCTCTCCAGCCTGGTCTCGACCTGTTCCGCGACCTCGTCGAACGGGCGCGCCTGAAGGCGGGCCGCCTGGTCCTGTTCGCGGTTGATCGCGGCCTGCGCGGAGCGGACGCGGTCGACGGCCCTGCGATGGGCGAGGGTGGCGGCCCAGGTGTGCACGCTGCCCTGTTCGGGGCGGTAGCGGGCGGCCTGGCGCCATAGGTCGATCATCACCTCTTGTGTCACCTCTTCGGACTGGGCGCGGTCGCGTACGACGCGGACGACCAGTCCGAACACGGTCCCGGACAGGGCGTCGTACAGCGCGGAGAACGCGTCCTTGTCGCCGCGGGCCACCCGGGACATCAGGTCTTCGAGCCGGGGGCCGCGGTGTCGTGGACACCGAAGGGCAGGGGTTGCCCGGTGGTGGCGGAGGGTCCGCCGGGGTCCGTCCGTCGCATGACAGTCCTTCCGGTCGCATGGACCGGCCCGTTCACAAAGGGGGCCGACCGCTCCGGATGGTGCCAGGTTCGCGTTCTCGACCGGTCTTCGGAGCGGACATCTGTACGGATTGGTCAACCAGGTCGCCAATTCCGCGTCGATGTGCAGCAGGTACGGATGCCCTGCCCGCGCGGCCGGTTGCGCCCGCGGCAACTTCCACCAATCCGGGGGAACTCCGGCGGCGAAGCAAGGGGGAGACGCCGCCGCGACCCGGCGACGGCGCGGCGACCGGTGGGGAGTGGCGAATGGTGCGTACCCGGAGCGTGGCCGTGATCGGCGGCGGGGTGGCGGGGCTGACCGCCGCCTACGTCCTGCAGAAGGCGTGCGACGTCACGCTGTACGAGGCGGACCCCCGGCTGGGGGGTCACGCCCACACCCATGAACTGCCCGCCGGGGACGGCGGAACCGTGCGGGTGGACTCGGGGTTCATCGTCCACAACGAGCGCACCTACCCGCTGCTGACCCGGCTCTTGCGCGAACTCGCAGTGGCCACGCAGGACTCCGAGATGAGCATGTCCGTGCGGTGCGACGGATGCGGTCTGGAGTACGCCGGCGCCCGCGGGCCCGCGGGCCTGTTCACCGGGCGGGCGGCGCTGCGCGGCCGGTACCTGCGGCTGCTGGCCGAAGTGCCGCTCTTCCACCGCCGTGCCCGCCGCTTGCTGGCCGCGGGCGGCCCCGACCAGCGGCTCACCCTGCGCGCGTTCCTCGCCGAGGGCGGGTTCTCCCCGTACTTCGTCGGCCACTTCATCACGCCGTTGGTGTCGGCCGTGTGGTCCTGCCCCGGCGACACCGCGCTGGAGTACCCGGCCGCGTACCTGTTCCGCTTCCTCGACCACCACGGGCTGTTGTCCGTGACGGGGTCCCCGCGGTGGAAGACGGTCACCGGCGGCAGCGCCGCCTACGTGGAGAAGGCCGCCAAGGAGATCAGCAACGTCCGGACCGCCACCCGGGTCGACCGGGTGGACCGGATACCGAGCGGCGTGCTGGTCGGCACCGAGGACGGTACGACGGACCCCTACGACGCGGTCGTCATCGCCACCCACCCCGACCAGGCGCTGCGCCTGCTGGCCGACCCGACCCCGGACGAGCGGCGGGTCCTGGGCGCCTTCCGGTACGAGGAGAACCCGACGGTGCTGCACACCGACACCGGCCTGCTGCCCCGCTCGCCGAGGGCCCGCGCATCGTGGAACTACCACCTCCAGGACTGCCGCCCGGGGCCGGAGGGGGTCCGGGTCAGCTACGACATGACACGGCTCCAGCGGCTGCCGGGCCGTACCCGGTACGTCGTCACCCTGAACGCGGGCGGGCGGGTCGACCCCGAGCGCGTCCTGGCACGGATGGATTACGCGCACCCCGTCCACACGGCGGAGTCGGTGGCCGCGCAGCGGGCACTGCCCCGCCTCAACACGCGGGTGACCGCGTTCGCGGGGGCGTACCACGGGTGGGGGTTCCACGAGGACGGCTGCCACTCGGGAGTGCGAGCTGCCGCGGCGCTGGGGGTGCGGTGGTGAGCCGGGTGGACGCGCCCACGGTGGCGCGGCGGATGCGCCGAAGGTCCGCACCGGTTCGGGTGGCCCGGTCGGTTGCGGTGGCCCCGACTCCCCCCGCCCTGCCCTCCGTTGACGTGCCCGCCCTGTACGACTGCGTCGTCTCCCACGCGCGGACGGCCCCCGTACGGCTCTCGTTGCGGCACCTCACGTACATGTGGCTCGTGGACCTGGACGCGCTCCCCCGCCTCCCCCGGCCCCTGCGCCCGCTGGCCCGCTTCGACGCCCGGGACCACTTCGCCGCCGCGCCGACCATCCGGGCCGGCCTCGACGCGTACCTGGCCTCCCGGGGCGTGCACCTCGACGGCGGTCAGGTCCTGATGCTGGCCCACGCCCGGGTCCTGGGGTACGTGTCCAACCCGCTGACGCTGTACTGGTGCCACGACCGGGCCGGGACCCTGGTCTGCGTGGTGGCCGAGGTCCACCACCCGTACGGACAGCGCCACTGCCACCTGCTGCGGACCGACGGGGCCGGCCGGGCCGAGGCCCCGAAGGAGCTGTACGTCTCGCCGTTCTTCCCCGTCGACGGCCGCCACCTCATGCGCCTGCCGGAGCCCCGGGAGCGGCTGGGGATCACCGTCCAGCTCGTACGCGCCGGTCAGCGGCCCTTCACCGCGACCCTGCACGGCCGCCACCGCCCCGCCACCACCTTCGCCCTGCTGCGCGCGGTCGCGCGGCGGCCGTGGTCCACGGCCGCGGTCCGGGCCGGCATCCGCCGCCACGCCGTCCGCCTGCCGCTCCGGGGGCTGTCCGTACAGCCCCGCCCCGCTCGCGCACTCCAGGAAGGCAACCCCTCGTGACCCTTTCGCTGCCCCGCACCGCCGACACCGCCGAGTCCGCCTCCGGCGCCGCCGCCGACGCCGCCGCGCGGGCCTGGCCGGACGTGGCGCGGCCGCCGGCCGCCCCCTTCGGGCACGCGGCCGTCGCCCGCCGACTGGTCCGCCGCGCCGTGACCGCCCTGCCGCTACGCTGCCGCTTCGGCGCCGAACCGGCGATCGGCCTCGGCCCCTCGCTGACCGTCCACGACCCGGACGCCTTCTTCCGCCGGATCGGGGCGCAGGGCCTGATCGGCTTCGGCGAGTCCTACATGGCGGGCGAATGGGACAGCGACGACCTGCCCGGCCTGCTGACCGTCCTCGCCGCGCACGTGGACGACCTCATGCCCGTCCCGCTGCGCCGGCTGCGCGGGGCGTGGGTGCAGCGCAGGCCCGAGGCGCAGCTGAACTCGCGGGCCGGCGCCCGGGAGAACGTCCGCCGCCACTACGACCTGTCGAACGAGCTGTTCGCGCTCTTCCTCGACGAGACCATGTCGTACTCGTCCGCCGTCTTCACCTCGTTCCCCGCCCGCCACGAGAGCCTGCCCGCCGCGCAGCACCGCAAGACCGACCGGCTGCTGGACCTCTGCGGCGTCGGCGCGGGCACGCGCCTGCTGGAGATCGGCACGGGATGGGGCGAACTCGCGCTGCGCGCGGCCGCCCGCGGGGCCTACGTGACGACGGTCACCCTCTCCGCCGAGCAGCAGCGCCTCGCCCGCCGCCGGATCGCCGCCGCGGGGCTGGCCGACCGGGTGGACGTGGAACTGCGGGACTACCGTGATGTGGAGGGCCGGTACGACGCGGTGGTGAGCGTGGAGATGATCGAGGCGGTCGGCAGGGACTTCTGGCCCACGTACTTCGCCGCCCTGCGCGATGCGGTGGCGCCCGGGGGCCGGATAGCGCTCCAGTCCATCACCATGGGGCACGAGCGGATGCTGCGGACCGCCGCTACGCACACGTGGATCAGCAAGTACGTGTTCCCCGGCGGCCTGATCCCCTCGCGCGAGGCGATCGAGACGCACGCGGCCGGCGCGGGGCTGCGGATCGTCTCCGACCAGGGGTACGGGGACCACTACGCGCAGACCCTGTGCCTGTGGCGGGAGCGCTTCACGGAGCGGGCCGAGGAGGTGGCGGCGCTCGGCTTCGACGCGACGTTCCGGCGGATGTGGGAGTTCTACCTGGCCTACTCGGAAGCCGGGTTCCGCTCCCGCTACCTCGACGTCCGGCAGCTGCTCCTGACCGAGGACGCCCCGCACGGGGCGCGGCGATGACCCCCGCGCCCGGGCAGGCCCTCCCGCCCGACCCGGCCGGGGGCGCCGTCGGCGCGAAGGCCGTCCGGCGGGTGCGGCCGGCCGCTGACCCCTCCTCGTGGGGAGGCCGCTCGTGAGGGCGCCGGCGGGTGCGCTGGTGCTGCACCGGGTGCCGCGGGAGCCGGTGGCCGCGGTGCTCCTGCTGCACGGAGGGCGGGCGGAGGGGCTGGGCGCCCCGCCGCGGCCGAACCTGCCGGGGCTGCGGATGCGTCCGTTCGCCCGGGCGGTGGCGGGCAGCCGGGCGGCGCGGGACGTGGTCGTGGCGGAGGTCCGCTACGAGCACCGCGGCTGGAACGGGCACCGCGCGGACCCGGTCCACGACGTGTGGCAGGCGCTGCGCGAGCTGTGCTGCGTGGCCGGCCCGCTGCCCGTGGTGCTGGTCGGGCACTCCATGGGCGGGCGCGCCGCGCTGCGGGCCGCCGCCGATCCGCTGGTCCGCGCGGTGGTGGGGCTCGCACCGTGGTGCCCGCCGGGGGAACCGGTCCTGCACCTCGGGGACACGGCCGTGGTGCTGCTGCACGACGAGGCGGACCGGGTCACGGACGCGCAGGGGTCGTGGGACTACGTACGGCGGGCCCGCGCCCGGGGGGCCCGGGCGGCGGGCATCGCCATGCCGACCGGCGGGCACGCGATGGTCCGCGGGGCCCCGGCCTGGCATCGGATCGCGCGGGACACGGCGCTGGGTCTGCTGGAGCTGGCCCCGCTCCCGGACACCCTGTTCACCGACCCCGTCCCCACGCCGCCGGGCCCTGCGGCGCGGGGCCGGCAGCCGGTCAGCGGCCCGGGGCGGCCGTGGCGGTGAGCCGTCGGCGGTCCGCTTCTTCGACCTGGCGGCCCAGGGGCCCGAAGGCGAGGAGGAACAGCAGTCCGGCCAGCGGCAGCAGGTCCAGGCTGAGGCCCGTGGCCACGATGCCCGCGACCACCGCGAGGGGCCGCCAGGCGGCGGTCCGGCGCAGGGCGGCCAGCTGGGTCAGGAGCAGCAGCAGGCCGACGTAGAAGAGGAGGGGGCCGACAGTGTAGACGGCGGGCTCCACACCGGCGTGGCTCTTGACGCGCCGGAAGATCTCGCGCATGGCCTCGCGGTCCTCGCTGAGGAAACCGGCGACGAGGTCGATGACCGCCTGCGCGACCACGGTGGCCGCGCCGAGCAGCGCGGTCACCGCCCCGGCGGCGGCCAGCCCCCGGCCGCCCGGGCCGCGCTCCGCCGCGGCCGTCCGGCGCAGCCCCAGCACGACGGGGACGAAGCACAACACGGCGGTCAGGAAGAAGAGGTGGCCCGCGGACCAGGCCGCCCCGGGGCCGTGTTCCCCGTCGGTGAGCCGGATGAGCCCGTAGGCCGTCATGCAGAGCGGTCCGACGCTGAACGCCGCCCGCTGCCATGGTGAGTTCGACATGGATCGATCGTGTCCGCGCCGGACCCGCCGGCCCTCCGGGAAGGCCCTGACCCGCCCCTGACGGGGCGGGTCGCCGGCCCTAGGTGAGGGCCCGAGGGGGATTACTCGACGACCAGGGTGACGGGGATGTTGCCGCGGGTGGCCTTGGAGTAGGGGCAGACCTCGTGGGCCTGCTTGACCAGCAGCTCGCCCGTCTCCCCCGCGAGGGACTCCGGCAGCTCGACGCGGAGGGTGACGGCCAGGGCGAAGCCCGTGTCGTCCTTGCCGATCGAGGTCTCCGCGGTGACCGAGACCTCACCGGTGTCGACCTTCGCCTGCCGGCCGACCAGGCCGAGCGCGCTGGCGAAGCAGGCCGCGTAGCCCGCCGCGAAGAGCTGCTCGGGGTTGGTGCCCTGGCCGCTGCCGCCGAGCGCCGGGGGCATGGCGAGCGCGAGGTCGATCTGACCGTCGGAGCTGACCGTGCGGCCTTCGCGGCCGTTGGCGGTGGCGACAGCGGTGTACAGCGCGTCCATGGGGGTTCCTCTCGCGGTGGTGACCGTTCAGCCGGCGATCGGCTGACACCCAGAATTAGAGCACACAATTAAGTTGTGCACAACTAAATGCCTCGCAAGCGCTGCCCGGGTACACTGGCGTCCATGAGCGAGCAGCCGACCCGAACCCTCCGCGAGGAGGACTTCCTCCGCCTGGACGGCCAGATCTGCTTCGCGCTGAACTCGGCGAGCAGGGCCTTCAACGGCCTCTACCGCGTCGTCCTCAAGGACCTCGGCCTGACCTACCCGCAGTACCTGGTGATGCTGGTGCTGTGGGAGCACGGCACGACGCCTGTCAAGGAGATCGGAAAGCACCTCCGGCTCGACTCGGGCACCCTGTCGCCGCTGCTCAAGCGCCTTGAGGCGGCCGGACTGGTCCACCGCGAGCGCAGCACCGAGGACGAGCGGTCCGTGCGCGTCGGCCTCACCGGGGAGGGTGCGGCGCTGCGCGCACGCGCGGTGGAGGTGCCGCGCCGGATCGCGGCCGCGACCGGGTTCGAGCTCGCCGAGATCCGGGACCTCCAGATCCGCCTGCACCGCCTCACCGCGGCCCTCGACGCCGCCGTCCCCGAGGCCTGACCGGCTGCGGCTGACGCGCGCCCCGCCGGCGGGGCGTCCGCCGGGCAACGCGCTCCCTCCCGGTCTAGGTTGACCGGCATGGTCCACGTACTCGGAAGCCGCGTCCTGCTCACCCCCACCGACCCGGAGCGCTCGCGCGCGTTCTACGGAGGCACCCTGGGGCTCGCCGTCCACCGGGAGTTCGGCACCGGGCCGGACCGCGGCACGGTCTACTTCCTGGGCGGCGGCTTCCTGGAGGTCTCGGGGCGCGCCGACGGGCCGTCGGCCCCCGGGCTCCGGCTGTGGCTCCAGGTCGCCGACGCACAGGCGGCGTACGAGGAGTTGCTGGCGCGGGGCGCCGAGGTGCTGCGGCCGCCCCGGCGAGAGCCCTGGGGGCTGATCGAGATGTGGGTCGCCGACCCGGACGGGGTGCGCATCGCCGTGGTGGAGGTCCCGGAGGACCACCCCCTGCGCTACCGCCCCTGAGCCCCTGCGCCCCCGAGCCCGTCCACCCATCGGGGGGACATCGGGCCCGCTCCCTGGACACGCCGTCAACCCCTTCCGGCCCTGTGGCCAGTAGGGAAGCGGCTGCACGCCGCGCGCATACCAGAGATGAATATGCGGTGGAGGCCTTTTGTAAAGATCAACTCAGTGTGCTGGATTGATCACCGACAGTGCCCCCGGCTGCGCGGAAGGACACCGAATGCGCACGGTTCGCGAATCAGTCCTGGACGTTCTACGAGCACGTGGTATCACCACGGTCTTCGGCAACCCCGGCTCGACCGAACTCCCGATGCTCAAGCGGTTCCCCGAGGACTTCCGCTACGTACTCGGCCTCCAGGAGGCCGTGGTCGTCGGCATGGCCGACGGATTCGCCCTCGCCTCCAGAACCACCTCCCTGGTCAACCTGCACACCGGTCCCGGAACCGGCAACGCGATGGGCGCCGTCCTGAACGCCCGTGCGAACCGCACCCCGATGGTCGTCACCGCGGGCCAGCAGGTGCGCGCCATGCTCACCATGGAGGCCCTGCTCTCCAACCCGCAGGCCACGCTGCTCCCCCAGCCCGCCGTCAAGTGGGCGTACGAGCCCCCGCGCCCCGCCGACGTACCGGCCGCGCTGGCCCGCGCCGTGCAGATCGCCGAAACCCCGCCCCACGGGCCGGTGTTCCTCTCCCTGCCCATGGACGACTTCGACGCGGAGCTCAGCGAGGCCGAGGACCGGGCCGGCCGCGCCGGCGCCGCCCGCCGGATCACGCACGCCGCCGCGCCCGACGCCGCCACGGTCGGGGCGCTCGCCGACCGGATCTCCCGCGCCCGCTCCGCCGTCCTCGTCGTCGGCGACGACGTCGACGCCTCGGGCGCATGGGACGGCGTCCTCGCGCTCGCCGAGCGCACCGCACTGCCCGTCTGGGCGGCGCCCGTGTCGGCCCGCGTCTCCTTCCCCCGCAGCCACCCGCAGTTCCGCGGGGACCTGGCCCCGGCGATCGGGCCGCTCGGCCGGCAGCTCGCGGGACACGACCTGGTGGTCGTGATCGGCGCGCCCGTGTTCCGCTATTACCCCTACGTCCCCGGGGACCACCTGCCGGAGGGCGCCGAGCTGGTGCTCCTCACCCGTGACGCCGAGGAGGCCGCCCGGGCCCCCGTCGGGGACGCGGTCGTCGCGGACCTGGCCCTGACCGTACGGGCCCTCGCGGAGCGGCTCCCGGCCGCAGCCGCGCACGCGCCCGCCCCGCACGAGCCGGTGCGCTTCTCCGAGGCCGACGGGGTCCTCACCCCGCTCGCGGCCCTCACCGCCATCGCGCACGGCGCCCCCGAGAACACCCTCTGGGTCAACGAATCGCCCTCCAACGTCCCGCAGTTCCACGAGGCGACCCGCATCAGCTCCCCGGACTCCTACCTGTTCTCGGCGGGCGGCGGACTCGGCTTCGGGGCGGCGGCGGCCGTCGGCGCGCAGCTCGGCGCGCCCGCCCGGCCCGTGGTCTGCGTCATCGGCGACGGCTCGATCCACTACGCCGTGCAGGCCCTGTGGACCGCGGCCGCGTACAAGGTGCCGGTCACCTTCGTCGTCCTCAGCAACGCGAAGTACGCGATCCTCCACTGGTTCGCGCAGCTCGAACACGCCCAGGGCTCCCCCGGTCTCGACATCCCCGGTCTGGACATCACGGCCGTCGCCGACGGCTACGGGGTGCGCACCCACCGCGCCCAGGGCGCGGGTGAACTCACCAAGCTCGTACGGGACGCGGCGGCCCAGCAGGACGGCCCGGTGCTCATCGACGTGCCCGTGACCACCGAGCTCCCCTCCCTCTGAAGCCCGGCCGCCCAGCTCCCGGCCACCCGCCTCCTCCCCCCACCACCGTCAGAAGGCCGCCATGTCGCCCGACACCCCTCTCCTCTCACGCCTGCGCACCCTCCTCACCGATCACGCCGACGTCCTGCACACCGACCCGGAGACGCTCGCCGCGCACGCCCGCGACGCCGCGCCCTTCTCCGTGGCCGGGACCCCGGCCGTCGTCGCCTTCCCCCGCACCGCCGAGCAGGTCCGGCACATCATGCGGACCACGTACGAACTCGGCGTCCCCGTCGTCCCGCAGGGCGCCCGCACCGGCCTCGCGGGCGCCGCGAACGCGATCGACGGATGCGTCGTCCTCAGCACCGCCCGGATGAACCGCATCCTGGAGATCGACCCCGCCAACCGGCTCGTGCGCTGCGAGCCCGGCGTGGTCACCAAGCGGCTCAACGACGCCGTCGCCGAGCACGGCCTGTCCTACCCGCCCGACCCCGCCTCCTGGGAGCACTGCACCATCGGCGGGAACATCGCCACCGGCGCCGGCGGCATCTGCTGCGTCAAATACGGGGTCACCGCCGACTACGTCCGCGGGCTGGACCTCGTCCTCGCCGACGGCCGCCGGATGCGGACCGGCCGCGACACGGCGAAGGGGGTCGCCGGGTACGACCTGACCCGTCTGCTCGTCGGCTCCGAGGGCACGCTGGCCGTCATCGTCGGCGCCACGCTCGGGCTGTGCCCCGTACGGCCGCCCGCGCTGGCCATGCTGGCCCAGTTCCCGACCCTGACGGCGGCCGGGGACGCGGTCGCGTCGATCACCGCGGCCGGACACGTGCCCTCCGCCCTCGAACTCCTGGACCGCGCCACCTCCCAGGCCGTCGCCGACCACGGGCACCCGATGATGACCCCAGGCGCCGCGGCCACGCTGATCATCGAGAGCGATACCGCCGAGCCCGCCCGCGACCTCGCGTCGATGGCCCTGCTGTGCAAGGAGGCCGGGTCCCGGAACGTGGTCACGGCCTCCGGCGCCGAGGAGTCCCGGCAGGTCATCGAGGCCCGGCGGCTGGTGACCCCGGCCCTGGGCGCGTTCGCCGCGACCCTCGGGGGCCGGCCGACCGCCTTCATCGAGGACGTGGCCGTGCCGCGCTCCGAACTGGCCAAGTTCATGGGCACGATCGAGGAGATCGCCGTACGGAACCGGCTGCGGATCTTCACCCTCGGCCACGCCGGCGACGGCAACCTGCACCCGACCGTCGTCTTCGACGAATCGGACGCGGACGAGTTCCGCCGCGCCCAGACCGCGTACGACGACATCATGGCCGCGGGGCTCGCCCTCGGCGGCACCAGCACCGGCGAGCACGGCATCGGCACCCTCAAGCGCGAGTGGCTGACCCGCGAACTCGACCCGGTGAGCCTGGAACTCCAACGCGGGCTCAAGCGTCTGTTCGACCCGAAGAACCTGCTCAACCCCGGCAAGGTCGTGGAGGCATGACCGAGGGCGTCGCAGGTACCGAGAGCACCACCGAGGGCGCCGGGATCCCGCACCAGGACGCGGACTCCGCTCCCGGCGCCCTCCCCGTACCCCGGCCCGCCCGGGCCGGGCGCGCCGAGAGCGTGCGCTTCGCCGCCACGCACACCCTGCCCGCGTTCGTCCGCGGGGCCTTCCACCTGCGGCCCCGGGTGGTGGCGGCGCAGGCGGCCCTCGGCCAGCAGGGCTGGTCGGCGGCGACGCTGCGGGCCATGCGCGCCCGGCACGGCGGGGCGCCGGTGGAGGTGCGCGGGCTGTCCGGGACGCTGCTGGTCCTGCTCGACCAGTCCGACGTACGGCGGTTCTACGAACTGCCCGTGCGCACCCTCGCCATGGACGCGCCCGACAAGTACAAGGGGCTGTCCCTGCTGGAGCCCACGGGCGTCATCTGCTCCCACGGCGACACCCGCGAGGAGCGCCGGCGCGTCAACGACGAGGTGCTCGCGGCCGACCGGCCGGTGCACCCCTCCTGCGAGGAGTTCCGGGCGGTGATCGCCCAGGAGGTGCCCGCCCTGATCCAGGGCTCCGAGCTGGACTTCCCGCTGCTGCGCCGTACGGTGGCCAGGATCGGGCGCCGGATGGTGCTCGGTGACGCGGCCGCCGGGGACGAGGAGCTCGCGCGCTGGCTGCTCGTGCTCCGCGAGGAGGCCAACTGGATGCGGATGCGCAAGGGCCGGGCCGCGGCCGCCGAGGCGCTGTACCGCAGGGCCGCCGCCCGCGTCGAGGAGTACGCGGCCCGGGCGGAGCCCCACACCCTGACCGCGCTGGCCCGCAGCCACCCGGCGGCCTCGGGACCGCGGGCCGCGGAGCTGGACGCGGTGGGCCAGGCCCACCACTGGCTGCTCGCCCTCGACGCCGTCGCCCCCGTCCTGGCGCGCACCCTGCTGCTGCTCGCCGCACATCCGGCCGAGCAGGAGGCGCTGCGGGCCGAGGTGGACGGCGGTGGGGCTGAACTGCCGCGGCTGCGGGCCTGCGTGGAGGAGACCCTGCGGCTCTTCCCGGTCGTGCCGGACCTCGTACGGGTGACCCGGGCCGAGACGCAGTGGCGCGGGGTCCACTATCCGGCGGGGACGGCGGTGCTGGTGCCCGCCCTGTTCCACCAGCGGGACCCCGAACACGTCCCGGCGGCGCATCAGTTCGTGCCCGCCCGGTGGCTGCGGCCCGGGGCGGCCCAGGACATCCGGATGGCGCCGTTCAGCCACGGTGGCGGGCGCTGCCCGGGTGAGCACCTGGGCGTGCTGACGGCGGTCCTGCTGGCCGCGGCGGTGCTGCGGGGCCACCGGGTCACCGGCGGCAGGCCCGCGGTGGACCCCTGCCGTCCGCTGCCCGGCATCCTCTCCGCGGCCGGCATCCGGCTCACCCTCGCCGCGCGCTGAGCCCGTACGGCGGCGCGGGGGCGGCCGGCCGGCCGCCGGACCCCGCGCCGCCGTACGTACGGCCCGCGATCCGTACCCCGACCATGCCCCGGAGGGCACCTGCATGACCGATGCCACCACCACCGTCGCCGGCGCCGCCCACGAACCGGAGACCGCCTCCCTGCACCACGTGTGCCGCGAACTCGCGGAAGCCGCCGAGGCGGTGGGCGAAGCCTCCCGCCACGCCTCCGAACTGGCCCTCGGCACCCGGCTGCCGGGCGGCGCCCGCGGCGTCCGCGCCCGGCGCACCCTGCTGCGGACGATCACCGACCCGGAGGGGCTGGGCTGGGCCCCGCGCGGCCGCGGCCTCGCCCGGATCGGCTGGCTGGCCGGGGTGTTCACCAGCCGCGAGAGCCTCGCGGTCAGCCTGGCCGTGACGGGCCTGAAGGCCCGCGTCCGGGCCGCCGCCGTGCGCCACCCCGAGCTTCTCGCCGACCCCGACACCGCGCGGGTGCTGCGGGCCGTGCAGGAGGACCGGCAGCGGGAGGCGGTCCGCGTCTTCCGCTCGATCCTCGCCGCCAAGGGCGCCGAGCGCACCTTCGCCCTGCTGGCCCCCGTCTTCGCCGACCTGCTGGCGTGGAACGCCCTCACCGACGAGAACCCCTTCAACGACGGGGCGGGCTGGGAGATCGCCACCGGCCGCACCCTGACCGGCGCCGAGCCGGTCCTCGGCGTCAGCGCCCGGATCTGGGCCTTCCTGGACCGCGGGCCGGGCCGCGCCGAACCCCTCGTGCCCTCCCCCGCGCTCGCCGAACGCCTCGACACCTCCGGCACCATCGCCGGGTACGTCCGCAACATCGGCGCCGTGGGCACCGACGGAACGCTGCTGGTCCAGCAGGTCACGGGCCCCGACGGCGTCCAGCGGTACGTGGTCCAGCTCGCCGGCATGTCCGGTGTCAGCGACAAGAGCCCCCAGGACCTGCTGGGCGCCGTGCACGCCGTCGCGCGGCCGTCCACCCCGTACTCCAGGGCCGTCGCCAAGGCGCTGCGCCTGCTGGTCCCCTCGGGCTGCGAACTGGCCCTGGTGGGACACAGCCTGGGCGGGATCACCGCCATGAACCTGGCCGCCGACCGGGACTTCTGCGGGATCCACCAGGTCACGCACGTCGTCGCGATCGGCTCCCCGATCGACGGAAAACGCCCGGCGGATCCGCGGACCCGGGTGTACTCGCTCGTCAACGAGCACGACGTGGTGCCCGGCCTGGAGGGCCGCTCCTCGGTCTCGGCGTACCGGCTGCCCGAGCAGTTCACCGAGTTCACCTGGACCGACGCCACGCACGCCTTCCCGCTCTGCCATGCCGCGGAGCGCTACGCGCACAACCTCGAACACACGGTCCCCGAGGCGAGCGCGCGCGTGGACGCCGACCTCGCGCCCTTCCGGGGCCGGGTGACCGCCGCCCGCTTCTTCCGGCTCCACGACCGCTGACAGCACCACGACCCGCTGAGGAACACCATGACCGACACCACCTCCACCGGGCCGGGCGAGGCCCCGGCCCGGACGACCCCGGCCGCCCCGGAGCTTCCCGCCCAGGCCGCCGGCCCCGGCCCGGCCCCCGCGTACGGGCCGCCCGGGCTCCTCGAACGCCTCGGCTCGGCCGCTTTCGCCCGCGTCAACCGCACCCGCGAGTGGCACGAACTGCCGCTCCCGCTCGGGCTGCTGAACCTCCGGGTGCTCCGCGACGACCTGCGCCGCAAGAACCTGTACGACACCTTCGGCGCGGGCGGGGAGCGGCGCCGGCGTCCGACCCCGGCCCTCGCGCCCTTCCGCTCGTACGACGGCTCGGGCTACGACCCGTACGACGAGGACATGGGCCGCGTCGGCACCCGGCTCGACCGCAACGCCCCGCTGCACCTGGTCTTCCCGGACTCCGACGAGGAGCTGATGTCGCCGAGCCCGCGCGAGATCAGCAGGCAGCTGCTGGCCCGCAAGGGGTTCGTGCCCGCGCCCGCCCTCAACCTGCTGGCCGCCGCCTGGATCCAGTTCGAGAACCACGGCTGGGCCAACCACGGGGACAACGAGGAGGCCGAGCCCTTCACCGTCCCGCTCGCCGAGGACGACGACTGGGCCGAGCACGGCGGCACCTGCCCGATGCGCGTGAACCGCACCCGCCCCGACCCGGTCGCGCACACCGCGGCCGACGCGCCGCCCACGTACGAGAACACGGTCACCCACTGGTGGGACGGCTCGCAGATCTACGGCTCCGACGAGGCCCGCTGCCGGGCGCTGCGCACGGGCGAGCACGGACGGCTCATCGTGGAGGACGGCCGGCTGCCCGCGGACCCGCGGCCCGGCAGGTCCTGCCTGGACTGGACGGGCATGAACAGCGACTACTGGGCCGGTCTGTCGCTGCTGCACACGCTCTTCGCCAAGGAGCACAACGCGATCTGCGACTACCTGCGCGCCCACTACCCCACCTGGGACGACGAGCGCCTCTTCCACACGGCGCGGCTGGTCAACACGGCGCTGATGGCGAAGATCCACACGGTGGAGTGGACGCCGGGCATCCTCGACACCCCGGTCCTGCGGCACGCGATGGACGCCAACTGGTACGGGGTGCTGCCGCGCTGGGTCCGCCGGACGTACGGGCGCGTCGGCAAGGGCGAGATGCTCAGCGGCATCCTCGGCTCCCCCACCGATCACCACGCCGCGCCGTTCTCGATGACGGAGGAGTTCGTCTCCGCGTACCGCCTGCACCCGCTGATCCCCGACGAGCTGGCCGTACGGGACCACCGCGCGGGCGCGGTGCGCGCGACCATCGGCTTCGACGAGATGCAGGGCAGGGCCACCCGTTCGGCGGTCGACGCGTACGGCATGGTCGACCTCCTCTACAGCTTCGGCACGGCCCACCCCGGGGCCCTCGTCCTGCACAACCACCCCGACGCGCTGCGCAACCTGGCCCGGCTCACCGGCGAGCACGTCGACCTGGGCACGGTCGACATCCTGCGCGACCGCGAGCGCGGGATCCCGCGCTACAACGCGTACCGGCAGATGCTGCGCAAGCGCCCGGTCACCTCCTTCGAGGAGCTGACGGGCGGGCACCCGGGCGACACGCCGCTGCTGAAGGAGTTGTACGAGGGGCGGCTCGACCGGGTGGACACGCTGGTCGGCAATCTCGCCGAGCCGCGGCCGACCGGGTTCGGGTTCAGCGACTCCCTGTTCCGGATCTTCATCCTGATGGCGAGCAGGCGGCTGAAGAGCGACCGCTTCTTCACCACCGACTACCGGCCCGAGGTGTACACGGCGGAGGGCCTGGAGTGGGTGGACCGGGGCGGCATGGTGTCGGTGCTCCTGCGCCACCACCCCGAACTGGCCCCGGCGCTGGACGGCGTGACGAACGCCTTCGCCCCGTGGCGGGCCCTGTGACGGCCGTACCCGCGCCGCGCCCGGCGCGGGAGGAGCGGCGGTACGGGCCCGCGGAGGAGCTGCGGGCCCACTCGACGGCGCTGCTGCTGCACGCGCAGCGGCTGCGGGCCGGGGCCGCGGCGCTGGACTGGAAGGGTCCGCAGGCCGAGGCCTTCCGGTGGCGGATCGAGGCCCTGGCCGACCGCTGTGCGACGGCGGCGGCCGGCCTGGCCCGGTCCGCCGGACACGTGGACGCGGCCGTACGCCCGAGGTGACGGGCGGGGACACAATGGGCGGGTGGGCGCCGCGATCGCGCCCACCGTTCCACCCACCCGTTCCCCCCACCCGTTCCAGCACGTTCCCTTTCGTCCTCGTCGGAAGCGAGCACGCCGTGAGCCACCACCACGAGCACCACGACGGACCGCTGCGGGCGCGGCGGCGGCACCGGCTGGCGCACCGGCTGGGCCGTCTGGCGCACGCGTTCACCCCGCACGGACACGAGCCGGCGGCCAAGGTCGACGCGGCGATGGAGACCTCCCGGCAGGGCATGCGCACGCTGTGGCAGTCCCTGGGCGTCCTGGGCCTGACCACGGCCGTGCAGGCGGGCGTGGTCGCCCTGTCCGGGTCGGTGGCCCTGCTCGGCGACACCGTCCACAACGCGGCCGACGCACTGACGGCCGTGCCCCTGGGCATCGCGTTCGTCCTCGGCCGGCGCGCGGCGAACCGCCGCTACACGTACGGCTACGGCCGCGCCGAGGACCTGGCCGGCATCGTGGTCGTGCTCACCATCGCGGCCTCCTGCGCCTTCGCCGCGTACCAGGCCGTGGACCGGCTCCTGGACCCCCGCGAGATCGGGCAGCTCTGGGCGGTCGCGGGCGCCGCGGTGGCCGGCTTCCTCGGCAACGAGTGGGTGGCCCGGCAGCGGATCCGCACCGGCCGCCGGATCGGTTCCGCGGCGCTCGTCGCCGACGGACTGCACGCCCGTACGGACGGGTTCACCTCGCTGGCCGTCCTCCTCGGCGCGGGCGGCGCGGCGATCGGCTGGAGGAGCGCCGACCCGGTCGTCGGCCTGCTCATCACCGCGGCCATCCTGCTGGTGGTCCGCGACGCCGCGCGGGAGGTCTGCCGCCGGCTCATGGACTCGGTCGATCCTGCCCTCGTCGACACCGCGCACGAGGCACTGCTGGGGGTGCGGGGCGTACGGGGCACCGGGCAGGTCCGCATGCGGTGGATCGGGCACGCGCTGCGGGCGGAAGCGGACATCGTGGTCGATCCGCACCTGACGGTGGTCCAGGCGCACGCCCTCGCCGTCGAGGCCGAACACGCCCTGATCCACGCCGTCCCCCGGCTGACGGCGGCCACCGTGCACATCGACCACACCCCCGGCCACGAGGACCCGCACGCCGCCCTGGCCCACCACGGGGGCCGGGCGGGCCGACCCCTGGATCGGAGCGCGTCAGCGGCGCATATGGAGTGGGCCGTTTCCCGTCAAGGTGGCGTCAGGGACCGGCGCGAGGGTGCCGGGGACGGGGATAGCTTCTGAGTCGCGCCCCGGACTGCCTCCCCGCACTCGGGGCGCCACCAGTCGCCTCTTGCGGTTCCTCAGGGAGGGCCCCATGTGTCTGTTCCGGTACGAAGACGATCCCGAGCCCGAGGAACGGGTCCCGGCCGGGCTCCTGTACGTGCCCGTCCGGCCGGGAAGGGGAGCGGAGGCGGTGATCCGCCTGTTCCGCACTCCGCTGGGCGCCCGTACGGCCGTCGGTTTCACGCGCACGGACCTGCTGGCCGCCACCCTCGGCGAGGGCCAGGGGTACATCCGGCTGTCTCAGTCGGTGCTGCGGGAGCTGTGCGCACCGCTCGGCGCGGACCTGATCACCGTCGACCCGACCCTTTCGGCGCCGGCGGCCGCTCCGGCGGCTCCCGTCGCCGCGGCGCCGCTGCGGCCGGGCCGGCTCCCGGCCCAGGCCGCCTGAGGGAGGGGTCCCATGACCACCGTCACCGTGTCCGAGCTCACCGCGGGCGCCGCGGACGAGCTGTCCGTCTGGCCCGCTTCGACGACCCGGCTGCCGCGCGGCGGCCTCGCCGTCGGCGGGGTCCCGCTGACCGAGATCGCCGACCGCTTCGACACCCCGGCGTACGTACTGGACGAGGGCGAGGTACGGGCCCGCTGCCGCACCTACCGCGACGCCTTCCCCCACGCCGAAGTGCTCTACGCCGCCAAGGCCTTCCTCTCCCGCGCCATGGTCCACTGGGTCGCCGAGGAGGGCCTCGGGCTCGACGTCTGTTCGGCCGGCGAGCTCGAAC
This sequence comes from Streptomyces vinaceus, assembly GCF_008704935.1. Lineage (NCBI taxonomy): Bacteria > Bacillati > Actinomycetota > Actinomycetes > Kitasatosporales > Streptomycetaceae > Streptomyces > Streptomyces vinaceus. Next base: position 471,283 of record NZ_CP023692.1, read on the forward strand.
TCGCCGTCACGGCCGGGTTCCCGCCGGAGCGCATCCTCCTGCACGGCAACGCCAAATCGCCCCGCGACATCGAAACCGCCCTGCGGCTCGGAGTCGGGCGGATCGTCATCGACGGTCCGTCCGAGATCGCCCGCCTGGCCGCGGCCGTCGGCCCGGGCGGACACCAGAAGGTCCTGGTCCGGGTCGTCCCCGGCATCTCGGCCGGCGGCCACGAGAAGATCCGTACCGGCACCGACGGACAGAAGTTCGGCCTGTCCCTCACCGACGGCTCCGCGCAGCACGCCGTCACCCGCGTCCTCGGCCAGCCGCAACTGGAACTCGTCGGCCTGCACTGCCACATCGGCTCGCAGATCACCGAAGTCAAGCCGTACCTGACGGCGGTGCGCCGCCTGGTCGGCCTGATGGCGCGGATCCGCGACGCCCACGGCGTCACGCTGCCCGAGCTCGACATGGGCGGCGGCCACGGCATCGCGTACTGCCCGGGCGAGCCCGCGCTCGACCTCACCGCCCTCGCCGGGCGGCTGCGCGCCGAGCTCGTCGAGAGCTGCGCGGCGGCGGGGCTGGCCGTGCCCCGGCTCGCCATCGAGCCGGGCCGGGCGATCGCGGGGCCCGCGGGCGTGGCCCTGTACCGGGTGCTCGCGGTGAAGCGCACCGGGGAGCGGGTGTTCGTGGCCGTGGACGGCGGTATGAGCGACAACCCCCGGCCCGCGCTGTACGGGGTGCGGTACGCGCCCCGCCTGATCGGCCGCACTTGCGCCGCCGCGCCCTGTACGGCCACGGTGGTGGGCCGGCACTGCGAGGCGGGCGACATCCTCGCCGCCGACGTCGAACTCCCGGGCGACGTCCACCCGGGAGACCTCCTGGCCGTGCCGGTGGCCGGGGCCTACCAGCTGTCCATGGCCTCCGGCTACAACCTGGTGGGCCGGCCCCCGGTCGTCGCCGTCGACCACGGCGCGGCCCGGCTCCTCGTGCGCCGGGAAACCCTGGACGACTTCCGCCGCCGCGACATCGGCGACTGAGGTCCGGCCGGGGGTAGCGACCGGCCCGCCGGCCGGCCGGTGCCCCCGGTCCGCGCGGCCGCGGCCCGGCCCGATCGCCGGGAGCGGGCGTCGGGGCCACCATGGAGGGTGATCCGATCCACGGGGATCCCGCCCGGGAGGCGCCGATGGTGCACAGCGCGGCAGCGGCCGCGGACGTCCTGGTGGCGGGCGCCGGCCCGGTGGGGCTGACCGCGGCCGCCGAACTCAGGCGGCGCGGGATCTCCTGCCGGATCGTCGACCGGCTCCCGGCGCGGCTGCCGTACGCCAAGGCCGTGGGGATCCAGCCGCGGACCCTGGAGATCTGGGACCGGATGGGCTTCGTCCGGGCCGCGCTGGAGGCGGCCGTCCCGATGCGCGGACAGCTGACGTACGTGAACGGGGTGGAACAGCCACGGCTGGACCTGGTGCTGCCGCCCGAGGTCCCGTACCGCTTCGCCGCGCTGCCCCAGTACGAGACCGAGCGGATCATCGAGGGGTTCCTGGAGGGGTTCGGGACGCAGGTCGAGCGGGGCAGCGAGCTGGTGTCGTTCGTGCAGGACGCCGACGGGGTGACCTGCCGGCTCACCACTCCCGCCGGGGACGAGGAGGTCCGTACCCGGTTCCTGGTGGGCTGCGACGGCGCGCACAGCGTGGTCCGCAAGGGGCTCGGCCTGGCTTTCGAGGGCGGCGCCTTCCCCGAGGAGTACATGCTCGCCGACGTGGAGCTCGACTGGGACCTGCCGTACGGGTACGCGGTGCGGGCCATGCACCACGATGCCGGGGGCGCCGTCGACGACGTGCTGGTCTGCATCCCGCTGCCGGGCGCCTGCCGCTACCGGGTGTCGACGGGGGTGCCTCCCGAGCTCTCCACCGCCGCCCCGACGGGCGCGGACGCGGTGGTGCACGGGCTGGAGGGCGGCCGGGCGCCGGAACTCCGTCACATCCAGGCCGTGGTGGACCGGATGTCCCCGCAGCCGGCCACGGCGTCGGCGCTGCGCTGGTCCTCCGTGTTCCGGATCAGCCACCGGCTGGTGGACCGGTACGGGCGGGGCCGGGTCTTCGTGGCCGGGGACGCGGCGCACATCCATCCGCCGACCGGGGCGCAGGGCATGAACACCGGGATCCAGGACGCCTGGAACCTGGCCTGGAAGCTGGCGCTGGCCGTGGAGGGCGCCGGCGCTCCCGGTCTGCTCGCGAGTTACGACGCCGAGCGGCGGCCGGTGGGCGAGGAGGTCGTCGGCCGTACGGTGCGGCAGGCCGCCGAGGGCGTCCAGGCCGATCCGGAGGACGCGGACACGCTGATGATGCGCCAGGCCCAGTTGCTCGTCGGCTACCGCGGCAGCCCCCTCGTCCAGGCGGCGGATCCGGAAGGCGGCGGGGCCGGGCCGCGGGCCGGGGACCGGGCGCCGGACTGCGGCGGCCTCTCCGGGCACATCGCCGCGTATCCGATGCGGCTGTACGACCTGCTGCGCGGGCGCGAGCACGTGCTGCTGCTGTACGGGCCGGGCCCGGAGCCGGACGGCCTCGCCGAGCTCGCCTCCGTCGTACGCGGCCACGCGCCGGGCCGGGTCGAGGTGTGCGCGATCCTCGCCGAGGCCGGTCCCGGGGCCGCGGCCGGCCGGGCGGCCCCGGTGCCCGTGTACCGGGACGGCCGGGGCGAGTTCGCCCGGATGTACGAGGTGCGGGAGCCGGCGGCGTTCGTGGTGCGGCCGGACGGCTACCTGGGGGCCAGGCTGTGCCCGCCGACCTTCTCGGGGCTCGCCTCCCACTTCTCCACGGTGTTCGGCTCCGGGAGCTGAGCGGGGCCGGTGAACCCCTTGGCGAGCAGCCACACCGCCAGGCCCACCTCCCAGGCGAACACCGGGAGGGCGGCGAGCGTTCCGGTGTCCGAGACCTGCTCGTAGAGGCCGAACAGCACGGCGGTCGCCGAGGCGCAGATCAGCGCGCCGCCGGCGAGGCCGAGCACGGCGAGGGGCCGCGGCACGAGCCGTGAGCGGTACATCAGGGCGGCCAGGACCAGGGTGTTCGCGCCGAGGACGAAGTTCGGCCCGAAGAGGAACGTCCAGTCGTGCACCGCCACCAGCGTGTCGGCGGCCGTGACCAGGGACGGGGTGTCTGCGCCCGGCGTCGCCGCGGAGTTCCTGCGCAGCGTCACCACCGACAGCACGCTGATGACGCCGACGAGGATGACGGCGGCCTCCAGCAGCCGCCCGCAGACGTAGCCGAGCGCCGCGCCCTCGTTCTGCCGTTTGACGACCGGGTACAGGGCGACCCCGGTGCCGATGACGGCCAGCGCGAGGACGAACTCGCACAGCGCCCCGAGGAACACCCGGGCGTCGGAGCCGGGGCCGAGGACGTATCCGGCGTCGTGCAGCACGGGGCCGTACAGCACGAGCCCGGCGATCGCGGCGACCTCGGTGACGAGGAACAACACCCCGGTGACGACCGCGGTCCTTCTGGTCGAACTCATGCGGAACCACTCCCTCTTGTGAGGTGTACGGCGTACACCTGAGCCATACGGTAGGTGTACGCCGTACACTCGTCAAGCCGGGAACCGACGACGAAGGAGCCGACCGACATGACCCGCCGACCGGAGGCGGCGCCCCGGGCGCCCCTGAGCAGGGACCGGGTGCTGCGCGCCGCCGTGGAGCTGGCCGACGGCATCGGGATCGAGGCGCTGAGCATGCGCCGGCTCGCCCAGGAGCTGGGCGTGGTGCCGATGGCGCTCTACAAGCACGTCGCCAACAAGGAGCAGCTCCTCGACGGCATGGTGGAGACCGTCGTGGGCGGCATCGGGCTCCCGGCCTCCGGGCCGGACTGGCGGGGCGCGGTCCGGCATCGGATCCTCTCCGCGCGCGCCGCGCTGCTGGGGCATCCCTGGGCGGCCCAGGTGATCCGCTCGCGCAGCGGTCCCACCCCGGCGATCCTCGCCCACCTGGACTCGGTGATCGGCCTGTTCCGCGCCGGGGGCTTCTCGGTCGACCTCACCCACCACGTGATGCACGCGCTGGGCGGGCGCGTCCTGGGGTTCACCCAGGAGGTGTTCGACGCCGCCCCGGACCCGGATCCGGCGGCGCGGCCGGCGATGCCGCCGGAGGCCGCGGCGGCCTATCCCCACGTCGCGGAGCTGGCCGGAGCCGCGGCGCACGACGGCGACTCCGTGGTGGGCGGCGGCTGCGACGACCAGTTCGAGTTCGAGTTCGCACTGGACCTGCTCCTCGACGGTTTCGAACGCCTGCGCCTGCAGGGCTGGACCTCGGGCGCCCGGCGAGCCGGGGGTGGCCTGATCGCGTAGGCTCGGCCAATGGCCAAGTACTTCGACGTGCACCCCGAGAACCCCCAGCAGCGCACCATCGGCAGTGTCGCTGAAAGCATCCGCTCCGGCGCGCTCGTCGCGTACCCGACGGACTCCTGCTACGCGTTGGGCTGCCAGCTCGGCAACCGTGACGGCCTCGCCCGGATCCGGTCCATCCGCAATCTCGACGACCGTCACCACTTCACCCTGGTGTGCCAGGACTTCGCCCAGCTGGGCCAGTTGGTGCAGGTCGACAATGACGTGTTCCGTGCGATCAAGGCGTCCACGCCCGGCAGTTACACCTTCATCCTCCCCGCGACGAAGGAAGTGCCGCGCCAGCTGCTGCACCCCAAGAAGAAGACGGTCGGCGTACGGATCCCCGACCACGCGGTGACGCAGGCCCTGCTCGCCGAGCTCGGCGAGCCGCTGCTGTCCAGCACCCTGCTCCTGCCGGACGAGCCGGAGCCGCTGACGCAGGGCTGGGAGATCAAGGAGCGCCTCGACTACCTCGTGGACATCGTGGTCGACTCGGGCGACTGCGGGACCGAGCCGACCACCGTCATCGACTTCTCCGGCGGCGAGGCCGAGATCGTGCGGCGCGGGGCCGGGGACACCACGCGGTTCGAGTGACGGGACCGCTACGGGTGCCGGCGACCGCCGGCCGCGCGGCCCGGATACGGATCCGTATCCGGGTCAGGCGGCGGGCGGGTCGGCCGGCCGGGACGGCTCGCCTCCGCGGCGGACCAGACCGTACGCCCGGCGCTCGTTCAGCCCGGCGAGGAAGCCGACGCCGCCCCGGAGGAACCAGGCCTTGATCAGGGCCTGGTGCCCGGGCTGCCGGCGGGGTGAGCAGGGTCAGGGAGTCCGCCTGGACGCGGGCCGGCTGACGCGGCTCCGCGTCCCTCGGCCGCTGCAGGCCCGGAGCTTCCTCGGCGAGGCCGAGGGCCTCGGCCAGACCCGTCCCGGCGGAACGGGCTGATCAGCAGCCGAAGTTGACCTTGCGGAACGAGGCGTAGTGGTCGGCGGTGTAGTAGTCCTCTTCCCACTGCTGTCCGGTGATGATCCGGCGCGCCCCTCGGGTGGGCGAACCCGGGGTGATGACCGTGTACTCGTGGTAGTAACCGGTGCCGTGGAGGGGCAGCAGCCGCTCGCGGTTCTGGAAGACGACGCCGTCCTGGGAGTAGGGGAACGGCCCGCCCTGGTCGATGAGGTCGAGGGTGTCGTGCGCCTGGGAGGGCAGTGCCGAGTAGCAGACGCTGCCGACCGCGGCCGCGGCGGCGGCCGCCGCGGGGACGGGCGCGGAGGCGGGCGCGGGGGTGGCCGAGGCGGCCGGTCCGCCGAGGAGGGCGCCGGCGACTGCGGCCGCGCCGACGAGGGTCAGGAAGCGTGGGGGGATTCTCATGCGGCCCATGATGACGCGCGTAGAGCGGCGGCCGTCAACGCCAACTCCGCTGTGTTTCCTGCCTGTTCACCGGCCATGGACGGCACGTGGCCCGGACGTCGGCCCCACGTAAGGCGGACGCAACCTCCGGGCCGCGCGGGGCCGGTGGCAGGATGACCGGCAGCCGATCGAGAGAGGTGCCGCACCATGGCAGTCGTCCACCGGACCACGATGACCCCCGGCAAGCTGGAGCTGCTCGCCGCCTGGCTTCCCGCCCAGCCCTGGTACCGGGCCCCCGGCGCGGGGACCTCCCCCCGGCCGGCCCGGGCCGGGGGTTTCCGGCTCGACGACCCGCAGGGCGAGGTCGGGATCGAGTTCATGGCGGTCTCCGACGGCGCGGGAGACCGGCAGGTCACGTACCTCGTGCCCCTCACGTACCGCGGCGCGCCGCTGGAGGGGGCGCAGGAGGCCCTCATCGGTACCTCCGAGCACGGGGTGCTCGGAAGCCGCTGGATCTACGACGGGACCCACGACCCGGTCCTCGTCGAGCGGTTGTACGCGCTCGTACGGGGCGAGGCGGTGCCGCAGGCGCAGAGCGAGAGCGACACCCCCGACCCGACCGTCACGGGGTGGTCCGCGGAGACGGCCCACCCGGGCCCGGCCTCGATCCTCGGCGTGTCCGGCGGGCCGGACTCGACCGACGTGCTCGTGCGGACCCCGGCCGGGAAGCTGACCCTCTCCGTACGGCGCGTCCTGCGGCCCGTACCGGACCGGGAGGACGGCGCCGAGCCGCTGCTGGGCCACGTCACGGCGGAGTGGACCCTGGCGGACGGCACCAGGGCGCGCGGCCGGTACGCGGTGGTCACGCCCTAGAGCCGCCCGGGCCGGGCGGCGGGGACCGGACGCTGCGCGCATCATGGTGGTGGGGAACGCTCCCCTACGCCCGGCAGAGGAGGGTGCGGATGAGTTCCGAGCGCTACGAGCTGGTGTTTTCCGAGGGCCCGGACACGGCCGAGGACGTGGTCGTGGTGACGGCCACCGGCCAGGCCGGGCCGGGCGGCCACCCCGTCTACGCGGACGCCTCCGGCATCGTCCGCGCGGAGATCAGCGACCAGGAAGAGGTGCGCGTCCTCGCCTCCGGCGGTGGCCAGGACCCGGCCCGCGTGGTACGCGTCCGGGCGCTGCCCTGAACCTTCCCTGAGCCCGCCTCGAACACGCCCCGCAACCCGCCCGGCACCCCCTGGGCGCTCGCCGTCCGAACGCACGGTTGCTCCGTACGAGTTCTCTTGCGTGCCCGTTCGGTCGCACGCACCGAGCGCATGATCATCATTTAGCCGCGCAATCGTTTTGATGCTCCCAACGGGCCGTGGGCGAGCTGGGAAGGCTGCGTGGCGATGTCATCGACGCACCGTGCACAAAAGGAACGACGGGCACGAAAGGCCCGGGGGGCGCCGGGGAGCAGGACGTGGAGCGTGGTGGCCGCCGTCACCGGCGCCGCCCTCGTCGTCGCCGCGGCGCCGGGCCGGGCGCCCGAGCAGGATCCCGCCGCCCGGCCGGCGGGCGGCCCGGACGCCGCCGTCACCCTGCTCGTCGGCCGCGCCCTGGACCAGGGCGACGGCGGGATCGCCGCGCGGTGCGCCCTGGAGGCATTCCGGGACGGCCTGTGCACCGGCTGGCGTCAGCAGCGCGTGCGGGCCACCTCGCGGGGAGCCGGGTCGGTCCTGCGCGGACCGGCGTCCCGCGCGGCCGGCGGGGAGGGCCGTACGGTCGTCCTCCCCACCAACTCCGGCGGTCCGCTCGACATCGCGCTGGCCGAGGCGGGTCAGCTCACCGACGTCACCGTCCACGACGGGCACGGGCGGTACGTGGGCGGCGAACTCGCCCCGCGGAGCCGCCACTGGACCAACACCGAGCCGCTGCGGGCCGGCGAGCTCTACACCGTGCGGGTCGGGGCGCAGGACGCCGGGGGCACCCCCGTCGGCGTCACCATGGCCTTCCGGACCGCGCCGCCCCCGGACGAGGGCCGGCTCACGGTGGAGTTCGGGCCGCGCCCGGGCACGTACGGCGCCGGGCAGATCGTGACGGCCGCCCTGAGCCGGCCGGTTCCCGCCGCCGACCGGACCGCCCGGGCCCGCGTGGAGCGGGCGTTGCAGGTCACCTCGGAGCCGGCCGTCGAGGGCGGCTGGCACTGGGTGGACGACTCGACGCTGCACTACCGGCCGCGCACGTACTGGCCGGCGCACGCCGAGGTGCACGTGACGAGCGGTCTCGACGGGGTGGAGGTCGGCGACCACGACTACGGCGGACCCTCCGACTCCACGCGGTTCACCATCGGGGACCGCATCGAGGCGGTCACCGACGCCGGGGCCCACGAGATGACCGTACGCCGCAACGGCAAGGTGATCCGGACGATCCCGGTCACCACCGGCAAGGCGGGGTTCCGCACCCGCAGCGGCATCAAGGTGGTGCTGCGCAAGGAGTACCAGGTCCGGATGCGCGGGGACTCCGTCGGCATCAAGCGCGGCACGAGCGAGTTCTACGACCTGCCCGTCTTCTACGCGACGCGGGTGACGTGGAGCGGCGAGTACGTGCACGCCGCGCCCTGGTCGGTCGCCTCGCAGGGCGAGGAGAACGTGAGCCACGGCTGTACCGGCATGAGCACGGCGGAGGCCGCCTGGTTCTTCGAGACCGTACGGGAGGGGGACATCGTGCAGGTGGTGAACAGCGAGGGGGAGCCGATGGCTCCGTTCGAGAACGGCTTCGGCGACTGGAACCTGGACTGGCGGGCCTGGCAGGCCGGCAGCGCCCTCGCGGGCGACGCCCCCGTACCGGCGGCCGTCCTTCCGGCGGTGTCCCGCCACGCCGCGTCCCGGCTGCGTCCTCTGACGTGACCGGCGCAGGGGGCGGTCCCGCGCCGTACCCGGCGGATCCGCCGGGTACGGCGCGGGGGCGTGGGGCGGCAGGGGCTATTTCGGGGCGGGGCAGACCTGCCAGGCGAGGTGGTAGAGCGTGCTCACGCTGGCGTCCGTGGAGTCCATGGCCATGAAGCTCGTGGCGGTCTGCGGATTGGACGTGCCCGCATTCACGCGCAGTTCCGTATTGATGTTGAAGTTGCGTTTCTCCCCGCAGGGCGCCCAGACCAGGTCGGCGTACTCGGTCTTGTCGCTCGCCTGCCAGTTGTCGTTGTGCGGCCCGTTGAACTGATGGGTGCGCTGCGTCGTCTGGGGCATTCCCTGGAAGTAGTAGTTCGCCCGTTCCTGGCCCCACGCACCGGGCTGGAGAAAAGCGAATCCGCGGTAATCCGCCTGGACGATGGCATAGGTGAATCCCGAAGGAACGTGGACGCGCAGATTGAGCTGGCAGTTCTTGCGGAATGCCGTGGGCGGCGCGCCGGGCCCCACTTGGGCGAGGTAGTCACTGTAGGTGACCGTGAAGGCGGTGTTGTCGGGGGCGACGGCCACTTCGGCGGTGCCCTCCCGGCAGCCGGACCCGTTCACGGTGGCGAGCTCGATCACGATCTTGTCGGGCGGAGCGGTGATCTGCGGGGTGTGGCCGGCCGCCCCGGCGGAGGTTGCCGCCGTGGCGATCAGCACGGCGGCCGCGCCACCGGTGAGCAGGGTACGAGACAGGGAATGAGGCATCGTTGTCACTCCTGATCATCGATCGGTGTTTCCTGCGCTCACGCCGCGTCAGGCCGCCGCCGGGCATTCCTTCCACTCGAAGTGGTAGACCGTGCTCACGCTGCCGTCCGTCGAGTCCATGCTCATGAAGCTCAGGGCCTGCGGGTTCGAGGTCCCCGCGTAGACGCGCAGTTCGCTGTTGACGTTGAGGTTGCGCTCCTCGCCGCAGGGCGCGAAGACCAGGTCCTGATAGTCGGTCTGGTCGCTCGCCTGCCAGTTGTCGGAGTACGGACCGCCGAACTGGTGGTTCGTACGGGCCGTCTGCGGCATGCCCTGGAAGTAGTAGTTCGCGCGCTGCTGGCCGTAGGCCCCGCGCTGGAGGTGGGCGAAGCCGCGGTAGTCGGCGCGGGCGATGGCGTACGTGAACCCCTGCGGAACGTGGACCTGGAGGGCGAGCTGGCAGTTCTTGCGGAACTCGGTGCCGCCCGAGCCGGCGCCGGCCTGGGCCAGGTAGTTGCTGTACGTGACGCTGAACGAGGTGTTGTCGGAGGCGGTGGTGACCCCGGCGGTCCCCTGCGGGCATCCCGATCCGTTGACGCCCACCACGTCGACGGTGATTCTGCCGGGCGGTGTCGACGGGGTGTCGGCTTGTGCGGGAACGGCCAGGGCGCATAACGCCGCGACCGCCGCGCCGACGGTGAATCTGCGGAGCAACATCGTCATTTCTCCATTCCTCGCTCGAATTTCGGCATGCACATGCCACCACAGCGCGTGGGTGCTGGGAAGGACGCGAAACGGCCAAGGCCTCCGGTTCGCACCCCCCTGGCCGAATTCGGGCCGCACGGGACCGGACGGGAAACGGCGGGTGTGCGACGGCCGCGGTGGGGCAGGCGCCGGGTATGGCACTCCAGCACCCGGCGGAACGCGCGAGCGAGGGGCGGACCGCCCGCTTCGAGAAACTGGCCGAGCTCGCCTCCAATTTCACGAGTTCCGCCGTCTTCTCCGTCCTGTGCGTGCTCCTCGTGGCCGGTTTCGTGGCCGTCCACCTGGCGGGGCTGTCCACGGAGTGGCAGCACCTCGCCGGTGACGCCATGGCCGCCGTGTCCCTGCTGCTGCTGGCCCTGCTGAAGAACTCCGAGCGCCGCGCCGAGCACGCCATCCAGCGCAAACTCGACGCGATCGCCGCCGCGCTGCTGGAGCGGCAGGAGGGCGACGAGGGCGGGCGTGACGCGGCGGCGGCCAAGGCCCGCGAGGACCTGGAATCCGCGATCCGGATGGAGGACCGTCTGTAGGGTCCACGCCCCTGGCTCTAGGTCTGGAGGGCCACCGCCAGCAGCAGGGCGGCCACGCCCACGGCCAGCCACGTCAGGTAGTCCCCGACCAACCCCGAATGCAGGCGGCGCAGCGGCAGGACCGCGGTGGCCGCCGCCCGGCGCAGCCCCGCGCCGCCCGGCCACCACAGCGCGGCACCGGCCAGCAGGCACGCCAGTGCCACCGATGCCAGGCCGAGCCCCGCGCCCACCGCGGTCCACTCCACGGGAACCTGGTGCGCGGCCTCGCCACCCGGTGTCCCGCCGCCCGCGGCAGCCGCGTATCCGGCCCGGTCGGTGAAGAGCGCCGCGCCGTGGCCGAGGCCCCGCGCGAGCGCCGGGACCACACCGACGAGCAGTCCCAGCAGGAGCAGTACGGCCGGAACCGCGACCATGGGCGGGTGCGGTGACTGCTGCGGCTCGCGTACCTCGGGCTCCTCCCCCTCCCCTGCGGTCTCGGCGTCGGCGGGCCCCGCACGCGGGGGCCGCCCGGCGCCCCTGAAGATCCGGGCGGCCGCTCGCAGCAGCGCGCCGCCGGTCACCGCCGAGGTCAGGAGGAACACCGGCAGCAGCGCGTGGCCCGCCGCCTCCTCGCCGAGGGCCTTGCCCAGCCCCGCGCCGAACGGCGGGAGTCCCGCGAGGACCAGCGCGCCGAGGGCGAAGAGCAGGCCCACCGCCCGCTGGGCGCGGGCCCTGCCGTGGAGGCCGTGCTCGTCCACCGATCCGTACTGGTCCAGGAGGACCCCGCACAGCCCGAAGAGGGCCGCCTTCGCGCAGCCGTGCCCGGCCACGTACACGGCCGTGGCTCCGGTGCCCGCCGGGGTCAGCAGGGCGATGCCGACGAGGAACAGCCCGACGTGGCTGACCGTGGAGAAGGCCAGCATCCGCTTCAGGTGCCGCTGCGGCCAGCACATGAGGGCGCCGAGCAGCGCCGTGACGACGCCCACGGCGACGAAGGTGGTCCGGAACGCGGTGTGCGGGATCCCGCCGGGCCCCGAGAACACCGTCCAGTACAGGCGGGCCGCCCCGTACACGCCCAGCTCGACCATGACCCCGGACATCAGCATGCACACCGGGGTCGGTGCGACGGTGTGGGCGTCGGGGAGCCAGAAGTGGAACGGCGCGGCCGCGGCCTTCACCAGGAAGGCCGTGGTGACGAGGACGAAGGCGACGACCGTCAGGGCGTCGGTGGGCTGCCCGGCGAGCCGTTCCCCGAGCCTGGCCATGTTGAGCTCGCCGGTACGGGCGTACAGCATGGCGATGCCGAGGAGGGAGCCGTAGGCGGCGAAAGACGTGACGATCCCGAAGGTGAGGGCGCCCTGGAGGGGCCTGGGGTCTTCGATGCGGTAGCCGGTCAGCGCGAACGCGGCGACGCTCATGAGCTCGAAGAAGACGAAGGCGTTGAACAGGTCCGCCGTGAGCGCGAAGCCGACCATGCCCGCCTCGAAGAGCAGGATCAGCGCGGGGAAGACCCCGGCCCGGTCCCCGGCCGGCTCGTCGAAGTAGCGCCAGGAGTAGACGATCACGGCGAGGACGAGGGTCGAGGCGAGCAGGGCCAGGCCCGTGCCGAGCGGGTCGGCGAGCAGCACGATCCCGATGTCGGCGGGCTGTCCGCCGATCCGTACACCCGCCCGGTCCGCGGTGTGCGGCCACAGGGCGGCCAGGCAGCCCAGGTCGGCCGCCGCCGTCGCGGTGGCGAGCAGGTCGCAGCCGAGCCGGGGCAGCCACCGGCCGGCCACGGCCAGCAGCACGGCCCCGATCAGCGGGATCGCCAGGGCCAGCGGCAGGAGCGCCTCGGCGTCCGTCATGGCCTCAGCCCTTGAGCGCGGTGAGCGCCTGGGGGTCGACGGTGCCGTGACGCTTGCGCAGTTGGATGGTGAGGGCGAGCAGGAGGGCGGTCACGGTCGCGCCGACCACGATGTCCGTGAGGGTCAGCGCCTGGACGACGGGGTCGACGACGGGCCGGCTGCCGGGTTCGAGGTCGCCGTACACGGGGGCGGTGGCCCCGCGCCGGTACCCCACGCCCAGCAGCATCAGGTACGTGGACGACTGGGCGACTGCCAGGCAGCCGATGGCGTGGATGAGGTTGCGGCTGGTCACCAGGCCGTACAGGGCGATCAGCAGCACCCATCCGGCGGCCAGGAAGGGCAGGGCGGCCGTCATGCCTCGTCCTCCGGGGTCTCGTCGTCCTCGTGGATCTCCACGGCCTGGTCGAGGAAGTGGGCCAGCAGCACGATCAGGCCCGAGCCGACCTCGACGCCGACGGCCGCGTTGAACAGCGGGACCATGCCGCCCGAGGTGATCTGGTTGAAGGCGCCGAAGGGCAGGACGTTCTCCAGGAACGCCCCGCCGGCCGCGAGGCCCACCAGGCCCAGCGCCGTGAACGACACCGCCCCGAGCGCGTCGGTGACGTCGAGGGCGGCGAGCGGCCGGACCCGCTCCAGGACCCGGTAGTCGGCGGCGAGGTAGGCGAGGTGGAGGGCGGTGGCGAGGATGACGCCCCCCTGGAAGCCGCCGCCGGGCGTGAGCTGCCCGTGGGCGATGACGTACACGCCCACGACGAGGGCGACGGGCAGCAGGACGGTCCCGAACAGCCGGGTGGTGGGCAGCGCCCGCTCGGTGCGGGGCGTGGCCTTGCGCTCGTCGCGGGCGAGGCGCAGCAGCAGGGTCGAGGCGAGGACGGTCACGAAGAGGATCGACTCCTCACCGAGGGTGTCGAGGGCCCGTAGGTCGAAGTTGATCGAGGACACCACGTTGGCGGTGTGGTGGGCCAGCGCCGCGGCCACCGCGCGGTCCCCGTACGGGTGGTGGGGGGTGCCGAAGCCGGGCAGCCGCGGGCAGGCGGCGGCGTAGAACCCGGCGATCACCGCCGCGGCGCCGGCCAGGAGGGCCAGCCGGGTCCGGTCCTTCACGGCCGCTCCCGCGGCCGGGCCCGCGGGGAGTCCGGCTCCTCGGCGGGCCTGCGGCGTACCTTGCGCGCGGTGAGCAGGATCAGCAGCGGTGTCAGCGCCGTACCGACCGCCAGCTGGGAAAGTGCCACGTCGGGCGCTTGGAGGACGAGGAACAGGAGGGTCAGCGCGAGCCCGAGCAGGGCGAGGGCCGCGGCCTGGCGTACGGGCTCCCGGCACAGGACGGCCAGGGTCGCGGCCGCCACGACGAGCAGCAGGGCGACGGCCGTCAGTGCGTCATCCATGGTGGCCCCGGTCCTCCTCGTCGGCGGTGGCCCTGGCGACGGCGATGGTGGTCACCGTCCCTCCGACGGCGAAGAGCAGCCCGATCAGCAGCGTCTTCACGGCGGCCCGCCCCGCGCCCTGTTCCAGCGCCACGGCGCAGGCGATCAGCGGTACGCCGAGCCCGTTGGCCGGGGCGAGCGCGTGCAGCCTGTCGAGGCCGCCGCGCCCGCTCAGGAGGACCATCGCCGCCGCGGCCACGAGCAGGCAGGCGACGCCCAGCCACAGCAGGACCGCCGCCGCCGTGTGCACGCCGGCCATCTCAGCCGTCCTCGCGGGACGGGCCGGCGCCGGCGCCGGCGAAGCGGGTGAAGACCAGCACGCCGGCCGGGGACAGCACCGCGAAGACGAGGGCGACGTCCTGGTAGGAAGGCCGGTCGTAGGCCATCGGCAGCAGCAGGAGGACGGCGCCGGTCACCGTGCCCGCCAGGCAGAGACCGGCCAGCCGCCGTACGACGCCGCCCCGGGAGGCCGCCCACAGTCCGACGGGCCATGCGGTGGCGAGCAGGACGAGGGCCGCCGCCGACCAGGCGTGCGCAGGGAGGGCGCTCACCGCGCCCCGCCCCGGCGGGCCACCGCGCGCTGCGGCCCGCCGCGCGGAGCGGCTCCGAAGCCGTGCAGGACGGCTTCGGCCCCCTCCTCGGGAAGGTCGGTGACGCAGGTGTCGGCGGACCACCCGAGCACGATCCCGGCCCAGCCGGGGTCGGCCCCGTCCCGCAAGCGGATCCGCCGGATCCGGCCCGCTTCCGCTTCCGGTGCCCTCACCCGTCCGGCCGCGGCGCCCGCCAGTACGGCGAGCCCCCGGAACGCGGCGAGCGGCAGCCCCGCCACCGCCCTCGGCGCCCCGGAGGCCCCGCTCACCCTCACGTCCGCCGCCCGACGCATCAGCCGTACGACCACGGCCGCACCGACCGCCGCGACCGCGGCCACCAGGAGTTCGACGGAGCCGAGCGAGCTGATGGACACCACCGTCACTGCCATCAGTACCGCCTACCACGCCAGGATCTCGACCATCGCGCCGCCCATGTGACGCCCCTTCCCGGGCCGCAGGCACATATTCTCGGCAGCCGCCCGCCGACCGGCCCCCAGGCGAGGGTCCGGCGCGGCGGACCGCACCCGTCCGGAGCAAGCACATCGCGGGTAGGCGCGTCAAGGCGCGAGGCAGCGCGAGCGCGGCCGCGATAGGCTCGTACGAGGCGCAGGAGAGGGATGATGCGGATGTGTCGCTGGCTCGCCTACTCCGGTTCGCCGATGCTGCTCGACGCGGTCCTCTACCAACCGGAACACTCGCTGATCGACCAGAGCCTCCACGCGCGGATGGGCGTGGAGTCGACGAACGGCGACGGTTTCGGAATCGGTTGGTACAGCGCCGACGGTGACGGCACACCGGCGATCTTCCGGGACATCGGACCGGCCTGGAACAACCGCAACCTGCGGGAACTGGCCGCCCACGTCCGCTCTCCGCTGTTCTTCGCGCACGTGCGCGCCTCCACCGGTTCGGCCATTCAGCAGACGAACTGCCACCCGTTCCGGCACGGCCGCTGGCTGTGGATGCACAACGGCGCCATCACCGACTTCCACCGCCTCCAGCGCGATCTGTGCATGGCCGTGGACCCCGCCCTCTTCCCGTGCATCGAGGGCTCGACGGATTCCGAGGTCATGTTCTACCTGGCCGTCACCTTCGGCCTGGACCAGGACCCGCCGGGCGCCGTCGCCCGGATGACGGGTCTGGTGGAGCGCGTCGGCAAGGAGCACGGCGTCGCCGACCCGATGCAGATGACGATCGCGGTCAGCGACGGCGAGCGGGTCTGGGCCTTCCGCTACTCCAGCGCGGGGCAGTCGCGTTCGCTGTTCTACAGCAGCAAGGCCGAGACGGTGCGCCAGCTGTACCCGGAACTGCCGTTCCTGCGGGCGGTCTCGGACGCGACGCGCCTGGTGGTCTCCGAGCCGCTCGGCGACCTCCCGGGGGTGTGGAACGAACTCCCCGAGGCCAGTTACGCGGTCCTTCCGTCGGCGGCCTCGGAGGACTACTTCCCGTTCATCCCCGAACTCCCCTGACAGCGCCGGCGCCGTCGGCGCCGCCTGGGGGCGGGGTCAGCAGATGCGGGGCAGCTGTTCCCCGATCGGGAGGTCGACCACGCGGGTGCCGCCGAGGCCGGTACGGGCCACCACGAGCCCGGGGTGGGCCTCGACCGCCTCGCCGATCACGGTCGCGCGGCGCCCCAGCGGGTGCGCGCGCATCGCGTCGAGGACGGCGTCGGCGTGTTCACGGGGTACGAAGGCGACCAGTTTGCCCTCGTTGGCCACGTAGAAGGGGTCGAGGCCGAGGATCGCGCACGCGTTGCCGACGGCCTCGGGGACCGGCACCCGGCCCTCGTGGATGACGACCCCGGCGCCCGAGGCGGCGGCGATCTCGTTGAGGGCGGCCGCCAGCCCGCCCCGCGTGGGGTCGCGCAGGACGTGCAGGTCGGGGGTGACCGCGAGCATGGCCTGGACGAGTCCGCCCAGGGGCGCGCAGTCGCTCGTGACGTCCACCCCGAATTCGAGGCCTTCGCGGACGCTCATGATGGCCACGCCGTGCAGGCCGATCTCCCCGCTGACGATGACGACGTCACCCGGCACCACCCGTTGCGGACGCAGGTCCACCCCGTCCGGGATGAGCCCGATGCCGGCGGTGTTGACGTAGATGCCGTCGCCGTGGCCCGCCTCCACGACCTTGGTGTCCCCGGTGGCCACCTCGACGCCCGCGGCGCGCGCGGCGGCACCGAGGTCCGCGGAGACCCGGGCCACCACGGAGAGCTCCACGCCCTCTTCGAGGATGAACCCGCAGGAGAGGTAGGCCGCCCGGGCTCCGCTCATGGCCAGGTCGTTGACCGTGCCGTTGACCGCGAGGTCGCCGATGCTGCCGCCGGGGAAGAACAGCGGGCGCACCACGTAGGAGTCGGTCGAGAAGGCGAGGCGGGCCCCGCCCAGCGTGACGGCGGCGGAGTCGCCGAGCTGGGCGAGCACCTCACCGCCGAACGCGGGTGCGAAGACGTGCTGGACGAGCTCGGCGGAGAGGGCGCCGCCGCCTCCGTGGCCCATGACCACCCGCGGGCGGTCGCGCAGCGGGGCCGGACAGGTCCAGCCCGTGACGTCGAGTACGGCGGCGTCGGACGGGGCTTCAGACAACGGGGCTCGCCTCCAGCGGTGCGGTCCGGGCGGCCGGCGCGAGGTCGAGGCGCCGGTAGAGGTAGTACGCCGCGCACGCGCCCTCGCTGGAGACCATGGTGGCGCCGAGCGGGGTGCGCGGGGTGCAGGTGGTGCCGAACGCCTCGCACTCGTGCGGCTTGATGAGCCCCTGGAGGACCTCGCCGCTGCGGCATTCGGCGGGCTCCTGCGTGGCGATGTCCGTCACGGAGAAGCGGTGTTCGGCGTCGTAGTCGCGGTAGCGGGCGGAGAGCCGCCAGCCGCTGTCCGGGATGACGCCGATGCCGCGCCAGGCCCGGTCGGTGACCTCGAAGACGTCCTCCAGCATGGCGAGGGCGGCCGGGTTGCCCTCGGGGCGGACGGCGCGCGCGTAGGCGTTGTCGACGGTGTGCTCGCCCCGCTCCAGCTGCCGTACGGCCCGTCGTACGCCTTCGAGGATGTCCAGCGGCTCGAAGCCGGTGACCACGATGGGGACCCGGTGGCGCGCGGCGAGCTCCGGGTACTCCGCCATGCCCATCACGCTGCACACGTGCCCGGCGGCGAGGAAGGCCTGGACCCGGCAGCTCGGGGAGGTCATGATCGCCTCGATGGCCGGGGGCACCCGGACGTGGGAGACGAGCAGGCTGAAGTTGGGGATGCCGAGCTTCTTCGCCTGATGGACCGTCATGGCGTTCGGCGGCGCGGTGGTTTCGAAGCCGATGCCGAAGAACACCACCTCGCGCGCGGGGTTCTGCCGCGCGATGCGCAGGGCGTCGAGCGGGGAGTACACCACCCGTACGTCACCGCCCTCACTGCGCACCTGGAACAGGTCGCGGCCGGACCCGGGGACGCGGAGCATGTCTCCGAAGGAGCAGAAGATGACGTCCGGGCGGGAGGCGATCTCCAGCGCCTTGTCGATGACCTCCAGCGGCGTCACGCACACCGGACAGCCCGGCCCGTGGATCAACTCGACCTGATCCGGAAGGAGTTGGTCGATCCCGTGCCGGATGATGGTGTGGGTCTGGCCTCCGCAGACCTCCATCAGCGCCCAGGGGCGGGTGACGGTGGCGTGGATGTCGTCGAGCAGGCGGCGGGCCAGCTCGGGGTCCTGGAACTCCTCGATGTACTTCACTGCTGCTGCGCCTCCTGTACGGCGTCCCCGGCGTCCCGGGCGTCCCCGGCGTGCTGCGGCTGCTCCGCGATGTCGTCGGCGAAGGGCCAGTCCGCCACTCCCGCCTCGGTCGCCGCCCGCTCCCAGGGGTCGCCGAACTCCTCCTGGAGCATGCCGAGCTGCGCGAAGAGTTCGAGGGTCTGCCGGGCCGACTCCTCGTCGAGGCGCTGGAGCGCGAAGCCGACGTGGACGATGGCGTACTCACCGACCTGGAGGTCCGGCAGGTACTCCAGGCACACCTCCTTGACCACACCGCCGAAATCGACGGTGGCCATGCGGGTGCCGTCCTTCTCCCCGATGTCAAGCACTCTGCCGGGTACCGCCAGGCACATGGCCCTCTCCTTGCTGTGGGTGTTGCGGGGCGCGGGCCGCCACCATGAGCTGGCCGAGGGCCAGGCCCCCGTCGTTCGGCGGGACGCGGTGGTGACGCAGGACGGTGAAGCCGCGCTCGCGCAGCAGGCGGGCGCAGGCGCAGGACAGCAGGGTGTTGGCGAAGACCCCGCCGGACAGGGCGACGGTGTCGAGTCCGTGGCGCTCGCGCGCGAGGACGGCCAAGGCGGCCACGAGCTCGGCTACGGCCGCGTGGAAGCGGGCGGCGATGCGCGCCCGCGGCGTACCGGCCCGTACGTCGGCCACGACGGCCGCCAGCAGGGGAGCCGGGTCGGCCGTGACCGGAACCCCGCCGCCGGGCTCTCCCGGGTGCAGGGCGAAGGCGTACCCGCCGTCCGGTCCGGCCGCGGGCACGGCGCCGGGCCCGGCCCCCGCGAGGGCCGCGCACTCCAGCTCGACGGCGGCCTGGGCCTCGTATCCGGCGTGGTGGCATACGCCCGCCAGGGAGGAGACGGCGTCGAAGAGGCGGCCCATGCTGGAGGTGGGGACGCAGTGCAGGTTCCGTTCCAACTGTCGGCGCAAAAGGCGCAGTTCCTCGGGCGGGCAGGCCTGCGTGCACGGCAGGTCCGGGTCCCAGTCGAGTCCGGCGGCGCGCAGGTGGGACAGGGCCATCCGGTAGGGCCGGTGCACGGCGGCGTCGCCGCCCGGCAGCGGGACGTAGGCGAGGTGCGCGAACCGGGTGTACCCGGCGTAGTCCGCCAACAGCACCTCCCCGCCCCACACCGCCCCGTCGTCGCCGTATCCGGTGCCGTCGAACGCGAAGCCGATCACCCGGCGCGCGCCGTCCTCGCCGTGTTCGGCCATCGCGGAGGCGATGTGGGCGTGGTGGTGCTGGACGCCGACGACCGGCCGGCCGGCGGCCCGGCCGCGGACCAGGCGGCCCGAGCGGTAGCCGGGGTGCCGGTCCACGGCGAGCAGTCCGGGGGTGACGCCGGTGATGGACTCCAGCTGCTGCTCGGCGCGTTCGAAGGCGTACTGCGTGGCCAGGTCGTCCATGTCGCCGATGTGCGCCGACAGCCAGGCCTTGCGGCCCTCGCCGAGACAGAAGGCGTTCTTGAGGTCGCCCCCGGCGGCCAGGGCGGCCGGTACGGGCAGCGGCAGGTCCAGGGGCAGCGGCGCGTGGCCGCGCGAGCGGCGCAGGGTCAGCGGCTCCCCGTCGCAGACGCGCACCACGGAGTCGTCGCAGGGGACGTGGATGGGCCGGTCGTGGGTGAGCCAGCCGTCGGCG
The DNA here is from genome assembly GCF_008704935.1 of Streptomyces vinaceus. NCBI lineage: Bacteria > Bacillati > Actinomycetota > Actinomycetes > Kitasatosporales > Streptomycetaceae > Streptomyces > Streptomyces vinaceus. The sequence continues at coordinate 491,095 of NZ_CP023692.1, forward strand.
AGCCGGGCCAGCCGGTCCAGGGCATCGGTGTCGTCGGTGACGATGGGCTCGCCGGAGAGGTTCCCGCTGGTCATGACGAGCAGCCGCGGACCGGGCGGGTCGCCGGGAAGTCCGAGCAGCAGATGGTGCACGGGGGTGTACGCCAGCATCACACCCAGGTCGGGGCTGCCGGGGGCGACCCCGTCGGCGACGAGCCCCCCGGCGGCGGCTCCGGATCGGCGGCGCAGCAGGACGATGGGCCGGACGGGCCCGCCGAGCAGATCGCGTTCGGCCGGCCCGAGGTGGACCAGCGGCTCGACGTCGGCGGGTTCGCGGGCCATCAGGGCGAACGGCTTGTCCCCGCGGGCCTTGCGGCGGCGCAGCTCGGCCACGGCTCGGGGGTGCGAGGCGTCGCACGCGAGGTGGTAGCCGCCGAGCCCCTTGACCGCGAGGATCGCCCCGTCGGCCAGCATCCGGCGGGCCTCGGCCACCGGGTCGGCGCCGGCCGTCTCGCGCGGCGGCGATCCGGTGAGCAGGCGCAGCCGGGGTCCGCAGTCGGGGCAGGCCACCGGCTGGGCGTGGAAGCGGCGGTCGGCGGGGTCGGCGTACTCGTGGGCGCAGGCGGGGCACAGGGGGAAGCGGGCCATGGTGGTGTGCGCCCGGTCGTACGGCAGCCCGGTGACGATGGTGAAGCGGGGGCCGCAGTGCGTGCAGGTGATGAAGGGGTGCCGGTGGCGCCGGTCGGCGGGATCGGCGAGCTCCGCGAGGCAGTCGGCGCAGGTGGCCACGTCCGGGGAGACGAGGGTGCGGGCGGGCCCGCCGGAGCGGGAGGCCACGATGGTGAAGCCGGCGCCGCCGGAGACGGGGACCTCGTGGTGGTCGACGGCGTCGACGACGGCCAGCGGCGGCGCGTCGGCCGCGAGGCGTTCGCAGAAGGCCGATACGGCGGCCGGTGCGCCCTCGACCTCGGCGACGACCCCTTCGGGGGTGTTGGTGACGTGCCCGGCGAGGCCGAGGCCGGTCGCGCGGGTGTAGACGTACGGGCGGAAGCCGACGCCCTGCACCACTCCGCGCACGGTGACCCGGCGGCGCTCCACGGATTCCATCAACGGGTCGGCACCACGCCGGAGTGCGGGTGCACGGCCCGCGTGGCGGAGCCGGGACCGGTGTGGCCGGGACCGCTCTCGGGACCGGGCCCGTGACCGTGCCCGGGGCCGTGACCGGCGCCCGGTGCGTGGTGGTGGCCGGGTACGTGGTCGTGGTCGTGCCCGGCGGCGTGGTCGTGGGCCGGGCCCTCGGCGTGGTGATGGTGGTGTGCGGGGGGCTGCTGGGCCATGACCGGGGCGTGTACCGCGCCGCCGGCGCCCACCGCCAGCGCCCGGTCGAGCAGGATGCCGAGGCCCTCGCCCCGGCGGGCCGAGGTCAGGACCACCTCCACCCCCGGGTTGACCTGCTGGACGTGGGCGCGGAAGGCGGCCTCGTCGAACTCCACGGCCTGCGCGATGTCCGTCTTGGTCACCACGACGAGCTGGGCCAGCCCGAACGCCGTCGGGTACTTGAGGGGCTTGTCCTCGCCCTCCGTCACCGAGGCCAGCACCACGCGCAGCGATTCCCCGAGGTCGTACGAGGCGGGGCAGACGAGGTTGCCCACGTTCTCCACGAACAGCAGCCGGGTGTCCTCGGGCATCCAGCCGTCGAGGTGGCGCCCCAGCATGCCGGCTTCGAGGTGGCAGAGCCCGTCCGTGAGCACCTGCTTCACCGGAGCGCCCGAACGCGCCAGCCGCAGCGCGTCGTTCTCGGTGGCGAGGTCGGCGGTGAGGGCGGCGACCGCCACCCCGCGCTCGCACGCCAGGCCGAGTTCGCGCTCCAGCAGGGCGGTCTTGCCGCTGCCCGGGCTGGACAGCAGGTTGACCACCGTCGTGCCGCGGGCGGTGAGTTCGGTGCGCAGGGTGTGCGCGGCCGAATCGTTCTTGGCGAGGACCGCCTGCCTCAGGTCGACCACACGGCACATGGTTCAGCGCTCCTCGGAGATCGGTTCGCGGGCGGGGGTGGGGGTGGGCGCCGGGGTGCGGACCCGGTCGCAGCCGGGGCCGGGGCCGTCCTCCCAGTGCACGCTGAGGATCTGCAGCTCGCGCCCGGCGAGGAGTTCGACGTCCGTCGCCTTCCCGCAGCCGGGGCAGACCAGCTGGGGAGGCATACCGACGGCCCAGTCGCCCGTACAGGAGCGGCACCGCGCGCGGGCGGGCACCGGCTCGGTCACGAGCTCGGCGCCCTCCAAGGCCGTTCCCGCGCAGGCCAGTTCGAAGCAGAAGGCGAGGGCGTCGGGCACCACCCCGGCCAGTTCTCCGACCTGGAGCCGGACCGAGGTGACGGCGTGCGCGCCACCGGCCCCGGCGGCTTCCTCCACCTGGGCCACCACGGCCATGGCGATCGACATCTCGTGCATGGGACTCCGTCCTGCCGGGCCTCATTAGACCGGCCGGCGCCGCGAGGGGCGGTCGGGCACGCCGACGCGCCGACGCCCCGTACGCCATTCGGGCGCCGGGGCGGTCGCACGTCAGGGATGACGGGGCGGGGACCGCCGGATCACATGCGGCGGATCTTCAGATAGCGCTGGAGGTCGGGCAGCACCATGCTCAGCGCGCAGGCGAGGACGGCGACGGCCGCGCCGCCGATGATGGCTCTCTTCATGGGTTCTCCTCGGTTCTCCTCAGTTGGCGGTGGCGTTGTGCTCGTGGTCGAGCGGTTCCCCGTCCGGGTGGCGGACCAGGTCCAGGACCATCCGTACGGCTTCCGGGACCGCCGCGGCCACCGGGGCGCTCAGGCCGATGCCCTCCTCCAGGCAGCCGGGTTCGCAGCCGACGACCCAGATCCGCCGGGGCGGCGAGGTGCCGGTACCGGCGCACAGGGTGTCCAGCAGGGCGAGCACCGCGTCGGGGGACATCTGGTGCCCGTCGAGTACGGGGCCCTGCGGGGCGAGGGAGCCGGGCTCCGCGGCCTCGATCAGGTACAGGGTGCCGGGCGCTGCGCCGCGGGCGGTGGCGTCGACGAGGACGAGGGTGTCGTAGCCGTCGAGGAGCTGGTAGGCGAGGTGGACGCCGCGCACGCCGATGTCCACCACCTCGACGTGCTCGGGCAGCCCGTGCCCGGGCCCGGTCAGCCGCCGGACGGTCTCGACGCCGAACCCGTCGTCGCCGAGGAAGACGTTGCCGATGCCGGCGACCAGGACGCGGCTGCTCACGCCTCCTCCAGGGGCGCGACCTCGTCGGGCTGGAAGTAGAGGAACCGGCCCTGTTCGCGGCGGATGTCGGCGCCCGGGTCCCCTTCGACGGTGACGGCGAGGTGCACTCCGCCGTCGACGTCGTGGAGGACGGCCTCGACCCTGGCGGCGGCGCCTTGGAGGAACAGGTCCTGGGCGTCGGTGCGCCGCAGGCCCGGGCGCAGGACCACGCGGCTGCCGGGGCCCACCGGGGTCCCGTCGATCAGGACCCGGTCGGGGGACGGACCGGCGGGGTCCGCGTGCGCCGGGTCCCACCAGGGGGTCTCCGGCCGGAACACGGGGTCCTCGTCGAAGAGTTCGGCGAACGACTCGGGGGTGGCCGCGGGTGATCCGGGGTCGGTGATCTCGCGCAGCGCGCGGACCGCGCCGTGCAGGCGTTCCAGTACCTCGGGCGGCATGCTCTCGGCCAGGTCGATGACGGCGGCCGCGCGGGAGTCGGTGCCGCGGGCCTCGCGCTTCTCCTGGTCGGTGAGGGCCGCCGTGCGCAGGGCGAGGATCTCGTCGATCTCGGTGGCGTCGTACATGGCCCCGATGCTCTCGGGGGCGATGCCGGGGTGGTCCTCCAGGATGATCGGCGAGGACAGCACCACGTCGCTGCTGCCCGGTTCTCCGGCCAGGACGGGCCAGGTGTGCCGGTTGGCGCAGGTGGCGACGGAGGCCTTGGCCCACTCGGGCGGGTCGGTCATCGAGAGGAAGGACCCGGCGCTCAGGCCCAGCAGGAGGTGGGCCGCGACCAGCGAGCGGGGCAGCGCCGCATCGCGCTCCGCTCCCCCGGCGGGGTCGGTGCCCGGGGCCCAGGCGCTCGTGTTCTCGACCACGGCGATGAGTTTGAACGCCCGGTAGGGTACGTCCAGTTGCTCGGCGCGCAGCCGCAGCACGCCGTCGGCACGCTCGGTGCGCCGGACCAGCCGGCCGACCTCCCGCCCGTCGGCGCCGAGGACGGGTTCGGTCTCCTCGCGGGCGGGCCGGGCGAAGGGCAGCGAGACCTCGCCCTCCTCCAACTCGGCCACGGCGACGGTCATTTCGACCCGCTCCTCGGTTCCCTCGTCCCACGGGACCAGCACCCGGTCGGGCCGGTGCAGCTCGGGAACGACCGCGAACGAGCCGTCCGGGCGGACCTCTTCGACCGTCCGGCGCTGCGCGTGCAGGAAGCGCAGCTCGACGGCGAGGGTGGCCGCGCCCCGGGGTTCCATGACCACTTCGGTGCGCTGGAAGGAATGCTCGCCGTGAGCGGGGCCCCACGCGGGCGGGACCAGGACGCCGAACTGCCAGCGCAGCCGGTTCTTCGCCGCGGAGGCCCGGTACGGGTAGAGGACGTACCCCTCGAAGAGGACCGCGTCGGCCACCTGCCGGGCGACGGCGAAGCGGGAGTCGGGCAGGGCCGTCGTGGTCATGGCGCGCTCCTCTCGGCGGCCCGCGGCAGTACGGCGCCCGCCCAGGCGGGGTCCGGGGGCGGCGGCTCGGCCGCCGACGCCGCGTCCAGCAGGGCCCGTACGGTCGCCTCCCAGGAGGCGAGCGCGTGGCGGGAGCGGTAGGCGAGCAGCTCCGCCATGGTGTCGCGGGGCAGCCGCAGCCAGCCGCAGCCGGGGAAGTGCTGCTCGACCATCTCCCGCCACACCTCGGCGGGCATCCGGAACGGGGCCTCGCGGTCCCAGGGGACCGGCTCGACCTGGAAGCCCCCGGCTCCGGTGAAGGCGGTTCCCGAGAACAGCATCAGCAGCGGCGCCTCACCCTCCTCCAGGGCGCTGAGGTAGCGGCCGGAGGCGATGTCCATGTCGTACGAGCACGGTACGACGACGTCGGTCTCGGTCTCCCCGGTGAAACTGGGGACCATCACCGAGACCTGGGCGAACTGGAGGGGCTGGAGGGTGTTCCCCCACCGGGCCCGCTCCCCGAACAGGTCGTGGAGCGCGGCCGCTTCGCCCGAGCCGTAGCCGCGCCGGGCCGGCTCGATGCGGATCTGGCAGCGCAGCGCCAGGGCGTGGACGCGTTTGTCCGGGGCGGTGGTGATGCGCAGCCGGAACACGAGGGTGGGGCCAGCCGCGTACGGGTCGGCGCGGACCCCGGTGCACGCGAAGGAGAAGTCGGTCACGGCCGCCCCTCCCCCGCCCCGGCCGGGACCTTGGCCCGGCGCTCCACCTGGGCGAAGAAGGCGTCGAGCGCGGCGCGGGCCTCGGCCCCGCCGTCGAAGCCCTGCCACAGCAGCCGCATCCGCCCCACCAGCTCGTAGCAGATGTCGATGGGCACGAGGTAGCACTCGGTGCGGCCGCCGGTCCGGCGCAGCAGCAGCGCCTCGACATCGGGTTCGAGCAGCGCGGCGAGCGCGCCGCCGCCGAGGACGTCCTGCCAGGTGGCCGGGTCCAGTTCGCTCTCGGTGGCTCCGGCCGGGCTGGGGTAGAGCGCGACCAGCCGGTCGAGGGCGGCGTTGCGGAAGAAGAAGGCGACGCCGACCGGGATCTGGAGCCGCTCCCAGGCGCCGTCGCCGAGCCGGTGGTCCGGGTCGGTGAGGTAGCGGTCGGGGACGGCGCGGAAGCGCCCGGTGGCGGCGCCGGGCCGGTCGAACAGGAGGGCGCAGGCGGTGCAGGCGCAGACCAGGGCCCTCTTCTCGACCTCCACCAGGTGGCGGTGGCCGTCCTCGGGGACCGCCACCGCGCACAGTTCGCAGCGCTCGACCCGGGGCGGCCGGGGCCCGGTGAACCGGCGCAGCCCGCGCGGGCCGGCCGGGGCTGCGGGCTCCGCCGCCGTCCAGGGGTGCGTCGCGCTCACCGGGCCCGCGCCGGGGCCTGCGGGCGGGTGCCGATCTGGAGCAGGGGCAGGGGCGGTTCGGCCGCTTCGAGCTCCACCGAGGTCACCTCGGGCGCGAAGCAGGCCAGCGCGTCCTCGACGCCCTGCGGTACGGCGTCCCCGCCGGAACCGCAGCCACAGCCGCCGCCCGGGGCGGAGCGCAGGCGCAGCACGCCGGTCGCCGCGTCGAAGCCGACGAGCTCCACGGGGTCCCGTACGGAGTCCAGGGCGCGGGCGATCCGGGCGTGGACGTCCTCGGGGTGCAGGTCGTGCAGGGCCAGCAGGCTCGCGACGAGCTCGTCGTCCAGCAGGCCGCCGAGGCGCTCCACGCCGAGCCGCTCCACGATGCGGGCGAGCCCGGCCCCGTAGAAGTCCATGAGCACGCGCACGAGTTCCTCGGCCGCGGCGCAGGCCGCGCGGTCGCCGGAGGCGGCCAGCCGGTCGAGGACCTCGTCCACCCGCCGGCCCGCCTCGCGGGCGTCGGTCACCGTCACGCTCATCCGCCCAGTCCGCTCAGGCCGGTGGGCACGTGCATCTGCTTGACCGTCTTGCCGCTGCCGACGTACATGTGGACGCCGCAGGGCAGGCAGGGGTCGAAGCTGCGCACGGCGCGCATGATGTCGATGCCCTTGAAGTTCTCCGGGGAGTTCTCCTCGAAGATCGGGGTGTTCTGGACGGCGTCCTCGTACGGTCCGGGGGTGCCGAAGGTGTCGCGGGTGCTGGCGTTCCACGGGGTGGGCGGGTACGGGTGGTAGTTGGCGATCTTGCCGTCCCGGATCACCATGTGGTGCGAGAGCACGCCGCGCACGGCCTCGGTGAAGCCGACTCCGATGGACTCGTCCGGAACCTCGAACTTCTCCCAGGTCTGGGTGCGTCCGGCGCGGACCTCGGCCAGGCCCTTCTCCGCGCAGTGCAGCGCGATGGCGGCCGCGTACGCCTGGAAGTACGTGCGGGCGCGGTTGCGTTCCAGCGCGTTGCTCCACTTCGGGATCTGCCACTCGAAGCGGGTCTCGGGCTTGGTCATGGTGCGGGGCAGGGTGATGACCACGCTGTGGCCGGTGGCCTGGACGTAGTCGGTGTGCACCAGCCCGGACAGGGCGGTGGACCACAGGCGGGCGATGGGGCCGCCGCCCGTGTCGAGGGCGAGGTGGTCCTTGCCGTCGAACCAGCGCGGGGACATCACCCAGCTGTACTTGTCGTCGAAGTTCCGCTTCTGCGGGGCCGGGATGGTGTGCTGGTTCCACGGGTGGCGGGCGTCGACCGGGTTGCCGAGCGGGTCGTGGGTGACGAACTTCTCCTGGCCCTGCCAGTCGTCGTAGTACGAGCTGCCGAGCAGGATGCGGATGCCGAGGTTGATCTCGGTGAGGTCGTTGGTGACCAGCTTCCCGTCCACCACCACGCCCGGGGTGACGAACATCTTCCGTCCCCAGTCGGTCATGTTGGCGTACGTGAAGTCGCAGTACTCGGGGTCGTTGAGCGCGCCCCAGCAGCCGAGCAGGACGCGCCTGCGGCCGACCTCCTCGTACCCGGGCAGGGCCTCGTAGAAGAAGTCGAAGAGGTCGTCGTGGAGCGGGACGACCTTCTTCATGAACTCGCAGTACCGCATGAGGCGGCTCATGTAGTCCGTGAAGAGCTGGACGGAGGCGATGGTGCCGACGCCGCCCGGGTAGAGGGTGGAGGGGTGCACATGGCGGCCCTCCATCAGGCAGAACATCTCGCGCGTGTACCGGCTGACCTGGAGGGCCTCGCGGTAGAACTCGCCCTCGATGGGGTTGAGCGAGCGCATGATGTCGGCGATGGTGCGGTAGCCGTGGTCCCCGGCGTGCGGGGCCTCGGTGCGCTCGGCGAGTTCGAGGACGCCGGGGTTGGTCTCGCGGACCATCTTCTCGCAGTAGTCGACCCCGACCAGGTTCTCCTGGAAGATGTTGTGGTCGAACATGTACTCCGCCGACTCGCCCAGGTTGATGATCCACTCGGCGAGGTGGGGCGGCTTCACCCCGTACGCCATGTTCTGGGCGTAGACGGAGCAGGTGGCGTGGTTGTCGCCGCAGATCCCGCAGATGCGGCTGGTGATGAAGTGCGCGTCGCGGGGGTCCTTGCCGCGCATGAAGACGCTGTAGCCGCGGAAGACGGACGAGGTGCTGTAGCACTCCGCGACCTTCTTCTGCTTGAAGTCGATCTTCGTGTGGATGCCGAGACTGCCCACGATCCGGGTGATCGGATCCCAGGCCATCTCCACCAGGCCGCTGCCGTCACCGGCCGCCTTCGTCTTCGGTGTCATCTTGTCTGCCGTGACCCTTCTTGGAGCCGGGAGCTGGAGGTACGTGGAGCCGGTGCGGTGGACGGGGTGGCGGGCGCAGCCGGGGCGGCGGGGGTCACCAGGGCTTGCGGTAGCCGGTGGTCAACTGCCGTCCGGGATGGCGCCACTTGGGCTCCTGGTCCACGGTGTGCTCGGTGATCGACCTGAGCTTGCGGATCAGCGTTCCGTACACCCCGCTCGCGGTGGCGGAGACCTTGGCGCCGGGGGGTTCGTCCATGAACGGCATGAACTTGTCGGGGAAGCCCGGCATGGTGCAGGCGATGCAGATGCCGCCGACGTTCGGGCAGCCGCCGATGCCGTTCATCCAGCCGCGCTTGGGCACGTTGCACTTGACGACGGGACCCCAGCAGCCGAGTTTGACCAGGCACTTGGGCGAGTCGTAGGTCTGCGCGAACTCACCCTGCTCGTAGTAGCCGGCCCGGTCGCAGCCCTCGTGCACGGTGGCGCCGAAGAGCCAGGTGGGACGCAGCTTGTCGTCCAGCGGGATCATCGGCGCGGAGCCGGCCGCCTGGTAGAGCAGGTAGGTGAGGGTCTCGGAGAAGTTGTCCGGCTGGATCGGGCAGCCGGGCACGCACACGATCGGGATGCCGGCCTTGGAGGTCCAGTCCCAGCCGAGGTAGTCGGGCACGCCCATGGCGCCGGTGGGGTTGCCCTCCATGGCATGGATGCCGCCGTACGTGGCGCAGGTGCCGATCGCCACCACGGCGAGGGCCTTGGGCGCGAGGCGGTCGATCCACTCGCTGGTGGTGATCGGCTGGCCGGTCTCGGGGTCGTCGCCGAAGCCGCACCAGTAGCCCTCGGGCTTGATCTTCTCGTTGGGGATCGAGCCTTCGACGACGAGCACGAAGGGGTCGATCTCCCCGCGCTCCCCCTTGAAGAACCACTCGATGAAGGTGTCGGCGCCGCCGACCGGTCCGCACTCGAAGTCGATCAGCGGCCAGTGCACGGCGATCTTGGGCAGTCCCGGGAGGACGCCCATGACGATCTCTTCGATGCTGGGCTGCATCGCTGCCGTCAGGGACACCGAGTCGCCGTCGCAGCTCAGTCCGGCGTTGATCCAGAGGATGTGGATCGGGGGGTCCTCTACCGCCGTGCTCGGCGTTGCTGCATCCATGAGGATCGCTCCTTGGAAGGGGATGCGGGGGGGGTGGGTGGGGCCGGGGGACGCGGACGGGAACGAGAACGGGGACGGCTGACGGGCAGGTGCTCCGCGCCGGCCTCACCCTTCTTGCTAGCAGTCGGCCGGGTCCGGCGCCCTGTCTTGTACGGCCGGTCCAGTGACCCGGGGCCGCCGGGAGGGCAGCGGGGCCGTACGCCGTCCGGGCACCGTGCGCACCAGGTGGGGCGGGGTGCGGTCGGCGGGTTCCTTGCGTACGAAGGCGCGGCGCAGGGCGTGGTACGGGGCCTGCGGGTCGAAGAAGGTCTCCCGCATCCGGGCCAGCTCGTCCTCCCGGTAGGCGGCCAGCGGGCGGACGCTCTCGTCGGCGTCGCGGCGGGCCTTCTTGCCGGCGATCCGGGACAGGACGGCGGGCGAGTCCGCCACGCGGACGGCGAGCCGGGACGTCTCGTCCGCGAACTCCTGCGGGGCGCAGTCGATCGTACGGTCGACCAGCCCGAGCCGGCGGGCGGCCTCGGCGCTGATCGGCAGGGCGTCGGCGGTGAGGCGCTGCGCGACGCCGGTGCCGGTCCGGCGGGGCAGGGTGTAGGTCCAGTACTCGGATCCGTACAGGCCCATCAAGCGGTAGTGCGGGTTGAGGACGACGCCGCTGCGGCACCAGACCTCGTCGGCCGCGAGGGCGAGCATGGCCCCGCCGGCGGCCGCGTTGCCGCCGAGGGCGGCCACGACGAACCGGTCGGTGGTGGTCAGGACGGCCTCGACCAGGTCGTCCATGGCGTTGATGTTGGCCCAGGACTCCTCGGCCGGGTCGGCGGCCGCCTCGATGACTCCGAGGTGGATGCCGTTGGAGAAGAAGTCGCGGCCACCGCCGAGGACGAGGACGGAGACGGGCCGGGTGCAGGCCTCCCGGTAGGCGGCGAGCAGGCGCCGGCACTGCGTGGTGCTCATCGCGCCGCCGGGGAAGGAGAACGTGAGGAAGCCGGCGCCGCCCCGTTCCCGGTAGGTGATGTCCGACCAGGTGCGCGGGGCGTCCGTGTCCGCGTCCGCGCGCGTGTCGGCGTCGTCGGCGTCGGCCCAGGTCGGCGCGGGGATCTCGGGGAGCGGCGGCAGGCGGTCGCCGAGGGCGAGGGTGGCGGGGAGCTTGACGGGGGCCGGCCCGCCCGGCTCCCCGGGCATGCGCCGCGCCCGCAGCTCGGGGATCCACACGGCTCCGTCGACGGTGGCCCGGCAGATCGCGCCCGCGCGGGTGGCGATCAGCTCGCCGGGGCGGCCGCGCAGCAGGTCCTCGGGGTGGCCGCCGTGCAGGAACCACTGGCCGCCGAGCAGCTCGTCGAGTACGCCGGGCTGGGAATCGGCGGCGCGCAGCGCGCGGACGACGCTCCGCGTGGAGTCGTTCGCCCAGTCGATGCGGCGCAGTTCCTGGCGCAGGTACGGCCGGGTGCGGCCGGAGAGCTGCCGCTGGGGGACGTAGGTACCGGAGGCGAAGCGGTCGACGGCCGTCAGGACGGCGGACAGGGCGGCGTCGGCGATCTCGCCGCGGTACGCGTCGCTCTTGCCGACGGGGGGCAGCGGGCAGTCCGCAGTGGCCCAGACGTCGCCCGCGTCCATCTCCTCGCAGGCCTGGAGGACGGTCACGCCCCAGCGGGTGGCGTCCTCGGTGACGGCCCAGTCGAGCGAGGAGGGTCCGCGGTCGCCCACGGGCCCCGGGTGGACGATCAGGCACGTGTGCGCGGACCAGACTTCCCTGGGGATGGGCGTCTTCAGCATCGGCGCGAGCACCAGGTCAGGCCGGTGGCGGTCGACGGCTTCGGCCAGGGAGACGCCGGGCAGGGCGAGCTCGACCGCCACGCTGTGCCCGCGGTCCCTCAGTTCCGCGTGCACGCGCTGGGTGAGACTGTTGAACGCGCTGGCGGCGAGCAGGATGTGCACGTGATCTCCCAAGCGTCCGGCCCCCGGCGATCTGCGGCCGCGGCAGGTACGGCCGCTGGCGATCGTCGGTCACGGGCGCCCGCGGGCCGCTGAGGCCTACGGGGGTGTCACCCGGAAGTGGCCACCCGGGACCGCCACCTGGTGGAGGGCGACGGGCACGGTCCCCCGCCGGCCGGAGCCCCGGGCGCCGCGAAGCGGTCCGGATCAGCCGAGGGGGCGCCCTCGCCGGCGCGTACGGGCAGGGCGGGGAAGGTGTTCGCGGCGTGCTCGCTGGGGTGCACCGGCATCGGCGGGGCAGCCGGCGGTGGTCTGCCGCGGGCGCGGGACCGGTCCACCGACGCCTGCCGTCAGTGGACCGGCCGGGGTCCCGGTGCCGTCAGCAGCCCGGGGCGCCCGTACCGCCGCGCTGCGGCAGGCTCAGGTTGGGGGCGGAGCCCGGCCAGGTGAGGGTGACGGTCTTCGTCGCCCCGTCCGGGCCCAGCTGGACGATGGGGGTGGGCTTGCCGACCGGGTTGCCGTCGGCGCCGAACGAGAGCCAGCCACTCGCCCCCGGGAGCATCTGCGCGCAGTAGAACTGGTGGAGGATGCCGGTCTCCAGCCCCGGGTTCCTCAGGCCCGCCTCGTCGTGCCGGGCCGCGCTGATCGCGGCGACGGCGGCGTCGTGCGAGAGCATGGCCTGGCCGCTGGCGAGGTCCGCGGGGTCGAAGGACAGCGGCTGCGCGCCGGACTGGGTGGTGGCCAGGGGCTGCTTCGTGCAGGGGTCCGGCCGGCCGGTGAACGCCGACCAGAACTGGTCGTAGTTGCGCTTGGCGTCCGATCCGGGGCATTCGGTCCCCCACTCGTCCGGACTGGCCAGGGCCGTGTACACCACCGTGACCCGGCCGGAGGCGACGCCCTTGAGGACCGCGTCGTCGCGGATGGCCTCGGACGCGTCGTCCCCGACCACGATGCGCAGCTGGGCGGTGCCGCAGGGGCTGCCCTGCACCCAGTTCTGCACGAAGGCTCCGAGGTCGCGGCCCCGACCGGCGAAGTAGACGACGGAGGGCGCGGCCTGGCACAGGTTGGCGTGCATCAGGTTGAACTGCTGGACCAGGTAGTCCTGGCGGCCGGCTCCGCTCGGCAGGCTGCGGGGCGAGGTGTACGGGAGCACCGTCACCGTGCGGTCCGGTGCCTGGAAACGGGTCTTGGCCTCCGCCGCCAGCGTGGCCGTGTAGTCGTCGCCGGCGACGCTGTCCGCCACCACCGCGAGCGAGGTCACGGCCGGGCGCAGTCCCGTCACGTACTGGGCGGCCGCGATGACGGAGTCGGAGTTGGTGGGCGAGACGCGGAACATGTCGGGGATCGGCCGCTTGCCCGCCGGGTCCGAGGGGTCCACGTTCATGGAGTTGCCGGTGACGGTCGATCCGATGACGGGGATGTGCAGTTGGGCGGAAATGGCCGCGGCGGCCTGCCGGGTCTGCTCGGTGCTCTGGCCGAGGCCCACGACCGCCGAGATGTGCTCGGCCTCCGCGTACTTGCCGATCCCGGCGACCGCCTGCTGCCAGGACCCGTACTGGCTCCCCATGTTGGCCAGGTACAGCTTGACCCCAGGTGTACTGCCGTACGCGGCCGTGTTGTTGGCGCGCCAGACCGCGGTCATGGCCCCCTCGATGTTGGGGTACAGCGACTCGTAGGTCAGCGTGTCCACGTCTTCCACGGGCGAGAAGTTCAGCATCAGCACGACGCTGGTGGTGTTTCCCTTCACCGCCTGGTTGGCGGTGCGGACCGCGTCCTCCAGCTTGCGCATGCGCTCCGGTTCGCCCTTGGTGAAGGGCGTGCTGTCGAGGTTCACGCCGACGCACGCCGCCGGTTTTCCGGCGGCGGTCATCCCGGCCCCGCACGATAGGTCCGGCGGGAACAGCACCCGGTAGCCCCATGCGCCGCCGAACACGGCACCGGCCAGGAGGAGGAGGGCTGCGGCCAGGGAGAGCACCGGGTGGCGGCGCAGCCGGCCGAGTCGGGGGTTGCGTACACCTGCGGGCATGAGGACTCCTTGCGGTGCGCCCGGCCACGCGGCGGCGTGGCGCGGAGGGGTCAGGCGAACAGCGCGCCCGCCTGCTGGAGGGCGCTGACGTCGAGCAGGCGGGAGTTGTGCGCGAGCCGTTCGAAGCCCTCTTCGATCTGGGCGTCCCAGCGCCGGCTGCGCTCGGTGAGCGGGTCGTTGTACAGCCACAGCAGGGCCAGGAGCTTGGCGGTGGCGACCGCCACGACGTCCCGGCCCGTCTCCTCGATCCCGGCGAGGAGGACCGCGTACGCCTCCTGCGCGGAGCGCTCGTGGACCAGGCGGCACGGCGCCGAAGCCAGGTAGTCGAGGAGGCGCACCCAGGCGCGGTGGTCCCGGTCGAACCGGCCCGCCAGTGCCTCGGCCACGGGGCCGAACGCGCCCAGGGCCAGGTCGTAGAAGAGCTGTTGTTCCTCGCGGGCGGCGCCGCGGCCCGAGCCGTTGCGGGTGGCGGCCAGGGAGGCGAGGGCCTGGCCCTGGCGGGTGAAGACCTCGTGCCACGGGTCGGCGGGGCGTTCCCCCTCTCCGCCGTCGGCGGCGCCTGCGGGCGCGGCGGCGGAGAGGGCGGTGAGCGCGCAGCGGCTCAGCCAGGGGTGCAGCACCGGGGGTCTGTCGGCGTCGCCCCAGCCGACCTCGCGGATCCGCGAGGGCCGGTGGAAGAAGGTGCTGACCCACAGGTTGCGGCGCAACAGCTCCAGGCTGCGCGGCAGGTCGGCTATGTCCGGCGGGACGCGGGGGTCGTCGGCGGTGCGCATGTCCGCCAGGTAGGCGGCCGCCAGGACCGCGGGCGGCGCGGTGGTGCGGCCCGGCGCGGGCGCGGCGAGCCCTTCGGGGAGACCGGCCTCCAGGGCGCGCGACCACAGGGGTCTGCCGTCGGCGTCGAGCGCGGCGGTCAGGGGTCTGTCCCGTACGGCGGCGTCCGCATCCGGCGGCGTGCTCTCGCGCTGCTCCTGGAGGGCCAGGGCCGCGCCCCAGTGGCCGCCGGTGAGGGCGTGGACGACGGACGCCGCGACGGGTGCGGCCAGGGAGGCGCTGTCGTCGGTGAGGTACGAGACCCGCTCCTCGGACATCGGGTCGAGCCACACCGGGTACCAGTAGTGCGCCGCGGAGGCGGGATCCGGTCCGGCGCCGGCCTCGTCCTGCCGGGTCCAGCCCGTACGGGTGGCACGGGTGAGGAGGGGTACGCGGCGCTGCGGGGTGTCCGGCAGCGGAGTGGTGCGCCAGGGCTCGCACCACCGGGTGGTCCACTCCGGCTGCCACTGGTCGCACGCGGCGAGGACGACGAGCGGGTCGGCCGCGGCGCCCGAGCCCGGCTCGTTCTGCTCGTTGCGTATGCGGGCGGCGACGAGCGCGGCGAGGAACCGCCGGCCGGCCGGGGTCTGCGCGCCGTCCACGAAGAGGACCCACGCGTGGTCGTGCCGGGCGGCCCGGCCGGCGTATTGCGGCGGCAGTTCGCAGGAACAGCCGGAGCGCAGCGCCGGATGCCGTTCCGCCTGGTCCTTGGCATCGGCGAGGAAAGCCGCCAGCAGGGGCCCGACCGCGGCCGACCGCGAGGCCGAGCTCAGCCTGATCAGCGCGTCCAGGGAGCCGGCGGCCTCCGCCTCCGGTATGCCGACGTGCCAGCGCAGCGCGTCGCGCAGGCCCCAGCGGGCGGTGCTCTGGAGCAGCGATCCGATCACCGGCCGGGCCCGGTCCCGTACGGCGGTGACCACTTCGCGCGCCTGGCCCTGCACCAGCGGGCTGAGCGCGCCGGTCGCCACGACGTCCATCGTGGCGTCCACCGCCTCTTCGAGCCGGGCGGCGAACCTGCCGCGGCGGGTGCCCCGCGTGTACTGCTGGATCAGCCCTTTGATCTGGTCCGTGGCGCGGGCGCGGTCCGGCTCCAGGTTCTCGTTGAGGGCCAGCAGCCCGAGGGCGAAGCGGTGGAAGACGGGGCTGCGGCGCAGCGTGTCCCAGCCCCGCATCATCTGGAAGGCCACGAGGGCGGCCGCGGACACCGGGTCCAGCGGCGTCTCGTGGAAGTCGAGGTGGGCGTGGACCACCGTGGAGCCGCATCCCTGGGACAGGGAGCGGAGCATGGTGGTCTTGCCCGACTGCCGGGGGCCGAGCAGGGCCACCACCGGCTGCCGCAGGTCCGGATACCGCCAGATCATGTGCCGTAGAAAAGCGTCGGTCCCTTCCGCATGGCCGAGCTCCGCCGTTGCGCTCACCATTCCCCCGCCCCCCAACCGAAAAGTGCGGCGCACGCGCCGACGACACGGAAGGTAACACCGCAAGGACACGCAGCAATGGGGAATGGGGCGGAAGCCTTCCACCCATTCCTGGGCCGCCGCCCGCCGGCACCGGATCTTGAACGGATATTCTTCATCCGCGCCGGCGAAGGAGCCGCCGCGCCCGGAAGCAGACGAGATGGAGCCCCGATGGACGTGCAGCACTTCGAGCGGATCACCGCATTCATCGAGGCGCGGCTGACCCCGCTGTTCGACGAGGCCACGGGCAGCGAGCGCGGTTTCTCGATGGACGACACCTCCCGGGCGCTGCGCGCCCTGCGCAATGCCGTGCTGGAGGCCTCGGCGGTCAAGGGGCTCATCGAGAAGCGGGCGGCGGCCGAGCCGGCGCTGCGCCGGGTCATCGACCAGTCGGTGGAGCACCACTGGGACGTGCTGCGCGGCATCGCCCGCCAGTGGGAGGACCACGGCGACTTCCTGCGCGAGTTCAAGCGCCACGCGTGGGAGCTCGACGAGGCCCTGGCCGCTCCGGCCGCCACGGAGGGCTGAGCCCCGCCCCGCCGGTCGCTCCGGTACGGGTCCGCCGTCCCGGAGCGACAATGGGGGTGGAAGCACACTGCCGAGCCGGCAGGAGACGAAGATGAACGGCTCGGTCCCCATCGGACGTGTCGTCGGAGTGCCGCTGCGCATGCACTGGAGCGTGCCGCTGCTCGTCGTGCTGTTCGCGTACGGCCTGGGCCGTCAGACCCTCCCCGTGTGGACTCCGGGGCGCTCGAACGCCGTGTACACCCTCGCCAGCGTCGTGGGGGCCCTGCTGCTGATGGGCAGCCTGCTCCTGCACGAGACCGCGCACGCCGCCACGGCCCGCCGCAGCAAGATCTCCGTCGAGGACGTCACCCTGTGGGCGCTGGGCGGCATGACCAGGATGGGCCGGCCCCAGACCGCGAGGGCGGCCTTCGCGGTCGCGGTGAGCGGCCCCCTCACCAGCCTGGTCATCGGCGGCGCCGCGGTCGGCGCGGGGATCGGCCTGCACGCCCTGCTCGGCTGGGCGGTGCCCGCCGCCGTCCTGGTCTGGCTGGGCTGGGCCAACCTGTTCCTCGGCGTCTTCAACCTGCTGCCGGCCTCTCCGCTGGACGGCGGCCGGGTGCTCCAGGCGCTGCTGTGGTGGCGTACGGGCGACCGGGACCGGGCCGACCGGGCGGCCTCGCGCAGCGGACAGGTCATGGGGGTGCTGCTGGCGGCCCTGGGCTGGGTCTCCTTCCTGCGCGGTTCCTCGGGCGGGCTGTGGCTCGTCGCCATCGGCCTCTTCATCACGCTCGTCGCGGGCGCGGAGCGCCAGCGCGCCGTCCTGCAGACCGGGCTGCGGGGTGTGCGCGTCACCGATGCCATGTCCAGCCCGGTGGCGACGGGCGCGGACTGGCTGAGCGTGCGCCGGTTCATCGAGGAGGTGGCCGTGCGCACGCGGCATTCCGCACTGCCGCTGCTCGATTTCGACGGCCGCCCGAGCGGGGTGGTGCACGTGCGCGGGCTGGCCCGGATCCCGCAGGCGCGGCGGGACGCGCTGCGCGTGCGGGAGGTGGCGACCCCGCTGGAGCGGTGCGCGGTGGCGGCCCCGGGCGATCTGCTGGGCGCCGCCCTGGACGCGCTGCGGCCGGGGACCGGTCTGCCGTTGCTGGTGGTGGACGCGGACCGGCTGGTGGGGATCGTCACCGCCAAGGACGTCACCCGGCTCATGGAGCGGCAGGCGCTGGGCGGGGGCCCGGATCCGCGGTGAGGCGGCCCTGCGCGCGCGGCGGGACAATGGGGGTGCGATGACGTACGTAGCCGTGAGCGCCCTGAGCCATGCCGGGCTCGTACGCGACCACAACGAGGACAGCCTCGTCGTCGGGCCGTGGACCCTGTGCGCCGGTGTGACCCGCAATCCGCAGACCTTCGTGTTCCCCCTCGGCGCGCCGCTCGTGGTGGCGGTGGCCGACGGGATCGGCGGACAGCCGGCCGGAGAGGTGGCCAGTGCGCTGGTCGTACGGCAACTGGCGGTGCTCGGGCCCTCCCTGGACAGCGAGGGGGCCGTCCGCGAGGCGCTCGCCCTGTGCAACCACGCGGTGTACGCGGCTGGTGACAGCGATCCGGAGCTGGCCACGATGGGCACCACGGTGGCGGGTGCCGTCGTGCTGGAGGATTCGCTGATCTCGTTCAACGTCGGCGACAGCAGGGTGCTCGACGCCACGGCGCAGGAGCTGCGGCAGGTCAGCGTGGACGACAACCCGCCGCTGGAACCGGGGCAGCGGACCACCTCGCTGCTGACCCAGGCGCTGGGCGGATCCCGCCGGCAAGGCGGGATCACCCCGCACGTCTCGACGCAGCCGCTGCCCGCCGGAGCCCGCTACCTGGTGTGCTCGGACGGGCTGACCGATCCGGTGCCGCCGGAGGAGCTCGACGAGCTGCTGCGGGTGCACGACGACGGCAAGGCGGCGTTCGAGCTGTGGAGGGCCGCCATCGAGGCCGGGGGCCCGGACAACATCACGCTGGCCCTGGTCAGGATCGGCTCCTGAGGGGGCCGCCGCGGCCCGCGGAGCGGTTCACCGGCCTCGCCGGGGCTTTCCGCCCTTGCCGCCCTTGGCTCCCTTGGCTCCGCCGGAGGCGCCGCGCGCGTTCTTGCCGCCGCCGGACTTCCCGGCCGCGGGCTTCCGCCCCCCGCCCGCCGCGTCGGGGCGCTTCCGCTGCTTCGGCTGCGGCGGGGTCGGGGCGCCCCGGCCGCGTGTGCTGTTGACGGTCCGGCCGCGCACGATCCCGATGAACTCCTCGACCAGGTCGGTGGGTTCACCGTCGAGTTCGGGGAAGGACAGGGCGACCCGGGACTGCGGGGCGTCCGTCACCGTGCGGTACGTGAGGTCCTTGCGGTGGTGCAGGCGGGCCAGGGACTGCGGTACGACGAGGACGCCGATCCCGGCCGCCACCAGCTCGATCGCGTCCGCCGTCGTGGCGGGTCGTTCGAACGCGGGCTTCCCGGGCAGGCTCTCCCATTCCAGGGTGTCGTCCAGCGGGTGCAGCACGATCTCGTCGGCGAGGTCCTCGGTGGAGACCTCCTCCGCGGCCGCCACGAGGTGGTCCTTGGGCACCACGACGACGGTGGTCTCGGTGTAGAGGGGGATCGCGGCCAGGCCCGTACGGTCGATCGGCAGCCGTACGAAGGCGGCGTCGGCGCCACCGTCCCGCAGCGCGCCGGGGGCTTCCGCGGCGGGCATCTGGAGGAGGGTCAGGGGGACGTCGGGCAGGCGCTCGTTCCAGATCCGCACCCACTTCCCGGGGGTCACTCCGGGCGCGTACGCGAGCCGGAACGAGGGAGCTGCCGTGGGTGATGCCGAGGGAGGTGCTTCCGAGCCTGTCACCCGCCCAGATTACCGGGCGTGGTCAGAAGTAGCGCACACGCTCGATACCCTTGACCCCATGACGTCGCACAAGACCGCCCAGACCATGAAGCCCGCCACCGCGGCGAAGAAGCTGGGTGTGTACCTCGAAGCCACCCCCGCTGAGTTCCAGGAGGGTGTCGTGACCCGCAGCGAGCTGAACGCGCTGCAGGCCGAGCCGCCCCAGTGGCTGCAGGAACTGCGACGCAACGGCCCGCACCCCCGTCCCGTGGTCGCGTCCAAGCTCGGCGTCTCGATCGCCGGCCTCGCCCGCGGCGGGGTCACCGAGGCCCTCACCACGGAGCAGATCGACGCGCTGAAGCAGGAGAACCCGGAGTGGCTCCAGAAGGAGCGCGCCACCCAGGCCGAGGTCCGCAAGGAAGCGGTCCGCATCAAGGAGAAGAACGCCGAGAAGGCGGAGCGCCTCCAGCAGTCCGGCTCCTGACCCGCGTGCGCCGCGGGGAGCCGGGGCGGCGCCCCTGACGCCTGAAGTGCCCTGAAGCGCCCCGCCCGTCCGTATTTCGACAAAGATCACCGGAATGCGGACGGCGTGTCGCGGGCAGACCTGCGGCGTGATCTCGCAACTCCTCGCCCCGTTCCGGCGCCCCCGCACCCTCGTCTTCTCCGCCGACTTCGGCTCGACCTCCCGGTGGGTGGCCGGCCGGACCTCCGCCTTTCCCGACGGCGGCCCGGTCAATCCGGGCGACAACAAACTCGACCACCTGGTCGAGGACCCCGAGTACAGCCGCAGCGGGACCTTCCGCGCGAGCCTGCGGCCCGACGGCAACTGGGACAGCGGACTGCTGACCACGGAGGGCAGCGAAGAGGGTTTCCTGCTGCGCGCGGAAGACGTCCTGGAGGCCCGGGTCCGGCTGCCCGAGGCGGTCGGCGCCTGGCCCGCGATCTGGACCTGGCGCGACGGCGGCCAGGAGGTCGACGTCTTCGAGTACCACCCCGACAACCCGGACCTGCTGGAGCTCTCCAACCACGTCCGGGGCGGTGGCTCGCACTACTTCCACGACCCCGCCATCCGCCCCGGCGCATGGGTGGACCTCAAGGTCAGGTTCGGTACGAACTCGGTGGTCTGGTGGGTCAACGGGACCCGTGCCTACGCCGATCACAGCGGGGTGGGCCGGCGCTGGCGGGCGTACCTCATCGTGAACCTCTCCGTGTGCGCGGGCCGCTACCACCCGGCGCCCGACCCCTCGGTCTCGGAGATGTCGTACGTGGTCTCGGACCTGCGGGTGTACCGCAGCTAGGGGGTGTCACCCGCCGGTGACGCGCGCGTCGGTGATCACCCCGCCGGAGACGGTGTACGTGCCTTCGTACGCCCGCACCGTGCCGTCCGTCTGCAACGCCCGGATCGTGACCCGGACCCGGCCGGCGTCCAGTGTGGCCGCCGAGTCGAGCGAGACGGCGGCCGTCGTGTCGTAGCCCGCCACCCACTTCGCGTAGGAGGTGTGGGCGATGTACTTGCCGCCGAGTTCCCAGGCGGCGGCGAAGTCCCGGTTCGCGAGGTACCGGTAGTACTCCTCCACCACGTCCCCCGGGCCCTCGGGCGGGTCCGGATCCGGCTCGACCGGAAGCTGCCCGGGCGGGGTGGCCGCCGCGGACGGGACGGCGGCGGAAGAGGATCCGCCCGGCGGCGGGGTGCTGGGCGGCTGGGTGCTGGGCGGCAGGATGGGGGACGGCGCCGCCGACGGTGGGGCCGGATCGGCGCCCGCGGTCGACGGCAGCCCGCTCACGGCCCGGTCCGCCGCCCGTTCCTCGGGGACGGGAGCCACGGCGAGGAGGACGCCCGTACTCACCCCGCCCGCCACGACCAGAGCCGCCACCAGCCACAACAGCCACCGCGGAAGCACGGTGGATCCCACGCGGACGTACCCGGGCCCGCCGGGGCGCGACGATGGCATGGTCATCTCCTCCGGGTCATCTCCTCCGGGATCCCGCCCTCACAGGCCTCGGACCGCCTCTTCGATCGGTTGCGCCAGGGACGCCAGTGCCGTGAATCCCGCCACCGCGCTCACGAGCGTGCGCGCGAGCATCCGCAGCTTGCCCATGCGCCGGTTCTCGGCGGCGAGTTCCTCGCGCGCGTCCTCCGCGATCTCGATCAGGTCGGCGCGGTCGGGGTGGTCGGAGCGGCCGAGTGCGTCGATCAGCCGGGCCA
This sequence comes from Streptomyces vinaceus, assembly GCF_008704935.1. Classification (NCBI taxonomy): domain Bacteria; kingdom Bacillati; phylum Actinomycetota; class Actinomycetes; order Kitasatosporales; family Streptomycetaceae; genus Streptomyces; species Streptomyces vinaceus. The sequence continues at coordinate 512,347 of NZ_CP023692.1, forward strand.
CCAGCTCCCGGACCTCCTCGGGAGAGCGCTGCCGTCCGTCGCCGGCCTCGGTCGACCCGCTGCCGTGCACGGCGGCCCGGGCGTTCCTGCCGCTCGCCACCGCCGAGGAGACGACGTGCGAGCCCCCCGTGGCGATGATCCCGTCGTTGTTGTTGCGCATGCCTTTCCCGCCCCTCACCTGGTCAGTCCATCTTCACGCGCGGTATGGCACGGAGGATCTTCGACGAGACGCTGGAGTTCTCGCCGGAGGCGACGGAGCTGGCGTGGACACTCGCTCCGTGGCTCGCGATGATCCCGTGGTTGATGATCATTTCCTGCCGTTGCACCAACTCGTCCGTATGGATCCCATGGGCCTCCGCGAACTCCACGATCGCGCCCAGCACCCTCTTCTCGATCGCCTTGAGGACCATGCCGCTGTCCGCTTCCTGGAAGTAGCGCTGGTGGCTGTCGTCGGCCGCGTTGCGGCGCACCGCCTGCCGGGCCCCGTAGTCGAAACGGCGCAGCCGGGTGATCAGTTTGTCCTGGGCCCGGACCCGGAAGTACATCCAGGAATCGGGGGCGAACCCCGCGATCGCACGCCAGGGCGAGGCCATCAGCTCGAACACGGTGGGGACCAGGGTGTTCGCCGCCAGGAGGAGCACTTCGAGCGGGTGCGGTCCCGGCATCAGCGTGTCGACGACCCGGTAGCGGTCGCGCAGCGGGAAGAGCACCGTCGGGGCCGCCTCCACGACGAGGCTCGAATCCGAGCGTACGAAGCGGACGAAGAGGGAGGTCACCAGCTCGCCGCCCCAGCCGGTGGAGTGCACGCCGAGGTAGGGCCGGGCCTTCTCCTCCGGCGCCCGCTTCAGCGCGTCCATGGTCCCGGGGGTGATCGCGGTGACGGGCCGGCCCAGCGGATCGGGGAGGAAGCGCCGGTCCTCCCGGACGGCCGCGCCGTCCACGAAGACGCGCTCCTCGATTTCGAGGCAGGGCAGGCCCAGCGTGGCGAGGCGTCCGGCGACGTGGGAGTAGAGGTCCACCACGTCGAAGTCCTGCGGCTCGACGCCGGGCCGGCTCGGCGAGGTGACGTCGAAGGCCAGTGACCACGCGTCGCGATCGGTGCCGTATCCGGCGAACGGCGAATAGCCGCTGTAGGTGGTCACGTTCCCCTCGGCGTACTCGCCGATCTCGCGCAGGCGTACGGCGACGCCCAGGCTGATCGGCTCGGGTGCGGCCGCGGGGTCGAAGCGGTCCGGGCGCAGGCTCTGCATCGGGGCGCCGTACTTGGTGGCGAGCTCGAACGAGAAGACCGTCACCCAGGCCAGGACGAACAGCGACAGGGAGACGCCCGGCCTTCCCACCCACAGGTAGAAGACGAGCAGGAACAGCAGCAGGGAGGCCAGCACGATGTCGCGGCCGTGCCTGCGCATGTTCGCGTGGTACGCGTGCCTGAGCACCACCGGGACGTCGCACGCCGGGGCCGCGGCCACCCCCAGATGGGGCTCGGCCGCCACCTCCTTGACGAGGGAGCGACCGTACGCACGCTCCAGGTACGCGGCCGCGCACAGATACCTGGTCACGTCCCGGTTGCCGCCCCAGCCCGGCGCCGCGGTACGGCGCGCAGGATCCGGACCCTTCATGCCTTCCCCCGATTTCCAGCCATTGCGCCCTCGCTCGTGCACCTCGTGCGTTGCCAACCGTGGCCGGGGGCATTGCAATGCTGATGAAATTTCGATGATGTGGCCGAGGGGATACGCGTGGACGGGGAAACTCCGCAGCGGCTGAGGATCGAGCTGCTCGGGCCGGTGCTGGCCTGGCGGGGTACGGCTCCGCTGGCCCTGGGACCCGTCCGGCGCCAAGCCGTGCTGGCCGCGATGGCGCTGCGGCCGGGCAGCACCGTCAGCCACGAGGACCTCCTCGACGGGGTGTGGGGCTCCGCGCCGCCGGGCTCGGGCCACCGGGTCCTGCCGAGCTACGTCTACGCGCTGCGCAAGGCCCTCGACCCGCAGGGCACCGCGTACGAGGAATCGGTGATCCGCAGCAGCCAGGGCCGGTACGGCATGGCGGCGGACGGGATCCGCGTCGACGCGGCCGAGTTGACCGAGCGGGTCCGGGAGGCCCGCCGGGTGAAGGAGTCCGGCGACCTGGTGAGCGCGACGGCCCGGCTCGCCGATGCCCTCGCGCTGTTCCGGGGAGAGCCCCTGGCCGGGCTGCCCGGGCCGTTCGCGCAGGCCGAGCGGCGGCGCCTGTCGCAGACGCGAAGGACGCTCCGGTCAGAGCGGCTCGAATGCCTCCTGCTGCTGGGCCGGGCCACCGAGGCCCTGGAGGGGCTGTCCGCGCTGTCCGCCGCCGAGCCGTACGACGAGTCGCTGCTGGCCCTGCACATGCGCGCCCTGTACGCCAGTCAGCGCCAGGCCGAGGCGCTGAACGCCTATCAGGGCATGCGCGAGCGGCTGCGCGAGGAGCTCGGGGTCAGCCCCGGCGAGGCGCTGGGCCGCGTGTACGAGGCGGTGCTGCGCCGCGATGACGAGCTCCTCCTCGGCCCGGCGGCGGCCCGCCCTGCCGCCCAGGCCGCCGCCGCCCCGGCCACCGCTTCTCCCACCGCTGCCCTGTCGGCCGCCGGTCCGGCCGCCTTCGCCGACCCGCCGCGGCCCCGCCCCCCGGTCAACGAACTGCCGGGCGTCACCGGCGTCCTCATCGGGCGGGAGCGCGAACGGGCGCTGCTGACGGCCCCGTTCCCGCCCGATGCCGTGGGGGTCGCGGCCGTCGACGGCATCGCCGGGGTCGGCAAGAGCGCCCTCGTCGTCCGCGCGGCCCGGGAACTGCGCGACCACCATCCGGACGGTTGCCTCTTCGTCGACCTGCGCGCCCACAGTCCCGGGCGGCACAGGCTCTCGCCCCAGCGCGTACTGCGGCGGCTCCTGCGCACGATCGGCACGGCCGACAGCGAGGTACCGGCCGATCTGGACGCGCTCACCGCGGCCTGGCGTGCGGCGACCGGCTCGCTGCGGCTGCTCCTCGTACTGGACGACGCCCTGGCGAGCGCGCAGATCCGGCCACTGCTCCCGGCGGGGCCGGGCAGCATGGTGATCGTCACCAGCCGGCAGCGCCTGACCGGACTCGACGCCGACCGGCGCGTCACCCTGGAGCCCCTGGGGACGGGCGACGCACAGACGCTGCTCGGGCACCTCGTCGGGGAGGAGCGCACGGCGAAGGAGCGGGCGGCGACGCACGAGCTGGCGCGGCTCTGCGGCGGACTGCCGCTGGCCCTGCGCATCGCCGGGACGCGGCTGCAGACCCGGCCCGTCTGGACCCTCGCCCATCTGGTGGACCGCATGACGGACGACGACCACCGGCTCGGTGAGCTCCGTGCCGGGGACCGCAGCCTGGAGGCGGCCTTCCGCCTGTCGTACGACCAGCTCACCGAGGCGCAGCAGCGGGGGTTCCGCGCCCTGGGGCTGACGCCGACGAGCGAATTCGACGCCCTGGCGCCGGCGGTCATGCTGGGCCGGCCGGTCCGGGAGGCCGAACAGGTCCTGGAGGGTCTGGTCGACACGAGTCTGGTGCAGCAGCCGCGCCCCGGCCGCTACCGGCTGCACGACCTGGTACGGGTGCACGCGCGGCGGCTCGCGGAGGCCGCCCCGGCGGAGGCGCGGGCGGCGCGCACCGCCGTGCTCCGCCTCTACGTGGACGCGGGCCGGGCCGCCAGTGACTGGGGCTCCGGTGGCTTCCCCACCGGGCCGTCCGGGACGGGGGCCTTCGCCGACCGGGCTGAGGCGAGTGGCTGGCTGAACGCCGCCGACGGTGAGCTCGCCGACGTCGTCGGCCACGCGGCGGCCCTCGGCGAAGCCGATCACGCCTGCTGGATCGCGGAGGCGCTGACCGACCAGTTCGTGCGCCGGGGCCGCTACCACGAGGGCCGCACGGCCCTGGAAGTCGCGCTCCCCCTGGCGGACCGGGCCACCGACCGGCGGATGGCGCCGGCCCTGCGCAACTGTGTGGGGATCATCGACATCTACCGGGGCGACGCGGCAGGGGCGCGCGCGGCCTTCGACGAGGCGCTGCGCCTGAGCCGCCACCGCGCGGACCGGCGCGAGGAGGCCCGGGCCCTGAGCGGGATCGGGGCCGCCGAGCTCAACTCGGGCCGGCCCGAACAGGCCCTGGCTCCGCTCACCGCGGCGGTCGACCTGGCCCGGCTACTGGAGGACGAGTGGCTGGTGGCGATGGCGCTGTGCGTGCTGGGCACGGCCTACCGCGCGCTGGGGCGGCCACGGGAGGCGCTGGTGTGCCTGAACGAGTCCGCGGCGCGCGCCGAGGTGAACGGACGCCCGGCCATGATCAGCAGGGCGCTGAGCTGCGCGGCCGAGGTCCACCTCGGCCTCGGCCGGTTCACCGAGGCCAAGGAGCTGCTGAGCCGGGCGGCCCACCTGGTCCAGCGGGCCGGCGACATCCCCCTGACCGCGATCACGCTGAGCATGCTGGGCACGGCCGAGCTGGGCGGGGGGAACCTGGACGCGGCCGTGGCGCTCCACCACGAGGCGCTCTCCCGGCTCCAGTCGCTGCCCCCGCTCGACGAACCCCACCAGACGCGCATGGAGATGGACATCCGCAGCAGGCTGGGCCGCGCCTATTCGGCGGCGGGCCGGGTCCGCGAGGCGGGGCAGCAGTTCCGGACGGTCCTCGCCTTCCCGGGCGCCGGGGCCTACCCGGCCGAGCGCGCGCTCGCGATGGCCGGGCTCAGGGACTGCGGGATCGTGTAGGCGCGTTCCACGGCGCCCCGTCACGCCTCAGCCGTGGCCCACCGCCGCCTCCAGACGCTGTTCCAGGCGGTGGAAGTTGCGTTCGCCCACCGCCCGCCAGAGCACCCGGGGCGCCAGCGGCAGGTGGCCCATGATCAGGATCTGCTCGCCCGGGTCGGCGTCCTTGAGGATCATCCCGAGGACGGTGAACAGCCTGCTCTTCGGAACGGCCGCGCTCGCCGCCTCGCCGATCTCGTCCCATTCCGCCTGGGACACCACCGCCGCGACGAGCGGCAGCGCCTCGCGCTCCTCCTGGTCGAAGTGGTCCCCGGCCGCCTCCGCGACCCGGTCGAAGGCCTCGGCCAGCTCCTCCCGGTGGGTGATCCCTCCGGCCGCCGCCCATGCCGCAAGCAGGGCCCGCGCCCGGGCGACCCCGGCCGACAGGTCGTCGTGCTGACCCTGCATCCGCTTCCACAGCTCGCCCTGCGCGGGCAGGCGCGCGGCCAGCTTGGGCCACAGCAGCCGGTCCTCGCCCTCGTGGTGGTGGTGCAGGGTGTCCAGCAGCAGTTCCAGCCGGTCCGCGACCAGCCTGACCTGGGCGCGGCTGCCGTGGCGCACTCCGCGCACCCGGCCCGCCGCCTGCCCGAACTCGCGCCGGAACATCCGGTGGACCACCACCATGTCGTGCGTGGTGATCGGTTTGCCCTGGTTCTCCATCGAAGTCGACATCGACCGTGCCCCCCGCCCTGGTGGGTGTACCGGGCTCCAGCCTGGCGGGCGTCCGGCCGTCTCCGCCAGGGGCGCACGGCGGCGCTCCAGCGCCCCCCGGGGAGCCCGCTCCGCCGGACACCTAGGCCAGGGTGCGCACCCTCTGGTCGCGGAGTCCGTAGCGGGCGGCGACGACGGCCAGCCTGCCCTCGGCGATGCGCCGGGCGAGGTCGGGTTCGGCCGCGAGCAGGTCGCGGGTGCGCCGGGCGTGCGCGTCGATGGTGGCGTCGATCCGGGCCTCGCCCTGCTGGGTACGGTCGATGGACGGCCTGATCCCGTCGGCCAGGTACTGGATGTGCGCGGGCAGCGGCTCACCGGTCTCGTCGGCGTGGACGGCGGCCCCGACCGCGCCGCAGGACTGGTGGCCGAGCACCAGCACCAGCGGGATCTGCAGTTCCAGGACCCCGAACGCGACGCTGCCGAGGACGGCTTCGTCCAGTACCTCGCCGGCCGAGCGCACGGTCAGCAGATCGCCGAGGCCCTGGTCGAAGACGAGCTCCGGGGGCACCCGGGAGTCGACGCAGCCGAGGACGATCGCGAAGGGGTGCTGGCCCTTGGTCAGCCGCAGCCTCAGGAGCGCCGACTCGTGCGGGTGCTCCTGCCCGTACGTACGCCAGCGCCGGTTCCCGTCGGCCAGTCGGCGCAGCGCCTCTTCCGGGGAGACGGGGCCCGCGACGGCTTCCGCGGGCGGAGCCGGGGCCGGCGCGGCGGAGGCGGGAAAGGCGGAGGCGAAGGGGAGGACGGACCCCACGGCCGCCGTGCCGGCCGCGGCGGCGAGGAGCAGGCCGCGGCGGCTGGGCGAAGAGGTGTCCAGTGTCTGCGTGTTCGAATCCATCGCGGGAAAATATCCCCGCCGACTCGCGCCCCGCTCGGGCGCGGGGCGCAATCTCGGAAGTCGGAGATCAAGGGGTCGAGGGCCGGGGCCCGGGGCCCGGGGCCCGGGGTCAGCCGGCCCCGCCCTTGCCGTCGAGGGTCGTCCGGCCGAACTGCTCGTCCAGGACCGACAGCCGGCGCCAGTACTCGTCCTCGTCGATCTCACCGGTGGCGAACCGCCGGCCCAGGATCGCGATCGGCGAGTTCTCCCCGTACGAGCCCCGCACAGCCCACGGGCCGCGCGGGCCGCGGCCACCGCGCCACACCGTGCGGCGCAGCAGGGTGACGACGCCGAAGACGACGGCCGCCCAGACCAGCGGGACGAAGAGGATCCACGGGCCGGGCCCGTCGTACGCCAGGGTGTTCATCTCGGTTCAGCTCCTCGGAAGGGGTCCGCTTTCCTTGTCGTTTCCGAGACTCGCCCCGGGAGGGTGCCCGCGTCGTCGTACGGCCGGCGGCACCGTGCGTACGGCGGCGGGAGTACCCACGGGCAGCGGGCTTCAGCCGAGCCAGCCGGGCCTGACCAGGCCCGATTCGTACGCGATCACCACCAGCTGGGCCCGGTCCCGGGCGGCGAGTTTGATCATGGCCCGGCTGACGTGCGTCTTCGCGGTCAACGGGCTGACCACCAGCCTGCGGGCGATCTCCTCGTTGGACAGCCCGAGGCCGACCAGGGCCACCACCTCGCGCTCCCGCTCCGTCAGCCGCTCCAGCCCCGCCCCCGCCTGCGGGGCCTTGGACCGGGCCGCGAACTCCGCGATCAGGCGGCGCGTCACCCCGGGGGACAGCAGCGCGTCGCCCGCGACCACCGCCCGTACCGCGCGCAGCAGTTCCTCCGGCTCGGTGTCCTTGACCAGGAAACCGGAGGCGCCCGAGCGGAGCGCCTCGAAGACGTACTCGTCGAGCTCGAAGGTGGTCAGCATGACCACCTTCACCTCGGCCAGCGCGGGGTCCGAGGTGATCGTACGGGTGGCGGCCAGACCGTCGAGCGCCGGCATCCGGATGTCCATCAGGGCGACGTCCGGGCGCAGTTCGCGGGCCAGGCGCACCGCCTCGGCCCCGTCGGCCGCCTCCCCGGCCACCTCGATGTCGGGCTGCGCGTCGAGCAGCGCGCGGAAGCCCGCCCGTACCAGCGCCTGGTCGTCGGCGAGCAGTACGCGGATCACGAGTCCTCCACGGTTTCCAGCGGGATCCGGGCCCGGACCCGGAATCCGCCGTCCGGGCGGGGGCCGGCCTCGATGGTGCCGCCCTGCGCGGCGGCCCGCTCGCGCATCCCGATCAGGCCGGTGCCACTGCCTCCGGCTTCGCCGCCGGTGGCGGGCCCGTCGTCGTCCACCTGGAGTTCCAGCGCGCCGGGCGGGTGGCTGATACGGATCCGGGCGGTCCGCGAGCCCGAGTGGCGCACCACGTTGGTGAGCGCCTCCTGGAGGATCCGGAACGCGGCGAGGTCCGTGGCCGGTGACAGTCCCCGGGCCTCCCCCTCGCCCGTCACGGAGACGGTGAGCCCGGCCGCGGCCGCCTGGCCGACCAGTTCGGAGAGGCGGTCGAGGCCGGGGGCCGGGGCGCGGGGGGCCTCGCCGGGGGCGCGCAGGGTGTTCAGGACCTGCCGGACCTCGCCGAGCGCCTCCTTGCTGGCCGCCTTGATCGTGGTGAGCGCCGTACGGGCCTGTTCGGGGTCCGTGTCGAGCAGGGCCAGGCCGACGCCCGCCTGCACGTTGATGACGGAGATGCTGTGGGCCAGTACGTCGTGCAGCTCGCGGGCGATCCGCAGCCGTTCCTCGTCCGCCCGGCGCCGTTCGGCGGCCCGGCGCTCGGCCCGGTCCCGCGCCCACTGCTCCCGGCGTACGCGGACCACCTCGGAGGCGGCGAGCACGGCGATGGCCCAGGCGGTGGCGCCTCCCTCCGTCCCCCAGGACGCGGGGCCGTCGCCGGGCGGTGGCAGCCAGCGGTAGAGCCAGTGCGCGATGAGCAGGTGTCCGGCCCACAGGGCGCCCACCGCGCCCCAGGCGGCGTAGCGGTGGCCGGCGACGACGGCGGCGAGGCAGGCGACGGCGACGCTCAGGAAGACGGGGCCGTACGGGTATCCGCCGGCGAGGTATCCGAGCGTGAGCGCGCAGACCCCGTAGAGGACGGGCACCGGGTACCGGTGGCGCAGGAGCAGCAGGGCGGGCGCGAGGAGCAGCAGGATCCGGGCGACCGCGTCGACGGGCTCCCGTCCGGGCTGGGCGTGCTGCACCCAGCCGGTGGCCGCCTGCGTGAAGACGGCGACGAGGAGCGTTGAGCGCCACGGCAGCCGCCCGCCGCCGGTGCGCTCCGTCCAGTACTGCCACCGCCGCTGCGCCATGCGGCCACGCTAGACGGCCGGGCCCGCCGCCGTCGTCAGCCGGGCGGGCCGATCGGGCGTACTCCCCGGGGAGTACGCGCCGCGATCCGTCGGCTATCTCGCGCGCAGGGCGTCGACGGCGATGCGGGCGGCGGTGCCGATCACGGCGTCGGCGGCGGGCAGGGTGGCCGCCGGGCTGGCGGCGCGGGTGAAGACGGCGACGGCGTAGCGGCCGCCGTCGGGGTACTCGACGACTCCGACCTCGTTGCGCACCGTCGGCAGGCTGCCCGTCTTCCCGGCCACGTGCACGTCGTCGAAGGGAAATCCGGCGGCCATCCGGTGCGGCCACACCTGGAGTCCGAGCAGTCGGCGGATCGCGGCGCCGTGTTCGGGGGTGCAGGCGGCCTCGTCCCGCCAGACGGCGGTGAGCAGCCGGGTCATGTCGCGGGGTGTGCTGCGGTTGCCGCGGGCCGGGTCGAGGGCGCGGAGCCGGGCGAGGACCAGCGGATCGGCGAGGGCCCGGACGCCGGCGGGGCCCGCGTCCTCCCGGACGGTGGCGAACAGCGAGCGGAAGGTGTGGACGGCCCGGGTACGGGTCAGCCCGAGCCGGGCCGTGGCCTCGTTGACGGCGTCGAGGCCTACGCGCGCGAGGAGCAGGTCGGCGGCGGCGTTGTCGCTGACGGCCATCATCAGGTAGGCCGCGTCGCGCAGGGACATCCGTACGGGATCGAGCATGGCGGCGAGTCCGGTGGGGCCGGGGGTGCGCTCACCCGGCGGGCACTCGACCTGTTCGGTGAGGTCCAGGAGGCCTGCGGCGGCGTGCTGGTGGAGGGCGACGAGCAGGCAGAGCTTGTGCACGCTCGCGGTGACGACCGGGTGGTCGGCGCCGGCGTCGATCTCCGCGGCGGAGTCGATGTCCACGGCGTGCAGCCGGCCGCTGACGCCGGCTTCGGCGAAGGCTGCGGCGATGCGGCGGAGGGTGTCGTTCACAGCCAGTACTCCGCCGCCGGGCGCAGGTGGAGCGGCCGCTCGGGTGCGTCGGCGGTCACCGCCGCAGTGTTCCACAGGGCGCGTGCGGTCGCTTCGGCGAAGGCACCGACGGCGGCGTCCCCGCGGTCGCGCGGCCAGGCGACGCTGTGGCGCCAGGCCAGCGGGGCGCCGGCGAGGGGCCGCCAGACGATGTCCGCGTCCGGGCCCGCGTCACCGGCCGACGCGGTGTCGCGCGGGGCGAAGGCCACGGCGTTCGCGGAGAGGACCAGGCCGCGTACGAAGCCGGCGCCGCTGCCCTCGCGGACGGTCGCTGGGGTGTAGCCGCCGCGGGCGCAGGTGTTCAGGACGTCGTCGTGCAGGGCGGGCGCCTCGGCGCGCGGGAAGAGGACGAGGCCGTATCCGGTGAGGGCGGCGAGGGGTATCTCGTCGAGCGCGGCGGCCGGGGCCCCGACGGGCAGCAGCACGCCGAGCTCGCGGAGCAGGACCGGCCCGAGCTCCAGTCCGGCGATGTCGCAGGGGTGCCGGACGAGCCCGACGTCGAGCTCGCGGGAGGTGAAGCGGGCCAGCTGCTCGGCGGTGGACAGTTCGTGGAGTTCCAGTTCCACGCCGGGGTGGTGCCGGCGGAAGGCGGCCAGGATCGCGGCGATCGCCTCGGCGGCGAGGTCGGGCGGCAGCGCGGCGCGCAGGAGGCCGCTCTCGCCCTCGCGGATGCGGCGGGCCGTGGCCGTGAGGGCGTCCGCGCGGGCGAGCAGCAGGCGGGCGTCCTCCAGCAGCATCGCGCCGGCCGCGGTGATGGTCACCTGGCGGCTGGTGCGCTCGAAGAGGCGGACGCCGAGCTCGCGTTCGAGGCGCTGGATGCGCTGGGACAGGGGTGGCTGGGCCATGCCGAGCAGCTCGGCGGCGCGGCCGAAGTGTCTTTCTTCTGCAACGGCCACGAAGCACTGGAGATGCCGGATCAGGTCCACGATCAGCGACGATATCGGAAATTGATCGATTCGAGATCCATATCGGTCTTGGACTGAGGGTGGGCGGGGGTGCTCTGCTCCAGGCATGACCTCCCACCCTTCCTCCCCGTCCCCCCGCCGTGCGGCGGCCCGGCGCGCGGCGACCCGGTGCGCCTCGTACGCCGCCGCCCTGTCCCTCGGCCTCGCGCTGACCGCCGCCGGGCTCACCGGCTGCTCCACCGCGCCCCGCACGCCCGGCGCGGCCGGGGCCGGCCCCACCCCGAGCGCCTCCGCCCCCGCCGTCCCCGGGGTCGACAGCCGGGAGCGGCTGAGCGTGGACGGCGGCACGCGGGAGTACCTGATGCACCGTCCGGCCGCCGAGGGCGGCGGACCCCGGCCGCTCCTGATCGCCTTCCACGGGCGCGGGGCCGACGCCGCGCAGCTGCGCGAGCAGAGCGGCCTGGACAAGGGCGCCGAGGCGCGCGGCATGCTCCTCGTGTACCCGGAGGCCCTGGGCAAGGCCTGGGGCGCCGGCAGTGCGCCCTCCCCGCAGCGGCCGGATCCGGACGCCGACGTCCGCTTCACCGAGGCGCTGGTCGGCGAGCTCGTGCGCACCGGCCGGGCCGATGCGCACCGGGTCTACGTCGCCGGGTTCTCCAACGGCGGTTCCATGGCGCTGCGGATGGCCGCCCAGCGTCCGGACCTGGTCGCGGGCGCGGTGTCGGTCTCCGGTGAACTCCCCACCGGGGCCGCCGCGGTCAAGCCCACCGGCCCGGTTCCCGTCCTGACCGTCTACGGGGCCGAGGACCCCGTACGCCCCCTGGCCGGACTGCCCAGTCCGGGACCGGCCGCTCCCGGGGAGGAACCGGTCACGCCGACGATGTCCGCCCGGGCCGGCTCGGAGGCCTTCGCCGCGGCGGCCGGGGCCGGCGCTCCCGTCGAGGAGGGCCGGCCCGGCTACGACAGCACCACCTGGCCGCCCGGCCCGGCGGGGGCGAAGGTGCAGCTGCTCGTCATGCACGGGGCCGGTCACACCTGGCCCGGTTCGGCCATGGCACCGCCCGAGGGCTTCGGATCCGTCAGCAACGCGCTGGACGCGAGCACCGCCCTGCTCGACTTCCTCACCGCGCAGAAGCGCTGACGGCCCGCGAGGGGCGGCGGCCGCCGCACGCCGTCGCCCATGGCTCCGTGCACCACACCACCGCCCCGGAGTGTGGTGTGCGGGGCCATGGGCGCGGTCGTTCCCGCTCCCTAGGGTTCAGCCATGACGAGCCAACTTCCTTTTCTGCGGGAGCGCGTGGCGCTGGTGACCGGCGGCGGCAGCGGTATCGGCCGGGCCTGCGCGATCGCCCTGGCCGAGGCGGGCGCCGCCGTGCACGTGGTCGACATCGCGGAGGAGTCGGCCAGGTCCGTCGCCGCCCTCGTCGGCGGGCAGGCGCACTTCGTCGACCTCGCGGACCCGGCCTCGATCGAGGGGCTGCCGGCAGCGGTGGACATCCTGGTCAACAGTGCGGGCCTGCAACACGTCGCCCCCATCACCGAGTTCCCGGCCGAGCGGTTCACCCTGATCCAGCAGGTGATGGTCACCGCGCCGTTCCTGCTGCTGCGCCACGTGCTGCCGCACATGTACGCCGCAGGCTGGGGGCGGGTGGTGAACGTCTCCAGCGCCCACGGGCTGCGGGCCAGCGCCTACAAGTCCGCCTACGTGGCCGCCAAGCACGGGCTGGAGGGGCTGAGCAAGGTCGCCGCGGTCGAGGGCGCCCCGTACGGGGTGACGAGCAACTGCATCAGTCCCGGCTACGTCCGTACTCCCCTGGTCGAGGCGCAGATCGAGCAGCAGGCCGCCGCGCACGGGATCGGCCCCGGCGAGGTGGTGTCGCAGGTGCTGCTCGGTCGGTCCGCGATCAAGCGGCTGATCGAGCCGGAGGAGGTCGCGGCGGCGGCGGTGTGGCTGTGCGGGCCGCACGCCGGCTATCTCACGGGAGCCTCGCTCCCCCTCGATGGTGGCTGGACGGCCACCTGAATTTAACTACCGACCAGTAGACAAGGGGTTCGATCGTACGGATTCTGGCTCCGTACATGTCAATTTCAGCCCCTGAGGAGCGCCCCCACATGCGCAGCACCCGCGCCCGCGCCCGCCTGCTCGGCACCGCAACCGCCACGGCCGCGGCCACCGTCGTCCTGATGCTGGCCCCCGCCGCCTCCGCCGAGGCCGCACCCGCTCCCGTCCCCGCCCCGGCGGCGGCCCCGGCCGCGGCCACCGCCTCCGCTCCCGGCGGGAACGCGCTGCTGCGCGGTGTCGACTACGGCACGTGGAAGCGCGACGTGGCGGCGGTCATGGCCACGGCCCGCCCCTACGTCGAGCAGCGGATCGCCCAGTCGCCCGCGGGCGAGAAGCCCGCGATCGTCCTCGACATCGACAACTCCTCCCTGGAGACGGACTTCCACTGGTTCTGGACGTTCCCGACGCCGGCGATCTCCGAGGTCCGCGACCTGACCCGGTACGCGAACGAGCACGGCGTGGCCGTCTTCTTCGTCACCGCCCGCCCCGGGATCATCCAGTCCCTCACCGAGCACAACCTGAAGGCGGTCGGCTACCCGGTCACGGGCCTGTACGTCCGCGACCTGCCCGACCTCTTCGACGAGGTCAGCGCGTACAAGACGGGCAAGCGCGCCGAGATCGAGGGCCGCGGCTACACGATCATCGCCAACATCGGCAACAACGACAGCGACCTGGTCGGCGGCCACGCGGAGCGCACCTTCAAGCTGCCGGACTACGACGGCAAGCTCTCCTAGCCGGCTCCGGTGCCGGCCGCCCGCGCAGGACGCGGGTGCCCGGCACCGGACCATCCGCGGCCGTTCACGGGAGGACCCGGCCGCCCTCAGGCGGGGCGGACCCCGTCGCACGTGATGCGCAGATGGCGGGGGCCGCGCAGGACCGCGTTCTGCCGGTAGGGCGGCGGGTCCTCGACCAGGCGCGGGTTCTCCAGGCGCCGGACGAGCTCGGTCAGCGCGAGCTGCGCCTCCAGCCGGGCCAGCGGGGCGCCGAAGCAGCTGTGGATGCCGCTGCCGAGGCCCAGGTGCTGGATGTCCTTGCGGTACGGGTCGAAGCGGTCCGGGTTCTCGAAGCGGTGCGGGTCCCGGTTGCCGGAGGCGAGGATCAGCCACATCGAGGAGCCCTTGGGGATGGTGACCCCGCCGACCTCGATGTCCACGAGCGGGGTGCGCTGCGGCAGCAGCTGCACCGGCGGCTCGAACCGCAGCAGTTCCTCCACCAGGGGCACGGCGAGGTCGGGCGTCTCGCGCAGCTGCTGGAGGACGTCCGGGTTGCGCAGCAGGGTCAGCATCCCGTTGGTGATGAGGTTGACCGTCGTCTCGTGGCCCGCGATGAGCAGCAGGGCCGCGGTGCTCAGCAGCTCCATCGTGCTCATCGTCTCGTCCTGGCCGTGTCCGACGGCCAGTTGGGAGAGCATGTCCTCGCCGGGGTTCTTGCGGCGCTCCTCGATCAGCCCGGCCAGGTACATGCCGAGTTCCATGCGGGCGTCGTGGGTCTTCTTCTCCCGCTCCTTCGGATCGGCGTCGGGATCGGGGTCCAGGCTCGCGGCCAGGGTGTCCGCCCAGACGTGGAAGCGGGCCTCGTCCTCGCGCGGTACCCCGAGCAGCCGGCAGATCATGGTGACGGGGAACGGGTAGGCGAACTGGTCGACCAGGTCGATCCGTTCCGGGTCGCCGAGGTTGTCGATCAGTCCGGTGACGGTGGTGTGAAGGAAGCCGCGCATGTCGTCGACGCGGTGCGGGGAGTGCGGCGGCCCGAAGGGGCGGTTGGTCATCCGGCGCAGCCGGTCGTGCTCGGGCGGGTCCAGTTTGAGGAAGCTGGGCGGCAGGGCCGCGGCCCCCTCGTCCTCCGCCCCGGCCAGCGGGTCCCCTGCGTTCGCGGCGAGGTTGCGGGCGTCGGAGCTGAGCCGCGGGTCGTGCAGCAGGCTCTGGATGTGGTGGTACGTGCTGATGACGTACGGGCCGTCCCCGTCGTGGAAGACGGGGGTCTTGCGCAACTCCGCGTACAGGGGGTACGGGTTGGCGCGGTTCGCGTAGTCGAGGATGTCGCTCAGGATGCCTTGCTTCATGCCGGGTCCTCCGGGGGGCGGGCGGGTTGGGGGGGCCGGCGGATCACGGCCGGAGGCCCCCTAGTGCCCGGCGGGGGTGAACGTGAGGCGCCGGTCGGCCGGCGAGTATCCGCTGAGGGTGACGGTCGGTCCGTGCGTGGGCAGGGACGGGTCCGGGAAGTCCGCGGGGAGGGGCTTTTGACCTTCGGGGCGCCGGTCGACCGTGGGGAACGGCGGTGGGAAGGGCGCGGTGGTCTCGATCTGCTGCTGGTAGAACTGCAGCCAGCGCGAGTTGTCGAAGGTGACCGCCCCGATGACGCGGCCCTGGTAGCCGTACACGCCGGTGAAGCGGCGTTCGGCGCGCGAGCCCTGGGTGATCATGATCTCGGTGCCCATCGAGGGCACGCCGACCGATTTGATGCTCACCCCGAACTGCGAGGACCAGAAGGCCGGCACCCAGATGTGCGGGCGCCGCTCCGTGCTCTCGCTGAGCATGTTGTGGGCTGCGGTCTCCGCCTGGGAGACGGCGTTGCCCCAGTGCTCCAGCGACAGGAACTGGTAGCCGAAGAGCGGGTGCGGGGAGCGGGCGACGTCGCCCGCCACGAAGATGTCGTCGGTGACGATGCCGCGGATGTCGAAGGCCCGGCAGCCGGCGTCGCAGGCGATGCCGCGGGGTCCGGCGCCCAGCCCCGATCCGCTGAGCCAGTCCGTGTTGCGCTGGGCCCCGAGCGAGACGACCACGACGTCGCACTCCAGCGTGGTGCCGTCGGAGAAGTGCGCGGCGCGGACCCGGTTGGTGGAGTCGCCCTCCAGGGCCGTGACCATGATGCCGGTGCGCAGGTCGACGCCGTTCTCTCGGTGGAGTTCGGCGGCGACCGCGCCGATGACCCCGCCGAGGGCGCCGACGAGGGGGGCGTCGGCGCGTTCGGCGACGGTGACCTCCAGTCCGCGCTCGCGGCAGGCGGAGGCGATCTCGGAGCCGGTGAACCCGGCGCCGATGACCAGGACCCGGCGCGGGCCCTCGTCGAACCGCCGGGCCAGGGCCGCGCCGTCGTCGCGGGTCCGCAGGACGTACACCCCGTCGAGCTCCGCCTCGGCCGGGTTGGGCCAGGGCCGGGCGCGGACGCCGGTGGCGATCAGCAGCCGGTCGTAGGGCACTTCGTCCCCGTCGGCGAGCTTGACCCGCCGGGCCGCCATGTCGAGGCCGCTGGCCGCCACGCCGAGTCGCCATTCGGCCTCGATGTCGCGGCGGCGTGGCAGCTCGGTGCGCTCGGCCGTACCCATGCCCAGCAGCGCCTGCTTGGACAGGGGCGGGCGGTCGTACGGCTGGTACGGCTCGTCGCCGATCATGGTGAGCGAGCCCTTGAAACCCTTCTCGCGCAGGGTCTCGGCACCGCGCAGCCCGGCGAGGGAGGCGCCGACGACCACGATCCGGCCGTTCGCCTTGAGGTGCTCCAGGGCGGTGTCAGCCATCGGAGGCCTCCCCCGCCGAGCGCGCGGCTCCGGGCGCGGTCGCGGCCATGTCCAGCTCGTCCACGAGGATCGCCTGTACGGGGCAGGCGGCGACGGCCTGGGCCACGCGCTCGCGGTGGGCGTCCTGCGCCTGCGGATCGTAGAGCAGGCCCTCGTCTCCGTGCATCGCGAAGACGTCGGGTGCGAGGAAGGCGCACTGTGCGTACCCCTGGCACCGGTTGAGATCGACGACAAGCCTCAGCAAGGTCCGGTCCTTTCGTTGGCCCCCTCCGGCTCCCCGGCCAGCGTGCGGCCCGCGCGGCGGGTCGGCCCGTCCGGCGAGCCCATCGGAGTGACGGCCGCGGCGGAGGGTCACGCGGAGTGGCGGGCGGTGCGCAGGATGTACAGGCTGATGAGCAGCGCCCAGGCCGGGAAGACGAGCTCGCAGTACGGCACGGTGGAGCCCACGACCAGCAGGAGCAGCCCGGCCAGGGTCCCGATCACCACCAGGGGTCTGGGCAGGACCCCGAGTTTGCGCCCGAGGGTCGAGGTCGCGAGGACGAAGACGGCCGCCATCCGCATCCCGTACGTCGTGAGCAGCGTGTACGCGAAATGCCGGCCGAAGCCCGTGGGGTCCTCGGCGTCGAGCACGGTCCCGGCGGCGGCGACCGCGCCGAAGAGGCAGGCGACGAAGACCAGTCCGCTGCCCAGGAACACGGTGGCGATGAACCGGTCCTCGGCGTCCCCGGTGTGCTCGCGCAGTGCGCCCATGAACCACAGGAAGGCGATGCCCGCGAACGGGACGAGCTCGGTCGCGGTCTGCAGTGCCCCCCGCTTGCCCGGGACGATCTCCTCCTCGCCGCCGCCCCCCTCGGGCAGGGCGATCCGGGCGAGCACGATCGCCGCCGCGAGCAGGACGGCGAAGACGATCCCCGCCAGCCCCGCGGCCTTCGGGGTGCTCAGGGCCTGTTGCCGGGTCCGCCCCGGTGCTCCCTCTGTCATCCCTCCAGCAAGCCGTCCGCCGGCCCCTCGTGCCAGCGGGGCAGTGCGGCCGGGTGACGCCCGGGCCGGTCCGCGCGGGGGCCGGCCCGGGCGCCGGGGGCCCCTCAGGTGGCCGTGATCAGGACGCTGCCGGGCTCCCCCGCCCCCTCCTCCCGCTGCGGCGCCGTAGGGGAGCCGCCGGCGCCGGAACCGGTGCCGGCCACGATCAGGGCCAGCAGTACGGCCGCGGCCTCGCTCTGCAGGATCCGGGCGGCCTGCCCGAGCCGGTGCGGGTCCGGGGCCGGGATGGACAGGGCCAGGCATTCGGCGTTGGGGCCCGAGGTGATCGGGACGGCCGCGCACATCGTGCCCACGGCGTACTCCTGGAGGTCCAGCAGGGGCTCGCCCGGCCGGCGGGTGTCGAGCTGCCGGAAGAGGTCTTCCTGCCGGGTGAGGGTGTGGGCGGTGAACCGCGCCGCCCGGTGCCGGGACAGGTGGTCCTTGCGGCCTGCGGGTCCGAGCTGCGCCAGCAGGGCCTTGCCCACGGCCGAGGCGTGGGCGGCGGCCCGGAAGTCGACCCACTCGTCCACGAGCGGTGTCGCGGGGCCGTCGGCGTACTGGGTGATGCAGACCTCGCCGTCGGTGTAGCGGGCCACGTAGACGGCCGCGCCGACCGCGTCCCGGACCCAGGCGAGGGTCTCCTGCAGGTGTCCGCTCCCGTCGCCGGACGCCGCCCCGGTCAGTAAGAGCGCCCGGCCCGCGATGTACGCGCCGGGTCCGGCCGGGGCCGCCAGGTTCGCCCGTACGAGCTGCTCCATCACCCGGGCCAGCACCAGTTGGGGCAGCCGCGTCTCGCGGGCGATCTGGGCGAGGCTCACCCCGCCCGAGTACCGGCCCACGACCTCCAGGACGCGCAGCGCCCGGTGGACGGCCTCCATCGCGACCGGAGCAGGACGTCCCCCGGACGCGCCGCGCGCCCTTCCGGTCGGCTGCGGGTGCCTGAGGGCTTCGAGCGCCCAGGCGTTCGCCTCGTCCGTCAGGTGCAGGATGTCCAGCCGCGCGTGCTGGGCGATGGCCACGGCCACGTGCGGGCCGAGGAGGTACACCTCCCCCTGGTCCTGGTCCTCGCTCCAGCTCAGGGCCGTCACGGCCCGCCGGAGCCGGGCGGGCAGCCGGTACGGGGGCCGCCCGCCGTGCCCCCTCACCGCCGTGAGGGCGGTCAGGTCCTGGGTGCTGATGGGCGGCGAGGTCCAGATGACCGAGGCTCCGAGGGCCTCCTCCAGGTTCTCCGGGACCTCCGGCAGGTGCGCCAGCCCCTCGTCCGGGGGCAGGGCCTCGGCCATCGCCCTCCAGTGCCGGGCGGTGTCCACCTCGGCGCGCGCGAGGTGGTGGAGGTGCAGGAGGCGCGCGGCGGTCCGCGAACCGGCCCCGGCCGCGTACTGGAACCAGAACTGGGCGCCCTCCATCCGGTCGGCCAGGTGCAGGAGGGCGCCGAACAGCAGCGCCGGCTGCGCGCCGTGCGGCCAGTTGGAGGCGGCCAGGGCCAGCTCGGCGAAGGACCGGCTCTCGGCCAGCGACCAGGCCAGGTCGTCGAGCGCCCGCGCGGCCCGTACGTGGCAGGCCGCGTCGAGGACGAGGTCGTCGGCCGTGGTGGGCGCGAGCGCGGGCAGCTGCGCGCGGCCGGCGAGGGAGGCCGGCGCCGGGAAGCCGCGGCCGGGGGCGCCGCTCGCCGAGCGGGCCCGGTCCGCCGCGATGCGGCGGGCGATGCGACGCCGGGCGGCGTCCTCGTCGTAGCCCGCGTACTCCTCGACGAGCACCTCGGCCCCCTCCAGGGCCGCCGCCAGCTTCTCCCCCGGCACGGCGTCGGGTTCGGCCGTCATGTCGCTCACTGGCCCTTCTCCTCTCCAGGCGCCCAGTCCGCCCCGAGTTTCTGGGACAGGATTCGGCTCGCGCCTCGAATGTGCGAACGGACCGCCGCGGGCGAGATCCCCATCATCCGGCCGACGGTGCCGTTGTCGTACCCCAACAGGAAGGCCAGCAACACCACGTCGTAGTGGCGATCGGGCAGGCACGCGATCGCCGCGTACAGGCCCAGCTTGGCCTCCAGCAGTTCCATGCGGTGCCGGGAGGCGCGGCGCAGGGCGGCGAACCAGGCCGTCTCGACCATGGCGGCCGGCCGGCCGAGGAGCGCGAGGCGGCGCGCGACGTGTTCGCGCAGCACCGCCCAGGCGAAGCCGTGCAGGCTCGCTTCCTTCAGCGCCTGGCGCCACACCTTCAGCAGGAAGGTGAACACGTCGTCGACGACGTCCTCGGCGTCCTGCCGGGAGCCCAGTTGCAGGTGGGCGTAGCGCAGGTAGGCGCGGTGGTGCTGGGAGTGGAACGCGCAGAACTCGACCGGAAGCACGCCGGCCAGCTCGCTGGAGACCGCCCGGTCCCCGGACGGGTCGAACTCGCCCTCACTCATGCGCTCCTCCAGGGATGCCGGTCGTCGCCGGTACGGGCGGTCGCGGTCCGGGTCCTCGCACCCGGCAGGCGCGGGTGTCTGCGGACGGCGTCGATCGCGTCGAAAGCGCCGAGTATCGGCACGGGAGTGAAGGTCTGGACAGGTTTCACGTCGGCGGAAAGCCTTCCGGTGAAGTGAGCGGAACGGGCATGCCTGCCCCCCACATCCAGCGGCCGGTCGGACCGGCCGCTCCCCCAACACCACCCCATCGGAAAAGACGCCCGAATGTGCACGGCTGTCGACGGAAATCTTTCGGGAAATGGCGCATCTGATCCGCTGCGCGCCCCCCTGGCCGCCGCGTACGCCCCTCAGGACCCGCAGGGGACGGGGCCTACTCCACGATCAGGTCGGCCCGGCTGCGGCCGGCCGCGATCAGGCGGGCGTTCGCCTCGTCCGAGCGCGCCACCCACTCCTCGGCGTCGGCCGGCGCCTTCCCGTGCCGTACGTGGCGCTCGACCAGCCTCCGTACGCGCAGGGTGTCGTCGGGGGCGAGGAACCAGACCTCGTCGAGCAGCGCCCGCAGCCCCGCCCACTGCCCCGCCCCGTACAGCAGGTAGTTGCCCTCGGTGATCACCAGGCGTACGGCCGGGTCGACGGGGATGCTCCCGGCGATGGGCTCCTCCAGCGCCCGGTCGAACGCGGGGGCGTAGACGACGGCGGGCGCGGGCGCGCGCAGCCGGGCCAGCAGCGCCGCGTACCCGGCGACGTCGAAGGTGTCCGGGGCGCCCTTGCGGTCGGCCCGTCCCAGGCGCTCCAGTTCGGCCTGGGCCAGGTGGAACCCGTCCATCGGCACGACCACGGCCCGCTCCGGCCCGAGGGCCCTCGCAAGGCGGCCGGCGAGGGTGGACTTGCCTGCCCCGGGCGGCCCCGCGATGCCGAGGATCCGGCGGGTGTCCGTGGCCGCGAGCACCCGGGCCCGCGCCTCCAGTTCGCTGAACTCCATGCCCCCATCCTGCCCGTCAGGGAGGCGGGGGCGGGTGGGGGTCGGTGCCGACGCGGGCGATGAGCAGGGCGATGTCGTCGTCGGCCGAGGCCGGGACCAGCTGCGTGATCAGCGCGTCGCACAACTGGTCCAGCGAGCCGGAGGGTTCGGCGAGCAGCCGGGTCAGTTCGGCGAGGCGTACGTCGATGTCGCTGCCGCGCGCCTCGACCAGGCCGTCGGTGTACATGACGAGGAGGCTGCCCGGGGGCAGGTCCAGGTCGGTGGTGGAGTACGTGGTCCCCCCGACGCCCAGCGGGGTGCCGGGCGGCAGGTCGAGGAGGCGGACCGTGCCGTCGGGGCGGACGGTCGCGGGCGGCGGGTGCCCGGCGCGGGTGATGCGGCAGCGGCCGCTCGCCGGGTCGATGACGGCGTACAGGAAGGTGGCGATCATCGGATCGGCCAGGTCGTCCAGGGTCGCCTCCAGCTGGTGCATCAGCGCCTCGGGGGCCAGGTCGAGCCGGGCGAGGGCGCGCACGCTGGCGGAGAGCCGTCCCATGACCGCCGCGGCCGCGATGCCGTGGCCCATGACGTCGCCGATCAGCAGGGCGGCCTTGCCGCCCGGGAGCGGCAGGACGTCGTACCAGTCGCCGCCGATCTCGTTGACGTCGCTGGCCGGCAGGTAGCGGTGGGCGACCTCGATGCCGGGCGGCGGGGTGATGTGCTGGGGCAGCATGCTGCGCTGGAGGACGACGGCGGTCTCGTGTTCGCGGTGGTAGAGGCGCGCGTTGTCGATGCTGACGGCGGCGCGGGCGGCGAGCTCGCCGGCGAGCGTGACGTCCTCGGGCCCGAACGGGCCGACGGGGCTGGTGCGGTAGAAGGTCGCGACGCCGAGCACGAGGTCCCGCGCGATCAGCGGGGCCATCATGAACGAGTGCACGCCGACGGGCAGGAGCTGCGCCGGTTTGCTCGTGTGGCGTGCCGCGGAGGCGACGGTCTGCTCGTCCAGGTGCGCGATCAGGAAGGGCCTGCGGGCGCCCAGCGCCGTGGTGTAGGGGGCGGCCGCCGGGAAGACGAGGGTCCTGCCGAGCGGGGCGAGGATGCCGATGACGGCGGAGCCGGTCAGCGGGGCCTTGCCCAGGCGGCGCAGGGCAACGCCCCCGGCGAGCCCCGGGCCGGGCTCGTCACCGCGCGCGAGGGTGTCCAGTACGTCCACGGTGGCGGCGTCGGCGAGCTGCGGTACGGCGAGGTCGGCGAGCTCCTGCGCGGTGCGCTCCAGCTCCAGGCTGGCGCCGATGCGGGCGCTGGCCTCGCTGAGCAGCGCCAGCCTGCGGCGGCCGGCCTCGGCCTCGGTGTGGTCGCGCTGCTGCTCGGTGACGTCGAGCAGGGAGGCGATCACGCCGATCGGGCGGCCGCCGGGGTCCTCGACGCGGACGTACGAGCACGACCAGACCCGGTCCCGGGAGGGCTCGGCGGGGGTGCGCCCCGAGCGGCGGCGGTCCAGTACCGGTTCCCCGGTGAGCAGGACCTGGCGCATCGCGTCCTCCATGTCCTCCGCGTTGACCTCCGGCAGGAGCTGCGTGAGGCGCCGTCCGACGTGGGCGGACTCCGGGAGGCCGTTCATGGCTTCCAGGGCCGGGTTGACCTGGAGGAACCGCAGCTGGGTGTCGAGGATGGCGATGCCGACGGGTGAGCGGGCGAACAGCCCGTCCCACACCGCCGAGGAGCCCCGGATCCGGCGGGCCGCGTGGGCGTCGGCGGCGAAGACGAGGACCGAGGAGGAGCCGTGGCGCCGGCCGGGCACCGGACAGGCCCAGATCTCCAGCTCCAGCGGGTGCCCGTCCTGGTGCCAGGCCGTCACGGTGCCCATCACCCCGCGTCCGGTGACGGCGGTCTCCCACAGGGCGCGGCCGAGGCTGCGGTCGGCCCCCGGGTGGAGGAGCTCGGCGATGTGCCGGCCGACGATCTGCGGCGGGGCGTAGCCCAGCAGCTCCTGCGCCGCGCGGTTCCAGCGGACGATCGTCCCGTCGGCGCCGGTGGCCAGCTGCGCCACGGGCAGGGAGCCGAGCCAGCCTCCGGCGTCCTGGGCGGCCCCGCTGATCAGATCCTCGATGGGCGTCTGCTCGGTCATGGCGCACCTTCCACACCCCCATGGTCGCCCTGCCCGCCCGGGGCCGCTTCCCGGCGCGGCGAGGGGTGGGCGGGGGCGCGGGCGGACGGGCGGGGCCGACGCGGCGGTCAGGGGCGGGCGAGGACCGCCACGGCGTTGTGGCCGCCGAACCCGAAGGAATTGCTGACCGCGACCTGTCCGGCGTGCGGCCTGGCCTCCGCGCCGACCACGTCGATCTCCGTCCCGGGGTCGGCCTCGGCCAGCCCGGCCGTGGGCGGAACGATTCCCTCGGCCAGCGCCAGGACGGTCAGGGCCGCCTCGACGGCGCCCGCGGCCCCGAGGGTGTGGCCCAGGGCCCCCTTGGCGGAGGTGACCGGCGGCCGGTGGGGGAAGACGCGGCTCAGGACGGCGGCCTCGATGGCGTCGTTCTGCCGGGTCGAGGTGCCGTGCGCGTTGACGTGGCCGACCTCCGCGGGGCCGATCCCGGCGTCCGCGAGGGCGGCGCGGACGGCCTGCTCGGCTCCGCGGCCTCCGGGGTGCGGGGCCACCAGGTGGTGGGCGTCCGTGGAGGCGGCGTGGCCGATGAGACGGGCGAGGGGCCGGGCCGCCCGGGCGGCGGCGTGGGCGGGCCGCTCCAGGACCAGCGCGCCGGCGCCCTCGGCGACGACGAAGCCGTCCCGCGTGGCGTCGAAGGGACGCGATCCGGTGTCCGACACCGCTCCCAGCTGGGCGAAGCCCGTGACCATGAGCCGGGTGACGGAGGCGTCGGCGCCGCAGACGAGGGCGATGTCGCACCGGCCGGCCGCCAGCAGGTCGCGGGCGAGGCCGAGGGCGGTGGTGCCCGAGGCGCAGGCCGTGGAGGTGGCCAGGGTGGGACCGGTCACCCCGAAGCGCAGCGCGATGTTGGCACAGGTCATGTTGAGCAGGTAGCCGGGGAGGAAGTACGGGGAGACGAACTCCGGTCCCCGCTCCCCGAGGCGGGCGAGCGCCCTGTCCTGGGTGCGCAGGCCTCCGGTGCTGCCGCCCGTGACGACGGCGACCCGGTCGCCGTCCCATTCCCCCGGGTCCAGCCCGGCCTGGTCGAGCGCCTGGGCGACGGCCACCAGGCCGAACCGGTCGACGGGGTCCAGGTGGGCGGAGCCGCGCCGGCGCAGGACCGGGTGGTCCAGCTCCGGTACGCGGCAGCTGAGCGAGACGGGCAGACCGCGCAGCTCGGGGTCGGGGGCGGCGGTGGCGCGGCCGGCGCGGACCGCCGACCACGTCGTGTCCCGGTCGCACCCGGCCGCGGTGACCAGCCCGAGCCCGGTCACGACCGCCTCGGGGCGTCCGGTCAACGGTCCGTCAGCCGTGCGTCGACGGAGGCGGCGAACTCGTCGAGGGTGGCGGCGCGCAGCTCCTCCTCGTCGACCTTGACCCCGAGCGTTTCGTGAACGGCGATGGCCATTTCGACGATCATGAGCGAATCGATCAGCAGGTCGCTCATCGGCGCACTCCCCCGTACCTCTTCGGAGGGGACTTCGAACTTTTCGACGAGCAGTTCGCTGATCACGTCGAGGACGGATTCCGGTGCGGAAGTGGTCACGGCATCTCTCATTTGCGGTATCGGTGCGACGGAAGCACGGTGATGAGGACGGGCCTTCTCGTGCTCAAATAGGTACCACGGCAGGGTATTTACTCAAAACCCGTCCCTGTCCGGCTTGTTGATGATTCGGAATGCGAGAGTGGGGATCATTCGTGTCGGAAAGCATGACCGATGTGATCGAGGTGGCCGGAGCCGAGCTCAGGAATGTGAAGCGGCTGGTGGCAGATGCCGGTGAAGGCGCCTGGGACCGCTTCCTGGACTGGCTCGTGGACGACTACTTCCGGCTGGAAGTGGCCGGGTTGGAGAACATCCCGGCCGAGGGGCCCGCCGTCGTCGTCGCCAACCACTCGGGCGCATGGGGACTCGACGCCTTCGTCCTCCAGAAGGTTTTCGCCCGCGGCCTCGCACGGCCCCTGCGCGTTCCCGCGGCGCCCCTGGTCTTCCGATTCCCGGTCGTCGGCGCCTATGCCCGGAAGAAGGGCGCCATTCCGCTCGATCCGACGCTGGGAATGGAACACCTGACCGCCGGGGAACTCGTCGGAGTGTTTCCCGAGGGGATTTCCGGTCTGGAAAAGCCCTTCCGCAAGCGCTACCAACTCCGGCCGTTCAGCCCCGGGTTCGCCGTGACCGCCGTCCGTGCGGGCGCCCCCGTGGTCCCGGTGTCCGTCATCGGCGCCGAGGAGGCGTGCCCCCGGCTCGGCGAGATCCCGGCCCTGGCACGCCTCCTCGACCTCCCCTGTTTCCCGCTCACGACGGTCTTCCCGCTGCCCGCGAAGTGGCTCGTGACCGTCGGCGAGCCGATTCCCGCGCCGCCCCGGCCCGAGTCCTACACCGCCCGGGCGGCCGCGGCCCGCCGACTGTGCGCCGCCTCGCAGGCCGCCGTACAGGCCCTGGTGGACCGGGAACGGCGCAGGCGGGACACACCGTTCTGGTAGACCGCACGGAGCGCGCGGGCCGGGGCCACCTCACCCGCCCCGGCCGCACCCGGCGGCGGCCGCACCCACTCACCCGCCCTCGGCCACCGCCCGCACCTCGGGCCAGACCACGGTGGTCGAACCCCAGGCCAGGCCCGCCCCGTACGCGGTGAGCGCCACCCGCAGGCCCGGCGAGAGCGTCCCGGCGGCGGCCGCCTGGGCGAGCAGTACGGGCACCGAGGCGGCCGCCGTGTTCCCGTACTGCTCGATGTGCGACAGCACCCGCCCCGGCGCCAGGCCCAGTTCGGCGGTGAGCCCGTCCAGGATCCGCTGGTTGGCCTGATGGGCGACCACCATGTCGAGATCGCCGAGCAGCCACCCGGCCCGGTCCACGGCCCGCGTCACGGAGTCGCACATGCCGACGACGGCCTGCTTGCGCACGGCGGGCCCGTCCATCCGGAAGTACGGCGAGAACTCCTCTCCCGGAGAAGCCAGTTGGCGCTTGCGCGCCCGCGCACCTCCGCCGGGGACCTCCAGCAGGTCGGCCTGCGCCCCGTCGCTGCCCAGGTCGAAGGGGCCGAGGGAACCGGGGGCGCCGGCCTCGCCCGCGCACAGCACCACCGCTCCCGCCCCGTCGCCGAAGATGGCCGCCATCAGCCAGTCCTGGGGATCCAGGAACGCGCTGAACACGTCCGAGGCGACGAGCAGGACCCTCTCGAAGGCCCCGGAGGTGATCATCGAGGAGGCCAGGCCCAGCCCGTACAGGAACCCGCTGCAGCCCGATGCGATGTCGAACGCGGGCACCGTGCCCAGGCCGAGCCGCGCCGCCACCTCCGGGGCCCCGGCCGGGAGGAGCCGGTCCGGGGAGATGGTGGCCAGGACGACCGCGTCGACCGCGGACGCCCCGGCCGCGGTCAGCGCGTGCCGGCCGGCCCGTACCGCGAGGTCGACCGTGGCCTCCCCGTCCGCGACGCGCCGGTTCGCCACGCCGATGCGGGCCCGGATCCACTCGTCGCCGAGGGGCCGCCGCCCGCACAGTTCGGCGTTGGTCAGGACGCGCGGGGGCACGTACGCGCCGAGCCCCGCGAGGACCGCGCCGCGGCCGGACGCCGCCGCGGGCGCGGGCGGCAGTACGGGCGGGGATGCCGAGGTGTCCATGGATCCGTCCTCTCAGTCCGTCAGCCGCTTCGCCGCCCGACGTACGCCGTCGGCGGCCCTGGCACACCGTTCGGCGTGGTCCAGCAGGGCCGTGCGGTACCGCTCGCCCTCCTCGTCGGCGTTCCAGCCGCTGTTCCCGGCGCAGGCGGCGAGGCTCTGCGCGTGCCGCTCCAGCCGGTCGGCGCTGGCGTGCGCGAGGGCCCCGTACGCCGCCGGGGCGTAGCCGAACGCCGAGACGGGGACCGCCGTGGGCAGGGTGACGCCCACCCGTCCGTCGTCGGGCGGGGCGGCGCGGTCCTCCAGCGCCACCACCAGCGTGCGCGGATCGAGCGTGTCCGGGAGCCGGTCCGCGGTGAACAGCGGGGCGATCAGCAGCGGACGGACCGCCTCGGTGAGGGCGCTCACGACGTGCCCGGCGACGAGGGCGGCGAACCGCGTCGCCGCGCACCCGGTCGGCGCCCCGCACAGCGGCGGCATCCCGCAGGCCCCCTCGGCGGCGGAGGGTCCGGCCGGCGCCGGGTCCGGCAGGCCCTCGCCGTCCAGGCCGCGCAGCCAGCCGGGCACGCGCAGGATCTCGGTCCCGGCTTCGACCGCCAGGTCCTGCCAGACGAAGTCCGACCGTACGGGGTACACGGCCGCGGCCACCGGCGGCCACCGGCGCAGCGCCTCGGCCACGGCCGCCTCCGGGGAGGCGGCGGCGCCCACGGCGAGCAGGGCCAGCGCCTGGAGCACGGTGTCGGCACAGGCCTGGGAGACCAGCGCGAGCGCGTGCGCGACGGCCGGTGCGGCGGCGTCCGGATCCGCCGCCTCGCGCCCGGTCCCCCGTGCCAGGAGCCGGCCCGTCAGGGAGGCGGGGTCCGGGTCGGCCAGGTGCGGTGCCAGCCGGCGCCGCAGGGCCTCGGCGCGGCCCTCGTACGACCGGGTGCCGGCGGCCGCGGTGGCCGCGGCGAGCACCTCGCTGAGCAGCGTGTCCTGGGCGGCGGCGGAGCCCGCCACCACGCGCCGGCTCAGCCTCAGCATGCCGCGCTGCCAGTCGGACCGGTCCAGCGTGCCGTCCCCGCGCCGGGCCGCGATCACCCGGCCCACGTCCTCGGCCAGCAGGGCGCCGAGTTCGGCGGCCGGTACGGCCGCGTCGCGCGGCAGCGGTACGTGGGGCGACAGGCCGTACCGCTCCCCGCCGGCCGTGAGACCGACCGCGGGTGCGAGCGCCCCCGCCTCGTCGGACGCCGCGAGCAGGCCCGCGGCGTCGGCCGCGGCCAGCGGCAGGAGGAACGGTCCGAAGGGGGTGCGCAGTTGCACCGGGCGTCCGGACCGGGTACGTCGCAGGAAGCCCAGCAGCGCGCGCGTCGCCCCGTCCCGGGTCAGCAGGTCCAGCCCGAGGGCGCGGGCCGGGGCGTCCACCCAGGGCAGGCGCTGGGCGGCCATCGCCGCGCTGAACAGGGCGTTCTCCAGGGGCCAGGCCGTGGCGGGGCGTCGCGGCGCGGTGGCCGGGAGCGGGGCGTCGGCGGTGGTCATCGGTCGGGTCTCCCTCGTGGTCACTTGTCGCGCAGCATGTAGGGCTGGTTGCCGACGACTTCGCCGTCGTACGCGCCGATCAGCTTGTTCACCTGGTCGCGGTAGTGGGTGAACTCCCCGCGCAGCGCGTCGGAGTAGGCCTGCGGAGCGTGCGAGAGCGGGTAGTCGTACGACTCGTCCAGCCAGGCCAGTTCGACCCAGCTCTCGGGGATGTCGTGGGGCGAGGCCGGTCCGCGCCCGTCCAGTCCCGGGATCACGTCGTGCTTGTTGACGAGGCTGATGACCCGGGTGGTGTGGTCGGCGGGCCGCTTGCTGTCGATCGGGGATCCGATCGCGATCACGTGGGTGACCCGGTGGGTGGCGCACAGCTCCACGTCGGAGGCGAGGTTCATCGCGGTCATCCCGCCCAGGCTGTGCCCGACGATCATGAGCTCCGCGCCGGCGGGCACCCCGGCCCGCCGCAGCAGCTTCTTCGCGGCGCGCGTGTACGTCGTGTCGGTGCGCAGCAGTCCGTCGAACGCGCCGACCAGGTCCTGCGGGGTGCTGTTGCTGAGCAGTCCGAAGCTGGTGCCGGGCAGCAGCAGGACGTACCGTACGGCGCCGTCGGCGCACGCGACGCGGCGCAGCAGCACCAGGCCGTGGTTGCCGAGGGCCCCGATGTCGTTGACGTAGCTCACGATGTCGTTGCGGGAGGTGGCGAGCACCTTGGCGAGGATCGGGTCCGGCTCGGTGCGCTCGGCGCGGCCCGGCCCGGGGTTGAGGAACCTGAGGACGGAGCTGGGGAGTCCGAGGACGGGGTCGGTGGTCGGCACGCCGCCGGCGAGGGTCACCCAGGAGAAGTCGTCGTTGACCGGGTTCTCGTCGAGCAGGCCGAGCAGGGCCAGCAGCTCCATGATGACGGGACTGACCGTGGTCAGGGCGCGGGTCACCCCGAGCAGCTCGATCAGGGCCCGCATCGCCCGAGCCGCCTCCAGCCGGTTCCCGGCCACCATCGCCTCGGTGAGGCGGCGGGCCGCGGGAGCATCGAGGTTGGGGTGGTCGACGGCGGCCGCCTTGATCCGCAGGGCGAAGGCGTCGACGGCCATGGCCACCTTGGCGGGGCGGCGGTACGTCATGTTCCCGGCCATCCGCAGGAGTTCACCGGCCGCTCCGCCGTTGGCCCCGAACCCGAGGCCGGCGGAGTCGGTCAGCGCCCGGGCGCAGGAGACGGCGGCGGCGAGGGCCCAGCCGGGCCGCTTCAGTGCCTCCAGCCCGAACCGCCAGCTGAACATCGCGCCGGTCAGCTCCGCGCCCGACTGCTTGGCCGTGAGGGCCGCGTCGGCGAGCAGGACCGAGGCCGCGACGAGGAGTTCGGCGTCGGTCCGCTCGGGCGCCGCCGGTCCGGGGGCGGCCGGCGCGGGTACGCGCGCGGCGGCCGGGGCCGCACCCGGGGTGGCGGGGTCCGGACTCCTCCGCGCCGGCAGACGCTGAGTCGTTTCGTCGACCACCTGAGGCGCCACTTTCGTACCTCTCATCCCGGAGAACGGCTTCGCAGCCTTGCCTGCCCGTTGTGTGCGGGGGAATCGTGGCACCGAAAGTGATCCTTTCCGCGCGGCCGGGCCCCGTTCGCGCACCTCGCGCCGCGTACGGAGCCGGGTCCGGCCCCCTTCGCGGGCCCGTGCCCACGGGCCGGGGCGCGGCCGGAGGGCGCCCGGTTCACCCGCCGGGGTGGGACGGACTCCGGGAGGATGACCGGGACCGCTCGTGGTTGACACGCCCCGATCCGGCCGCCCGCTTGGCATGGACGCGGCGTAAAGTCGGCTGCCGACGCCGGGACCGGACCGAGAGCAGGGGCACATGACAGGCAGCGCACCGACTTCCACCCTCGCCGGCTGGAGCAGGGCCCCGTTCGCGGCCGGGGGGCTCACGTACGACTGCTTCGAGAAGGGCGAGGGGCCCGGCGTGGTACTCCTGCCGGAGCTGCCCGGGATCACGCCCGAGGTGCTCGGACTCGCCGAGCACCTGGTGGACGAGGGGTTCACCGTCGTGATGCCCTCGCTGTTCGGTACGCCGGGCAAGCCCCTGTCCGCCGCCCGGACGGCGGCCGTCCTGGCCCGCGTCTGCGTCTCCGCGGAGTTCCGCGCCTTCGCCACCGACGCGCGCCGGCCCGTCGCCGACTACCTCAGGGCCCTCGCCCGCGACCTCGCGGCCCGGACCCCTGCCGCGGGTGTGGGCGTCATCGGCCTCTGTTTCACGGGCGGTTTCGCCCTGGCCGCAGCGGTGGACGATGTCGTACTGGCTCCCGTGATGAGCCAGCCGTCGGCCCCGATCGCGCTCGGCGCCGCTCGGCGCGCGGACGCCGGTGTCTCCGAGGGCGAGTTGCGGCGGGTGGTCGAGCGCACGCGGAACAACGGCCTGTGCGTGATGGGGCTCCGCTTCAGCGAGGACTGGATGGCGCCGCAGGAGCGGTTCGAGACCCTGAGCTCCCGGCTCGGGGAGGCCTTCAAGGTCATCCAGCTCGGCTCGGCCCCGGGCAACGCCGACGGGTTCGGCCGGCAGGCCCACGCGGTGCTGACCCTGGAGGTCCGCGAAACCCCGGCGGACCACCCGGCCTTGAGGGCGCGCGCGGAGGTCACCACGTTCCTGCACGAGCGGCTCCGCGGCTGACCGGACAGCCTTTCGTCCAGAAAAGTGCTCCAGCCGGGTTGGCCCACCGGCAACACTTGCACCATGACCGGTCACGACCTCGACGAACTGCCCGACCCTGATGGGCAGCGGGCCGCGGAGCGGGCGGCGGGCCCTCCCCCGTCGCCCGCCGTGCAGCCCGGCTACGGCTCCGACTATCAGGCGCCGCCGCCCGGTTCCGGGCCCGTGCCCGGCAATCCGTACGCCCAGCCGCTGCCGCAGCCGCAGCCGCTGCCGCAGCCTCCGCCGCAGCAGCACGCGCCGCTGCCGCCCCCTCCGCCTCCTCCGCCGGCCGGCCCGTACGGGTATCCGGGACAACAGCAAGGGTTCGGGGGCCCGTTGCCCCCGTCGCCGGGCGAGAGGACCGGGGGTGCGTTCC
The DNA here is from genome assembly GCF_008704935.1 of Streptomyces vinaceus. Lineage (NCBI taxonomy): Bacteria > Bacillati > Actinomycetota > Actinomycetes > Kitasatosporales > Streptomycetaceae > Streptomyces > Streptomyces vinaceus. The sequence goes on from NZ_CP023692.1 coordinate 543,243, forward strand.
GGGGCCGGACCGCCGTGCTGATCGCGGCCCTGGTCGCCGCGCTGCTGGTGATCGGCGGCGGGGTGTACGCCGTGACGGGCCCGAGCCGCGGCAAGCCCTCGGCCAAGGAGTCGGCCGCGGCCACGCCGTCCGGATCCCCCTCGGTCGACCAGGGCGACGGCAAGGGCGCGGGCGGCGGCCCGGACGAGTACGACCTCAACGCCGGGATCAAGCCGGGCGAGGCCCCGGTCTGGCTGAGCAGCAACCGGACCGAACTGCCCGGTTCGGGAGCCTCGCAGTACGGTCCGTGGCGGGTGGGCGACGTGGTGGTCAAGGCGGTGTTCAAGGAGATCACCGCCCAGGGGGTGGGCGACGGCCGGGAGAAGTGGAAGATCACGCTGGAGAGCGGGCTGTGCGGCGTACCCCGGGCACCGTCGGCCGACGGGAAGCTGGTCGTCGGCGTGAAGGCGAGCGACAGCGAGGGTGCCCACTGCACCCACCTCCAGCAGATCGACCTGGTCACGGGCAAGACGGGCTGGAAGACCGAGGTGCCGCAGGAGAACTCCTACGACAGCGCGTTCGAGTTCAACCTCGTGATCACCGGGGGTACCGTCGCGGTCGCCCGGTCGGCCGTCGTCAGCGGCTTCTCGGTCACCGACGGCAGGAAGCTCTACGGCACGTCGAAGACGGGCGGGTGCTATCCGGCGGCCGTCGGCGGGGCGGCGGCAGGCTGTTCAACGTACGCAACTGCCCCGATCCGAACGACGTGGCCGGCAAGTCCCAGGTCATGATCGAGGAGGCCGACCCGGCAACGGGCGCGCCCAAGTGGAACTACGTGTACGACAAGGGCTGGAACCTCGGCCGGATCTACTCGGTGGATCCCCTGGCCGTGGCCGCGTACCACTCCGACCGGAAGGTCTGGAACATCACGGCCTTCACCCCCGACGGCAAGGTCCGCTCGCAGACCGAGTCCACGTTCGGGGTCCAGAGCCGGTGCAACGGATGGGGCGACGGGAGCGGCGATCTGCACGGCTGCGTGGGCGCCGTCGTCGACGCCGACACGCTCTACATCGCCGCGGGCAAGCCGGGCAAGGACCTCGGCATCGACACGACGGACGAGGTCGTCGCGGTCGATCTGGGCACCGGCGCCGAGAAGTGGCACGCGGCCGCGCCCAAGGACCGCGCCATGTGGCCACTGGCGGTGGAGGACGGCAAGCTGCTCGTCTACATCCAGTCCGGCGCCGGGGCGGCGGGGGCGATCGCGGCCGTCCCCGCGGCGGGCGGAGGCGATCCCCAGGTGGTCCTGGCGAGCCCGGACGCCGCCAAGGGCGCCGAGTCCGTCTTCTACCCCGGTCTGGTGCGCATGGCCTGGGCGGGCGGGCGGTTCTTCCTGCTCAACGGCCGCGTGTACAGCCCGAAGCCGACGGAGGTGAGCCATGCCATCCTCTCCTTCGGCCGGTAGGCGTTTCGCTCTCGTGGCCGTGTGCGCGGCGACGGCCGTGACCGTCGCCGCCGCGGTCACCGCCGTCGTGGTCGTGAACGGCGACGGGGACGGCGCGGACCCGTCGGCGTCGGGCTCCGCCGGGTGGAAGACCGTGGTCAACCCCAGGCACGGGACCGCGTTCGAGGTCCCGCCCGACTGGGAGGTCAAGTCCTCCGACGTGTTCTACGGCTTCTCGGACCACGCCGACCCCGACAAGCCCGTCGTCGGGCACACCGCGCCCGCCTTCTACAAGTACAAGTGGTGCAGCGTCGACGCGGACGGGGACGGCCGGATCAGCGATTTCGCGCTCGCCGGCACCGGCACCAAGGGCGGGGACGGAGCCAAGAGCACCGACGAGGTGGCGCGGAAGACGGCGACGGCCTGGGTCTACGGCGCGTACACCCAGCCGGACAAGGACGCGGTCACCTGGGACGAGCCGGTGGAGTACACCACGAGGTCCGGGGTCAAGGGCAGCTACGTCAAGGCGCGGTCGAAGGGGGCCAAGCGGACCGGCAAGTGCGCCAGTGAGGGCCGGGCCGTCGCCTTCGGCTTCAAGAACGCCAAGGGCGATTTCGTCGCCTGGGACTTCTACGGCAAGACGGGCGTGCCCGGCGCGGTCAGCGACGAGCTGGTCATGAAGATCCTCAGCACGGTACGGCTGTCGGGAGAGCCAACAGGTTGAATTTGATCACCCGTCAGCCGCAAACGATCACCGAAGGCCACTCTCCGAGGTCATAAGTATGAAGAGATGGTCAAAGTGATCCGCGGTCGCTCTGCCCGCGAGTCTTCGTAGCAAAGGGAGACTGATGCGTCCGTGCACGCTGACGGTGTTCTGCTTCGGTGTCGCGAGCGGGCTCGTGGCTCTGGCACCCGCTGCGGCGATGGCACTCGGTGGCGCCGACGAGGGGCGCCCGCCCGAGCCGGCACCGGCCTCCGCACCGGTCTCCGCCTCGGCTTCCGCACCGGCCTCCGCGGCGCCGACGGCTCCGGAGAAGGCCTCCGAGGACGCCGGCGCGGAGTCCGCCGCCCCGGTGGGACCCTCGGTCGCCGCGGCGGAACCGGCCGCCCGGGAGGAGGGAGCCGACCTCTCCGTCTCCGGGACGCTGCGCCCGGCCGGTCCCTCGGCCCGGGGAAACGGCGAGGCCCCGGGGGCGGGCGCGGCCGTACGGGAGACCTTCGACTACGCCGTCACGGTCACCAACCACGGCCCGTCCGACGCCCGGCAGGTGACCGTCACCGACCATCTGCCGCCTTCCCTGGAGTTCGTGGCCTCCCGCGACGGGTGCACCGCCGCGGGCCGGACCGTGACCTGCGGGACGTTGGCCCTCCTACCGGTCAACCGGTCGCACACATGGGTGATCACCGTCCGGCTCGCGGCCGGCTACCGCGGTGACGGATCGGACATCGTCAACGAGGCGGTCGTGGGCGCGGAGACCTCCGACCCCGACCAGGCGAACAACAAGACCTCCCTGACGGGCCTGGACATCCCGCCCAGCGCGCGCGTCGCCGACCTGTCCCTGGAGAAGACCGCGCTGCTCGGAGCCGGCCGCACGACGGTCCGGCCGGGCGAGAAGTTCGTGTACCTGATCACCGTGCACAACCACGGACCGGCGACGGCGCGGACGGTCCGGGTCAGCGACCTGCTGCGGCCCTCGCTCACCCTGCTCTCCTCCCCCGACGACTGCGCGGTGCCCAGGGGCGAGGACCGGCTGGTGGTGTGCCCGCCGCAGGAGCGCCTGGAATCGGGTGCGAAGGCGGAGTTCCGGATCACCGTCAAAGTGAAGGACGGGGCGGCGGGCGAGGACGGAGCCGACCGGGGCGGCGGCAGCGGGCGCACGTGCCTCCCGATCGACAACGTCGCCCGCGTCACCTCGGCCACCTTCGATCCCGACCCGTCCGACAACGCCAACAGGCCCGGTACGACCGCCCCCGGCGGAGGCCCGCTGTGTGTGGAGACGGGCAAGGCGGACCACCACGGCGGCAGGCCCGACCACCGCCCGGACGGCCACGGAAACGGCGGGGACCGGGAGGAAGGCCGCGAAAGCGGTCACGGACGAGGCGACGGCCACGGCCACGGCCACGGCAGTGGAGACGGCCGCGAACACGGCTCCGAGCAGGAGCACGGCCGCGACGGCGAGGGCAGCGGCCATGGCCATGGCGGGCACCTCGCCGACTCCGGCAGCGCCGTTCCGGCCTGGCTGCTGCAGGCCCCAGGCGGCCTGGTCGCCGGCGGAGCCGCCCTGCGCGCGGCCGCCGCCCGCCGCCGCCGGCCGCGGAGCGACGGCGGTGCGGGCGAGGAGACGGAGAGCGCACCCGCATGAGAACGCACCGCACTGCCTGGTGGCGGCGGGCCGCCGTCGCGCTGTCGTGCACGGCGGGGCTGGTGCTGCCGCTCCCGTCGGCGGCGACGGCAGCGACGACGGGCACCGCCACCACCACCGCGACCGGTCCCGCGCGCGGCACCGGCATCGCGCCCCGGGCGCTCACCTTTCCCGTCGCCGAGACCTTCGACAACTCCACCACCCTCGGCACCACGATCGGCAGCGCCGCCTCCACCGGCGACGGCTGGATGCGGCTGACCTCGGCCACCTCCGGCCAGGCGGGGACCTGGAAGATGAACGACTCGTTCTCCTCCGGTCTCGGCTTCGTGGCCGAGTTCACGTACGCCACCTACGGCGGAACCGCCTTCGAGGGCAAGCGCGGCGACGGCATGTCCTTCTACCTCACCGACGGCGCCGCGGCGAACGGCGTCGGCGGCACCGGCGGCGCGCTCGGGTACGCGTGCTCGATGGTCGCGAACACCTTGTGCACCGCCAAGTCGGGCGTGCCCGGGGCCTACCTCGGCATCGGAGTGGACGAGTTCGGCAACTTCTCCTCAAGCAGCGTCGGCAACGGCGGTCCCGGCGCGGCACCGAACAAGATCGTGCTGCGCGGCGGCGGGAACGGTTCCACGGGGTACCGCTACGCCACCGCGGTCGACGGGCCGGGTTCGACCGTGGAGACGGGCAACCGGGCGAAGTTCCGCACCGTACGGGTCGCCCTGCTGCCCAGCGGGACCAAGATGCTGCTGTCGGTCTGGTCGGACAGCGGTCCCGGCACCGCCTTGACCAAGCTGATCACGGACTTCGACGTCACCACCATCACCGACCAGCCGAAACTGCCCGCGACGCTCAAGGTCGGTTTCGCCGCCGGCACCGGTGGTGCGACCAACATCCACGAGATCGGCGATCTGAAGATCAACGTGCCGGTGGACCTCGGCGTCGCCAAGACCGTGAACACCGCGAGCGTGCCGGCCGGCGGCGGCCCGGTCACGTACACCGTCACCGTCTCCAACGGAAGCGCCAACGACGTCACCGGCGCCGTCGTCCGCGACCCCGTCCCCGGCCTGACCGGCGTGACCTGGAAGTGCGCGGCCGGTACGGGCGGCACCTGCGGGCAGGCCTCGGGCAGCGGCGGCAGCCTGGACACGACGGCCGATCTGAAACGCGGCGGGTCCGTCACCTACACCCTCACCGGTACGGCCCCGGCACAGCCCACCACCCTGCGCAACACCGCGACGGTGACCGCCCCGTCCGACCGCACCGACACCAACCCGGCCGACAACAGCGCCACCTCCTCCGCGACCACGGTGACCGCCCGGGCCGACGTGGCCGCCACCAAGGAGGCGCTCGGGACCGGGCCGGTCTTCGCCGGCCGGGAGTTCTACTACCAGATCACCGCCGTCAACCGCGGCCCCTCCGACACGAGCGCGGTCGACGCCGTCGACGTACTGCCGGGGCCCCTGGAGTTCGTCTCCTCCCCCGCCGGCTGCACGGCGACCGGACAGACCGTCACCTGCCCGGCGCGGGCCGCTCTCGCCGCCGGCTCGGAGACGGCCTGGGCGATCCGGGTACGACTGGACCCCGCTTACCAGGGTGACGGGACCGACCTGCTGAACGCGGCCACCGTGCGCCATGCCGTGGCCGATCCGCAGCCCGCGAACAACACCAGCACCGGTGTCGGTCCGCCGGGCGGACTGGCGCCGCCCCAGGCCGACCTCGTCACGGTCAAGGCGCCCTCCGACACGGAGCCGGTCGCGCCCGGCGAGACGTACGGGTACACGGTGACGGTCACCAACAGGGGCCCCTCCGTCGCCCGCGAGGTCCGGGTCGCGGACCCCCTGGTCCCCGCCCTCGCCTTCGTCACCTCCCCCGACGGCTGCACCGCGAGCGCCACCGGCTCCGGCTCCGGCCGGACGGTGGGCTGCGGCCCGGTGGCCGAACTGGCTCCGGGCTCCAGCCGGACCTGGCGGTTCACCGTACGGCTGGACCCGGCCCACACCGGTGACGGCACGACCATCCGGAACACGGCGACCGCGACCGCGCTCACCTACGACCCGGACACGCGCAACAACAGTGGCACCGCCGGGGTTCCGGGCGGAACCGTCCGGCCCGCGGAGGCCGACGTGGAACTCGTCAAAGAGGCCATCGCCGGCTGACCGCTCCCCGTCTCCCACTGACCGACGACCCTCCGTACAGGGCTCTGTACGGCCGTCCCGCCGAGAAGGAAACGATGCAGGATGACAACGAGACCTGGGCGCCGGCCGGCGGCGTGGCTGCTGGCCGCGCTGCTCTGCGCGGCTCCGCTGTCCGGCGGCCCCGTGTCGGCCGCCGCCGCGGCCGCGGCCCGGCCCCCGGAGCCCGTCGAGGTGACCGTGCGCCACGTCAGGGCGCCGGGTGACCTGATCACCTACACCCTGACCGCGACCAACCGCGGCCCCTCGGTCGCCCGGAACGTCAGGGCCACGGACCGGCTGCCCGAGGGGATCACGTTCGTCGAATCGTCCGACGGCTGCACCGAGACCGACCGCACCGTCACCTGCGGACCCGAACCCCAGCTGACCGTGGGCCAGAGCAAGAGCTGGACTTTCCACGCCCGGCTCAGCGCGGCGTACGAGGGCGACGGCTCCGACCTCGGCAACAGCGCCACCGGGTCCTCCGACGCCACCGACCCCGCCCCCGACAACAACACGCCCGCTCCCGTCCTGCCGCCGGGCCCCTTCACGCCCGTCTCGGACCTGGCCACCGTGAAGACCCCCCTGGGCGCCGGACCCACCGTCCCCGGGCAGGAGTTCGAGTACGAGATCCGTACCACCAACAAGGGTCCGTCCGACGCGCGCAACGTCACGGTCACGGACACCCTGCCCGACGGGCTGAGCTACGTCGGCTCCGCCGACCCCTGCCAGGTGACCACCGGACGGACCGTCGGCTGCGGCCCGCGGGCCCGGCTGACCCCGGGCGCCTCCGTGGTGTGGACGTTCAAGGTGAAGCTCGACCCGGCGTACTCGGGCGACGGCGGCGACCTGCGCAACACCGCCACCTCGGCCTCCGCCTCCCGGGACCCCGAGCCCGCCGACAACACCTCACGGCCCGTACTGCCTCCCGGCGGGGTCACCGCGCCGCAGGCCGACGTGTGGATGGCCAAGCGCCCCGCCACCACCACCCCGATCGCGCCCGGCCAGACCTTCGACTACGTGCTGACGGCCACCAACGACGGCCCCTCCCGGGCCGTCGACACGACGGTGACCGACGCCCTGCCCGCGGCGCTCTCCTTCGTGAGCTCGGCCGACGGGTGCTCGGCCGACGGGTCCACCGTCACCTGCGGGCCGCTGGCCGTCCTCGACCAGGGCTCGCCGAAGAGCTGGCGCTTCACCGTCCGGCTGGACAGCGACTACACGGGCAACGGCTCCGACGTCCTCAACACGGCCACCGCCACGTCGAAGACGAAGGACCCCAAGCCGGAGAACAACACCAGCAGCCCGGCGGGACTGCCCGGCAGCAAGGTCAACAAGCCGACCGCCGACCTGGCCGTGACCAAGGAGGCCGTGGGCAGCAGGCCGCCGAGGCCCGGTGAGACCTTCGACTACCGCATCAAGGTCACCAACAACGGCCCCTCGGCCGACGCGTACAACGTCAAGCTCACCGACAACCTCCCCGAGGGGCTGTCGTACGTGTCCTCCTCGCCGGCGGGCTGCACCGTGTCGGGGCACATGGTCTCCTGCAAGCGCACCAGCCCCCTGAAGGTCGGCGACTTCACCGAGTACGTCCTGACGGTGCGGGTGGATCCCTCGTACAGCGGCGACGGCAGCGACCTGAAGAACACCGCGCGGGTGACCGCGGACAACATCGACCCCGCGAGCGAGAACGATTCGAGCACCGCCTCCGTCCCCGGCGGCAACGTGGCGGCCCCGTCCGCCGACCTCTCGATCACCAAGAAGCCGGTCCAGAGCGCGCCCGTGGCACCGGGCGAGACCTTCGAGTACGCCCTGACCGTCAGCAACGCCGGTCCCTCGACCGCCGAGCGGATCAACGTCAGTGACGCGCTGCCGACGGCGCTGAGCTACGTGGACGGCGACCCCTCCTGCTCCTCCGGCCGTACGGTGACCTGCGGTCCGCTGCCCACGCTCGCCCCCGGGGCGGACGTGACCTGGGTGTTCAGGGTGAAGCTGGACCCGAACTACACGGGCAACGGCTCCGACATCCGCAACACCGCGACCGTGAGCGCGCTGACGGCCGACCCGAACGGCGACAACAACACCAGCAGGGCGGCCGGCCCGCCCGGAGGCACGGTGAAGAAGCCCACCGCCGACCTGGAGGTGGGCAAGACCACCCCGTAATCCACCGCACACCGCGAAGCCCCCCGGCCCGTCGGGCCGGGGGGCTTCGGCGTCTCGTCAGGCTCTCGCGCCGCCGCCCCCGCCGCCCCCGCTGCCCTCTCCGCCCGGGCCGTCCGTGGCGCGGACGATGCCGTCGAGCTCCTTGGCGATCCACTCCCTCTCGGCCTCTTCGCACGGGCTCAGGGGTGCCGCCGCCGGCGCGGGCTCCTCGCCGGGGCGGGTGTTGTCCACGACCGCCCAGCCCTTGCCGCCGTCGGGGGCGGCGAGTTCGACGAGGCGGTGGTCGAGGTGGCCGGTGATCATCACGGCCATCAGGGACAGGTACTCGCAGTGCAGATCGGGCACGAGAGCGGCGTCGCCCGGGACTTCGAGAACGGCCTCACGGCCGTCGGCGAGCAGGGCGCAGGTGGTCTGGACGGCCCGGATGAGCACTTCGAACCGCTCGCCGGTCAGCCGCGCGCGCAGGACTTCCAGGTAGGACCCCAGAACATCGGCCTCCTGGCCCTCGCCCGAGTCCGCCGCATGGTGCTCGATCATGTCCCCGCCCTCCCCGGACGGCTGCGTCCCCCCGAAGTGTAGGGAGTGCCGCACACCTCCACGGCGCTCTTCGGCCACCGAGGGACGCACACCCCGTCCCACCGTCAACAGGCGTCACTGCCAGCCGAGTTCGCGGACGGCCGTCGCGACGGTCCCAGGAGTGGCCGGAAGACGCCCATGACGACCGATATATCCGGAGGATCCCCCTCCGAATACCGGCGACTATGCCGCCCGCATATCCGCAAGGGATATTCCCGGCGTAATAGCAGGGAGAATGCAGCATCTCCGCATTTTCTACATTGACAGTGCGCTGCGCCCTGAGGGTTAATTACTTCACGGGTGGCCTGATGTAGTCGTGCGCGGACGGGTTCTGGTCGGTTCCTGACCGGTTCTTTCCGATGGTTGCGGAGTGTGCGGCCGTGACGACGCCGTGACAGCGGGGCACTCGGAAATCGCACGTGTCATGACGATCGTACATTGAGCGGGTATTGGCGAATCCGACTCTTCCGTGGGGGGATCAATGGCCCGGCTCGACCCTTTCCCTGTTCCTGATTTCCACCTTCCGTTCGGGAACTCCAAGCACCCGCTGGCCGCGCGCGCCAACGCCGAGGCCACGTCATGGGCGTTGGGTCACGAGCTCGTCACCGACGCGGCCGAGCAGTTCACCGCGATCGGCTGCGGACACCTCGCCGGCCGCGTGAGCGGCGAGGTGCCGTACGAGACCATCGTGCTGCTCGCCGAGTGGATGGCCTGGTCGTTCGTCCTGGACGATCAGCACGACCACCTCATCAGGACGGGTGAACTTGCCGCCTGGCGGCCCGTCACCGATGCCATCACCGAGTATCTGGCCACGGGCAGGACCTCGCGGTCGTCATCGCGCCGCAATCCGCTGGTGAAGGGATTCATCGAGCTCTGCGACCGGATTCTGGACGGCATGTCCCCCGGGACGGCCGCCCGATACCGAACACATGTCCCCCAGATGCTCCACTCGCTGGACCAGGAAGCGGGCAATCGCGGTGCGACCAGGCGCCCTTCGGTCCAGGACTACGTCCTCATGCGCCGGCACAGTTCCCAACTGCTGCCGATGATGGACATGGTGGAGGCCGGACTGGGAATCGACCTGCCGCAGCGCATCCACGACCTTCCCGCTTTCCAGGCGGTGGTGGAGAGCGCCGTGGACATCATCTCGTGGGGCAACGACGTGTTCTCGCTGCCGAAGGAGCACGCCTGCGGGGACGGCAACAACCTCGTCTCGTTGATCGCCTCCTGGGAAGGACGTTCGCTTCCGGAGGCCGTCCGGTCCGTCGAGGAGCGGATCCAGGTCCGCATAGAGGACTACGTGGCGGCGGAGCGGCATCTGTTTCAAGTCATCGACGCACAAGGCGAGATGGAGCCCTCCCTGCGTGAGGCGATCACCCGCTGCGTGCGCAGTTACGAAGACTGGATGATCGGCGCCGATCTGTGGCAGCGTTACGAGTGCACACGGTACAGCGACGAACGGTTCGCGGCCGGGCTGGAGTCCGCGTACACCCGCCCGGACCTCGTTTCGGTGGCATGACTGCATGACAGGGAGTCGACCCATGGCCCATACGGAACAACTCGGCCCTGCGGTCCACGCCCCGGCGGCCCCGGGACGGATACCGCTCCTGGGGCACGCCGTCCCCCTCTGGCGCCGGCCGATCGCCTTCCTCGAATCCCTGCGCGAGCACGGCGACATCGTGCGCCTCGACATCGGCACCTGGCCCGTCCACGTGCTGACGAATCCGGAGCACGTCCACGCCGTACTGGTCCAGCAGGCGCAGAAGTTCGGGCGCGGCCGCATCTTCGACCGGCTCAAGCCGATGTTCGGCAACGGCATCGTGACCACGGACGGCGAGTTCCACCGCAAGCAGCGCCGGATGATCCAGCCGGCGTTCCACCGCAACCACATCGCCGAGTACGCCGGGGTGATGAGCCGGACGGCGCAGGAGATGACGGCGTCGTGGACGCCGGGCCGGGAGATCTCGATGGTCACCGAGGCCCGGCGGTACGCGCTGTCCTCGGTGGCGGAAATGATCTTCTCGGGGGACCTCAGCCGGCCCGCCATCGCCGAGGTCCACCGCTCGCTGCCGATCGTGCTGGAGGGCATGCTGCTGCGGGCGGTCATGCCCAAGTCCCTGGACCGGCTGCCCATCCCGCTGAACCGGCGCTTCGACGCTGCCGCCGCCCGCCTGCGGGGGATCATCGACCAGGTGATCGCCCAGTACGGCGCCGAGGACGCCGGCGAGGAGGAGCGCCACGACCTCCTGTCCCTTCTGCTGTCGAGCGTCGACCCGCAGACGGGGACGACGATGAGCCCCGAGCAGGTGCGGGACGAGGTCATCGCCATCCTGTTCTCCGGGACCGAGACCTCGGCGACGACCCTGTCCTGGGTCTTCCACGAGGTCGGCCGGCACCCGGAGGTGGAGGAGCGCCTGCACGCGGAGGTCGACGCGGTGGTGGGCACCCGTCCCGTCCGCCCGACCGACATCGCGCAACTCACTTACGCCAACCACGTGTTCCAGGAGGCACTGCGCCTGCATTCGCCGCTGCTCTTCACTCGGCGGGCGCTGGTCCCGCTCACCCTGGGGGGCGTCTCGATCCCGGCCGGCGCCGAGCTGGCCTACAGCCCGTACGCGTTGCACCGCGATCCCGCGCTGTTCCGCGATCCCACGGTGTTCGATCCGGACCGGTGGGAGGAGAAGGGGGACGAGCAGCCGCGCGCACACCGGTACATCCCCTTCAGCGCGGGCCAGCACAAGTGCATCGGGGACACGTTCGCGGTGGCGGAGATCCTGACCGCCGTCGCGACGGTCAGCGCGCGGTGGCGACTGGTGCCGGCTCCGGGGGTGACCGTACGGGAACTCCCGGCGGGGATGCCCCAGCCGAGCGAGCTTCCCATGATCCCCGTTTTGCGCCATTGACAGAATCTGATCGATTCCACTCGTTTCAAGCCGAGTTCAGCCATCGCGCGCCGTCACGACCCGCGTAAAGTCAGCCGAGGATACAGCGTTGTCCCCTTACGGGTGACGTGATCCCGCAATAATGTGCTTAAGCAGCAACTACTCGTCCCCGGGGTCGTACACTCGGCCGCACGCGCTGGTGGTGGTCCAGGTCGCCGCGTGCGGGCTGTGCGGGACCGATCTCCACATCCTCCAGGGCGGGTTCGCGCCCGGCCTGCCGATCGTGCCGGGCCACGAGTTCGCCGGCACCGTCGTGGCCTACGGGCCCGGGGTGACCGATCTGGCCATCGGCGACCGGGTCGCCGTCGACCCCTCGCTGTACTGCAACGCCTGCCACTACTGCCGCATCGGCCGCAACAACCTCTGCGAGCGCTACGCGGCGATCGGCGTCACCGCCCCGGGTGCCGCGGCCGAGTTCGCCGTCGCGCCCGCCGCCAACTGCGTCCGCCTCCCCGACCACGTACGCGTCGAGGACGCCGCCCTGATCGAGCCGCTCTCCTGCGCGGTACGGGGATACGACGTGCTGCGCGCCCAACTCGCCAGCAGCGTACTGATCTACGGGTCCGGCACGATGGGCCTGATGATGCTGGAGCTCGCCAAGCGCACCGGCGCCGTCGCCGTCGACATGGTCGACATCAACCCGGCGCGCCTGACGGCCGCCCGCACCCTCGGGTGCACCCACGCCGTCGGCTCCCCGGACGAGATCGACCGGCCACGCGGCTGGGACCTGGTCATCGACGCCACCGGCAGCGAACGGGCCATCCAGGACGCCATCGGCAGGGTGGGCCGGGGCGGTACGTACCTCCAGTTCGGAGTGGCCGACCACGCGGCCCGCGCCACGATCGAGCCGTACCGCATCTACCACCAGGAGATCACCATCACCGGGTCGATGGCGGTCCTGCACAGCTACGAGCGGGCCGCCGAGCTCTTCGCCGCGGGCGCCCTGGACCCGGACGTCTTCATCAGCGACCGGCTGCCCCTCACCGACTACGCGGCCGCGATGGACCGGTTCCGGGCGGGGCGGGGCCGCAAGATCCTGGTCACGCCGTGACGGCGGAACCAGGTCCGGGTCCGGGTCCGGGTCCGGGTCCGGTGTCCTCCGCCACCACCCCGACCCTGGTGATCGGCGAGGCGATCACCGACGTCCTGACCGGCGAGGACGGCGTACAGCGGGCCCGCCCCGGCGGCAGCCCGGCCAACGTGGCCCTCGGCCTGGCCCGGCTGGGCCACCCGGTACGGCTCGCCACCCGGATCGGCCGCGACGGCCCGGGCCGCGAACTCCACGCCCACCTGCGGAGCAGCGGCGTGGTCCTCACCCCGGATCACACACCGACGGCCCGACCTCCACGGCCACCGCCCGGCTGGACGCGGCGGGCACCGCGCACTACGGCTTCGACATCACCTGGGACCTGCCGCCCGGCGCGCTCGACGGCCCGGCGCCGGCCCACGTCCACACCGGATCGCTCGCGACGGTCCTCGCCCCGGGCGCGGAGCGGGTGTTCGCGGCCGTCGAGGCCGCCCGGGCCGGTGCCACGGTCTCGTACGACCCGAACATCCGGCCCGCACTGCTCGCCGATCCCGAGCGGGAGCGGCAGCGCGCCGAGCGCTTCGTCGCGCTGAGCGACGTGGTGAAGGCCAGCGAGGAGGACCTCGGCCTGCTCCGTCCCGGGCGCTCCCCCGACGAGACGGCCCGGCGCTGGGTGGAGGGCAGCCGGGAGGGCAGGGGCCCGGCGCTCGTCGTCGTGACCATGGGCGGGGCGGGGGCACGGGTCTTCTGGCCGGGCGGCCGGTGCGAGGTGCCGGCGACCGCGGTCGGGGTCGCCGACACCGTGGGGGCCGGTGACGCCTTCATGGCGGGCCTGCTCAGCGGGCTCCTGCGCACCGGGCTGCTGGCGTCCGCCGGGCCGCCCGGAGCCCCCGGAGCCCCCGGCGCGGCCCGGGCCCGTACGGCACTGCGCGAGGCCACGGCCCGCGCCCTGCTGGACCCCCGCGTGGGCTCCGCCCTCTCGCTGGCGGCCCGCGCGGCGGCGCTGACCTGCACCCGCGAGGGCGCCGACCCGCCGACGCACACCGAGCTCGCCCGCTGGGCGGCCGGCCGGTAGCCGTCCGGGCGTCCCCCGGCGCCGGGCGCCGCCGGGCCAGCCCCTCGATAATGGGACACATGGGTACAGATGCCGGGCCCGGGCGCTACGGCGAGGCGGCCTTCCGGCCCGAGCAGGCCGGCGAGGACGAGCGCATCGACCTCGGGGCGCTCGCGTACGACGACGTGACGAGGGACCGCCTACGGGCCCTGGGGGCCGGGCCGGGCTGGCACTGCCTGGACGTGGGGGCCGGGACCGGCACCATCGCGCGGTGGCTGATCGAGGAGGCCGGGGTGGCCAGCGTGCTCGCCGTCGACCGCGACGTCCGCTTCCTGGCCGCCCGTCCGCTGCCCGGGCTCGATCTCCTGGAGGCGGACGTCGGCGCGCCGGACTTCGACCCCGGCCGGCGGTTCCAGCTCGTCCACGCCCGGTTCGTCCTGATGCACCTGCCCTCGTGGCGGAGCATGATCCCCCGGCTCTGCGGCCTGCTGGCCGAGGGCGGGGTGCTGGTCCTCGGCGATGCCGTCGACCTGACCACCCGTACCGCGCCGCCGGATCCGTACACCCAGGTCATGCAGGCGATGTGGCAGGGGCTGCGGGACACCATCGGCACCGACGTCTCGTGGGTCGCCGGGTACCCGCGGCACCTGCGCGATGCGGGGCTCGTGTCGGTGGCCGCCGAGATCCGGGTGCCTCCGCTGATCCCGGGCAGCCCCATCAGCCGGTTCTGGGTCGACACCTGGGACCGGGCCCGCGAGTCGATCGTGGCCACCGGACTGGTGGACGACACCACGATCGAGGAGGCGGTCCGCTACCTCGACTCCCCCGGCTGCGCCGCGCTCTCACCGGGACTGATCACCGCCTGGGGACGACGGCCGCTGCCCTCGTGACGGAGGAGCGGCGCCGGTCGCTGCGACACCAGATGCGGTAGGCGCTGAAGCAGCAGGCCAGGGCGACCGAGACAGCACACCAGAGGCCGGCGACGACGAGGATCGTGGCGAGCAGGGACATGTGGCTCACTCCTGTCCGGCTGGGTGCTGTCCGGGCCGTCCGGGCCGGCCGAACTCCGCTCCCGGGCCCGGCTCTCGTCATCAACATACGGAGGAACGCGGGCCACGGGATCAGTGAGGGAGCCGATCGGGCGGACATGTCGAATACCTCGTCACGTACCCGCGCCGGGGCGTCCTACAACACGCGGCTTCCGGTCGGCCGTCGGATTCCGCACACGCCGCCGCCGCACGCCGGGCGGGACTGCGCTCGGGCGTGCGGCGGCGGCGAGACGGGGCGGGGGCGTGGTAGGCGGAGGGCCTGCGCGGGCGGTCAGCGCAGCAGCCGCTCCGGGAGGTACTCCGGGTAGGGGGAGAGGGCGTGGGCGGCGGCCTCGTCGATCAGGTCCTGGAACGGATCGGACGCGGGCTCCGTCAGCGAGGTGCCCAGGCGGGCGGCGACCTGCTTGCGCAGGGACGGGAGCAGCGCGTAGAGGCGGTCGCCCGGGCAGGACGTGGAGTTGAAGTCCCGGTGACCGTAGATCTCGGAGGCGGACAGGCCGTACTGGTCGCAGATGTACGCGCACAGGTCCGCCAGCTTCGCGAACTGCGCCGCCGGCGGCTCCTCCGTCATGTACGTGCCCTCGTTCTCGATGCCGATCGAGACGGTGTTCTGCCCGACGCAGTGCGCGGCGCGCACCTGGCGCTTGCCGGTGCGCAGTTCGGCGAGGCTGCTGTGCCGGCCTTCCATGACGTACGCCCCGCGGCTGACCGTGAAGTGCTGCCCGGTGTCGATCCACCCCTGGGCGTCCATGTGGTACGTCTGGATCGCCCGGGCCAGGGCGTACGCGCGCTGCTGCGAGTAGTCGGTCACGTTGAGGGTCGCCGTGTGGTGGACGATGATCCGCTCCGGGCGGTTGGAGAGGACCACGACGGACTCGGACGCGGCGCGCGCCCCCCAGCCGGCGCAGCTCACGATCTCCGGTCCGGCCGCGGCGGCCGGAGCGGCCGCGCGTGCCCGTCCCGCCGGGAGGAGGGAGAGCGCGGATCCGGCGGCCAGGGCGAACGCGCCCGTGACGACCGCTCGGCGGGTGTGCTGCGCGGGGGAGGTCATACCGTGCCCTTTCGGTCGGAGGCTGCCCATTGAAGGGGCCCCGTCCGCCGGAGCACGCAGGACACACCGGTGATCGGCTTCCAGGCGGCGCCACGGGGTGAGCGGGGGCCGCCATCCGGGTGCGGCCCGGGCCGCGTCCCGCGCCCCGGCCGGGCCGTCTCTCACATCCTGGGCCGGGAACACGCCTCCCGCCCAGCCAGCCAGTCCGCCGCCCAAGGAGTACGGGATGTCCTTCGACGCCGTCGACCGCTTTCTGACCGCCCTCGACCCGGACCACCGCGGGACCGTCGAAGGCCTGCCGCGCGACGAGCAGGAACGGCTCGCCGCGGCCTGGGAGGAGGAGCTGGAGCGGGACACCGACATCGACACCCTGGACGAGCTGTCGCCGCCGGCCGCCGAGAGCGAGGTGGCGCGGCGGGTGATGGAGCGCCGTTCCCGGTAGCCGGGCCCGCGGTCCGCGGGCCCCGCCACGCGCTCAGACGCGGTCGGCCGCGATCAGCACGTACTGGAACGAGCCGTCCTTGTACGAGTTGATGAACGCCTCCTCGATGCCGGTGACGAGGGAGGAGGTGGCCCGCAGCTCCCAGTACGGCAGGGTCGCGGGGGTCAGGTCGATGACGGCCTGCGGTACGAGGCGGTTGTCGGCCATGGCCCGCATGTACTCCCGGCGGGAGTGGATGTTGCATTCGAAGTGCGCGTTGATCTGGGAGACCCACTTCGAGGGCTGGCCGTAACGCGGGTTCCAGCAGCCGGTGATGGTCACGTACCGGCCGCCGACGGCCAGCACGCGGGCGTGCTCGGCGAACAGGTCGTGCAGGTCGACGTACATGCTCGACTCGTTGTTCCACGAGCCCGCGGCCTGTCCGGTCTCGAACGGCATGTCGAGCATGTTGCAGACGCGTGCGCGGACCGAGTCCTCGATGCCGAGTTCGCGGGCGCGCTGGTTCGCGAACTCGGCCTGCTTGGCCGACAGGGTGACGCCCTCGACCTTGCATCCGAACCGCTGGTGGGCCATGACGGAGGAGCCGCCTCGGCCGCAGCCGGCGTCCACGAGCGTGTCGCCGCGGCCGATGGCGCCCAGGTGGTCCAGGAGGACGTCGGTCTGCGCCGACTCCAGCCGGTGCAGCTCGGCGATCAGCTTCTTCTCGTAGGCGCTGTCATCGGTGCTCCCGAGGGCGGCGTGGTCGACGTCACCGATGCCGTAGTGGTGGTGGTACAGGCCGTCCACGTCGCCGAGGCGGAGGTTCACCGGCCGGGCCTCGTGATCCCAGTAGCGGGCGATGTCGCCCTGGTAGGGCGTCGCCGGGGCCGGGATGAACGCCGTGGTCGCGGAAGCGGCGGCGGGGGCAACGGTGAGATCGGTGTCGGTCACTTATAAATCCGTCCTTACCAGAAGTCGGGCAGGCTGTAGCGGTAGGTGTTGGTCATGTGCCAGTAGTGGTTGCCGTCGACCCACGCGGCCACGCCGCGCAGGAAGCGCGCCACGTTCGGGGCGGGGCAGGTGGCGGCCAGGTCGGCGGCCGCGGCCTCGAAGGCGTGCATGAGGTCGTTGTGGACCTCGACCGCCTTCAGGTAGGCCTCCTTGACGGAGACGCCCTCGCGTTCGGCGATCACCACGGGCAGGTTCAGGTGCCGGCCGGGGCTGGCGAGTTCCTTGGTGTACGAGTAAAGGTCGTTGACGATGGTCGTGGCGTTCCCGGCGAGCGCGATGACCCGTTGCATGGCGGGCTGGGCGTGCAAATCGGCGGGCAGTTCGTAGCCGCCGACGGTGTCCGTGATGGTGGGGCAGGGACGGAAGTTGTTGAACTGGCGCATCGCCAGGTACTCCCACACCTGCGGTACGTACTCCGTCTCGGCCCAGGCCGCCTCGGCGAGGTAGCCCATGTGCAGGCGGGCCATGTCGTGCCGGAACCGGTCGGCCTGGGAGGGGCTGGCTCCCTGGAGGAGGTGCTCCATGGCCGAGCGGTACGCGCGCCGCGGGGCGTCCGAACGGAGCGACTCCGTCCACTCCGGCTGGTACTCGGCCGTGGTGTGAAGGGGGTCGAGCGCGGTGTGGGCCAGCAGCAGGCGTCCGCCGAGGCCGACAGGCGAGCCCCCGTGGTCCTCGCAGTAGCAGTCGTCGACCACGTTCTCGGCGACCATCAGCCGCGTGGCGAGCATCAGGTGGTCGGTGCTGGGGGCGTCCGGGTGGCAGGCGACCATGTAGCGGCCCACGGAGAAGCCGTCGAACTGGTCCTCCCACTCCGGCGGGTAGAGGTCGACCTCGTCGGCCCACTCCTTGATCCGGCGGCTGACCTCCTCCACCCGTACGGGGTCGGGTTCCGGTACGGGGTGGTAGTAGAGGCCGGGGATCGGCCGGCCGGCCGCCGGCCCGGCCGGCTCCGGAGCCGCCGGCGGCGGCTCCTCGTGCCGGGCCAGGTGGAGCCCCACCGTGCCCAGGCCGCTCGGGCCGCGCAGCAGCCGCTTTAGGGCGGGGTGCGGCAGGCCGGCGGGGCCTGGCGGCTCGGCGGGGGCCGGCGGCTCGGCGGGAGCGGGGACGGCGAGCTGCTCGGGCCGGATGCAGCCGACGGCTTCGACGCCGCGGCCGTGACCGTACGTCCCGAAGGCGGCCGCGGCGGCCGGAAGGCTCGACCGCACGGGGGAAGGCCCGGGATCGGGCATCCGTAACTCCTTGGTGAGGTAATGGGGCCGTCCCGGTTCCCGGGCGCGGTCCCGGGCGGCCCGGCCTGTCAGTCGTGCCTGCGGGCGATCTGCACGTTCTCCAGCACGCCGAGCGCGTCGGGCACGAGGATGGCGGCGGAGTAGTAGGTGGACACCAGGTAGGAGATGATCGACCGCTCGTCGATGCCCATGAACCGCACCGAAAGGCCGGGCTGGTACTCCTCCGGCAGTCCGGTCTGGCGCAGGCCGATGACGCCCTGGTTGTCCTCGCCGGTACGCATGGCGAGGATCGAGCTGGTGTTCTCCTTGCTGATGGGGATCTTGTTGCAGGGCAGGATCGGGACCCCGCGCCAGGCCGGGACCTGCTGTCCGCCGAGGTCGACGTGGTCCGGGTAGAGACCGCGGGCGTTGAACTCGCGCCCGATCGCCGCGATCGTCTTGGGGTGGGCGAGGAAGAGCTTGGTGCCGCGGCGGCGGCAGAGCAGCTCGTCGAGGTCGTCCGGGGTGGGCGGGCCGGAGTGGGTCTGGATCCGCTGCTTGAAGGCGGCGTTGTGGAGGAGGCCGAACTCCCGGTTGTTGATGAGCTCGTGCTCCTGGCGCTCGCGCAGCGCCTCGATGGTGAGCCTGAGCTGCTCCTCGGTCTGGTTCATCGGCTCGTTGTAGAGGTCGGCGACCCTGGTGTGCACCCGCAGGACGGTCTGCGCGATGGAGAGCTCGTACTCGCGCGGGTTGAGCTCGTAGTCGACGAAGGTGCCGGGCAGTTCGGGCTCGCCGGTGTGGCCGGCGGACATGGCGATCTCGGCCTCGCCGTGCTTGTTCTGCCGCTGGTGCGGCAGCGAGCCGAACTGCTCGATGTGGAGCTGGAGATGCGGCGCCGAGGACAGTACGGCGGCGAAGTCGGAGCGGGAGAGGGTGAGCAGCGTGCCCGGGGTGGCGGCGGTCGCGGTGTAGTCCCAGCCGCCGGCGCCGTCGAGCAGGGCGTGCTCGCCGAAGCGGTCGCCGTCCGCCAGTACGGCGACCGCGACCTCGTCTCCGTATTTGCCGACGGAGGTCTGGTTGATCCGGCCGTGGGCGATCAGGTGGATGTCGGTGGCGGGGGTGCCCCGCTCGACGAGGACCTCTCCGGCGCGGAAGTCGCGCTGGACGCACCGGGCGGCGAGCGCGGTCAGCACCTCCAGGTCGTCGAAGCCGCGCAGCATGGCGAGTTCGCCGAGTTCACGGGGGATGACGCGGACGTGGGCGCCGTCCTGGACGAACTCGATGCGGCCGTCGCCGACGGTGTAGGTCAGGCGGCGGTTCACCCGGTAGGTGCCGCCCTTGGTCTCCACCCAGGGAAGCATCTTGAGCAGCCAGCGGGAGGTGATCTCCTGCATCTGCGGGGCGGACTTGGTGGTGGTGGCGAGGTTGCGGGCAGCCGCCGTACCCAGGCTGGTCTGCCGGGGAGGCTCAAGCTGCGCCTCCGGGCTGGTGTCCACGGTCATCGGGCAGGCGCTCCTTCGTCGGGGCGGTGACCGGCGACGCGCACGCGCCACCGGTGAAAGAAGAAGAAAGGGGGTCGGAATTCCGGGCATTCCGTCCAGATCCGGGAGCACACTAACCGTCAGCACGCCCCGTCAGTCCCCCCGGTCGATTCCATTACCTCATTACGGCGATCTTGTGCCGCGCGGCGTTTGCGAGCGGGTACGGCGACATTCAAGCCAGGTCGAACACCCGTCCACCCCAACGGACTTGCCGGGTTCCCTCACCGGTCGACGAGGAACATCGCCGCGTCGTCCGCGAGGCGGTGCCCGGTGTGGCGCAGGAGCAGGCGGTGCAGCCGGTCCAGGAACTCCTGCGCGCCGGGCGCCCCCTCCACGGCTTCCATCGCCTCGGGCAGGGCGAAGAACTCACCGTCGCCGTCGCGCGCCTCGATGACTCCGTCGGTGTACAGGAGCAGCCGGTCCCCGGGCGCGAAGGAGTAGCCGTCGGCGGCGCCGGGTGGCCCGGTGATGAACTCCGCCAGGCCGAGCGGGGGCAGCGGACGACCCGGCTCCAGGGCGCGGACCGCGCCGTCGCGGAGCAGCAGCGGAGGCGGATGGCCGCGGTTGACCACCTCGACCACGGGCCCGTCCGGCACCTGCGCCACCAGCACGGTGACGAATCCTTCGACGAGTGCCTCCGGGTCGATCACTCCCGGCACGGCGGCGTCCCGCAGCAGCGCCGCCTCGCAGCGGCCGACGACGCCCGCCAGTTCGTCCTCGTAGTACGCGGCCTCCCGGAACGCGCCCAGCACGGCCGCTGCGGCCCGGACGGCCGGCAGCCCCTTGCCCCGGACGTCCCCCACGATCACGCGGACCCCGTACCGCGTCTGCACGGCCTCGTACAGATCGCCGCCGATCTGCGCCCCCGTCTCGGCCGCCAGGTACATACCGGCCACCCGGAGGGGGCCCAGTCCGACCGGCACGGGCCGCAGCACGGCCTCCTGCGCCGCCACGGCGATCCGGCGGACCTGGTCGAGCTCGTCCTCCCGCCGCCTGCGGACGGTACTGCTCGTCGCGAGGCTCGCCAGCGACACCAGGAACAGGGCCAGGAAGTTGGTGTAGACCTGCTGGCTTCCCCAGGCCCCGTTGTAGGTGGCGGTGGTCACGCTCACGGCCACGGCCAGCGCCACCGCCACCAGGGTGCCCTTCGGGCCCATCGCCACCGCGGCCAGCGCGGGCGTGGCGACCAGCAGGGGGCCGGTGTAGACCACGTGCGCGGGCGTGAATTCGATGATCAGCACCGAGAGCGCGATCACGAAGGGCAGACACTCCGCGAGTACGAAGAGGACCTGGTGGTGGCCGCCGGCCCCCGGGCGGGCAGGCAAGCGGAAGGGCGTCCGCATGGGTCCAGCCTGCGCCGCCGAAGCCGTCCGCCGCCACCGTTCGCCCGTGCGGGGCCCCTCAGGCATGGCGCGCGCCGCCGAAGGGCATGTGACGCGGTGCGGGCGTCGGGGCGCCCGTTTCCCGGCCCCGTCCTCCTGCGGAGCCGGGCTCCTGCGAGCCTTGGAGCGGTGGATCCGGATGAGCAGCAGCCCCGAGCCGCGGGTCTCCCGCCGGGAGTTCGACGCGATCTTCGCCGAGGTCCGCACGTGGGGGCGCTGGACCCCGGCCGACCGGGGCGCCTGGAATCGGGTCACCCCGGAGCACGTACGGCGGGCCGCCTCCCTGGTCCGGTCGGGAACGGCGGTGGCGCTGGGCCTGCCCTGGGACACCCGCGGCGGACCGGACAACCGCAGGCCCGCCCTGCACCACATGACCGACCTCGGCGACGTGGAAGCGCCGGAGCCCGCCACGTACAAGGACTTCCTCGCGGTCGACTACCACGGCAAGGCCGTGAGCCATCTGGACGCGCTCTCCCACGTCGCGTACGGGGGACGGCTCTACGACGGCCGCCCGGCCCGCGAGGTCATCGGCGCCGGGGGCGCCCGGTTCGGCTCGGTGGCGGCGCTCGGCCCCCTCGTCACGAAGGGTGTGCTCCTCGACCTGCCGGCCGTCCTCGGGACGGACTGGCTGGAGCCCGGGCGGGCCGTCCACGCGCGGGACGTCCTCGCGGCGGAGCGGGCTCTGGGGGTGACGATCGACGAGGGCTGCGCGGTGCTGCTGCGCTCCGGCCGCTTCCGCCGCAGCCGGGAGCTCGGGCCCTGGGACTCCGGCGCCGCGAGCGCGGGCTTCCACGTGGACGCGCTGCCGCTGCTGGCCGAGCGGGGGGTCGCCCTGCTCGGCGCCGACGGGGACAGCGATCTGCGCCCCTCGCCGGTCGAGGGGGTCCACTCCCCCGTCCACGCCCTCGCCGTGGCCGCCATGGGGGTGCCGCTGCTGGACAACCTGGACCTGGAGTCGGTCTCGGCCGCTTGCGCGGAGGCGGGCCGCCACGAGTTCATGATCGTCGTGGCACCGCTGAACGTGCCGGGAGGGACCGGTTCCCCCGTGGATCCCGTCGCGGTCCTCTGATGCGGCCGCATGCGGATCCCGGCAGATCCACATGCGGACAAATGGGTGGGAATATACTCGGAAAGCACTTGCTCGGTGTCAGCGCTGCGCTGTGGCGCCCCGCCGCGACCGAGCGCTCGGTAAGGGGAAGTGATGCGTATGGGGGCCACGGGAGAGCAGATAGGCCCCGCACGCTCCCGTGAGCGGTTCCTGGTGGGCGACCCCGTCGCGGACGGGGTACGGAGCCCGATCCTGAACTCGTGGCAGCGCTGCCAGTCCCTCGGACTCTCGCCGGACCAGACGGACCTCCCCTACCGGGACGACTTCGACCCGGACAGCCGGCTCGTGCACGCGGCGCAGCCCGTGCTCGACCGCCTGGCGTCCCGCTTCGCGGGCAGCCAGATGAACGTCTCCCTCGCCGACGGGAACGGAACGGTGCTCCAGCGGCGCTTCGGCGAACCCGCGCTGGCCCGCACCCTGCCGCCCATCCAGACCGTCCCCGGCTTCGTCTTCGCCGAGCGGTTCGCGGGGACGAACGGCATCGGCCTCGCACTCGCCGAGCGCCATCTCGTGCAGGTCTACGGGGCCGAGCACTTCGCCGAGCGCTCCCAGTCGAACGCCTGTTCCGCGATCCCGATCCGCGACCGGCTGAGCGGGCACATCGTCGGCGTGCTCTGCTTCGGGTACCCGCACGGCTACGAGCACCCGCAGCTGCCCGCCCTGGTCCGCAGGGCCGCGGAATCCATCGAGCGGCGGCTGATGGAGGAGCGTTCGGAGCGGGAGCGCGCGCTGCTGCGCGCGTACCTGGACGCCGGCCATGCGGCCCGGCCCGGCGCGGGTCCGGGCGAGGGGCCGGCCATCGGGCTGGAGGAGCTCGGCGACAGCGGTCTGGACCTGAGCGATCAGATGATCCTCAAGGAGAAGGCCACCGAGCTCATGACCGGGACGCAGCGGGCCGCGGTGGAGGTGCTCCTGCCCCACGGACGGGGGGTCACGCTGCTGAGCAGTCCGGTCACGAGCCTGTCGGGGGTGGAGGGCGTCGTGGTCGAGGCCGTGTTCAGCGGCGAGCCGCCCCCGGCGCACCACTTCTCCCCCGCGACCGGCCGCGCAGCGCGGCCTTCGGCGCCTGCTCCCGGTCCCTCCGCCCCCGGCGGGGTCAGGGGCCTGGTGCTGGTGGGCGAGCCGGAGGTCGGGAAGTACGCCGTGGCCGCGCGACGCCGCCTGGAGCTGCTGGCCGAGGCCAGCACCCGGATCGGCACCACGCTGGACGTGACCCGCACCGCGCGGGAGCTGGCCGAGATGGCGGTCCCGCGCCTGGCCGACTACGTCACCGTGGACGTGCCGGAGGCCGTGCTCCGCGGCGAGGAGTCCGCCGATCCGCGGAGCGAGCTGCACCGCACGGTGGTCCACGGCATCACCGAGGACTGTCCCTTCTACCCCGCCGGCCGCCGGGTGGAGCTGCGCTCCGGCACCCCCCACATGCGCTGCCTGGACAGCGGGCAGGCGGTCCTGGAGGCCGACCTCCGCGAGGCGGTCGGCTGGATCGACCAGGAGCCCGAGCACGCGCGGCGGATCCTCGACCGCGACGTGCACTCCCTCATCTCCGTTCCCCTCCTCGCCCGCGGCGTCCTGCTGGGCATCGCCAGCTTCTACCGCTCGCAGGACCCCGCCCCCTTCGGGGAGGACGACAGCTGGCTGGCGCAGGAACTCGCGGCCCGCGCCGCCCTCTGCATCGACAACGCCCGCCGCTACACCCGCGAGCACACGCTCGCCCTCGCCCTGCAGGAGAGCCTCCTTCCGCGCGGCGTGCCCGAGCAGGGGGCCGTCGAGGTCGCCCACCACTACCTGCCCGCCGAGTCGGGGGTGGGCGGTGACTGGTTCGACGTCATCCCGCTCTCCGGCACCCGCGTCGCCCTCCTCGTGGGCGACGTCGTCGGCCACGGACTGCACGCCGCCGCCACCATGGGCCGCCTCAGGACGGCCGCCCGCAACTTCGCCGAGCTGGAGCTCGCCCCCGACGAGCTCCTCACCCACCTGGACAACCTCCTGGTTCGCCTGGATCGGGAGGAGGGCGGTGCCGAGGACTGCGGCAGCACCGGCATCGTCGGCGCCACGTGCCTCTACGCCGTCTACGACCCCACGTCGCGGGTGTGCACCATGGCGCGCGCCGGGCACCCCCCGCCCGCGCTCGTCCACCCCGGCGGCCGGGTCACCTTTCCCGAGCTGCCCGCCGGACCGCCGCTGGGCCTGGGCGGCCTGCCCTTCGAGACGGCGGAGATCGAGCTTCCCGAGGGCAGCACGCTCGTCCTCTACACCGACGGGCTCGTCGAGGACCGCGAACGCGACATCGACGTCGCCCTCGACCAGCTGAGCCACACCCTGGCCGAGCCGGACCGCTCTCCCGAGGAGACCTGCCGGGCGGTCATCGACGCCATGGCGCCCGAGCACCCCGAGGACGACATCGCGCTGCTCGTGGCCCGCACCCGTACCGTCCCCGCCGAGCGCATCGCGACGTGGAACGTGTCCGCGGACCCCTCCCTGGTGGCCGGGGTCCGTGCCGCCGCGACCCGCCAGCTCGCCGACTGGGGGCTCGACGAGCTCGCGTTCGCCGCCGAGCTGATGCTGAGCGAGCTGGTCACCAACGCGGTCCGCTACGGCACCGAGCCCATCCAGGTACGCCTGGTCCACGACAGCGCGCTGATCTGCGAGGTCTCCGACGGCAGCAGCACCGCCCCGCACCTGCGGCGGGCGGCCAGCACGGAGGAGGGCGGCCGCGGCCTCTTCCTCGTCGCACAGCTCGCCCGCGCCTGGGGCACCCGGTACACACCGCACGGCAAGGTCATCTGGGCCGAATGCGCCCTGGACGCGGCCTGACGGCCGACATGTCGCTCATATCCGTATAACCACCAGTAGCATCACCGGTGTCCTCACCGGCCTCGTCCCCACCTCTTCAGGCTGTACCTGCTGCACCTGCTGCACCTCCCCCCAGCACCACCTCCCCAGGCGGCCCCGGAGAAGTCCGTGCATGACACTCCCGCCACTCCCGACACCCCGACGCCACCACCCCCACCCCCGCGCCCGGGCGGAGCACCCCTGGTCCGGATCCGCGGCCTCGCGAAGCGCTTCGGCGGCACCGTCGCCCTGGACTCGGTCGGCCTCGACGTCCACGGAGGCAGCGTCCTGGCGCTCCTCGGTCCCAACGGCGCCGGGAAGTCCACCCTCATCAAGGTGCTCGCCGGGGTCCACCGCGCCGACGAGGGCGAGGTGACCGTCGCCGGGCACCCGCTCGGCTCCGACGCCGCCTCGCGCGCCATGTCCTTCATCCACCAGGACCTCGGCCTGGTCGCCTGGATGACCGTCGCCGAGAACATCGCCCTGGGCACCGGGTACGCGCGGCGCCGCGGCCTGATCTCCTGGCGCCGGACCCGGGAGCGCTGCGCCGAGGCCCTGGACGTGGTCGCCGGGCACCTGGACGCCGACGCGCCGGTGGCCGGCCTCGCGCCCGCCGAGCGCTCGCTGGTCGCGATCGCCCGCGGCCTGGCGAGGCGGGCGGAGCTCTTCGTCCTGGACGAGCCGACCGCCACCCTTCCGGCCGCGGACTGCGCGCGCCTCTTCGACGTGCTGCACGCCCTGCGCGACCGGGGGCACGGAATCCTCTACGTCAGCCACCGGCTCGACGAGGTGTACGAGGTCGCCGACGCGTTCGCCGTCCTGCGCGACGGCCGCGTCGTCAGTCAGGGACCGCTCGCGACCTACGGCCCGGCCCGGCTCGTGCGCGACATCGTGGGCCACGAACCGGCCGGCCGGCCGCCGCCGGCCGCCGTTCCCGCGCCCTCCGGGCACCCGCCGGTGCTGTGTCTCGACGGTGTGCGGACCGAACGCACCGGGCCCGTCAGTCTGGAGCTGCGCGAGGGCGAGATCCTCGGCATGGTCGGTCTGACCGGCGCCGGACACATGCACCTCGGCCGCGCCCTCGCCGGCGCGCTGCCGCTGCTCGGCGGGCGGGCGCTGCTCGACGGCCGTCCGTACCGCCCCCGTACGATCGCCGCCGCCCTCGGCGCCGGGGTCGGTTTCGTGGCCGGCGACCGGCAGGAGGAGGGCTGCGCCGCGGAACTGACGGTACGGGAGAACTTCCTGGCCAATCCGCGGGCCGCCGGGGCGCCGGCCCGGCACTGGCTCGCCCCGCGGCGCGAGCGCGCGGAGGCGGCCGCCCTCATCGAGCGGTTCTCCGTACTCCCGCGCGACAGCGAGGTCCCGATCGCCACCCTGTCGGGCGGCAACCAGCAGAAGGTCATGGTCGGGCGCCCGCTGCGGGGGCGGCCGCGCCTGCTGATCCTGGAAGAGCCGACGGCCGGCGTGGACGTGGGCGCCAAGGCCTCCATCCACCGGCTCCTCGACGAGGCGCTGGCCGGCGGGCTGGCGGTGCTGCTCATCTCCACCGATTTCGAGGAGGTCGCCGACGTGTGCCACCGCGCGCTGGTGTTCGGACGCGGGAGGGTGGTGGCCGAGCTCGCGGGCGGGGCCCTGAGCGTCTCCGAGCTCACCCGCACCGCCTCGGCGATGCCGGCGATCACCGGAAGCGCGGGCCGCCGGTGAGCCCCTGGTCGTCCCGACCCGCGCGGCCGGGCCATCGGCACGGGCACGGGTACGGGCCTGCGCACGGGCACGGGCACTTCGTCGGAACGTACGGCCTGCTGGCCCTCACCGCCTTGCTGTTCCTGCTCTTCTCCGTCCTCCTGCCGGACACCTTCCCCACGCTGGACAACGTCTCCTCGATCCTCTCCGGCCAGTCGATCCCGGCCATCATGGCGCTCGGCGTGACGATCCCCATCGCGAGCGGCAAGTTCGACCTGTCCATCGGCTACGCGCTGGGCCTCGCGCACGTCATGGTGCTGTTTCTCATCGTCGAGAAGGGCTGGCCCTGGCCGCTCGCCTGCCTGACGGTCGTCGCCGGAGGCACCCTGGTCGGCGCCGTGAACGGGGTCATCGTCGAGTTCGCCCGCATCGACGCGTTCATCGCCACGCTCGGCACCGGCAGCATGATGTACGCCGTCACCGGCTGGATCACCGACGGCGGCCGGATCGTCCCCGGCCCCGACGGCCTCCCGGCCGCCTTCACCGACCTGTACGACGCGCGGTTCCTCGGCCTGCCGCTCCCCGCGTTCTACGTCCTCGGGCTGGTCGTCCTCTTCTGGCTGGTGCTGGAGCGGCTGCCGTTCGGCCGTTACCTGTACGTCATCGGCTCCAACCCCCGCGCCGCCGAGATCCTCGGCATCCCCACCCGCCGGTACTGCGTCTACGCCTTCGCCTGCTCGGGCACCGTCGTCGGCTTCGCCGGGGTGCTGCTCGCCGCGCAGCAGCAGATCGGCAACCCGAGCGTCGGCCTGGACTACCTGCTTCCCGCGTTCGTCGGCGCCCTGCTCGGATCCACCGCGATCAGGCCGGGGCGGGCCAACGCCATCGGAACGCTGGTGGCCGTGACCGTACTGGCGGTCGGCCTGGCCGGGATCGGCCAGCTCGGCGCCCAGTTCTGGGCCACCCCGCTGTTCAACGGCGCCACCCTGCTCGTCGCGGTCGGGCTGGCCGGCTACGCGGCTCGGCGGCGGCTGCGCAGCGACGCCGGGGCGGCGACGGACGACGGCGCCGCCGGGACGGGCACCGGAACGCGCACCGGGCCGAGCACCGGGCAAGGCCACGGCACCGGCACCGGCACCGCCGACGGCACCCTCTGAAACAAGGTCAGGAGCACCGTGTACCCGAAGTACCCGCACCGCAGGACCGTCCTCGCGGCCATCGCCCTGCTGGCGGCGGCCGTGCCCGCCGTCGCCGGCTGCGGGGGCGGCGGTTCGCCGGACGCCGGCGGCACATCGGCCGCGGGCTGCCCGGCCGTCCTCCAGGAGGCCGAGGCCGCCGTGCGGCGGGCCGAGAGCACCGACACCTCGTGGAACGGCCCGACCACGGGTCCCCGGGCGGTTCCCGGCAAGACCCTCGTGTACGTGGCCCAGACCATGACCAACCCGGGGGTGGCCGCGGTCGCGAAGGGCGTGCGGGAGGCCGCGCGGACCATCGGGTGGAGCGTCCGGGTGATCGACGGGGAGGGCACCCCCGCCGGCATCCAGGCGGCCCTCGGCCAGGCCGTCACCCTCAAGCCCTCGGGCATCGTGATCGGCGGCTTCGATCCCCGGCCCACCTCCCAGCAGGTGGCGCGGGCCGAGGCCGCGGGCATCCCGCTCGTCGGCTGGCACGCGGTCAGCGCCCCCGGCCCGAGCACCAGCCCCCCGCTGTTCACCAACGTCACCACGAAGGTGGAGGAGGTGGCGAAGGCCAGCGCGGACTGGGTCATCGCGCGCTCCCACGGGGCCGCCGGGGTCGTCGTCTTCACCGACGACTCGATCCCCTTCGCCGGTACGAAGTCCGAGCTCATCGAGCGTCGGCTCGCCGCCTGCCCGGGGGTCGATCTCCTGGCGCACAAGAACATCCCGATCCCGGACGCGAGCCGGCGCACCCCCCAGGAGGTCGCCTCGCTGCTGCCCCGGCTCGGCAAGAAGTGGACGTACTCGGTCGCCATCAACGACCTCTACTTCGACGACGCCGCGCCCGCCTTCCGCGCCGCCGGCAGGCCCGGCGCCGGGCCGCCCTTCAACATCGGCGCCGGGGACGGGGATCCGTCCGCGTTCCGGCGCATCAACAGCGAGCAGTACCAGGCCGCCACCGTCCCGGAGCCGCTCTCCCAGCAGGGCTGGCAGATCGTCGACGAGTTCAACCGCGCCTTCGCCGGCCGGCCCGCCAGCGGCTACGTGGCCCCCGTCCACATCGCGACGGCAGAGAACAGCGCCGGGGCCACCTCCTGGGACCCCAAGGGCTACCGGGAGGCGTACGAGAAGATCTGGCACGGCTGACCCGGCCGTGGTTGCGTGGATGGGCGATGCGCGCCTCACGGCCGGTGGGCGCGCCCGCGCAGCCGCTTGTAACCCCGGGGCGGCGCCGCCCGTCACATGCGCGCAACAGGGGCTTTCTACGTTGGGTGCCACGGGATCGACCTGCACACGGCCGCGGCGCCCGGGTGCCCGGGGGTCGGCCGGTGTTCTCCCAGGAGGTCTCCAGTGTCCGAAGCGGAAGCATCGAGCCGACGCGGACGGGAAGCGTCGGCAGGCCCCGCAGGGGACTCGGCGACCGGATCCGTCCGGACGGTCTGCTCCTACTGCGGTGTCGGCTGCGGGATCGTGCTGGACGTCACCCGGGGCGCAGACGGCCGCCGTACGGTGGCCAAGGCGGTCGGTGACAAGCGGCACCCGGCCAACGCCGGGCGGCTGTGCACGAAGGGCGCCACGCACGCCGACCTGCTGGCCGCCCCCGGGCGGCTCGGGACCGCGCTGGTCCGCGAGGAGCGGGGCGCAGGGACCGCCGCCGTGGACGTCGACACGGCCATCACCCGGACGGCCCAGCGGCTGCGGGCCGTCCTGGACACCCACGGCCCTGACGCGCTGAGCCTCTACGTCTCCGGCCAGATGTCCCTGGAGGCCCAGTACCTGGCCAACAAGCTGGCCAAGGGGTTCCTGCGCACGAACCGGATCGAGTCGAACTCCCGGCTGTGCATGGCCAGCGCGGGCAGCGGCTACAAGCTCTCGCTGGGCGCCGACGGCCCGCCCGGATCGTACGAGGACTTCGACCGCGCCGACGCCTTCTTCGTCATCGGCGCCAACATGGCCGACTGCCACCCCGTCCTCTTCCTGCGGATGATGGACCGGGTCAAGGCCGCCGGCGCCAAGCTGATCGTCGTCGACCCGCGCCGCAACGCCACCGCCGACAAGGCGGACCTGTTCCTGCAGATACGGCCCGGCACCGACCTGGCCCTCCTCAACGGGCTGCTCCACCTGCTGGTCGAGGGCGGCTGGACCGACCCGGCCTTCATCGCCGAGCACACCGAGGGCTGGGAGGACATGCCCGCCTTCCTGCGCGACTACCCGCCCGCGAAGGTGGCCGAGACCACCGGCATACCGGAGGCCGACCTCCGGCTGGCCGCCCGCTGGATCGGCGAGGCGGGCGACTGGATGAGCTGCTGGACCATGGGGCTCAACCAGTCCACCCACGGAACCTGGAACACCAACGCCCTGGTCAACCTGCACCTGGCCACCGGGGCGATCTGCCGCCCCGGCAGCGGCCCCTTCTCCCTGACCGGCCAGCCCAACGCCATGGGCGGCCGCGAGATGGGCTACATGGGCCCGGGCCTGCCCGGACAGCGCTCGGTCCTCGTCGAGGAGGACCGGCGCTTCACCGAGGAGCTGTGGGGTCTGCCGGAGGGCACGCTGCGCACCGACGCCGGGCGCGGCACGGTCGAGATGTTCGAGCGGATGGCGGCCGGGGAGATACGGGCGTGCTGGATCATCTGCACGAACCCGGTCGCCTCCGTCGCCAACCGCAGTACGGTCATCAAGGCCCTGGAGACGGCCGAACTGGTCATCACCCAGGACGTGTTCGCCGAGACGGAGACCAACGCCTACGCCGACATCGTGCTCCCGGCCACGCTCTGGGCCGAGGCCGACGGCGTGATGGTCAACTCCGAGCGCGACCTCACGCTGGTGCAGGGGGTCCTCGACCCTCCCGGACAGGCCCTGCCCGACTGGCAGTTGATCGCCCGGGTCGCCTGCGAGATGGGATTCGCGCAGGCCTTCACGTACGGCAGCGCCGAGGAGGTCTTCGAGGAGCTGCGCCAGGCCTGGAACCCCACGACCGGCTGGGACCTGCGCGGCGTCACGTACGAGCGGCTGCGCGGCGGACCGGTGCAGTGGCCGGCCGCTCCGGGCGGACCGGACCGCAATCCGGTGCGGTACGTCAACGACGGCGTCAGCCAGACCCTGGCCGAGCGTCCGGACGGCAGCCGTCCGCGACTGCTCTTCCCCACCGCCTCCGGGCGGGCCCGCTTCTTCGCCCGGCCGCACCTTCCCGCCGCCGAACTCCCCGATGAAGACTATCCGTTCGTCCTGAACACCGGGCGCCTCCAGCACCAGTGGCACACCCTGACCAAGACGGGCAAGGTCGCCAAACTGAACAAGCTCGCCCCCGGCCCGTTCGTGGAGATCCACCCGCAGGACGCGGCGGCCCTCGCAATCGCGGAGGGCGACGGGGTGGAGGTGGCCTCGCGCCGCGGCCGGGCGGTGCTGCCGGCCGTGGTCACCGACCGGGTGCGGCCCGGTACCTGTTTCGCCCCGTTCCACTGGAACGACCTGTTCGGCGAGTACCTCAGTGTCAACGCCGTCACCAACGACGCCGTCGATCCGCTGTCGTTCCAGCCCGAGTTCAAGGTCTGCGCGGTGACCTTGGCCAGGAGGCGCGCGCCGGTCCCCGTCACCACCCCGGACGGCGACGCGGGCGTCCCGGGCGGCTCCGGTGGCGCGCGCGGCGGGGAGACCGGTCCGGGCCGCACCACGACGACGCTGATGCACCACGTCACCGTCCGGCCGACGACCGCCCTCCCCGCCCTCACCTCGCTGTTCGGGCTGGACGGGCATGCGCCGCCCGCCCTCTCGGACCGGGAACGCCAGTACCTCGCCGGGTTCCTGGCAGGGCTCGCCTCCTCCCCGCCCGGTACGGACGTACCGCGGCTTCCCCCCGGCGCCCCCTTCGAGGAGGGACACTCGCTCTGGGTGGACGGGGTGCTCGCCGGCACGTACTCCCGTACGGCCGGCACCCTCGCCGCGCTGCCCCCGGGTGCCCCCGCGGCCACACCGCCCTCCGCTCCCGCGCCGGACCCGGTGGCTCCCGGGACGCCGGCGCGCCGGACCGTGGTCCTGTGGGCCTCCCAGACGGGGAACGCCGAGGAACTCGCCGCCACCGTCGGCGCCGCCCTGGCCCGGTACGGCTTCCCGGCCGGGGTGCACGCCATGGCCGACCGGCTCCCCGCCTCGCTCACGCCCGGCACGGACCTGCTGGTCGTCACGAGCACCTTCGGCGACGGCGAGGCCCCGGACAACGGAGCCGCGTTCTGGGAGGCGCTGAGCGCGGCCGACGCGCCCCGGCTCGAAGGCGTCCGGTACGCGGTGCTCGCCCTCGGCGACTCCTCGTACGCCTCCTTCTGCGGGCACGGCCGCCGGCTCGATGGGCGCCTCCAAGAGCTCGGAGCCCGGCGTCTGGTGCCCCGCGTGGAGTGCGAGCCGGAGTACGAGGAGCCCGCCGGGAGCTGGCTGGAGCAGGTACGCGCGGCCCTGGCCGCCCCGGCACCGGGGGCGGTGGCCCCTGCGGCGCCGGCGGGCGCGGAGCCTGCGCGGACCGGTGCCGCTCAGGGCAGGGCGGCCGCCGCCCCCGCCGGTGCCGCCGCCCGGCACTCGGCACGCCACACCGCCCGGCTGACCGGCAACCGGCTGCTGAGCCTGGACGGGGCCGCCAAGGAGGTCCGGCGGTTCACCTTCGACCTCGGCGAGGAGGGCCCGTCCTACGAGGCGGGCGACGCCCTGGGCGTCCAGCCGGTCAACTGCCCGGAGCTGGTGGCGGAATGGCTGGCCGTCACCGGGCTGGCCGCGGACGCCGAGGTCGCCGTACCCGGACACGACCGGCCCGTGCCCTTCGCCCAGGCGCTGCACCGGCACCTGGACATCACCCGCGTCACGCCCGACCTGCTGCGCTTCGTCGCCGAGCACACCGGCGACCGCAAGCTGCGCCGGCTGACGCGCCCGGACAACAAGGACGGCCTCGCCCGCTGGATCTGGGGACGCCAGCCCGTGGACGTCCTGGCCGAGTTCCCGGTCCGGCTCAGCGCCCAGGAGTGGGCCGAGCGCCTCAAACGGCTCCAGCCTCGCCTGTACTCCATATCCTCCAGCCCCCTCGTCGACCCGCGCGAGGTGAGCCTCACCGTCTCGGTCCTGCGCTACGAGGGTCCGCGCCGCCACCCCCGCAAGGGCGTGGCCTCCGCCTTCCTCGCGGACGCCGGACCGGGCAGTCCCGTACCGCTGTTCGTCCAGCGTTCGGCCCACTTCCGGCCGCCCGCGGATCCCGGGACGGCCGCCGTGATGGTGGGCCCGGGCACCGGGATCGCCCCCTTCATGGGCTTCCTGGACCACCGCCGCGCGCTGGGCCACCACGGCGGGAACTGGCTGTTCTTCGGCGAACAGCGCCGGGCCACCGATTTCTACTACCGCGAGGAGCTGGAGGAACTGCACCGGCACGGCACGCTCAGCCGTCTGGACCTCGCCTTCTCCCGTGACCAGCGGTCCAAGGTCTACGTGCAGGACCGGATGCGCGAACAGGGCGCCCAGCTCTGGTCCTGGCTCCAGGACGGCGCCCACTTCTACGTGTGCGGCGACGCGAGCCGGATGGCCAGGGACGTGGACCGGGCGCTGCGGGACGTCGCCGTGGCCCACGGCGGCCTGACCGAGGACGAGGCCGCCGCGCACCTGAAGCAGCTCTCCGCCGAGAAGAGGTACGCCCGGGACGTGTACTGACGGGCGTCGGCTCCGGGCGGGACCGTCTCAGAACCAGTTGATGGTGAGGGGGAAGGTGGTGGTGGCGGTGGTGGGGGTGGTGTCGGTGGCGGTGGCGGTGATCTGGAGGGTTCCGGTGGCCCAGGGTTTGCCGGTGATGCGGCCGGTGTTGGTGTCGATGGTGAGTCCGAGGGGGAGTCCGGTGGCGGTGTAGCGGATGGCGGGTTTGCCTCCGGTGGTGGTGAGTTGGATGGTGCAGGTCTGGTTGAACTTACAGGTCCGGGGTCCGGGATCGGTGAGTTTCAGATCACCGGGTGTGGGTGTCTGGGTCGGGGTGGGAGTGGGTGTCGGGGTCGGGGTGGGGGTCGGGGTGGGGGTTCCTCCTCCGCAGCCCGGGGTGGCCTCCGGCGGCAGCGGGACCCGCCAGATCTGGGTGTCGTTCTCCGAGCCGACGAGCAGGCTCGTGCAGTCGAAGTAGGTCACCGTCTCGCCCTGCGACTGGGCCGGCAGCGCGACGTCCGCCAGCTTGGTCCCCGCGGAGTCGTACACGGAGGCCGTGTTCGCGCCCAGCGGCCCGCCGCTGCGCAGGGTGTACGAAGCCCCCGAGGGCGAGAACGCGCCGTCGGTGGTGAAGACCGGCCCGGGCCGGACCGCGGTGAGCGTGTTGACCTGTCCGGTCTGCGGGGGCAGCGGGGCCTTGTACAACTGCCCAGCCGCTCCGATCAGTTTGCTCGCGATGTACAGCTGACCGGTGCCGGGGTCGGCGAGCAGGGATTCGGCGTCGTGCCGGCCGTCTGCGTAGGCGAACTTGTAGGTCACGGGGGTCACCGTGGCGTTGGCGAGCTGGTCGGGCTCGGCGAAGGAGTGCACGAGGATCTCGGCGCGGCCGCCGAAGTTGTCCCCGATGTCGCCGACCAGGACCACGGGGAGCCCGGCCGCGTCCTTGCCGATCGCGAGCCCTTCCCAGTCGGTGTTGCCGACGCCGGACAGGGTGTAGGTGGCCTTGAGTTGGCCCGTTGCGCCCGTGCAGTCGACGGCGAAGACCTGGTTGGTGTTGCCGCTGTCGTTGACGGCGTAGAAGATTCCGGGGTGCTTGCGGCTCATGGCGAGCCCGCTGAGTTCGGCCATGCCGGCGGGCAGCGTGCACCTGCGCTCCGGGGTGGGCGCGGCGGCAGCGGCCCCGAATCCCGGCGCTCCGGGAACGGCGGCTCGGCCGGTCGCGGCGCCGGCGGGGCCGGCCGTGAGCCATGCGGCGGCCGGCAGCACCGTGGCGAGGACCGCGGTCGCGAGGGCGGCGGCCCTGGGGGGTGTGAGGAGTCGAGACATGCGCACCATGTGATGGCACATCAGATGGTGCACGCCAGGCCCGGCGACCCCCCGTTTGAGCATCGTTCAATGCCGGGGCGGCATGCCTGGCCGAAACGCGGTGGGTTCCGGGGGAGTTCCGGTGGCCCACGGGGCCCTCCGCCGGCTTCCGGTCAGCGCGCCGGCTCCCGGACGGGGGCGTTGTGCCGGGCGTGCGCGATGAACGCCCGGGCGGCGCGGGTCAGCGGCCGGCGGGCGTGGGCGATGCCCACCGGGCGCAGCAGGGGCGGGGTGAAGGAGCGGATCTCGGCGCGGCTGCCGAAGGCCCTCAGCACCACGTCCCGGTACCAGATGAGGGAGCCGCGGCCGTCGGTCACGCCGGTCACCCAGGCCAGCCTCTCGTCGACCTCGAACGCGGGCACGGGACGGACCCCGAGGCAGCTGAACATGGCCTCCATCTCGGTACGCCGCCCGGTGCCCGGGGTCGGCAGCACCATCGGCAGGCCGTCGAGCATCCGGAACGGCACCGGGTCGGGCAGCCGGGAGCCGGCGGGCGAGACCAGCACCACCTCGCGCTCCTGGATGTGGTGCGTGGACAGCTCCTTGTCGACGGGCAGGTCGACGAGGGCCAACTCCGACGTCCCGTCCAGGAGTTCCTGCACCAGCGACTCGCGCCCGTCGTGCTGGTGGAGCCGTACGTGCACGCCGGGGTGGCGCGCGGTGTACGCCGGGACCAGCTCGGAGGCCAGGTCGAGGGCCAGCGTAGGCGTGGTGACGAGGGTGAGGGTGGTGGCCCGTCCACCCTTGCCGTTCGGGGTCCCGATGTCGTCGATGGCGTCCACCGCGTCGAGGACGGTGCGGGCCAGCCGGACCACCCGGGTGCCTTCGGGGGTCAGGTCCACCCCTCTGCCCCGGCGGGCGAGGAGCTCGATGCCGAGGTCGCGCTCCATGGCCTGGACGGCCCGCGACAGGGCGGACTGGGCAACGAAGACCGAGGCGGCCGCGCCGGTGATGGAACCGCAGTCCGCGACGGCGACGAGATAACGAAGCTGCGCGAGTGTGGGGGTCATGACCGGACGGTAACCGCGCGAGGTCGACCCTGTAAGGGGCGTCATGGTGAACAACTGCCCGAATGTGACGGGGTGCGCATGCCCGGGGGGCGCCGAGGCATACCGGCCGGGCATGAGCCCCGGCTCCCGCCGCGCGCCGGCCCGCGCTCCGGCGGCGCCCGCCCGACCGGGGAACACCGCAGGTCGGCGGCCCGGAGAAGCCCCTCGCACGGTGCCGTCGAAGCGGCAGGGGAGCCTCCGATAACACTCCGGTACGTGAAGGACCTTACTCCGCATGGCCGTTGACAGTGCACGGCGACCACCGCACGATGCATCCCGGCGTCAGGGGAATTGACCAACGTTCAAGCCCGTCCCACCCAGACGGGTCGCCCGGCCACCTGTACCGGTGGGAACTGCCTGCGCGCGTTCCCCGCCGCCCCCGCACGGCCCGCTCGCCCCTGCGCCGCCGCTCCCCCCCTGCTCACCCTTGCGCCCCCGCTCACCCTCGCACCGCCGTCCGTCCCCCTCCGTCCCCCGCTCACCCTGTGCCCCGTGCAGCCCCGCACCCGCTCACCCCGGCGCCCCGGCCTGCCGGGGGTGCGCCGCCACGCCCTGCCCAGCGCTTGCGCATCCGGCGACATGTGACACAGCACTCGATGAGGAGCGCCCGTGACCCCCCAGCCCATGCCGTCCCCCCAGTCAGGCGAGCCGTCCCCGCGGCCCGCCGGCACCCGGCCCGCCGACGCCCGGCGCGCCCACCCGCAGCCGTCCGACCCGCTCTCCCCGGACCCGCGTGACACCGTGGTCGCGCTCAGCCCCTTCGAGGAGCCGCAGCCCCGGATCGTGATCGCCGCCGAGCGGGCGGGCAGCCTCGGGCTGCTCGACCTCGGCCGGGATCCCGATGCCGCGCGGGCCGCCCTCGCGGAGCTGGCCCGGCGGCTCGGCCCCGGGCGGCGCCACGGGGTGCGGGTGCCCGCCGGCTGCCCGCTCGGGCCGCAGGAGCTGCCCGCCGAGGTGGACACGGTGCTGCTCGCCGACCCGGCCGAGCACACGGCGGAGCGGGTGGCAGCCTGGGCCGCGGCGCCCGGGCGGCCGCGGATCTGGGCCGAGGCCACCGGCCTCGCGCAGGCGCGGGCAGCGGTGGCCGCCGGGGCGGGGGCGGTCGTCGCCAAGGGGCACGAGGGCGGCGGACGCGTGGGCGGGGCCACCACCTTCGTCCTGCTCCAGCAGCTGCTCGCCGGCCCCGGCCTCGGCGTGCCCGTCATCGCCTGCGGCGGGATCGGCCCGCATACGGCGGCCGCGGCCGTCGCGGGCGGAGCCGCGGGGGTGCTGGTCGACGTACAACTAGCCCTGACGTCCGAGGGCGTGGCGGGGCTGCCGGCGGAAGTGGCGGCGGCCGTACGGGCGATGGACGGGTCCGAGACCCGGCTGGTGGACGGGTACCGGGTGTACGCGCGGCCCGACCTTCCCTCGCCCGAGGGGCCGGTCGCCGCTCTGCTCGGGGCCCGGGACCTGCGTACGCAACTGCTGCCCGTCGGCCAGGACGCGGCCGCCGCGGCCCGGCTGGCCGCCCGCCACCGCACCACCGGTGGGGTGCTCCAGGCCCTCCGGGCGGCCGTCACCGGGCACCTGGCGGCCGTGGCGCGGTCCCGGCCGCTCATGGCGGCCCGGCCCGTCGCCCAGGGCCCGATGACCCGGGTCAGCGACCAGGCGGCGTTCGCGGAGGCGGTGGCCGCCGCGGGCGGGGTCCCTTACCTGGCGCTCGCGGTGATGGAGGGCCAGGACGTACGGCGCCTGCTGGCCGAGACCGCCGAGCGGCTCGGCGACCGGCCCTGGGGCGTGGGCCTGCTCGGTTTCGCCCCCGCCGAGCTGCGCCGGGAGCAGCTGGCGGCCGTGGCCGGGACCCGGCCCCCGTACGCGATCATCGCCGGCGGCACCCCCGCCCAGGCGGCCCCGCTGGAGGCCGCCGGGACCCTGACCCATCTGCACGTACCCTCGCCGGGCCTCCTGGAGCGGTATCTCGCCGAGGGGGCCCGGCGGTTCGTGTTCGAGGGGCTGGAGTGCGGCGGCCACGTGGGGCCGCGCGCCTCGTTCCCGCTGTGGGAGGAGCAGATCGAGCGGCTGCTCGCCTGCCCCGAACCCGAAGCCCTGGACGTGCTGTTCGCGGGCGGGATCCACGACGAGCGGTCCGCGGCGATGGCGGTCGCGGCCGCCGCGCCGCTGGCCGAGCGGGGCGCCCGGATCGGCGTGCTGATGGGCACGGCCTACCTGTTCACCGAGGAGGCCGTGGCGGCGGGCGCGGTCACGCCCCGGTTCCAGCGCGCGGCGCTGGAATGCACGGACACCGTGCTGCTGCACACCGCGCCCGGCCATGCCACGCGCTGCGCGGACACCCCGTACGCCCACACCTTCGAGGAGACCCGGCAGCGGCTCGCGCAGGGCGGGACCGAGCCGCGCGAGATGTGGGAGGAGCTGGAGCGGCTGAACCTGGGGCGGCTGCGGATCGCCAGCAAGGGGCTGCGCCGTGGCGAGAGGGACCGGCTGGAGCCCGTGGACGAGGAACGGCAGTACGCGGAGGGGCTGTTCATGCTGGGGCAGGCCGCCACGCTGCGCGGCGGGACCACCACGGTCGCCGCCCTGCACGCCCAGGTGACCGAGGGGGCGACGCGATTGCTGGAGCGGCGGGCCCGGGAACTCGCCGGCGCCGGGGAGCAGGCCGGCGGCGGGGCCGGCGACCCGCTCGACATCGCCATCGTCGGGATGGCCTGCGCCTATCCGGGCGCTCCCGATCTCGCCGGGTTCTGGGCGCAGGTCCTGAGCGGCCGGGACGCGGTGACCGAGGTGCCGGCCGAGCGCTGGGACCCGGCGCTCTACTACGACACCGACCCGGCGCGGGCCGGCGAGCGCACCCCCTCGCGCTGGGGCGGATTCCTGGACCCGGTGCCCTTCGACGCCCTCGCGCACGGGATACCGCCGTCCTCGCTGGCCGGGATCGAGCCGGTGCAGCTGCTGGCCCTGGAGATCTCGGGGCGGGCCCTCGTGGACGCCGGCTACGGCAAGGACCGGGCGTTCGACCGCTCGCGGACCTCGGTGGTCTTCGGCGCGGAGGCGGGGACCGAGCTGGCGGGCGCGTACGGACTGCGGGCGCTGCACCCCGCCTACCTCGGCGATCTCCCGCCCGCCCTGGACGAGCAGCTCCCCCGGCTGACCGAGGACTCCTTCCCCGGGATCCTCGCCAACGTGATCGCGGGCCGGGTGGCCAACCGGCTCGACCTCGGCGGCGCGAACTGCACGGTCGACGCCGCGTGCGCCTCCTCACTGGCCGCACTGGACCTGGCCTGCCGCCAACTGCGCGACGGGGACAGCGACATGGTGCTGTGCGGGGGCGCCGACGTCCACAACGGGATCAACGACTACCTGCTGTTCGCCTCGGTGCGCGCCCTGTCGCCGGGCGGGCGGTGCCGGCCCTTCGACTCCGCGGCCGACGGCATCGCGCTCGGCGAGGGCGTGGGCGCGCTGGTGCTGAAGCGGCTCGCGGACGCGGAACGGGACGGCGACCGGGTGTACGCGGTGATCAAGGCGGTCGGGGCGTCGAGCGACGGCCGCTCCCTCGGGCTGACCGCGCCCCGGCCGGAAGGGCAGCGGCGGGCCCTGGAGCGGGCCTACGCGCGGGCGGGCGTCTCACCGCGCGAGGTGGGGCTGGTCGAGGCGCACGGTACGGGCACGGTGGTCGGTGACAGCACCGAACTGGGTGTGCTGAGCGAGGTGTTCACCGCGGCCGGGGCCGGGGTGGGCACGTGTGCGCTGGGCTCGGTGAAATCGCAGCTCGGGCACACCAAGTGTGCGGCGGGCCTGGCCGGGCTGATCAAGGCGGCCCGGGCGGTGCACGCGGGGGTCCGGCCGCCGACCCTGCACATCGAGCGGCCGAATCCCGCCTGGCGGGCCGAGACCAGCCCCTTCGTCTTCGACACCGAGGCCCGGCCGTGGGCGGTGCCGGTGGAGCGGCGGATCGCGGGCGTGAGCGCGTTCGGGTTCGGCGGCACCAACTACCACGCCGTGCTGGCCGGTTACGCGGGCGCGCAGGAGCCGGAGCAGTGCCGGGAGGACTGGCCGGCCGAGCTGTTCTGCTTCCGCGGCGAGGACCGGCGGGCGGCGGGGCGGGCGATGGCCCGGCTGGCGGCGCGGCTGGAGGAGAACGACGCCGCCGGGCGGCCGTGGGCGCTGCGGGACCTGGCCTCGGAGGCCTGCGCCGCGGGCTCGGGGCCGGTGCGGGTGGCGGTCGTGGCCGCCGGCCTGGACGAGCTGGCGGCCCGGCTGGAGCGGGCCCGGGGATTCACGGCGGGCGAGGGGGTCCACGTACGGGAGGAGTCGGCCGAGCCGGGACAGGTGGCGTTCCTGTTCCCCGGGCAGGGCAGTCAACGGGTGGGCATGCTGGGCGATCTGTACATGGCGTTCCCGGGGCTGCGCGGCCTGCTGGACGAGGCCCCGGAGCCGGTCGTCTCGGCCATGTTCCCGCCGGCGGTGTTCACGGCCGAGGAGCGGACCGCGCAGCGGGAGGCGGTCACGGACACCCGCGTCGCTCAGCCGGCCCTCGGGCTGGCGGGCGCGGCGGCGCACCTGCTGCTGGGGCGGCTCGGCGTACGGCCGGACTGCGTGGCGGGGCATTCGTACGGGGAGCTCACCGCGCTGTGGGCGGCCGGGGCGTACGACACGGAGAGCCTGCTGCGGCTGAGCGCGCGCCGGGCCGAGGCGATCCGGGCGGCCGCCGGGGAGGACCCGGGGGCCATGGCGGCGGTATCGGCCGCGCCGGAGGAGGTACGGGAGGTCGCGGAGCGGGCCGGGTGCGTGGTGGCGAACCACAACGCGCCGCGGCAGTGCGCGATATCGGGTCCGGCGGCGGCGGTCGCCGCGGCGGTGGAGTCGCTGCGCGCGGCGGGCGTCCCGGCGCAGCTGCTTCCGGTGGCGTGTGCGTTCCACAGCCCGGTGGTCGCGGAGGCGGCCGCCGCTCTGACGGCCGAGCTGGCCGGGACGGTGGTCGCCGACGCCGCCGTCCCGGTCTGGTCGAACACGACAGCGTCGCCCTACCCGGCCGACGCGGAGGGGGTACGGGCCCTCCTCTCGCGGCAGGTCGCGGAGCCGGTCCGGTTCGTGGACGAGGTGGAGGCCATGTACGCGGCCGGGGTCCGGACGTTCGTGGAGGTGGGGCCGGGCCGGGTCCTGTCGGGCCTGGTGGGCCGGATCCTCGCCGACCGGCCGCATACGGTGGTCCCGCTGGACGTCCCGGGCGAGCACGGGCTGACCCGGCTGGTCACGGCCCTGGCCGAACTGGCCGCCGCCGGAGTCCCGATCACCCCGGAGCCCCTGTTCCGCGGCCGTACCAGCGCCCTCCCGGACCGTGCCCCGCGCCGCCCGGGCTGGCTGGTCGACGGCCATCTGACCCGCACGGCCGCGGGCGCCCCGGTCCCGGGGGGCCTGCGGCCCCCGCGCCGCGTGGACGCCCCCGCCCCGCCCGCGGCCCCTGCGGCGGCGGGAGCAGCCGTACCGGCGCCCGCGGCGGCGGCCGGCTTCACCTGGGAAACGGCGCCCGACGCCACACCGGCGCCGGACGCGGCCGCGGTCGGGACGCCCGGGCCGGCATGGCAGG
This sequence comes from Streptomyces vinaceus, assembly GCF_008704935.1. Taxonomy (NCBI): domain Bacteria; kingdom Bacillati; phylum Actinomycetota; class Actinomycetes; order Kitasatosporales; family Streptomycetaceae; genus Streptomyces; species Streptomyces vinaceus. Next base: position 585,082 of record NZ_CP023692.1, read on the forward strand.
CGGAACCCGCGCCCCATGCCGCTTCCGGTCCCGTACCGGGGCCGGCGGGCGACCGGGCACCGTACCCGGCGGCTCCGTCGCCCGCCGCACACGCGTGGCCTCCCGCTTCCGGCGCCGCGTCCGGGCCGTCGGCCGCGCCCGGCTCCGTACGGCACGGCGCGGCGGCGTCCGGGCAGGTGCCCGCTCCCGCTCCCGCCGGGTACGCGGCGCCCGACGCCCGCCATGAGGTGCTTCTGGAGTACCTGCGGGGGTCCCGTGAGCTGATCGAGGCCCAACGGGCCGTCCTGCTCGGCTATCTGGGGACCGCGCCGGCTCCGGGCGGAGGGCCGACCCACCCCGGTGGCCCGGCCGATACGGTCGGTGCACGGGCCCGGCCCGGTGCGCGGGCGGCCGGCGCCGACGGCCGCGGGCCGACGGGCTACCCGGACGCCCTGGCTCGGCCGGCGGATGCGCAGGCGTGGCCCGGGGACGACCCCGGTGGTGCACAGGCCTGGCCACCCGGCACCTGGGAACTCGCGAACGGACAGGTACCGACCGCCCCGGCGCACGCCCAGGCCTGGAGCGCCGGCGGGGAAACCGGCGTGAACGGGTACGGGGCGGCCCACCCGGCGGGCGCCGAGGCCGTCGGCGGCGCGGATTCGGCGGAGTACGCCGGGGCTCCGGCCAGTGCCGACGCCCCCGGTTCGGGGGAGCCGGTGGGTGCGGGGTCCGCCGAGGAGGTCATGGAGGCCGTTCTGGAGATCGTGCACACCCGGACCGGGTACCCGCGCGACATGCTCGACCCCGAGCTGGACCTGGAAGCCGACCTCTCCATCGACTCCATCAAGCGCGTCGAGATCATCGGCGCCCTCGCCGACCGGATCGGACTGCCCACCGACCCCGGCAGCGGCTCCGGCGAGTCGGCCGTGGAGGAGCTCTCCCGGATCAAGACCCTGCGCGGCGTCGTCGACTGGATCACCTCTCACACCCCCGCGCCGGCAGCTCCCGCGCGGGGAACCACCCCGGCCGCGAGCGCGGCGCCGAGCGGGGCAGCTCCTGCCGCGCCGGCACCCGCGCCCGCGGCTCCTGCCCCGGCGGCTTCCAGGGCGGCAGCCACACCGGCAGCCGTACCGGCATCCCCTCCGGCTCCGGCCCCGGCACCAGCCGGGCCCGCGGCGGCCACGGTGCTGCGGCGGATGCGGGTGGAGGAGGTGCCGGTCGCCGCGGCCGACGGGGATCCCGGCGTGCTGCGGGGGCTGCGGATCGCAGTCGTCGACGACGGGCAGGGCGTGGCGCTCGCGCTCTGCGGGGCCCTGGAAGCACACGGGGCCCGGGGGGAGGTGGTGGCCCGGGCCGACGCCGGATTCGACGCCCTCGTCGACCTGTCCGCGCTCCGGGCCGGCCAGGAGCCCGTGCTCCCGGCCGCCTTCGCGGGGTACAAGCGAGCCCTCACCGGCGGTGTCCGCCGGCTGCTCCTCGGCTCCACCCCCGGGAGCGGCCTGCACGGCTTCGCCCGCAGCGCCGCCCTGGAGTTCCCCGGCACCCTGGTCCGGGCCGTGGACCTCCACCCCAAGGAGGACCCGGCGCGCACGGCCGCCCAGTTGCTCGCCGAGCTGTGCGACCAGGGCGACGGGCTCACCTCGGTCGGATACACCGCCCAGGGGCTGCGGATCACCCAGCGCCCGGTCCCGGCGCCCCTCCGTTCCTCCGGCGAAGCTCCGGGCGTCACGCTCGGCGGAAGTGCGCTCGGGCCCGGGTCCGTCGTCTTGCTGACCGGTGGCGGCCGGGGGATCACGGCCCGGACCGCGGTCGCTCTGGCCCGGGCCACCGGCTGCCACGTCGAGCTGGTGGGGCGCACGCCCGAACCCGTCGGCCGGGACGACGAGTTCGTGCACGCCGGTGACCGGGTGGCGCTGCGAGCCGCCCTCATCGGGAGCGGGCTGCGCACCCCCGCCGAGATCGAGGCCGCGGCCTCGCGGATCCTGGCCGAGCGGGAGGTGCGGGCCACGCTGGCCGCCCTCGCCGGGGCCGCCGCGTCCGTCCGGTACCACTGCGCCGACGTCACCGACGCGCAGGCCGTACGGGCCGTCGTGGCCGACGTACGGGCCCGGCACGGCCGGCTCGACGGCATCGTCCACGGCGCCGGGACCCTGCGCGACGGACTGCTCGCCGACAAGGAACCGGCGGTGTTCGCGGAGGTGTTCACCACCAAGGTGGCCGGCGCCCGGAACCTGGCGGCCGCGGCGGCCGAGCACGGCGACGCCCCCGCCCCGGCCTTCCTGGCCCTCTTCGGCAGCGTCGCCGGGGTGTACGGGAACCGCGGCCAGAGCGACTACGCCGCCGCCAACGACGCCCTCGACGGGCTCGCGCTCACCTGGGCCGACTCCTTCCCGGGCCGGGTCCTCTCCGTCGACTGGGGCCCCTGGGCTGCCGAGGCGGGCGGGATGGTCACCCCGGAGCTGGAGCGGGCGTACGCCCGGCGCGGCATCCCCCTCATCTCCCCGAGGCCGGGACCGCCGCCTTCCTCGCGGAGCTCGCGTACGGAGGCGACGTACAGGTGGTCCTCATGGCGGAGGAGGGCGCCGGCCATGAGTGAGCGACAGCGGCGCGGCCCCCGACCGGGCGACGCGGCCATCGTCGGTATGGGCGCCGTCTTCCCCGGCGCCGCCGACCTCGCGGCCTACCGGCGCAATCTGCTCGCCGGTACGGACTCCATCTCCGAGGTGCCGCCGGGTCGTTGGGATCCGGAGGTCTACTACGCACCGGAGGGGGCCGCCGGGCCGGTGCGCGGGGACCGGTTCTACTGCCGGCGCGGCGGCTTCGTCGACGGGCTCGCGGCCTTCGACCCGACCCGGTTCGGGATCATGCCGGCCGCCGTGGAGGGGGCCGAGCCGGACCAGATGCTGGCCCTGCACGCGACGGCCGAGGCGATCGCGGACGCGGGCGGCGAGGACCGGCTGCCGGCCGACCGCTCCCGGATCGGGGTGGTGCTGGGGCGCGGCGGGTTCATGGGGGTGGCGACGGCCCGGCTCGACCAACGGGTGCGTACGGCGCACCAGTTGGCGCAGACCCTGCGCGAGCTCGCGCCCGAGCTCGGTGAGCGCAGGATCTCCGAGGTGCGGTCCGCCTTCCAGGAGGCGCTCGGCCCGGAGCGGCCGGACGCCTCGATCGGTCTGGTGCCGAGTTTCACCGCGGCCCGGACGGCCAACCGGCTGGACTTCCGCGGCCCCGCCTACACCCTCGACGCGGCCTGTGCCTCCTCCCTCCTGGCCGTGGACCAGGCGGTGGGGCTGCTGGCGGGCGGGCGGTGCGACGCGGTGGTCGCGGGAGCGGTCCACCACTGCCACATCGCCACGCTGTGGAGCGTGTTCACGCAGCTCCGGGCGCTGAGCCCGAGCGAGCTGATCCGGCCCTTCGACCGGCGGGCGGACGGAACCCTGCTCTCCGAGGGCACGGGCGTGGTGCTGCTGAAGCGGCTGGCCGACGCGGAACGCGACGGCGACCGGATCTACGCGGTGATCCGCGGCACCGGAGTGGCCGGGGACGGCCGGGCGGCCAGTCTGATGAGCCCACTGGTCGCCGGCCAGGTGCGGGCGCTGGAGCGGGCGTGGCGGGAGGCCGGCCTGGACCCGCGGGCCCCGGGCGCGCTGGGGCTGCTGGAGGCGCACGGCACCGGCACACCCGTGGGCGATGCGGCGGAACTGGACACGCTGGCCCAGGTGTTCGGCCCGTACGAGAGCGCGCGAGGCCCCCGAATCGGCTTCGGCTCGGTGAAGTCGATGGTGGGGCACACCATGCAGGCCTCGGGTATGGCCGGTCTGATCAAGGCGGCGCTCGCCGTGTACGAGGGGGTGCTGCCGCCGACGCTGCACCTGGAGGAACCGCACGCGGACCTGGCCCGGACGCGGATGCGGCCCGTGACGGCGGCGGAGCCGTGGGAGCGGGGGGCGCAGCCGCGCCGGGCGGGGGTCAACGCGTTCGGGTTCGGCGGGATCAACGCCCATGCGGTGCTGGAGGAGGCCCCGGGATCCACCGCGGCCGCGCCGCCCGTACGCCGCTTCCTGCCCCTGGGCTCCGCGGGCGGGCCGGTGGCGGGGGCCGGGGCGCGGGAGGACGTACTGCTGCTCGGCGCGGACGGGCCGGCGGAGCTGGCGGAGCTGCTGGCCGCCGGCTCGGGGTCGGCGGGCGACGGGCCGTGCCGGCTGGCCGTGCTCGGGCCGACCCCGCAGCGCCTCGCGCTCGCCGCCAAGGCGGTGGCGCGCGGCAGGGCCTGGCGCGGCCGGGGGGACGTGTGGTTCACCCCGGAGCCACTGGGCGGGGCCACGGCCTTCCTGTTCCCGGGTCTGGAGCCGGAGTTCGCGCCGGTTCTGGACGACGTCGCGGACCGGATGGGGCTGGAGCGGCCCCGCCTCGGCCGGGGCTCCGAGCTGATGGAACGGGCGCTGGACGCCCTCGCCACCGGCCGGTTCTACGCCCGGATCCTGCCCGGACTCGGCGTCACGGCCGATGTGCTGGCCGGGCACAGTCTCGGCGAGTGGGCGGCGATGGTGGCCGGCGGGATGTACCCGCAGGACGCGGCCGACTCCTTCCTGGACTCGCTGCGGCCGGGTTCGCTGAAGGTTCCGGACCTCGTGTACGCGGCGCTGGGCTGCGGGGCGCGCCGGGCGGAGGGTGCGCTGCACGGCGTGGACGGGGTGGTGGTCAGCCACGACAACTGCCCGCACCAGTCGGTGGTGTGCGGGGACCCCCAAGGGGTCGGGCAGGTCCTGGAGCGGCTGCGCCGGGAGAGGGTCCTGGGCCAGGAGCTGCCGTTCCGTTCGGGTTTCCACACGCCGATGTGGGAGCCGTACCTGGGGCAGGTCCGGGCGGCGTTCGCGCGGCTGCCGCTGCGCCGGGGTGATCTGCCGGTGTGGTCGGCGACGACGTGCGCGCCGTTCCCGGTGGAGCCTTCGGCGGTACGGGAGCTGGTGGTGCGGCACCTGCTGGAGCCGGTGCGCTTCCGGGAGTTGACGCTCCGCCTGTACGAGGAGGCGGGGGTCAGGACGTTCGTGACGATGGGTCCGGGCAGTCTGCCGGGGTTCGTGGAGGACACGCTGCGCGACCGCCCGCACCTTTCGGTGGCCACGTCCTCCCCGCGCCTGTCGGGGCTGGCCGCCCTGCGGCGCACCTGCGCCGCCCTGTGGGCCGAGGGCCACGCCCCGCGCTGGGACCGCCTCGGCGACCCGGCCCCCGCCGACGCCGCCGTCCTCGCCCCCGCCGCCCGCAAGGCCGTACGGGGGCGGCCCGTTCCCCTGGACCTCGGCTCCCCGCTGGTCCGTCTCGGCGCGGCGGCCCGCGCCCGGCTGGGCGGCCTGTCGGCCGGTCCCCGCCCGATGCCGCGGCAGGAGCCGGGCAGGCCGGTGCGGGCCGCCGCGCCGGAGGCGGACCGGGCCGCGGCCGCCGATCCGGCGTCGCGTCCCGCCCCGTCTCCCGCCCCGCGTACGGCCCCGACTGCCGCCCGGCGTCCGGGGCCGGTTCCCGGCGCCGGTGCGCCGGAGGGGGCCGGGGCGCTGCGGCTGAGGGTGTCGCTCGACGCGCTGCCCTACGTACGCGATCACTGCGTGTACCTGCAGCCCGACGGGTGGGCGGAGGACTCCGACCGGTTCCCGGTCGTGCCCATGACGACCATGCTGGAGCTGGCCGCCGACGCGGCGCGCCGGTACGCCCCGCCGGGCGCGGTCCTCCTCGGCTACGAGGACGTACGGGCCGTGCGGTGGCTGCCCGCCGCGCCCGCCCTCGACGTCGGGGTCGGTGTCCGCGCCGAGGGGCCCGGACGGATCCGGGTCGGGATCGGGCCGTACGCCTCCGTCGTCGTCCTGCTGGGCCCCGCCCACGGGCAGCCGCCCGCACCCGATCCCGCGCCGCTGCGCGATCCGGGCCCCGCGCCCGTCAGTGCCGAGGCCCTGTACCGGGACCGGTGGATGTTCCACGGGCCCCGCTTCGCCGGGGTCCACGAGGTCCGGGCCGTCGGATCGGACGGCATCCACGGGGTCCTGCGCGCCCTCCCCGACCCGGGCGCGCTGCTCGACGCCGCCGGGCAGCTCTTCGGGCACTGGATGCAACTACGGCTTCCCGTCGACCGGTTGGTGTTCCCCGCCACCGTCGACCGGATCCGGTTCTACGGACCCCCGCCCCCGCCGCACGCGCTGGTCACCGCCACCGCACGGATCCGGGAGGTCGGCGAGGTCACCGTCCGCGGCGACCTCGAACTCCTCGACTCCGCAGGCCGGTTGTGGTCCCGGATCGAGGGCTGGACGTACCGCCGCTTCGGGGCGGACGAGCGGGTGTGGCCCATGAAGTTCACCCCGGAGGTGTGCGGCATCGGCGAACCCCAGCCCGCCGGCTGGTGCCTGGCCCGCCGGCGGTGGACAGACCCCGCCTCGCAGGAGCTGGTGATGCGCCGCTACCTCGGCGCCGCCGAGCGGGCGGCGTACGAGCGGCTGGCGCCGCGCGCCCGCGCGCCGTGGCTGCTGGGCCGCATCGCCGCCAAGGACGCGCTGCGGCAACTGCTCTGGGACGGCGGCGCCGGTCCGGTGTTCCCCGTGGAGGTCCCGGTCGGCAACGATCCGGCCGGGCGGCCCGTCCCCGGGGGCGCCTTGGCCCGCGGGTTCCGGCTGTCGATCGCGCACAAGGACCGGGTGGCCGTGGCCCTCGCCCATCCCTCGCACCCCGTCGGCATCGACGTGGAGCCGGTGACCACCGATCCCGAGGCGCTGATCCGGATCGCGTTCACGCCGGCCGAGCTGCTCCTCGCCGAGGAGCGGGCCGCCCGCGAGGGGTCCGGGCTGGCGGCCGCCCTCACCGCCCTGTGGTGCGCGAAGGAGGCAGCCGCCAAGGCCGGCGGCGCCGGGATCGGCGGCCGGCCGCGGGACTGGCGGGTCGCCGAGGACCCCGGGTCCGGTGGGCTGCTGGTGTCCTCGCCCGAGGGGCTGCCGTATCCGGTTCGTATCGCCGCACTGCCCCCTGCCGGGACCGAGAGCGCGACCGGCTCCGGCTCCGGCGAGTACCTCGTCGCCTGGACCGCCCACCCCGCGGTCCCCTCCCCCGTCCCCTTCCACCTCACGGAGACCAGCCATGGCCACCACCACTGACGTCCTCGCCGAGATCACCGGCATGCTCGTGGAGATCCTCGGCGACGAGTTCCTCATCGCGGACGAGGTCACCATGAGTACGAGCTTCAACGAGGATCTCGCCCTGGAGAGCATCGAGTTCGTCGCCCTCGCCGAGCTGCTGTACGAGCGCTACGGCTCCGAGGTGGACCTGATGGGCTTCCTCGCAGAGAAGGACATGGACGCGATCCTGGCCATGTCGGTCGGTGACCTCGTCACCCACATCACCCTCGTCACCCACGCCTCCCTGGCCCGCACGTCCTCAGCGGCGGCCGGTTCCACGGCGAGGGCGACGGCGACGGCCTCCGCGACGCCCACGGCCGGCTGAGCCCCCCATGGCCTTCGTCCCCGCGAACTCCCTCCGCTTCCACGTCCAGCGGCTCCCGGCCACCGCCGGGGCCGCCGGCCCCGGCCGTCCCGTCGTCGTGTTCCTGCACGGGCTGGTCGTGGACAACCTGTCCTCCTTCTACTGCCCCCTGGCCGTCCCGGTGGCCAGGGCGGGCCACGAGGCCGTCCTCTACGACCTCCGCGGCCACGGCCGCACCGAGCGCCCGGCCACCGGCTACGACAGCCGGACCGCCGTCCGGGACCTGGTCTCCCTGCTCGGCGCGCTGGACCTCGGGCACCGCCCGGTGCACCTGGTCGGCAACAGCTACGGCGGCACCCTGGCCCTGCACGCCGCCCTCGACCGCCCGGACCTCGTCGCCGGGCTGACCCTGCTCGAACCACCCCTCGGCGGGGCCTGGGTGGAGAACATGGTGGACACCCTGTCGGCGGCGGCGCTCAGCCTGGAGGACAGTCCGGTCCCCGCGGAGCTGCTCACCCTGCGGCTGCGCAAGGCGGCCAACCTGACCTCCATCGCCGACGCCCTGCTGAACCGGACCAGCCTGATCGACGACATCGCGGCGAGCCGCACCTTCACGGCGGCCGACTTCGCCCGGCTGGACGTCCCCACCCAGATCGTCTGCGGCGAGCACTCCGAACTCGTGCCGGGCGCACTGGAACTGGTCCGCCACGCGCCCCGCGCCACGATCGAGATCCTGCCGGGCCTGGGCCACGACGTACTGAAGGAGAGCAGCGGGGTCCTACGGGAGACCGTGCTCGCCCATCTCGAAGCGACGGCGGCGGACGCGGCCCGGACGGCGCGCGCCCCGCGGGCGGGAGCTCTGGTCCGATGAGGGTGCTGTTCACGGTCCCGCCGCTGGCGGGGCACGTCAACCCGACGGTGGCGGTCGGCGCCGAACTGGCGGCGCGGGGGCACGAGGTGGCCTGGACGGGGCCGGCCGGGGCGCTGGCCCGGCTGCTGCCGGCGCACGCCCGCGTCCTGCCCGCCGGGGACGAGGCGGGCGGCGGGTACGCGGCCCTGCACGACCGCTGGCGCGATCTGCGCGGGGTCGGGGCGCTGCGCTTCCTGTGGGAGGAGGCGCTGGTCCCGCTCGGCCTGGCGATGGTGGCCGGGGTGACGGAGGCGGTGCGCTCCTTCGAGCCGGATCTGCTGGTCGCCGACCAGCAGGCCCTGGCGGGCCCGGTGGTCGCCCGGCGCCTCGGGATCCCCTGGGCCACCTCGGCCAGCACATCGGCCGAACTGACCCGGCCCTTCGCCGATTTCCCGAAGGTCGGGGAGTGGGTGTCCGGACAGATCTCCGGATTCCTGGCCGCGTGCGGGATGCCGGACGCGGACTGGGATCCGCGGTTCTCCGAGCGGCTGGTGATCGTCTTCTCGACTCCCGAACTCGTCGGCATCGGCGCGGAGTTCCCGGCCAGCCACGCCTTCGTCGGCCCCGCTTTCGGGGCCCGACCGGCCGCCGCCCACTTCCCGTGGCGGCGGCTGGATCCGGAGCGGCGGCGGGTGCTCGTCTCGCTGGGCACCCTCAACCAGGAGGCCGGCGGCCGGTTCTACGCCACCGTCCTCCAGGCGGCCGAACGACTGGCCGAGGACGTCCAGCTGGTGCTCGTCGCCCCCGCTTCGCTGGTCGGGCCGGTGCCGGGGAACGTACTCCTCCAGGAGCGGGTGCCGCAGCTGGAGCTGCTGCCGCACCTGGACGCCGTGGTCAGCCACGCCGGGCACAACACCGTCTGCGAGGCGCTCGCGTACGGGCTGCCGCTGGTGGTGGCGCCGATCCGCGACGACCAGCCGATCGTGGCCCGGCAGGTCGTCGAGGCGGGGGCGGGGGTGCGGGTGCGGTTCGGCCGGACCCGCACCGAGGAACTGTGTGACGCGCTCACGGCCGTGCTGGACGATCCCGGCCATCGCCGGGCCGCCCGGCGGATCCAGGCCTCCTTCGCCGCGGCCGGCGGAGCCGCCGCCGCAGCCGACCGGTTGGAGAAGCTGTCATGACGCCTCCCCCCTTCCACCGGGTCCGGTGGACCTCCGCGCTGACCGTGGCGGCGCTCGGCGCGGGAACGGTGCGCGCCCGCCGTCGGCTGCGGGCGGTCCCCGTCCTGCCCGCGCCGCCGACCGCGGCGGACGGGCTGCCGCGCGCCGCCGGGTGGCGACTGCTGACCTCGCGCGGGGTCGAGGTGGATCCGGCCACGTTCCTGGCCGCCTGCGCGCACGCCGACCGCGTCGGCCTGCGGGTGCTGGACCTGCTGCCCGCCGACCTCGGCGCCGAGCGGGCGCTCGGGCTCCTGCGGCTGGTCGACCCGGCCGGATACCTCCGGGACCGGCTCGCCGAGGGGCGCGGCGCCGGGTACGCGGTGCTCGTCGCCGAGGAGGTGCTGGCGAGGGCCGGGGCGGACCCGGGCGGGACGGGCCTGGAGGGCGCCGGTGGCCGCGAGCCCGCCGATCTGCTGGCTCTGGTGCGCCGGTTGAAGGAGTACGCCGCCGACTCCACGGGCCTGGCCATCGCCCCCGCGCTGTCCGTCGGGCGGGCGGGGGACCCGGCGGGCCCGGTCCGCGCGGCCGAATTGCGGGCCCAGGGGCTGCCGCCGGGGGTGCTCGCCGGTGCTCAGCTCGCCGGGCTGGCGCTGCTGGCCGGGCTCGCCGGACGCCAGGGCCGCTGGGGCGTCGCCGCGGCCGGGCTGTACTGGCTCCAGCCGTACCTGGTGCTCGGCGGGCCCGGCGCCCCGCTGCGCCCCGCCGACCTGCCCGCGGCCACCGCGGCCCGGCCGGCGCGCTCGCTGGCCGCCGCCGTACGCACGGCCGCCGCGGTCCTGCGTACGCCCGACGGCGCGGAGGCGGACACCGACGCCGACACCGCACGCGCGGCTGCGTACCGGGCCGAACTGACCTTCGGCACCGACCGGTTCCTGGAACCGCGGCGGACCGACTGCCCCTGGTGCGGCTCCCGGCAGCTCTTCGTGCGCGTCCGGGTGCCCGATCTCCTCCAGGGCAAGCCCGGCCGGTTCACCCTGGAGCAGTGCGCGGACTGCGGCCACGTCTTCCAGAACCCCCGGCTGACCCTGGACGGACTGGAGTTCTACTACCGGGACTTCTACGACGGACGCGGCGGGGAGGGCGCCGGGACGGTGTTCGGCCGGCTCGGCGACTCCTACCGGCGGCGCGCCGAGATGCTCCGCCCGCACACCGTGGACGCCCCGGCCTCGTGGCTCGACGTCGGCACCGGGCACGGCCACTTCTGCAACGCGGCGCGGGCGGTCTGGCCGGACACCCGCTTCGACGGCCTGGACATGGGCGACGGGGTCGGCGAGGCCGAGCGGCGCGGCTGGGTGGAGACCGGGTTCCAGGGCCAGTTCCCGGAGTTCGCGCAGAAGCTGGCGGGCCGGTACGAGGTGGTCAGCATGTACCACTACCTGGAGCACACCCGTGATCCGCTCACCGAGCTGGACACGGCGGCCGCCGTCCTGGCCCCCGGCGGGTTCCTGGCGATCGAGCTCCCCGACCCCGAATCGCGGATGGCCCGGCTGCTGGGACCGGCGTGGCTGCCCTGGTTCCAGCCGCAGCACCAGCACCTGATGCCGGCGTCGAACCTGCGCGAGGCTCTGGCCGACCGCGGGTTCACCGTCCTGGCCGAGGAGCACGGCCGCGCCCACCAGGGCAACGACTTCTTCGGCGCGGTGGCCCTGACCACCACCCGGCTGGCGCCGGACCCGGGCCGCCCGTGGGCTCCCCCGGCCACGCGCCGCGGGCGGGCGCTGGCCCATGCCGTACGGACGGCGGCACTGCCCTGCTTCGCCGGAGCGGCGGCGCTCGACGCGCTGCGGACGGCCGTGGCCCGGCGCACGGACGGCGGGAACGCCTACCGGCTGCTGGCCCGCCTGGACGAGCGGCGGCCGGCGGCGCCCGGGGAGGACTGGTGACGGCGGCCCGGGGCGGCGCCACGCCCGCCCGGCCCGGTCCCGACACCGCGCCGCGCGCCGCCGCCCCCACCACCCCTACCGCCGCTGCCGGCACGGCTGCTGCCCGCCGGGCTCCCGTCGGCATCCCGCCCGTCGGTCCCGTGCCGCCCGGGCTGGCCCGGCGGGCCACCGCCGACCCGCTGTTCCGGCTCGTCGCCTACGCGCTGGAGGCCGCGCACGGGCGGCCCCCGGCCGCGGTGTGGAGTGCCCCGTACGCCTTCCACCTCGACTCGCCCGGGCTCGTCGCCGCGGCCGGCTGGCCGGTGGCGGCCGCCGCCGCGCCCCGTACGGACGGGCTGGTGCGGCTGAGCTCGCTGGGGCACCCCGCCGACAGCTGCGATCTGCCGCTGACCCCGGACGGGCCGCCGCCCGACGCCCCCGCCTGGGCCGTGCGCCCGTACGCCCTGCTGCGGGCGCTGGCCCGCGCCGGGTACGGCCGGGGCGGGACCGACCTGCACCTCCAGGGCTCGCTCACGGAGTCCGCGGGGCTGGCCACGGCCGAGCCCGCCGACTGCGCGCTGGCGCTCGCGGTGGCCGACGTACACGGGCCGGCGGACGCGGAGCCGGACCGGGAGGAGCTGGCCCGGCTGCTGGCACGGGCGCTGCCGGACGGCGACGAGGCGCTGCGCCGGGCGGTGCTGTTCGCCCGGCCCGGCAAGGCCCTGCTGCCGGACGCCGGGGCCGGGCGGCGCCACGCCGGCTTCGACCCGGCCGCCTCGGGGAGGCGGCTGGTGCTGCTCGCGGTCCGCGGCGATCGAGCGGACCGGGCGGCCGAGCTGTCCCGGGCGGTGGCCTGCGCCCGCCGGGCGGGGGCGCTGAGCGCCTGGTCGCCCGGGCGGGGGCCGGGGCGGAGCGTACTGGCGCTGCTGCCCGCGTCGCGCCTGACGGAGGTGCGGGCCGCGGTGGCGGAGGACTTCCGCGGCCGGGGCCGGCCGGTGCCCCGCTTCCTGAACATCGCCGTGGCCGGTGCGGCCCGGCGGGAGGAATGACCCACCCGCGAGGAACGAACACCCACACCCACACCCACCCAGGAGGAACCGCTCATGCCCTCACCCATGGCCGCCACGAGACGCAGGGCCCGCCGGTCCGCGCTGGTGGCCGCGCTCGGCTCGCTCTGCCTGCTGGGCGCGTTCACCGTGGCCCGTTCGCAGGCGGCCGAGACGGATCCGGCGAGCGCGCGGACGGCCGCGGCCGCCGCGTTGCCCACGTACGACCACGTGGTGGTCGTCGTCTACGAGAACAAGCAGTACGGCGAGATCATCGGCAGCGCGAACGCCCCGTACGTCAACCAGCTCGCGAACGGCGGCGCGAGCCTGACCGGCATGAAGGCGCTGACCCACCCCAGCCAGCCGAACTACTTCAACCTCTTCTCCGGCGCCACCCAGGGCATCACCGGCGACGGCTGCTACACCCCGCAGTCGATGAGCGCGGCCAACCTCGGCCAGGAGCTGATCGCGGCCGGGAAGACCTTCGCGACGTACAACGAGGACCTGCCGGCCGAGGGGTCCACGGCCTGCACCAACGGCCAGTACGCGCAGAAGCACAACTCGTGGTTCGCCTTCAAGAACGTACCGCTGAACACCGGGAAGACCTGGGCCCAGTTCCCCCGGAACGACTTCGCGGCGCTGCCGAACCTGTCCTTCGTCGTACCGAACCAGTGCAACGACATGCACTCGTGCTCGGTGAACACGGGGGACACGTGGACGAAGAACAACCTGGACGCCTACGCGCAGTGGGCGAAGGCCAACAACAGCCTGCTGGTGCTCACCTGGGACGAGGACAACTACCTCGGCTCCAACCAGATCGCCACGGTGTTCTACGGGGCGAAGGTGAAGACCGGCAAGTACGCCACCGCCTTCAACCACCACCACCTGCTGCGCACCTTCGAGGACCTGTTCGGCACGGCGACGCACGCGGGCAACGCGGCGAACGTCCAGCCGATCACCGAGGTCTTCGACGGCTCCCCGACCCCGACACCTACCCCGACACCCACACCCACACCCACACCCACACCCGGTGATCTGAAACTCACCGACCCCGGACCCCGGACCTGCAAGTTCAACCAGACCTGCACCATCCAACTCACCACCACCGGAGGCAAACCCGCCATCCGCTACACCGCCACCGGACTCCCCCTCGGACTCACCATCGACACCAACACCGGCCGCATCACCGGCAAACCCTGGGCCACCGGAACCGTCCAGATCACCGCCACCGCCACCGACACCACCCCCACCACCGCCACCACCACCTTCCCCCTCACCATCAACTGGTTCTGATCGGCGGCAGGGGGCGGGCGCACACCGCCCGCCCCCACGGCCCCGCTTGGTTCCACGCGAAACAGTGACATGCATCACCACGCCACAACTGATCACGGAAGCATTACGTCCGCTCCCCTCTCGCCGACATGTCGATATTTGTCCCACTCGAATCGACATTCTCCTCTTCGCCCGACATGGGCGTGTCAAGGACGAGTGCCGTCTGCGGCAACTGGCCACGTCACAGCGGTGTCTGAGGGAGGGTCCCGATCTCACGCGGTCGGCCGACCACCCGGTCAGCACGACTGTCCGCCCTTTTCAAGCCCGGTGCCCGGCTCTGCCCCGCCGCCCGGCGGCGAGACTTGCCAGCCCGTTCCGGGGCTTCTAAGAATGGCGGCCCGGCCCCCGCGCTCCAGCAGCTCAGGCGCAGGACGCATCGCAGAAACCACGTGAGGTCACGCATGCACAAGCACCGCAAGAAGACGCGCTACAAGAAAATAACCATCGCCGCCGTCACCCTGGGCCTCGTGGGCATACCCACGGCCGCCATGGCATGCCTGCACACGAACGAGGCGGGCGGGGTGAAGGCCGGCGGCAGGCACGGCATGCGCCCCTCCCACACCGCACCCTCCCCCACCGAGTCGATCCAGACGGTGGCGGACCCGGCGCAGGTCCCGCTCCCCGCCGAGACCGCGACGGCCACGCCCGCCGCGCCGACCTCGCAGGCCCCGGAGCCGACCGAGCCGGCCGCCGAGCCGACGCGGCAGCCGACCGCGACGAAGCCGGTGCGCCCGGCCCCGGCCAAGCCGAAGGCTCCGCCCACCGCGCAGCAGCCGACCGCCCCGACCGGTGGGGCCTCCGGCCCCGCGGCCGAGGTCGTGGCCCTCGTGAACCAGGAGCGGGCCAAGGTCGGCTGCTCGGCGCTCACCGTCAATCCGAACCTGACGGCCGCCGCGCTGAACCACAGCCAGGACATGGCCGCCCACTCCACCATGTCGCACACCGGCTCCGACGGTTCGGACCCGGGCGAGCGCATCACCCGCAGCGGCTTCAGCTGGACGACGTACGGCGAGAACGTCGCGTACGGCTACAGCACGCCCGAGCAGGTCATGACGGGCTGGATGAACAGCCCCGGGCACCGCGAGAACATCCTCAACTGTGCCTTCAAGGAGATCGGCGTCGGCCTCGCGCAGCCGAACTCCTACTGGACCCAGGACTTCGGTACGGCCCGCTAGCGGGAGGTGTCGAACACCTCGTCCCGCGTCGTGGCCAGGGCACATTCCAGTGCACCGCGCAGGACGGGGTGTTCGTGGATGTCGCCGAGGACCAGCGGCGGCTGGCAGGCGGAGAGTTCGGCGAGCTCCGCCTCGACCAGGGCCCGCAGGGGCTCGCCGCCCGCGAGGAACACCCCGCCGGCGAGGACCACCAGCTCGGGGTCGAGGACGCCGGCGATCGAGGACAGGCCGGTGGCGACCCTGGTCGCGAACTCCCGCAGCACCTCGCGGTACGGGCCCTCGGCTTCGGTCGACGCCCGCCGGAGGATGGCCGTGGCCTCCTCCAGCACGGGATCGGCCGCACCGCGGCGTGCCGCGCCCGCGCGGGACCCGGCGCCGTCCGCGACGCGGTCGATCCCCAGCCTGCGCGCCATCTCGGGCACCGTCTGGCAGCCCGCGAGGTCCTGGTACCCGCCGGTCTGGGCCACTTCGGGGTTGCGTACCAGCGGTGTGCCGGGCACGGGCATGAACCCGACCTCGCCGGCCCCGCCCGTGCGCCCGCGGTACAGGCGGCCGCCGAACATCATGGCGCCGCCGATGCCCTCCTCGTTCCAGAGCAGGAAGAAGTCCTCGTACCCGCGGGCCGCTCCGGTGCGCCCCTCGGCGATGGCGACGAGGTTGACGTCGTTCTCGCAGTCGACGGGCATCGGGAGCCCGGCCGCGAGCTCCCGCAGCAGGGTCGGCGACTGCCAGCCCGGCAGATGGCTGGGATAGCGCAGCCGGCCCTCGCGGTGGTCGAAGGCCAGCGGGGCTCCGACGACGACCCGGTGGATGTCGTCGGAGGTGAGCCGGGCCGCCCGCGCGGCCCCGTCGACGGCCGCGATCACCTGGTCGGCCTCGTCGCCGCGCAGCTCGGGGTCGGTGAGTTCGTACGTGCCGATGGTCCGCCCGGAGAGGTCCGCGACCGCCGTCCGGATCAGCCCGGGTGTCACGTCGAGCCCGGCCACGTACGCGGCCGCCGGGTTGAGGGTGTACAGCAGACCGGCCGGTCCGGGGTGCCCGGCGGAGGTGCCCGCGGCCACGACGAGGCCGGACTCCTCCAGACGGGCCAGCATCTGGGAGGCCGTCGGCTTGGACAGGCCGGACAGCCGGGAGATCTGGGCGCGCGACAGCGGTCCCCGCTCCAGCAGGAGCTCCAGGGCGGCCCGGTCGTTCAAGGTGCGCAGGACCCGGGGTACGCCGGGCACTCGGTTGATCACACGTACCCCTGGTCGTATGTCAGAAGATCTTGCCGGCCATAGTACCGGGGGCGAGCTGCGTGAACGGGCGGTCGGCCGACCCGGCGGCCGTCCCGCGTCAGCGTGCGGCCCCCGTGCCGGCGGCCGGGACTGCGAGGTCGCGCCGGCGCAGCGGCATGGCGGCGCGCTCGATGCGCCGCGCCATCAGATAGTCGTACGGCGACTGCCCGTACGCGAGCCGGAACTGGCGGCTGAGCTGCCTGGCCGCCATGCCCGCGTCGCGCGCGAGCGCCTCGACGTCCAGCGGCTGCGCGTACTCCCGGTCGATCCGGTCGCGGACGCGGCGCAGCCGGGCGAAGTCCTTCAAGCGCTGCGCCTCGGTGCGTGCGCGGCCCCACGCGGGATTGCACATACGAGCCCCCCTCTGCTCGGCGTGACGTCTCAGCGGAGTTCTTGGATGCGGATCAGGTTGCCCGCGGGGTCGCGGAAGGCGCAGTCGCGGATGCCGTACGGCTGCTCGGTCGGCTCCTGGACGACCTCGGCGTCGCCGGCCCGGACCTTCTCGAAGGTGGCGTCGAGGTTCCGGGTGGCCAGCAGGATCCAGCCGTACGTGCCCTTGGCCATCATCTCGGCGATGGTGCGGCGCTCGTCCTCGGTGATGCCGGGATCGGCGGCGGGGGGCGCGAGGAGGATGGACGTGCCGGGCTGGCCGACGGGGCCGACCGTGATCCAGCGCATCTTGCCCTGGCCGACGTCGCTGCGGACCTCGAACCCGAGGACGTCGCGGTAGAAGGCCAGCGCGGCCTCCGGATCGTCATGCGGAAGGGAGGCCGTGTGAATGGTGATGTCCATGAACACACGGTAGTTGGGGTGGTTGCCCCGCGCTTCTCCATTCCTGATGGCGCGACGGTCACTGTCCGACGGTGTTCATCAGGATGATCGCCGCGAGGTCGGCCAGGATGACGAAGAGGATGCCGAAGATCATCATCCAGGCCCGGCGCGATTCGTCCACGCGTTCCAGTCAAGCCCCACGGCCCCGGAGCGGCAACCAGAGCGCCCGCGGAACGGGGTTTGTATCCGTCGCGTATCAGGGGGCGCTTGGTCTTCCATCGAAGCGGGCGGCCGGGCCGGCGGCGCCCCCGCCGCGCCCGCCACCTGCCGTATCGTTCCTTTTCGGATCCTTTCCGGTTCCTTTTCGGGCCGCCCGTCGCCCCTCTCCGTCCGCCCTCCAGGAGTCGTCCCCGTGTCCTCGTCCACCCCCGCCCCGGCCTCCGTGCGCCCCGTGCGCGTGCTGCTGGTGGAGGACGACGAGCTGATGCGCCGGTCCTTCACCGTGGCCCTCGAACGCTACGGCTACCGGGTGAAAGCCGCGGCCGACGGCCTCACCGGGCTGGAGCTCTTCCGTGACGGGGGCGGGAACGACGGGGGCGGGAACGGGGGCGGGATCGGGGACAGGAACGGGCACGGGGACGAGCACGCCCCGGGCGACGAGGGCTTCGACCTGCTGATCCTGGACGTGATGCTGCCCGGCCTGGACGGCATCGGCCTGTGCCGCAGGGTCCGGGAGACCAGCCTGGTCCCGATCCTGATGATGTCCGCCCGCGGTGACGGGCTCGACATCGTCGCCGGTCTGGAGGCGGGGGCCGACGACTACGTCGTCAAGCCCGTGGACACCTACGTCCTCGTCGCCCGCATCCGCTCGCTGCTGCGCCGCGCGACGTACGCGCCCTCGGCAGGGGGAGCCGGGCCCGCCGCCGAGGAGGGGCCGACCCCTTCCGGGGGCGACCTGCTGGTCTTCGGGGACCTGACCCTCGACACCGGCGGCCTGGAGGTCTTCGTCTCCGGAAGCCCGGTGGCTCTGACCCCGACCGAGCTGAAGCTGCTGCTGGAGTTCGCCGCCCACCCGGGCGTCGTACTGGAGCGGCACACCCTGTTGCGCAACGTCTGGGACTACGGCTGGGACGGCGACAGCCGGGTCGTCGACCTGTGCGTGCAGCGACTGCGCCGCAAGCTCGGCCGGGACCGGATCGAGACCGTCCGCGGCTTCGGCTACAAGCTCAGGCGCTGAGTCCGGTGCGCCCCTGCCACCGCCTGCCCTGGCCGGACCGCGTCTCCCTGCGCTGGAAGATCGCCGCGCTGGCCGCGGCCACCGCCTGCCTGGTCGCGGCGGCCGTCGGCGTGCTCGTCCACCTGTGGACCGCGAGCGACATCCGCAGCCGCGCCCAGATGCGCGCCTTCAACGGCGTCTACTCGGCCGTGGACACCTACCGGCGCACCGGGGCGCTGGCGGACGGCGCCGCACTCGATCCCGCCGGCCTGCCCGGCGTACTGCGCGAGCCGGCCGACGAGAAGCGGCACACGGCCTACGACGGGCGGATCGAGGACAACGTCGGACCGAGCGTCTGGGGTGTCCAGCGGGTCGCCGGGCCGGGCAGCCCGGTGCTCGCGGTCCAGATCAACATGAGCCCGGAGCTCCACGATCTGCGCCGGCTCGACATGAGCATGGCCGTCGCCTCGCTGGTCTCGCTCGCCGCGGCCGTACCGCTGGCGGCCTACGGGGCCGGGCTGCTGGGCCGCCGACTGCGGCGGGTCTCCGAGACCGCGGGCCGGATCTCCGCCGGCGACCTGGACGCCCGTACCGGGCCCACCAAGGGAGGCGACGAGGTGGCCGAGATCGCCGCCACCGTCGACCTCATGGCGGACAGCCTCGGCCGGCGGCTGCGGACCGAGCGCCGGTTCACCGCGGACGTGGCCCACGAGCTGCGCACCCCGGTCGGCGGGCTGCTGGCCGCCACCGATCTGCTGCCGGCCGGCGAGACGGAGGACCTGGTCCGCGCCCGCGTACGCGATCTGCGCGGCCTGGTGGAGGACCTGCTGGAGATCTCCCGGCTGGACGCGGGCGCGGAGCATCCGGTCCGGGCGCACGTGCCGCTCGGCGCGGTCGTCCGCGAGGCCGTGGCGCGCACCGGATTCGACGCGTCGGTCACCGTGGCCGGTGCCCGGGACACGGCGGCGGCCCGGCGGGCCGAAGCCGGCGAGAGCGCCGAACCCACCGAACCCGGCGAGACCGTCGAGACCGATCCGCGCCGCCTCGAACGGATCGTCGGCAACCTCGTGGTCAACGCCCACCGGCACGGGGACGCTCCCGTCGAGGTCACCGTCGAGGGCCGTACCGTCGTCGTACGCGACCACGGCCCCGGCTTCCCCCCGGACCTGCTGCTCGAAGGCCCGCGCCGCTTCCACACCGGCGCGGCGGAGCGCGGCTCGGGCCACGGCCTGGGCCTGACCATCGCCCTGGGCCAGGCCCGGGTCCTGGGCGCCGAGCTGCGCCTGGACAACGCCCCGGACGGCGGCGCGGTCGCCACCCTGCGCCTGCCCCCGTCCTGACGGGGCCGGCCCGCACGACCGATACGAAACGACGCGGCGGCCGATACACGGCGGCCCCGGACCCGATACACGTCCCGGACACCCTTCGAAGTGCATCCACCCGCACCCGAAGAGGAGTCCCCCGTGACCGCCGCCCCCTTTGACCCCCTCGCGCCGCGCCCCATGACCGGGTTCGCGGCCTCCACCAGCGAACTGTCGAAGGTCTACGGCAGCGGCGACACCCGCGTCGTCGCCCTGGACCGGGTCAGCGTCTCCTTCCGGGAGGGCGAGTTCACCGCGATCATGGGACCTTCCGGCTGCGGCAAGTCCACGCTGATGCACTGCGCCGCCGGGCTGGACCCGGTCAGCTCCGGTTCCGTACGGATCGGTACGACCGAACTCAGCACCCTCGACGACCGGCAGCTCACGGAACTGCGCCGCGACCGGATCGGCTTCATCTTCCAGGCGTTCAACCTGCTGCCGACGCTGACCGCGCTGGAGAACATCACGCTGCCGCTGAGCATCGCCGGCCGCTGGCCCGACCAGCAGTGGCTGGACCGCGTGGTCTCCATGGTCGGTCTCTCCCAGCGCCTCGGCCACCGGCCCGGACAGCTGTCCGGCGGGCAGCAGCAGCGCGTGGCGGTGGCCCGCGCCCTGGCCTCCCGGCCCGCGATCATCTTCGGCGACGAGCCCACCGGCAACCTCGACTCCCGCGCCGGGGCGGAGGTCCTCGGCTTCCTGCGCGACTCGGTGCGCGAGCTCGGTCAGACGGTGGTCATGGTGACCCACGACCCCGTCGCCGCGGGCTACGCGGACCGCGTGGTCTTCCTCTCCGACGGCCGGCTGGTCGACGAGATGTCCCGTCCCACCCCGGACCGGGTGCTGGACCGGATGAAGGCGTTCGACGCCCGCGCCCGCACCAGCTGACCCCGGCCGGCTTCCCCGGAACCCCGGGATCCCCCCGGGCTCCCCGGGCTCCCCGGGCTCCCGCCTCCCTCCCCCTCGTACGCCCACGTCCCCGAAAGCTGCCCATGCTGAGAACAGCCCTCCGCAACGTCCTGGCGAACAAGGCCCGTCTGGCCATGACCGTCCTCGCGGTCTGCCTGGGTGTCGCGTTCGTCTGCGGCACCCTCGTCTTCGCGGAGTCCTCCGCGGCGGCCTACCGCGCCGCCGCGTCGAAGGACTTCGCGGGCATCGCGGTCACCGTCACCCCGAAGTCCGCCCCGCCCGGTGCCCCCGGGGAGGAGGCCGCAGTCCTCGACGACGCGCTCGTACGGAAGCTGGCCGGGGTACCCGGCGTCGCCGCCGCGCGGCCCGCGGCCGACGGCTCGGCCACCTTGAACGGCGCGGACGGTCGTCCGCTGCGGGCCGGCAAGGCATGGGCGAACCTCGGCGCCGCCTACGTACCGGGCCAGGACGGCGCGGACGCCCGGTATCCGCTGGCCGAGGGCCGCGCCCCGCGCGGCGCCGACGAACTCGCCGTGGACAGCGGCACCGCCGCGGCCGGCCGGTTCAAGATCGGCGACACGGTCACGCTGGCCACCGACGGCCCCGTGCTGAAGAAGCGACTCGTGGGCATCGTCAGGACCGCGGACTCGCGGGTCACCGCCGGCGGCACCCTCGCCGTGTTCGACAGGGCGACCGCCCAGGCGCTGTACGCGTCACCCGGCCGGTACACGTCGATCGACGTGTCCGCCGAGCCCGGTACCGACGCGTTCGAGCTGGCCGGACGGATCACGGCCCTGCTCCCGGCCGACCGGGCCGAGGCCGTCACGGGCACCGCGCAGGCGACCCAGCAGGCCATTTACACCGACACGCTGACCCGCGGTTACCAGAAGATGCCGATGGTCTTCGCCGGGGTCTCGCTGTTCATCGGCTCCTTCCTCATCGTCAACACCTTCACCATGCTCGTCGCCCGGCGCACCCGGGAGATCGCGCTGCTGCGCGCCATCGGCGCCTCGCGCCGCCAGGTGGTCCGCTCCGTCCTCTGGGAGGCGGTCGTCATCGGACTGGTCTCGTCGGCGGCCGGCTTCGTGCTCGGCCTCGGCATCGCGTCCGTCCTGCCCGGCCTGCTGAGCACCGCTCAGGACCGACTGCCCGACGGTCCCCTGGTGATCGGCCCGGTCCCCGTCATGGCGGCGCTCGGCGTGGGCGTCGGCATCACGGTGCTCTCCGCCTGGCTGCCCTCCCGCAGGGCGGCGAAGGTCGCGCCCATCGAGGCGCTGCGCGCCTGCGAGCAGCCTCCCACCGCGACCGCTTCACGGGTGCGCGGGCTCGTGGGGCTGGTCCTGCTCGCCGCAGGCGGGGGGCTGCTGGTCTCGCTCACGGGGGCGAAGGACGCCTCGGAGGAGAACCTGCAGAACGCGATGTTCGGCTGCGCCCTCCTCGTCGTCGCCCTGATCGTGCTGGCGCCCCTGCTCGCCGTCCCCGTGATCCGGCTGACCGGCCGGCTGACCGGCCGCTTCGGGATCACCGGGCGCCTCGCCCGGGAGAACGCCCTGCGCGACCCGCGGCGCACCGCTGCCACCGCCTCCGCCCTGATCGTCAGTACAGCCCTGGTCGCCGGGCTCGCCGTCATCGGCAACTCCACCGGGCAGGCCCTGGACCGGCAGGCCGCGGCCGGTCTCGCCGCCGATTACGTGATCGGCAGCCGCAGCACCATGACCGCCCTCGACCCGGGCACGGAGAAGCGGGTGGCCGCCACGGTCGGGGTGCGGACGGCGGCCGGTGTGGCCGACTCCACCGTCTTCACCGGCGGCGGTGTCCGCGCGATCGCCGGCGTCGACCCCGCCACGGTCGGCGAGGTCATGAAGCTCGATTTCGTCAGCGGCTCCCTGAAGGACCTGGGGCCGGGCCGGATCGCCCTCTCCGCCGGCGCCGCGCGGGAGCAGGGCGTGAGGGCGGGCAGCCAGGTCAAGGCCCGCATCGGCCGGAACCAGGAGTTCACGCAGTACACCGTCGTCGGCGTCTACGCGGACAATCCCACCGCCGGGGACGTGCTGGGCTCGCGTGCCGACGTACAGCGGGACGCCTTCCTGCCCGGCTCCGTCCAGCGGATCCTCGTACGGGCCGACGGCGCCGCGGTCTCGAAGACCACCGAGGACCGGCTGCGCGCCGCCGCGGGCAACAGTCCGCTGGTGCGGGTGAAGGACCGGCAGGCCCTGGTCGACGAGGCCGCGGGCTCCCTGGCCGGCCTGCTGACCCTGATGTACGGTCTGCTCGCCATCGGTACGGTGATCTCGCTGCTCGGCATCGTCAACACCCTGGCCATGTCGGTCGCGGACCGCACCCGGGAGATCGGCGTCCTGCGCGCCGTCGGCATGGACCGGGCCGGGATCCGGCGGATGATCCGCCTGGAGTCGGTGACGGTCGCGGCCTTCGGCACGCTGCTGGGGCTGGTGGGCGGGCTGTCCGGTGCCTGGGGCGTCGGCTCGCTGACCAACGGCGCCATGAAGGAGTACTCCCTGTCGCCGCCCTGGGGGACGCTGCTCCTCGTGTGCCTGGTCTCCCTGACGATCGGCGTGCTCGCGGCCGCCGTACCCGCCCGCCGCGCGGCCGCCCTGAGCCCTTTGGAGGCCGTGGCGCAGAGGTGACGCAGGGACGCGGACGCCGCTGAGGGCCGGGTTGGTCGGACCCGGCCCTCAGCGTCTCGTACTCATTCCCCCTGCGGCCTCACCAGAGCACGGGCAGGCGCTCCGGGATCCGCTTCATGAACCCCGTGCGCCAGACGAGTTGCTCGATCGGCACGGCCAGGTCCAGGCCGGGCAGCCGTTCCAGGAGCACCTCGATGGCGATCTGTGCGTGCCGCTTGCCGAGGGCGGTGGCCGGGCAGTAGTGGCCGCCGCCGCCGAACGACAGGTGCGCGTTCGGGTTCGGCCGGTCGAGACGTACGGTGTGCGGGTCCTCGAACTCGGCGGGGTCGTGGTTCGCCGCCTCGACCAGGACGAGGACCAGCTCCCCCTTCTGCACGGTGACGTCGCCGAGCTGCATGGTCTCGGTGGCGATACGGGGCAGTCCGTCGGCGATCGACAGGTTGATGCGCAGCAACTCGTCGACGGCGGCGGGGATGAGCGCCGGGTCGGCGATCAACCGCGCCTTGAGCTCCGGGTGCTGGATCAGCGAGACGAGGGCCATGGTCAGGAACCCCATGACGCTGATGACGCCCGCGCCGAACATGGTGACGCCCACGGTGGCGAGCATCTCGTCGGTCAGGTGCGCGTAGTCGAAGTCCTCGCGCAGGGCGGCGAGTTCGGCCATGAGACCGGTGGTCTCCTGGTCGTTGAGCCGGTCGATCATGTGGGCCATGTCGCGGTCCCAGTTGATGCCCGCCGCGGGGATGGTGCGCGGGCTGTTCATGAACGCGACGTGCAGCGAGCGGTAGAGGTCGGGGCCGTCGCTCTGGGGGATGCCGAGGATGTGACAGTGGAGCCCGGTGGAGTACGGGACGGTGAACTCGCGGCGCAGGTCGCCCGGTATCCCGGTGGTGACGAGCTGGTCGACGAGGGCGTGTGCGTGGCCGGTCAGCCACGCCTCCAGCCCGGGGGCCTTCGGGTTGAGGGCCTTCATCACGGCCTTGCGGAGTCCTGCGCCCGTGATGTTCCCCATGTTGTTGACCACCTCCGGGGGGATGGTCAGCGCGTACTGACGGGGAGCGCCCTCGGCGGAGGTGTCCTTGAGGGAGAACCGGGGGTCGTCGAGCACCTGCCTGCACAGTGGATAGGAGGACACCAGCCAGGCCGGTGCCCCGGCAATGGTGCGGACCTTCTTGACCGGCTCGTGGGTGAGGAGGTGGGCGAGCTCGTCGGGCAGCCGCGTGCCGTTGGCGTCGAACGGGAACCGGGTGAGCTCGTCGGCCATGGCCGCCGTGGTGGGTTCGATGGTGCTGGTCATGCGCGGCGGTCCTGTTCTTCGCGTTCTTCGGCGGGGGTGATGACGGCGTGACCCTGATTGCGCGAGGCGCGCAGTCCCCAGCCCCGTGCGTACAGCAGCTCGGCCAACGGCAGTGCCTGGTGGTAGCAGTTGAGCGAGGAGGAGACCCCGAGGATGGCCGGGGTGTCGAGGAACAGCGGCACTTCGGCGCACACGTACTTGATGCACACCTCGCGCTGCAGCTCGGTCGGCGGTTGTCCGCCCAGCTTGTCGGTGAGGAACCGGGCCGCGAGCTGGTCGCAGACCTCGCGGAACTCGGGGTCGTCGGCCATGAGGACGTCGAGCCCGGAGCGGATGCGCTGGTAGGCGGGGAGCTCCAGGAGTGCGGACATGGGGCGGCCGCGCAGCCGCTCCCCCTCGGGGTCGAGGGCGGCGACGGCGGAGGTGACCTTGGCGCGGACGCCGCGGAGGTTCTTCACCGCCTTGCGCTGCGCTTCGACTTCGGGGTAGCCGAGTGCCACGAACATCTCGGCGACGTGCATGTCGGTCCAGATGAGGTCGACCTGCCGGAAGTGGTCGAGCCCCCACCGGGCCAGTTCGAGCACCCGGTCGTGGGTGAAGTAGGAGTTGCCGGACGAGATGCCGATGACGGCATGGTCTCCCTCGTCGTGGATGACCTGGCAGTGAGGCGTATAGGGACGGACGGCGAAGATGCCTTGAATGGCAGTCGTCAACGTGAGTAATTCCCCTGCGCCACGAGTCCCGCAGGGCCGTGTGCCCTGGGTGTGGCGGCGCGGAGCTGACGCTACCGAGAACGGAGCTGATGATCCAGAGCTACCGACCGGTTACTCTACGGATTTATGCCGCACAACCTGTGTGATCGTACGATCTAGACCCTCGGAAGAGTCGCCAAGGGCCCGGACCCACCCCGCGGCAAGGAGTACTCACCCGTGCTCCCGACACCCGGGCCTGCCCAAGATGTCCGCCGGCTGTCACGTACCGGGGATCTCGCGGACCGGTCCCGGGCCCTTCTTCGGCGCCCCTCCCACCCGGTCGAGGCGGCTGGCCTCGTCCGTGTCCGCCGCCCGGATCGCGTGCGGATCCTTGTCGGCCCCGGTCTTGTCGGCCCGGGTCCTGTCCGTCCTGCTCTTGTCGGCCCCGGTGCGTTCGGCGTGCGGGGCGCGACGCCGTTCCTTGTCGTCGTGACCGTGCAGGGGAACGCCTCCTGCGCCGCCTTGGTCTTCCATGGCGTGTCCCTCCTTGATGACGGGTGGGAAATGTGGTCCTTCCCCCACCCGCCGGGCGCCTGCCCGGCCGCGGACGGGGAAAACCCGCCTGCCCGGCACTTCAGCCGTCCTTGGCTTTCCCGCGCAGGAGCATGGTCGGCATGATCAGCCAGCAGACCACGAACCAGGCCGTGACGCATGCCGTCACCGGCCAGGCGATCCAGTGCGAGGTGGCGACCCTCAGCAGGAGCAGCACCGAGAAGGTGACCGTCAGTGCGAGCAGCACGATGCCGATGGAGACGAGGTGGCCCGCCGCCCGGACCAGTTGCGGTTTGAGGTGGTGCCCGGCCAGCAGCTGGTGGTAGGCCACCGGGGCGATCATGGTCCCGGTCGCCAGGGCGCCGAGCGCCACCGTCACGACGTACAGGCCCCGGTCGAAGGGGCCCAGCTGGGCGAAGCGGGGCGTGAAGGCGACGCTGAGCAGGAATCCGAAGAGGATCTGGGCACCCGTCTGGGCGACGCGGACCTCTTGGAGCGTCTCGTTCCAGCGGCGGTCGGCCCGTTCGTCCGGGGTCTCGTCCCGATCGTCCGGCATGGGCGCGGACCTCCTCCGCATGGGGACACGGTCCGGTGCGGATACCCGCGACCGGGTGGGTCAATCTCGGTTCCGTTCCGTCCGCCGCACGACGTCCGTTCCCCGACCCTACGGCGGCGCCGGGCCCACCGCGCGGCGGCGGCGGGGCCATTCGGCCCCGTCCCCGCCCGCCCGGGCAGGAGGGCGCGGCGCTGATTGAGACGCCCCCGTCCGGGCAGGCGCCGTTGGTACCCGAACCACCGACCCACACACCCGACCGAAGGAGGGGGCACCCGATGCGCATCGCCTTCCTCACGGCGTCCGAGGGCGTCGAGGAGATCGAACTGACCCGGCCCTGGCAGGCCGTGCTCGACGCCGGATGGAATCCGCGGCTCGTGTCCACCGAGCCCGGCCGCGTCCGCGCGTTCCGGCACTTCGACAAGGGTGACACCTTTGCCGTGGACCACGTCCTGGCGGGTGACACCGCGGAGGCCTTCGACGCGCTCGTACTGCCCGGCGGCGTCGCCAACCCCGACGCCCTGCGCATGAACGAGCTGGCCGTCGGCTTCGCCGGCGACTTCTTCGCGGCGGGCAAACCCGTCGCCGCGATCTGCCACGCCCCCTGGACGCTGGTCGAGGCGGACGTCGTGCGCGGCCGGACCCTCACCTCCTGGCCCAGCCTCAAGACCGACATCCGCAACGCGGGCGGCACGTGGGTGGACGAGGAGGTGCGGGTCTGCCACGCGGAGCCCGCCACGCTGATCACGAGCCGCAAGCCGGACGACCTCGACGCCTTCTGCGGCGCGTTCGTCCGGGAGTTCGCCGCCTCCGGCGCCCGAGCCGGCTCCGGTCGAGGCTGACGCACCCGCGAGTGGGCACCCGCCCACCACACCGACGAGCCCCCGGGCAGGAGGCCCACCATGTCAACAGGGACACTGATCGCCATCATCGTGCCCGTGGCGATCGTACTCATCGCACTCGCGGTCGGACTGGGGATGATGGCGCGACGGCGGCGCTTGCAGGACCGCTTCGGACCCGAGTACGACCGCGCCGTCGAGCAGGAGGGCGGCCGGCTGGCCGCCGAACGGGAGCTGCGCGCCCGCGAGGAGCACCACGCCGAGCTCGACATCAAGGAGCTCCCGGAGGATCGGCGCCGCGCGTACGCCCAGGACTGGAGCGAGGTGCAGGAGCGCTTCGTGGACCGCCCCGAAGGGTCGGTGACGCAGGCCGACGAGCTGGTGTCGCGGCTGATGAAGGAGCGGGGCTACCCCACAGCGGCGTTCGACGAGAACGTCCGCGACCTCTCGGTGAGCCACGCGGACACGCTCCAGCACTACCGCGCGGCGCACTCGGTGAAGGTGCGCAGTACCGACGGACAAGCGACGACGGAGGAGCTCCGGGGGGCGATGGTGCACTACCGCGCCCTGTTCGACGAACTGCTGAGCGACCGAGGAGGTCGATGACATGAGCGACGCCATGCGCCGCAACGGCGAATTCGATGACCGCGCCGGGGGCGAGGAGCGCCCGGGCGACAGCGCACTGAGCACGCAGGACCTGGCGGACCCGGGCCGGGGGCAGGACACGGCGGTCTACCCCGGCGAGGCCACGGCCGACATGACGGCGGCGGGGGACGGGGACCGCTCCGCCCGGGACGAGGGCGGGGGAGACGGCAAGGCCGCGGAGCGGGACGCACTCGACGAGGGCGGGGACCAGTCCCTGCTCGACAGCAAGGAGGCGGAGGAGTACCGCACGACGTGGCGCGAGATCCAGGGCCGGTTCGTGGACGACCCGCAGGAGGCGGTGCGCTCCGCGGACACCCTGGTCGCCGAGGTGATGCAGACGCTCGCCCGTTCGTTCGCCGACCACAAGCAGACGCTGGTGGACCAGTGGGGCCGCGGCGAGGAGGTGGCGACGGAGGATCTGAGGCTCGCGCTCCAGCGCTACCGCTCGTTCTTCAACCGTCTGCTGAAGACCTGACCCCGTCAGCTCTTGGCACGGCCCGGCCGGACGCCGCTTACCCGGCCGGGCCGTGGGCAGGCGTGTGAGTATGGCCGACTCCCGCACACGTTCCGCACGGAAACAGGACAGCGAGACCCGCCTCACGGTGTGGGTGGCCCTCGCGGCCAATCTCGTCATCTGCGTCGCCAAGGGCTTCGGCGGCATCATCGCCGGCTCCCCCGCGCTGCTGTCCGAGGCGGCCCACTCCGTGGCCGACAGCATGAACGAGGTGTTCCTGCTGGCCTCGGTCAAACGGAGCCGTCGTCCGGCCGACCGGCGCCACCCCTTCGGGTACGGCAAGGAGCGCTTCTTCTGGTCCCTGCTCGCAGCCGTCGGCATCTTCGTCACCGGAGGCTGCTTCTCGGTGTTCCAGGGCATCGAGGCGTTCCGTGAGGGCGGTTCCGAGTCCCACGAGGGGTACCTGATCGGCTTCGTCGTGCTCTTCGTGGCGCTGCTCGCCGAGGGCGCCTCGCTGCTCCGCGCCGTCCGCCAGGTCCGCGGGGCGGCCGCCGCCGCCGACCACGGCATGGCCGAGGAGATCCGGGCGGGCCGGGACCCGGCCCTGCGGACGGTCCTCGCGGAGGACGCCACGGCCTGCGCGGGCGTACTGCTGGCCATGGCGGGGATGGGCCTGCACCTGGCGACCGGGCAGGTGGCGTACGAGGCGTCCGCCTCCGTCCTGATCGGCGTCCTGCTCGTCTACGTGGCGTACACGCTGGGCAAGGGGGCGCGGGCGCAGCTGATCGGCGAGGCGGCAGATCCCGGGATGCAGCAGGCGGTGCGCGAGCTCCTGCGGCAGCAGCCGGAGATCGATTCGGTCACCTCGCTGCTGACGATGCGCCTGAGCCCGGACTCGTCGCTGCTGGCCGCGAGCATCGACCTGACGCCCGGGTACGACAGCGAGACCGTCGAGGACGCCATGGTCCGCATCAAGAAGGAGCTGCAGAGGCGCTGGCCCGAACTGGACCGGGTGTTCCTCGACGTCACGGACGCCGCGGCGGCGCGCCGCGCGAGCGCCCAGGGCCAGGGTGCGGCGGGCGCCTGACCGCCTGCAGACCTGAACCCGCTGCCGGCGGCCGGCCCGGTCCCGGCCCGCGGGCCCGTCACCCGATGCGGCGGGCCCGGGGCGGGGAGGTGTACGGAGGCGGGTTCAGGTCTGCAGGCGGCAGTTGGCGCCGTCGTGGCCGTCGGCGGCCTCGTCGTTGAACCAGTAGTCGCCCGCCGCGAGGTAGCGGAAGGAGTGGGTGACCTTCGCGGGGAGCGCGACCGTCACCGCGCGCGTGCCGTCGGGGCGGGGTTCGAGGACGTGGGAGCCGGGCTGCCAGTCGTTGAACGTCCCCACCACGCTGACCGGTCCGGGCGGGTCCCCGTCGGGCAGGACGAACGTGACCTCGGTGGCGTTCTTTCGACGCTGTCTTTCGAGCACGGACAACAGCTCCTTCTCAGGGTCGGGAGGGGGCCATCCTGGCGGTCCGGCCCGCCGCCGCACCGCGACCCGCCGCAGCGCGCGGAGCATCACCCGTCCGGGCCGATCGCGTTGATCCGAAAAACCGCCTTTTCCCGAATTCGGCAGAGGCCGGGAGAGTTCTGCGTGTTCTCGTGGCAGCGTGCTCCGCGGTGCGCGACCATACGGACGCCCCGCAGTCAGCCGAGGAATCCACACGAGACAGGAAGAAGGGCGCACGTGTCCGGAAGCGAAAGCGAGAACCCAGCAATCCCCTCCCCGACCCCCGCGCCGAATCGCCCCCGGACGAATCGGGACTGGTGGCCGAATCAGCTGGACCTCCAGGTCCTCCACCAGCACTCGCCCCTGGCGAATCCGATGGGTGAGGACTTCGACTACGCGAAGGAATTCGCGACCCTCGACGTGGAAGCCCTGAAGCGGGACGTCTTCGAGCTGATGACGGCCTCCCAGGACTGGTGGCCCGCCGACTACGGCCACTACGGGCCGCTCTTCATCCGGATGAGCTGGCACGCGGCGGGCACGTACCGCATCGCGGACGGCCGGGGTGGCGGCGGCGCCGGCGCCCAGCGCTTCGCCCCGCTCAACAGCTGGCCGGACAACGCGAGTCTGGACAAGGCGCGCCGTCTGCTCTGGCCGGTCAAGCAGAAGTACGGATCGAAGATCTCCTGGGCCGATCTGCTGATTTTCACGGGTAACTGCGCCATCGAATCCATGGGGCTCAAGACCTTCGGATTCGGTTTCGGCCGCCAGGACATCTGGGAACCGGAGGAGATCTTCTGGGGATCCGAGGACACCTGGCTCGGAGACGAGCGCTACAGCGGCGACCGGAACCTGGCCAATCCTCTGGGCGCCGTCCAGATGGGGCTCATCTACGTCAATCCGGAGGGCCCGAACGGAAATCCGGATCCGGTGGCGGCGGCCCGGGACATTCGCGACACGTTCGCGCGCATGGCGATGAACGACGAGGAGACGCTCGCACTCATCATCGGCGGCCACACCTTCGGGAAATGCCACGGCGCGGTCGATCCCTCCTACATCGGCCCGGAACCCGAGGCTGCCCCCATCGAGCAGCAGGGGCTCGGCTGGAAGAACGCGTACGGCAGCGGATCGGGCGTCCACGCGCTCACCAGCGGGCTCGAAGGCGCGTGGACCACCAAGCCGACGACGTGGGACAACGGGTACCTCGACAACCTGTTCGGGTACGAGTGGGAGCTGACGACGAGCCCCGCCGGGGCCAAGCAGTGGACCCCCACGGACCCCGCGGCCCGGGACACGGTGCCCGACGCCCACGACCCGTCCAAGCGGCACGCCCCGATGATGCTGACGACGGACCTCGCGCTGAAGATGGACCCGGTCTACGCCCCCATCGCGAAGAGCTTCCACGAGAACCCGGACAAGCTCGCGACGGCTTTCGCGAAGGCCTGGTACAAGCTGCTGCACCGCGATATGGGGCCCTTGTCGCGCTACCTCGGCCCGTGGGTCGCGGAACCGCAGCTGTGGCAGGACCCGGTTCCGGCGGTCGATCACCCCTTGGTCTCGGACGCGGACGTCGCCTCCCTCAAGGAACGGATCCTGGCCTCCGGGCTGTCCGTCCCCCAGCTGGTCACCACCGCCTGGGCCGCGGCGGCCAGCTTCCGCGGCACCGACAAGCGCGGTGGGGCGAACGGGGCGCGGATCCGGCTCGCGCCGCAGCGGGACTGGGAGAGCAACGCCCTGCCCGAGGTGACCGGGACGGTGGAGGCGCTCGACCGGATCCGGCAGGAGTTCAACGAATCGGCGGCCGGCGGCGCGAAGGTCTCGCTCGCCGACCTGATCGTCCTGGGCGGCTGCGCCGCCGTCGAGCGGGCCGCGAAGAACGCGGGGCGCGACATCACGGTCCCGTTCTCACCGGGTCGTACGGACGCCTCGCAGGAGCAGACCGACGCGGACTCGTTCGCCGTGCTCGAACCCCGGGCCGACGCGTTCCGCAACTACCTCCAGGAGGGCGAGAAGCTGGCCCCGGAGACCCTCATGCTGGACCGCGCCAACATGCTGACCCTCACCGCCCCCGAGATGACCGTCCTGATCGGCGGCATGCGGGCCCTGGGCACCGGATTCGGCGGATCCCGGCACGGTGAGTTCACGGACCGGCCCCAGACGCTGACGAACGACTTCTTCGTCAACCTGCTCGACATGGGCACGGAGTGGAAGGCCTCGGTCTCGGACGAGAACGTCTTCGAGGGCCGCGATCACTCCTCGGGTGAGGTCAAGTGGACGGCCACCGCCGTCGACCTCGTCTTCGGCTCGCACTCGCAGCTGCGCGCCCTCGCGGAGGTCTACGCGGCCCAGGACGCACAGGAGAAGTTCGTGCGCGACTTCGTCTCCGCGTGGGACAAGGTGATGAACCTGGACCGGTTCGACCTCCGCTGAGTCCGGGCCCGGCCCCGCCCCCGGCCGCCGGGGGCGGGGCCGTCAGCACTGCGGTACGCGGATGTCCAGGACGCACACGTCGTCCCGCCCGGCGGGCCGCAGTTCGGCCAGGAGCCGCGCGAGCGGCTCCTGGCTCCCCCCGCCCATGGCCTCGGCGGCGGCCTCGGCGAGCCGCCCGAGTCCGCGGTCCATGCTCTCCTCCGGCACCTCGATCAGCCCGTCCGTGTACAGGAGCAGGTGATCGCCGGGCTCCAGCTCCAGCGTCTCCTGCGCGTACCTGGAGTCGGCGGACGCTCCGAGCAGGATTCCCTCCGGCTGGGGCAGGAAGCGCGCCTCGCCGCCGCGGACCAGCAGGGGCGGCGGGTGTCCCGCCCGCACCCAGGCCAGACGCCGCTCCGCCGGCCAGTAGCGGGCCATGATCATGGTGGCCGTGGCGGCGGACGAGACGCCGGCGGCGGTGTGCAGGAGCAGCGTGTTGAGGCGGGCCATGGCGTCCGGCAGCGCCGAGCCGGTGATGATCATGCCCTTGGCGGTGAACCGCAGCTGGGCCATGGTCCCGACGGCGTCCAGCCCATGGCCCGCGACGTCTCCGACGACGAACAGGGCGCTGCCGTCGGGGAGTTCGATGGCGCTGTACCAGTCGCCTCCGACGTTCACCCCGCTGTCGGAGGGCATGTACGCGATGTCGACGCGCAGCCCCACCAGTTCGATCGACTGCTCGGGGACCGGCAGCAGCGCGTGCTGGAGCCGGGCGGCGATGGCCCGTTCGGCCTTGAGCACGCCCCGCTGGACGAGGACGGCCCGCTCGCTCTCCCGCAGGGCGAGCTCCGCGTCCCGCTGCTGCGAGAGGTCCTGGAAGAAGCCGTGCACCTCCACGGGGGTGCCGAAGGCGTCCGTCTCGGCTTCCGCGACGATGCGCAGGTGGCGCACGCCGCCGGCGGTGGTGATGCGGAAGGGCTGGTCGATCGGGGCCCCCTCGCCGAGCAGCCGCCGCACGGCCTCGGCGAGCGCCGGCAGGTCGTCCGGTACGAGGTGGCGCGGGAGCTCCTCCAGGGTCATGGGACCCTGCTCGGGCGGCCGGTCGAAGATCGCGTACACCTGTTCGGACCAGTTGATCGTGTCCGTGATCAGGTTCCAGTCCGCCCAGCCGAGGTTGCCCAGGCGCTGCACCGCGGCGAGGCGGCTCGCCTCGCGCACCCCGGCGTCGTGGCGGATCCAGGAGACGACCAGCCGCCCGGCCAGCCGTGTCGCCCGTACGGAGTAGCGGGAGGTCTCGGGGACGCCTGCCACCACTTCGCGGTACGAGAACGGCTCGCCCTCGTAGGCGCTCCCGGTCTCCAGGGCGTCGAGGTAGCCGTGCCACAGGGGCGTGCCCGCGACGGTGGGATAGGTCTCCAGGACGCGCCGGCCCACGAGTTCCTTGCCGCGGCGGCCCGCCACGTCCACCGACTCCGGAGCGGCGGCCTCGATCCGGTAGTCCTCCACCTCGCCCGTCGGCGAGCGCAGCGGCGAGAGGAGGATCGCCGCGCCGGACAGGACGTCGAAGATCTTCTGGACCGCGGCCACCTGCTCGTCCGCGGGACCGTCCGCGTGGCGCTCCAGGACGCGCAGGGACCCCCCGCACAGCCGTACGGCCTGGACCAGCAGCGCCCGGTGGGCCGCGTCGAAGGGGTCGGGGACGCTCCGGAGGAACCCGATGGCCCCGCTGACGCGTTCCTCGCCGGGGACGGGGAGCCAGGCGCGGGTGGGCCAGCGGTGGGGCGGTCCGATGAGCCGGTAGTCCTCCGCGTCCCGCTCCGGGTCCTGAAGCCAGCGCGGCTCGCCCGAGGCGATCACCTCCACGGCGGCGACGCCGCTCATCGGGGGGACGTCCTGCCACTGCGCGGCGAGCACCGCGTCGATCCCGGCGTGCCCGATGAGCCCCAGCCGCCCCGCCTCGTCCAGCCTGTAGATCATCACGCCTTCCACCCCGAGCGGGACGCGGAGCGCCGCGCGCAGGATCCCGGCGGTGTCCTGCGGGCTCCGGGCGCCCGCCAGGGAAGCCGCCAGGCCGGCCAGGAGCCCGTGCCAGGGGGCGTCACCGCGGGTGGCGGCAGGGCGGCCGGGTCCGGAGACCGGTCCGGCGCCCGGGGGCGGGTCGCCGCCCACCGTCGGGGGCGGGGCGGGCGCCGCCTTCGCGGGGCGGGGCCGGGACCGCATACCGCCCAGGACGATCCAGCACTCCTCCATGAGGGTCCGGCCCCGCAGGTCGGCCGCCGCGGCCAGGGCCTCGTGGGCCTCGTCCGCGGTCAGGCCGTCCCGCGCCATCAGCACGCCCTTGGCGCGCTCCACCACCGCGGTCGTCGCGGCGAGACCTTCCAGCTCCGCCAGCTCGGCCCGCAGCCGCGCCACGACCTTGGCCAGGGCCAGTACCTCGGGCGAGGCGTCGTCCGCGCCGGCCATTGGATCCGTCTTCACGCTTCGAGCATGGCATGGAGCGGCCACCCCGGGCTGCCCCGTGCACAGAACGCCCTCATCCCGGGCCCGGCCGGCACGGGCCGGCCGGCGCCGGGGCGCGGTTCCAGTGCATCCGGGACCACGGGAGGGCCAGCTCGCGCTGGTCGCGGACCTCACGGGGCCGCGAGGTCCGCGAGGTAGCCGGCGCCGGTGGAGAGCCCCGCGAAGACCGCGTGGCGGCGCAACAGGTCGACGCTGCCGGCCGGCGCCGCGTCGTGGTACTGCCGCATCCAGTGGTACTCGGGGTGTTCGGCGAGGACCTCGTGGACCCGCTCCACCCGGCGCCTCTGGTCCAGCTTGAGGTCGCTCCACGGCTCCATGTGCTCCATCGTCGCCCCGAGCACGGCGAGCCGGGTGCGCGGCGTGCGGGCCACCGTCGCCGAGCCGACGATGTGGCAGCGCGTCCCGTACCGGTGTGACAGGCCGGGGCCGGGACGTACGCGCAGACAGGCGCGTATGCGGTGGCGCAGGCCCGGTGCGGCCGGGTCGAAGAGCACGCCCGGCGGCGAGCAGCGGAGAGGCGACCGCCGCCGCGAGGGCGGACCGGAGCACGACGGCGCGGCGCGCGTGCCGGTCGGCCAGTACGCCTCCCACGGCGACGGCGGCGAGGAAGCCGAGGGTCCGGGCGGCGAGGACCAGGCCGAGGCCGGCCTGGCCCGCGTCTCCTCGCTGGACTTCCTGGTGTCGTACGGCCTGGCACCCGTCGGGCTCGCGCTGATCGCCCCCGCCATCGAGGCGTTCGGGGTCACGGCCGTGCTCGGGGCCTGCGCCGGGGCCTGCTTCCTCGTACCGGCAGCGGCGGCGCTGGTGCCGACCGGCCGCCACTTCGGGCGTACGCCCACGCCGGCGACCCACTGACCTACGCCGGTCACGCGCGCCCCGGCCGGCCGGTCCGTCCCCGCCCCGGCCGGGGGGCCGCGTCTGGCAAGCTGCGGTCCATGACCGCGCAACAGGCCCCCGATTTCACGCAGATCACCCGCCCCCGGGAACTCTCCCCCGAACTACGCGAGCAGCTCGTCGACTGCTGGGCACGAGTGATCAACAGCGGGGGCGCCGTCATCCCTCCGGGGCTCCCCCTGCCGCCGGTGGACACCGGTCACACCGACCCGGCCCTGGGGCGCCTCGTCGGTGCGCTCGATCCGCGGCGGACCCGGATCCTGATCGCCACCCTCGGGGGCGCTCTCGCGGGGTGGCTGGTTCTGCGCCGTGACCCCCATCCGCTCGTCGCGCACTGGGGAGCCGTCAACCACGTCATGACCCACCCCGACTTCCGCGGCCGGGGCATCGGCAGGGCGCTGATGAGCCGGGTCCGCGAGCTGGCCCGGCAGGAAATGGGGCTGGAGCAGCTGCACATCGCCGTCCGGTCCGGGCTGGGACTGGAAGAGTTCTACGGCCGCCTGGGCTGGCACGAGATCGGCCGCTGGCCCGGCAGCCTGCGGGTCGCGCCCGACGACGACCGCGACGAGATCCTCATGTACCTGGCCCTGTGAACGGCCACCGCCCACGCCATCGCATTTCGGCCATCTCCCCGCGCCATGCGTCCAAACCGTGCCAGCAGGGCATGAACAGGACCGCGAAGAATATCGTCGCACGATCGGCGCGCGGGAGGAGCAGCTGGTATGGACACCGGCCCCCTGTACCTGGAACCGCGACTGGCGCCGCGGCTCGCCTCGCTGCTCGGCTCGGCCGCCTTCCTGCACACGCTCGTGGACGCCCTCGGCTCGCCCCTCAACCTCCTCGTACCGGACCAGATGGCGCAGAACGCCGAGGACTTCCGAGCCGTCTACCGCCGCCACCGGCTCGGCGGGCAGGTCTTCTTCGCCCACAAGGCCAACCGTTCCCGCTCCCTCGTCCGACGGCTCACCACGGCGGACGCCGCCGTGGACGTGGCGTCCGTCGGCGAGCTCCAGCACGCCCTCGGCTCCGGCCTGACGGCCGACCGCGTCATGGCGACCGGCCCCAAGGACCCGGCGTTCCTCTGGCTCGCCGCGCGCTCGGGCGCCACCGTGAACGCCGACGGCCCCGGTGAGCTGGAGTCCTTGGCGCACCTCGTACGCCGCCACGACCTGCCCCGCCCCAAGGTCCTGGTCCGACTGTCCGAGTTCGAGACGTCGGGACCCCGCATGCTCTCCCGCAGGAGCCGGTTCGGTACGTCCGTGAAGGCCCTCGCACCCCTGCTGGACCTGCTCGAACGCCACCGCGAGTTCCTGGACCCGATCGGCGTCGCGTACCACCTCGACACCACGAGCCCGGACGAGAAGGCCATCGCCCTCGAAGGCTGCCTGCGCGCCATGGACGACCTGCGCCTGCGGGGATTCCTGCCCCGCGTGGTCGACATCGGCGGCGGCTTCGGCGTCAGCTACCTCGCGCACGCCGCCCAGTGGGACCGCTACACGAGCGAGCTCGCCGCCGCGGTGATGGGCCGGCGCCCGCCGCTGACCTGGGGCGGCCACGGGTACGGTCTGCACGCCGAAGGGGGTACGCTGCGCGGCGCCCTGAGCCTGTACCCGGCCCACCGGCCGGTGGCCGGCGCCGGTTACCTCGACGCCCTCCTCTCGCAGCCCGCCCCGACCCTGGGCCGGGCCCTCGGGACCTTGCTGCTGGAGAGCCTGTACGACCTGTACACGGAGCCGGGCAGGGCCCTGGCCGACCAGTGCGGGCTGTCCCTGGCCCGGGTGCTGGAGGTACGCCGTACGGACACCGGCCCCGCGCTCGTACGCCTCGCCATGAACGCGAACGACGTGGCCCTGGAGGACCACGGGATCCTGATGGACCCCGTGCTCGTCCCCCGCGGGGGCGAATCGGCAGGCCCCCGGGAGCCGGCCGGCGTCCACCTCATGGGGAACCTCTGCCTGGAGGCGGATCTGGTCACCCGCAGAACGGTGTTCCTGCCGCGGCTGCCGCGCCCGGGCGATCTGCTCGGCTTCGCCAACACCGCGGGCTACTGCATGGACTTCGGTGCCACGCACGCCCAACAGCATCCGGTGGCGCGGAAGGTGGCCGTCCGCCGGTCGCAGGACGGCGACTGGCGCTGGTGTCTGGACGAGGAGTACTGGCCGGTCGAGGAGTACGGGCCGGTCGAGGAGTACGGGCCGATCACCGATTCGGGGGGACGGGCATGAGGTACGACAGCATCACCGAGGTCATCGGCAACACCCCGCTGGTCCGCATCGATCCGGCCGTGCACGGCCTGCGCCACATCGACCTCTACGCGAAGCTGGAGATGCTCAACCCCTTCGGCTCGGTCAAGGACCGGGCCGCGTGGAACATGGCCCGCTCCCGCCTGCCCGGCGCGCGGGAGCGCGGCGAGACGGTCGTCGAACTCTCCAGCGGCAACACGGCCAAGGCCCTCGCCGTGATCGCGGGCATGCACGGGCTGTCGTTCAAGAGCGTCACCAACCGCATGCGCATCCCGGAAGTCAAGGACCTGCTCCTGCTGCTGGGCGCCGAGATCGAGGAGCTGCCGGGGCGCAGCGAGTGCCTGGACCCGACGGACACCGAGGACCCGCTGACCCTCTTCCACCAGCGGCTGAACGAGTCCGGCACCGCCCATCTGCACACCGACCAGTACTTCAACGCGCTCAACACCGCGGCGCACGAGGCGGGTACGGGCCCGGAGATCGTGGCGGACCTGGACGGCCGGGCCCCTGACTGGTTCCTCGCCTGCGTCGGCACCGCCGGTTCCTCCACGGGCGTGGCCCGGGCCCTGCGCGCGCACGACCCGGCCGTACGGGTGATCGGGCTGGTGGGAGAGAAGTCGGACTTCATCCCCGGCATCCGCAACATAGACGAGGTCCACGAGGTGGGCCTCTTCGACCCGGCCACGTACGACACGATCGAGTCGGTCGGCGCCGACGACGCGCTCGACGGCATGCTCACGCTGGTCCGGCGCTGCGGCATCCTCGCCGGCCCCACCGGCGGCGCCGCGTACCACGGCGCCGTACGCCATCTGCGGTCCTTCGACGCGGAGTTGCGCGAGCGCAGGACCGCGGTCTTCATCGTCTGCGACCGGGTCGAGAGCTACCTCGGCTACGTCAAGCAGCGCCGCCCCGAGCTGCTGGGCCGACCGCCCGCCCGCAACTCCGTGTCCGCGCTCTCCGGTGCCGAGGTCCGGGCGGCGCAGGTCATCGAGGTGGCCGACGCGCAGAAGTGGATCGCGGCGGAGCGGCCGCTGGTGATCGACCTGCGCAGCTCCTTCGCGTACGCGGCCCTGCACATCGACGGATCGGTCAACATCGTCGACGAGCTCTTCGACGAACTCGTGCGGGGAGGGCTGCCGTTCGGCAAGCGGCAGCCCGTGCTGCTGGCCTGCCCGGTCGGCGAGCAGTCGGCGCGCTACGCCGCGCTGCTCACCCGGATGGGGCATCCCGACGTACGCAGCCTCGCGGGCGGGATCATCGCGTGGCGGGACGCGGGTGCCCCGCTGGTGCGTGACTGACATGACCGAGACGGCCGATGTCCTGGAGGAGCTGGGCCCGTGGCAGCGTCCGCTGCGCGCCCAGTTCCCGATCATCGTGGCCCATCCGGAGCTGGCGTACCTGGACAGCGCGGCCACCGCGCAGAAGCCCCAGGCCGTACTGGACGCCGTACAGCACTACCTCGCCACCTCCAACGCCAACGCGGGCCGCGGGTCGTACCCCTGGGCCAACGCGACGACCGCGGCGGTGGAGCGGGCCGGCGACCGGGTGAAGGAGTTCCTGGGCGATCCGGCGCCGGACCGCTCGTCCGTGCACTTCACGAGCGGGACCTCCGAGGGGCTGCGGACCGTCGCCCGGGACTGGCTGGCGGATCTGCTCACCGACGGGGACGAGATCGTCGTCCCGTTCGCCGACCACGAGGCGAATCTGGCGCCGTGGCTGGAGGTGCGGGAGCTGCTGGAGCGGCAGGGCGTCAAGGTCCGCGTCCGCGAGCTGCCGTACCAGGACAGCTCCGGCGACTACGATCCGGCGGCGCTCGCGGCCTCGGTGGGCCCGCGTACCCGCTTCGTGGCGGCCACCCATGTGCACCACGTGTACGGCGTCGACATGAACGTGCACCGGATACGCCGGGTGGTCGGGCCGGACGTCCCGATCTGCCTCGACGCCGCGCAGAGCGTCGGGCACGTGCCGTTCTCCGTGGCCGGGCTCGACGTGGACTTCGTGGTGTTCTCCGGGCACAAGGCCATGGCGCTGCCCGGTACGGGCGCGGTCTGGGCCCGCGGCCGGCGGGGGCCGCGGCTGCGCCCGGGCGGGTGGGCCGGTACCCCGAACACCGTCGGCATCGTGAGCCTCGCGGCCGCCCTGGACTGGCTCGACGCGGCCGGTACGGACCGGATCGAGGCGTGGACGGTGGCGCTGGCGGCCCGGCTGACGGACGGCCTGAGCCGGCTGGGCGCGTACGAGGTGCTCGGCTGCCGCTCCAGTCTGGCGGCCGGCTCCGACGTGCAGCGGCGGCGGAGCATCGTGACGTTCCGCCATCGCGGGATCCCCTCGCGCGACCTCGGGTTCATCCTGTACAGCCACGGGTTCATGGTGCGCTCCGACGGTCACTGCCAGGCGGGAGCCGGGGATGCGGACGGCTCGGTGCGGGTCAGCCTGCACGTCCACAACACTTCGGAGGAGATCGAGAAGTTGGTCGCCACCCTCAGCAGTCTGCAATGATTTTCATGTGGGGTTCAGGGCCGTGAGAACGGCGGAGCACGAGCGGACAGCGACATGAACGTGGGCAGTGCGAGCGGCGTGGGCGGCGTGGGCACGGTGGCGGCGGCGAGTCGGTGGGTGGAGCGCTGGGAGCGGCAGCAGCAGCGCTACGCGATCGACCGCGAGGAGCGGTTCACCGTCATCTCGGACGTGGTCGAGCGCGTCACGGAGGGCGGCGGCCGGCCCGCCCCGCTCCTCCTGGACCTGGGCTGCGGGCCGGGGTCGCTGGCCGCGCGCCTGGCCGCCCGGATGCCCGCCGCCGAGGTCGTGGGCGTCGACGCCGATCCCCTCCTGCTGGAGCTGGGGCGGGCCCACCACGGAGCGGCCCTGCGCTTCGCGGAGGCCCGCATCGGGGAGCCGGGCTGGCTCGACGCCCTCCTGCTGGAGCGCCCGGTGGACGCCGCCGTCTCGACGACGGCCCTGCACTACCTCGGCGAGGCCACCCTGCGGCGCACGTACCGGGAGCTGGCCGAGCGGATCCGGCCCGGCGGGGTCCTCGTCAACGGAGACCACCTCGGCCCGGACTCCCCCAAGGTGCACGAGCTCGCCGTGGACATCGGCCGGCGGCGGGCCGAGCGCCAGCAGGCCCTGGCGCACGAGGACTGGGACGCGTGGTGGTCGGGCGTACGGGCCGACCCGGAGCTCTCGCCGCTCCTCGCCTCCCGCGACCGCCGCACCCACCCGCACTGCGAGGGCAACGAGCTGACCCTCACCGACCACCTCGCACTGCTGCGCGAGTCGGGCTTCGAGCACGTCGGCACGGTCTGGCAGTTCGGCAACAGCCACGTGGTGGTGGCGGTCCGCTGACCCGGGCATGAGCCCCTGCGGAGCACTCCGCGTTGACCGGGAGCGACCGGGTGGATACCCGCAGCGCACGATCACGGCGTTCCGGAGCGGTCCCGGGCCATCGAACATACGATGGGCGGGAAACCGGCGCGGGCGGCTCGCCATGCGGTCCGCCCAGAGCACTCGGGGTGGAGACGTATGGCACAGGCCGCCGAAACGGCGCGGACCGTCATCTTGACGGTGGACGACGACCCGGGAGTATCCCGTGCGATCGCCCGGGACCTGCGGCGCCACTACGGCGCCGACCACCGGATCGTGCGCGCCGAGTCCGGGGAGTCCGCCCTGGAGGCGCTGCGCGAGCTGAAGCTGCGGGGCGACCTCGTGGCGGTGATCCTCGCCGACTACCGGATGCCGCAGATGAACGGCATCGAGTTCCTGGAGCAGGCCCTCGGGATCTACCCGGGTGCACGGCGCATCCTCCTGACGGCGTACGCCGACACCAACGCCGCGATCGACGCGATCAACGTCGTCGACCTCGACCACTACCTGCTCAAGCCGTGGGACCCGCCGGAGGAGAAGCTCTATCCGGTGGTGGACGACCTGCTCTCGGCGTGGCGCTCCAGCGACTACCGGCCCGTACCCGCCACCAAGGTGGTCGGGCACCGCTGGTCGGCGGGCTCCTCGCGCGTACGGGAGTTCCTGGCCCGCAACCAGGTGCCGTACCGCTGGTACTCCTCCGACGAGCCGGAGGGGCGGCGGCTGCTGGAGGCCGCCGGGGCGCAGGGGCAGCGGCTGCCGCTGGTGGTGACGCCGGACGGCACCGCGCTGATCGAGCCCGAGCCGGCCGAGCTGGCCGCGCACGTGGGGCTCGCGACGACCCCGGCCGCCGACTTCTACGACCTCGTGGTCATCGGCGGCGGTCCGGCCGGGCTCGGCGCGGCGGTGTACGGGGCCTCCGAGGGGCTGCGTACCGTGCTGGTCGAGCGGTCGGCGACCGGCGGACAGGCCGGGCAGAGTTCCCGCATCGAGAACTACCTCGGCTTCCCCGACGGCGTCTCGGGCGCGCAGCTCACCGACCGCGCCCGCCGCCAGGCCGGCCGGTTCGGCGCCGAGATCCTGACGGCGCGCGAGGTCACGGGGCTGGAGGTCAACGGCGCGGCGCGCGTCGTGCGCTTCTCCGACGGCTCGGCGGTGGCCGCGCACAGCGTCATCCTGGCGACGGGCGTCTCCTACCGCCAGCTGCGCGCCCCGGGCTGCGACTCGCTGACCGGCTGCGGGGTGTACTACGGCTCCTCCCTGACCGAGGCCGCCGCCTGCCAGGGGCAGGACGTCTACATCGTGGGCGGCGCCAACTCCGCCGGGCAGGCGGCGATGTACCTGGCGCGCGGCGCGAAGTCGGTGACGCTGCTGGTGCGCGGGGAGTCCCTGCGGGCGTCGATGTCGTACTACCTGATCCAGCAGATCGAGGAGACGCCGAACATCTCGGTGCGGACCCGGACCGTCGTCGAGGAGGCCCACGGCGACGGGCACCTGGAGCAGCTGACGCTGAAGGGCGTGGACGGCGGGCCCACCGAACTCGTCGACTGCCAGTGGATGTTCGTGTTCATCGGCGCGGCCCCGCTGACCGACTGGCTGGACGGTACGGTGCTGCGCGACGAGCACGGTTTCATCCTGGCCGGACCCGACCTCACCGCGGACGGCCGGCCGCCGGCGGAGTGGGCACTGGACCGGCCGCCCTACCACCTGGAGACCAACGTGCCCGGCGTGTTCGTGGCGGGCGACGCGCGCGCCCAGTCGGCGAAGCGCGTGGCGTCCGCCGTCGGAGAGGGAGCCATGGCCGTCATGCTCGTACACCGGTACCTGGAGCAGTCATGAGCGAGCAGGCCATGCCGTGCAGCCCGCAGGAGATCGCCTCGCTGTTCCTGTTCGAGAAGCTCACGCCGGAGCAGCTCGGGCGGCTGTGCTCGGAGGGACGGGTGGAACGGTTCGAGCCCGGCCCGGTCTACACCGAGGGCGCTCCGGCCACCTGCTTCTACGTGATGATCGAGGGCACCGTCGTCCTGTCCCGCCGGGTCGGCGGCGACGACGTCGAGGTGAGCCGGACCTCGCAGCGCGGCGTGTACGCGGGCGCCATGCAGGCGTACCTGGGCGACCAGGTACCGCAGACGTACACCAACTCCATGCGGGTGACGGAGCCGACGCGGTTCTTCGTGCTGCCCGCCGAGTCGTTCGCGGCCGTCATGCGGGACTGGTTCCCGATGGCCGCACACCTGCTGGAAGGGCTGTTCTTCGGTTCCAGGAACACGCAGCGGGCCATCGGCCAGCGGGAACGGCTGCTGGCACTGGGATCGCTGTCGGCCGGTCTCACGCACGAGCTCAACAACCCGGCCGCGGCGGCCGTACGGGCCACCGCGACGCTGCGGGAACGGGTGGGCAAGATGCGGCACAAGCTGGCGGTCATCGCCCAGGGGCCCTACTCGCGCGAGGCGCTCGCCGAGCTCATCGAGATCCAGGAGCGCACCGCGGAACGGGTCGCCAAGGCGCCGGTGCTGAGCCCGCTGGAGGCGGCCGACCGGGAGGACGAGCTCGCAGACTGGCTCGACGACCACGGCATCCAGGAGGGGTGGCGGATCGCGCCGACCTTCGTACAGGCCGGGCTGGACACGGACTGGCTGGAGCAGGTCGCGGCGACCGTGGCCGAGGACATCCTCCCCGGGGCCATCGGCTGGCTCAACTACACGGTCGAGACCGAGCTGTTGATGGACGAGATCAACGACTCCACCACCCGCATCTCCCACCTCGTGGACGCGGCGAAGCAGTACTCGCAGCTCGACCGCGCCCCGCACCGGGTGGTCGACGTCCACGAACTCCTCGACAGCACCCTGCTGATGCTGTCCGGCAAGATGGGCCGGGGGGTGCGGGTGGTCAAGGACTACGACCGCTCGCTGCCGGAGGTGCCCGCGTACCCGGCGGAGCTCAACCAGGTGTGGACGAACATCATCGACAACGCCGTCTTCGCCATCGGGAGCACCGGCGGCGAGGGCACGCTGACGGTCCGCACGGCGCGCGAGGGCGACCGGCTGCTGGTGGAGTTCCGCGATACCGGTCCCGGCATCCCGGCGGACATCCGCACCCGTATCTTCGACCCCTTCTTCACCACCAAGCCGGTCGGCGAGGGGACGGGGCTCGGCCTCGACATCTCCTGGCGGATCGTCGTCAACAAGCACCACGGCAGCCTCCAGGTCGAGTCCGCTCCGGGCGACACCCGGTTCCAGGTGCTGCTGCCGCTGACCGACCCCGAATCCGAGAGTTCCGAGACGTCCGCGAGTTCCGAGGAGCCGGCATGACCGAAGACATCAAGGGAATCGACCCGAGCGTC
This sequence comes from Streptomyces vinaceus, assembly GCF_008704935.1. Classification (NCBI taxonomy): domain Bacteria; kingdom Bacillati; phylum Actinomycetota; class Actinomycetes; order Kitasatosporales; family Streptomycetaceae; genus Streptomyces; species Streptomyces vinaceus. The sequence goes on from NZ_CP023692.1 coordinate 629,464, forward strand.
CCGCCCGCCGGAACGGGCTGCGTCGACTGCGACGCCGTGGGCGGCTGGTGGTTCCACCTGCGCCGCTGCGCCCAGTGCGGCCACATCGGCTGCTGCGACTCCTCACCGGCGCAGCACGCCACCGCCCACTGGAAGTCCGCGGGCCATCCGCTCGTACAGAGCTTCGAGCCGGGCGAGGAGTGGTTCTGGAACTACGACAGCGACGTCCTGTACGAGTCCGGGCCCGTCCTCGCCCCGCCCTCCGCCCACCCGGCGGACCAGCCGGCCCCCGGCCCGGCCGGACGGGTCCCCGCGGACTGGACGAGGTACCTGCACTCCTGACCGTCCCATGGCGCACCCCGCAAGGGCGGCCACGACCCCGAGGTCCTGCTGGAAGCCCTGCACACACCATGCACCGCCATTGAGTCCCGGACCCGGACTGGGTCCTGCTTGGACTTTCCGCCGAGCCGACGCGGCGGCGATGGTGGGGACCGCGCATTGCCCGTGCGCGTGGCGGGGGATTGGCTTGCCAGGTCACGATCCGCTGGGCTCCGGTTGCGCAAACCGGTACTGAAGGAAACGAATTGGCACCCATGCTCGCCGGCTGCACGCCCTGGCCCGAGGAGTTCGTCGACCGCTACTGGGCGGCCGGGCACTGGAGGGGCAACACGCTGGACAACCTGCTGCGCGGCTGGGCCCTGCAGTACGGGCCGCGGACCGCGCTCGTGCACGGCGCCACCCGCGTCACCTACGCGAACCTCAACCGGCGCGTGGACCGTATGGCCGCCGGGTTCCGGCTGCGCGGCCTGCGGCCGGGACAGCGGGTCGTCGTCCAGCTGCCGAACGTCCCCGAGTTCGTCACCACCGTGTTCGCGCTGATGCGCATCGGCGCGGTCCCGGTGCTCTGCACGCTCTCCCTGGGCGCGGCCGAGGTGTCCCACATCGTGCGCGTCACGGAGTCCGTGGGCTACGTCGGCCCCTCGACGTACCGGGGCTTCGACCACACGGCGATGGCCGCGGACATCGCGGCCCAGGGGCCGTTCCTGCGCAGGGTGTTCACCTTCGAGGCGCCCGGCGAGTCCTCCCCGTACGGCGGCTTCTCGACCGACCCGGCGGGCTGCCACTACTTCCCGCTGGGCTCCCTGGACTCCCCGCCCGGCCCGACGCTCGCGCAGCGCGCCGACCAGGTGGCGTTCCTCCTGCTCTCCGGGGAGGCCACCGACGCACCCCTGCTCGTGCCGCGCACGCACAACGACTACGCCTACCAGGCGCGCGCCGCCGCCGAACTGGTGTCGCTCGGCGAGGACGACGTGTACCTGGCCGCGCTGCCCGCCGGGTCCCCCCTCGCCTTCGGCGGCCCCGGCATCATCGGCACCCTCTCCGTCGGCGCCACCGTCGTCCTGGTGGAGGACCCGGAACCCGCCGCATGCCTCGCGGCCATCGCACGGGAGCGGGTCACGATCACGTCGGTGGCGCCCGACACCGCCCGGCTGTGGCTCGACGCACTTCCCACGGCCGGGGCCGACGTGAGCGGTCTGCGTCTCGTGCAGGTCGGCGGAGCCCCGCTGGCCCCGGAGACCGCGGAGCGGCTGGGCGCCGAATGGGGCTGTCGCCTCCAGCAGTTCTTCGGCCTGGCCGAGGGGCTGCTCACGCTCACCCGGCCCGCCGATCCGGTCGATACCGTACTCACCACGCAGGGCCGCCCGCTCTCGCCCGACGACGAGATCCGCATCGTCGACGCGGAGGGCGAGGACGTGCCCGACGGGGAGCCCGGCGAACTCCTGGCCCGCGGCCCGTACACCCCGCGCGGCTACTACCGGGCCCCCGACCACAACGCCCGCTCCTTCACCGCCGACGGCTACTTCCGCACCGGTGCACGCGCCCGCCGCGCCCCGGACGGCAGCCTGGTCATGACCGGCCGCGCCCGGGACTGAGCCTTCTGCAACACCCTTCAGGGGAAGCGCGGCGGGTCCTGGCAGGTCACGTCCGCGGCGGGCAGCCGCCCCGTGCCGAGGTACGCGTTGACCGTGGCGTCGGCGCAGGAGGCCGGATCGGACAGGTACACGCCGTGCTTCTCGCCGTTCAGCGCGAGCACCATCCGCGAGCCCTTGAGCGCCTTGTGCAAGCCTTGGCCGCTGGCCAGCGGAGTGATCGGGTCCCACTCGTTCTGCACGGTCAGCACATCGGCCCGGGTCTTCATGGGCGTCGGCGCCTCCATCGGCCGCTGCCAGAAGGCGCACGGCTTTATGTTCGACGCGAAGTCCCCGTAGACCGGGTACTTCACCTTGTCCCGCGCCGCGTCCCGCGCGTACTGCTCGGGGTCGCGCGGCCAGGCGTCCGTGTCCCCGCACAGGACGGACCAGTAGACGGGGGTGGCTCCGCCCTCGGCGTCGGAGGGCTCTGCCGGGCCGGGCGCCCAGGCGCCCGGCGCCGCGGAGGCGTTCGCCCCGCCGGCCCGGGGGCCCGTCCGCAGCTGGTTCAGGGCCTGCGGTTCGCCGCCGGCCGGCGGCCGTCCGGTCTCGGCCAGGGACTTCAGGTACCTGATGGCGGCCGAGGCCCCGTACGGGGAGAAGAACAGCGAGGGGTCGGCCCTGAGATCGTCGCCCGTGTACTTCTGCCCGTTGCCGACGATGGGGTCCCGGTCGGCCCGCTCCACCAGACGCCAGAAGGTGGCGGACACCTCCTCGGGCGTGGCGCCGAGCCCGTAGTGCTCCGAGCGCTCCGCCGCCCACCGGGTCCACCGGGCGAACGCGGGCTCCGCCTCGGTGGCCCAGACCTGGATCATGCCCCGCCAGATGCGCTGCGGGTCCACCCCACTGTCCAGCACGAAGCGGTCGGCGCGCTGCGGGAACATCTGCGAGTACACCGCGCCGAGGTAGGTCCCGTACGAGTAGCCCAGGTACGAGATCTTCCGCTCGCCGAGCGCCGCGCGGATCACGTCCAGGTCACGGGCCGTGTTGCGGGTGGTGATGTACGGGATGACATCGCCGGACTTCTCCCGGCACTTGTCGGCGATGCCGCGCGCCCAGGCCACGTCCGAGGCGAAGGTCTCCGGCCGGTACGCGCCGCCGACGCCCTCTTCCGCCGGGCTCAGCGGGCCGCAGGTGATCGGGCTGCTCCGGCCGACCCCGCGCGGGTCGAAGCCGATGAGGTCGTACTGGTCCCGTACGTCCTTGGGCATCTGCTCGTCCAGCGCCAGCGGCCTGTGCAGCGCGGGGGTGCCGGGACCGCCCGGGTTGAAGAGCAGCACCCCGCGCCGCTTGGCCGGGTTCCCGCTCTTGATCCGGGAGATCGCGAGGTCGAGCGTGCGTCCTTCGGGGTGCTGGTAGTCGAGCGGCACTTTGAGGGTCGCGCACTCGTACGTGGCCGGCTGGTCCGGGCTGCACCGGTGCCAGTCCGGTTTCTGGCGCATGTGCGCGGGGGTCGGGGCGGCGGCCGCCTGGGGCGCCGTCAGAAGGGGCAGGGAGGTGGCGACGAGTCCGACGGTGGCGAGCAGCGGTGCGAGGCGTTTCATGGCGGGTGCCGTTCTTTCGTGCGGTGAAATCGCTGGTGTGGCCACTGTGTTGCATCGGGGGGTACGCGCGAATCCCCTGGAAGAGCCGTCCCCGGTCCCTCTCCCGTACCAGGTGGCATTCGGGCAGTTGGCTGGAATCCCGCCCCGGGGATCCCCCGTCTCCCCCGCGCCGGCCGCCACGGCGCCCCGTAGTCCCCTCCCTCTCAAGTACGACCCCGGAGCCGCGGGGAGGGTGCCCCGCGGCTCCGGCGGATCCTTGCTCCGTGGTCAGTCCGTGAGGCCGTCCAGGGCGCTGTCGGGCACCCAGGAGCCGTGGACTCCGGCCGTCACCCGGCGGGGCAGGTGGACGGTGGCGACCCGGTCGAGGCCGGAGGCGTCGAGGACCAGCAGCTGGGAAGAGTCCTGCTTCAGGTCGGAGACGACCGTCAGCAGATAGCCGTCGTCCTCGCTCGTGGCATGGTCCGCCGGGACGAAGACGGCTTCGCCGGGCATCCGCGCGTCGCCCACCTGGTGGATGCGGCGGGCGCCGGTGGTCCGGTCGTACTTGACGACGCCGTAACCGCCGAAACCCTTCTCGTCGGGGAAGCAGATGGCGTACTGGTAGCGGTTCTCGGCGCCCAGGTAGTCCTCGTTGAGCGTCGGGAACTCCACCGGCAGGTCGTCGATGATCTGCTCGCCGACCGTGCCGTCGGTCATGTCGACCACCCAGCGGCGGGTGTACGAGCGGGAGCCGGGCTCGCTGCCGCGGCCGGGCGCGCCGATCCACCAGTTCCAGGAGAGTTCGAAGCCCTCGCGGTCCACGGTGGGGCCTTCCAGGACGATGCGGCCCTGGCCGTCCTCGTAGGCGTTGGAGACGTGGAGCATGTTGCCCGGTTCGACGGAGAACCAGCGGATGTGCCGGGCGCCGTCCTCCCCCCGGGGCATGATCCCGATGCGGGCGGGCTGCTGGTCGCTCCAGCTGTAGGGGATGCCGGAGTGTTCGGTGGGGTCGAAGGTGACGTTGCCCTCGACGAACACCACGTGCCGGCGGGTGATGGTGAAGTCGTGCTTGAGCGAGGCGGTCGCCCCCGGGATCTCGGCGCTGTGGACGATCGCTCCCTTGGCGTCGCACACGTAGTAGGTCAGGAACGGCGGGAACGGCGAGGAGCCGAAGAAGTGGAGTTCCCCGGTCACCGGGTCCTCCTTGGGGTGCGCCGTCATCGCGCCGCGCAGCTTGCCGTCGAAGTCGTGGGCGCCGATCGTCTCCAGCTCCCGGGTGAGCTCGAAGGGGAGGTTCGACTCGCACAGCGCGAGGAGGCGTCCGGCGTGTTCGATGATGTGGGTGCCGGCGGTGCTGGCGGTGAAGTCGGGTCCGTGCTCGGTCATGTAGGGAGCGCCGTCGAGGGCGGGGGTGTGCACCCAGCGGTTGCGGTACCACTCGGCGCGGCCCTCGCGCAGGCGGATGCCGTGGACCATTCCGCTGCCCTTGAACCAGTGGGTGGGGGTGACGCCGGGCTTGGGGTTGTGTCCGTTGCGCAGCAGCCGGCCGCTCAGCTCGGGGGGCAGGGTGCCCTCGACCGTCAGGGCGGTGGCGGTGATCTCGTCGGCCACGGGGGTGTAGTGGCCGGTCAGGTACGGCTTGGCAGCGGTCATGGCTCATATCTCTTTCGTGGGAGTGACGGGTCATCAGACGGAGTGTGGGACGGGGGACTTAGGGGGGAGGGACGGGGTCGGCTCGGCCGGAACGGCCCGGTCGGTCGGGTCGGTCAGGTCGGTCAGGTCGGTCAGGTCGGTCAGGTCGGTCAGGGTGCGTGCCCTCGCGCAGCGGGCGAGGAGCAGCGCGAGGAGGGCCGTTGCGGCCAGGACCGCGGCCGAGACCGTGAAGGCGGCGCGGTAGCCGGCCGTGAGGGCCTCCGGCGCAGGCGTACCGGCGGAGGCGTGGGCGGTGACGGAGCCTGCCAGGGTGGCCAGGGCGGCGAGGCCGATCGCTCCGCCGACCTGCCGGGTGGTGTTGACCAGTCCGCCGGCGAGGCCCGCGTCCTGTCTCGGGACGCCCTCGACGGCGAGTGCGGTGAGCTGGACGAAGGCGATGCTGAGGCCCAGGCCGACCAGGATGCTCGGGCCCAGGACGTCCACGGCGTAGCTTCCGTCGGCGCTCATCCTCGACAGCCACAGCAGTCCGGCGGCCTCGGTCAGCAGGGCGGCCGTCACGGTCGCGGTGGCTCCCAGGCGCCGGGCGATCCGGGGGGCGAGGGAGGATCCGAGCATATGGGCGACGGCGAGGGGAAGTTGTCCGACGCCGGTGGCCAAGGGGCCAGAGCCGAGGACCTGCTGCTGGTAGAGGGGCAGGAAGAAGAACAGGGCGATCCACACGGACCCCAGCAGGGCCATCAGCACGTTGCCCGCGGCGACCCGGCCGGTGGCGAACAGGCGTGCCGGGACCAGGGCATCGGGCCGGCGGAACTCGATCACGGCGAAACCCGCGAGCAGCACGGTGGCGGCGCCGAGGGCGCCCAGTACCCGGGCGTCGGCCCAGCCCGCCCCGCGCGCGGTGGTCAGGGCCCAGACCAGGCCGGTCAGGGCGAGGGTCACGGTGGCGGTGCCCAGCAGATCGAACCGCCCGGCCCTGCGTCCGGCATCCGGCGGTACGAACACGGCCACCGCGGCCAGGACCAGCGCCGCTCCGAGCGCGACCGAGTGGAAGATCCAGGGCCAGCCCCATGCCTGGGTGAGCGCGCCTCCCAGCAGGACGCCGCCCGCCGCTCCCCCGCCGGAGACCGCACCCCACACGCCCAGCGCCCTGCCGCGCTCGGGGCCCGACCGGAACCGGTCCATCGCCAGGGCGAGGGCGGCCGGGGCGATGGCGGCGGCCCCGAGACCCTGCACCGTGCGCGCCGCGATCAGCACGCCGGCGGAGGTGGACAGCCCCGCCGCCAGTGAAGCCAGCGCGAACAGGGCCAACCCGGCGATCAGCATCCGGCGCCGGCCGAGGAGGTCGGCGACCCGGCCGCCCGCCAGGAGCAGCGCCCCGAACGCCAGGCCGTAGGCGTTGACCACCCAGGTGGTCCCGCTGTCCGTGAGCCCGGTGCCGGCTCTGATCTGTGGGAGCGCCACGTTCACGATCGAGGTGGCGAGCATGACCGTGAACTGGGCGGCGGCGAGCGCCGCGAGGACGGCGCCCGGGCCGTGGGGCCGACGTACTGCCTGGTCCGTCCGCGTGCGTGGGGGGTTCATGGCGCACAGACTCGGCGCGGACGGTGTCCACTATCCAGGCCCCGCGGGCCCGGGCGCTGTCCACTCCTGTCCGCGCCTGTCCACTCCCGTCGGCGCGGCGTCGCCGGGAGGGGGCGCGACAGCCGCTACCGGGGGTCGTGCAGCTCCTGCTGCCACAGGGACGCGCAGAGCAGGTCCAGGCCCTGCCGCAGGTGGCGGCGGTAGGTCCCGTACGGGAGGCCCAGGCGGCGGGCGGCGGCCTCCTGGGTGGGAGCACCGGAGAAGTAGCCCGCCGTCAGGGCCTCGCGGGCGCGTGCTCCGCGCGGGTCCTGGGCGAGGTCGTCGACGGCCTGGCGCAGCAGGGCGCGCAACTCCCCCACCGGGTTGCCGAGATCGGCGGCGAGACGGGCCCGCATCAGGGCGCAGGCCGCGAAGGCCCCCGTGTCACGCCAGTGCGCCAGTGCCTCGCGCACGGCCTGGTCGAACGCCGTGCGCGACACGGGCGAGGGTCCGGACCGCACCGGCTCCTCGCTGGGCGCGATGAAGCGCATGAGCCACGCCTCCACGGGCACCTGACGCCAGTCGACGCCGAAGACCCCGTACGTGTGCTCGCCGACGCGCGGGCGCGCCCCGATGTCGGCGAGCGTGCCCTTGACGCGTTCCGCCCAGCTCTCGGCGTCCCGGTAGACGGCGAACCCGTACGCCCGCCCGCGCGCCCGGGCCGCCTCCGCCTGGGCCCGGGAACTGCTCAAGTCGGTGACTCGGGAGGGAACCTGGTACTGGTCGGGGTAGATCGAGAAGCGGCTGACACCGATGTGCTCGCCGGGGCTCACCGCCTCGGTGGCCTCGGTGTACCGCCACACGGCGGCGATGACGGGGTCGGTCTCCAGATCCTGGGGATCGGCAGGCGCCGGCAGGACCAGCCGGGCCGTGAACGCCACGATCCGGCCCGTGCTCACGAGCCGGTAGACGCTGAAGGCCTGCGGCTGGCGCCCGGCCCAGTAGCGGACCAGCTCGGCGGAGGCGGCCCCTTCCGTCTCCTCGGTCATGCGCAGTACGGCGTCGAGGTCGTCGGGGTGCAGGGGCCGGTCGTGCACCTCGTCCTCCCGGGACCAGGACCGCAGCCGGGCCAGGGTCGCGCCCTCCCGGAAGAGGTAGAAGAGCTCGTCGGTGACGGTCCACACCCGTTCCTCGGGTGCTTCGCGCAGGAGGCGCAGGTATTCGTCCGCGAGGCGTCGGCGCATCGTCTCGAAGGCGTTGGGCGCCCGCCAGCGCAGGTCGGCGGCCAGGGTCTCACGGGCGGCGTCGTGCGGGTGGAGCCCCTGGTGGGTGGATTCCATGAAGGGGAGCTCCCGCAGCCAGGAGAAGAGCAGATGGGTGTCCTCCCCGGGCAGGACCGTGGTCAGCAGTTCCTCGGACGTGGAGTGGGCCTGCGCGGCCACCTCCAGGGCGCGGCGGTGGGCGGCCGTGGGCACCTCGCCGATCAGTCCCGCCAGCAGGGTGCGCAGGACGTCCGCCGTGGGGGACCAGATCTCCTCCCGGCCGCAGCCCGCCGATCCCGCCGCGGCGGCGAGGGAGAGGGCCAGCGGGTTGCCTCCGGCGAAGCGCAGTACGCGGTCGCGCAGTTCGGGCCGGATGTGAGCCGACACCAGTACGCTGCGGGCCTGTTCCTCGGAGAACGGCTCCAGTTCGGTGACGAGCAGGAGCCGCGACCAGGCGGGGTCGGCGGTCCACTGCGGCTGGGGGGCGCGCCGCCCGGCCAGTACCACGAGGGTGTCGTCCGCGGCGCGGGGCAGGAAGTGGTGCCACAGCCAGCTCTCCAGCCACTGGCAGTGCTCGAAGGAGTCCACGAACAGGACCGTTCCCGGAACGTCCAGGAAGGGACCGGCGGCGCGCTCGAAATCGGCCGGGTCCCGGCTGACGAAGCGGCCGTCGAGTTCGACGAGCAGCCGGCCGGCCGCGCGGGCGTGGTCCGCCATGCGCCGGAGCAGCGTGGACTTCCCGATGCCGCCCGGCCCGCACACGTAGAACGCGAACGGTGCCTGCGGTTCGCCGGCCAACGCCTCCTCGAAACGTGCGAGTTCCTCGTCGCGGCCGACGAAGGCACGGACCCGCGCCCTGCTCAGTCTTTCCCCCACGGACACCATGGCGGCTCCCTACTTCCTTGTGCACGACCCGGCTTCGGCGGGTCGACGGACATCCCGACAGAGGCGTCAGACGGCGGGCCCGGCGGGCCCGCCGTCGAGGTGGACGGGGGTGAAGACCAGCGGCATGGAGACGGGGCCCCGCGTGTAGAGGCCGGCCTCCCGGTAGCGGAAGCCGGGACTGAGGCGGACCTCGTCGAGCAGCGGCAGGAGCATCGCGGAGACGGTCTCGATCTCGGCGCGCGCGAAGGCCGCGCCGACGCACTGGTGGAGTCCGGTACCGAAGGACAGGTGCTGGGCGGCCGCCGTGAAGGAGCGCGCGGTACCGAGGTCGGCGCGGTGGATGTCGAAGGAGTCCGGGTCCGTGAAGGCGCCGGGGTCCCGGTTGGCCGCGCCGATCATGCAGTAGACGGTGGCGCCGGCCGGGACGGTGGTGCCCGCGAGCACGGTGTCCCGCTCCGCCTGGCGGGGAATGAGCTGGACCGGCGGCGTGAGGCGCAGGGTCTCGGCGATCGCCGCGCCCAGCAGGCCGGGGTCCCGGCGGACCTCCGCCAGCTGCCCGGGGTGGTCGATCAGGTGCTTGAAGAGCAGGGCCAGGGTCTTGTCCGCGGGTTCGGCGGCGGCGACCAGGACGTTGATGATCAGTGCGGTCACATCGCGGTCACTCATCCCGATGCCGTCGAACTCGGCGGTGCAGAGCTTCGATATGAGGTCCTCGCCGGGGTGGTGGCGGCGCCGTTCGATGACCGGGAGGAGGTACGCCTCCAGCTGCTCGGCGCAGTCCAGGCAGTGGCGGCGGCGCTCGGGGGTCAGGGTCATGCTGGTGATGAACTCGGCGATGCCGCCGTGCCAGGCGGCCACCTGCCGCCAGTCCCGTCTCTCCAGGCCGAGGACGTCGAGCGTCACGTGGATGGCGAGGGGTTTGCCGAAGTCGCCGACGAGGTCCATCCGGCCGCGGGCGAGGAAGGGGGCGAGGAGCGCGGCGGCGTTGGCCCGGACGGCGCCCATCTGCTCCTGAAGGGCCGGGCCGGTGAAGGCCCGTACGACGATCTTCCGCTTGGCGGTGTGCTCAGCCCCGGTCATCTGGGCGAGGACCGGCCCCCGCATCACGGGCTCGGCGCGCACCTGGAGCGTCTGCGTGGTGAACGCCTCGTGGTCGGTCAGCACCCGCTTCACGTCCTCGTGTCGCGAGAGGAAGTAGCTGTCGAGCGCCGGCTCGTAGTGCACCGGCGTCCGCTCCCGCAACTGCTCGAACCACGGGTAGGGGTCTGCTGCGAACTCCTCGGACAGGACGCTGAAACGGGTGGGGGCGACGGGCACGGTACGGACGACCTCTCGAAACACGCGGCGCGCGGAAACATCACAAGACGCGCTGCAAGACGAGGGATTGGTGGTACAGGTTGCGCCCGTCGGGGCACAACCGCAGCCGGTGCGGCGGTGCCCCGGCAGGCAGATCCGCCGGGACACCGCTGTGTCCGGAAATGACCCCTCAGGAGAGCGGGAGGGCTCGGGGGTCGGCCGGGCGGGGGACGAAGACCGGGGAGTCCGACTGGTAGAAGAGGTCGATGTCGGCCTCCTCGCCGCCGACGATCAGGGTGTCCCAGGCACCGCTCTCCCGCAGGGTGCGCAGGGTCAGGGGGGAGATCGGGGCGAGGTGGGAGCGGAGTTCCTCGTCCGTCGGCAGGCCGGGCAGTCGCGAGTCCAACCGGTCGCGGATTGCGGCCATCCGCTCCAGCAGCGCGTCCAGGTCGCTCCCGTCCGCGGCGCGGGACGCCTCTCCGGACACCGGAGCGGAGACGGCGGCCGCACCCGACCCCGGACCGGACACGGCCGCGCCGGCACCGAGGCCGGCACCCACGCCCGCGCCCACCCCCACGGCCGCGCCCACGCCCGCGCCCGCGTCCGTCTGCGCACTGCGCGCGATGATGTCCTTGATGGCCCGGGTCACGCCCTGCTCGTCCGTGGTCACCATCGCGTTCCAGGCCCGGCTCTTGTGCCGGTACTGGAGCATGGACATCGCCGCCTCGTGCCGGATGAAGTCGGCGTCCCGCAGCGGCTTCCCCCGCCAGGCGCGGCTGAGCGAGCGGGCCAGCGAAGTGGCGGAGGCGAGACCGCTGTTGAGTCCTCGGCCCGGCCAGAAGTGGATGGCGTTGGCCGCGTCGCCCAGCAGGAAGCCGTACGTACCGGGGCTGCTCGCGGTCGGGCGGCGCAGCTGCGCGGTGAACCGCGGGCGCTGGACCATGTCCAGCCGGAACGAGGTGATCGCGGACAGGTCGTCCTCGGCCACCCCGAACAGGCTCAGGCCCTGCCGGATCTCCTTCCACAGCGGGGAGCTGCGCAGCAGGGCGGGCAGGAAGAGGGTGCCGTGGGTGGGGCAGCGGAACTCGTTGTCCTCCTCCTGGCGGCTCATCAGGCAGGGGCGGGTGGCGATGCACTCCTCGAAGACCTGGCGCACCGGGTCGATGCCGATGACGTTCTTGGCCTCTTCCCGCGTGAGCCGCATGTTCAGGAAGCCCTCGCCGCGCAGCGAGTTGAGCAGGAACCGGTTCTGCGACACGGTGAGCAGCACGCTCATCGGGTCCGGCAGCTTCGACTTGACGCGCAGCCCCAGCACGACGTCCTGGAGGTGCTCGCCGTCGAGGGAGTAGATGGAGGCGTCGGCCGCGCCGAAGCGGTCGGCGTAGTGCTCGCGGGTGCGGGAGCGGCCGCCCTCGGCGACCACCAGGACGTGTTCCTGGGTGAGCCTGTTCTGCTGCTCCTCCACGTCGAAGCGCTTGGGGACGAGGCGGATCGCCGATCGCCGGTTCGCCAGGGCCAGCAGCCGGTCCTCGATGTGGGCGATGCGGATGTTGCGCGGCGGGCGGCCGTCGACGGAGTCCGGGCCGACGGGCCACATCTCGGAGTAGGCGCCGTCTTCGTCGAACAGCGCGGAGAGCACCTCCGCGGACAGGGCGAGGTACTGGCGGCTCTGTACGGTCACCACCTGCTGGCGGCGGAAGTTCCCCTGGGTCTCGTCCTTCCAGACGATCTCGGGGCCCTTCCTGGTCCAGCGGCCGTCGTAGAGGGTGATGGAGGTCCGGCCGGGCAGCATCTCGTCGAGCGCCAGGGCGAAGGCGAGGCCCACCGGTCCGCCGCCGGTGACGGTGACCCGCAGCGTGCCGGGGTCCGCCGCGCTCGGCCGGGGGACGTCCAGGAGGGACAGGTCGATGACCGTCTCCATGGCGTCCTGCGCCTCGTAGAGGAAGGTCTCGTCGCCGATGCGGATGCAGTCGTTCGGACGCAGGAGGTGGCGGGTGACGCGCTGTTCGTTGACGAACGTGCCGTTGCGGCTGTCCCGGTCGTGGAGGACGAACCCGGCGTCCTCCGCGACGATCTCGGCGTGCAGGCGGGAGGCGCTGGGGCTGACGATCACGACGCCGTTGTCGCTCTTGCGCCCGAAACTGAGGGGTTCACTGCTCAGAACCACGCTCTGTCCGGTGAAGGGACCCGTGCGCCCGACGATGACCGATGGCACTGCAACTCCTTGGGAGCGACGCTGCTACTGACTGTTCTTACGTCTGCAACACGCGATCGGTAACCCCTTCGGTTCGATCAACTTCGAAAATTTCCTCTCACTCCGCTGAACCCGGGGCACGGTCCGTACGTGATGCTCACGTCGGCCGCTTCACGAGGGAGAACCGCCCCCATGCACAACGAGGACACCGAGACCGAGACCGTGACGGGGACCGCGCTCGCGGCCGCCACCACGGCCGTGCCGGGTACGCCCGGCACGCCGGACGGGGAGCGGCTGGTCGCGGGCCGCTACCGGTTGCTGTCCCGGCTGGGCGAAGGCGGCATGGGCGTCGTGTGGCGGGCCCGCGACGAGACCCTCCAGCGCGAGGTCGCCGTCAAGGAGGTACGGGCCCCGGCAGGACTCCGGGCCGGCGACCTCGCGCGGATGTACAGCCGACTGGAGCGGGAGGCCTGGGCGGCGGCGCGGATCCCCGACCGCACCGTGGTGACCGTCCACGACGTGGTCACGGAGGACGACCGGCCCTGGATCGTGATGGAACTGATCCGCGGGCAGTCGCTGGCCGACCTGCTGCGTGCCGAGGGGCCGCTCACACCGCGACACGCCGCGCACATCGGCGCCGAGGTACTGACCGCGCTGCGCGCCGCGCACGCCGTCGGCGTGGAGCACCGGGACGTGAAACCGGCGAACGTGCTGCTCGCCGCGGACGGACGGGTGGTGCTCAGCGACTTCGGCATCGCGATGGTCGAGGGCAGCACGGCCCTGACCATGACCGGCGAGGTCGTCGGCTCCCCCGAGTACCTGCCGCCGGAGCGCGCGCTGGGCCGTCCCTCGGCCCCCGAGTCGGACCTGTGGTCGCTCGGGGTGATGCTGTACGCGGCCGTGGAGGGGATCTCCCCGTTCCGGCAGGAGAGCGCGCTCGGCACCCTGCGGGCCGTCGTGGACGAGCAACCGCCGGCGCCGACCCGGGCCGGACCGCTCGCCCCGGTCATCGCCGGTCTGCTCCGCAAGGAGCCTGCCGAGCGGACCCCCGCCGCCGAAGTCGCCGAGGCCTTGCGGAACATCGCCCACGGACCGGACGCCGCCACCACTTCCACCGCGGGCACCCTGCGGACACCGGCGCCGACACCCGTGCGCGTCTCCGAGCCGGAGCCCGCCCCCGCGCCGTCCGCCGCCCTCCCCCGCAAGCGCCGTACGGCGGCCTTCGTCGCGGCCGGCGCGGCTACCTGCGTGCTGGCCGCCGGCGGGCTGGCCTACGCCCTCACCGGGAACGGCGACGCAGGGGGCGCCGCTTCCGGTCCGGGCGTACGGATGTCGGTGGCGGGCGTGAACACCGTCTACACCGGCGGCTGCCCGATCCCCACCGACCGGGCCCCGGCGTTCACCGCGACGTTCACCGCCTCCGAGCCCACCCTGATCTCCTACCGCTGGGTGTCCGGGGACGGCTCGGTCGTGGACCCGCACTGGCGCACGATGTCCATCGGGAACAAGGCCGACCCCACAGGACACGACACCGTACGGCTGACCGCCTACGCGAAGGGCGGCACGCTGACCACCGGCATGGCCGTGGAACTCCAAAGCCCCATCCGCACCACGTCCAACCCTGTCCCCTTCTCGATCACCTGTACCGGCTGAGCCCGGCGGGTCAGGCGCCGTACAGGGCGGTGCGCAGGGTGCGGGCGGCCAGGCCGATCGCGGTCTCGGCGGCGTGGGTCTCGCGCAGGGCGTCGAGCATGACGAAGTCGTGGATGGCCCCCTGGAAGCGGACCGCGGTGACCGGGACGCCGGCCGCGCGCAGCTTGTTCGCGTACGCCTCGCCCTCGTCGCGCAGTACGTCGGCCTCGCCGGTGATGACGAGGGCGGGCGGCAGACCCGTGAGCTGCTCGGTGGTGGCGCGCAGCGGGGAGGCGGTGATCTGGGCGCGCTGGGCCTCGTCGGTCGTGTACTGGTCCCAGAACCATTGCATGCCGTCGCGGCGCAGGTAGTAGCCGGTCGCGAACTGGCGGTAGGAGCCGGTGTCGAAGGCGGCGTCGGTCACCGGGTAGAACAGGACCTGCTGGAGCAGCGGGACGCCGCCGCGCTCCTTGGCCATGAGGGTGAGTGCGGCAGTCATGTTCCCGCCGACGGAGTCTCCCGCCACGGCGATGCGGGTGGCGTCCAGGCCCTGGGTGGCGCCCTGCGCCACCACCCACTGCGCGACGGCGAAATTCTGTTCGATGGCGACCGGGTAGTGCACCTCGGGGGAGAGGTCGTACTCGGGGAAGACGATCGCGGCGTCGGCGCCGACGGCCAGTTCGCGCACCAGGCGGTCGTGGGTGTGGGCGTTGCCGAACACCCAGCCGGCGCCGTGGATGTAGACGACGACCGGGAGCGCGCCGGTGGCGCCGGCCGGCTTGACGATGCGGGCCCGTACGCTGCCCGTGGGGCCTCCCGGAACGGTGATCCACTCCTCGTCGACCGCGGGCTTCGCGATGTCTCCGGACTGCAGGTCGTCGACCGCCTTGCGGCCTTCGGCCGGGGGCAGCTCGAAGAGGTAGGGCGGCTTGTCGGTCGCTTTCGCGAGGGCCGCGGCCGCGGGCTCCAGTACCGGCGCGGCCGGCTCGGCGGCGTTGGACATGTGCGTCTCCTGACGTGCTGGGGGGCTGCTGTTGTCGTTCCTGCACAGTGCACGGCACGCCCGCGACGCGCCGGGACCGGCGCGGCACCCGGACCCGCGCACCGCGTCGCACCCCACTTTCGGGTGATGGGCGCGGCTGCGCCGGTCAGCCTTCCCCGCAGAGGTCGCTGAGCGTGGCCACGAGGGTCTCGCGCACCAGCGCAACCTTGTACGCGTTGGCGCGAAGGGGGCGGGCGGCCGCGAGCTCCTCCTGGGCGGCCGCCACGAACCGGTCGGCGGTGGCCGGGGCGCCGCGCAGGACGGCCTCCGCACGTCGCGCCCGCCACGGCGTGGTCGCGATGCCGCCGAGGGCGATGCGCGCGTCCCTGATCGTCTCGCCCTGATGGTCGACCGCCACGGCGACCGACACCAGCGCGAAGGAGAACGAGGCCCGATCCCCGATCTTGCGGTATCCCGAGCGGGCCGCCATCGCCGGCGCGGGCAGTTCCACCGCCGTGATGAGTTCACCGTGTTCGAGGACGGTGTCGAGCTCGGGCCGGTGCCCGGGCGGCCGGTACAGGGAGGTGACGGGAAGGCGGCGGGTGCCCCCGCCTCCCCGTACGCAGACCACCGCGTCCAGCGCGCACAGGGCGACCGCCAGGTCGGAGGGGTGCACGGCCGCGCAGCTCTCCGAGGAGCCGAGTACGGCGGTGTGCTCCCCGTCCGTCTCCATGGCCGAACAGCCGGATCCGGGCAGCCTCTTGTTGCACCGGGTCTCGGGATTCAGGAAGTACGGGCACCGCGTGCGCTGCATCAGGTTCCCCGCCAGGGTCGCCATGTTGCGCACCTGGGGCGAAGCACCGGCCAGCAGGGCCTGCGGAACGAGCGGACAGCGCTCACGCACCGCGGGATGGGCCGCGAGGTCGGCGTTGCGGACGGTGGCCCCGACGCGGACGCCGCCGTCGGGGAGCGCCTCGATCCCGTCCAGGGGCAGACCGGTGACGTCCACCAGCAGCCTCGGACGGATGATCCCCAGCTTGAGGTGGTCGACCAGGTTCGTGCCGCCCGCCACGAACACGGCCCCGGGGTCCCCCGCGACCAGCGCCACGGCCTCCCCCACGGTGTCGGGGCGCTCGTAGCGGAAGGGTTTCATGTCCCGTGGCCCGCCGCCGGCGTCTCCCGTACGCGGCGCACGTCGAGCGGCAGGCCGCGGATGCGGCGGCCGGTCGCGTGATGGACGGCGTTGGCGATGGCCGCCGCCGTCCCGACGATGCCGATCTCGCCGGCGCCCTTGGCCCCCATGGGGCTGGTGTGGAAGTCCTCCTCGTCGATGCAGACGGCCTCGATCTCGGGGGCGTCGGCGAAGGTCGCCACGTGGTAGGCGGACAGGTCGCGGCTCCGGAAGTGTCCGTACGTCCGGTCGATGACCCCCTCCTCGCACAGGGCCATGGACAGGCCCATGACCATGCCCCCGACCAGCTGCGACCGGACCGTGACGGGATTGACCACGCGGCCCACGGCGAAGACGCCGAGCATGCGCGGTACCCGGATCTCCCCGGTCGAGGTGTCCACGGTCACCCGGGCGAACTGGGCGCCGAACGCGTGCTGGGAGTGGGCGCGCGGTACGGAGAGTTCCTCCAGGGTGTCGGCGGTGGCTTCGAGGCCGCCTTCCGGCACCGGGCCGCCGCTCCGCCCGACGGCGGCCCGCAAGGCCTCGCAGGCCCGGACCACCGCCGTCCCCAGGAGGTCGTTCCGCTGGACCGGCCCGCCCAACTGGCCGACGGGTACGCGCTGTCGCCGATCTCGACCCCGACCTGGTCCACGCCGACGTGCAGGGCGTCGGCGGCGATCTGGGCCAGCGCCGTTCGGGCCCCGGTGCCGATGTCCACGGCCGCGATGCGCACGGTGTAGTGGCCGTGGCCATCGGTGCGCACGGCGGCCCGGGAGGGGAACCGGTACTGCGGAACGGTCGACGCGGCGACGCCCATGCCCACGCGCAGGCGCCCGCCCGCGTGCTGCGCGCGGACACGGTCGCGTTCGGCCCAGCCGAAGCGCTCCGCGCCCAGCCGCAGGCAGGTGGCGAGGTTCCGCGTGCTGAAGGGGCGGCCGCTGTGCGGGTCGTACGCGGTGTCGTTGCGCAGCCGCAGCTCGACCGGGTCGAGGGAACACGCGCAGGCGAGCTCGTCCATGGCCGATTCCAGCGCGAACATCCCGGGGCATTCACCGGGTGCGCGCATCCAGGTCGGCGACGGAACGTGCAGCCGTACCCTCCAGTGCCTGGTCTCGCGGTTCGGCGCCGCGTACATGATGCGCGTGGGGGCGGCGGGGTACTCGCAGTGATCGCTCGTCAGGGACGTCTGCTCGAAGGACACGTG
This sequence comes from Streptomyces vinaceus, assembly GCF_008704935.1. NCBI lineage: Bacteria > Bacillati > Actinomycetota > Actinomycetes > Kitasatosporales > Streptomycetaceae > Streptomyces > Streptomyces vinaceus. The sequence continues at coordinate 646,775 of NZ_CP023692.1, forward strand.
GGACACGGCGAGCAGCCGGCCGTCGGCCCCGGCCCCGAGCCGGATCCGCTGGACGGTCGGCGTCCGGTATCCGGCGACGACGCTGAGCTGCTCCCGGGTGAGGACGGTCTTGACCGGCCGGCCGACGGCGAGGGCCGCCACGGCGGCGATGACCGACTGGGCTCGTGGCGCCGCCTTGGACCCGAAGCCTCCGCCCACGTGCCGGGCGATGACGCGCACCCGGGCGGGGTCGATGCCGAAGAGGTGGGCGAGGATGTCGCGCGTCCCCGACGGCCCTTGCGTGGTGTCGTAGACGGTCAGCGCGCCGTCGTGCCAGTACGCGATGGTCGCGTGGGGTTCGAGGGCGTGGTGGTGGTACGGAGGGGTCGTGTACATGGCCGCGATCCGTACCGGGGCGTGCGACAGCGCAGCCTCCACATCGCCGTGCGAGCAGTCGGTCGGGAAGAAGGGCCCGTGGTCCGGCGGCTGGTGGAATCCGTCGCAGGCGAGGTCGAGGCTGACCCGGTGCGGGTCAGCGGCGTACTCGACGCCGACCGTCCGCGCCGCCTCATGGGCGATCTGCGGGGACTCGGCGACGACCGCGGCCACGAACTGGCCCCGATAGCCGACCGAAGGGGACTGGAAGACGGCGAGGTCGGCAGTGCCGGTCCGGTTCAGGTGCGGGCAGTTGCCGCCGTGGATCACGGCCAGCACCCCGCTACGGGCGAGGGCCTCCTCGGGACGGACCGCCGTGACCCGCCCGCGGGCGATCTCCGCCGGTACCACCGCCGCGTAAGCGAGGCGGGGCAGGATCACGTCGCCGGTGTAGTGGGCGGCGCCCGTGACCTTCTCCCGGGCCTCGCGCCGGTGGAGGGCCGCCCCGACGGACGTGCGCGTCACCGCGCCACGTCCATGATCGCGGCCACGATGTTCTGGTACGCGCCGCAACGGCACAGGTTCCCGCTCATGCGTTCTCGGACGTCCGCCCGTGTCAGGGGCGCCGGCCCGCAGGGGGATCGTCCGCGGGAGACCTCGTCGAGCATCCCGATCGCGGAGCACAGCTGTCCGGGCGTGCAGAATCCGCACTGGAAGGCGTCCCGGGCGATGAACGCTTCCTGCAGGGGGTGGAGATCGGTGCCGCCCGGGGCGCCGCCCAGGCCCTCCACCGTCACGACGCGCACGCCGGCACAGGCCACCGCCAGTGTCAGACAGCTGTAGACGCGCCGGCCGTCGACGAGCACGGTGCAGCAACCGCAATGGCCCCGGTCGCAGCCGGCCTTCGCGCCGGTCAGGCCGAGGCGGTCACGCAGGAGGTCGAGGAGGGACATCCTGGTATCGATCGTCAGACGGCGCTCCTGCCCGTTGACGTCCAGTGCGATGTCGGCGCGGACGGCCGGGTCGTCCTCGACCACCTCGGGTGACGGTGCACCGCGCATGGGGCACGACCCCCGTTCTCGCCCGCTGCGGGGCCGGGCCCGCACCTGGGCGCATGCTGTCGTACGTCTCCGTCCTCAACCCTACGCCCGCGCCTCGACCCGCGCCCGCGGTGGCGCCGCAGAACTCCGCTTCGATGACGTCGAGGTAGAGCGAATCGCCCCGGAGCCAGTCGCCGTTGGCGTTGAACGTCAGCTGGTGGCGCCCGTCCCGCGTGCCGAACATCCCGGACAGCGAGCCGTTCGTACGTCCGCTCTTGCCCACCACCTGCACGCCGCAGGACAGCGCCGCGAACTCCACGCCGAGACCGTAGCCGAACCCGCCCCCGGCCGGCACCTCGTCGAGCATCTGCTTCATCTGAGCCGGGGGGAGGAGCTCCCCGCCCAGGAGGGCCCGGTGGAAGCGGTTCAGATCGTCGCCGGTGGAGATGACCTCACCGGCCGCGCCCAGCCAGGTCATGTTCTGCTGCGTGGCGTCGTGGATCTGGGCGTCGGGCTCGCTCCGGTGCAATCGGGAATAGCCGACGGGGTGCGGGGCCGGCAGCCGCGGTACGGCCCCGGGGAACGACGTGCCCCGCAGCTTCAGCGGCCGGATGACCCGGCGCGTGACCTCGTCGGCGTACGAACGCCCCGTCGCCCTCTCGATCACCATGCCCGCGATCACGAAGTTGGTGTTCGAGTACGAGGGCTGCCCCTGCGGGTCGGGCCGCGGGGGGTGGGTGAGGGCGATCGCGACGAGTTCCCGGGGCGTGTGGGAGTCGTAGCGGTGCTCCGGGAAGCCGGGGCCGACGGCGTCGTGCGCGAACGCGGGGTCGTCGGTGTAGTCGGCGATGCCGCTGGTGTGGTTCAGCAGTCGGCGCAGGGTGACGGCGGAGCCGTCGTAGCCGTTGCCGCGCAGCAGGCCGGGCAGCCACCTCTCGACCGTGTCGTCCATGCGCAGCCTTCCCTCGGCCTCCGGCTGGAGGAGGGTGGTGGCGATGAACGCCTTGGTGATGCTGGCCGCCCGGAAGTGCTCACCGGCCGAACGCCCGCGCCCCGTGGCCGTGTCGGCGTGGCCGGCCGAGGCGAACCACCGGGCGCTGCCGTCCTGGGTGTGTGCGACCGCTCCGGGCAGTCCGCCCGACGCGACGAGGGCCCGCACGGCCGCGCGCGTCGCGTCGTGCCCGCTTTCCCCCCGCCCGGTGTCCGCGGCGTTCGCGGCCTTCGGGGGCGGGGCGAGTACGGCCGCGCCGAGGACCGCGGCCGACACCAAAGCGAGCCGGGCGGTGCGCGAGGACCCCTGCTTCATGGACGGAACCTCCGGAGCGTCGTCGCGGGAGCACCGGTGTCGCCCCCGTCCCGGACGGACTCCGGACGGGCGGCGGAGGTTGTCGTAGGGCCGCATCGGGATCGAATTCGAGCCAAACCCGACCAGAGTGATCGTTTCCTTTGCGCAATCCTGTTCTGATCGTGGCCGAAGACAACCGCACAGGGTTGCAGATCGGTCGCGGTGGGAAGGGTTGGTGCGCCAAATGGCGGGAACTAGTCCACGTCCGTCCCCGTAGTGGATCGTCACACCCCGGCACCGAACCGGCCGGTCCGACCATTCCCGAGTGTGCAGCGCGTGCACGTCCTCACCTGACGCAGTGCGTCTCCGACAGATCGGTCACGCGCATGACCTGGGGCTTCCTTCCGAGGCGGCCCGCTCGTGCTCGTGGTCCGCACACCGATGTGCGCCAAAAGGGAGGCAGGGATCCCATGAAAGTGCAGGACATCGAACTTCCCGTACTGCGGATGCCGTACCAGGTACGGCTGAATCCGTACCTGCCGCTCCTGCGCAAGGAGACCGAGACGTGGGCGCGTGAGATGGGCATGCTGGCCGGCGACGACGCGCAGCAGGCCCGGCCGATCTGGACCCGGTCCCAGTTCCATGCGATGGCCGTCGACCAGCTGACCGCGTGGACCCTGCCCGACGCCTCGCTCGTCGGCCTCCGGCTCAACCACCGGTTCAACCTCTGGGCCCTGGCGTGGGACGACTACTTCGCCTCCGCGTTCAAGCAGACGGGCGACCTCGCGGGCGCCCAGGCCTTCACCGCCCGGCTCCACGCCTTCCTGCCCCCGGAGCCGGGCGTCCGCCTGCCGGAGCCGGCCAACGCGGTCGAGAAGGCGATGGCCGACCTCCAGCAGCGCCTGTTCCCGCCGGGCCTCGCGCACTGGCGGCAGGGGCTCAACCGGGCGCTGGCACGTTACGTCGACGCCGGGGTCCAGGAACTGGTCAACAGCCGTGCCGGGCGCGTGCCCGACCTCATCGAGTACGCCCAGTTCCGCCGCGAGAGCTTCGCCGCGTACACCGCGCCGTACTCCGTCGAACTCGCCACCGGCGCGCGGATCCCCGAGCGGATCCGGCACAGCCGCACCGTCGGCGCCCTTCTCGACGCGTTCATGGACTACATGGGCCTGGCGAACGACATAGCCTCCTACCAGCGGGAGGTCCACGACGAGTACGACGTCAACAACCTCGTCGTCGTCCTGGAGACGTCTTTGGGCCTCACCGTCGAAGAGGCCATGCACGCCGCAGCGGATCTGGTCACCGCACGGCTGAGCCACTTCGAACACCTCATACGGAACGAACTGCCCCCGCTCGTGAGCCGAGCCGGACTGGACCAGGACGAGCGGACCGAGCTGGAGGTCTGGCTCCGCGGCGCCCGGAGTTTCCTGTCCGGGCTCCACGCCTGGTACACCGGGGCTCCCCGCTACGCCGCGGGGAGCGGTACGCACTGAAGGGCTGCCGGACCGCGCCGGTCCGGCAGCCCCCCGACCCCGGCCCCGGCCCCGATGCGCCGGAGCCGGGCCCGTCACATGCCCAGGAAGCGCCTCAGCCGCGCCCGCCACGACAGACGGGGCACGGAATCAGGCATGCGCGGCGCCACGGGCACGCCCACGGCCGGCGGCGGCGGCGCCGGGAGCGGCGCGGTCAGCAGCTCACGGGATTCCCGGGGGCGGGCGGCGAACTTCACCGGGAGCGCCGTCAGATGGCGGGCCCAGGTGGAGGAACGCCAGGTGAGATCGGACGCCGGGACGGCCAGGCTGATGTCGGGCAGCCGCGTGAGCAGGATGTCGATGCCGGTGTCGGCGATGACCCGGCCGATGTCCTGGCCCGGGCATTCGTGGGCGCCTGCGCTGAAGGACAGGTGCGCGCGGTTGTGGTGCACCCGGGTCGAGGGGTCCTGGCGGACCGCCTGGTCGACGTTGCCGGCGGCGAGGCCGAGCAGCAGCATGTCCCCCGCCTTGATCTCCTTCCCGCCGAGCGTGGTGTCGCCGGTGGCCCAGCGGCCCGGGCACACCATCAACGGGGGCTCGTCCCACAGCACTTGCTCCACCGCCTCCGGCAGGGTCATCTGGCCGCCGGCCAGCGACCCGCGGAACCGCGGGTCGGTGACCGACATCCGCAGCACGTTGGCCATGAGGTTGGCGGTGGTCTCGTAGCCGGCGAGCAGGATGAGGCGCAAGTGGTGCTGCACCTCCTCGTCGCTGAGACCGGCCGGGTGGGACATGAGTACGGAGGCGATGTCCTGCCCGGGCCGCACCCGCTTGGCGGCGACGAGCTCCTTCAGGGTCTCCAGCACGTAGGCGTTGCTCGCGAGCGAGGTCTCGGTCGCCTTGAAGAGGTCCCGGGCGGCGTGGACCAGCTTGGGCGCGTCCTCGTCCGCCATGCCGAGCAGGCGGGTGAGGACGAGCATCGGCAGGGGCTCGGCGAACTCGCCCACCAGCTCCGTCCTGCCGTTCTCACAGAACTCGTCGATCAACTGGTGTGCGAAGCGGGTGATGTGACGGCGGATCCCCCGCTGGTCGAACTGGTTGAGTCCGGCGGTGACGGCCCCCCGCAGGCGCTGGTGCTCCTCGCCGTCCGCGCACACGCAGTCGGGACGCCAGCCGATCATCGGCACGAGCGGCGAGGTCTCGGGGTCGATCTCGCCGCTCCTCCAGCCGTGCCAGGTGCGGGGGTCACGGGAGAACTGGGTGGAGCGGGTGGCGACGTCGCGGTTTTCGAGGTACCCCAGGACGAGCCAGGCGCGTACGTCCCCTTCGAGCAGGACGGGCGCCACCGGCCCGTGTTCGGCTCTCAGCTTCTCGTACAGGCCCATGGGGTCGGTCTCGGCGGCGACGCCGTGGAGCCGGGTCGCTCCCCCTGGTCCCGTGGCGGAGTGACCGGCGTGGGCCGGGCAGCCCGGGGGCGGGACGAGCCCCGGTTCGGTCGTGGTGCGGTCGGCGGGCGGGACGGTCATACGGACTCCTGGGCGGCGGCGAGGGTGCACAGGTAGCCCATCAGCGAGAGCAGGGCGTCACGGCAGGACGACCGGTCGCGCGCGTCACAGGTGACGATGGGCACGGATTCGTTGAGGTCCAGAGCGGTCCGCAGGACGTCCAGCGGATGCTGCGGGGCCTCGGGGAAGGAGTTGACGGCCACGACGAAGGGGACGCGGCGGTCCTCCAGGCGGGTGATGATCTCGAAGCAGACTTCGATCCTGCGGGTGTCGACGAGGACCACGGCACCGAGCGCGCCTTCGAAGATGCCGTTCCACAGGAACCAGAAGCGCTCCTGGCCCGGCGTTCCGAAGAGGTAGAGGATCAGCTCCTCGTTGATGCTGATGCGGCCGAAGTCCATGGCGACGGTGGTGGTGTTCTTGCCCGCGGCACCGGGGTTCTGGTCGATGCCGACGCCGGCCTGCGTCATGGTCTCTTCGGTCGTCAGGGGCGAGATCTCGCTCACCGCCCCGACCATCGTCGTCTTGCCGACCCCGAAGCCGCCGACGATCACCACCTTGACCCCCCTGGCGCCGTACGGCAGCAGCATGTCGGTGCCGCGGGGGCCGACGGCGGGTACGTCAGAGATTGCGTAGTCCATGGATCACCGCCTCCAGAAGGCCGAGTTCGGGGACCGCGGAGACGGGAACCGGGGCGATCGCCTCGACCCTCCCGTCCTCGACGAGCTGCGAGAGCAGCGCCGTGAGCACGCTGAACGGCAGGGTGAGATACGCGGATATCTCGGCCACCGACAGCGGGTACTGGCACATGGCGAGGATCGCCGCCTGCTCGGGCTGCATCGCGGGTTCGGGTGCGGACCTCGATGTGATGAGGGTGACCAGGTCGAAGGCCTTGGCCGAGGAACCGGGACCACCGGAGATGACATAAAGCGGCACGGGGCTTCCTTCGTCCCATGCGCCGTGGTGCTCTGACGTCACATCGCCTGCCCGACGTCATCACGAGGGGGGCTGGTCAGGTGCTGGCCGATGCGGAACACGAGCGTGCGCATGCGGTCGCCGAGCAGCCCCGCGTCCACCTCCTCATCGGCCAGTACCGCGAGGTAGGCCCCGGGGCCGGCCGCCATCAGGGAGAAGTACCCCCCGTCGACCTCGATCCCGACCATGCGCGTCGAACCGTCGCCGTGCGGGAACTTCTGCGCGATGGCCCTCGCCAGGCTCTGCATCCCCGAGCAGGCTGCGGCGATCGCGTCGGCGGTGTCGGTCTCCGTGTTCGCTTGACCGATGCACAGACCGTCCGACGAGAGCGCGACGACGTGTCGCACGTAAGGGACGCTGGACGCCAGTTCCTTGAGCATCCAGTCCATGTTGGGCAGTGGCGTCACGGTTACTCATCCTCATCTGATGACTCGGGCTGGACGGAAGGGCCGGTACCCGATCTCTTCTCACCGTTGAACGCCTCCCACATCAGGCCCGGCTGCCGGGCCGCGCCGGCCCTTCCGGGGGAGACGGTCGGGACAACGGGGGACTGGGGGGCCGTGCGGACGACCGGCGTCGGGACGGGCGACTCCCGGCGGCGCTGGGGCAGTCCGTTCGTGGTCTGCTTGACCTCGGCGGGCTCCCGTACGGCCGCCGGCCTCGGGGCCACCGTCGGCCTCGGACCGAGGGGAGCGCCCGTGCGCCTCGGCACGAACGGCTGGACCTTCTGGGGCTGTTGCTCGACGGTGGTGATCAGGCGTCGCGGTACGAGCACGACGGCCCGTACTCCTCCGTAGGCGGACAGACGCAGATCGACTTCGAGGCCGTTCTCGCGGGCCAGCCTGCTGACGACGGGCAGGCCGAGCTGGGTCGCCTCACCGAGGTCGGCCAGGTCCAGGGTGGATCCCCCCTGGGCCATCACGCGGTCGATGCGCCGGCGGACCTCTTCGGTGAGCCCGACCCCGCGGTCCTCGATCTCGATCGCGATGCCGGACGGCACCTCGCTGGCGCTCACCTCGACCGGCGTGTGCGGCGGGGAGAAGGTCGTGGCGTTGTCGAGCAGTTCGGCGAGCAGGTGGATCAGGGGCTCGGCCCCCGGGCCGATGACGGCGACCTCCGTCACCGATTGGAGCTTCACGCGCGGATAGTCCACGATGCGTGACATGGCGCCCCGCAGGACGTCATAGAGCGGGATCGCCTTCGACCACTGGCGGCCGGGCCGGGCGTCGCCCAGGACGGCGACGCTGGCCGCGAGGCGCCCGATGAGGGCGTTGCGGTGGTCGATGGCCTGCAGGCCGTGCGAGACGACGATGTCCGTACCGTGCAGGATCTGCATGTCACGCAGGTCCTTGGCGAGCTGGTGCACGATCGCCTGGACCCGGCGCGCGATCGCCACCAGGGCCCGCTGGGAGGAGTCGCGCGTCTGCTCCTCGGCCTCCACCGCTTCCAGGAGCGTGCGGAGCGCGGCCCGGAGGGCTTCGGCGAATTCGCCGTCGAGGTGTTCCCCGAACCTGACGGCCTGCAGGATCTCCGTGGCGGGGTCGCCCTTCTGCATACGGGCGACGGCGGCGGGGAGCAGCTCCTCGGCGAGCCACACCACGGTGGCCCGCTGATCGGACAGCCGCCCGAACAGCGCCGCTTCACGGTGCGCGTAGTACTGCTGTACGTCGGCGGTCACCCGCGCGTGCCGGGACTGTTCCGCCGCGTGCGCCCGGCGCGCCGTCTCGGCCGAGGTGACGGCCGTCAGGACGACCGCGACGAGACCGCACCAGGCAACCGGTAGGCGTATGTGCGCGGGGACGAAGATCAGCGCTATGCCGCAGGCCCCGGCCAGCAGGCCGGGCGGGATGAGCCACGCCGGAGCCCATGCGCGTGGCAGGCCTCCAGGGGTTGAACCGGTACGAACCATCGAGGGGTCCCTAAACAGTCTGGAATGAGTGGACTGGGGGTGGTGCGGTACGGCGGCGGGAGCCGTCGGGGCGTCGCCCGGCCGAGCGCGAGTGATGTCATGGGGTCCCCCGACGGGTCGGTTCGAGATCGCATCGGTGGTCATGCCTCCCTGCGGCCAGGCTCCCGTCCGCGTGCGGCACGGCACTCGGTCACTCGCTGTGAGTGCAGTGCAACACGCAGGGGAGAATAGTCAGTTCGGGTACACCATGTGACCTGGCCGGAGCGGGAACCGCCGCGTTGTCCGACCTGGAACCGCAATTGATCGATACTTGTCACGACGTACGCCGCAGACGCATGGAATCGACCACATCTGGCGGCCTGACGGCCGTGGCACCCCGCCCCGAGGCCCGCCGCCCCTCACTGTGGACCGTCCGCTTCCGGGTCCGCCGGTACGGGGCCGGCCCGGGCATGTGCTCTCGTCACCGGGCGGTCGCGCGTGACCGGCCGCACCGGCCGGACGGCGCGACGCGCTGCGCGACACCGGCGGGAGCCGGGCGGCAGCGGTCAACGACCGGCCCGCCCGCTCCCCCCGTTCGAGCGACGGCCGGGAACTGCCGTTGACGGGCCGTCCCCGTCGAGGGCTGCGGGCCGGGGCGGGGAAGCGTTGGTAACGTACCCGCGAGGGCACGGGGTGACGGCGAGCGCCGTCCGTCGACCGCGCACCGGACAGGAAGGCGCGCCACCGGAGCATGACCGAGGACCCCCTGCGCGACCCGCACTTCTTCGCCGACCCCTACCCCACCTACGAACGGCTGCGCCAGGACTGCCCGGTGCGGCGGATCCCCACCGGCTCCGGCGGACACCCCGCGTACCTGATCACCGGCCATCCCGAGGCCCGCGAGGCGTTCACCGACCCGCGCCTGTCCAAGGACACGGCCCGGTTCTTCGCCGGCCGGCCCTCGAACCGCGACCTGCACCCGGCGATCGCCCGCAACATGCTGGCGAGCGACCCGCCGGCACACACCCGCCACCGGCGGGTGGCGACGCCCCTGTTCACCACCGGACGCGTCCGGGAGCTGCGCCCGTTCATCACCCGGGTCGTCGACGACCTCATGGCCGCGTGGCGACCGGGCTCGGAGGTCGACCTCGTGGCCGACCTGGCGGTACCCCTGCCGGTCACCGTCGTCTGCGAGCTGCTGGGGGTGCCGGAATCCGACCGCGCCGCGCTCGCCGGCTGGTCCCGCGACCTCTTCGACGCGACCGACACCGAGCGCGTCGACGCCGCCTCGCACCGGATCGGCGACCACCTGACCCACCTCGTCGACACGGCACGTGCCGCCCCCGGCGAGGGCCCCTTGCACTCCCTCGTGCGCGACTGCGACGAGGGCGGTCTCGACCGCGACGAGACCGTCTCCCTGGCCGCCCTCCTCCTGATCGCCGGGCACGAGACCACCACCCACTTCATCGGCAACGCCGTCCTGGCCCTGCTCCGGCACCCGGAGGCCTTCGACCGCCTGCGCCGGGACCCGGACCTGGTCCCCGGCGCCCTGGACGAACTGCTGCGCTTCGACTCCCCCGTGAGCGTGGCCACCTTCCGCCACAGCACGCAGGACCTGCGCGTCGGCGGGGTCGACATCCCGGCGGGCTTCCCGGTGCTCATCGCCCCCGGGGCCGCGAACCGCGACCCGGCGGCGTTCCCCGGCCCGGACCGCCTCGACCTCGACCGCGACGCCGGCGGCCACCTCTCCTTCGGCCACGGCATCCACCGCTGCCCGGGGGCGCCCCTGGCCCGCGCCGAGGCGGAAATCGCCCTCCGCGCCCTGGTGACCCGCTTCCCGGACGTCCGCGCGGCCGTCCCCCCGGATTCCCTGACCTGGCGGCGGACCCGCCTCACCCGCGGCCTCGCCGCCCTCCCCCTGGCCCTGTGACCGACGCCCCGTGACCCGCCCGCCGGCGCCGCCCGGACGCGGCGGCGCGGCTCCCGGTCGACACCCCGCGGTGATCGGGGCAGCATGGAATGGGCGGTACGGGCGATGCGCCCCGCCCTTCCTTCCCTCGACATCCGATGGGAGCACCCTCATGTACCGACGCACCCGACGCGCCGTGGTCACGTCCCTGCTCGTCTCCTCGGTCGTATGCGGTGGCGCCGTCGTCCTCGCACCCGCCGCCGGCGCGGCCGTACCGGCCGCCAGCTGTACGGTGACGCCCGGGCCGAACGACACGTACGTCACGATCTCGGGCGAGGGGTTCACGGGACCGCGCAAGCTCAACGACGGCGAGTCCACCGTGGACCTGGCGATAGGCCCGGACGGCACGTTCCTCGTGAAGCGGTTCCAGAAGAACGTCGATTACACCGTCCTCGCGGTGAACGAGGACCAGAACTTCATCTTCGTGAACTGCAAGAAGGTGGGCACGGCGGCGACCCCGAAGCCGGAGAACCCGCAGAACACCGCCCCGGCCCAGCCCGGTTCCCGGCGCGACATCGCCCAGGGCCGCGCGGCCGGCAACCAGGCGGGCACCGCCGCGGCCGCCAAGAGCTGCACGACCAAGCCGGTAGCGGACAAGAGCGGCCAGCAGCACAGCGACGCCTACTGGCAGGCGTGGACCCAGGCCGCCAACCGCTCCTTCAACAGGGCCTGCCACACCAACTGAGCACCCAGCACCCCCAACCGACCGGCGCCCCGCCGGCGAGCGGTACGGCACCGCTCGCCGGAGGGCGCCGGTCCGTCTGTGCATGCACCGAGGTCACGACATGTGGTTTCCTGTTCCCCGTCTCGCACCGTGACGGGACAACCACGTAACGTAAGGGGATGTGTCGTGAGCGTTCTGGACATCAAGCTGGAGCGGGCGTTCGACGTCTTCGACTCGGACCGCGACGGGCGGCTCCAGAAGTCGGACGTCATCGGTCTCTCGGACAGGCTCGCCGAGTCGCGCGGTTACGCCCCGGACGCCGTGGACGCGCTCCGGAACTCGCTCGCGGACCTGTGGGACACGGTCTTCCACCAGATGGACAAGAACGACGACGGAGCGGTCGACCGGCAGGAGTTCAGGGCGGCGTTCCGGGCGCGGATCGTCACGGACCAGAACCGCATCTGGGAGCGGATCAGGAACATGAGCAACGCCTGGACGGAGCTCGGTGACCGCGACGGCGACGGCATGCTCAGCCGCGAGGAGTACACCGACCTGCTCCACGGCATGTTCCGCCTGCCGCGGGAGACCTTCGACGAGGCGTTCAACCAGCTGGACCTCGACGGCGACGGGCAGTTGAGCCGCGACGAGATCAGCTCCGCCATGAAGGAGTACTACACGAGCGAGAACTACGCGGCGCGCGGGAACCAGTTCTTCGGCCGCCTCTGAGCGGCGCCGGGGCACGGGGAGGCAACCCCGCACCCCCGTGCCCCGCCCGCTCGCCCGTGCGTCCGCTCCCCCGCCGTGCCGCTTCTCGGAGCGGACCCGGCCGCCCACCGAACCGAATCGATGTGTCTCGCGTCCCCGCTCGCCGACCCGAGACGTACCTGGAGGACCCCTGATGGTCAATGCCGCACTGCCGGTGATCGTTCTCTCCGACCCCGACCCGCTCCGCCGGCACGAGACGGCGGGGCTGGTACAGGGCTGGTACCGGACCTCGTTCCGTGTGCTGCAGGTCGGAGGGCCGGCAGAAGTGGTCCGGGCGCTGACGGCGCTGGCCGACCGGAAGGTACCGGTCGCCGCCGTCCTCGCGGACGAGGCCCCCGACCCCGGTGCCGCGTATCCCGGCGTGCGCTGGCTGCCGCTGACCGCGCACTCCGGCGCCGTGCCCGGCTCCCGCACCGAAGGGGCACCGGGCGGCGAGAGCCCGGCCGAGCGCCTCCGGGGCGCGCTCGACGACTCCCTCTGCACGTGGAGCGCCGACTGCCAGGGCGGCCTGCCCACCGCCGAGGTGCGCGGCAGCCGCTTCTCCCCGGCGGCGTACGCGGTACGGGACTTCCTCGGGCGCAGCGGCGTCCTCTTCCGGTGGCTGCCCGAAGAGGACGTGCGCGAGGCCCCGGTGACCGTCCGGCTCGGCGACGGAACCGAGTTGGTGGATCCCTCGATCAGCGCGCTGGCCGAGCGGCTCGGGCTCATCAGGCCGGCCGAGCAGGACCACTACGACGTCGCGGTGATCGGCGGTGGTCCCGGCGGCCTGTCCGCGGCGGTGTACGCCGCCGCCGAGGGCATGAGCGTGGTGGTGATCGAGGACGACGCGCCCGGCGGGCAGGCGGGGACGACGTCGCGGATCGAGAACTACCTCGGGTTCCCCGTCGGGCTCACCGGCGGCGACCTGGCCCAGCGCGCCTTGCAGCAGGCGCAGCGGGCCCGTGTCGAGTGGCAGCCGACCCGGGTGGCCAGCAGGGTGACCCCGACCGGCACGGGCGCTCACGCCATCGATTTCGTCAAGGCCGGCACCGACGAGTCGGCCTCGGTGACCGCGGCCGCCGTGGTGGTGGCCACCGGCGTGGACTGGAACCGCCTGACGGCCCCCGGTGTCGACCGTCTCCTCAACTCCGGGGTGTACTACGGGTCGTGCCTGTCCGACGCGCCCGCGACCGTCGGAGAGGACGTGTACATGGTGGGGGCGGGCAACTCCGCCGGCCAGGCCGCCCTCTACTTCGCGCGGTACGCCCGGTCCGTCACCCTGCTCGTCCGCGGCGCCGGCCTCGGCGCTTCCATGTCGAACTACCTGGTACAGCGGATCGAGCGGACCCCGGGACTGAAGGTCCTGCTGGGCACCGAAGTGACCGAGTGCCTCGGCGAGTCGACGCTCACCGGACTCAAGCTGCGGGGCCCCGGGGGCGAGGAGCGCACCGTCGCCGCGCAGTGCCTGTACGTCCTGATCGGCGGCCGCCCGTCGACGGCGTGGCTCGGCGGCACGCTGAAGCTGGACGACCGCGGGTACGTGCTGACCGGCAGCGGCGGCGCCGCCCCGGACGCGCTGCCCATGGAGACCAGCCTGCCCGGCGTGTTCGCCGTGGGCGACGTACGCTCCGGTTCCGTCAAGCGGGTCGGCGCCGCGGTGGGCGAAGGTGCCGCGGTGGCCCAGTCGTTGGTCGAGTACCGGCGCCGGCACCCGGAGCGGTTCCAGGACGCACGCGTGTCCTGCGGCTTCTAGACCCGCACCCGCACGCCCGGCTCGTCCGCCACCGCCCCGGGTGGGCTCCGGCCCACCCGGGGCGGTCGCTCAGATGGTGGCGGTGTCGATGACGAAGCGGTAGCGGACGTCGCTGGCGAGGACCCGCTCGTAGGCCTCGTTGATCTGGTCCGCCCGGATCAGTTCGATCTCCGCCGCCACCCCGTGCTCGGCGCAGAAGTCCAGCATCTCCTGGGTCTCGGCGATGCCGCCGATGCCCGAACTGCTCATGCTGCGCCGGTTGCCGAACAGCGACTGGAGTTCGATCGCCACCGTCTCCTCCGGGAGGCCGAGGTTGACCATGGCCCCGTCCGTGCGCAGCAGCGAGAAGTACGCTCCGAAGTCGAGCGGCGCGGAGACGGTGTTGAGGATGAGGTCGAGGCTTCCGGCGAGGTCCGTGAACGTGGCCGGATCGCTGGTGGCGTGGTAGCGGTCGGCGCCCAGCCGCATGCCGTCGTCCTTCTTGCGCAGGCTCTGGGAGAGCACGGTGACCTCGGCACCCAGGGCGTGGGCGATCTTCACGCCCATGTGGCCGAGGCCGCCGAGGCCGACGACGGCTACCGACGTGCCGGGGCCGGCGTTCCAGTGCCGCAGCGGCGAGTAGGTGGTGATGCCCGCGCAGAGCAGCGGGGCGGCGGCGTCCAGCGGCAGCGCCTCGGGGACGCGGACCACGTAGTTCTCGTCGACGACGACCTTCTGCGAGTAACCGCCGTACGTGGGGAGGCCGTCCTTGCCGACGGCGCTGTACGTCCAGACCGGCCCGTCGGTGCAGTACTGCTCCAGACCTGCCCGGCAGTTCACGCACACGCGGCAGGAGTCGACCATGCAGCCGATGCCGACCCGGTCACCGACCGCGTACTTCGTCACGCCGGAACCGGTTTCGGCCACGACGCCCGCGATCTCGTGCCCGGGCACCATCGGGAAGATCGCCTTGCCCCAGCCCTCGCGGACCTGGTGGATGTCGGAGTGGCAGATGCCGACGAAGGCGATGTCGATCAGTACGTCGTTCTCGCCGACGGCGCGGCGATCGACGGTCGTGCGCTCCAGCGGGGCCTTGGCGGCGGGTGCGGCATAAGCGGCAACGGTGGTCATGGGCGTGCATCCCCTTCCCAGGGCTCTCCAGGGTCTGATCCAGGGTGTGGTCCAGGGCGATCCGCCCTCCTCCTCATTGTCGGCGCCCGGCCCGTCGATGTCGTCCGCACGGCCACCGCGGCGCATCCCGCCGCGGGCGTTCCCGCAGTTCAGACCCCACCCAGGCCGGGGGCGGGGGCCTGCGGCGGGTGGCGGGGAAGGAGTGCGGCGGCGGTGAGGCCGATGAGCCCCACCGCCGCCAAGGTGATCATGGCGGCGGCGTAGGCGTGGCTGGTGAGGCCGGCGACGAGGATGGTGCCGGCGACCGCGGTGCCCAGGGAGGAGCCGAGGTTGGAGACGCTGCGGGAGAGGCCGGAGATCTCGCCCTGCTGGTCCTCGGTGAAGCTGGACTGGACGATGTTGACGGAGGGGGTCAGCATGACGCCGAGGCCGAGGCCGATGAGGAGCAGTCCCGGTGCGAACGCCCAGGGGCTGGGCGAGCCGCCGACCACGAGCACGAGCACGACGATGCCGGCGATGGTGGTGACGAACCCCGTGATGATGAGGGTGCGTTGGGCTCGGCGCTTGGCGAGGCGTTCGGCCGCGAGGGAGGAGACGAGGATTCCGAGGGTGGCCGCGGTGAAGATCACGCCGGTCTGGATCGCGTCGTACCCGCGGACGACCTGGAGGTAGGAGGCGACGGTGAAGGACACTCCCATCAGGAGCAGCCACTGGGCGTTCTGGGTCACGAGCCCGAGGTTGGAGGTGCGGCTGCGGAACAGGCTGGTGGACAGCAGCGCCTCCTTGCCGGCCCGTTCCCTGGCGCGGACCCATGCGAAGAAGCCGGTCAGGAAGAGCGCACCGAGGACGAGCAGGGCCAGCATGAGCCAGAGGTTGTCGTCGGCGGCGAGGATGCCGGTGACGACGAGGATGAGCCCGGCGGCGGACAGCAGGGTGCCCACGGTGTCGAAGGGGCGGCTCGGGTCGGGCGGCAGGGGGTCCTCGATGCGCCGGCTGAGGAAGACGATCACGACGATGACCAGGGCCTGGAAGACGAACGCGGCGCGCCAGCTGAGGGCCGAGGTGATGAGCCCGCCGATCAGCGGGCCGGCCGCGGCTCCGATTCCTCCGAGCGCCATGATCGTCCCGAACGCGCGGGCGCGTGAGGCCGTGTCGGTGAAGAGCAGCGTCGTGAGGATGTAGACGGGCGGGATGAGCAGGGCGGTGCCGACGCCTTCGAGGATCGAGTTGCCGAGGATGAGAACGCCCAGGCCCGGGGCCACGGCGCTCAGCAGCGCGCCGACGCCGTACACGACGAGGCCGGCGAGCAGGCACCGCTTGCGGCCGTAGCGGTCGGTCAGCTTGCCGCCGGGGATCATCAGCGCGGCCATCACCAGCAGGAAGATGGTGATCGCGACCTGAACGCCCTGCACCGTGGTGTCGAGGTCCTCGCTGATGTCATTGATCATCACGTTCATGTTGGAGCCGGCGAAGCTGCAGATGAACTGGGCGAGGGCCAGCGGCGCGATGACCCGGCGCAGACCGCCGGGCGCCCGCGCGGGGGTCGCGTCACTCACCGGCGCCGCCGCGTGCGCGCGGGGATCGCCGGAGGTCTCCGGCCATCCCGTGACCGGTGATCGCCGGGTGGGCGCTCATGGGAATCTCCCCTCGTCCGTTGCAGCCGTGGCAGTGTCCGACGTCTGGACGGGAGCATCGAGATGGGACTCGGACTGCGTCCCGCACCAGGACGCGGCTCGTCATGCCCTCAGGCGCATTGTGCCGCGCGAGGTCCGGCGCGGTCGGACGGCGCGCGGGAGCGCCGGGGTGACGGCGGGCCCGGGTTCCCCCGCGGCAGGCGTCTGGAGGGCGATCTTGCCGGGTCGAGCAGAGAATGACCACGTGGGCCGTCGTCACGCGATGCGGCACCGTGCCCGGACCGGGACCGGAGAAGGGGTGAGGGGTGTTGTCGGACAAGCGAGCCGAGCGCATCGCGGACTTCATCGAGCCGCTGCGGGTACGACCGGGTGCGAAGGTACACCTGGAGCGCGACTTCGATCCCCGCTTCAAGGCCGGTCTGAAGAAGCGGGACGGGCCCGAGCTGTTGCGCACGGGCGTGTCCCTGCTCGCCGAGTACCAGGAGCGGCTGGCCGCGCAGGACACGTACGGCGTGGTGCTCTGCCTGCAGGCGCTCGACGCCGGGGGCAAGGACGGGACGATCCGCCACGTGATGAGCGGGGTCAACCCGCAGGGCGTACGCGTCAACAGCTTCAAGGTGCCGTCCGCCGAGGAACTCGATCACGACTACCTGTGGCGTTACGCCAAGCGCCTGCCCGCACGCGGCGAGATCGCCATCTTCAACCGCTCGCACTACGAGGAGGTCCTCGTCGTACGGGTCCACCCCGAGAACCTGATCCGGCAGAAGCTGCCGGAGGGCTCGTTCGGGCCGGACATCTGGGACCGTCGCTACCGGGAGATCAACCGCTGGGAGCGGTACCTCACGGACAACGGGTTCAAGGTGGTCAAGATCTTCCTGAACCTGTCCAAGGAGGAGCAGCGCACCCGCTTCCTGAAGCGGATCGACCTGCCCGAGAAGAACTGGAAGTTCTCCGCCGCCGACGTCCGGGAGCGGCGCCGGTGGGACGACTACCAGCAGGCGTTCTCCGAGATGCTGTCCGCCACGAGCACGCGCTGGGCGCCGTGGTACGTCGTACCGGCGGACCGGAAGTGGTTCGCTCGCATCTGCGCGGCGGCGGTGCTCGCGCACACCCTGATGGAGATCGACCCGCAGTACCCCGAGGTGGGGGAAGAGGCGCGCAAGGACCTCCTCGTCACCAGACGGGCGCTGGAACGCGAGGCCCCCGCCGGGGCCCACGCCGATCCGTACACCGCCCGGCACAGCCCTTAGCCGATGCTCCTCGGAGAGGAGGTCTGCCCGTGACCGGCCGGCACGACGGCCACCGGATCCTCTCCCTGTTCCGGTCGGTGCCCGGGATCCGCGCCGCCGCCTCCTACCGGCGCGCGTGGCTGGTCAAGGACCTGGTCGCGGGCGTCGTGCTGACCACCCTGCTCGTACCGCAGGGCATGGCCTACGCCGAGCTGGCGGGCCTGCCGGCCATCACCGGCCTGTACACGACGATCCTCTGCATGCTCGGGTACGCGGCGTTCGGCCCGTCCCGGATCCTCGTGCTGGGCCCCGATTCCTCGCTGGGGCCGATGATCGCCGCCACCGTGCTTCCGCTGGTCGCCGCGGGCGGGGAGCCCGCCCGGGCCGTCGCGCTCGCCTCGATGCTCGCGGTCATGGTGGCGGCGATCATGATCCTGGCCTCGGTGGCCAAGCTGGGCTTCATCGCCGACCTGATCTCCAAGCCGACGATGATCGGCTACATGAACGGCCTCGCCCTGACCATCCTGATCGGCCAGCTGCCCAAGCTGCTGGGCTTCAAGGTCGAGGCGGACAGCCTGGTCGGCGAGTGCGCGGGCCTCGTCCGGAAGATCGCCGAGGGGGCGACGGTGCCCGCGGCCGCCGCGGTGGGCCTCGGCGGAATCGCCCTGGTCCTGGTCCTGCAGCGCTTCCTGCCCAAGGTCCCCGCGGTGCTCGTGATGGTGGTCCTGGCGATCATCGCGGCCACCGCCTTCGACCTGGGCGGGCGCGGCGTCGGCCTGGTCGGGGTGCTGCCCGAGGGCTTCCCGCCCTTCACCGTCCCCGACGTACGGCTCGCGGACCTCGCGCCGCTGCTGGGCGGTGCGCTGGGCATCGCCCTGGTGTCCCTCGCCGACACGATCTCCAACGCCTCCGCCTTCGCGGCCCGCAGCGGGCAGGAGGTGCGCGGCAACCAGGAGATGGCGGGCGTCGGCGCCGCCAACCTGGCGGCCGCCCTCTTCCAGGGGTTCCCCGTCAGCACCAGCGGGTCCCGGACCGCGGTGGCGGAACGCGCCGGGGCCCGGAGCCAGCTCACCGGGGTGGTCGGGGCGGCGCTCATCATCCTCATGCTCGTGCTGGCCCCGGGCCTGTTCCGCAACCTCCCCCAGCCGGCCCTGGCCGCCGTCGTCATCACCGCGTCGCTGTCCCTGGCCGACGTACCGGGGGCCGTACGGCTGTGGCGGCAGGGCCGGGCGGAGTTCCTGCTGTGCTTCGCCGCATTCGCCGGCGTGGCCCTGCTCGGCGTGCTGCCCGGGATCGCCATCGCCGTGGGCCTGTCCGTCCTGAACGTCTTCCGGCGCGCCTGGTGGCCGTACGAGACCGTGCTCGGGCGGGTGCCGGGCCTGGAGGGCTACCACGACATCCGCTCGTACCCGCAGGCCGAGCAGTTGCCGGGCCTGGTGATCTACCGTTTCGACGCCCCGCTCTTCTTCGCCAACGCCAGGGCCTTCAGGGACGAGGTCAGACGGATGGCCGGGGCGGATCCGCGGCCGAGCTGGATCGTGGTCGCGGCCGAGCCCATGACCGATGTGGACACGACCGCCGCGGACGTCCTGGAAGAGCTCGACGAGGCGCTCAACGCGGAGGGGATCCACCTCGTGTTCGCCGAGATGAAGGACCCTGTGCGGCGGAAGGTCGAGCGGTACGAACTCACCCGGACGATCGACCCCGAGCACTTCTTCCCCACCGTGGAGTCCGCCGTCGCCGCCTTCCGCCTGCGCACCGGCGCGCGGTGGACGCCGCCGGACGCCGCGGGACCGCCCCTCGGCGGGGAGTGACCGGAAGGCTCCGACGGCCGCCGTTCAGGCGGCGCCGCGCCCCGTCGCGGCCCGTCCCATGGTCAGCGCCAGCTTCCGCACCCGGCGCCAGTCCATCGGAGCCGCCGCGCGCGGCACGCCGGGGCGGTGCCGTGGCACGCGCACGCGCAGGGCGCCCGGCGCGATACGGCAGCGCACCGGAGTGGACAGCACCAGGGCCTCGCCGTCGACACCGACCGGGATGGAGGGGGCGTCCGCGTCGACGACGACCTCACGGGCGGTGGCGGCGGTCAGGCCGCGGCCCTGCCTGCCGTGGAGCAGCAGCCCCGCTGCTTCGGCGGCGCTGGAGACCTCGACGCCGAGGATCCCCAGGGCACCGGAGTCCAGTCGCTCCCGGCGCCCGAGCCCCGCCGAATCGCCCTTCTGATAGGGGTTGTTGCTCACCAGCACGGCTTGGGGGCCGTCCAGGGCCAGCTCGTCCGCCTGGACCGTCAGCCGCGAGCCGGCGGCGTGGGTCAGCAGGGCCGGCAGCATCTCCAGGATGGTGCCGGCCTTGTCGTCCCGGTAGGCCGGACTCTGCACGACTTCCGCGTACACGCCGAACGAGGCGCTGTTGACGAAGACCCTCCCGGTATTCCCGGTGTTCCCCGTGTTCCCGTCGTTCTTCGTGTTCCCCTCCCCCGGTTCTCCCTCGTGGACGTAGCCGAGGTCGACGCGCAGTTCGACGGCGTCGGTCAGGGCCTCCAGACACCGGGAGGGGTCCTGCCGGTCCAGACCCAGATCCATGGCGAAGTGATTGCGCGTGCCGGCGCTGATCACCATGAACGGAATATCGTGCTCCACGGCCACGGCGGCGACCAGGGCCTGCGTACCGTCGCCGCCCGCCACGCCGAGCAGGTCGGCCCCGTCCGCGACGGCCCGCCGCGCCAGCTCGGCCACGTCCTGGGGCCGTTCCGGATCCAGGACCACGACCTCGGCGCCCAGCTCCCTGGCCCGCGCCGCCAGGCCGAACTTCTCGACCTTTCCGCCACCCGAGCGCGGATTCATGATCAGGAAGGGCTTCTCGATCCGTTCGGCGGAGCGCTCGGGCATGCCGGGGCCGTCCTCGGCGAGGGCGGCGCTGCCCGCGGCGACAGCCAGCGCCCACAGGGCGAGCGAGGCCAGCACGACCCACAGCAGCCCGGCGGCCGAGTACAGGAGCAGCACCGCGAGCGGTGCGAGGACCACCAGCATCCCGGCGAGCACCCTGATCCAGCCGGTGTGGGTGAGCATCCACCACACGCCCGCCGCCGTGAGGACCAGTCCCGCCCAGCCCACCGCCATCAGCAGGAGGCTCGCGAGGCCGCCGAACAGCACCAGCACCACGAGCGCCGCCAGGCCCGTCACCAGGGCCAGCCGCGCGGTCCAGCGTCTGCTCATGGGACCACCTCCCGCCGCTCCACCGGCCGCCGGACACACACCGGGGCCCCCACCCCAGGCTACGAGCGCCGACTCCGCGCGGCCTGCCGGCCGCGCCCCGTCCGCGCCGCGCGCGCTCTCGCGTGCGTCAGGTCAGGAAGCGTTCCACCGCCGTACGGGCACGGGCGTTCGAGGCGGCGGCCCGGGACAGTTCCTGTGCCAGGGCGGCGAGCCATTCGTCCAGACCCACCGGGCGCCGGGAGAGAACGACGTCCCGCACCTCGTGGCAGATCTCCGCCGTCAGCCGGCCCTCGTGCGTGAACAGCGTGAACCTCCTGTCCCCCAGCAGGACACCCACCTCGGCGACCGCCCCCGGGCGGCCGGCCAGCCGCTGCCCGAGAGAGCGCCGACGCGTGACCCGTACGGCGCCCGGCGGCAGCGCGTCCGTCAGTTTCGCCGTCAGCACGGCCCCGTAGAGGTCCAGGTCGGCGCTGTCGCGGCGCAGCGCCGCGGCGAGCAGTTCGACTTCCGGGTCAGCCATCGACGCCCAGCACCAGGGTCGGCCGTTCGATCACGTGGTCATCGCGCAGGGGGCGCACCGCCGTGCCGACGGCGAGGAACTCGGTGGTGTGGCCGCCCCACCGGTGCGCGTGCTGTCGCAGGTCGACCGCCACGATGCCCTCGGCGTCCAGGGCCTGCCCCTCCGCCTTCATGCGGCTCATGGCCAGTCCGCGCGCGTCGTACAGGGCCTGGGTGAACGGCTCGATCTCGATGTTGCGGCCGGCGTTGCCCAGCGCCTGCGTGAACCGCTGGTGCGCCACGTGGTAGACGCACGACCCCATGACGAGGTCCACGGGTGCGTACCCGGCGCGGACCAGCGTCCAGAAGTCCTGGCCGGAGAGGTTGGAGGTGAACGGCCGGCCCTTGTTGTTCAGCCAGGTCCCGGCGGGTCCCGGGTCCGCGCCGTCCGCCTTGACGGCCGTGCCGACGGCGACGAACTCGGCGACGTCCGAACCGAATTCCCTGAACTCGATGTCCAGTCGTACGCCGACGATCCCGTCCGCGCCCAGCGCGCTCGCCTCCGCCTCCATCCGGCTCATGGCGAGTTCGCGCGCGTGGTACATGGCCTGCGACAGCTTGGTCAGTTCCTGGTTCTTCGTCCAGCGGCCCAGTTGGATCCCCACGTGGTAGACGGAGGAGCCGAGGACCAGGCCCAGCGGCCGGAAGCCCGCCTCGCGCACGAGGAGGAACTCGTTCACCGTGAGGTCCGAGGTGAAGAAGGCGCCCTGCTCCGCGCCGGACGGGGGCCGCGCGAGCCGTCGCATCGCCTCCTGCGCGGCCTCTTCGGCGGCGGCCGGGTCCGGGCCTGATCGCTCGGTCATCTCAGTGCTCCCGATCCAGTCTCATGATGGTCAACGGCCCGGGCCCGGCCGGCCGCGCGGAGCGGCCGAACCGGGCGATGGCGGTGCCGACGAACGCCGCTTCCGCGCTGAAGTCGTACGCATAGCCGAGGGTGCCGTTGCGGCACTCCTCCTTTTCCACTTTCAGCTCCGTCTCGTCGACCACGACCCCCTCGCCGCCGGCCGCGGCCGCGTCGCGCTTCAGCCGGGTACGGGCCTCTTCGCGGACGCGGTTCACCAGCAGGGTGTAGCCCTCGACCTCCTCATTGGGGGCGGTCCAGCGGGTCCTGCGCGTGGTGCGCCAGTCGTCGTGGCGACCGGCGAAGGCGATGCCGAAGGCGAGTTGGGTGGGCACCCAGCCAGAGTGGATCAGCCGGGCGAAGTCCTGGCCGCCGAGGTGCGAAGTGAAGGGCTGGTGGGGCCGGATCCGCGAGCGGGCTCGGACTGCGGTGCCCCGTACGGTGCATTCCAGGCCCCCGAGCGGCGTGGGTTCGATGTCCACGCTCACCCCGACGACCCCGTCGCCGCCGAGGGCACGGCACTCGTCCACGGCACGGGTCAGCGCCCGTTTGCGGGCGGTGTGCAGCGCCTGCACCAGGGGCTCGTAGGAAGGGACCCAGCGGGAGGGCTTGGGGTAGCCGCCGGCGGACAGGGCCGACCAGGCACCCGGGCAGCCCCAGGCTCCGGTGTAGGGGGTGGTGAAGACGGTGATGCCGAGGACGTGCCCGAGCGGGTCGAACCCGGCGGAGGTGACGGCGGCGAGCTCCGGGGCCGACAGGAACGAGTCCCAGGTACGGGCACCGGTCTCCGACGGACCGGCGGTGCGCGGGTGTGTCATCGGCCCTTCCGCCATCGCCGTGCGTGCGCGTTCTGGCTGACGGCGCTGCGCGAACTGCGCTGCGCCGTCAGGGAGTTTATACGGACGATCACCCGAAAGGATGAAGATCGCGAACCTGGGCCGGGCGGACCGGGCCGCACCGTCGGCCCACTGAGGTGCGTGTGCGTGGGGCCCGGCCCGGTCGCTACGCGCGCCGCGGCGAGCCCTCGACCGGCGAGCCCGCGCGCAGTTCCAGCCGCGGGCCGGTGAAGGCCGAGCGGAAGCGGTGGTCGTGCGAGACGGCGACCACGGCGCCCGTGAACGCGGCCAGTGCTTCTTCCAGTTCCTCGACCAGCGCCGGCGACACGTGGTTGGTCGGCTCGTCCAGGACGAGCAGGCCCGCCGGCCGCGTCACGAGCCGGGCCAGCTCCAGCCGGCGGCGCTGGCCCACCGACAGGGCGGCGACGGGCACGTGCAGGTCCTGCGCGCGGAACAGACCGAGGGAGAGGAGTTCCTCCGCGTACTCCTCGGGGTCTCCGGGGCGGCCGGCCGCGAAGCCGTGCAGCAGCGGGTGCCGGGCCGGGTCGGAGGCGATCTCCTGAGGGAGGTAGCCCACCTCGGTGTGGCGCAGTACCGTGCCCCGGTCCGGCGCGATGTCGCCGGCCAGGACCCTCAACAGGGTCGATTTACCGGCCCCGTTCGGGCCCGACACCAGGAGCCGCGCACCCGGTCCGATGGCGAGTTCCGGCAGCGACAACCGTCCCTCGACCGCGACCTGGGCCAGTTCGGCCACGTACGGGGTGTCCTCGGGCAGGGCGGCGGTGTCCTCGTCGATCCGCGCGGCGAACCGCAGGGGCTCCGGCGGCGCCGCGACCGGCTCGCGCAGCAGCTGGTCCAGATGCCGCCGTGCCGCCCTGACCTGCCCGGACAGTTTGGCGTCGTGCGAGCGCCGGTGCTTGCCGAAGCCCTCGCGCGGGTCCTTGCCCGTGGCCGCCAGTCGTTGCCCGGCGGTCTCGACCAGGCGCTGGGTACGGGCGAGCGCGTCGAGGTACTCCTGGTGGCGCTGCTCCCGGCCCCGGCGGGCAGCGGCCCGGGCGGCGCGGTAGCCGGCCCAGCCGTCCCCGTACCGGGTGACCGTCCGCAGGTCGCGGTCCACTTCGAGCACCGTCGTGGCCACGGCCTCCAGGAACGCCCGGTCGTGGGTGACGACGACCAGCGTGCCCCGGTGCGCGCGCAGCCGCTCCGCCAGCCAGGTCACGGCGGGCTCGTCGAGGTGGTTGGTCGGCTCGTCCAGCAGCAGCAGTTCCGGGGCCGCGCCCAGGACGCAGGCGAGGGCGAGCCGGGACTGTTCTCCCCCGGAGAGCGATCCGAGGGGCCGCTCCATGCCGATGTGTCCGATGCCGAGGGCGTGCCGGGCCGCGTCCGTGCGGGCGTCGGCCGTGTAGCCGTCGCGGGCCTCGAAGGCGGTGAGCAGGTCGCCGTACGCGTCGAGTTCCGCGGGTCCGGCGCCCGCGAGCGCAACCTCGGCGGCCCGGATGCGGGCCTCCAGCGTGCGCAGCTCGTGCAGGGCGGCGTCGACGGCGTCCTGGACCGTACGCTCCGGCCCGAGGTCGAGGGTCTGCGCGAGGTGGCCGACGCCGCCGGGGAAGGAGAGGGTGACCTGGCCGTGGTCGGGCTGCTCGGCTCCGGCGATCAGGCGCAGCAGGGTCGACTTGCCGGAGCCGTTCTCGCCGATCACGGCGGCCTTCTCGCCCGGTCGCAGGGTGAGGGAGACCTGGTCGAGGACGACGCGGTCGCCGTAGGCCTTGCCGACGCCGCTGAGGGCCAGCTGGGAGACGGCGGAAACGATGGGGCGCATGGGGTTCCTAGGGGTACGTGGGCCTTCTTCCTGACGCAGGGCTGCGCGGACGGGCGGCGCGACGAGGGCCGCGTCCGTCCGGCGCACCGGGGGCCGTCAGAGGAAGAAGTAGTGCACGTACATGCGAACAGCCTACTGCGGACCGAACCGTCTCGTCTTCCGATTAAGCCGGGGCGGCGGGACGGCGACGGCGACGGCGAGACCGAACTCGCCGTCACCGAGGTGGCCGCGTCGGGGCGGTGGCCCTTCTTGCAAAACGGACCATCGGTCCGTATCTTCTCACCCATACGGACCGCCAGTCCGTTTCATCCGGCGCCCTCGCCGCGGGGACCGCCCGTACGGGCGACCCCGCAGAACGGAACCCTCGATCATGACAACGCCCACGACACCCGCCGAGCTGTACCGCCACGGTCTGCGGCTGCTGCTGCAGAAGGACATCCCCGCCTGGGTGGACCTGTGGGACGACAACGGCGTCCTGGAGTTCCCCTTCGCCCCCGACGGATGGCCCGAGCGCCTCGAAGGCAAGACCGCGGTCGCCGACTACATGCGCCATTACCCGGACCACATCGACCTCCACGACTTCCCCGACGTGAAGATCCACCAGACCACCGCCGCCGAAACGATCGTGGTGGAGATGCGGGGTGTCGGCCGCCTGGTGGAGACCGACACCCCCTACGACATGACCTACATCGCCGTCGTCACGGTCGAAGACGGGCTCATCACCTCGTACCGCGACTACTGGAACCCGCTCGCCGTTCAGCAGCCCGGTGCCGACTTCGCAGGAGCAAACCGATGAACGCCCCCGGCGCCACCCTCGTCATCGGGGCCACCGGCACCACCGGCCGCCGGGTCACCGCCCGGCTGGTCTCCGAGGGCCACCGCGCCAAAGCCGCCGGCCGGCGCGCCACCCCGGTGGCGGGCGCGGACGGCGTCCGCTTCGACTGGAACGAGCCCGCGACCTGGAGCGAGGCCGTCGAGGACGTCGACCGCGTCTACCTCGTCCCGCCCATCGGCTCTCCGGACCCGGCCGCGGTCATGCTGCCCTTCCTCCGCCAGGCCCGCGCGGCGGGCGTGCGCCGCGCCGTGCTGCTCAGCTCTTCCGCGATCCCGGCAGGTGGTCCCGCGGTGGGCCAGGTCCACCGGGCCCTGCCCGGAATGTTCGAACAGTGGGCGGTGCTGCGGCCTTCCTGGTTCATGCAGAACTTCGCCGGCTCCACCCCCCACGCGCGCAGCATCCGCGACGAGGGCGCCATCATGTCGGCCTCGGGGGACGGCCGCGTCGGGTTCGTCGATGCGGAGGACATCGCCGCCGTCGCCGTACGCGCCCTCACCGACGACCGGGCCCCCGACACCGACCTCATCCTGACCGGGCCCCAGACACTGAGCTACGCCGATGTCGCCGCGATCATCGCCGAGTCCACCGGGCGACCCGTGGTGCACCGGCAGCTGACCTTCGAGCAACTGCGCGACCGCTGGGCGGCCGAGATACCGCTGGAGTTCGCTTCCCTGCTGGCCGGCATGGACCGCGCCATCGCCGAGGGCGCGGAGGACCGTACGTCGGACACCGTCGAGCGCCTCACCGGACGCCCGCCGGGCACGTTCCGCGCCTTCGTCGAACGGGAGGTGGCGTGAGGTGGTGACGCGGCGGTCAGCCGGCGTGGACGTGCGGGCGGCGGTCCCGGTCGGGCTCGGCCGCGCGGATGACCTCGCGGGTGACGGGGGCGACCTCGCCCTGGCCGAAGAGGAAGAAGCGGAAGAAGTTGGCCATCGGGTTGCCCTCGGTCCACTCGAAGTAGATGTGGGGGCGTTGCCCGGTCTCGTCCCGTACGTGGAGCAGGAGGGCGGCCAGCGCGTTGGGGATGCTGGAGCTCTCCAGGGTCAGGACGCGGTAGCGGCCGTGCAGGACCTCGCCGCGCACCCGCATGCCGGATTCGAACTCCGACGCGTCCAGGACGGTGACCTCGACGAACATGACGTCGTCGCCGGCCGGGATGTCGTTGTCGGCGCGGATCTGCTGCACCTTGTCGCGGTACTCGGCCTTGTCGCGGCTGTCGGGCTCGTTGGCGATGAACCGGATCGTGCGGTTGGCGGTGTCGCGGACGAACCGCTGCGCCATGTCGTCGAACTCGATGTGCGTGACGCGCAGCTCGAAGACGCGGGCGAGGCGGGAGAGGAGGGAGAGGGCCATGATGCCGCCGATGAAACAGGCACCGATCTTCACGCCGTCCGGCCGTTCCACCACGTTGATGGCCGTCGTGTAGATGAAGACGGCCGAGATGATGCCGAAGCCGATCGTCCAGCCGCGCTCCCCGGCCCGGCGGGCCGCGATGGTCACGGCGACGGCCGCGGAGGTGATCAGGACGAGGACGCCGGTGGCGTACGCGCCGCCCTGCGCGTCCACGTCCGCGTCGAAGATCCAGGTCACCAGGAACGCGATCAGGGTGAACACGATGACCATCGGCCGCAGGGCCCGCGCCCAGTGCGGGGCCATGCCGTAGCGGGGCAGGTAGCGGGGCATCAGGTTCAGCAGACCCGCCATCGCGGAGGCCCCGGCGAACCACAGGATCAGGATCGTCGAGATGTCGTAGACCGTGCCGAACGCGGAGCCCAGGTACTCGTGCGCCAGGTACGCGAGGGCGCGGCCGTTCGCCTCGCCGCCGGGCTGGAAGGCGGCGGCGGGGATCAGCAGGGTCGTGATGAGGCTGGAGCAGATCAGGAAGACGCTCATGATCACGGCGGCCGTGGTCAGCAGCTTCTTGGCGCCGCGGATTCGGCCGGCAGGCCTGGCCTCGGTGTCGTCGGGCTCGCCTTGGACGTGCGGCATGACCGCGACACCGGTCTCGAAGCCGGACAGGCCGAGGGCGAGCTTCGGGAACACGACGAGCGCGATGGCGATCATCATGAACGGATTGCCGTGCTCGGCGGTCAACGCGGTCGTCCAGTCGGTGATGACCTGGGGTTCGGTGAACACGTTCCACAGCCCGACGGCCACGACGACGACGTTCAGGCTGAGATAGGTGGCCACCAGGACCACGGCGACGCCGATGGCCTCGCTGAACCCCTTCAGGAACACCCCGCCCAGGAGGGCGATCAGGACCAGGGTGATCAGTACTTCGTGGCCGTGCAGGGTGCTGGTGAGGTGCGGGTTCTCCACCATGTGCGCGGTCGCGTCGGCCGCGGAGAGCGTGATGGTGATGAGGAAGTCGGTCGCCGCGAACCCGAGCAGCGTCAGGACGAACAGTTTCCCCTTCCAGAAGGTGAGCAGCCGCTCCAGCATGGCGATGGAGCCCTCGCCGTGCGGGCTCTCCTCCGCCACTCTGCGGTAGACGGGGAGCGCACCGAACAGCGTCAGCAGCACGAGCACGATGGTCGCCAGCGGCGACAGCAGTCCGGCCGCGAGGAACGCGATGCCGGGCTGGTAGCCGAGGGTGG
The DNA here is from genome assembly GCF_008704935.1 of Streptomyces vinaceus. Classification (NCBI taxonomy): domain Bacteria; kingdom Bacillati; phylum Actinomycetota; class Actinomycetes; order Kitasatosporales; family Streptomycetaceae; genus Streptomyces; species Streptomyces vinaceus. The sequence goes on from NZ_CP023692.1 coordinate 675,095, forward strand.
AGAAGTAGTCGAGACCGGTCAGGCACATGACGCGCCACCACGGCCGGCCGTGCGGCTGGGCCGCCGCCTCCTTGGCGGCGGGCGAACTCGTCTGGGCGGTCAGGCCTTCCAGCATCCATGCACGCAGGCGCGAGGAGCGGGCAGGGGTGGCCATCGTGGGGGTGCTCCTGTCGTACGCGAAGAACCAGCCGCCGACAGCGACGGCTGAGCCAGCGTACGCAGCCTGATCAGTCATGCACGGGAGCGAGCGATTCCTGACGCGTCCTTAGCGCGAACGGAGCCACCTGTGGCGTAGTGGCGGCCGCGTTCAGCCGAGGCCGGGGATGGTGGACACCAGCAGGTCGATGAGCTTGATGCCGACGAACGGCAGGATCAGGCCGCCGAGACCGTAGACGCCCAGGTTGCGGCGCAGCAGGTCGTGCGCGGAGGCGGGGCGGTACCGGACGCCGCGCAGGGCGAGCGGGATGAGGGCGACGATGATCATGGCGTTGAAGATGATCGCCGAGGTGATGGCGGAGGTCGGGCTGCTCAGGCCCATGATGTTGAGGGCTTCGAGTCCCGGATAGGCCGAGGCGAACATGGCCGGGATGATCGCGAAGTACTTGGCCACGTCGTTGGTGATCGAGAACGTGGTGAGCGCGCCTCGGGTGATGAGGAGTTGTTTGCCGATCTCGACGATGTCGATGAGTTTGGTGGGGTTGGAGTCCAGGTCCACCATGTTCCCGGCCTCCTTGGCGGCCGAGGTGCCCGTGTTCATCGCCACGCCGACGTCGGCCTGCGCGAGCGCCGGGGCGTCGTTCGTACCGTCGCCGGTCATGGCGACGAGCTTGCCGCCGGCCTGCTCCCGCTTGATGAGGGCCATCTTGTCCTCGGGGTCGCCTCCGCCAGGTATTCGTCGACGCCGGCCTCCTCCGCGATGGCGCGGGCCGTCAGCTCGTTGTCGCCGGTCACCATGACGGTACGGATCCCCATGCTGCGCAGCTCCGCGAAGCGCTCCCGGATCCCTTCCTTGACCACGTCCTTGAGGTGGATGATCCCCAGCACCCTCGGGCCGTCCCAGTCGTGGACCGCCACCAGGAGGGGTGTGCCCCCGGACTCGGACACGGTGGCCGACCACGCTGCCGCTTCCGACGGTACGGTCCCGCCGCGCGCCGCCACCCAGTCGCAGACCTGCGGCACCGCGCCCTTGCGGATGGCGCAGCCTGCGCCGTTGTCCCAGCTCAGGTTCACGCCGCTCATCCGGGTCCGGGCGCTGAACTCGGTGAAGCGGGGGTTGCTGAGGTCCTCGGGGGCGGCCGGCTGGAGTCCGTACTGCTGGGAGAGGGCGACGACGGAGCGGCCCTCGGGCGTCTGGTCGGCGAGCGAGGACAGCTGTGCGGCGTCCGCCAGCTTGATGTGGTCGCCGCCGGGCAGCGGGATGAAGGCCGCGGCCTCGCGGTTGCCGAGGGTGATGGTCCCGGTCTTGTCGAGGAGCAGGGTGTTCACGTCTCCGGCCGCCTCGACGGCGCGTCCGCTCATCGCGATGACGTTGCGCTGCACGAGGCGGTCCATGCCCGCGATGCCGATCGCCGACAGGAGGGCGCCGATCGTGGTGGGGATGAGGGTGACGAGGAGGGCGACCAGGACGGTCGTGGACTGCGCGGCGTGCGCGTAGGCCGCCATCGGCTGGATGGCGAGGACCACCAGGACGAAGATGACGGTGAGCGCGGCCAGCAGGATGTTCAGCGCGATCTCGTTCGGGGTCTTCTGCCGGGTGGCGCCCTCGACCAGGGCGATCATCCGGTCGATGAAGCTGTGTCCCGGGCGCGAGGTGACCCGTACGACGATCGAGTCGGACAGCACCGATGTGCCGCCGGTGACCCCGGACCGGTCGCCGCCCGACTCGCGCAGCACGGGCGCCGATTCGCCGGTGACGGCGGACTCGTCCACCATCGCGGCCCCGTCGACCACGTCGCCGTCGGCCGGGATCAGCTCGCCCGCTTCGACGAGCACGAAGTCGAAGGGCTGGAGCTCGGCGGGCGTGACCACCTCGGTCTCGGCCCGGTTCGGGTTCGCCCCGTACGTCCAGTGGTCCAGCCGTACCGCGACCGTGTCCGTACGCGCCTTGCGCAGCGATTCCGCCTGGGCCCGGCCCCGGCCTTCGGCGACGGCCTCGGCGAGGTTGGCGAACAGGACCGTCAGCCAGAGCCAGACGCTGATCACCCAGGTGAAGACGGACGGGTGGACGAGCGCCGAGAGCGTGGTCAGCACGGACCCGACGGCTACGACGAACAGCACCGGCTTCTTGACCAGTTCGCGCGGGTGGAGCTTGCCGACGGCCTCCCGTGCGGAGGCGGCGAGGAGCTCGGGGTCCACCACGCTCACCTGCCCGGAGCGTTTCCGGGACGGTCGGCCGGTCGGAGTCCGCGGCGGTGTCCCGAGACCCGGAGGAACGTGCTGCGCGGTGGCGGGAGGCATCAAGCGACCTTCTGGATGGGTTCGAGGCGTGGCAGCCCAGGCAGCTCGCGGCCAGGGCGCGGAAGAGGGCGTCGCCGCCGGGGACCGTCCCCCATGGACCCCCTCGGCCGTCATGTGAGTATGCGAGGCCCCGGCGGCGCAACAGGCAGGAAACTACTGCCTGCTCCGAGGTAAATACCCTTGTGTGCCCGTGAATTGGCGCCTTCTTGACGGCGGCGCACGCGTGTCAAGCCGCCGTCAGAGGTGCGTCAACGCACGTCGACGCACGTCAGCGCGCGTCTGCCGTGATGCGGAAGCGCAGTCGGCAGATCACGGCGTCGGTGTCGCGGCGGAGCGCGTGGGCCACGACGGAGCCGCGCTGGTTCTGGAGCAACCGCTGCCACAGGTGGGCCGGTTCGGTCTCCGGGATCAGGACGGTCACCTGGGCGTCCGGGTGGGACTGGGCGAGCTTGCGTACGTATGCCGCCAGGGGGCGGCCGAGCGAACGGGTTTCCGAGGAGAGCTCGATCAGCTCGACGCCGGGTTTCCACAACTCCCAGTCCCGCCTGAGGGCTTCAGCCGTCTCGCGGTCCTCGGGGGCCGGGTGGGTGACGGTCACGGCGAGGACGTCGTCGCCGAGTGAGCCGGCCGCGGTGAGGGCCTGGCTGGTCAGGCGGGACAGACCGGAGACGGGAACCACGACCACGGAGCGGGAGCGATGCGGGGCCTGGGGAATCCGGCCGAGCTCCAGACGTTCGCCGATCTCGGTGTACGCGCGGTGGACCTTCTCGAAGCCGAGAACGAGCAGCGGCAGCGCGACGACGATCAGCCAGGCACCCTCGGTGAACTTGGTGGCGGTGACGACGACGGCCGAGACCCCGGTCAGCAGGGCCCCGAAGCCGTTGAGCGCCGCCTTCGCCGGCCATCCCCGCGGCCTCTCCCCGTACCAGTGCCGGACCATGCCGATCTGGCAGATGGTGAAGCCGATGAAGACGCCGATCGCGAAGAGCGGGACGAGGGTGTTGGTGTCGCCGCCGGAGAAGACGAGCAGCAGGGCGGAGACGAGGGCCAGCCAGACCACGCCGTGGCGGTGGACCTGGCGGTCGGCCTTGAGCGCGAAGACGTGCGGCAGGTGGTTGTCGCGGGCCAGCAGGCTCATCAGGACCGGCAGACCACCGAAGGAGGTGTTCGCTGCCAGCGCGAGCAGCACCATCGTGGCGAACTGGACCACGTAGAAGGCCGCGTTGTGCCCGAAGGAGGCGTCCGCGAGCTGGGCGAGCACGGTCACGCCCTCGACCGGCTGGAGGTGGAAGCGCCCGATCAGGATCGACAGGCCGATCAGCATCACACCGAGCAGGGCGCCGAGGGCGACCTCGGTGCGCTGGGCCCGGCGGGCGGCCGGGGCGCGGAAGGACGGCACGGCGTTGGCGACGGCCTCGACGCCCGTCAGGGCGGAACAGCCGGCGGCGAAGGCCTTCAGCAGCAGGAGCGCGCCGACGGTGGTGGCGCCCTCGCCGAGCGCGGAGGCGTGCCCGGCGGCGGAGGCGGTGCTGACGGGACCGTCACGGAAGAGCCCCACGACGACCATCGCGAGGATCGACCCGACGAAGACGGCCGTGGGAACGAGGAAGGCCTTGGCGGATTCCACGACCCCCCGCAGGTTCACCGCGGTGACCAGCACCAGCACGCCCAGGCAGATCCACACCCGCTCCCCGTACAGCTCGGGGAAGGCCGAGGTCAGGGCGGCGACTCCGGCCGTGACCGAGACGGCGACGTTGAGTACGTAGTCCAGGATCAGCGAGGCGGCGGCCACCAGACTCGTACGCCGGCCGAGGTGCTTCTTGGCGACGGCGTACGAGCCGCCGCCGTCCGGGAAGGCGGCGATGACCTGCCGGTACGAGGCCACCAGCACCGCCAGCAGTGCGGCGATCGCCAGGGTGACGGGGAGGGTGAAGCCCATGCCGTACGCACCGGCCGCGGCCAGGACGAGCACGATCGACTCCGGCCCGTACGCCACGGACGCCATCGCGTCCAGCGACAGCGCGGCCAGGCCCTGGAGGGCGGTCAGCCGGTGGCGGTCGCCCGCCGCGGGCGCCCGTACGCCGGTATCAGGGGGCTCCTCCGTGCCCGGGGCCCGTCCTGCCGTGCTCGGCTTTCCCATGTCTATGGACATCTCTCGCTGTTCCTCCGTTGGACAAAGTGAGGACAGCGTCGGAATGCCGTGGCTTGATGACCAGTGTTCTTGGCGTCATCCATACGGCCGCCGCTCCAGTATTCACGCGCCTTTGATGCCGGGGCGGGGCGACCGTATGAGGTGCGTCAAGACCTGGCCGCGGTGTGTGGCTGTCCCTCCGGCAAGGGGCAGTGTTCTTACAGGCGGCTGCCCCGGCTGCCCCGGCTGCCTCTGTGAAATCGCGCTCGCGCTGCTGGGCTATCTCGTGGTCGCTCTGATCAGGCCCGAGAAGTTCTGATTCCCGAACCCCTCGCGTCCGGACAGGAGGCATCACATGTCCGGGTATCGACTTCACGACACGGCCGCCGCGCTCGCGGCCCTCGTGGTCCCCTTCCTCCTGGCGCTCGCGCTGGTGCCCTTCCGCACGGAACTCTCGGCGACGAACGCGGCGCTGATCCTCGTCGTCGCGGTGGTCGCGGTGGCCGCGCTCGGCACCCGGGCGGCCGGGGTTCTCGCCGCGCTGTCGGCGGCCTCCTGGTTCGACTTCTTCCTGACCGAGCCCTATCAACGGTTCTTGATCGCCGGCCGCGACGACGTCGAGACGGCGCTCCTGCTGCTCGTCGTCGGCCTCGTCGTCTCGCAGCTGGCGGTACGCGCACGGCGACTCCAAAGGACCGTGATCACTGACGCGGCCCATCTGTCGAGCCTCCAGGGAACGGCCCGGCTGACCGAGGACGGCCGCTCCCCCGAGGCCGTCGTCGAGTACGTGCGCCGGGAACTCGTCGGCCTGTTGGGATTGCGCGGCTGCCGCTTCGAGTACGGCAACCTGACGGGAAACCTGCCGCGCCTCGCACACGACGGCAGTCTGTGGCTGCACCGCCCGGGCAGGGTGACGGAGTACGCCGGCTGGCCGGACGGGGAGACCGAGCTGCGCGTCGTCGGCGGCGGGCACTACTACGGCCGCTTCCTGCTGGATCCCCTCCCCGGCCCGCTCCCCCCGGAACAGGACCGCCTGGTGGCCGTCGCCCTGGCCGCCCAGGCCGGCTCCGCCCTGGACACGGCCGGCCTGTCCCACCAGGGCTGACCAGGCCTTCTCCGGCGCTTCACGTCAGGGTGGCGTTAAGAGTTCCCGTGCGTCCGTATGGACCCCGTCAAGGTGTCTTAACGCCGGGATGAAGACACGGTTGTCTCGTCTTCGGCCATCTGGCCGATTCATTTCGTCCCTCTTCATCCAGGAGCTCGCGGTGTCAAGGGCGTTCAGCACAAACCGACCAGCGCCGACAAAATGCTCCGCCGCAACCTCGGCCTCTACGGACTGGGCGGCATCGACGTCATCAAGCGCGTCCGCGGCTGGAGCCGGGTCCCGGTCCACGGGGGCGAACGCACGGTGCGGCTGACCCCGACGGAATGGCACCTGCTGGAGATCCTCATCGCCCACCCGGGCCGGCTGATCACCCAGAGCAGGCTCCTGCTGGAAGTCTGGGTCCCGAGCTACGGGGAGAACACCAACTACCTGCGCGTATACATGGCCCAGCTCCGGCGCAAGCTGGAGGCGGACCCCTCGCACCCCCGGTACCTGATCACCGAACCGGGCAGGGGCTACCGCTTCGAACCGTGACCACCGACCCGCCCACCCGATCGTCACCAGAGAAGAAGAGTCTGCACATGGGACGCGGCAAGCTCCGCATCTACCTCGGCGCGGCACCGGGCGTCGGCAAGACGTACGCGATGCTCTCCGAGGCACACCGCCGCGTCGAGCGGGGCACCGACTGCGTCGTGGGCTTCGTCGAGCACCACAGCCGCCCGCGGACGGAGGTCATGCTGCACGGCCTCGAACTCATCGAGCGGCGCGAGATCGAGTACCGCGGCTCCACGTTCACCGAGATGGACGTCGACGCCGTCCTCGCCCGCCGCCCCGCCGTGGCCCTCGTGGACGAGCTCGCGCACACGAACGTGCCGGGCTCGCGCAACGCCAAGCGCTGGCAAGACGTGGAAGAGCTGCTCCAGGCCGGCATCGACGTCGTCTCGACCGTCAACATCCAGCATCTCGAATCACTGGGTGACGTGGTCGAGACGATCACCGGCGTCCGCCAGCGGGAGACGGTTCCGGACGAGGTCGCGCGCCGCGCCGACCAGATCGAGCTCGTCGACATGTCGCCGCAGGCGCTGCGCCGACGGATGGCGCACGGCAACGTCTACAAGCCCGACAAGGTGGACGCCGCCCTCTCCAACTACTTCCGCCCCGGGAACCTGACCGCGCTGCGCGAGCTGGCGCTGCTGTGGGTCGCCGACCGGGTCGACGAGTACCTCCAGGAGTACCGGGGCGAACACGACATCCGCTCCACCTGGCAGGCACGTGAGCGCATCGTCGTGGGTCTGACCGGCGGACCGGAGGGACGTACGCTCATCCGGCGCGCGGCCCGGCTCGCCGAGAAGGGCGCGGGCGGCGAGGTCCTGGCCGTCTACATCGCCGCCAGCGACGGGCTCACCTCCGCCTCCCCCAAGGAACTGGCCGTCCAGCGCACCCTGGTCGAGGACCTCGGCGGCACCTTCCACCACGTCATAGGCGACAGCGTCCCCGACGCGCTGCTGGAGTTCGCCCGCGGGTGCAACGCCACCCAGATCGTGCTGGGCGTCAGCCGACGGCGCTCCTGGCAGTCCGTGTTCCGCCCGGGTGTCAGCGCCACCGTCGCCCGCGAATCGGGCCCGGACCTCGACGTCCACATCGTCACCCACGACGAGGCCGCCAAGGGTCGCAGCGGCCTGCCCGTCGCACGCGGCGCGCGGCTGGGCCGCTCCCGCATCATCTGGGGCTGGCTCACCGGCATCGCCGGCCCCGCACTGCTCACCGTGCTGCTCAGCCGGCTCGTCCCCGAGCTCGGTCTCGCCAACGACATGCTGCTCTTCCTCACGTTCACGGTGGCGGCGGCCCTGCTCGGCGGGCTGCTGCCCGCGCTCGCCTCGGCGGCGTTCGGGTCGCTGCTGCTGAACTACTACTTCACACCGCCGCTGCACGAGTTCACGATCTCCGACCCGAAGAACATCGTCGCCATCGCGATCTTCGTCGGTGTCGCGGTGTCGGTGGCCTCCGTGGTCGACCTGGCGGCGCGGCGCACGCACCAGGCCGCCCGTCTGCGCGCCGAATCCGAGATCCTCTCCTTCCTCGCCGGCAGCGTCCTGCGCGGTGAGAACTCCCTCGACGCGCTGCTGGAGCGGCTTCGCGAGACCTTCGCCATGCAGTCGGTGGTCCTCCTGGAACGCAGCAGCGAGGTGGACCCCTGGACGACGGCGGCGTCCGTCGGCGCCAGTCCCGTCAGCCGGCCCGAGGACGCGGATGTCGACCTCCCCATGGGCGACACCATGGCCCTCGCCCTCACGGGCCGGGTCCTTCCCGCCGAGGACCGCCGCGTCCTGGGCGCCTTCGCCGCCCAGGCCGCCGTCGTACTCGACCGCCAGCGCCTCGTCGACGAGGCCGAGAGGTCCCGCGAACTCGCCGAGGCCAACCGCATCCGCACCGCGCTCCTGGCCGCCGTCAGCCACGACCTGCGCACCCCGCTCGCCGGGATCAAGGCCTCCGTCACCTCCCTGCGCTCCGACGACGTCGAATGGTCCGAGGACGACAAGGCCGAACTCCTCGAAGGCATCGAGGACGGCGCCGACCGCCTCGCCGCCCTGATCGGCAACCTCCTCGACATGTCCCGCCTCAACACCGGCACCGTCGTCCCGCTGATCCGCGAAACGGATCTCGACGAGGTCGTCCCCATGGCCCTGGGCGGCGTGCCCGAGCACAGCGTCGCGCTCGACATCCCCGAGACCCTGCCGATGGTCGCCGTCGACCGGGGCCTCCTGGAGCGGGCCGTCGCCAACATCGTCGAGAACGCCGTCAAGTACAGCCCCGACGGCCAGCCCGTCCACGTCTCCGCCAGCGCGCTCGCCAGCCGCGTCGAGCTGCGCGTCGTCGACCGGGGCCCCGGCGTCCCGGACGAGGCCAAGAACCGCATCTTCGAACCCTTCCAGCGCCACGGCGACGCCCCGCGCGGCGCCGGCGTCGGCCTCGGCCTGGCCGTGGCCCGCGGCTTCACCGAGGCCATCGGAGGCACCCTCACCGCCGAGGACACCCCGGGCGGCGGCCTCACCATGGTCATCACGCTCCCCATAGCAGGAGACGCCGCTCCGGTAGCGCCGGAGCTCCCGACGTCTGCGGTCACCTGACGACGGGGCGACCGGCAGACCGACTCAAGCCGATGATCGCGGCCAGTGGCACCAGGGCCCGAGCAGAGGCTGACGACGGGAACACGCGAGCCGTCCGGCTCTGGTGTCCCCACACCGGAGAGCCGGACGGCTCATGTGCTGTGCGACGGGTGACCGGCACGCGGTCGCATCGGCCCGTACCCCCACGGTGGGACCGTGCGCCCTCGGGCGGTGTTCAGGTCACCGCCCCCCGGCCGCGTGCCGCCGGTCCGTCGTCCGGCTCCATCGCCACACCAGTCTGCTCCGGGCGGACGACTCCGGCAGTACTCCTTGACGGGTTCCTTCCGCACGGAAGTCGATCTTTGATGCGGCTCTGACGAAGGTCATCAGAAGGCCGTCAAGAAGCCTTCGAGCGCTTGCCCCCGGGTCCCCGATGCGCTGGGATTGCGCCATGAACAGCGGTCCGCGCCACGACGATCGGCCACCGTCACGGCCGAGCCGTGCCGGGGTCACGTCGGTGCGGCCGACGGCGCCCGCTGTCCGCCCGGCCCTCTGACCTCGGCCGCGCGTCCTCCCCGTACCTGCCGTCAGCCCCTTGGGCGCTGACCGAGGCCGCGTACGCATCCTCACCTCCACCGCATGGACCGAGCCCACGCCCCGGCCTCTCGCCCGGGCGCCGGGCGCTTCGGCCATGCCCGCTTCCAGGGAATCGCCATGTCTTCATCTCTCTCCGGACGTACCGTCCTCGTCACCGGCGCCACCTCCGGCATCGGCTACGAGACCGCCCGCCGGCTCGCCGAGCGCGGCGCCACCGTCCTCCTCCACGGCCGTACGCCCGAGGAGGCCCAGGCCGCAACCGACCGGCTCGTGGCCACCGCCGGGGTGGACGGCGCCCGTCTCCGGCCGCTCGCGGCCGACTTCGTGCGCCTGGAGGAGGTCGAGAGCCTCGCCCACGCCGTCGTACGGGAGCACCCGCGCCTGGACGTACTCGTCAACAACGCGGCCATCGCCGCACCCGAACGACACACGCTCACGGCCGACGGCAACGAGATCTCCTTCCAGGTCAACTTCCTGGCCCACTACCTCCTCACGACGATGCTGGAGCCCGCGCTGACCAGCGACCCCGGCGGGCGCGTGGTCAACGTCTCCTCCGCGCTCCACCGAACGGGCGCCATCCAGTGGAACGACCCGCAGCGCGTGCGGCGTTACTCGCGGCTCGCCGCGTACGCCCAGTCGCAGCTCGCGCTGACCGTCTTCGCCGCCGACCCGCGCGTCACCGCCGTCTCCGTCGACCCCGGCGTGTGCGAGACCGGCCTTCTCCCGCTGTACGGGCACGAAGGTGCGCCGGCCGCCGAGGGTGCGGGGCACGTCGTACGGCTCTGCGACCCGGCCACCGAGATCGTCAACGGCGCCTACTACGACCGCTCCGCGCGCGTCGCCCCGGCGATCGCCGCCACCGAGGAGCGCACCGTCAAGCGCCTCAACAAGCTCGCCGACCTCCTCGTCGGCCACACCGCCTGAAGGGATCCACGGACATGTCCAAGCGCGCACGCAAGAAGAGGGCCCGCCGCAAGAAGGGCTCCCACCAAGGCAGCAAACCCAACTGCTAGACATCGACCCACCGCTACGGTCCGCGGGCCCGGTTCTGGACGAACGCCCAGGACGCGGCCTCGGACCCCGCTCGGGACTTCGTCCAGGCCGGCGTCGACGGGACGAGAGTCCACGGGTTCATCACGGGCGAGTACGTCAACGGCCTCGACCCGTTCGAAGAACTGCACCCGCCGGTCATGCGGTATCAGAGCCGTGTCAAGGACTGGCCGACTGCCTTGAGGCGTGCCCCGCAAGGCAGTTGGATGAGTGATGTGAACAGCGGTCTGCGCCACGACGACCGGCCACCGCATACGGTGCGCCTGGTCTCGCGCGCCGCTCACCTGCCGGTGCGCTGACGCACCGTTCCCGGACCGCGGCCGCCCGCCCCCGCCCGTATCGCGTGCGGCCGCCTCCACCCGGTGCCTGTCCCGTCGGGCAGGCACCGGGCCCCGAGGCGAACCCACCCCGGGACGACGGCCGCCCGTCAGCGGGCACCCCGCTCCCCCTGCATCACAGCCCGCGCACCACAAGGGAGAGTTGATGATCGAAATCTCGCCGCGGCGACTGCCCGCCCTGAGCCGGTGGTTTCCCACCGGCTCCCCCGGTCTCGGGGCACTCGCCGAGCACGTACTGACCACGGGCGCCGGCTGCTGGTGGGCCGATCGCCTCGACCGGCCCCGCGTCCTCGCCGTCACCTGCACGGACCACGTGTTGCTGCGCGGCGACCCGAGCGCGCTCGACCCGGATGCCCTGGCCCCGTTCGCGGACCGGTACGTCGAGGGGCCTCCACCCTTCTGGCCCGCCCTCGGGACCGCTTTCGAGCGCGTCATCTCCTGGGAACGGATGCTGTACGTCCACCAGGCTCGGGCAGCGGTGCCCCTCCCCCGTGTGCCGCGTGGCGTGACGGTACGGCGGCTGACACCCGAGGACGGTCCGGCACTGGCCGAGCTGCACTCCGATAACGCCTGGATCCACGCCAGTTGGGGTGGCCCCTCCCGGCTGGCCGCCTCGGGCCATGCCTGGGCCGCCTTCGCCAAGGGCCGGCTCCTCTCCGTCGCCTGCACCTACTTCCTCGGCAGCGCCTACGAGGACATCGCGGTCGTCACCGTGCCCGATCGCCGCCGTGAACGCCTCGCCCTGGCCTGCCTCGCCGGCTTGACCGCCGATGTCCAGGCACGCGGACGTACCGCGAGCTGGTGCTGCTCGCGCGACAACCGACCCAGTCGGCTGCTGGCCTGGACGGCCGGGTTCCGGCTCACCCGTGAGTACGTTCACCACGCCACCGGCCGCGCCCTGGCCCGCACGGTGACGGCGATCCCGGCGCACGCTTGAGCGAGGCGCCGGCGCCGCCTCACCGGTGTGCTGCGCACTCGTCACAGCCCGCCCCGACGGGCCACCGCCCACTCGGCCAGACCCGTCACCGCCGCCGCCCCCAGCGTCCCCGCGGCCCACAGGGTCACGGAGCCGGCCTGCCGCCAGTCCGCGTGGTCCAGGTTCGCCCTCACAACGGACGCCTGCGCGCCGACGAGGAGCACACCCCCGGAGATCAACCCCGGCACGGATCGCCCGCGCGTCTCCGGATCCGAGGTCACCCTCCCGCGCCAACGCCCCAGGGCGACGATCAGAAGCGCGAGGACCACCCAGATCAAGGCCGGGAAGAACGCCGCTGCCCACAGGGGCATCGAGCCGTCCGGTCCGCCGTCGCCGGCGGACCAGTGGGTCGCCAGCCGCTCCGGCAGCCGGCTGCTCGTGACCCACGGAAGTCCGACGAGAACGGCGGTGACCATCGCGCACCACACCGCGATGCCCCACCACGCCCCTCCGCGCTTCCGCTCCGTACCCTCACTCATGCCATCCCCTTGATCGTTTCCATGGAATCGGTCTTGTCGTAGAGCGCACGTGCGACACCTCACGAACCGGTCCGCGCACGGCGTACGGCGCACAGCGCGCGGCTCAGCTCGCCAGGCACAGCCGTGCCTCCTCCAGGTCCAGAGAGCGCTGGAGGTTCCTGCGGGTGGTGTCGCTGATGTGGTGTTCGTCGTAGAGCCGCTGGAGTTCGGCCTCCTCCAGGCGGTCGTGAGCGTGTTCGAGTCGGGGCCTGCAGACCGCGCCGAAGGCGGTCCGCCACCACGTCCGGCACCGCTTCGAGGTCGGACGAAGCCCTGGGCGACGAGGGTGAGGACCACCACGGACGTCGTGAGCCCGAGTACGAGCGGCCGCTGGTCCAGGGGGCTTCCGTCGTCCGCCAGGACCGGGATCGACAGCGCCGCGGCCAGCGGGACGACGGCCGAGAGCGGCTGGACCCACTGCAGGCGCGCGGTGACGAGGGTCGCGGCGACCGCCAGCACGCCCGAAGCGTGCACCGCCTCCGCCAGCACGTAGGTGGCGTACGGGGTCGCTAGGGCGATCACGGTCTCCAGTGCCGGGTCCTCGGTTCTGCGTCGGATCAGCGCCACCATTGCGGCGACGGCTCCCCCGATGAGGGTGCGGAGTGATCAGCGACGCGGTCACCCCGACCGCGGCAGCCGAGGCCAGCACCAGGCCGACGGCGAGCACGCTGACCGGCTTCCACACCAGGCGCAGCTCGCGCCAGGACAGTTCCTCCGCGCCGGCGTGGAGCAGGGGCGGCAGCACGACGAGTCCGATGACTTCGGGACTGACCCGGATCTCGGGGGTGCCCGGTGGCAGCGCGACGACGAGGCCGCCTACAACGAGCAGCGAGGGAGCGGGGATTCGCCAGCGACGGGCACCCGTGGCCACGAGCGTGGCCAGCACCACGAGGAACAAGACCGTACCGACGCTGCGCATGCCGCCCCCACCCGAGTCGACGCGGACCATGCGGTCACGCGACGCCGACCAGGCTTCCCGGCACACCGCCTTCACCCTATCGGTGTATCGGCCGTCAATGCACCGTCAAAGTCCCACTCCCGTGCCGTCAGGAGCGCATCAGGGACGGCACGGGAGTGGGACCGCTGGTGTTCGCTGGTGAGGTTGAGGGCGTCCGGAGGAGTCGGGTACGGGTGAGTACGGAGAATGTCGTCGGCGCCATCATCGCGGTCTGCCTGGTCGGGTATCTGATCCTGGCGTTCTTCTTTCCCGAGAAGTTCTGAGCATGACGACGACGGACCCGGCCGGCTCGACTGCGGGGGCGGCGCAGCCGGTCGTCCGGCCCGGAAGGCTCAAGGTCTTCCTGGGCGCGGCGCCCGGGGTCGGCAAGACGTACCGCATGCTCGACGAGGCCCACCGCCGGGTGGCGCGCGGGGCGGATGTGGTGGCCGGTCTCGTGGAATGCCACCGGCGCCCGCACACCGAGGCGAAGCTCGACGGCCTGGAGATACTGCCGGGAGCGAGTGACGGCCACCGTGGCGGCCGGTACGCGGAGTTGGACAGGGAAGCTCTGCTGTACCGACGTCCGCAGGTGGCGCTGATCGACGAACTCGCCCACACCAACGTCCCGGGAGGCGGCCGGTATCCGAAGCGCTGGCAGGACGTCGAGGACATCCTGGCCGCCGGGATCGACGTCGTCACCACCCTCGACATCCAGCACCTGGAGTCGCTGAGCGACGTGGTCGAGAAGATCACCGGAGTGCCGCAACGCGAGACGGTGCCCGACGAGTTCGTACGCCGGGCCGACGAGATCGAGCTGGTCGACATACCCCCCGAGGGACTCCGGCGCCGGATGGCCCACGGCGACATCTGTCCCCCCGAACGGATCAACGCCTCCCTCGCCAACCACTTCCGCCCGGGCAACCTCATTGCGCTGGGGGAGCCGGCCCTGCTGTGGCTGGCCGGGCGGGTGGACGAGGCCCTCCACACGTACCGCATCGAGCACGGCATCGGGGAGGTCTGGGAGACCCGGGAGCGGGTGGTGGTGGCGCTCACGGGCGGCCCCGAGGGCGAGACCCTGATCCGTCGCGCCGCCCGCATCGCCGGCCGCTCCGCGGGGGGCGAACTGCACGCCGTGCACATCGCACGCAGCGACGCGCTCACCGCCGGGGTCTCGCACGCGGCGCTCGCCGCGCAGCGGGCCCTCGTCGAGGACCTGGGCGGCAGCTACCACTCCGTCGTCGGCGACGAAGTACCCACCGCCCTGGTGGACTTCGCCATGGCGGAGAACGCCACCCAGCTCGTCCTGGGTACGAGCCGCCGCAGGCTGGAACGTTTCCTCACCGGCCGGGGAATCGGCGAGACCGTCGTCGGGCTCTCCGAGGACATCGATGTCCACATGGTCACGCACGAGCGGGCCGGCCACGGCCGGCTGCTGCCGTCCCGCCGCCGCACGCTGCCCACCTCCCGCCTCATCGCCGGGCCGGTGGCGGGGGTCGTCCTCCCGGTACTGCTCACCCTCGCCCTGGACCGGATGCGCGGCACGCTGAACCTGACCAGCGAGGCGCTGCTGTTCCTCGTGGCCGTCGTGGGGTGGCCTGCATCGGAGGCGTCGCGTCCGCCGTGATCGCGGCACTGACCGCCGCCCTGCTCCTCAACTACTGGTTCATGCCGCCCATAGGCGAGTTCACCATGAGCGACCCGGACAGCGTGCTGGCGCTCGTGGTCTTCGCCGTCGTCGCCGCCACCGTGGCCGCCGCCGCGGACAGGTCCCTGCGGCTCTCCCGACGCGCGGCCCGGGCCACGGCCGAGGCGGAGACGATGTCCTCCCTCGCGGGCAGCATCGTCCGCGGCGACCAGACGATACCGGCCCTGCTGGAACGCACCCGGGAGACCTTCGGCATGGACACCGTCGAGCTGGCTCCGGAGGCCCCCGACGCCGGTTCCGGTACGGAGGGCGGGCACCGCGTCCGTGGCGGCACGGGCCCCGACCTGGTGGTCGCGGCCGGGCCCGGGGACTTCCTCGTCCTGCGATCGGCTCGCTGCGCGCCCCGGACGTGGACTTCTCCGAGGAGGACCGGGCGGAGCTGCTCGAATCCGCCGAGATGTCGCTGAACCGGCTGAACCGCCTGGTGGAGAACCTGCTCGACCTCAGCCGTCTGCAGGCCGGCGCCCTCCACCTCGAACTGCGGGCCACCACCCTCGAAGAGGTCCTGCCCGCCGCTCTGGAGTCGCTGGACCTGCCCTCGGCGGACACGCCCGCCATCGACGTGCAGAACCTGGAGACCGTGCCGGCGCTGCGGGCCGACCCCCCGCTGCTCGAACGGGTGCTGGCGAACCTGGTCGGCAACGCGGTCCGCCATGCCCCGGGGGACCGTCCGGTGTTGGTGACGGCGAGCGCCCTGGCCGGCCGGGTCGAGGTGAGGATCGCCGACCGGGGCCCCGGAATCGCCGCCGACGACCGTGAGCGCGCCTTCGAGCCCTTCCAACGCCTCGGCGACCGCGACAACACCGCCGGACTCGGCCTCGGCCTCGCCCTGGCCCGGGGACTGACGGAGGCGATGAACGGCACCCTCACCCCCGAGGACACCCCCGGCGGCGGTCTGACCACGGTCCTGTCCCTGCCCGTCGCCCCCGCACCGTGGAGCCCGCCACCGGGTCCCGTCAAGAGGACGTAGCCATCACATCAGCGGTGCGTCAGGGGCCGCCTCCGTAGCCGCCACCAGCCTTAACGTGGCACTCATGGGACGACGTTTCACTCAGGCCCCGACCGGTGCGCAAGGCACTGGAGCGGCGCCGCCCGGACCCCTCGCACAGGACGTCCACTGGGTCGGGGAGATGCGCTCGGCGATCGGTGTCGCGTTGCTCCTGCTCACGGCACTGTTGGCCATGGACGCGGGCTTCGGAGAGCTCAGCGTGCCCCGCGGAGCCCTCTGGACGGGTCTGGCCGGCCTGCTCCTCGTGGTCCTGCACCCGCCCCGGATCTCCGTACGCCCCGGTCTGCTGATCGCCCGCGGGCTGCTGGTGACGAGCACCGTCCGAACCGACTCCCTCGTCTCGGTCCGGTGGTCCGACGGGGTGGCCCAGCGGCTGGTCCTCCGGGACACGGAGGGCAGCCGGGTCGAGATCGACCCGACCGTCATGATCCGCAACCCGGCGATGTGGCACCGCCTCGACACCGACACCCGCGCATCGGTGCGGAGCGGCACTCTGCTGCACGGCACGACCGCCCTGCGACGGCTGGCGCAGCGCATCGACCGCGAAACGGCCCACACGGTCTTCAAGGCCTCCGGCCTGCAATAACCTTGATGTGCCTGACGGCCCGGCCGGTGGAACCGACGAGCCGGTCGATGACCGACCCGGCGAACCCGATGGGGCACGTCGTGATCAGGCCTTTCGAGCAGTCCCCCCAGCCCCAGCGGAACCCCTGACGGAAACCGCGGAACCGGCAGACCCCATACTCGGTCATCGTTGCCGGCCCATTGAGCCGGTGGGCTTGGCGCGTGGGAAGGATTGATGGGGGACATGACGGACGTGAACGATCTGGCCGTGCCGGAAGTGGTGGAGAGTCCCGCTCTGCAGGCACCGCCGAGCGGCGGCCTGGCCCAGTGGTTGCTGCGCCATCGGGTGCAGCCCGTGGGGCCGGCATCCGGCGAGGGGCACAGCGAGCCGCACGCCTGGTGGAAGGTGATGTGCCTGACCGGGGTGGACTACTTCTCCAGCCTCGCCTACGTCCCGGCGATCGCCGCGCTCGCGGCCGGCGCCGTGTCGCCGCTGGCGACCCTGCTGATCGTGGCGCTGACGCTGCTGGGGATGCTGCCGATGTACCGGCGGGTCGCGCGCGAGAGTCCCCACGGAGCCGGTTCCGTCGCGATGCTGGAAGACCTGCTGCCGTTCTGGCGGGGCAAGCTGTTCGTCCTGGTCCTGCTCGGGTTCGTGGCCACCTCGTGGATCATCACCATCACCCTGTCCGCGGCGGACGCCTCCGTGCACGTGGTGGAGAACCCGTTCTTCCCCGAAGCCCTGCACGGCCACGAGGTCGCCATCACGGTGGCGCTCCTGCTGCTCCTCGGCGGGGTGTTCCTGCTCGGGTTCAGCGAAGCGGTCAGCGTCGCGATCCCTCTCGTCGCCGTCTTCCTGCTGCTCAACGCGGTGACCATCGCCTTCGGTGCGGTCGAGGTCGTCACCTCGCCGGGCGCCTGGTCTGCGTGGACCGACGCGCTCGTGGACGGCGGAGGCGGACTGGGCGGCCTGGCCGGGCCGGCCCTGCTGGCCTTCCCGCTGCTGGTGCTCGGGTTGTCCGGCTTCGAGACCGGGGTGAGCATGATGCCGCTCATCGCCGCCGAGGGCGAGGACACGGAGCAGCGGCTGCAGTCCCGCATCCGCAACTCCCGGAAGCTGCTGACCACCGCGGCGGCCGTCATGAGCGTCTACCTGCTCGCAGCCAGCTTCGTCACCACGATCCTGATTCCGCACAAAGAGTTCGAAGCAGGTGGTGCGGCCAACGGTCGCGCGCTGGCCTACCTGGCTCATGAACAGGTGGGGGAAGCCTTCGGCACCGTCTACGACATCAGCACCATCCTGATCCTGTGGTTCGCGGGCGCCTCCGCGATGGCGGGACTGGTCAACATCGTCCCGCGCTACCTGCCCGACTACGGCATGGCCCCCGAGTGGGGTCGCGCCGTTCGCCCGGTCGTCCTGGTGTACACGGCTCTCTGCGTCATCATCACCATCGCCTTCGACGCCGACGTCAACGCCCAGGCCGGCGCCTACGCCACCGGCATCCTCGCCATGATGGTCTCCGGCGCCTTCGCCGTCACCGTGTCGGCGCTGCGCCGCCGCCAGCGCGCGACGACCGCCGGCTTCACCGTGCTCACCGCGGTGCTGCTCTACGCGCTGGTGGCCAACATCATCGACAAGCCGGACGGCATCACCATCTCCGGCCTCTTCATCGCCGGAATCGTCGCCGTGTCCCTGATCTCCCGGGTGTCCCGCACCACCGAACTGCGTGCCGACCGCATCGTGTTCGACCCGGCGGCCCGGCAGTTCATCACGGACACCCTCGCCTACGACAACGCGATCAACATCATCGCCAACCGCCGCCAGGCGGGTGACGGCGCCGAGTACGCCGACAAGGAACGCGAGCAGCGCGGCGACAACCCGGTACCCGGTCCGGCCGATGTGATGTTCGTGGAGATCGACGTCGTCGACCCCTCGGACTTCAGCGAAACCCTCACCGTCCACGGGGTGGAGGTCGACGGATTCCGGATCCTGCGCGCCGAAGCTCCCGCCGCCCCGAACGCAATCGCCGCGATCCTCCTCGCCCTGCGCGACACCACCGGAGTCAAGCCGCACTGCTACTTCGCCTGGGCCGAGGGCAGTCCGCTGACCCACATGTTCCGCTACTTCCTCCTCGGCCGCGGCGACACCGCCCCCGTGACCCGCGAGATCATCCGCAAGCACGAACCCGACCCGGCCCGCCGCCCCGGCATCCACGTCGGAGGCTGACCCCTCCGCTCACACCACTTGGCACCGAGCGCCCCCGGGCAGCGGCAGTGGCGAGCCGCCGCCCGGGGGGCGAAAGCCGTTTTACGGGCCTCTACGGGCTTGGCGCAGCCGAATCCGGGCCCGGCCGCTCTGGTGAAGGCCGCGAACGCGTCGCGCGGAGCGGGCGCGCCGGCGCCCGGGGACTCGGTGTAGCGGGGGCCGGGCTCCGCCGACCACCATCACGCCCCCGGTGTACTCACTGCCGGCTGAGTCCACGGCCGCACCGGCGAATGATTCCGCGGTGCAGAAACCAACCGAAGCTGCCCATAAGGGACTTCTGAACTCGACCCCCCGCGTCGACGACTTCGTGACCTGCGCCGCTGTCCCGCCTGTCCGCGCGCCCCGCACTGCGACCACGCAACCGTTGAGGACAGGCGTGCGACGCGCCTGCCGCACTCACACTGCGTCACTCATGCGGCCCCTCTTTTCCGATTTATGGTCTATTACTCTGAAATATGCGTCAATACTGCCGGGTGACGTCGCATCACAACCTCTGGCGGGGAGTCGTCGCTCTGTGGCCCCCGCTCAAGGTGAGCCGCGTACCGGCGCACGCCGGATCGGATCGACGTAACAAGAAAGGTCCTGCTATGGCATCGGATGTCATCCTGTCCGCTCCACCCGGCACGAGCCCTCCACGCGGTCTACTCAAACGGGGAGCCTTCGTCCTGCTCCCCGCGGCGCTCTTGGCCTCGGCCGCCCTGGTCCCGACCCTCGCGCACGCCGCAGAGGCCCCCGTGTTGCTGGGGACCACCGCCAGTTACGGGGTCCTGGCCGGTTCGACGGTCACCAACACGAACCCCACCGTCATCAACGGCGACCTGGGCCTCTATCCGGGCACGTCGGTGACCGGCTTCCCGCCCGGCATCGTCAACGGAGTGACACGCGTAGCCCCCAACGCCGCCGCCGCTCAGGCGAAGTCCGATCTCGTCGTCGCCTACGACGACGCGGCAGGCCGGGGGCTCGGAACCATTCTCGCTTCGGACGAGATCGGCGGACTGACGCTGGCGCCCGGCGTCTACACGGCCCCGGCATCCCCTCCGTCCCTGCAACTCACCGGGACGGTCACCCTCGACGGCCAGAACGACCCCAACTCCGTCTTCATCTTCCGAATCCCCTCGACCCTGACCACGGCTTCGTCGAGTTCCGTGGCCTTCATCAACGGAGCAAATGCCTGCAATGTGTTCTGGCAGGTGGGCAGCTCTGCCACCCTCGGCACGACCACCCAGTTCAAGGGCACCATCCTGGCCATGCAGTCGATCACGCTGAACAACAGCGCCGTGATCGAAGGGCGCGCCCTGGCGCGTGAGGCCGCGGTCACGATGAACAACAACACCATTACGAGGCCGGCCTGCGCCGCCGGCCCGCCCGGGCCGCCCGGACCGAGCGGACCTCCCGGACCGAGCGGACCTCCCGGACCTACTGGTTCCCCCGGCCCGACCGGCAGCCCCGGCCCGACCGGTGCTCCTGGCCCGACCGGCAGCCCCGGCAGCCCCGGCAGCCCCGGCCCGACCGGTGCACCCGGACCGACCGGCAGCCCCGGCGCACCCGGCGCTCCCGGCTCCCCCGGTGCACCCGGACCGACCGGTCCCGCAGGCCCCGCAGGACCTGTCGGGCCCACCGGACCCGCCGGACCCGCCGGACCCAAGGGGCCTCGTGGCGACAAGGGCGGGAAGGACCACCACGGCAACGGCCACGACAAGGACAAGGACAAGGACAAGGGCGAGAACGGTCGCCACGACCACGACCACGACAAAGACGAGGACGACGACCACGACAAGGGCGAGAACGGTCGCCACGACAAGGGCGAGAACGGCCGCCACGACAAGGACGACGACGGCAACCACGACAAGGGCGAGAACGGTCAGGACGACCACGACTTCGGCAAGCCGCCGTGGGCCGACCTCAAGCCGAACGGCCAAGCCGACGACCTCGGCCACGAGGGTCCCGGCCACGCGGCCAGGAGCGTCAACTTCGCGCACGTGAGCGCCGCCACCGGTCAGCAGCCTGAGGGGACCGGCTCAAGCGGCGGGACCGGCATCATGGCCGCTTCTGCAGCAGTGCTGGCATTCGTCGGAGGTTCTGTCCTCTTCACCCGGAAGAAGATCCGGCGAGGTACAGCGACTCGACAGGACTAGCCCGTCCCAGGCGTGACCGCCTCGCGGCCCTGACCCTTCGGTGACGAGTACTCGGCCGGATCGCCCCACGCTCGTCCCTCCCGCCGCCGTCAAGCGGGCAGGAACACGCGTCCGCCGTTCGGCGGCTGAGCCCCTGGACAGGTCGTCCAGGGGCTCAGTGGTACTCGCGAGCGATCAGATCCGAGACCGGCCCTCACATCACCCCGGGTCGGCGTACGCCCCGATGACTTCGTTGACGAGATACCGGGTGTCGTCCGGGCTCAGCGCCTGAGCCTGCAAGTGCGCGTACATGTCGCGGTAAAGCCGTACGTCGGATCGTTTCTCCAAATAGAGGTCGCTGGTGAACCTTTCCAAATACACCACGCTCACATCGCCGGCTTCGGCGAACTCCAGCAGCGAGAACTGTCCCGAGACTCCCGGGTGCGCACCCACGTCGTGGGGGAGGACCTGCACGGTGATGTGCGGCTGGGCGCTGAGGTGCGTCAGATGGTCGAGCTGCTCGCGCATGACCTCGCGGCTACCCACGACGCGCCGCAATACCGACTCGTCCAATACGACCCACAACCGCAGCGGGTTTCCCGGGGTGCGCAACCGGTCCTGACGCCGTAGCCGAACCTGGAGGCGCGCGGCGGCCTTTTCGGGCGTGATAAGAGGGATCGTTCCTGCAATGACCGCCCTGGCATAGGCCGGGGTCTGCAGCAGGCCGGGGACCACAAGGGGCTCGTAGAGCCGGATTGCGGCCGCCTCGGCCTCCAGACCGATATAGGCGCCATAGGGAATGTCGCCGTAGGAGTTCCACCAGCCCTGCTGACCCGATTCCCCGGCCAGTTGCATCAGATGCTCGACCCGCCGCTGATCCTGGACTCCGTACAGCCCGCAGAGATCGCGCACGTCGCGCGGCTTGACGACGCGGCGGCCGTTCTCCAACAGGCTGATCTTGGGCTGGGAGATCAACAGGCGCTCCGCCACCTGCTGTGTCGTCATGCCGCTGATTTCCCTGAGCCGGCGCAGCTCCGACCCCAGCCGGCGCCTGCTGACGGTGGGATTGACATCGATGCCCACAGGGCGCGAACCTCCACTCGAAAATGTTGTACAGGCGAGCAGATTGCCACGCCCCGATCGGCTTGATCTGCTTTTTCGCCGTGTCGTGGACGGTGGTGGAACTCGGCTAGGAGCGGCCTCGGCTCGCATCGATTTCCGACCGGCCATATTTTCCGATTCGAAGAACAAGAAGCGAAAAACACTTATACCGATACCCCGTCCACGCAAGTGAAAGAATGCGCAGAAATAGTCCGGACCGACCACAATCCGATGCAGATTTCCGCGCAATATGCCGGGCGTCGCATGCCCGCGGCCCGGCGGGGCCTCAGTGGCTCCGGGATCAGCCTGCCGCGTCGGCGGGGCTCTCCCCGGGGTCGGGGGTGACGGCGACGAGGAGCTGGGCGGCCTGCGTGATGTTGTCGGCGCGTACGGCGCGGGCCATCGCCTGGCGGGCGGCGTCCGGGGTGGTGTCCGGGGGGACGACCAGCAGGGCGAAGTGGTCGTTGTGGCCGCGCGTGATGAGGACGGTGTCGTCTCCGATCGGGTCGGAGACGAGGTGTACGACCTGGCCGTCGATGACCAGTCGGGTCGGGAGCCCGTTCCAGGCGGACGCGTCCAGGCCCACCCGGGTGATCGGCCCGAGATGCCCGGTCAACACGCTGATCAGCGCCGGAAGTTCGATTTCGATGTCGCGGGTGCGCGGCCACCACGCGCCGTCCAGGAGCCCCTCCCTGGACTGCGTGGTCTCCAGGCGTAGCAGGGCCGTGCCCGGCTGGATCGCCTGGTGGATCGCATCCGGCAGGAGCAGTGGGGGCGTGGAGGGGGTGTCGGAGTCAGCCATTCGGGTTCGCCCATCTACGGGTGCGACCGTACGGCGTCGCAGGTGGGCACCGGTGCCGGTGCCGGGCGACGTGCGCGGGCCTGTCGTCCTTTCACAGTACTCCGGCCGCCCGCTCCACGGCCTGCCGGAGAAATACCTGGTCAGATCGGCCATGGCCGACCGCGTACAGTCGAAGCAGCGGGAGCACTTCGCGCACCGGCTGTCACGCAGGGTCATGTCCGGCGATCGCTTGGAAGCCGGGCTGGTCATCAGGTGACAGCCGATCGGACGGTGCCGGGGCACGCCGGCCACCGCGAGCCGGCCCCGCGCCGGCACCGGCTCGCCGAAACGGGCGCAAGACCGTCGAATTCCCAGACTGTCAGTCCAGGTGGAACACCTCCGTCAGCGGTGCCATCGCCTGGTCGGCCGGCTTGCCGTCCAGGTGCTGGAAGTAGCGGGACATCTCGGCCTGCCAGCGGGCGTTGACCTCGGTGGCGGACATCGCCTCGCGGGCGCGGTCGAAGTCCTCGGTCTCCACGTAGCCGACGAGCAGGCCGTCCGGGCGCAGGAACAGGGAGTAGTTCGTCCAGCCGGCGGCCCGGAGGGCATCGAGCATCTCCGGCCACACCTGGGCGTGGCGCTCGCGGTACTCCTCGCACAGTTCGGCCTTCACCTGGAGCAGGAAGCAGATCCGGCGCTTCGTCATGAGACACCGATCCCCGCCAGCTGCATGTAGTACACGCCGAACTGGTCGGCGGTGAGCGTGGTGCCGGTGACCTTCACGTACCGGGCGGTGGTGGCGGCGAAGGCGAAGGAAAGGCCACCGGCCCCGGGGCGCGGGTACGAGCTCCTCGACACCACCGTGGTCCAGTTCGTGCCGTCGGTCGAGAGCTGGACGGTGAAGGCCGACGGGAAGCCGCGCCCGGTGTTCGGGATGTCGTCGCGGGGGTACAACGTGACCTGGCTGACCCGTGACGGGCCGCCGAGGTCCACCCGCGCCCACTGCGTGGTGTTCGGGGATGCGGTCCCGGCGCTGCTCCAGCCCGAGGAGTTCCACAGGTCGGTGTGATGGGTCCCGTTGGTGAGGTTGGCGGTCAGCCAGCCCTCGCTGGGATACTCGACCGAGCTGGAGGTGGTCGCCGTGGCGCCCGCTGCCAGATCTCCGCCGACAGCCTCGATCTCCGCGAACTGCATCCGGAAATCACCGAACTGATCTGTGCTCAGGTTGGTCCCCGTCACCTTCACGTAGCGCGCGTCCACCGTCGCGAACGGGAAGGTCTGGGCCGTGGCGCCGGGCCTCGCGTACCCGGTCCGGGTGCTGACCGTGGTCCAGTTCGTGCCGTCGGTGGAGGTCTGGATGGTGAAGTCGACCGGGAAGCCCTGACCGGCGTTGGCCCCGTCGCTGCGCGGGTAGAGGTCCACCCGGCTCACCGGCCGGGTCGAGCCCAGGTCCAGCCGCACCCACTCGGTGTGGTTGGTGGCGGTACTGCCGGAACTGCTCCACCCCGCAGCGTTCGGCGCCGACGGCCGCTGCCCGTCGACCGCCGAGCGGATACCCCAGCCGTCGGCCTCGTACGAGCTGGAGGCGGCGGCGGCGGCACTCTCGGCCGGGGCGAGCGAGGTCGGCATGATCCGGGCGTTCCAGAAGTTCGCGCTGGCGCCGCCGGTGACCAGACCCACGTCGCCTGCGGTGAACGCCGCGTCGGTGACGGTCAGTACCGGCGCCTGCCCGGTCCCGGCGTACACCGTCAGTGCGTTCCCGCGCGCCACTACGCGCAGCCGGGTGCGCTGCCCCGACACGTAGCCGGGCACGGACGCCGAGCCGATCCTGGTGCCGCTGCGGTAGACGAACACCTCGCCGTTGTCCCGCTGGGCGATCAGGTAGCCGGAGTCCAGGTCCGTGCCGTTGGCCGAACGCACCATCACACCGGCCCAGTTGGTGCTTCCGCCGTACGAGCTCACTCCGGTGATCTGAAGGTCCACGCCGACCGAGACGTCGGTGTAGCCCCGGCCGCGCAGGTAGGAGACGTCCCCCCAGTTCGCCGACGCGTCGGACTGCGTGTACCGGGCGCCGCTGGTCGACCAGGTCCCCCGGGTGTGGGTCCAGAAGTGGTCGCCGCCGCTGAAGTCGTCCGTGAACGGCAGCGCCAGGTCATTGGAGGCCGCGGCCAGTTCGTCGAGGAGCTGCTTGTGCCGGCCCTCGACGTTCCACCCGGAGGTGTCGTACGCCGTCGGGTTGGTGATCAGCGTCTCGGCCAGGGTGCGCGCCGCCTGCGGCTTGACCGCGGCCAGCTGCTGAAGCAGTTCGAAGTCCTGCAGGCCCGCGGTCTGGGCTTCGCTGCGGAGGCTGTCGTAGATGCCGTAGGCGCTCTTGTTCGGATAGACCAGCCAATGGTCACCGTTCTGCGCGGTGTTGAAGGTGTCGGCGGCCGGGTACGGCTCGCTGAAGCCGTCGTGCCAGTAGTTCCAGCCCCAGTGCAGATAGCCGTCGCCACCGATCTTCCAGGTCAGCCACGGGAGGAGCCTGGTCCCGCTGAGGTAGTTGCTGGTGAAGCGGTTCATGTACG
This sequence comes from Streptomyces vinaceus, assembly GCF_008704935.1. Classification (NCBI taxonomy): domain Bacteria; kingdom Bacillati; phylum Actinomycetota; class Actinomycetes; order Kitasatosporales; family Streptomycetaceae; genus Streptomyces; species Streptomyces vinaceus. The sequence continues at coordinate 700,421 of NZ_CP023692.1, forward strand.
GGCCCTGCGGGACGATGCAGCTGTACAGCCACAGGTCCTTCCCGCTGATCCGGTAGCTCTGGTAGAGCGCGACGTTCGCGTCGTAGTTCGACGAGAGGGGGGTCTGCGTCGACAAATGGGCCGCGTCGCCGGTGAACGTGGTCAGCTGCGCCTCGTTGGTACGCGGGTTCGGGAAGTACTGCTCGTAGCGGGTGTAGAGCCAGTTGGCAGCGGTGGCCTGTTGCGTGGAGGTGGGCTCGTCCAGGGCGCTCATGTAGAAGTTGTTCGTCCAGCCCTTGGCATCGAGGTGCGCCTTCAGCGCCGGGAAGAACTGGTTCAACCAGTTGTTGGTGTCCGGGCAGCCATTGGCCGGAGCAGAGTCGGGCCGGCAGAGCGCGTGTTTGACGGCACCGCTGACGCCGTTGGCCGGCACCAGCGTGTCGAGGTACGGATCGGAGGCGGGGGGCTCCAGCAGGGTCGGGGTGTAGAGGTACTGCATGGCCCCGGCGCTGACGAAGAGGTTGACGAACCGGTCGAAGGTGGACCAGCCGAAGGTGAAGTGGCCGGCGGCGTCGACGGTGGTGTCCGGGATCAGCAGGGCCACCGGGTCGGCGTAGATCACGTTGTTCCGGTGCCGCGCCATGTTCGCCGCGATGTTGGCCTCGACGGTCCACCAGTTGGCGTCGTACATCCGCACGCCGTACTCGTTCGGGATCGACGCCTCCGTGCCCGCGTAGTCCCAGCCCGCCGAGGAGAACCAGTTGTTCATCTTGAACGTGGACTGCGAGGTCGGCGGGATCGTGGCGCCGTACACGGTCACCGACACCGGCACCGTGACGGCGCCCAGGCTGCTGTTCACCCTGGCGCTGCCGATGTAGACGCCCGGCGCCTGACCGGCCGGCACGTAGACCTGGTAGTAGGCGGCGTACGTGGTGTTCGCCGCCACCGACTGCGGACCGGTGTCCATCAGCGCGTCGTAGTAGGCGATCCCGCCGTCGGGCGGGTTCTGGACGTTGCCGACCTTCTGGATGTTCGGATGGTTGTACTCGTAGCGCGTGGTGATGTTCGCAGCGGGAATGAGCGCGCCGCCGGGGCCGGTCAGCGCCCCGGATGTGACGGACACCCCGGTCTGCGCCGAACCGGACCGCACCAGGATCTGCGCCCCCTCGTAGGCGTTGCGGGCCGCGTACAGCTCGATCCCGGTCGGCGCCCAGCCCGGCGGGGTGGTCGAGGTGAAGGGCCGGTCGGTGGCGTCCAGGACCCACACGCTCGGCCCCTCGGCAGCGCCGGCCTGAGGCGCGGCGAGGACGGCCAGCGGCACTGCGGACAGTGACAGTGCCAGGCACATCAGGAGGCGCAGGGATCTGCGGCGAGGCGTGCGCATGGAAACCCTCCGAACTCTGAGAAATGACTTCGAGAGCCGAACAGGCTTTATTTCCAAACCTGTTCGGGACGCCCGCAATTGTTTTGCGGCGCGACTTTCGGTCGACGCGGGGACCCGCCGTTCGGAGTCCTGGTGAGGGCGTGCGGGCAGCTCACAGCGATGACGGCGAGGTCGGGATGACACGGAGGGCAGCCGCTGGCCGTGCGATCACATCGGGAATATGCACACCCGGCCATCTGACGGCCAGCACGCAGCCCTTCGGTAAATGGAGTATTTCCAAAATGACGCTCCGCAACCATGCGAGCTTGAGCAACATTTGACCGACCGTCACGGAACGCACGCGGAGACGTGACACCGCGTCGGTGCCGTGCGACTCAGGTCAGGCGAGCCCCACACGGGCGGCGGCGGCGTCCCACGCGCGGATGTCTCCGGCGGGCTCGTAGCGCCGCAGGCACTGGGTGCGGGCGATCAGGCGACGCATGGCGCCGCGGTCTTCGACCAGGCCGTGGGCGCGGGCCTGGACGAGGATGTTGCCGATGGCGGTGGCCTCTGCGGGGCCGGCGATGACGGGCAGGCCGGTGGCGTCGGCGGTGAGCCGGCACAGCAGGGCGTTGCGGCTGCCGCCGCCGACGAGGTGCACGGCGCGGATCGCGCGGCCGGTCAGATGGGCGGCCTGAAACAGGGTGTGGCGGTGCGCCAGGGCCAGGCTCTCCAGGATGCAGCGGACGACGGCGCCCTGGTCCTCGGGTAGGTGCTGCCCGGTACGGGCGCAGTGCTCGGCGAGGCGGGCCGGCAGGTCGCCGGGGGCGAGGAACTCGGGGGCGCCGGGGTCGACGAGCGCCGCGAACGGGCGGGCGGCGGCCGCGCGTTCGAGCAGCTCGGGCAGGTGGTGCCGCTCGCCCCGGGCGCGCCAGGTGCGCTGGCTCTCGCTGAGCAGCCAGAGGCCCATGACGTTGCGCAGGTAGCGGACGGTGCCGTCGATGCCGAGTTCGTTGGTGAAGTTGGCGGCGCGCGAGGCGTCGGTGAGGACGGGCGCGTCGAGTTCGAGGCCGGCGAGCGACCAGGTGCCGCAGGAGATGTAGGCGAAGTCCTCGGTGTCGGCGGGGACGGCGGCGACCGCGGAGGCGGTGTCGTGGGAGGCGACCGCTACTACCGGCGTGTCGGGGCGCAGGCCGGTGGCGGCGGCGACGTGCGGGAGGACGGTGCCGGCGTGGTCGCCGGGGCGGCGCAGTGCGGGCAGGAGGGCCGGGTCCAGGTTGAGCGCGGCGAGGACCGGAGCGGACCAGGAGCCGGTGCGGGCGTCGTACAGGCCCGTGGTGGAGGCGTTGGTGACCTCTGCGCCGACGGTGCCGGTGAGCCAGTGGGTGATCAGGTCGGGCAGCAGGAGCAGGGTGCGGGCGCGGTCGAGGTGCTTCTCGGCGGCGAGCTGGAAGATCGTGTTGAACGGCAGGTGCTGAAGCCCGGTGATCCGGTACAGCTCACGGGCCGGCAGGCGGCGCCGGACCGCCTGGACGGCGGCGGCACCCCGCGGGTCGCGGTAGTGGAACGGATTGCCCAGGAGCGCGCCGTCGGCGTCGAGGAGCCCGTAGTCCACGGCCCAGCTGTCGATGCCGACGGAGGCGAGGTCCCAGCGCGCGGCGGCCTCGCGAAGGCCGTCCAGGACGCCTTGGTACAGGCCGAGGGCGTTCCAGTGCAACCCGTCCGGGAGTTGGACGGGAGTGTTGGCGAAGCGGTGGGTCTCGGTGAGGTCGAGGCGGTCACGGCCGACCCGGCCGACGAGCACCCGCCCGCTGGTGGCGCCGAGGTCCGCCGCGGCGAAGGCGGCCGGGGTGTGTGGGGTGCGGGGCGTCACGGCCGCCTCAGCGCAGGAAGGCCGCGGCGACGCCGGCGTCGACGGGGATGTGGAGGCCGGTGGTGTGGGTGAGGTCGCCGCCGGTGAGGGCGAAGACGGCGGCGGCGACGTGCTCGGGTAGCACCTCGCGCTTGAGGAGGGTGCGCTGGGCGTAGAACGCGCCGAGCTGCTCCTCCGCGATGCCGTAGGTGGCGGCGCGCTGGGCGCCCCAGCCGCCGGCGAAGATGCCCGAGCCGCGGACCACGCCGTCCGGGTTGACGCCGTTGACGCGGATTCCGTGTGCACCCAACTCGGCCGCGAGCAGCCGGACTTGATGGGCCTGGTCGGCCTTGGTGGCGGAGTACGCGATGTTGTTGGGGCCGGCGAAGACCGCGTTCTTCGAGGCGATGTAGACGAGGTCGCCGCCCAGGCCCTGCCGGATCATGGTGCGGGCCGCCTCCCGGGAGACGAGGAAGGAGCCGCGGGCCATGATGGCGTGCTGCCGGTCCCAGTCCTCGGCGGTGGTCTCCAGCAGCGGCTTGGAGATGGAGATGCCCGCGTTGTTGACCACCAGGTCGACTCCGCCGAAGGCGAGGACCGCGGTGCGGAACGCCTCGGCGATCTGCTCCTCGGAGGTGACGTCGACGGTGACGGCCACGGCCCGGTCCGGGCCGCCGAGTTCGTCGGCAACGGCCCGCGCGGTGGCGGTGTTGACGTCGGCCACGACGACGCAGGCGCCCTCGGCGGCCAGGCGGTGCGCGATGGCCTTGCCGATGCCGGAGCCGGCGCCGGTGACCAGGGCGACGCGGGCGTGCAGCGGTTTGGGTGCGGGCATCCGGCGCAGCTTCGCCTCTTCCAGTGCCCAGTACTCGATGGCGAACTTCTCGCTCTCCTCGATCGGGGCGTAGCCGGAGACCGCCTCCGCACCGCGCATCACGTTGATCGCATTGAGGTAGAACTCGCCGGCCACGCGGGCGGTCTGCTTGTCCCTGCCGAAGGAGAACATGCCGACGCCCGGGACCAGGACGATCGCCGGGTCGGCCCCGCGCATGGGGGGCGAGTCCGCGGTGGCGTACCGCTCGTAGTAGGCCCGGTAGCCGGCCCGGTAGTCGGTGTGCAGCTCCCGCAGGCGGGCGATCGTCTCGTCCAGGGGCGCGGTGGGGGGCAGGTCGAGGACCAGCGGGGCGACCTTGGTGCGCAGGAAGTGGTCGGGGCAGGAGGTGCCGAGGGCGGCCAGGCGGGGATGCTCGGCGCGGGCGAGGAAGTCCAACACGGGCGCGGCGTCGGTGAAGTGGCCGACCTGCGGGAGGTCGGTGGAGGCCAGACCGCGGATGACGGGGGCGAGCGCGGCGGCGCGCCGGCGGCGTTCGGCCTCCGGCAGGGCTTGGTGGCCCTCAAGCCGAGGACCGAACGGCTCGGCCTTGCCGTGCCGGGCCAGGAAGGCCTCGGCGGTGCGGATGATGTACAGGGCGTTGGCCTCGCACTCCTCGCTGGTGGCGCCCCAGGCGGTGATGCCGTGACCGCCGAGGACGCAGCCGACGGCCTGCGGCCGGGTCCGCTTGATCTCGGCGATGTCCAGGCCGAGTTGGAAGCCGGGACGGCGCCAGGGCAGCCACGCCACCGCGTCGCCGAAACAGGCGGCGGTGAGCCTTTCGCCGTCGGCGGCGGTGGCGAACGCGATGCCGGAGTCGGGGTGCAGGTGGTCGACGTGCGCGGCCTCGACCAGAGCGTGCATGGCGGTGTCGATGGACGGAGCCGCGCCGCCGTTGCCGTGCAGGCAGTACTCGAACGCGGTGACCATCTCGTCCTCCCGTGCCACGCCCGGGTAGGTGTCGGCGAGGGCGCGCAGGCGGTCCAGTCGCAGCACGGCCAGGCCCGCCTCGGCGAGGGTGCCGAGGTCGCCGCCGGAGCCCTTCACCCACATCAGCTCGACGGGCTGCCCGGTGACGGGGTCGGTGGCCACGCCCTTGGCGGAGGTGTTGCCGCCGGCGTAGTTGGTGTTGCGCGGGTCCGAGCCGAGCCGGTGGGAGCGGGCGAGGAGGGTGGCGACGACGGGGTGCTGGGCCATGGCGGGAGCAGCTTCCTGGTCGGGTGGCGGTGGCGGCGCTCTCGTAGGGATGCGCGAGGAGGGCGGGGGCCGGCCCGTGGGTACGAGGTGGTCCGGGCCGCCTCGCGTGCCGGGCGGGTCAGGCCCCCCATCCGGCCTGGGCGCCGCCGACCCGCTCCGCGACGATCTTCTCGGCCCAGCCGCCGGCCCGGTAGGCCGCGACCGGGTTCGGGTCCCGCCCGGTCTCGGCGCGGACCTCGGCCAGCAGCGGGCGGACGTCGGTGGCGTAGGCGTCCATCAGCACCTCGTTGGCGCCGAGTACGTCGCCCGCGTTCTGAGCGGCCGCCAGGGCCGAGCGGTCGACCAGCAGGGCCTTGGCCGTGGCCTCCTGGACGTTCATCACCGAGCGGATGATCGCGGGGATCTTCGCCTCGATGTTGTGACACTGGTCGAGCATGAACGCGACGCCGGCCTCGGGGGCGAAGCCGCCGTTCCCGTTGACCTCGTGCAGGATCCGGAACAGCTGGAACGGATCGGCGGCGCCGACCATCAGGTCGTCGTCCGCGTAGAAACGGGAGTTGAAGTCGAAGCCGCCGAGCTTCCCCTCGCGCAGCAGGAACGCGACGATGAACTCGATGTTGGTACCGGGGGCGTGGTGCCCGGTGTCGACGACGACCGCGGCCTTGGGCCCGAGCCGCAGGCAGTGCGCGTACGCGGTGCCCCAGTCCGGGACGTCCATGGTGTAGAACGCGGGCTCGAACAGCTTGTACTCCAGCAGGATCCGCTGGTCGTCGCCGAGCCGTCCGTACACCTCTGACAGGGCGTCGGACAGGCGTTGCTGGCGGCCCGAAATATCGTCCTGGCCGGGGTAGTTCGTGCCGTCCGAGAACCATAGCTTGAGGTCGCGCGAGCCGGTGGCGTCCATGATGTCGACGCATTCCAGCAGGTGGTCGAGAGCCTTGCGGCGCACCCGCGGGTCCGGATGGGTGACGGAGCCGAGCGTGTAGTCGTCGTCCTGGAAGACGTTCGCGTTGATCGCGCCGATCTCCAGCCCGAGCTCGCGGGCGTGCGCGGCCAGCGCGCCGTAGTCCTCGACCCGGTCCCAGGGAATGTGCAGGGAGACCTTCGGGGCGACGCCGGTGGCGGCGTGCACCTGGGCGGCGTCGGCGAGCTTCTCGAACGGGTCGCGCGGAACGCCGGGTTGGGCGAAGACTTTGAACCGGGTTCCCGAGTTCCCGTAGCCCCACGAGGGCGTCTCGATGCGCTGGGCCCGAAGGGCGTCCTTGACGGCGGATCGGTCGGCCACCGGAGCACCTCCCACGATTTGAATCGTTTCAACTCGACGGTAGGTGGGCCCGCAGGAAGCGTCAAGGCACCCGCGAGGAGCGGTTGGCGTGATGCCGTAACCTGCTCTCCGGGTCGGCCGTCGGGGCCGGTGAAACTTTTCAACGGTGGGACATGGGCGGCGCGGCGAGCATCAAGGACGTGGCACGGGCGGCAGGTGTGTCCGTCGGCACGGTCTCGAACGTGATCAACCGGCCGGAGAGGGTCGGCGAGGAGACCAGGGCCAGGGTCCGGGCCGCGATCGACCGGCTCGGCTACGTACGCAGCGAGTCGGCGCGCCAGCTGCGCTCCGGCAGCAGCCGGATCATCGGTCTGCTCGTCCTCGACCTGGGCAACCCGTTCTTCGTCTCCGTGGCGCGCGGGGCCGAACGGGCGGCGCGCGCGGCGGGCCTGGGCGTGATGGTCTGCAACAGCGCTCAACGGCTCGCCGACGAGGCGGACTACCTCGCCCTCTTCGCGCAGCAGCGGGTGCGCGGGGTGCTGCTGACCCCCGCCGACGCGGAGGGGTCGGGAGCGGCGGCGCTGCGTCGCGGCGGCGTGCCCTTCGTACTGGTGGACCGGCTCGCCCCGGGGCTGGACGCCTGCTCGGTGTCGGTGGACGACGTCGGGGGCGGCGCCCTTGCGGCCGGGCACCTGCTGGCGAGCGGCCACCGACGGATCGCGTTCGCGGGCGGCCGCCACCGGCTGCAGCAGGTCGCCGACCGTCGCAGCGGCGCGCTGCGGGCGCTGGCCGGCCGCGACGCCGTCCTGCTGGACCTGGAGGTGGACGGGCTGGACGTGGCCGCGGGCCGCGACGCCGGCGCCCGCCTGCTGGGGATGCTGCCGAGACCGACCGCGGTGTTCTGCGCGAACGATCTGCTGGCCCTCGGGATGCTGCAGGCCGCGTTCGCCGCGGGCCTGCGGGTACCCGAGGACCTCGCGATCGTCGGCTACGACGACATCGAGTTCGCCGCGGCGGCCGCGGTGCCGCTGACCTCGGTGCGCCAGCCCGCGGAGGCGATGGGGCGGACGGCGGCCGAGATGCTCGCCGAGGAGACCGGGCCGGGCGGCGCGGCCCACCGCCACCGACAAGTCGTGTTCGAGCCGGAGCTGGTGGTACGGCGTTCGACGCTGGCCGCGCCGCCGCCCGGCTGAGCCTGGCGTTGCCGTACCGGCGCGACTGTCTTGACGGTGGCTTCGGAGTGTGCCGAAAGGCCCGATCGTTCGACGGCTGCCGCGCGGCACTCGAAACAGGAGCAACTCTGCAATTCCGGCAGGGGCTTCCACCCGCTTCCGGAGGGGCCCGGGGGATCGGTTGCGGCCCTGTGGTGGCGGGGCACACTCGGGCAGGGTTGATTGTGACGACGCGCCACATATCCCGGCGACCCGCGGACTTCTACGTTGTGGCCACACCCGACGTCCCCGCAGACACCCTGGAAGTGGTGCACATGGCCTCCACCGCAGCCGACCCGCAGGCTCCATCCGGAATCCGGCGCATCGTTGCCGCCAGTCTCGTCGGGACCACCATCGAGTGGTACGACTTCTTCCTCTACGGCACCGCCGCCGCGCTGGTGTTCAACAAGCTGTTCTTTCCGACCGGCGATCCGCTCACCGGGACCCTGATCGCGTTCATCACCTACGCCATCGGATTTCTGGCGCGGCCGCTCGGCGGAGTGGTGTTCGGGCACTTCGGGGACAAGGTCGGGCGCAAGAAGCTCCTGGTGCTCAGCCTGCTCATGATGGGCGGAGCCACCTTCGCCATGGGGCTGCTGCCCACGTACGCGAGCATCGGCGCCGGGGCTCCCGTGCTGCTCACCGCCCTGCGCCTGGTGCAGGGCTTCGCGCTCGGCGGGGAGTGGGGCGGGGCCGTCCTGATCGTCTCCGAGCACGGCGGGGCCGAGCACCGGGGGTTCTGGGCGTCGTGGCCGCAGTCCGGTGCGCCGGGCGGGAACCTGCTGGCCACCGGGGTACTCGCCCTGCTCGCCGGGGTGCAGTCCGACGCGGCGTTCCTGGCCTGGGGCTGGCGCGTGCCCTTCCTCCTCTCCGGTGTCCTGGTGGTCGTCGGGCTGTGGATCCGGCTGTCCGTCTCCGAGTCCCCCGTGTTCCTCGCCGCGCAGGCCGCCCGGCAGGGGCGCGAGGAGGACGCCCCCGTGGTCCAGGTGTTCCGCCGCAGCTGGCGCCAGGTGCTGACCGCCATCGGCACCCGGTTCGGCGAGAACATCTCGTACTACGTGCTGACCTCCTTCCTCCTCGTGTACGTCACCGTGCACCTGGGGCTCGCCAAGAGCACGGCGCTGAACGCCGTCCTCATCGGCTCTGCCGTCCATTTCGTCACCATCCCCGCCTGGGGGGCGCTCTCCGACCGGATCGGGCGGCGGCCGGTCACGCTGATCGGGTCGGCCGGCATGGCCCTGTGGGCGTTCGCGTTCTTCGCCCTCGTCGACTCCAAGTCCTTCACCGTCATCACCCTCGCCGTCACCGCCGGACTGCTCCTGCACGGCGCGATGTACGGGCCCCAGGCCGCCTTCATCTCCGAGATGTTCGACACCGACGTCCGCTACTCCGGCGCCTCGATGGGTTCGCAGCTGGCCTCGATCGTCGCCGGAGCGCTGGCTCCGCTGCTCGCCGTCGAGCTCCTGAAGGACTACGGCTCCTCCGTACCCGTCTCCCTCTACCTGTGCGCGGCCGCCGTGGTGACCACCCTCACCGTCGCCTTCGCCCGCGAGACCCGCGGCCGGGACCTCGCACGGGCCCGCGTCGAGGCCCCCTCCGGCGGGCGGGCGGCCCCGCTCCCGGCCGCGGCCGACCACCCCGCCTGATCCGGGCCCGCCGGCCACGGGAGAATGCCGCCATGACCTCCTCGGGGCGATCCCCCCTGCTCGAACTGCTCGAACTGCTGCGCCGCGGCGCCCCGGTCGAGCAGTTCGACCGGCCCGCCGCCGACGCACGCCGCGCGGGAGCGGGTCCCGCCGAGCAGGCCCTCGTGGAGGAGGCCACGCGGGTGGCTCTGGACATCCGCCGTACGCTCGACCAGCACCGGCGGCGCGAGGCCGAGCTCACCGCCCTCTTCGACACGGCCGGCGACCTCGCCGCCCTCCGGGATCTCGACGCCGTACTGCGGGCCATCGTCCACCGCGCCCGCACGCTGCTCGGCACCGATGTCGCGTACCTGACCCTCAACGACCCGGCCGTCGGCGATACGTTCATGCGCGTCACCGACGGCTCCGTGTCGGCCGCCTTCCAGCAGCTGCGCCTCGGCATGGGCGAAGGGCTCGGCGGTCTGGTCGCCCAGACCGCCCGCCCGTACGCGAGCTGCGACTACCGCACCGACGACCGCTTCCGCCATACGGACACCATCGACAACGGGGTCCGCGAGGAAGGCCTGCGCGGCATCCTCGGCGTCCCGCTGCGCGTCGGCACCCGGGTGATCGGGGTCCTGTACGCCGCCGACCGGGCGGTCCGCGACTTCGCGCCCGAGGCGGTCGCGCTGCTCTCCTCCCTCGCCGACCATGCCGCCGTGGCCATCGACAGCGCCCGGCTGCTCGAAGAGACGCGTACCGCCCTCGTGGAACTCGGGGTCGCCACCGAGACCGCCCGCGCGCAGAGCGAAGCGGTGCGGCTCGCCGCGGAGACTCACGACCGGCTCACCCGCCTCGTCCTGCGCGGCGGCGACGTCGGCGACGTGGCCCGGGAGGTCGCCGCGCTGCTGGGCGGCAGCCTGGCCGTGCACGACGCGGACGGCGCCGAGCTCGCGCGGGTCGGTACGGATCCGGCGGGGCCCGCGTCGGGGCCGCCGGCCCACGCGCTCGCGGCCTCGCGCTCCGGCGGCCGGGCCGTCGCCGTGGACGGCGTGTGGGTCTGCGCGGTCCTCGCCGGGCCGGAGCTGCTGGGCAGCATCACCCTCGGCGGGCGCGGCGACCTGCCCGACACGGAGCGGCGGCTGTTCGAGCGGGCCGGGCTGGTCACGGCGCTGCTGCTCCTGCTGCGGCGCTCCATCGCCCACGCCGAGGACCGGGTCCGCGGCGAACTGCTCGGCGACCTGCTGGCTCCGGTGGCCCCCGGCCACGTCCGCGACACCGGCAGCCGGGCGATCCGGGCGCGCAAGCTCGGCGTCGACCTCGCCCGCCCGCACGCCCTGGTGGTGCTCCACTGCGACCCCGCGCTGCGCTCCCGGCTGGCGGCGGAGGCCGCGCGCCACGCACGTGCCCGCGACGGGCTGGCCGGGGTGCACGAGGGCCGCGTCGTCCTGCTCGCCCCCACGGACGCCCCGGGCCCGCTCGCCCGGTCGCTCGCCGCCGAGCTCGGCCAGGCCCTGGGCACCCCGGTCACCGCGGGCTCCGCCGGTCCGGCCGCCGGCCCCGAGGGCCTGCCGGGGGTGTACGCCGAGGCACTGCGCTGCCTGGAGGCCCTGCACGCCCTCGGCCACACCGGCGCGGGGGCCGGCCTGCCCGACCTCGGGTTCCTCGGGGTGCTCCTCGGTGACGGGGCGGACCTGGGCGCGTACGTGGACCGGGTGCTGGGGCCGGTCGTCGCGTACGACGCGCAGCGCGGGACGGAACTGGTCCGCACCCTGGAGGCGTACTTCGCGCACGGATCCAGCCTGGCCCGCACCAAGGACGCCCTCCACGTGCACGTGAACACGGTGGTGCAGCGCCTCGACCGGGTCAGGCAGATCCTGGGCGAGGACTGGAACGCACCGGCCGGGGCGCTGGAGATCCAACTCGCCCTGCGGATCCTGCGGGTGGCGCCGCAGCGGCCGCCGTCCGCCCCCGTACCGCCCTCCTGCGCTCCCGCTAGCCGGCGTCGCGGGGAGAGGCCCACGCCCCGAGGGTGAAGTCCTGCCCCTGACGACGGACTTCGACGGCTCCCGTGCCGCCGAAGTGCCCGGGGACGAGCAATTCGTTCCGGTCCGCGGCGCGTTCGAGGATGCGAAGGCGGCTGGCGGCCGCCTGCTCCTGGTCCAGGCAGAAGCAGCTGTTGCAGGCGGGGTGCAGGATCTGCACGGGGCTGTGCAGCAGGTCGCCGACGAAGACGGCCCGGTCGCTGCCGGAGGCCAGCCGCACCACGGAGGATCCGGGGGTGTGCCCGGGTGCGGACTCCAGGGTGAGGTACTCGTCGATGCGGTGGGAGCCCTCCCAGAGCACCACCTGACCGGCGCGGTGCACGGGCGCGATGCTGTCCTCGTAGATCAGCCGGTCGTCCTCCCGGACGCCGCCGCCGTAGGCGTTGCCCGGCCCGAAGTGGTGGTCGTCCGCGGCCGGGACGAGGTACTGGGCGTTCGGGAAGGCGGGCACCCAACCATCGCCCTCCGCGACGGTGTTCCAGCCGACGTGGTCACCGTGGACATGGGTGTTGACGACGATGTCCACGTCCTGCGGCCGGACTCCGGCCGCCCGTTCCAGCTCCCCGAGGAAATCGCCCTCCCGGTGGTGGAAGAGCGCAGAGCCCGGCCGCTCCCGCCCGTTGCCCACGCCCGTGTCGACCAGGACGACCTTCCCGGCACTGCGCAGGACCCAGGTCTGGAGGGCGAGCACCGCCCGGTCGCTGTCGGCCTCCCAGTGGTCCGGTGCCAGCCAGTCCTCGTTCTCCTTCCACACCTCCCCGCCGACCGCCGGTACGAGGTTGCGCGCGGGCCCGAGCGGCCCCTGCCACTCGACCGCCCGGGTGATCTCGACATCGCCCAGCACGATGCTCCGCCTGCCGCGGCCGTCCTGGCCGTTCTCACTGCTCTCGCTGTTCATGAAGCCGAGTCTATGAAGGCCGGTTGAGCGCCTCAATGCCCGTCCGGCTCATGTGGATACGCAGCCGTCTCACTCCTGGCGTTCGCGGGTACTGTGGCCCCATGGATGTGGTGAGCGACGCCATCGCGGCCGTACGGATCGGGCAGCCCTCCTCCAACCGGGTCAGGGTGAGCGGAAGCTGGTGCGCGCGCTTCGCGCCGTACGAGGGCGCCGGTTTCCACGTGGTCCTGGAGGGCGGCTGCTGGCTGCTGCCCGACGGCGGCGGCGCACCGGTCTCCCTCGGCGCCGGCGACGCGGTGTTGCTGCCGCACGGGACGGGGCACGTGATCGCCGACTCCCCCGCCGACGCGGCGACCGTGGCACGGGCCGTGCCGTTCGATCCGGCGCCCGGGGGACCGCTGTCGGGCCGGGCCGAGGACGCCTCCGGCGCCGCGGTGGAGATGCTGTGCGGCAAGTACCGGCTCGACCGCAGTCGTGTCCACCCGCTGATGCTGGACCTGCCCAAGGTGGTCCACCTGCCGAACCGGGTCGGCTCCCACCCCGAACTGCGCTCGGCCATCTCCCTCTTGGGCGGCGAGCTGGGCACGCAGCGGCCGGGGGCCTGTGTGGCGGTGCCGAGCCTGCTCGATCTCCTGCTCGTCTACATGATCCGCTCGTGGATGGCCGAGGGGCCGGGCGGGGCGTGGTCCGCCGTACTGGGCGATCCGGTCGCCTCGGCCGCCCTGCGGGCACTGCACTCGGATCCGGCCTCGCCCTGGACGAACGAGCGGCTCGCCGCCGAGGCGGGCGTCTCCCGGCCCACGCTGGCGCGCCGGTTCACCGCCCTGGTCGGCCGCCCGCCGATGGCGTACCTGACGTGGTGGCGGCTGACGTACGCGGCCACTCTGCTGCGGGACACCCAGGACCCGCTGGCCTCGATCGCGCGCCGGGTGGGCTACGGCACGCCGTACGCCTTCTCCCACGCCTTCAACCGGGAGTTCGGGACGACGCCGGGCCGCTACCGGGCCGGGGCCGCGAAGGCCTCGTGAGCGCAAGACCCCGGGAAACGGGCGGGCCGCCCGCGGGAGGCAGGGGCCGATCCGCACCCTCGCCACCCGGGGCGACCCGGGACCCGCCGCCGGCTCAGCGGCGGACCGGGCACTGCTTCCAGGAGAAGTGGTACACGGAGCTGATGCTGCCGTCCGTGGAGTCGACGGTCATGTAGCTCGTCTTGTTCTTGTCGGAGGTGCCGACCTCCGCGCGCAGCTCGGTGTTGATGTTGAAGTTGCGCTGTTCGCCGCAGGGGGCGAAGACGAGGGCTTCGATGCCGGTGGTGTCGGTCACCTGCCAGTTGTCGTCGAGCGCACCATGGAACTGGTGCGTCCGGTTGGCGGTCTGGCTCATGCCCTGGAAGTAGTAGCTGGCCTTCTGGGTGCCGATCGCCCCGGGCTCCAGCTTCCCGTAGCCCCGGTAGTCCACGTGGGACACCGCGTACGTGTACCCCTGCGGCACGTGCACGAGGAGGGAGAGCAGGCAGTTCTTGCGGCCTTCGGTGGCGGCGGCGCCTCCACCGGCCGAGGCCAGGTACTCGCTGTAGGTGACGGTGAAGGCCGAGTTGTCCGGGGCGACGGCGACGGTGGCGCTGCCGGGGCGGCAGCCCGAGCCGTTGACGGAGGCCACGTCGACGGCCACCCGCCCCGGGGGCGCGGCGGCGGCGGTGGCGGTGGCCCCGGCCGACGGGGAGAGCGTGACGAGGCATCCGGTCACGGCCGCGGCGGCCAGTGCGGCGCGAGCCTTGCGGGTGGTGCGAAGTGGCTTGATCACGTGGCCATGGATAGCCGCCACGGGAGCCCGTACGGCCGCTCCGGGTACGCCGTCTCACCCGGTCGGACGGGCCGGTTCACCGGAGAAACGATTCATCACACCGGACCCGGCGGCCGAATGGCCCATACCGCACTCCATCCAGCCATCCCACTCGCGTCATTCCGTAACAAAAGTCTCATTTTTCATATGATGGGCATCCCGTCGACGGAGGAGAGCCCATGCCCGGCCCGCCCGGTCTGCCCGGCCCGCCCGGCCCGCCCCGACCGCACGTTCCGCCCGTTCCGCCCGTTCCGCCCGTTCCGCCCGTTCCGCTCGTTCCGCTCGTTCCGCTCGTTCCGCTCGTACGGCGGTCCGCCGCGCTGTCCGTCTGCGTGGCCCTGGCCGTTTCCGCCGCCCTCGCGACGCTCACCGCGTCCGCCCCACCCGTCTTCGCGGCGGCAGCCCCCGCGCACGAATCCCCGCCCGGGCACCACCACACCGACGACAGCGCGATCGCCGCGGCGGCCGATCCCGGCGAAGCCGCCGTCATCGGCGAAGAGCACGCCCGCGCCCACGCCCAGCGGCGGAGTGCGGTCCAAGGCCCCAAGGCATACCCGCAGTCGAAGCGCACCGCGAGCCTCGCCGCCCTGGGGGCCTCGCAGAAGAAGACCAACGCCCCTTTCGACGCGGCCCGGTTCGGCCGCTTCACGGAGTTCTTCCCCTCCCCCGACTTCGGCGTCCACACCGCACTGCTGCCGACGGGCAAGGTGCTCCTCTTCTCCTTCGAACGCGTCGAGACCAACCCCACCAAGGAGACCGGGCCCACCGACCGGATCGGCCCGACGAACGCCGGCCGCGCGTTCCTGTGGGACCCGGCCCAGGGCACCGGGGCCCGGGCCTTCAAGAAGGTGGAGCCCCCGACCGTCCTGATGCCCGACGGTACGTACGCCCCTCGCCCCGCCCCCTTCTTCTGCGCGGGGCACGCCTTCCTGCCCAACGGCATGGTCGGGGTCTTCGGCGGGAACACCGGCGGCAAGGGCGGCAGCGGCGCCAAGCTGTCCTTCGTGTTCGATCCGTGGACCGAGACCTGGTTCCGCAACAAGGACATGGCCGTAGGCCGCTGGTACCCCTCGGTCGTGACGGGGGCGGACGGGCGCCAGATCATCATGTCCGGCCAGTCCGAGCGGGGTACGGGCACCCCCACCCCGGTCGTGGAACGCTTCCCCGCGCTGCGCCATCCCGTGCCCTGGCGGACGTACGACATCCCGGTCGGCCTCGCGGCGGAGCGGCTGCGCGCGGACGCCCCATTCCGCAACGACTACCCCCACCTGTTCTCGCTGCGCGACGGGATGGTCTACGGGCTCGGCCGCGACGCCGACCAGCAGTGGCTGTTCGACCCGGTCAAGGAGACCCGGACCGATCTGCCGCGCCGGCCGGCCGACTTCAGGGGCTACGGCTCGGCCGTACCGCTGCCGGCCGGGTTCCGCGGACCGGACTCCGTGCTCGTCCTCGGGGGAGATCCGCACGACCCGAACACCTACCGGCTGTCGGGTGGACGGTGGACCACCGAGGAGCCGCGGGCCTTCGGCCGTACGCAGGACGACACGCTGATCCTGCCGGACAGCACGCTGCTCACGGTCAACGGCGCCCTGGACACGCGGGATTACGGGCACGGACCGTTCAACCCGCAGGCCGACCTCTCGTACCGGCAGATCGAGCTGCGCGACGCCGAGGGCCACTGGACACTGGGGCCGGCGCAGCGGCTGCCGCGCGGCTACCACTCCAACGCCCTGGTACTGCCGGACGGCCGGGTGATGGTGACCGGCGACGAGCTCCAGCAGATCGCCAACGACCCGGACATCAACGACGCGATGGACGGAAGCATCGAGCTCTACGAGCCCGCGTACCTGCACCGGGGTGGTAGCCGGCCCGCCCTGGACCGGGTGCCCGGGGGCGAGTTGGGCTACGGGGCCGGGTTCGAGGTGCGCAGCTCCACCGCCTCCGAGGTCTCCCGGGCCGTGCTCCTCGCGCCGACCACCGTCACGCACGCCGTGAACACCAGCCAGCGCCACCTGGAGCTCCCCATCACCGGCGTACGCGGCTCTGCGATCGGACTCCGGACGCCGCCGGGCGCGGCGGACGCCCCGCCCGGGTACTACATGTTGTTCCTGCTCGACGCGGAGGGGGTGCCGAGCACGGCGAAGTGGGTCAAGCTCGGCGGCCGCCGGTAGCAGCCGCCATCGCGAGAGGCGCCGGCGGCGGGGGCGGCCTCCGGTCGAGGCGCCGCCGGCGGACCTCTCGTCCGTCAGGACGCGGGCGGCGGTTCGATCCGGGCCAGCCAGGCGGTGAGCAGCGCCTCCAGCTCGGCGGCCTGCTGCGCGGTGAGGCCTTCGAGCAGGCTCCGCTCGTTCTCCATGTGCTCTGCGAACGCCCGGTCGATCAGCTCGCGCCCCGCCGGGGTGAGGGCGACCACGCGCCCGCGGCCGTCGGTGGCCGCGCGGCGGCGCGCGACGAGGCCGTCCCGTTCGAGCCGGTCGATGCGCTTGGTCATCGCGCCCGTCGTGACCATCGTGTGCACCGCCAGTTCACCGGGGGCCCGTTCGTACGGAGCCCCCGCGCGGCGCAGGGCCGCCAGTACGTCGAACTCTCCCTCGCTCAGGCCGTAGCGGCGGTAGACGAGGCAGAGCCGGTCGGTCAGGAGCAGCCCGAGCCGATGCAGCCGCCCGATCACGCCCTGCGGGGACACGTCGAGGTCCGGGCGCTCGCGGGCCCACTCGGCCTGGATGCGGGCGACATGGTCGGCGGGCGCTGGCGAGGGCGCCCCCGCCTGCGTTGCGTATGGTTCCTGCTTCACCCGAACAGTATAGCTTCCGTGGAAGGTATTATGTCTTCCATGGAAGCCAATCTCCGGTGGTCGCTGGTCACGGCGATAGCGCCGATCGCGTGGGGTACGAACTACTACGTCACGCGGCAGTTCCTTCCCGCCGGCCACGCGCTCTACGGTGCGGCGCTGCGGGCGCTGCCCGCCGGCCTGCTGCTGCTGGCGGTATGCCGTCGGCTGCCCCGCGGCTCCTGGTGGTGGAAGTCGCTGGTGCTCGGCTTCCTCAACATGAGCGCGTTCTTCGCCCTGATCTACGTGGCCGCGCAGCGGCTGCCGACCAGCGCGGCCTCGACCGTCATGGCGACCGCGCCGCTCGTGATGATGCTGTTCGCCTGGGCGCTGATCGCCGAGCGGCCGGGGCCGCGGCAGCTGACCGGGGCCGTCCTCGGGGTGTCCGGGGTGTCACTGATGCTGCTCACCGGGGCCGTACCGGTGGACGCGGCCGGCGTGGTGGCCTCCGTGGCCGCGATGGCGATGTCCTCGTTCGGCTACGTCCTGGCCAAGCGGTGGAGCACGGAGGTCGACGTGCTCGCGTCGACGGCATGGCAGCTGCTGGGCGGAGGGATCCTGCTGGTGCCGTTCGCCGTCGCCGTGGAGGGATCACCGCCGGTCCTCGACGCTCCCGCGCTGCTCGGATTCGCCTATGTCGCGGTCGTCGCGACGGCTTTGGCGTTCGCCGCCTGGTTCACGGGGCTTCGGCGGCTGCCGGCCGCGACCGTCGGCCTGCTCGGGTTGCTGAACCCGGTCACGGGCGTACTGCTGGGCACGGCGATCGCCGGAGAAACGCTCACACTCCGACAGATCTGCGGCCTCCTACTGACCCTGACGGGCATCCTCCTGGGGCGGAGGGGAGGATTCCTCACCGCTCGTGACGGGAGGAATTCGGCAGGTAGTAATTAGGTGAATCCCCGACTGAATTACCGTCAATAAGGGTTGAGCTCATATCTCGATTTGATAACGAGATCCTTGAAATGGCCTGGACCAATAACGCCCTACGCGCGTAACTTACCTATTTTTAAAGCAAGTTGACGGTTCATCAAATCCGACCAGCAGGTAACAGTCTGATATCTCGGGCCCCATTCCCGTTTGTCCGAATTCTCCACCGCGCAGGTCTGGCAGGCTTCCGCGCACCCACTCCTCCGACCAAGGATTTGAGGTGCGCATGACTAGACATCGCAGGAAGCCGCGCGAACACCGGCGCAAACCGCGCCGGTTGATACTCATCACCGCCGCCATGGCCACGGCGGCGGTGATAGCGGGCGGCATCGCCTACTCCGGGCTGGGCGACAACGCCCAGGCGGGCACCGCCCTGGCCGACGCGGCCGCGGAGAACCTGACCCCGGCCGCCGCACCGGCCCGTGACGCGGAGCCGGCGCCCATCGTGGGCGAGCCCGCCAACGAGACCGCCAAGGGCATGGTCTTCGACGGCCTCAAGGCCGCCCCGAAGGGCGACCGTTGCGTCGGCGTGTACCGCACGGAGGCCGGGCTGTGCACGCACGGCCCCGACGCCCCGCCCAAGGACGTGAACATCAAGGCCGACGTGGCCCCCGTCGTCAAGACGAAGGCCCCGGCCGCCGACCCGGCCAAGCCCGATTCCGGCGAAGCCGCGGCGGCCGAAGGCAGCGGGCGTCCTCAGGACGCGCCCGCCGCCGACGCCGCCGGCGCCAAGTCCGCGCCCGCCGCGGCCCCCTCCCCCGCAGCGGCCGGTGGCAGCAGCCAGGCCGTCGCGGCCGGTCCCGCCGGCCAGACCGTCCAGTGCGACGGCGACGGCAGCACCGGCAACCGCGTCCAGGTCGTGTACGTCCACGGCTCCGACCGCGACCGGTACTCCGAGTACCTCGCCTCGTTCCGCAAGTGGGCCGCCGACGCCGACCTCATCTACTCGACGAGCGCCCAGGAGACCGGCGGCATCCGCCACATCCGCTTCGTCACGGCCGCGGACTGCACGCCGACCGTGCTCAACATCGAGCTCCCGGCCTCCGCGCTCTCCGAGTTCAGCGCGACCAACAACGCGCTCGCCGGCAAGGGCCTCGACCGCCGCGACCGCAAGTACATGATCTTCGCGGACACCCAGGTCTACTGCGGCATCGGCACCTTCGCGGGCGACGAGCGGCCCGGCCAGGACAACCAGAGCAACTTCGGCCCCTCGTACGGCCGTACGGACTCCGGCTGCTGGGGCGGCCACACCGCGGCCCACGAACTCGGCCACAACCTCGGCGCGGTCAACAACAGCGCCCCCAACACCAGCCGCGGTGCCCACTGCACGGACGAGTGGGACGTCATGTGCTACTCGGACACCCCGTACTACCCGCAGATGCGCAACGTGTGCACGAACCAGGCGGCCGAGAACATCCTGGACTGCAACCACGACGACTACTTCCACACCAATCCCAAGGCGGGCAGCTACCTCGCCACGCACTGGAACATCGCGAACAACCAGTTCCTGATGAAGGCCAACGGCGGCGGCGGTGGTACGAACCCCGATCCCGACCCGAAGCCCACGCCGAGCCCCACGAAGAAGCCCACCCCGACGCCGACCAAGAAGCCCACGGGCGGCCCGAAGGCGACGGCGGCCCAGATCCAGTCCAACTCCGTCGTGGTGAGCTGGCCGAAGGTCGACGGCGCCGCGTGGTACCAGGTCCTGCTGAACGGCAAGCACCTGACCTGGGTGCAGTCCCAGGCCCTGCGCATCTACAACCTCCAGCCCGGCACGGAGTACAAGGTCGCCGTATCGGTCCGCGACACCTCCGGCCGTGACAGCGGAGCCGGCCCCACCACGGTCTTCCGTACGACGGGTGCGGGCGGCGGCACCACCACCCCCGGTGCCCGCTACACCCTCGGCAACGGCAGCACCGGCATGAACGCCGAGCTCTGGGGCGGCCGCAGCGCCGACGGCACGGTGCTCGTCGGTGGCCGCGCCAACGGCTACGCCCAGCAGCAGTGGCTCTTCGAGGACGCGGGCGGCGGGCTCGTCCGCATCAAGTCCGCCGTCTCCGGCAAGTGCCTGCAAGCGGGCGGCGCCCCGGCCGCCGGGATGTGGATCGCCCAGCAGCCCTGCGGCGGCAACTCCGCGCAGCAGTGGAAGCTGTCCTCCCGCGGCGGCGGTGTGACCGTCACCGACGCGAGCGGCGGTTACGCCCTGACCGTCAGCAGCCGCCCGTACTACGGCGCCTGGCTGCTCGACCTCCAGCGCACGGACGGCCGCGCGTCCCAGGTGTGGACGGTCCAGAAGGCCGGCTGAGCCTGCGGAACCCGTTCCCGCCCGCCGCCGGTGGACGGCCGCCCCCACGCGGCCGTCCACCGGCCCCCTCATCTCCCGCACCGCGGCTCATCCCCGCAGCGCAGCACCTCGCATCCCACCGCACCAGGAGCACCCAACGATGCGTACACGTCCCGCTTTCCCGGTCCGCAGCGGACTCGGCTTCCTGTTCCTGTTCCTCGCACAGGCCCTGGCCGTGGCCGTCCCCATCGAGGCCCAGGCCCACGGCGACACCGTCAAGGTCGTGGTCACCGGGCAGCGGGAAGGCCACGTCACCACCGAGATCACCTGGGAGAACGACGGGGACGCCATCGACGAGGCGGTCGCCGCGACGGTGAACTCGACCAGCCCCGACGGCTCCCGCACCATGGGGCCCTGGCGGCTGGTGCGCGACGCCGGGTCGCGTACCGGCTGGAGCACCGCCGAGGTGCTGCCGCCCGGCACGTGGAAGGTGAGCGTCGACGTGGGTTTCCCGTCGCTCGGGCACGGTGAGAAGGAGATCGCCGTCCCGGTGGTCGACCCGGCGCCGTCCGCGGCCACGCCGAGCGCGGCTGCCCCGTCCGCCTCCGCCTCACCCGCCCCGTCCGGCGCTTCGGCCCCTCCGGTGTCCTCCGGGTCGCCGGGCCCTGCCGGTGAGAGCGGGGGCACGGACCGTACCGTCTGGTGGACCACGGCGGGTGTGGCCGTGATCGCGCTGGCCGGCGCCGGCGGCGGCGTACTGCTGCGCCGTGCCCGGGCGCGCAAGCGCTGAGCCCGCGGGCGGCGCGCGGGAGCGGTGGCCGAAGCCGGCGGTACGACCTGACAGCCGAACGGGTCCGCGTTGACAGCGGAATCGGCCGTGCCGTTCATTCGGCGCATGCACCTCACCACCGCCGCCGTACGCTCCACCCTCCGCGTCGTCCGCCCCTTCCACACCTTCGAGGGTGAAGGCTTCCCGGTCCGCCGGCCTTTCCCGCAGCCGGAACTGCCCCTGGTCGACCCGTTCCTGATGGTCGACCAGGTCGGCCCGCACGTACTGGGTCCGGGTGAGGCCAAGGGTGCGCCGCCGCACCCGCACCGCGGGTTCGAGACCATCCAGTACGTCATCGAAGGCGCGATGGAGGACATCGACTCGGCGGGGCACCGGCGCGTCATGCATCCCGGCGAGGTGCAGTGGCTGACGGCCGGGTCGGGGCTGGTCCACCTCGCCCGTCCCACCCCCGGACTGCTCGCCGACGGCGGCCCGCAGCACCTGCTCCAGATCTGGGTGAACCTGCCGGCCCGCCTCAAGTCGACGCCGCCGCGCGTCCAGTACGGCTCCGCCCCCGGTGACATCCCGCGGGTGGTCACCGAGGACGGCGGCGCCGAGCTCACCGTGATCGCCGGCAGCACCCACGGGGTGCGGGGCCCCTTCGAGACCCACACCCCGGTGCTCGTCGTACACGCCCGCCTCGCGGCCGGCGGGCGCGCCGGGTTCACCGTCCCGGCCGGGCACAGCGCCATGCTGTACGTACTGTCCGGGACGGCCGCCACTCCCGATGCCCGGCTCCCCGACGGGCACCTGGCCATCCTCGGCCGGGACGCGGAGCACTTCACGGTCGAGGCGCCTGACGACGCGGCGGAGGTGCTGGTGCTGGCCGGGGAGCCGCTGGGGGAACCCGTGGCGCGCACCGGCCCGTTCGTCATGAACACCGCAGCCGAGATCCGGCAGGCCCAGATGGACTACCAGCACGGCCTGATGGGCCACATCGACGTCTGAGCGGCGGCCCGCGCCCGGCGGGCGGTCCTCGGAAAACCCCGGTGCGCGGGGCCGCCCCGGCTGCCTACCCTGCCGGGATGAGTACTCGCACCTTCCGGATCACCGTCCGCGGCTCTTTCGACGCTCTCCGTGAGGAACAGCGCGCGGAACTCCTCGCGGCCGCGGCGGAGCACGACGTCATGCACTCGGCCTACACCGCCGAGGGCCACCTCTCGTACGACATCGCCGTCGGCCCGTTCTTCACGTTCCGCTTCCTCGACTCGGGCGAGGCCGAGGAGGACATCCTGGACGCGACGGCCCGCGCCGAGCTCGCCGCCGAGAGCTGGCTCACCGAGCGGGGCTACGGTTTCAAGCGCCTCACGTCCCGCGCGCAGGACCTCTCGCTGGCCCCGCTGAGCAAGCGCCAGCGCCAGGCGGCCGCGCGCGGCGAAGCCTGAGCCGCGGTCGGCCGGGACTCCGTCGCACCGCCTGGGGCCGATCCCGGTCGCCCGGCGCGCGCGGGCGTTAGTCCTTCATTCCCGGGAAGCCGTAGTTGTGCACCGGGAACACCTCGGGGCGGCCGCCCGTGCTCTGCCAGCCCTGGGCTTCCGCCACGGGCATCAGCTTCTCCGCGAACACGTTCGCGTGCAGCTCGCTCTCCCACACGTCGTAGATGTCCAGGCCCTCGGGGCTCACGACGCAGACGTGGGAGAGGCAGCCGTCGAACATCCCGGGGACCGACAGGAGCTCCGCGTGGAGGGCGTCGTACTGCTCCGCCGTGATGCCCGGGACAGTGGCGTGCATCAGGATCGCCATGGCAGGTCACTCCTCGCGTGCCGGGTCAGACCCCTCCCCGCCGCCCCGTGGCGGCCCCTGTCCACGGGGACAGGACAGCACGCAAACGAGGGGACGGCATCCGCGAACGGCGCCGTCCCCTCGAAGGGCCAGGTCAGACGGTATCGGCCGGCACCGGCTCGGCCACCTTCGCGGGGGCCTCGGCGGGGGTGCCCGACTCGACGGTGCGCGGTCCGTGCGCCCCGCGCAGGCCGATCCAGCTGATCACCGCGACCAGGGCGAAGGCGACGGCCCCGATCCAGAAGGTGAGGGTGAACCCGGACTCGGCGGGCAGGGCCGGGACGCCCGCGGGCAGGTGCTCGATGGTCTTCGACGCCAGGATCGTGGTGACGATGGCGCTGCCGATCGCGCTGCCGGTGGAGCGGGAGATCGAGTTGATGCCGTTGGCGATGCCGCTCTGGTGGTGCGGGACGCTCGCCATGATGACGGCGGGCATGGCCGCGTAGCCGAAGCTGACGGCCGCGCCGACGATCAGGCCGGCGCCGATCACGGAGAAGCTGTGGCCGTGGTCGAGCGCGAGCCAGCCGAAGCCGACGGCGCCGAGCCCGGCGGCGAGGCCGAGGGCCACGCGCGGTCCGCGGTGGCGGACCAGCTGGCCGCCGATGGGCGAGGCGAGCAGGGAAACGATCGCGCCGGGCAGCAGGAACTGGACGGAGGCGCGCAGGATGGAGGCGTCGAAGCCGTAGCCGGTGAGCTTCTCAGGCATCTGGACGAGGTACGAGACGCCCAGGAAGTTCGCGAACATGCCGAAGCCGACGAGGATGCCGGCCAGGTTGGCCATGAGCACCGGGCGGTGGACGAACATCCGCATGTCGACGAGCGGCTCGCTGACCTTGAGCTCCGTGAGGACCCAGACGGCGGTCATGACGGCGGCGCCGGCGAAGCTGCCCAGCGTGCGGCCGGAGGTCCAGCCCCACTCGTGGCCCTGCGAGATGGGCAGCAGGAGCAGCAGGAGGGTGATGCCGAGGGTCAGGGCGCCGAGGAAGTCGGTACGGCCGCCGGTCTTGTGCCGGGTGGCGGGGACCAGGAAGGCGACGGCGAGCAGGGCGAGGGTCGCGAAGCCGGTCGCCATCCAGAAGGCGTTGCGGTAGTCGGCGTCGGAACCCGAGGTGAGCAGGCCGGTGGCGACGAGCGCGAGGCCGCTGCCGAAGGCGAGGGTGCCGCTGACCAGGGCCATCGCGCCGGGCAGCTTCTGCGGGCGGACCTCCTCGCGCAGCACCGAGAGGGCCAGCGGGAAGATCGCGGTGGCGGCGCCCTGCAGGACGCGGCCCAGGATCAGCAGCGGGAGCGAGGTCGCGACGGCGGCGATGACGGAGCCGACGACCATGACGCCGAGGACCGCCACCAGCGTGGGCTTCTTGCCGTGCTGGTCGCCGAAGCGGCCGAGCAGGGGGGTGAAGACGGCGGCGGACAGCAGCGTGGCGGTGGTCACCCAGCTCACGTTGGCGGTCGAGGTGCCGAGGTCGGTGCGGATGAGGCCCAGGATCGGGACCGGCAGGGTCTGCATCATCGACACGACCATGGCGGCAAGGCTCAGGGCGAAGACGATGATCGTCTCGTTCCTGTTCTTGGCCTCGGCGGGGGCGGGGGCGGCGGTGCTCATGACTGGCAGGACCTTCTTAGTGCTTCAGATCGCAGATGTTTGATGTCATCAAGTAACTCGGTCGACGGTAGACGTCGATAGTTAAAGTGGTCAAGTAAACAATTGACAATGTCAACCACCTGAGTACGCTCGACGTCATGAGCGCCAGCACCCGACCCGCCCCCACCAAGCTCGAACTCCTTGAGCTGCTCGCCGCCATCGGAACCGCCCAGTGGCGCGATTTCGCGGCCGCAGCGGCCCACTACGGCCTCACCTCCACCCAGGCCCGGGTCCTCGCCCAGCTCAACGGCCCGCTGCCGATGCGCGGCCTGGCCACCCTCCTGGTGTGTGACGCATCGAACGTCACCGGCATCGTGGACCGCCTGGAGGCCAGGGAGCTGGTGCGCCGCGAGGCCGACCCCTCCGACCGCCGCGTCAAGAACGTCGTCGCCACGGACGCCGGCCGCGAGATCATCCGCCGCGTGCGCGAGGAGATGCAGGCGACGCACGGAGCGCTGGACACGCTCGACGAGACCGAGAGCGCGACGCTCTACGCCCTGCTGGAGCGGCTGCGCCCGACCATGGAGAAGGACACGCCGTAGGTCGTGTCGTCAGGACGGCGGTGGTGGCCGTTCACCCGTTGAACTCGGGCCGCCCATACGCGCGTTGGTGGTGCCAAGTCTTGACGGCAGTGGGAGCCGGGAGCACAGTGGCGAGCGGCGCCGCTTGAGAGCGCTCTCATACAGCGGGCCGCCTCCCCCCAAGAGAGGGCACACCCATGCGTCTTCCCACCGGCAGAAAAAGGCCGTCCGTCCGGCGCGCCGTCACCGCCGCGTTCGCCTCGATGGCCGTGGCCGCGGCGGCCGCGGCCGTGGTCACCCTGCCCGCCAGCGCCGCCGCTCCCCCGCCCCCCGCGGGCTGGACCCAGGTGTTCCTGGACGATTTCAACGGGGCCGCGGGCTCCGGCGTGAACACCGCCGACTGGCAGTACACCACCGGCACGAGCTACCCCGGCGGCCCCGCCAACTTCGGTACGGGCGAGGTCGAGACGATGACCGCGAGCACGTCCAACGTCTCCCTCGACGGCGCCGGGAACCTGCGGATCACCCCGCGCCGGGACGCCGCCGGCAACTGGACCTCCGGCCGCGTCGAGACCCGGCGCTCCGACTTCCAGCCTCCGGCCGGCGGCACCCTGCGCACCGAGGCCCGGATCCAGATGCCGGACGTCACGGGCACGGCGGCGAAGGGGTACTGGCCCGCGTTCTGGATGCTCGGCGCGCCGTACCGGGGCAACTGGTGGAACTGGCCGGGCATCGGCGAGATCGACATCATGGAGAACGTCCAGGGCATCAACAACGAGTGGGCCACCGTGCACTGCGGTACGAGCCCGGGCGGCCCGTGCAACGAGACCTCCGGCATCGGCGGCCAGCGCGTCTGCACCGGCACCACCTGCCAGGGCGGCTTCCACACCTACGCCGTCGAGTGGGACCGGTCCACGGCCGTGGAGGAGATGCGCTTCTACCTCGACGGGGTCAACTTCCACACCGTGCGCGCCAACCAGGTGGACGCCGCCACCTGGACCAACGCCACGAACCACGGCTACTTCATCATCCTGAACGTGGCCATGGGCGGCGGCTTCCCGGACGCCTTCGGCGGCGGACCCGACGCGGGCACCCAGCCCGGCCACTCGATGGTGGTCGACTACGTGTCCGTACTCCGCTCGACGGGCGGTACGACCCCGCCGACCACGCCCCCGACCACACCGCCGACGACCCCGCCCACCACCCCGCCGTCCGGCAACCGCGACGCGTACCGGGCCATCGAGGCCGAGTCGTACGACGGCCAGGCCGGGCTCGGCACCGAAACCACCACCGACTCCGGCGGCGGCCGGAACCTGAGCGCGATCGCGAACGGCGACTGGGCCCTGTACAGGGGGGTGAACTTCGGTTCCGCCCCGGCGACGCAGTTCCACGGGCGGGTCGCGAGCGGGGCGCCCGGCGGGGTCAGCGGACTGGTCGAGGTCCGGCTGGACAGCCGTACGAACCCGCCGATCGGCTCCTTCTCCGTCGCGAACACCGGGGGCTGGCAGAGCTGGCGGACCGTCCCGGCGAACATCGGCCCCGTCACCGGCACGCACGACGTGTACCTGACCTTCACGAGCGGACAGGGCGCCGACTACGTCAACGTCAACTGGTTCGACTTCGGCCACTGACCGCCCGGACCCAGGAGATGCCGATGAACCCGCGCAGAACGCTCCCGCCGACCGCATTACCGGCCCTGCTGGCCGCCCTGATCGCCCTGGTGCCGGCCCTGCTCTGGGCCCCGGCCCGGGCAGCTGCCGGTCCCGTACAGGCCCGTCCCGTACAGGCCGCGTCCGTACAGGCCGGCACCGTACAGGCCGCTCCCGGCGGCTTCCCCATCACCTTCCAGAACAACACCCGCGGGGCCTACGCCGACACCCGGGTCTTCGTCACGGTGCTCGGCCAGGTCACTCCCGGTCAGTGGTCGTACATGAAGCCCGACGGCTCCATGGCGCACATCGACCACCGCGACGCCGCCGCCCCCGGGCACCTGGTCAAGAACGGCGTGAACTACCCCAACATGTCCTTCACGCTCGCCCAGGTGGGCGGGACGATCCCCTCACCGGCGTCGATCCGCGGGGGCCGGATCTACGTCTCCCTCGGCTCCCCCGTCTACTTCCCGGTCTCCCCGGACGACCAGGGCTGGGGCGGTCCCGACCCGCGCAACCCCAACGACCCGAACAGGGACGTGTACTACGACTGGTACGAGTACACGTTCGTGCGGGGCCAGGTCGCCTTCGGCGGGAACACCACCCAGGTCGACCAGTTCGGCTTCCCCATGACCTCGCGACTGCGCCAGACCTCCAGCGGCTACGACACCACCCGGGGCATCACCCGGACCCGGGCCGAGGTGATGCAGCAGTACGCGGCCTCCGTCGGGGCGGCCTTCAGGCCGCTGCAGAGCACCTACCGGATCGTGGCACCGCGCTCCTCGGAGCTGTTCCTCGCGGGCGGCGCGCAGCAGAACCACCTCACGGCCGCCATCGACCAGGCCTGGGCGTTCTACGCCGCCCACCCGTTCACCCTGACCCGGCTCGGTGAGACCTTCTCGGGGCGGGTCTCCGGCTCCACCCTGACCTTCACCAAGAACGGCGCGGGCCCCTTCACCCTCCGCAAACCCACCTCCCCCGACGTCATGGCCTGTGCGGGAGCACTGGCTTCCGGCAACGACACCGAGAAGCAGCTGGGCGCCGAGTTCTGCGCCGCGTTCAACCGGGGCGTCGCCCTGGACACCACCGCCTGGCACACCCCTGCGGCGTACTACGGCGGGGCGGCCAAGAACGACTACGCCGGCTTCTTCCACACCGTCGCCCTCGACGAGCGGGCCTACGGCTTCCCCTACGACGACGTGGGCGACCAGTCCTCGGTCCAGATCCTCGGCAACCCCGAGCCGCCGACCGGGCTGACGCTCGGCATCGGCTGGTGAGCTCCGCCCGTTCGCCGGGAGCGCTCTCAGGCTCCCGGCGGTACGGGTTACCCTGCTGTTCGTCGCCCCAACGGCCCCCGGACACGCAGGAGGAGCGCCCGTGCCCGAACAGCTTCCCGGTCACCGCCCCACGCTGGAGGCCGTTGCGGAGCGCGCCGGGGTCTCCCGGGCGACCGCGTCCCGCGTCGTCAACGGCGGCGACGGCGTCCGCGCGCACCTGGTGGAGAAGGTCCGCGAGGCGGTACAGGAGCTCGGGTACGTGCCGAATCCGGCGGCGCGGACCCTGGTCACCCGGCGCACCGGGGCCGTCGCCGTGATCATCGCCGAGCCGGAGATCCGGATCTTCTCCGATCCCTTCTTCTCCCGCCAGATCCGCGGCATCAGCAAGGAACTCACTGCACACGACACGCAGTTGGTGCTGCTGCTGGTGGAGGACCGGGGGGACTACGACCGCATCGAGCGCTATCTGGCCGGCGGTCACGTCGACGGGGCGCTCGCCTTCTCGCTGCACACCGACGACCCGCTGCCCGCGATCACCCGCCGTGTGGGCATGCCCACGGTGTACGGCGGGCGGCCCGGCTGGACCGCCGGTTCCGGGGAGCACGGCGGGATCGCGTACGTGGACGCCGACAACCGCGGGGGTGCCCGCGAGGCCGTACGGCACCTGCTGGACCGGGGCCGGCGCCGGATCGCGCACATCGCCGGGCCCCTGGACCAGACCTCGGCGGTGGACCGGCTGGACGGCTACCGGGACGTACTGCTCGACGCCGATCCCGCGCTGATCGCGGAGGGGGACTTCACCGCGGCGGGCGGGGCCGAGGCGATGGCCGGGCTGCTGGAGCGCTGCCCGGACCTCGACGCGGTGTTCGCCGCGAACGACCTGATGGCGACGGGCGCCCTGCGGGTGCTGCGGGAGCGGGGGCTCGACGTGCCAGGCGACGTGGCGCTGGTGGGCTTCGACGACGCCGAGCTGGTGGCGGAGACCGCCGAACCGCCGCTGACGACCGTTCGCCAGGACATCGAGGGCATGGGGCGCCTGATGGCGCAGCTGCTGCTGCGCACCCTGAACAGGGCGCACGGCGACCCGGCCGTGCCCGCCTCGGTCGTGACCCCCACGTCGCTGGTGCGGCGCGACTCGGCCTGATGCCGGAGCGGTCGGCGGCAGCGGCGTGAACTCGCCGTGCCACAGGGGTGATTGTGGACGAATGGGCCTCGGCTCGGGTACGACTCTTGACGGGGCCCGGGCTGCGGGTGCACGCTCCAGTCGCGCTCTGAGAGCGCTCTCAATGCTGGCGCACTCCCACCCCCGCACCCTGCCCGTCCAGGCCAAGGAGGCCGCCCCATGCCGATCCCCCGAACCGTCGAGAGAGCCGTGGTCCGCCTCGGCGCCGTCGCGCTCACCGGAGTACTGCTGGCCGCCTGCGGATCAGGGTCGGGCGGCGGCTCCTCCGATTCCGCGGGCGGCGACGTCACGCTCACCGTCGACCTGTTCGGCTCCTTCGGCTACCAGGAGTCCGGCCTGTACGCCGAGTACGAACGGCTGCACCCCGGCACGAAGATCAAGCAGACCGACACCGAGGACGAGCAGGACTACTGGAAGTCGCTGCAGACCCGCCTCGCGGGCGGCGGCGGCCTGGCCGACGTCCAGGGCGTCGAGGTCGGCCGCATCGCCTCCGTCACCCAGCAGCAGGCCGCCAAGTTCGTGGACCTCAACCAGTACGGGGCCGGGGCGCTCAAGGAGGAGTTCGCCCCCGCCAAGTGGTCCGCCGCGACGACCAAGGACGGCAAGGTGCTGGGCCTGGGCACCGATGTCGGCCCCGAGGCCATGTGCTACCGCAGCGACCTGCTCCAGGCCGCCGGCCTGCCCACCGACCGCACCGAACTGGCCGCGCGGTGGGCCACGTGGGACGGCTACCTCGAACTCGGCCGCCAGTACAAGGCGAAGGCTCCGGCCGGCAGCGCCTGGCTCGACAGCGTGGGCAGCCTGAACGGGATCATGGTCGGGCAGGAGAAGGAGCGGTACTACGACGCGTCGGGCGCCCTGATCTACGAGAACAGCCCCGCCGTGAAGGCCGCCTGGGAGGCCTCGGTCAAGGCCGCGGGCGAAGGGCTCAGCGCCAAGCTGGACCAGTGGTCGCCGCCGTGGAACCAGGCGTTCTCCTCGGGCTCCTTCGCCACCCTGCCCTGCCCCGCCTGGATGCTCGGCTACATCAAGGGCCAGGCGGGCGACGCCGGCAAGGGCAAGTGGGACGTCGCGAAGCTGCCCGGCGGCGCGGGCAACTGGGGCGGCTCGTACCTGGCGGTGCCGGCCGCGGCCGCCCACAAGAAGGAGGCGTACGAGCTGATCAAGTGGCTCACCGCGCCCGAGCAGCAGACCAAGGTGTTCCGCGGGCAGGGCAACTTCCCCTCCGCCACCAAGTCGATCGGCGAGATCGCCGACGCCAAGGATCCCTACTTCTCGGACGCGCCGATCGGCAAGATCTTCGGCGAGGCCGCCGAACAGGCCCCCGTCCAGGTGCTCGGCCTGCACGACAAGGACATCGCCGACCAGATCAACAACGCGCTGAGCGAGGTGGAGCGCAAGGGCACGGCGCCCGAAACGGCCTGGTCGAACGCGAAGAAGGCCGTCAAGAATGCCCTCGGCTGAGCCCCTGGCACTGACGGCGCCGAAGGCTCCGGAGGCCCCGAAGGCACCCAAGGCACCGCTGTCCCCGTACGCCTTCCTCGCCCCCTTCTTCACCCTGTTCGCCGCGTTCGGGATCTTCCCGCTGCTCTACACGGCGTACGTCTCCCTCTACCGCGCCGAACTCCAGACCCCGGGCGAACTGGAGTGGCGCGGGCTCGGCAACTACACGGCCCTGTTCACCGATCCGTTCTTCTGGACGGCGCTGCGCAACACCTTCACCATCGGCGTGCTGTCCACGGTGCCCCAGCTCCTGATGGCGCTGGGCCTGGCCCACCTGCTCAACTACCGCCTGCGCGCCCGTACGTTCTTCCGTACCGCCCTGCTGCTGCCGTACGCGACCTCGGTCGCCGCCGCCTCGCTGATCTTCGCCCAGCTCTTCGGGCACGATTTCGGGCTGGTCAACCGTCTGCTGGACCTGGTGGGCATCCGCCCGGTCGACTGGCAGAACGGCACGGCCGCCTCCCAGATCGCCGTCTCGTCCATCGTCGTCTGGCGCTGGACGGGCTACAACGCGCTGATCTACCTGGCCGGCATGCAGACGATCCCGGCCGAGCTGTACGAGGCGGCCGAGGTCGACGGCGCCTCCCGGTGGCGGCAGTTCCTCCACGTCACCGTGCCCGGTCTGCGCCCCACGATCGTCTTCACCTCGGTCGTCTCGACGATCGGCGCCACCCAGCTGTTCGGCGAACCCCTGCTGTTCGAGGGCTCGGTGTCCGGGGGCATCTCGCACCAGTACCAGACCCTCGGGCTCTACATGTACGAGCAGGGCTGGGGCTTCTTGCACCTGGGCCGGGCCGCGGCGATCGCCTGGGTGATGTTCCTGCTGATCGTGGTGGTGGTTGGAGCCAACGCCTGGGCCGGGCGCCGCCGTTCCCTGAAGGAGGCCGGCCGATGAGCGCGACCGCCGGCGGCCGGCGGGGCGGTCGGATCACGTACGCGGTCCTGATCTGCGCGGTGCTGGTCTCCGCCTTCCCGCTGTACTGGACCCTCGTCGCCGCGAGCCGCTCCAACGCCGAACTGGCGCGCCCGCTCCCGGCCCTGCTGCCCGGTCCGCGGCTTCCCGACAACCTCCGGTCCGTCCTGGACGAGGCGGCGATCGGCAAGGCGCTGCTCAACTCCCTCATCGTCTCCGGGGCGATCACCGTCGGCACGGTGCTGTGCTCCACGCTGGCCGGGTTCGCCTTCGCCAAACTCCGCTTCCGCGGCCGCGGGGCGCTGCTCGGGGCCGTCGTCGCGTCGATGATGATCCCGCCGCAGCTCGGGGTGATCCCGCTCTTCATGCTGATCGTCGAACTGCACTGGGTGAACCAGCTCCAGGCCGTCATCCTGCCCGGACTCGTCTCCGCCTTCGGGGTGTTCTTCATGCGGCAGTTCCTGGTGCAGTCACTGCCCGACGAGCTGATCGAGGCCGCCCGCGTGGACGGGGCCTCGTACGCCCGGATCTTCCGGTCCATCGTCGTGCCGGTCGCCCGCCCCGCCATGGCGGTCCTGGGCCTGCTGACCTTCATGACCGCCTGGAACGACTTCTTCTGGCCGATCGTCGCGCTGTCCTCGCAGGAGCCGACCGTCCAGGTCGCGCTCCGTCAGCTGGGCGGCGGCTACGTCCACGACCAGTCCGTGATCATGGCGGGCACGCTCCTCGGCACCCTGCCCGTACTGCTGGTCTTCGGACTCCTCGGCCGCCAGATCGTCGGCGGCATCATGCAGGGCGCGGTCAAAGGCTGACGCAGCAGCTCCCGCCCCTCCCCTCACCCTCTTTGGAGCCTTTCCATGACCACGCTCGACTCGTCTCCCCTCACGAGGACGGGGCTCGCCTTCCCTGCCGGGTTCCGCTGGGGCACGGCCACCGCCGCGTACCAGATCGAGGGCGCTGCCGCCCTGTACGGCCGGACCCCCTCCATCTGGGACACCTTCAGCCACGCCCCCGGCAAGGTCCTGCACGGCGACACCGGGGACACCGCCGCCGACCACTACCACCGCATGGACGAGGACGTGGAGCTGCTCCGGCGCCTCGGCGTGAGCGACTACCGCTTCTCGGTGGCCTGGCCGCGGGTCCAGCCCACCGGCCGGGGACCCGCTTCCCGCAGCGGCCTGGACTTCTACCGGCGGCTCGTCGACGCGCTGCTGGCCGCCGGGATCCGGCCGGTGGCCACCCTCTACCACTGGGACCTGCCGCAGGAGCTCGAAGACCTGGGCGGCTGGCCCGTCCGGCAGACCGCCGAGCGGTTCGCCGAGTACGCGGGGCTCGTCGCCGGGGCGCTCGGCGACCGGGTGGCCAGCTGGACCACCTTCAACGAGCCCTGGTGCTCGGCCTTCCTCGGCTACGCCTCCGGGGTGCACGCCCCGGGCCGCACCGAGCCCGAGGCCGCGCTGCGGGCCGCGCACCACTTCAACCTGGCCCACGGCCTGGGCACCGCGGCCCTGCGCGCGGTCCTTCCCCCGTCGGCCGAGGTCTCCCTGACGCTGAACCTGCACGCGCTGCGGCCGCTGACGCACTCCGCCGCCGACCTGGACGCGGTGCGCCGGATCGACGCGGTGGGCAACAGGATCTTCCTCGACCCGGTCTTCCACGGGCGCCTGCCGCAGGACCTGGTCCGGGACACGGCCGGGGTGACGGACTGGTCCTTCGTCCGGGACGGCGACCTGGCGGCGGCCGGGGAGCCGATCGACTGGCTGGGCATCAACTACTACTCCCCGACGGTGGTCGCGGCCGCCGAGCCGGGGCTCGCCGTCGCGCCCGCCGGTCCCTCGCCGTGGGTGGGCGCCGAGGAGCACGTACGTTTCCTGCCCGCGCCCGGACCCCGGACGGCCATGGACTGGCCGGTGGACGCGGGCGGCCTGCACGAGCTGCTGGTCCGGCTGCGCGACGAACTGCCGGGCGTACCGCTGATGATCACGGAGAACGGGGCGGCGTACGGGGACTACGCCGACCCGGAGGGCGATGTGCACGATCCCGACCGGATCGGCTATCTGCACGGCCACCTGGCCTCGGTGCACCGGGCGATCGGGGACGGGGCGGACGTACGCGGGTACTTCGTGTGGTCGCTGCTGGACAACTTCGAGTGGGCGTACGGCTACAGCAAGCGGTTCGGCCTGGTCCACGTGGACTTCGCGACGCAGCGGCGCACGCCGAAGGACAGCGCCCGCTGGTACGCCGACGTCATCGCCCGGGGCGGGCTGCCAGCCTGACCACCGCGGCGCGGCCCCGGGTACGCAGGAGGCAGGTGGCGGGGCCGGAGATCCGGGCCGCGTCGTACGGGCCGAGGGCCACCGGGCCGGCGGCCGCGCCGGCCCGGGGGGCGGTCCCGGCTCGGGCTACCGCTCCAGCTCCGGCTCCGGTTTCGGCTCCGGTTTCGAGTTCCGCCGGGCCGCCGAGGGCGACGACCAGCAGGGTCTCCCCCTCGGCGGCGGCGAGCGCGAGGGTGCCCCGTACGACCGCGGTCTGCGCCCGCACCCGGTCCCTGCGGTACATCACGTTGAAGTTCACGACGGGGCCGCCGAGGAGCCGGCAGTCGGTGGGGGCGTCGCCGGGGAACTCCTGCGGGGCGTAGCGCTCGTCGACGAGGCGGCGCGCGCCGGCCACCGTGAGGTCCATGCCCGCGCCCTCGGCCAGGGTCAGCGTACGGTCGACCCCGGGGAAGGCCGAGAACGGCCCGTCGGCGGCGACCTCCGCGAGACTGGCCCGCCAGCCGAAATCGGCCATCGAGGCGCCCTCCGGCCAGGCCGCGATCTCCCGGGTCACCCCGCCGCCGTTCTTCCAGGCGACCGCCGCGCGGTCGCCCGCGGGCAGGATCCGGACCTCGTTGCCGCCGGTCATGGCGCTGTTCCTTCCGTCGGGTACGCACCGCCCCGTGCGGGCGGTGCGTACCCCGGCGGCCGTCGCCGAGCCTATCGACCCGGCGGGACCCCCCGACCGGGCTATCCGACCGAGAGGTCGTCCCCGTAGACCGCGCCCTGTCCGTACCAGCCGTGCAGGTAGACGGTGACCGTGCCGGAGGCGCCCGTCGTGAAGGGGACCGCCAGCCTCGACCAGCCGGCCGAGCTGGTCCAGGCGCTGGCGCTCGCGCCGCCGCGGACGCCCAGGTAGGCGTAGCTGCCCTGTACCCAGCCGGCCAGCGTGTACTTCGTGTTCGGGGCGAGGGTCAGGGTCTGGGCGCACTCCCCCGTCTGCGAGGAGGTGGGCGCGGTCTTCAGCGCGTACGAGCCCCCGTGCGCGGGGGTGCCCACCACCGAGCCGCCGCTCTCACAGGTCCAGGGTGCGAGGGCGCCGCTCTCGAAGCCGCCGTTGACCAGGGCGCCGCTTCCGCCGCCGGGGCCGGAGACCGTGAGGGTGAGGACGGCGGTGTGGGTGAGGCCGCCGGCGGTGCCGGTGACGGTGATCGGGTACGTCCCCGGGGCGGCCGAGGCGGAGGCGGTCACCGTGAGCCGGGCCGAGCCGCCGGCCGTCACCGTGGCCGGGTCGACGGAGGCCGTGACCCCGGCGGGTGCGCCGGAGGCGGTCAGGGCGACGGCGTGCGCGGCGCCGGAGACGACCGCCGTGTTCACCGCGGCGGAGGTGGAGCCGCCGGGTGCCACGGAGGCCGATCCGGGCGCGACGGCGAGCGAGAAGTCGTCGGCGACGGGACCGCCACCGCCGGTGAAGGGGGCGAAGGTGTGGCTGAAGTACCAGGGGTCCTGGACGATGCCCGAGCAGGAGTCGGAACCGCCGGTGCCGGGGCAGCCGCCGTTGTCGCGCTGGAGCGCCCAGAAGGACAGAGTGTTGATGCCCTTGCCGGAGGCCCAGTCGTAGACGGCGGTGGCATCGGCGGTGGTGAAGGTCTCGGCGGGGCCGTAGTCGTCGATGCCCGGCATCTCGGTGACGCCGATCATGCCCCAGAGCTGGGCGGGGGTCTTGGCCGGGTACAGGGCGGCGAGCTGGTCGTGCAGCCCGGTGGCGGCCGTCTGGGTGTCGGTCGCCATGTGGTGGGTGGCGCCGTCGTAGTAGTCGAAGGTCATCAGGTTCACGACGTCCACCTGGGCGCCCGCTGCCTTGGCGCTCTTGAGGACGGCGAGTCCGCTGCTCGCGAGGCCGCTCGTGGTGGTGGGCAGGGTGTACGAGACCTGGAGCGGGCGGCCGTTCGCCGCGGCCCAGTCCTGGACCTTCTTGATCGCCTGGTTGCGCCGGTCGATGCCCGCCTTGTTGGTCAGCGAGTTGTCCTCGATGTCCATGTCGAGCCGGGAGACCTCGTAGGTGGTGATCACCTTCTCGTAGGCGGCGGCGATCGCGTCCACGCTGGTGCAGCTGTCGGCGATCTCGGTGCCGCCGTTGTCGGCCGCGTAGCCGCCGAAGGAGGGGATCACGTCGCCGCCGCGCGAGCGGATCGTGGCGAAGTCGGCGCCGAAGACGGAGGCGGAGACGGGCTGTCCTTTGTCCCCGTTCCAGTACGGGGTGCAGGAGCCCTTCGCCTCGGTCTGTACGAACGCCATGGTCAGGTACTTGGCGCCGGATTTCTGGGCCAGGTCGGCGGGGCTGTCGCCGTTGTAGGCCTCGAAGTACGGGGCGAAGACGTGCGCGGGCAGTGGGGTCGCGGCGTGGGCCGCGCCGCCGGCCCCGAGGACGAGGCCGGCGGAGGCGAGGACCGTGGTCAGCGCCGCGGATAAGGCATGGGGGGGCCTGGGACGTCTCATCGATGCTCCCGGTGGGGCGCGAGCGAACGGGCGGACGCCTCATGATTGGTCTGGACCAGGTGTGGGTCAAGGGTCCGGACCCCTCCGATTGCCGCGGCGGGAGCGGGAGTTACAGGATGCGCCGCGTGGTGAGGGGCAGCGAGACGTGTCCGGGGTGCTCGAAGTCGGCCCGTGTGCCCTCCGCCGCGTCCGCGTCGATCGCGTACACCAGGAGCGGGCTGCTGCCGGTGGGGCCCGTTGCGGTGGCGCGCAGCCGGTAGCGCTCGGTGCGGACGGCGTCGCGAGCCAGGGCGGTGCCGCCCGTGTAGAGGTGGGCGGGCTTGGCATCGGTCGCGATGCGCAGGTCCGCGGCGCGCCAGGTGCCGGTGGCGGGGTCGCGGCGTTCCAGGACGAAGGGGGTGGCGGGTCCGGGGAGGTCGCCGGGTTCGCCGGTCAGGGGCTCCATCTGGAAGGCGATGAGCAGGTGCCCGTACGCCTGGGAGTTGCCGTTGTGAACGGTGACCGTGAACTCCTGGGCGGGGCCGCCGCGGACGAGTTTCAGCCCGCCGCCGCTCGCGGCGGCCGCGGTCAGGGACAGCCGGGTCACGACGGCCGGGGCCGCGGCCGGCGTCTTCCCGGGCGCCGCCGGGGAGGCGGGGGCGGAAGCGGAGGCCGGGGTGGGGGTGACGGCCGACGCGGAGGGGGTCGCCGTGGCCGGTGCGGTCGCGGACGGGGAGGCGGAGCCCGAGGGCGGGGCGCTCGCGGACCGGGCGGGCGCGGCCGGCCGGTCCGGGTGGCCGGAGCAGGCCGTCAGGGCGGCCGCGAGCGCCACCAGTACCGCCGGGGCGATCAGCGGACGGGGTCTGACGTGCATGGTGGGCCCTCCTACGGCTCCCGTGAGGGCAGGACCGTAACAAGCCCGGGGCATCGGTGCGGGGGCGCGGAGGATGACGCTTCGGTATCGGTTCCGGGCGGGGGCGAGCTCGGGGGGGGCGCGAGCTCCGGGGGGCGGGGGCGCGGCGCAGGCGCCGGGCCGGCGCGGGAGGCCCCGACTCCCGCGCCCGCCCCGGGCGGTCAGCCCTTGAAGGCGTCCTGGCGGACCGGCGAGGCCTCGGCGAGGGCCTTGACCACCGCGTCGGTGCCCGCCCGGAGTCCGTATACGGGAGTGCCGGGTTGCTGGCGCCAGGAGTCCTCGATTCCGCCCGCGTCGACGGTGTCGAAACCGAGCTCGTCGATGAGCGCCCGGACGGTCTCCTTGGCCGCGGCGTCGTCGCCGGCCACCGGGAGGGCCACCCGGTCCGGGGCCCCTGCCGGGCGGTGCAGGGCCAGGATGTCCTCGGCGTACGTCCCGTTGAAGGCCTTGACCACCGGGTGTCCGAGGCGGCGCTGGCTCCAGCCGCTCTCGGTCAGGCCCTCGTCCTCGATCTCGGCGATGCGGCCGTCGCGCTGCTGGGGGTAGTAGTTGCCGGTCTCGATCAGGACGAAGTCCTTCGCCGCTCCGTCGAGCAGGCCGGCGGGCAGGTCCGCCACGTTCTTCAACGGGACGGTGACCACGACGACCTCGGCGCCCCGCGCGGCCTCCGTGACGGCGACGGGCGTGGCGCCGGTCTCCTTCGCGAGGTCGGCCAGGGTCTCGGGGCCACGGGAGTTGGCCACGGACACCTCGTGCCCGAGGGCGGTGAGGCGACGTGTGAGGTTGCCGCCGATGTTGCCGGCGCCGATGATGCCGATCTTCATGAGCTCTCCAGTGCGTGCGGGGTGGTCGGGTGCTGCGTGGAGTCCGAACCACCGGCCGCCGCCGCGCATTCCGCGTACGGCCCTGCCGTCCGACGGATCCCCCGGACGAGTGGCCCGTCCCGGCCGTACGGAATCGGCCAGGGGAACTCCGGCGGCGCATGAGCGGAAATCGACTCCGGCCGTGCTGCCCGCCGACCACGCGCCGGATTTCGCGCCGGACGTGCGCACGGCGCTGCCGGCGGGGGTACGGGCGCTGCGGACGGCGGCGCCGAGCTGTCTGGGTTCGCCCCGATAGGCGGCTGTACGCCATCCGCGTCGCTTTCAGGCCATTTCACACGATCCGAGAACCGTCCCCCGGGGTGGCGGCGTCGGTGGGTTCAGTTACTCGGCTTCCGAACGGCGAAAGGTCCGAACGATGTCCCAGTCTCCGGCCAAGGCCAAGGTCAAGGCCCGGCCCATGCGCACCGCCTCCCTCGCCCTCGCGGCGACCGCCGCGACGGCCGCCCTGACCCTGGCCCTCGTCACCAGCGCCTCCGCCACCGCCGGCACGGACGCGCCGCAGGACGGCCGGGCGGCCGCCGCGGCCCCGTCCGCGTCCGGCAGCCCGGAGGGCGCGTTCTCGCGGATCACCGTCTTCTACGGCGCGTACATCGACGCGGTGTACGACGGCGACGGCACGCGCGCCAAGCAGCTGCGGGCCGCCTACCTCTCCGCACCGCTCCAGCGCGAGCTGGCGAAGTGGGAGGAGACCAACCACGCGGACGGCGTCCTGCGCGCGCAGAACGTACCGCTGGAATGGAAGGTCACCTACGTCGACAGCGGCATGGGCAAGACCAACGCCACCGTCACGCTGACGTGGAGCGGCTCCGACACCACCCAGCTCCACGTGCAGGCCGATCTGAAGACCCGGAAGATCCTGTCCATCACGGGCTGAGGACGCCGCGGACATGCGGCTGGGGGGCCACCGCCGGTGACCCCCCACCCGGTCGGGAGAGCGTGACGGTCAGGCCCCGCTCGCCTTCAGCATGTCCTCGCGCTCGACGATCTTCACGCGCTCGCGGCCCTGCGGCTCGCCCAGCGCCTTCTCGGCGGCGTCGAGCGCGTACCAGCCCTGCCACGTCGTGAAGCGGACGCCCCGCTCGCCCAGGAAGGCCTCGACGGCCTCGGGCTCAGGCGCGGCGGGCGTCCGCAGACGGCCGCCCGCGTGGTCCTCCAGCAGGTTCGCGACCGTCTCGTTCGCGTCGCCCTTGGTGTGGCCGATGAGGCCGATCGGGCCGCGCCGGATCCAGCCGGTGACGTACGTGGACTTCAGGTGCTCGCCGGCTTCGATGACGCGGCCGCCCTCGTCCGGGACCGTGCCGCTGTCGACGTCCCACGGCAGCTTGGGCAGTTCGTCGGAGAGGTAGCCCACGGCGCGGTAGACGGACTGGACGTCCCAGTCGGTGAAGCGGCCGGTGCCCTTGACGTTGCCCGTGCCGTCGAGCTCGGTGCGCTCGGTGCGCAGGCCGACGACCTTGCCGTCCTCGCCGAGGATCTCGGCGGGCGACTCGAAGAAGTGCAGGAAGAGCTTGTGCGGGCGCTCGCCGATGTCGCGGATCGCCCAGTTCTCCAGGGTCTTGGCGACCATGTCGGTCTGCTTGTTCTTGCGGCGCTCGGCGATCGAGCCCTCGTCGTAGTCGATGTCCTCGGGGTTGACGATGACCTCGATGGTGGGCGAGTGGTCGAGCTCGCGCAGCTCCATCGGGCTGAACTTGGCCTGGGCCGGGCCGCGGCGGCCGAAGACGTGGACTTCGAGCGCCTTGTTGGCCTTGAGGCCTTCGTGGACGTTCGCGGGGATCTCGGTGGGCAGCAGCTCCTCGGCGGTCTTCGCGAGGATGCGCGCCACGTCGAGGGCGACGTTGCCGACGCCGAGCACGGCGACCTTCTCGGCCTCCAGCGGCCAGGTGCGCGGGACGTCGGGGTGGCCGTCGTACCAGGAGACGAAGTCGGCGGCGCCGTAGGAGCCGTCGAGCTCGACGCCGGGTATGGCGAGCGCGCGGTCGGCGGTGGCACCGGTGGAGAAGATCACGGCGTCGTAGAACGAGTGGAGTTCGTCGAGGCTGATGTCGTTCGGGTAGTCCACGTTGCCGAACAGGCGGACCTGCGGCTTGTCCAGCACCTGGTGGAGGGCGGTGATGATGCCCTTGATCCGCGGGTGGTCGGGGGCGACCCCGTACCGGATCAGGCCGAAGGGGGCGGGCATCCGCTCGAACAGGTCGATGGAAACACCCGGCTCGACGGCCGCCTCGGACTTCAGCAGTGCGTCGGCGGCGTAGATTCCGGCGGGGCCGGCACCGACGATTGCTACCCGGAGGGGGCGAGGCATGACTGGTTCCCTTCGACCGAAAAACACTGGATCAAGGGGAACCCTAAACTAAGGACACCCTAACCCAGCACCCGCCCCCCGTTTATGGCCCTATAAACAGAGCTTATGACCTTCCCAAGACATCCTTGGGGGTGCCGGTCACACTGGAGTTCCGGAGGCACTCAGGAGGTACTCCATGGACCCGGTCGCGGCGCTGGAACGGATCGCCTTCCTGCTGGAGCGGGCACAGGCCCCGACCTACCGGGTGCAGGCCTTCCGGAAGGCGGCCGCCGCGCTGGTGCGCATGGGCGAGCCGGAGGTGCGCGAGCGCGTCGGGGCCGGGACCCTCGAAGCCGTCAAGGGCATCGGTCCGAAGACCGCCCAGGTGGTGCGGGAGGCGGTCGGCGGAGCGATCCCCGCGTACCTGCAGAAACTGGAGGACGAGATCGCGGCGCACCCCGAGGGCCCGCCGGCGAGCCCCGCCGCCCGCGCGCTGCGCGCGGCCCTGCGCGGGGACTGCCATCTGCACTCCGAGTGGTCCGACGGCGGCAGCCCGATCGAGGCCATGGGCCGGGCGGCGGCCGAGCTGGGCCACGAGTGGGCCGTGCTCACCGATCACTCCCCGAGCCTCACCGTCGCCCGGGGGCTCTCGCCGGAGCGGCTGCGCGAGCAGCTCGACGTGGTGGCGGAGCTGAACGAGGGGTGGGCCCCCTTCCGGCTGCTGACCGGCATCGAGTGCGACATCCTGCTCGACGGCTCCCTCGACCAGGAGCCGGAGCTGCTGGACCGGCTGGACCTCGTCGTCGGATCCGTCCATTCGAAGCTGCGGATGGAGTCGCCCGCGATGACGCGCCGGCTGCTGGCCGCCGTCCGCAATCCCCTGATGGACATCCTGGGCCACTGCACGGGACGGCTGGTGACGGGCCGGGGGCGGCCCGAGTCGCGGTTCGACGCGGAGGCGGTCTTCGCGGCCTGCGCGGAGTCCGGGACCGCCGTGGAGATCAACAGCCGGCCCGAGCGGCTGGACCCCCCGCGCCGGCTGCTGCGGCTGGCCGTGGAGTGCGGGGCGCTCTTCGCGATCGACACGGACGCGCACGCCCCGGGCCAGCTGGACTGGCAGCCGACCGGATGCGAACGGGCCGTGGAGTGCGGGGTGCCGGCCGAGCGGGTCGTGAACACCTGGCCGCGGGAACAGCTGCTGGAGTGGACCCGGACCCGCCGCCCTCCGGCGAAGGCGGCGGCCTGAGCCGACGGCCGCCTCAGGCCCGCCCCGCGAGCCCGGCCCCGCGCACCACCAGCAGCACGACATCGGCGCCGGCGACCGCCATCGTCGCCAGGAAGGGGATCCGGCTCCGGCCGGTCGGCCGCGCGGCCCCGAGGAGTACCGCCACGGCCGTCGCCGCGAGCAGCCCCCAGCCGTACGGCGGCACCCGCCCCGGCGCTCCCGCGACCAAGGCCACCGCCGAGCCGAGCACCAGGAGCCCGCCCACCGCCGCCGCACCGCGCGCGCCGATCCGGTGCGGCAGGCCCGAAACCCCCGTGGCCAGGTCCTCGTCGATGTCGGGAAGCACGTTGGCGAAGTGCGCGCCCGCGCCCAGCAGGGCCGCCGCGGCCGTCAGCCACCACGGCGGCCACGGCGCACCGGGCAGGCCGAGGGTGACGAAGGCGGGGAGCAGCCCGAAGGCGAGGGCGTACGGCAGCCAGGAGACGGCGGTGCTCTTCAGCCGCAGGTTGTACGCCCAGGCGGCGGCCACCCCGCACAGGTGCGCGGAGCCCGCGAGCAGGCCACCGGCCAGGGACAGCGGTACGCAGAGCGCCAGGGCCGTCAGCGCCGCGGCCGTCACCACGGCGGGCCGTACGGCGCCGGAGACCAGGGGTTTGTCACGGCGGCCGGTCGCCAGGTCCCGGGCGAGGTCCACCCGGTCGTTGCACCAGCCCACCGACAGCTGGCCCGTGCCCACGGCGGCCGCGACGAGCGCCGCGCCGGGCAGGCCGCGCCCCGCGGCCGCGGCCAGGGCGGCGGCCAGCAGCGTCACGGCGGCCGCGGGCACCGGATGACAGGACCTGAGCAGGCCCGGCAGCGGACCGGGCACCGGACCCGGTGCCGGGCCGACGGCGGCCGTCGCGGCGGGCATGGGCGGGATTCTGTCCGTGGCTTCGGCTCTGGCGCGGGGCACACGCCCACGCTAAGCCGCGCCGCGCCCGGTGTGCGGGATTCATCACGAAGTGTCAGTTGTTACCTATGTTGAGGCAATGACGCGTGTCCTGGCCGTGAGCAGTGTCTTCCCGCCCCACCGCTATCGACAGTCCGAGATCGCGACGGCGCTCGCCCGCTTCCTTCCCCCGGGGGCCGACACCGCCCTCCTCCACCGACTGCACCAGGCCGTGGGAGTCGACTCCCGCCACCTCGCGCTCCCGCTGGAACGCTACGGTCCGTCGAACGACTTCGGCGCCACGAACGCGCTCTTCGTGGAGTGCGCCGAGGAGCTCGGCGCCCGAGCCGTCGAAGCCGCCCTCGCCGCGGCCCACCTGACGGCGCGCGAGGTCGACCTGGTCATGTCGACCACGGTGACCGGGCTCGCGACGCCCTCGCTGGAAGCCCGTATCGCCAACCGGGCGGGCCTGCGACCCGACGTACGGCGACTGCCGCTCTTCGGCCTGGGCTGCGCGGCGGGCGCCGCCGGACTGGGCCACCTCCACGACCATCTGACGGGCCGCCCCGACCACGCGGCCCTGCTGCTGTCCACGGAGCTCTGCTCACTCACCCTCCAGCCCTCGGACACCTCGGTGGCGAACCTGGTGGCCGGGGCCCTCTTCGGCGACGGGGCCGGAGCCCTGCTCGCGGTGGGCCGCGGCCACCCGCTGCACGGCACGCGGCCGGGGCCGTCGGTGGTGGCCGCGTGCAGCCGCCTCTACCCCGGCACCGAGGGGCTCCTCGGCTGGGACATCGGCCACTGGGGCTTCCGGATGGTGCTGGGCCGGGAACTGCCCGCCCTGGTCCGGCTGCACGTGGCCGAGGAGGTCGAGTCCTTCCTCGCCCGGCACGACCTCAAGCCGCCGGACGTCGACGCGTGGATCGTCCACCCCGGCGGACCGAAGGTGCTCGACGCGCTCGCGGACGCGCTGGCGCTGCCCGACTCCGCCTTCGCGGCGAGCCGTCGCTCGCTCGCCCAGGCGGGCAACCTGTCCTCGGCCTCGGTCCTGCACATCCTGAACTCGATCCAGGCCGCGGGGCCGCCCCCGCCCGGCTCGGTCGGCCTGATGATCGCCTTCGGGCCGGGCTTCGCCTCCGAACTCGTCCTCCTGCGCTGGTGAACCCCATGACCGTGACCCCGCTGCCCTCCACGGACCCGTACGCGATGGGCCCCTACCTGCTCCTCATCGGCCTCGTCGCGGTTGAGCGGCTCGCCGAACTCGCCACGGCCCGCCGCAACACGCGCTGGAGCCTGTCCCGTGGCGCCGTCGAATACGGACGCGGCCACTACCCCGCCATGGTCGCCCTGCACACCGCGCTGCTCGTCGGCTGCGTGGCGGAACCGCTCCTGGCCGACCGGCCGTTCCTGCCCGCACTGGGCTGGACCGCCCTCGCCCTCGTGATCGCCGCCCAGGGCCTGCGCTGGTGGTGCATCGCCACCCTCGGCCGGCGCTGGAACACCCGCGTGCTGGTCGTCCCCGGGCTGCCGCTGGTGGCGGCCGGTCCGTACCGGCTGCTGCGCCACCCGAACTACGTCGCGGTCGTGGTCGAGGGCGCGGCGCTGCCGCTGGTGCACACCGCCTGGGTGACGGCGGCCGCCTTCACCCTGCTGAACCTCCTGCTGCTCGGCGTCCGCATC
The DNA here is from genome assembly GCF_008704935.1 of Streptomyces vinaceus. NCBI lineage: Bacteria > Bacillati > Actinomycetota > Actinomycetes > Kitasatosporales > Streptomycetaceae > Streptomyces > Streptomyces vinaceus. The sequence goes on from NZ_CP023692.1 coordinate 744,555, forward strand.
CGCTGCGAGGAGGACGCCCTGGCGCATGCCGCGCCGGTCTACCGCAGCGCCGTCCCGGCCGAGGGCCCGGCCCGGTGATCGACCTGCTCGTCGCGGGCGGTGGCCCGGCCGGGCTGGCCACCGCGATCCACGGGGCGCTGGCCGGGATGGAGGTCGTGGTCCTGGAGCCGCGCCCCACGCCGATCGACAAGGCCTGCGGCGAGGGCCTGATGCCGGGAGCCGTACGGGGCCTTCGGGAACTCGGCGTGTCCGTGCCGGGCCACCCCTTCCACGGGATCCGCTACCTGGACGGGGCGAGCGGTCTTCACGCGGAAGGGCGGTTCCGCGCGGGGCCGGGTCTCGGAGCCCGCCGTCCGGTCCTCCAAGCGGCGCTGGCCCAGCGGGCCGAGCAGCTGGGCGTACGGGTGCTCGCGCGGCGCGTCGGCGAGGTCCGCCAGGACGCCGACCGGGTCGGCGCGGCCGGTCTGACGGCGCGCCACCTCGTGGCGGCGGACGGGCTGCACTCCCCGGTCCGGCGGGGCCTGGGCCTGGCGGCGCCGCCCGCCCCCGGCCGCCAGCCGCGCTACGGGCTGCGCCGCCACTACGCCGTGGAGCCCTGGAGCGATCTGGTCGAGGTGCACTGGGCGGCGCACTGCGAGGCGTACGTGACCCCGCTGGGGCCCGGCCGGGTGGGCGTGGCCGTGCTCACCGCCGAGCGCGCCCCGTTCGACGTACAGCTGGCCCGGTTCCCGCTGCTGCGCGAGCGGCTGGCCGGGGCGGCCGGCTCCCCGGTGCTCGGCGCCGGTCCGCTGCGTCAGCGGGCGCGGGTGCGGGTCGCGGGGCGGGTGCTGTTCGTCGGGGACGCGGCGGGGTACGTGGACGCGCTGACCGGCGAGGGCCTGACCCTGGCCGTGACGGCGGCCGGCGAACTGGTGCGCTGCGTACGGGAGGGCCGGCCGCAGGCGTACGAGCGGGCCTGGCGGGAACTGTCGCGTAGCTACCGCGCGCTGACCGCGTCCTTGCTGTGGGCCCGCCAACAGCCCCGGCTCGCGGGGCGGATCGTCCCCTGCGCCGCCCGGCTGCCCCGGGTGTTCGCGCACGCGGTCAACCTGCTGGCGTAGAGGCGGCTCGGCGTGTCCGCGCGCCGGGCATGCCACGGGGGCGGGAGCGGTGGCACCTGCCACCGCTCCCGCCCCCGTCGCGGGGTCAGCCGCCGGCGCCCGCCCGGGCCCGCGGCGGCCGGTTCACCAGCGCCAGACCGGCCAGCAGGGCCGCGGCCGCGGCGCACAGCACCGCGGTGACGCCCGCCCAGGCCTGGGTGGCGCTCACCGCACCCTCCAGCGGGTCGAACTCCGCGAGTCCGCCGGCCACGTGCAGGGCGACGACGGCGACGGCGCCGACGGCACCGGCCCGCCATGCCCCGGCGGTGTCGCGCACCGCGATCAGCGTGCCGAGCCCGAGGCACAGCACGGTGGTGAGGAGCGCGGCGATCGCGGTCGGGGGCTGCGACGACAGGGCCGTCACATCGCTCGGCAGGTGCAGGGCACCGCAGAGCAGCAGCGCCGCGGCCACGGGCCAGCGCAGCAGGTGGCGCAGCGGGCCGGAGGGAGCGGGGGCCGCGCCCCGGCCGCCGTTCGGGCCGCGCCCGTACGTGCGGCGGTACTCCTCCGGGGACGGGTACCGCTCGTCCTCGTACGGGTCGTCGAACGGCTCCTCGTCCGGAGGCTCGGGCCTGCGCGCGGGCCGTGCCGAGGGCCGTCGGGCGTGCCAGGCCGGTGCTCCGTCGCGCTCCGCGCCGGGCCGGGCGGCCCGGTCGGTCCGTGGCGGCCCTGCCGGGTGCACGGACGGGACGGCCGGGACTGCCGCGCCTGACGGGATCTCGGGGGCCGCCGGGACGGCCGTGGCCGGGAGCCCGGGCTCGCCGGTCGGGACGGGCCGCGGGGACCGGAAGACCCGGCCGGGGGGCTCGGGATCGGGGCTGCCGGGGGCAGGCTCGGGATCCGAGGGTGCTGTGCGCTCCTCGTCCGTCCCGAGGATGCCGACCAGCAGGGCCACGTCCTGGACCGGGCGCCCGACGGCGGCCGCCCGCAGCGTCTGGTGGCCGTGGCCGGGGCTCTGGCCGGTCTCCTCCAGGAGGGTCACCAGTTCGGCCACTTCTTCCAGGGGCCGGCAGGTGCCCGCCGTCTCCAGCAGGGTGCGTATCGGCTCGGTGCTCGTCAGGGTCGCCGGGGTCGTCGTACCGGTGGGGTCGGGGTCGGGGAGCTCGCGGTGGCCGTCGTCCTGCGTCGCCGCGAGCGTGATGGGGTCGTTCATGGAAAGCTCCGTTCGCCGACGCGCGGGTCTACACATCGCACGCCGGTCAACGTGCGTCATGGGATGCGCACGCTCGGTCACCATTGACCGGCACCCGGCGCCGCTGCGCCATTCGGGGCGGGCAAACGGGGGAGCCGCCGCGCCGGCCGGTCACCGCGCGGGGCAGTTCGAGATGCGCACCCGCGGCCCTGCTGTTTCGCTGAATCGGGTCTCCTTACCCCCACACCCGAGGAGTGATCATGAGCGCAGGTGAATCCCGCGGCCGGGTCCGGCAGTTGCGCGACAAGGCGCAGGAACTGAACACGGCGGCCGAACGCTCCACCGACCCGGAGGAGCGCCGCCGCCTCCACGAGAAGGCCCGCCGGCTCCAGGAGCAGAGTGAGAAGGAAGACAAGATCGACGACCGGGGTATGGATCCCATGTAGCTCCGCGCCGGTCCACCCATCGGCCGGTCGCCCCGGGCACCGGCCGATGTCGTACGCCGGGCGGTACGACACCACGTCAGGAGGCGGCACATGAAGGCTACGGAGGCACTGGCCGATGCGTACGGGCGCATCCACGAGGTGGTGCACGAGGTGGTCGGGGGGCTCTCGGCCGAGGAGTTGAACGCGCGGATCGACCCGGAGGCGAACTCGATCGCCTGGCTGGTGTGGCACCTGACCCGGGTGCAGGACGACCACATGGCGGACGCCTCGGGCCTGGAGCAGGTCTGGACGGAGCAGGAATGGTTCGCCCGCTTCGCCCTGCCGCTGCCCGCCGAGGCCACCGGCTACGGGCACACGGCCAAACAGGTGGGCACGGTCCTGGTCGAGTCCGACGAGCTGCTGCTGGGGTACTTCGACGCCGTCCACGAGCGGACCACCGAGTTCGTCCGGGGGCTCTCCGCCACCGATCTGGACCGCGTGGTGGACACGGGCTGGGATCCGCCGGTCACCTTGGGGGTACGGCTGATCAGCATCCTCTCCGACGACCTCCAGCACGCCGGCCAGGCCGCGTACGTACGGGGCCTGGTACAGCGCCGCTAGCGACATCGCGGGTACGCCGAGCAGCGGGCGGGGAGGGGGCGGCGACGGAGGGGGAACAGACGACGAAAGGCGGTCGCCGGTGTCCCCTGAACGCTTCGCACGACACGGGAGCGCCCTGTGGTGCGTGCTCCTGCTGCTCGCCGCCGGGGCCGGACCCGCCTCTGCGACGGGCGCGGCTCCCGATGCGCGGCCCGTGGTGGACACCGACCGGGGACCGGTACGGGGCACGTCGCACGGCGATCACCGCACCTTCGAGGGGATCCCGTACGCGGCGCCGCCGACCGGCCCGCTGCGCTGGCGGCTTCCGCAGCCCGCCGCGCGCTGGACGGGCGTACGCGACGCCGGGGCGCCGGGCGCGCGCTGCGTCCAGCTGCCCGCGGTGGGGCCGGGCGGGCCGAGCGGCTCCGAGGACTGCCTGTACCTGAACGTCACCACGCCCCCGCCGGCCCCCGCCACGCGCAAACGCCCCGTCATGGTCTGGTTCCACGGGGGCGGCTTCGTCAACGGCGCCGGTGACCTCTACCGCCCGGACCGGCTGGCCGCGCGGGGCGGCGCCGTGGTCGTCACCGTCAACTACCGGCTGGGCGTCTTCGGCCTCTTCGGGCACCCCTCGCTCGGCGGGGCCCCCGACTTCGCGATCGCCGACCAGCAGGCGGCCCTGCGCTGGGTGCGGTCCAACGCCGCCCGCTTCGGCGGCGATCCCTCCGACGTGACCCTGTTCGGCGAATCGGCGGGCGGCCTCAGCATCTGCGCGCACCTGACCTCGCCCGCCTCGGCCGGCCTGTTCCAGCGGGCGGTCCTGCAGAGCGGCTCCTGCTCGACCACGATGCCGCCCCGCTCGGTCCTGCCCACGCTGGGCCGGTACGAGCCCTTCGTGCCCGAGCGGCGCACCGTCGCGGCCGGGGTCTCGGCGGCGGCCGGCCTGGGCTGCGACCGGCCGGAGCCGGACGCGGTACTGGACTGCCTGCGCGGGAAGGACGCGGCGACGCTCGCGACGCCGGAACTGATGACGGGGTTCTCGCTCGTCTCCTACGGCGACGGCAACCGCGTACTGCCCGAGGAGCCCCGGCGGGCCTTGGAGGGCGGCCGCTTCCACCGGGTGCCGGTGGTCGAGGGCGCCAACCGGGACGAGATGCGGATCTTCCTGGCGCAGAGCCTGACGGCGTTCCCGATCCCCGACGCGGGCGCCTACCGGGCCCGGGTGGAGCAGGCGTTCGGCGCCGGGGCCGTCCCGGCCGTCGAGGCGCGGTACCCGGTGGCGGCGTACCCGACCCCGGCGCTGGCCTTCGCCGCCGCGCTCTCCGACGCCTCGTTCATCTGCCCGGCGCTGCGGGACGGCCGGGCGATGGCCCGGTATACGCCGGTGTACGCGTACCGGTTCAGCGACCGGGACGCGCCGAACTTCACGGGCCTTCCCGAGGTGCCGGGCTTCCCGTACGGCGCCTCGCACGGCCTCGAACTGCCGTACCTGTTCACGATGGACGCCGCTCTGACGGCTCCGCAGCGGGCGCTGTCGCAGCGGATGACGGCCGACTGGACGGCGTTCGCCCGCACGGGGAGGCTTCCGGCGTGGCCGCGGTTCGGCACGGCCGGATCGGTGCTGTCGCTGGCTCCGGGCCCGGGCGGGGTCCACGCGGTGGACGGGGTGGCGGAACACCACTGTGCGTTCTGGGACGCGCAGTGGCCGTGAGGGCTGCGCCCGCGCCTCACCAGGCCGAGGTGGCGATGGCCTCCCCCGCGCCGGTGCGGACGGTGACGGTGCCGTGGTCCTGGTACACCTGGCGCCGCCACGACACGAACACGTCCGCGACCCGGCGGCCGTCCTCCGCCAGGCCCTTGCCGACGGCCCGGGTGGAGAAGGTGACGACCGCCTCCCCGGCGTCCCGGCCCTTGCGCACCCGGGCCTCCTGGACGGCCCGCTCGGGCAGGAACTGGTCGGCCCGGGTGCGCCGCTGGGCGTAGTAGGCGTTGAAGTCCCGGGTCATGTCGAACCACCCGGCCCCGCCGCAAGGTCCGGCGCCGTTGGTGATGTCCCCGTCGGTGGGCGGGCCTGGGTCCCCGCCGGTCTCCTGATCGGTGGGAGGCCCCGCGTACCCCCCGGTCTCCTCGTCGGTCGGCGGGCCGGCGTACCCGCTCCCGGTCTCCTCGTCGGTCGGCGGGCCGGCGTAGCCGCTCCCGGTCTCCTGGTCGGTCGGCGGGCCGGCGTAGGCGCCCGTCTCCTCCTCCGTGGGCGGATCGGGGAGGCCGGTACCGGCGCCGCCCGTCGTGCGGTCGAGGCCGCAGGTCTCCTTCGCAGGGGCAGCCTGTGCGGGCGCCGGCGCGGCGGCTTCCGCGCCGGCATGCCGCGTACCGCAGGCCGCCAGCACGGCGCACAGCAGCCCCACCCCCACCGCTCGCCCGGCCGCGACGGACACGGACGTCCTCGTCATGATCATGCTCATGCTCATCCCCCTCTTGCCGTGGAAGAGGGGATCGCAGGGCCCGCGGTTCCACGCGGGGGTTACGGTGCCGCCATGACCAGTCCGGCGCGGCGCCCCCAGCCCCTTCCCCGCCCCCGCCCCCTCCCCCTCCTCTTCCTCGACGTCGACGGACCGCTCCTCCCCTTCGGGGCCACCTCCGAGGAACTCCTCGACGGCTACCCGACGTACGGGACCCGCCCCGACGCGAATCCGCTCCTCGCGCGGCTCGATCCCGCCCTCGGACCCCGGCTCCTGGCGCTGCCGTGCGAACTGGTCTGGGCCACGACCTGGGTGGCCGACGCGAACGCGTGGGTCGCACCACGCATCGGGCTGCCGGAGCTGCCGGTGGTGACCTGGCCGGACCTCTCCGAGGAGGACGCCCTGTCGGGGACCCACTGGAAGACCCGTACCCTCGTCGCGTACGCCGCCGGGCGGCCCTTCGCCTGGGTGGACGACGAGATCGGGCCGACCGACCGCGCCTGGGTCCGCACACACCACCCCGGCCGGGCCCTCCTCCACCGCGTGGACCCCCGCTTCGGCCTCACCGCGGCGGACTTCACCGCGCTCGCCGCATGGCTGCGCGGCCTCAAGCTCCCGCAGGAGGTCACCCCGTGACGCCCGGGCCCCGCCCCCTCCCCGCCCTGCCCGCGAGGGCCACCTGGCACGACACGGGTACGAGCGTGTTCTGCTGGGCGGCCCGGGCCGACGGACGCTGGTGGGTCCTACGCCTCAACCACTTTCCCGAACACCCCCTCTACACCCTGTTCGTCGACGCCCGGGCCCTCGGTGACATCGATGACGTCCCGGACACCTGGCGCCTGTCGGACCGTGCCGCACACCCCGTACTGACCGCCTCGGAACGTGCCGAGGTGCTCGGCCTCATGGCCGGCCTCGGTCCGTACGGAGCCGAGGCCGGCGCCCCGTGCGACGGCGACTGGTGCACCTGCGACATGCTCACCGACGAGTACGCCGCGGCGCCGCGGCCGGCCGGGAACACGGACGGCGCGCCGGGGTGAGCGGGTCATCGGGTCCGGTCCTCTCCCGAGACCCGGGCCTCTCCCCAGGCCCAGGACGCCGCCACCAGGGAGCGTTCCGCCGCGGCCAGATGCGTAGAGGCGGCCAGCCAGGCCCGGGCGTAGCCATCGGGTGAGGGGTCCGTCAGGCGGCCGAAGACATCGCGGGGCCGGCGGTCCGCCTCCGCGGCGAGGGCCGTGGCGAGTTCCGCCGCCGTGCCGAAGCCGGCCCGGCGCAACGGGCCGAACGCGGTGCGGGGTTCGGCGGTGCGGGCCGCCTCCGCGACGGCGCGGCGGCCGCCCGCGACCCCGCTTTCGAGCAGTCGGCGTACCCGCCACAGCGGGGAGTCGGCCAGGACGTCCGGGCCTTCGGCCGCGGCGGGCGCGGCGGCCGTACCGGGCGGGAAGTGGCCGCCCTGGAGCACGTCGTACCCCAGGTCGGCGCGGCCCAGCCACTCCTCGGGCAGGCGCAGCGTGTGCTGCGCGCCGGGGACCGGGCCGACCGCCAGCGGGCGCAGGGTGGCGGCGCGGTCCAGGTCGGGGCGGCCCAGGACGCGGAGCAGCAGCCCGGGGTGGGCGGCGATGCGGCGCAGGTTGGCCGTGTGCGGCAGCTCGGGGTGGGGGTGGGCGGCGCGCAGCCGCAGCAGGGGCGCGTCCGCCCGTACCTCCCGGACCAGGAGGTCCTCCCCGGCCGCGCCGACGACGGTGACCTCGCAGCCCATCAGGGCGGGGTCGGCCCCCTCGGGATCGGCGTCCCGGTCGGCGAGCCGGGCGGCCACGGATTCGGCCGCCGGCCGGGCGAAGAGCGAGGCGGCCGGCTCTTCGGTCCACGGGACTCCGCGCAGCGGGGTCGCCTGGACCCCGCGTCCGGCGCCGAGGCGGCCGTCGGCGGAGACCGTGGCCCCGGCGATACGGAGTCCCCGCGCGCGAGGCCCGCGTGGTCCAGGGCGGCTCCGCCGAGCGCCACGGAGGCGGAACCGGCGCCGCGGGCGCGGGCCAGGCCGCCCGGGCGGACGTCGGAGACGGAGTAGCGGGCTCCGTCCGCCGCGAGCAGGTGGGTGACGACTCCCCCGTACCCGGTGGCGGACAGGACCGGCTCCCGGCACAGGCCGTACACCCGCAGGCTGCCGCCGGGCTGGTAGGCGCGGCGGACGGTGCCGGTGAGGGCCGGACCGGCGGCCGTGCCGGAGGCCAGCAGGCCGGCGGTGTGGAGCAGTTCGCGGAAGGCCGCGGTGAGGTCGGCGAGCCGGTGGCCGCCGCTGCGCTCCCGGGCGGCGCGCAGGCCGCGTACGACGCGCAGGGTGGCGGCCTCGGCGCGGGGCAGCCCGGCCAGGCGGGCGGTGTGGGCGGCCCGCAGCAACTCGGCCTGGACCACCGCCCCGCCGGCCGTGACCCCGGCGGCGAGGGCCTCGGCGGCGGCCCGCCAGAGCGCGGCGGCGGCCCGCAGCTGCGCAGCGGTGAGAACCTCGGCAGCAGGCCCGGGCACGGAACCGGCACCGAGCACGGAGACCGGTCCGGACGCGGACACGGTGCCGGACGCGGAGCCGGACGCCCCGGACCCGGACCGGGGGCCCGGCACGGTTCCCGACGCGGGACCGGCCGCGGCCCTCGTCCCGGAGCCTGACCCGGGAGCGGTCCCGGCTACGGCCCCGGACACCGGCCCGGGTACGGCCCCGACCGCCGTCCCCGACCCGAACCCGACCGCCGTCCCCGACCCGGCTGCCGCCGCCGTCCCCGACCCGGCGGCGGCCGAAACGCCAGCGCCCGAATCGTCGGCACCCGGCCCGCCGGCACCCGGCCCGGCGGCGGCCGGATCGGCGGCCCGGTCCGGTGCGGGCAGGTCCGCCCGATCCGGTGCGGGCACGTCCGCCCCGTCCGGCGCGGACAGGTCCGCCCGGTCGGCCAGGGGGGCCGCGCCCAGGACTGCCGCCCTGTGCAGGCAGCGCGGGGCCAACAGGCAGGTGCAGGTGGCCTGTTCGGCTGTGGCCACCGCCCCGCCCGGGCCCGGCCGCAGCGTGACGAGCGCGTCCTCGCCGAAGCGGACCGTCACACCCCCGTCCTCCCCCGGGCGCGCACCCGCCGCGCAGCCCTCGATGGCCGCGTCCAGCTTCTTGCGCAGCCGGGCCGTGAGGTTCTCGACGGCCTCGGCGAGGACCTCGGGGGCCACCGGCGGCAGGTTCGACTCGGTACTCGGTTCACTGCTCATCGGGGTTCTCCACAGAGGCGGTCGCCCACCCAGCGGGCGAGGGCGAGCGGACTGAGGGCGGCCACCGGCATGCCGGCCGCGACGAGCTGCCGGGCGACCGGGACGGAGTAGCGCGGCGCGCCCGCGTCGTCGAGCGCGGCGCAGCCCAGCAGATGGGCGCCGGACGCGGCCAGCGCGCGGACCTCCCCGAGGAGTCCGCCGATCGGCGCGCCCTCCTCGAAGTCGCTGACCACGACGACGAGCGTGCGACTGGGCACTGTGATCAGGGACCGGGCGTGGGCCAGGCCCGCGGCGATGTGCGTACCGCCTCCGACGCGGACCTCCAGCAGCAGCGACAGCGGGTCCTCCACCCGGTCGGTGAGGTCGACGACCTGCGTGGAGAAGGCCAGGAAGTGGGTGGACAGGGTCGGCACACCGCCCAAGACGGCGGCGGTGAGCGCCGACCAGATGACCGAGGCCTCCATGGAGCCGGAGACGTCGACGACCAGGATCAGCCGCCAGTCCGCTTCACGGCTGACGCGGGTGCTGAACACCGGCCGTTCCGGTACGACCACCACCCGGCCGTCGCCGAGGCGGCGGGTGTGCGCGAGGTTGGCGCGCAGGGTCCGGGCCAGGTCGAGCCTGCCGCCGGGGCGGCGGGTGGGGCGCGGGGTGGCGAGGCCGGAGAGCGCCGGGCGCAGCCGGGTGGCGAGCTCCTTGGCGAGCTCGTCGACAAGCCGCTTGACCAGGGGCCGCAGCCGGTCGAGCCGGGCCTCCGGCATACCGCCGGCCAGCGACAGCACGGAGCTCAGCAGTTCCACGGAGGGGCGTACGGCGGCCGGGTCGAGCTGGGCCAGCACGTCGGCCCGGCCCGTGTCCGCCGCGTCGGCGAGTACCTCCTCGCGCAGGTCGGCGCCGAAGAGCGCTTCGAGCTCCTGCGACCATTCGCGGGCCGTGGGGAAGGAGGCCTCCTGCCCGCCGCCGCTGCCCCGGCCGCCTTCGAGGTCGGCGGAGCCTTCGCCGCGGCCGTGGCCGTACAGCTCGTCGAGGGCGTGGGCGTAGCGCCGGGCGCCGGCGGGGAGCCGGTCGCGCTCGCGGCCGAGCAGCAGGCGCCAGCGGTCGGCGGGGGCCAGCCGGTGTTGCTCCCGTCGCAGGGGCGCGGGTACGGGCGCGGGTACGGGCGGTACGGGTGTCCCCGGCTCGGGGCCGGCCCCCGGCCCGGGAGCCGTGGCGCCGCCCGCCGGCAGCGCTTCCAGGGCCCTGAGCGCGGCGGCGCCCGCCGCGTCCGCCGCGGCCCACAGGGCGAGCAGCGCGGGCGGCGCGTCGAGGGACAGGTCCAAGCGGTCGCCGAGCCGCTCGGTGACGCTGTCCAGCAGCCGGTCGCGGGCGGCCGGGGCCAGTACGTCGAACCCCGCGCGCAGGGCCGGGAGCCGGTCCAGGAACTCCTGGTCGGCGAGGCCGTCGACGCGGTCCAGGACCGGGCCGAGGGCGGCGGCGGAGGACTGGAGGAGCGGTCCGGCGGCGGCCAGGACCCCGCCGAGGCGGCGGGCGAGGGAGCGCCGGCCGTCGGGGGTCGTCGCGCCGTCGATCCACCCGGCGGCCCGGTCGCCCAGGCCTGCGGCCGGATCGAGATCGAGCAGGACCCGTACGGCCAGTGCGGCGCCCTGCATCAACGGGGAGGCGGCGGCGGCCAGTTCCGCGAGGGCGGAGTCCATCCGCAGGCCCAGGTGGAGGCCGGCGGCCCGGTCGGCGAGGGCCACGAGGGCGCGCGCGTCGGCGGGGTCCTCGCTGCCGCCGAGCCCGGGCAGGGACCGTACGGCGGCTTCGACCAGCCGGGCGGTCAGCGCGGTGGCGGCGGCTCGCGAGTCCTCGGAGGCACTGGGGAAATGCCCCCGGGCGAGGCCCTCCAACAGGTCCAGTGACGCCAGGAGTTCGGGCAGGGTGGCGGTCTGCGGCAGGACCTCGGCGGCCTCCTCCAGCCGTACGTCCACCAGCTCGGGCAGATCGCACCGCGCGGCCGCGGCCAGACCGGTGAGGATCTGGGCCGGGGTCGGACCGCCTTCGGCGGCTGCCCGCCGGGCGGTCTCGCGCAGGGTCCCGGCGGCCGCCTGCGCGGCGGTCACCCCGCGGACCCCGGCCAGGTCGAGGCGGGCCGGGACGGAAGGTGTCCAGGTCAGCCGCCACTTGGTGCCGAGGGCGGTGCCGTCGCCGGTGGCGGCCACGTCGAGGGGCTCCCCGTACGCCGCCCCGCAGACGGCCAGCCGCTGGAGGAGGACCTCGCGGCGGCCGTCGAGCGGGGAGCGCAGCGGGTCGAGGCGGACCTCGCGGGAGGCGGGGTCCTCGGGGCCGGGCAGCCGCAGCTCCGCCAGCTCGGCCTCGACGGAGGGGCCGAGTCCGGAGCGCGGGGCGTGCGGGGTGATCCGGCCGCGGCCGGTGCCGACGAGCACGGCCTCCAGCGCCCGGGCCAACGCCCGGCCCCGACCCAGGGGTTCGCCCTGGCCGAGCACGGTGGTGACGGCTTCGAGGAGCTCGCCCCGGCCGGGCGCGGGCAGCCCGCGCAGCACGGCCAGGTCGCAGGCCAGCCGCAGCGTCTCGGCCGCCTCGCCGGTACCGGCGGTGTGGCCGGCCCGGCGCAGTTCGCGGCAGATGCCGGTGAGGGCGACGGAGGCGGCGTCCCGCACGCGCGTGGCGTCCCCGCCGGCCCGGAAGACGGCCTGCTGCCACAGGGGGTCCCGGATTCCGGCCGGGTAACCGGAGCGGGAGTCCAGCAGGTCGAAGGAGTAGGGCACGAGGGAGGTGACGGCCCCGCCGCCCCCACCCGTGGCCTTGGCCGCGGCGGCGGAGGCGAGCGCCCGCGCGGCCGGGACGGCGGCGCCGGATGCCGCCGGGACGGCCCCGGATCCCGCACGGGCCGCGGGCACTGCGGCCCGGGCCGCGGCCCCGGCGCGGACGCCGGGGGCCGCAGCGGCCGTCGGGTCCGCGGCGGCGGTCCCGGGCGCGGCCGCGGCGCGTACGACGGCACCCGCGGGGCGGTGGGCCGCCGGGTCCTGCGCGTCCGCCGCGGCCGACGTCTGCGGGGCGGCGGACTCTGACTCGCCGAGCAGGGCCGGGGCGTGGAAGGCGCCGATGAGGGCGGCGACCCTGCGGCCGCCCGAGGCGGCGGCGTGGAGGACCGCGCGCATGTGCGCCTCACGGGCCAGGTCGGTCGCGGGGACCGGGCCGTCCTGGCGCAGGGCCCAGCCCACGCCCAGCGCGGCCCGCCGGACGGCTTCCGGAGTGCAGCCGGGGGCCAGGACCTCCACGGCCCGGTCCCACAGGTCGTCGCCGTCGCGCCCGGTGCCGGACGCGGTCAGCGCGTCCGCGTACGCGCTGCCGCTGACCGGGGACGGGTCCCCGGAGCGGGCCGCGGCCCAGCCGGGGTCGGCCAGCGGGAGGTCGCAGCAACGGACCTCCACCCCGCGCGTCCGCGCCCAGCGGATCGCGGCCAGCTCCGGGGAGAAGTCCGCGAACGGGTAGAACGCGAGACCGCCCTCCCTGCCCGTGCCCGCCAGGGCGACCGGCGCGAGGGTCTCGGGGTCGGCCAAGTGCTCCAGCCACGGCTGGAAGTCGGCCGGCAGCTCCACGCACACCACCTCCGCCTCCGCGGCGTCGAGCAGCGCCGGCACCACCGCCGCGAGCGCGGGGCTGTGGTGCCGTACGCCCAGTAGGTAGGGCGCCCGCGAAGCGGCGAGCGCGTCCACGGCGCTCCGCGGCTCGGCCTGCGCCGTCGGCCGGGCGGGCACGGCCGCAGCCACGGCATCCGGTGCCCCGGCCGACGCGCTGCCCTCGGCGTGGTCGTCAGGAGCCTTCATCGGAGGTTCCCGCGCAGGTCCCACAGGCGGCGCCACATCGCCGAGCCGTCCTCGGCGCGGCGGCGGACCGGCCCGTCCCAGTAGCCCAGCAGACGGCCGTGGTCGGCCGGGTCGTCCTTGCGGACCACGCCCAGCAGGTGACCCGGCAGCAGGTCCAGTACGTCACCGCCCGGCAGGTACGCCGCGGCCACGCCCAGCGAGGCCGCCACCTGGACCGCCTCGGCGGTGGACATGACCGTGCCCGGCCGCTCCACGTCCCAGCCCTCCGCCGAACGCCCCGACCGCAGGTCCCGGAAGACCGTGACCAGCGCGTCGAGCACCGCGTCGTCCACCCCGAACGCCGCGCCCGCGCGCTGCACCGCCGCCACCGCCTGCCGGCGGATCAGCGTGGCCTCCGCGTCCGCGTCCGCGATCGGCGCGACCGTCTCGAAGTTGAAGCGCCGCTTGAGGGCGGCGGACATCTCGGAGACCCCGCGGTCGCGCAGGTTGGCGGTGGCGATGACCGTGAACCCGGGGGCCGCGGCGACCACCGCGTCCTCCGTGGCGGTCAGTTCCGGCACGCTCACCCGCCGGTCGGACAGGATCGACACCAGCGCGTCCTGCACCTCGGGGAGGCACCGGGTGATCTCCTCCACCCGGACCACCCGCCCGGTCCGCATGGCGGAGAGCACCGGGGAGTCGACGAGGGCCTGCGAGGTCGGGCCCTGGGCGAGCAGCAGGGCGTAGTTCCAGCCGTACCGGAAGGCGTCCTCCGTCGTACCGGCCGTGCCCTGCACGGTGAGCGCGCTGGTTCCGCAGACGGCCGCGGCCAGCAGCTCGGACAGCATCGACTTGGCGGTGCCGGGTTCGCCGGTGAGCAGCAGTCCGCGCTCCCCGGCGAGGGTGACGACGCAGCGTTCGACCAGCGCGCGTTCGCCGACGAACTTGGGGGCGATCGCCAGCTTGGCCGGGAGACCGGCGCGGCGCCGGCCCGGGAGGGTCAGTTCCGCGCCCTCGCTGCCGCACACGAAGGTGACGACGGCGCGCGGGGTGAGCGCCCAGCCGGGCGGGCGGGGGCCGGTGTCCTGGGCGGCGAGGAAGGCGAGTTCGTCGGCGTACCGCTCCTCGGCGGGCGACGACTGCCGGGCCGCGGCGGTCCGGGCGGGCTCGGTGGCGGGTGTGTCGGTCACGGTCATGACGTGGTGTTTCCTTCGCGGGATGCGGCGTACAGGGGTACGGGCGTGCGGGCGGACGGGGTGCGGAACCCCCGCGGCACCCCCCACAGGCAGGGGGCGCGCCGCGGGGTCCGGGCGTCAGCGGCGGCGGGGGCGCGTCCGCTTGACCTTCAGGGCTTCGAAGCGCGGTACGTCGCCCTGGCGGACCCGCTGCCAGGCCCGCCGGTAGAGGTCCGCGGCCGGCGCGTCCGGCACGAGCACCCCCAGCACCGGCCGGCCGCCCGGGGCCAGCCCGTACATCGGCAGCTTCCACAGCTCCACCGGCAGCACGGGCGAGGACATCTCGGCCCAGCCGCCCGGCAGGAACAGGGAGCGCCCGGCCCGGGTGCGCGAGGCGGTGACCACCAGCTCGGTGGCGGCCAGTTCGGCGCGGGCGGCCTTCAGCCGGGCCGGCTTCCAGCCCGTCCAGCGGGCCACGTTGCGGTCGGTGGGGTCGGGCATCGCGAGCAGCGCGAGGTACACGGCGGCCGCGTCCGCGCCCAACCCGCAGGCCTCGGACACCTCCGCCACCAGCTCGGGCACCGAGCGGCTCGGGTCCTGCGGCCACCACGTGCCGTCCTTGTCGACGGTGCCCGCCGCCGGCGCTCCCGGATCCGCCAGCAGCGCCGCGAACCGCGGGTCGTGCACGGCCCGCAGCGCCGTCTCCACCGACGAGGGCTGCTGGTCGTCACCGCGCAGCGCCGGCAGGTACGGGTCGGAGCCGGTCGAGTCGAGCAGGGCCGTCCGCAGGGCGGGCCTGGGCCGGTCGTCGTAGGTGGCCATGACCACCGCGCCGTACCGTTCGTACCCCTCGCCCGTCTCGGTCGGCGTGCCCGCCGCCTTGCGGAAATCGGGCAAATGGGTGAAGTGGCCGATGCTGAGCATCAGTTCGGGCGCGGCCAGCCGCTGCCGCACGGCCGTCAGAGCCGGCGGCAGCGCGGCGCGCAGCGGGTCCCCGGCGGGCAGCCGGTGCGCCATCCAGGCCGTCAGGGTGAGGGCGCCGGTCAGGACGGTCGAGGTGAACGGCTCGGTGGCCGGCTCAGCGGGCTCGACGTGGTCCCCCTTGACCTCCCAGGCGACGTCGGCGCTCAGCGCGGGCGACTGGGCCGGGTCGAGGACCGCGGCCAGGGCCCGGTGCGTGGACCAGCCGGTCTTCGCGGCGCGGGTGGCCTCGGCGAGCAGCCACTCGGGTACGGGCGTACGGCGGCCCACGCGGGCGTTCCACACCTGCGCGGCGGCGGCCACGTCCGGGCCTTCGGTCCACAGCCGTGCCGGGTCGGCGGGGAGCAGCGCGGCGACGACCTCGCGCCGCACCTCGATCTGGAGGCTCTTGAGTTCGGACCGGGCGTGCTTGGCGTCGGCCGCCTTGACGCCGAGGGCGGTGCGCAGCTCGGCCGGCAGGAAGTGGTGCTCGTAGCTGTCGATGTTGGGCAGGCCGGCCAGCAGCAGCCGCGCGAGGGTACTGGAGACGCCGGTGAGCCGGGCGAACTCCTCGGCGGCTTCGGGGAAGAACGGCGCCGGACCGCGCTCGGCGGCCTCGGTCAGGAAGAGCGCCAGCCAGCCGGGGTCGCGCTCCCGGTCGCCGAGCGGGGCCGCGCCGCGCACGGTGTAGGGGCCGGGCACGGTGAAGCGGCCGGCCGGGTCGTACAGCAGCGCCCCGAACTCGTGCCCGTCGGATACGGACACGTCGTGCTCGGTGAGGCCGAGGACGGCTCCGCCGCCCAGCGGGAGCAGGCTGCGGTGCGAGGTGTTGCGCTCGATGCCGTCGGGGCTGCGCAGGTGGCGCTGGTCGAGGTGGACCAGGACCCGGCGCCAGCGGTCCGCGGAGCCCTTCGCCGAGTCCAGCCCGAGCGCGTCCACCCGGCCGAGCAGGGTGGACAGGGCGGCCCGCTGCTCCTCGGTGGTGCCGACGGCGACGGCCCGGTAGGCGATCGCCGCGGGCTGGTCCAGCAGCGGCGTGAACGGCAGCGCGGAGTAGGGCAGGGCGGGCAGGTCGAAGTGGAGCCGGCCGGGCACGGCGGCGCTTGCGGTGTCGGCGGCCGCCCGGACCAGCCCGTCCAGGTAGCGGTGGGCGACGTCGCTCTGGGCGCCCCAGCGGTAGTACCCGGTGCCGACGAGGCCGTGCAGCGCCTCGGCGACCAGTTCGTCGGTGGGGCCTTCCGGCTCCCGGTCGCCGGCCGGGGAGTCGGGGTCCAGCCGGGCGGCGACCCCGTCCAGCGCCTCCTGCTGGGTGAGGGCGAAGCGCAGCACCTCGACGATGCCCCCGATCAGCTGGGGGGCGGTGACCTGGGGCAGGGCCGCGCGGACCAGGCCGGGCAGATCGGTGGCCGTCTCGGCGGCGGCCGCCGCCTTGAGCAGGACGCCGATGGAGGCGCCGTCGGCGGCGCGCAGGGCGGCCGAGGCCTCCGGGTCGCGCGGGCGCAGGGCGTACCAGAAGGGCAGCGGCGGGAGTTCGACGCTGCCGGTGGCGAAGGCGGCGGTGCGGTAGTCGCCGCGCGACTGGGTGGTGACCACGCCTTCCGGGTCGCTGATGCTGAGCTCGCGCCAGCGGTGGGTGAGCGCGCGCGGCCGCTCGTCGCCGGGGAAGGTGAGGGCGGCGACGGGCATTTCGGAGCCCTCGGGCACGGCGATCCTGCGGCCGCCGGTGTCGGAGGCCTCCCAGCCCTGCCCGGGGACGCGTACGGCCCGCCAGCCGAGCAGGCCCTCCGCGGGCGCGCCGAGCACCGAGCCCTCGACGGCGGGCGCGGGCCGCAGCCAGCAGGACTGGGCGGGCACCGTGTTGCCGTTGCCGGGGTGCGCGCTCAGCGCGTCCGCGAGGAAGGCGGGTGCCGAGTACCGGCCGAGGGCTCCGTCGGCGGGGTCGTACTCGCGCCAGCCGCCCTCGTGTTCCTGGTCGCGGCGCTGCCACACCCAGTACGAGGTCCCGTCGGACAGCAGTCGCCGCTCGGCCGGCACCTTGGTGTCCCCCGCGTGCAGGACCCCGCCGCCGGTGACGCGGCCGCCGCCCGGCAGGGGCAGGGTGATGTCGTCGGAGCGCAGGTTCCAGTAGCCGCCGTCGATGTCGACGGTGAAGACGTTGCCGGGGTCGGTGTGCCAGTAGCCCTCGACGCCGCCGTTGCCGTAGTGGGCCCAGAAGACGAGCAGTTCGCCGTCGACGTAGTGGAATCCGTAGCGGCGCGCGTTGCTGCTCGCGGCCCGCAGGTCGTGGGTGAGGACGGTGGATTCGGCGTCGATGACGCGGACCTGCTGGGAGTTGGCGACGATCAGGTGGGGCCAGGCCTCGACGACGGTCAGATCGTGCCCGCCCCGGCCGGCGGGGGTCATCTCGGCGACGGCGCTCTCCCAGGCGGGCCAGGAGAGTTCCTCGAAGAGCCCGGCGCGCAGGGTGCGGGCGAGGGTCTCGCCGAGGTCTGCGGCGGCGGCGAGGGCCACTTCCTCACGGGCGAGTTCGAGGGCCTCGGCGGGCAGCCAGGTCAGCCGGCGGATGGCGTCGGGCAGTCCGGGCAGACCGGCGGCGGTGGAAGCGGCGGCCACCTCGTGCATCCACTCGGTGAGCATCGGGCGGCCGCCGGGCGAGGCCGCCAGCAGCCGCATGACCTCCACCGCGTGGTCGTCGCCGCCCTGGCCGTAGGCGGCGCGCCGGAACGCGGGCCGGAAGCGCGGGTCGGCGGCGATGGCGAGGAGGTCGCGCCGCTCGTCGCGGCGCGCCCAGTCGGCCAGGTTCAGCTGGTCGTGGCGCCGGCGGGAGCCCGGGTCGGGCTCGGGGTCGGTGACCGGGACGTCCAGGGAGAGCAGCAGGTCGAGCAGGTCGGCGTCCTCGACGCCCACCTTCAGGCCCGTTTCGCGGCCGGGTCCGGCGAGTTCGGCCCGCTCGGCGAGTTCGGCGCGCAGCCGCCCGGCGGCGCGGGTGACGAGGTCGAGCAGGGCGGGCAGGGTGGGGCGCGAGCCCCAGCCGCTGTGGCGGGCGGCGTGGAAGCGTTCGAGCCAGCCGGCGGCGCCGTCGGAGCAGCGCTGGTCGGCGGGCAGGTCGGCGCTGACGAGCCCGGCGGTGGCGCCGGATTCCTCCAGCAGGCCCAGCCACAGCTCGGGGAGCTCTCCGTCGCCGCCGCCGGGCGGCATCAGGCCGAGCAGGGTGCCCCGTACGGAGGGCACCCGGCGGGCCAGCGCAACGAGCGCGCTGCGGTGGGTCTTCCACCAGCCGTACGCGGCGCGCAGCGTGGCGGGCAGCGGGAGCAGCTCGGCGAGGTAGTCCTGCTCGGCCTCGGTGCCGGTCAGGCCGGCCGCGCGGGCGAGGCGGCGCAGTTCGGTGGCGGCCTGCGCGGAGGGCGGCAGCCCGCCCGCGGTACGGCGCACGCACAGCCGGCGGAAACGCTCGTACGCCTCGGCGGGGCTGACGCGGGCCGACAGTTCCTTGGCATAGCCGGTGAGCACCTTCACGGGGAGGGCGCCGACGAGGGCGAATTCGAGGAACACCCCGTCGAGGCGGTCCTCGTCGACGGCCAGGCCGTGCTGTGCCTCGCTGGTGCGGGCGCGGCCGAACAGCTGGGCGGCGTACGTGGTGTTCTCGACGGCGAGGAAGACGCGGGCGGCCTGCTCGTAGAAGACGGGCAGGAAGTGCGGGACGGCGGCGCCGAGCCGGCCGGCCAGTTCGTGGCAGGCGTCGAGGGCGGCCTTGGGCTTGGTCTTGGCCGTACGGGCGAGCCGGTCGAGCTCGGGGACCACGGCGAGGGCGTGGTGTCCGTCCTCCGGGTGGTGGACGAGGACCCATTCGGGGAAGCCGAGGGCCTGGCGCTGACCGAGGCCGACCACGGGCGGCGGGCCCCCGGCCTCGTCGGGCACGAGCCCGAGGAACCCGGCGGCGAGGTCCTCCGCCGGGCCCAGTTCGGCGGCGGCGAGCCGGACGACGACGCGGTCGTCGGGCAGGGCGGGGTGGCGGTAGGTGCGTGCGGTCAGGTCGACCGCGGAGGGGCCGGCGCCCTCGGTGCCGCTGGGCAGCACGGCGCCGGCCTTGAGCAGCACCTCGGCGGTCTCCGCCGTGATGTCCTTCGTGTCGCTGGTGGTGCTCATCGCGCGTCCCCGCCCTCTTCGATCTTGCGCCCGGCGTACAGCGCCGCGGCCATCCGCATTCCCTCGGACCAGGCGACCGGTCCGACCTCCGTCAGCCGCACCGCCCGGCCGTTCTCGTCGTGCCAGCTCAGGGCGCCGGTGCTCGTCTCGTCCTCGTAGTACGGCTCCCCGATCCAGACGGCCGCCTCGGTGCCCCGGCCGGTGTCGCGGACCTTGCAGGTCGCGTAGCCGCCGGAGACCCGGTACCCGAGGCCGGTCGCCCGCGCGGCCAGGCCGAAGCGGCTGGCGAAGACCCCGCCCGCGTAGTCCCGTACCTCGGTGGCGGTGGCGGCGAGCCCCTCGGGCTTCTCCCAGGTCGGCCGGTGGATCTGCTCGACGCGCTGCACGATGCCGAGTTCGGCCGCGAAGTCCCGTACGTCGTCCAGGTCGGGCAGCAGCACCGGGTGCGGCAGGGTCACCGTGCGCGGGGAGAGCCGTACGGTCTCGCCGTCGAGGTTGACCACCTTCAGCTCACCGGAGGCGGTGGCGTCC
This sequence comes from Streptomyces vinaceus, assembly GCF_008704935.1. Taxonomy (NCBI): domain Bacteria; kingdom Bacillati; phylum Actinomycetota; class Actinomycetes; order Kitasatosporales; family Streptomycetaceae; genus Streptomyces; species Streptomyces vinaceus. The sequence continues at coordinate 764,171 of NZ_CP023692.1, forward strand.
CGCAGGAACCCCACCTCGTCCGGGTCCTCGCCGACCACGGCCATGTCGCGCAGCGCGCTCTGCCACGCCTCGTCCGGCCAGACCCGGGCGAGCAGCGCCGTCGGCACGGGCAGCGAGGACACCATCCAGGTGTCCACCTGGGCGATGCAGGCGGCCTCGTGCCGCTCCAGCCATTCGGCGAGCCGGCGCAGCCGGTCCACCTCGGGGTGGTCGCGCAGGGCCTTGGGCAGTGTCTTCAACTGCCGCCCCGCCGCGCGCCCGGTGGTGGAACGCGCCGCCACCCTGCCTTCCACCAGGGCGATCTCGTACCCCTCGCCCGCCGCCAGCCATGCCATCAGTACGTGCCCCTCCGCCTGCCCGAGTCCCGGATGCGCGCAGCGTCGACCAGGGGGCGAATCCCCCCTGAGCTGCGGTATGTCGGGAGACTAGCGAGGGCCTCTGACAACGCCCGTCGAGGGGCCCCGCTCGGCTGCCGCCCGGGCGTCCCGCGAAGGGCACGGCCGGGGGGTGGCGCGGGCGCACCGGGTGGGATGTCCGGTTGATTGTCCGGTTCTGGGTAGTCTTCCCGGGACAGTGTGCGGGGCGGAGCCGGCTCGGGGTGGGTTCATGGGACGTCAGATACGGGTACGGGGCGCGGCCTTGGCGGTGACGGTGCTGCTGGCCGTGGCCGGCTGCTCGGGCACCGGCGCCGCGCCGGGCAAGGACGCGAAGCCGTCGGCGGGCGGTGCGTCGTCCTCGGCGCCGGGCGGCTCGGACGCCAAACCGGCCTCGGGGGACGTGCTGCCGGGCATGGTCGGCGTGGAGGTCGCCCGTACGCAGCTGGCCGCGCTGAAGGTGGCACCGCCCGGGACCATGGCCGGCTACAGCCGGGCCAAGTTCACCCACTGGGCGGAGCAGGGCAACAAGTGCGACACCCGCGAGGTCGTCCTCAAGCGCGACGGCACGGACGTCAAGCAGGACTCCGAGTGCAAGGCCGTCTCCGGCACCTGGAAGAGCCTGTACGACGGGGCCGTGGTCACCGAGGCCTCGAAGATGGACATCGACCACATCGTGCCGCTCGCCGAGGGCTGGCGCTCGGGCGCGGCCGGCTGGGACGCGGCGCGGCGCAAGGCCTTCGCCAACGATCTCACCCACCCCCAGCTGCTGTCGGTGACGGCGGCCACGAACCGCTCGAAGGGCGACCAGAGCCCCGACCTGTGGCAGCCGCCGGACAAGTCGAGCTGGTGCCAGTACGGGCGGGCGTGGACCACCGTGAAGTCGACGTACGGCCTGACCGTGACGGAAGCGGAGAAGAAGATGCTCACCGCGATGCTGGACAGCTGCGCGGCCTGACAGGACGACGGGACGACAGGACGACAGGACATGACCGGACGACAGCAGTGGTGCGACGCGGTCCTGGCCGGACCGGGCGGGGCGATGACGGACGAGGTCGGGGTCATCACGGGCCCGCTGACCCTGAGGACGACGGTGCTCCCGGACGGCGGCCGGGTGCGGATCGAGGTCCAGTACGAGGACGCGGAGGAGTGGTACACCCTGACGGGCAGCCCGGTCCCCCACCGCGGCGACCCGGCGGCCGTCCACTCGGCCGCCCTCGCCGCGGTCCGCGCCGGCCACGCCGCCGAAGCCCCCCGCCAGGCCCGTTCCTGACCCGCCGCGGCACACCCGGCCGGGCCCCGGACCGACCCGGCGCGGCGGACCCGGGCCGTGTTCAGCATCATGATCCCCATGACACCGATATCCGCACCGACACCGATCACCGGCATGGACCTGACCGGCTTCACCGAGCGCGAGCAGGGGGTCTGGACCGACGAGACGGGCCTGGTCCTGTCGGTCCACTTCTTCCCCCTGGTCCCGGACCTGCCGGCGCCGCTGCACGAGGTCGACCGGCTCCGCCACGGCCTGGCGCGGTCCGCGGCCCGGGCCGGCGGAGGGCTGATCGAGGCCGTACCCGGCGCGGTGGACTCCGTCCCGGCCGTACGGCAACTGGTCAAGGTCCCGCGGCCGGGCACCGAGCACGGGCTGGCTTTCCTCGCCTCCTGGACCCTCCCGAAGGCGGCATGCAGCACGGTGGTCAAGGTGCAGGCGGCCGAGCGGGGCACGAGCGGGATGCGGGAGGCCCTCGTCGGCGCCCGGGTGGGCCACGAGAACTACTTCCGCCCGCATCCGTACGGGCCGGACGTATCGGGCGGCCTGCCGTACCACGTCGCCGACCTGGAGGAGTGGGACGCCCAGTTCCCCGAGCACCCGCTGACGCTGGTCCGCGGGGCGCTGCGGCGGATCGCCCCCACCGTGGTCCTGGAGGAGGGCTTCAAGTCCCTCCCGCCGTTCGGCCCGCCGGCCGCCCCGCGTCGCCCCTGGTTCCGCCGGGCCTGACCCAGCGGCCGGGCGGGCGCCTTCCGGGTCAGGCCTCGTACTCGGTCAGGTCGATGCTGTGGACCTGGAGGAGATGGCCGTGCTCCGGGTCCGTGGTGTCGAGGTCGGCCACCATGCCCAGCTTCCGGATCACGTTCTCGGACTCCTCGTGGCCCGACCGGTTGACCGCGATCACCTGGTCGAGGCCGCGGTCCTGGAGGGCGAACTCCAGCGTGGCCTGCGCGGCCTCCGAGGCGTAGCCCTGGCCCCAGTAGGGCCGGCCGAGCCGCCAGCTGATCGCCACGAAGTCGCGCACCTCGGCCGGGGAGTGCGCCACGGTCAGGCCGACCGCGCCGATCAGCTCGCCCGAGGCCAGCAGCTCGACGGCGAAGAGGCCGAAGCCCTCCTCGTCCCACTCCTCCTCCCAGCGCTCGATCTCCTCGGCGGTCTCGTCCAGGTCGAGGGTGGAGCCGTCGCCGATCCAGCGCATCACATCGGGGTCGGCGTTGATCTCCGACAGGGGGACGAGGTCGTCGTCGGTCCAGCGGCGCAGGAGCAGGCGGGGGGTGCGGATCTCGGTCATGCCCCCATCCTGCCGAACACCGCCGACCAGCGGTAATCGGGTCCGCCCGGGCGGCCCGCGCGGACCCGGCCGGCGCCCCCGGCCGCAGGTCACGGGGCGTGGAAGCGGACCTCCGCAGCCTGCGGGCCCGGGCCGTCGAGCAGGCCCACCAGGTGCAGGGTCTGCTGGCCGACCGTGAAGCTGCCGGTGGGGAAGGGAGGTTCGGGCCGCACCACGCGGACGTCCGAGGAGGCGGAAGCGGAAGCGGCCGGCGGCCCGGCCGCCACCGCCGTGCCCGCCGCCGAGAGGGGCAGCGGCAGCGGCAGCAGGAAGACGAGTAACGCGAGGGCTGCGGCGGTTCGGCGTCGATTCATGACGCCGAACCTATGCGGTGCCCGGTGCCCGATCGTCACCTCGCGGAAGGAGCGCGGCTCCCCCCTGCGGGGGAACGCCGGCTCCCCCTCCCGGAGGAGGCGTCAGGCCACCGTGATCGCGTCCAGCTTCGCCCGCAGGTACGTGTGGGAGTCCACGGGCTCGTGCACCACCCGGCCCACCGGCGGCGGCAGCGACTCGACCCGGGTGTGCGGATCGCACTCGTAGAAGTAGACCAGCGAAACCAGCTCTTCGGCCGGGGCGTCCGCGGGCGGTGGCAGCACCCGGTGGCGGCCGGCGCGCCAGCGGTCGCCCGTCCAGCGGGCCATCAGGTCGCCGATGTTCACGGTGAGCGCGGCCGGGTCGTACGGGGCGTCCTGCCAGCCGTCGGCGTCGGTGTGGATCTGGAGGCCGCCCGAGCCCGGCTCGCGGTCGAGGACCGTGACCGTCCCGAAGTCCGTGTGGGCCCCGATGCGGAACTGACCGGGCAGCGGATCGCCGAGCACCTCCGTGCCCGGGTACCAGTTGAGGTTGAACCCCCAGGTGGGGTGGCCGGTGTGGCGGGTGAAGCGGTCGGCTTCGAGGCCGAGTGCGGTGGCGAGGAGCTCCAGCAGCTCGTCGGACAGTGCACGCATCCGGGCGGTGTACTCGATGACCAGCGGCCGCAGCGCCGGCACCTCGGCCGGCCAGGCGTTCGGCCGGAACCACTCGGCGTCCACGGACGGGTCCCCGGTGGGCTCGTCGGCCGCGAAGGACCAGGACTCCTTGAGGTCGGGCGGCGAGGCGGCGCCCTCCGCGTAGCTGTTGGCCTCGGCGCCCGGGCCGAGCCAGCCGCGCCCGCCGACCGCGACCGCGTACGGCTCCTTCGCGGCGGCGGGCAGCCGGAAGAACTCCCTGGCCGCCTCCCGGATCCGCGCCGGCAGCCGCGGATCCACCCCGTGCCCGGTGATCAGCAGGAACCCGGCGGCCTGGAGGGCCTCGTCCACGCGGGCGGCAATCCGCTCCCGCGCCCCGGCCTCGCCGGACCGCCACGGCCCGAGGTCGATCACGGGAACCCGGGAACGAGCGTTGGCGGAGGAACCCGCGGAACTCGCCATCAGGACCTGCCTTCCGAACCGGAATCCGACGTCCGCCCCGAGGCTATCGCCCCGCTCAGCCGCCCGGATCCGAAAGACACCCCCCTAGGTCGTGTCGTCAAAGTCCCGTCTGGTCGGCGGGGTCTGGCACGCACGCTCGCCGCGTTGTCGTCGGTCACCGACGTCCCCCAGCTACCGCTGGGAGGTGCCCCCACCGCGTCGATTCCCTCCTCCGCCTTGCGATCGCACGCACCAGACCCCGCCGACCACCGCCCTGCCGGGGCGGCCGACGCCACTTTGACGACACTCCCTAGCGACGCTCCTCCAGCCCGCTGCAGGGCGGGGAGTAGTCGACGTACGGGAGGTGCGCGGACCACTGGGCGCGGGTGATGCGCGGTCCGGCGTGCGCGCACGCGCCGGCGATGACGCGCGCCTCGTCGGTCCCCGCGAGCCGGACGGTGGCGTCGAAGCCGCCGGAGGCCAGTACCGCGCCGTCGGGACTGAACGCGACCGAGCTGACGGCGGTGACGTGGCCGGTGAGCGTGCTCAGCAGTCCGGGGTGGGCGGGGCGGGCCACGCTCCACACGCGCACCGTGCGGTCGTCGCTCGCGCTGGCCAGGGTCCGCCCGTCGGGGCTGAACACCACCGAGCCGACGACGTCGGTGTGGCCCGCCAGCACGGCGAGCGGGGCAGGATGCCGCAGGTCGCTGAGGTTCCACAGGCGGATCGACGTACGTCCGCCGCTGGCGGCCGCCAGCGTGTGCCCGTCGGGGCCGAAGGCCACGGAGAACACGGCGCTGTCGTGGCCCTCCAGGACGGCCAGCGGCTCCGGCCGCCGCGGGTCGCTCACGTCGGTGAGCCGTACGGTGCGGTCCTCGCCCGCGCTGGCGAGCGTACGTCCGTCCGGGCCGAAGGCGACGGAGCGGACGGCGTCCCGGTGCCCGGCGAGCCGCGCGAGCAGGGTGGGGCGGGCGGTGTCGGCCACGTCCCAGAGCCCCACGCTGCCGTCGCTGCCGGAGGTGGCGAGCGTACGGCCGTCGGGGCTGTAGGCCAGGGAGCGTACGTCGCCCCCTTGGCCGGTGAACGAGGCCAGCAGGGCCGGCCGGGACGCGTCGGCCGTGTCCCACAGCCGGACGCTCCCGTCGGCGGACCCGGTGGCGAGCGCGCGGCCGTCCGGCCGGTACGACACGCAGCGCACGTCGTCGCCGTGACCGCTGAGCGTGGCCACGGCCACGGGGGCGTCGGTGCCGTGCATCCGCCACAGCCGGGCGGTGTGGTCGCCGCTCGCGGTCGCCAGCTGCTCGCCGTCGGGGCGGTAGGCGAGCCCGAGGACCTCCTTGGCGTGCACGGGCGTGGCGGTCATCAGGGTGCTGGCCAGGCCGTCGCGCGTCTTGGCGGTGGGCGCGAGGCGGTACGCGGTCAGGCCCAGCTGTACGGCCAGCCCCGGCTCGGTGTTGGCGAGGTCGGTGGCGCTGTCGGCGAGGTTCTGGGCGACGGCGTCGTTGCGCTGGCGGGTGACCTCGTCCTCGGCCCGTACGGCGTTGGCGGTGGCGACCCCGGCCACCACGACGAGGGCGGCGAGCAGTGCGACGAGGGTGCGCAGACGGCGGGCGCGGCGGCGGGCCGTGTTCCCCGCGGCGGCCTCGGCCGCCGTGCTCGCTTCGAGGAAGGCCCGCTCGCCGGCGGTGAGTCCGACGGCCGCGGTGTCGGCGAGGTCGCGGGCGAGGTCCAGCCGGGTGCCGCGATAGAGGGCGCCGGAGTCCCGGCCGAGCGCCTCCCAGGCGCCCGCGGCCTCGGTGAGGCGCCGGTGGAGGCGTAAGCGCTCGCGGTCGTCGGTGAGCCAGCCGCGCAGCCGGGGCCAGGCGCGGATGAGGGCCTCGTGGGTGAGTTCGACCCGGCCGTCGTCGAGGGTGAGCAGGCGCAGGCCCGCGGCGCGGGCGAGGACGGTCGCCGTGTCGGCGTCCTGGTTCAGCTCCTCGCGGGCCACGGGGCGTTTGGTGTCCTCCGTGCCCTCGCCGAGGGCGATGAGGTGGACGAAGATCTGCTGGGCCAGCCGCTGCTGGCGGGCGGAGAGGGAGGCGTGGAGGGTCTCCGCGGACTGGGCGAGCGCGCCTTCGAAGCCGCCCGCCGCGTGGAATCCGTCCAGGGTCAGGGCGGCGCCGCGGCGGCGCCGCCAGGTCTCCAGGAGCGCGTGGGAGAGCAGGGGCAGGACGCCGACCTGTCCGTGGGCGTGGGCGACGAGCGTGGCCTGGAGGGCGCCTTCCACGGTGAGTCCGGCCCGGCGGGCCGGTTCGACGACGGCGCGGCGCAGTTCGGCCGCGCTCATCGGTCCGACGAGGACCTGGGCGTCGCGCAGGACCTCGACGAGGGCGGCGTGCCGGGTGCAGTGGGCGTAGAAGTCGGCGCGTACGCCGAGGACGACACGGCAGCGCGATGCGGGGTGCCGGGCCGCCTCGACGAGGGCGTCGATGCAGTCGGCGCGCTCGTCGGGGTCGGCGCAGACCGTGAACACCTCCTCGAACTGGTCGACGACCACCACGAGTTCGCCGCCGTCGGCCGCGTGTGCGTCCAGGGCCCGCCGTACGCGCCGGAGGGGGTGCGGCCCGGGGGTGAGGACGTGGACCGCGGCGGGCGGGGTCTGCGCGCTCAGCCGGGGCAGCAGTCCGGCGTGCAGGAGGGAGGACTTGCCGGCGCCCGAGGCGCCGACGAGGGCCACCACGCGTTGCCGGGCGAGGCCGGCGAGGAGGTCCTCGACCAGCCGCTCGCGGCCGAAGAACAGGTCGGCGTCCTCGGTGCGGAAGGCGGCGAGACCGACGTAGGGGCTCCCGTGCGCCCTGCTCCCGCCCGGTTCCTCCCCGGGCTCCGGCGGTTCGGCCTCCGACAGTTGCGCGGCGACGGCGTGCCAGCGGCGCTCCCACTCCCGCGCGTCGCCACCGCAGGCGCGGACGTACGACAGCGTCACGTCGAGGCTCGGCAGCCGCCGGCCGGACGCGGCGCCGGACAAGGTGGCCACGGAGTAGTGCGCGCGGGACGCCAGGTCCCGGTACGGCGGGGATCCGGCCTCGTGGCGCAGACGGCGCAGGGCTGCGGCGAACCGCCTCAGCGGTCCGTCCTCCCCCTCCAGCGGACGCTCCTTGCGGGCCATGTCCTCCCCTTTCCCACCTGGTGAGTTTTCTGCCCTCTGGGGTGGATTGTTCAGCAATTGTTTGTTCACTGCCACCACGCCGACGCCGAACAACGGATCGCCGCTAGACCTGAGTTCGCCGCACCACCGGCGCCCCGCCACCCGGCCGTCGCAGCGAGAGGAAGGAGCACACCGATGCGAGGACAGCACCCCGCCCGGGCCGCGGCCGCGGCCGTGGCGGCCTTCCTGTTCCTGGGAGGCTGCGGTCCGCTCGCCCGGACCGCGGCCGAACCGTCGCCCGAGGCCGCGGCCGGCCGGGCCGGGCGGGCCGCCCCGCTCGCCCCCGCCCGCGAGCCGAGCGCCGCCGAGACCCGGCTGCTGGAGCGGGCCGAGCAGATCCTGATCAGCCGGTGCATGGACGGGCGGGGCTTCCCGTACGCGGTCACCGAGGCCCCGGAGGCCGCGCGGTCCTTCCCGTACGGGGTGGACGACGTCGAGTGGGCGCGGGCCCACGGCTACGGCGGCCGGGACGAGCGCGCCGCGGCGCGGGCCCGGGAGGCCGACCCCAACCAGCGGTACTTCCGCGGGCTGTCGGCGTCCGGGCGCGCGGCCGCCCGTACCGCGCTCATGGGTTCCGCCCCCGTGGGGCTCTCCGCCACCGCGCCCACCGGGATGACCATCACCGCCTCCCCCGAGGGCTGCATCGCGGACGCCGAACGCACCTTGTACGGGGACCTGGCGACCTGGTTCCGCGTCAAGGTCGTCACGATGAACCTGCGGCCGGTGCGCGAGACGCGCGTGCACGAGGACCGGCAGTACGCGCAGGCCGTCGGGGAGTGGGCCGCGTGCATGCGGGCGGCCGGCCGCCCGTACGCGAGCCCCGACGCCTCCCGCCAGGCCGCGGCGCACTTCGGCGAGAGCATGCCGCCGGCCGAGGCCGACGCGGCGGAGGCCGAACTGGCCGTCATCGAGGCGACCTGCGCGTCCGGCACCGCGCTGGCCCGGGTCTCCAAAGCTCTGGACCACACCTACGGCGAACGACTCCGTGCCCAGCACCAGGAGGAGATCGCGCTCAGGTGGCGGCTCCAGGACGGCGCGCTGCCGATGGCGCGCCAGGTATGTGAAGAACACGGCTCCGAGGAACACGGCAAGACACCGAACCCTCGAACTTCCGGAGGATCCCATGCGTAAGTTCCGCACCCTGCTGCTCGCCGGCGCGCTCGCCGTACCGCTGCTCGCCGTCCCCGCGACCATGGCCTCCGCCGGGGCCGCCCCCGCCGCCGCCTCCACCACGGCCGAGCCCTCCGGCGCGGCCGCCGACGGCAACTACTGGGTCTGGGAGGACACCAACCGCGGCGGCCACTCGTGCGGTTGGAGCGGCAACGACTCCGACTGGCGCACCTGTGGGGCCGGCGGCAACTTCAACATGAACGACCGGGCCTCGTCCTGGTGGAACAACGGGTACGCCGGCTCCTTCGGAGACGTGCGCGTCTACGAGAACATCGGCTACGGCGGTGCCTCCACCTGTGCCCCGAACGGCGGGTCCGGCAACATCCCGTGGGAGTGGAACGACCGCATCTCCTCCCACAAGTGGGTCACCAACTGCGGTTTCTGACCGGCGCTTCCCGACCGGCGGCTACTGAGCGGCCGCGCGCAGGCTGTAGCGGGCTCCACCGTCCTCGGTGGAGCCCGTCCGCTCGAACCCCGCCCGCAGGAGCACGGCGTGGGAAGGGGCGTTGTCCGCGTCGACCCGGGCGTGCAGCGCGGTCACGCCGGGCTGGGCGAAGGCCCAGGAGACCAGGCCCTTCAGCGCCTCGGTGACGTACCCGTTGCCGCGGGCCGAGGGGACGAGGTCGTAGCCGACCTCCGCGTTCCCCTCTGCGTCGGGGGCGCCGTGGAAGCCGATGCCGCCGATCGCGCGCCGGTCCTGCGTACGGACGATGGCGTACGCGCCCCAGCCCGGACGGAACGTACCCTCCTCCCGCGCCTTGGCCACCATCCCGGAGGCGAACCGGGTGCCCTCACCGGGGCCGTCCTCGGCCCAGGCGAAACCACCGGTGCCGTCGCCCTGGAGGTCGCCCGCGACCAGCGGGGAGATCTCGCAGAGCACGACGCGTTCGGCGGTGACGGGTTCGGCGTACCAGCGCCAGGCCGTGCGGCGGGGCAGACCGGGGAGCGCGCCGCGGCCGGTCGCCCACAGAAGGGTGGGCCACGGGGCGGCGAGGTCGCGCGGCACCTGCGGGAAGAGCCGGTCGAGGACCTGCTCGCACAGGTCCGCGTCGGGCTCCCAGCCCGTCACGCCGAGACCGCCCAGGATGTCGTGGGTGTGCAGCAGCGTCTCGACGACGCCCATCGCGGCGAAGCCGTCGGGGCCCGCGAAACCGTACGGGTGCCAGGCCCGCACCGCGGGGTCGGTCACGGCCACCGCCGCGGACAGCAGCCCCCCGGTGGCCTCTATGACCTGGATCAGGCCGTCAGGGGTGGTGCCCGGGTCGGCGCTGATGTCGAAGGGGGCGTACCCGCTGGTGGAGCGCCCGGTGAGCTGGGTGGCGTACCCGGTGAAATCGCTGGCCACGTGCACGGCGGTGTCGTAACAGCTCCACTCCAGGCCGGCGGCGGGCACGGACCAGTCGAGGTGCGCCACCTCCCGGAGGGCCTGCGCGGTGAGGGAAACGGATCGGTCCACGGCTTCGGAGCTCATGATCGTCATGGCCCGCACCTTAGGACCGTCTTCCGGGCCCGGGCCACCGGATATCGGTACCGCATGTCCCGTCCTTCCTACACCGGTACCCGTATCCCTCCCCCGATACGTGGCCCGCACACCTGACGGAGGGGGTCGTGGCCGGTCCGCGCCGGCCGCGGCGCGGACCGTGCCGCTCGTCCTGACCGGGTACGCCGCCCCGCGCATCCGGCGCAGGGCACCGCGCCACCCCGCCTCCTGGTGGTGACCCGGCCGGTCCTGCCGCGCGTCCGACCGATGAATGCGGGGCGCTGCGGGAGTCTGTGGGAGGAGGCATCCGCAGCGGGATCGGGAGAGGTGGAGTGATGAGCGACCTGCGCGACATCCTGGAACGGCACGTGAGGAGCGGATCGCTGCCCGGGGCGGTGGGCCTGGTGGCCCGCGGCGACCGGGTGGAGGTGGCGGCCGTCGGCTCGACCGACGTCGAGGGCACCGCTCCGATGGTCCGGGATTCGATCTTCCGGATCGCCTCGATGACCAAACCGGTGACGGCCGTGGCCGTGATGACGCTGGTCGAGGAGGGGCTGCTGGCCCTGGAGGACGAGATCGCGCCGTGGCTGCCGGAGCTGGCCTCGCCGCTGGTCGCCCGTACGCCCGCCAGCCCGCTCGACGACCTGGTGCCCGCCGAGCGCCCGATCACCGTGTTCGACCTGCTCACGTCCCGCGCCGGGTACGGGTTCCCGTCGGACTTCTCGCTGCCCGCGGTGGGCCCGCTGGTCAGCGAGGTGAAGCAGGGGCCGCCGCAGCCGCAGCACCTCCCGGGGCCGGACGAGTGGCTGAAGACGCTGTCGGGTGTTCCGATGCTGTACCAGCCGGGCGAGGCCTTCCTCTACAACACGTGCTCCGACATCCTGGGGGTGCTGATCGCCCGGGTCTCCGGGCAGTCCCTGCCCGAGTTCATGGCCGAGCGGATCTTCGAGCCGCTGGGCATGGCCGATACCGGGTTCAGCGTTCCGGCCGGCGACCTGGGGCGGTTCACGAGCTTGTACCGCGGCGGCGACGGCGGCCTCGCCCTGGCCGACGCCCCGCACGGGCAGTGGAGCAGCCTTCCGGCCTTCCCCTCCGGTGCGGGCGGGCTCGTCTCGACCGCCGACGACTGGTGGGCGTTCGCCCGGATGCTGCTCGCGCAGGGGGCTCTGGACGGGGACCGGGGGCGGCTCCTGTCGGCCGTGTCGGTACGGAAGGTCACCACCGACTGGCTGACCCCGGCCCAGCGGGCCGCCGGCGAGCTGTTCCTGGAGGGCCAGGGCTGGGGGTTCGGCGGCTCGGTGGACGTCGTGGCCCGCGAACCGTGGAACGTGCCGGGCCGGTACGGCTGGATCGGCGGCACCGGTACCGCGGGGCACGTCACCCCGGCCACCGGCGCGGTGTCCATCCTGCTCACGCAGGTGGAGATGGACAACCCGACGCCGCCCGCCCCGATGCGCGACGTCTGGACGTACGCGGCCACCGCCTGAGCGGCGACGGCCGTGCGCACCCGCCTCCCGGCATGGTCCAGACTTGGGCGGCATGATCCGTCCCACGAGCGACCGTCCCGTCCCGTACCACTCCCAGTGGGAGTCCGCCGACCTCGTCCCCGAGTTCATCGCCGGCAGGAGCGCGGTCACCGATCCGCTGTGGCAGGAGTCGGGGGCCGACACCGCCGAGGAGTACGCCTTCTGGGCGCCCCGCATGTGCGGGGTCGCCTGCCTGCGGATGGCCCTCGACCACTGGGGCCTGCCCGTCCCGCCCTCGCTGCCCCTCCTGCGGGAGCTGTGCGACGCCGGGGCGTACGTCCGCGAAGGGGACAGCGTGCACGGCCTGATCCACCGCCCCTTCGCCGCGTACGCGGGCATCCGGTACGGCATCCGCGCCGAGGCCGTCGCCGACCTGCCGCCCGACCGGATCCGGGCCACGCTGGCCGTCGGCGGCCTGGCGATGCTCTCGGTCCACAAGACCATCCGCACCCTCGACCCCGAACCGGAGGCCAAGGGCGGCCACCTGGTCCTGGCCGTCGCGGCCGACGACGAGCACGTCATGATCAACAACCCGTCCGGCTTCCCCGGCCACTCCCAGCAGCACGCCCCGGTGCCCTGGGCGGCGCTCCCCCGCTTCTACGCCGCCCGCGGGATCCTCCTCGAACCCCCCACCCCCACCTGACGCACCGTCCGGCAGAAGTCCGGGGCTCCGGCCGGGTGGCTCGTCCGTTACAGGCGGACCGTCCAGTCGACCGTGGACTTCAGGGTGCGGGCGATCTTCGGGTCGCGGACCGAGGGCGTGCGGTCCTCGGCGGTGACCGACAGCCTGTGCGTGCGCAGGTCGAGGAGCCACAGCTCGGCGACCGCGACCTCGGTGCGGCCCGCGAACCGCCTCAGCTCCCGGCCGTCGAGGTACCAGCGGACGTCGAGCTGCCGGCCGTCCGCGCCGGCCAGGCGGGGCACGGAGACCTTCGCCGTGTTGCGCAGCCGCAGCGTGCGGCCGGTCGGGGTGAGCGGGGTGACGGGCTTCGCGTGCTGGTAGAAGCCGGCGATCATCGCCTCGGTGCCGGGCAGGTTGAAGGGCTTGCCCAGTACGCGCATGATCGAGTTGTCGGTGGGCCGGTAGAGGCCGGTGACGTAGTAGCCGCCGCCCTCGTACGCCCCGACCGTGCCGCCGTCGGGTGACGCGGCGCCGAGCCAGCGGTACCACTTGGCCCGTTCGGCGGCCATCCGGTCGGCGGGCAGGGTGGAGGTGTTGGAGTCGGCGGGCTCGGGGCCCTCGTACTTCTCGTAGCCGGGGGTGTCGGGGTAGAAGTATTCGTCGGCCAGCTTGCCCAGCGAGTGGCCGGTCTCGTGGATGGCGACCTGCCCGGATTTCGCGTTGCCCGCGGAGGCGGTCGATATCCCCTCGTAGCCGAGGGCGGCGCTGGGCTCGTTGTACCCGGCCCCGCCGTACTTGGCGCTGTTGGAGAGGACCAGGACCAGGTCGGCCGCGGGCGCCTTCGCCACGTAGGCGTCCACCTTCGGCTGGTCGATGCAGAGCAGCCGCTCGATGTCCTCGCACCAGAAGTACGAGCCGAGGGCGGTGTCGCGGACGGTGGCCGGGGTGGGGTCGCCGGAGACGCCGGAGTCGTGCGAGACGGCGTCGACCGTCCAGACGTTGAAGAGGTTCCGGTACGTGGAGTACGGCTCCACGGCGGTGATCTCGGCCCACTTGGCCCGGGCGTCGGCGTGGAAGCGGTCCTGCTCGGCGGCGGTGTACCCGTCGCCGACGACGACGATGTCGAGGCGGTCGGAGGTCGGGCCGTTGTCGACCAGCTCGGCGACCTCGCCGTCGGCCGCCCGCTCGGCCTCGGACAGCTGCGGGGCCTTCTTCGCCTTCCCGGCGGCGGGGACGCGGATGTGGCCGGATCCGGCGACCGTGCCGTCCTGCGGCCCGGGAACCTCCACCTCGGTCCCGGTCCCGGAGCCTGTCCCGGCCTTCGCCGGTATCGGGGGCGGCGCCGCGGCCGCCGTGCCGAGCGGGCCCGCGGCCAGCAGCAGGGCCGTCGTACAGGCCGCGGCGAGGGCGGCGCGCAGCGTCAGGCGGAGGGACGCGTCCATGGAGTTCTCCCCGGGAAGCCGGAAGTCACCGGAAGTTAAACGGCGCGATAAGTGCGCTGAACCGATTGCTTAAACTAGAGGGCGCACGGGAGGTGCGCAATGGCCGACCGCTCCTGCACCATGGGGAGTTGGCGCTACCAGAGGGGTCTACATGGACGAACCGGCCGAGATCGGCCGCAGGGTTCAGCGCATGCGCGCCGAACGCGGGCTTACACAGCGGGCGTTGGCGGAGCCCTCGTACACCTCCGCCTACATCTCGACCCTGGAGTCGGGCAAGGTCCGCCCCTCCGAGACGGCGCTGCGCTTCCTCGCCGAGCGGCTCGGCACCTCGTACGAGGAGCTGGCCACCGGACGCCCCGCCCATCTGGCCACCGAGCTGCGCCTGGCCCTCACCGACGCCCAGCGGACGCTGGCCACGGGGGACGCCGCCGAGGCGGCCGTACGGTACCGGCAGCTGCTGGCCGAGGCGGAACGGCTCGGCCTCGACGCCGAGCGGGCCGAGGCCCTGCTGGGCCTCGGCGACTGCGCGCTGGAGGCAGGGGAACTGCCGCAGGCCATCGGGCACTTCGAAGCGGCCGAGCTGCTGCTGGCGCAGGAGCCGCTGCCGCGCCGGGCCCGCCCGATCCGCGGCCGGGCCGTCGCGCACCTGCTCGCCGGGGAGCTGCGCTACGCCTGCTACCTGCTCGAATCGGCCATCGACGAGCTGAACGCGAGCGGGTTGGCCGATCCGGAGGCGCTGGTCTTGCTGTACGCCGCCGTGATCGGCCCGTACATCGACATGGGCGCCCACGCCCGGGCCGCGCACGCCGCCGAGCTGGCCCTGTCGCTGGCTCCGCAGGTGGCCGACCCGGCGCTGGTGGCGGGGATGCACCGGCAGGTGGCGCGTACGTTCCTGACCGCGGGGCGGCCGGCGGACGCGGACGCCTCCCTCGCCAAGGCCCAGGCGATCTACCGGCAGCTGCGGCTGCGGACCGATCTGGCGCACTGCCATTGGATGCGCGGCTACGTACAGGCGCAGAACGGCGATCTGGTGGCGGCGGAGGTGGAGTTGCGCACGGCCCGGGACATCCTGGCGGCCCGGCGGGCCGCCCTGTACACCGCGCAGGTCGAGGTGGAACTCGCCGATGTGCTGCGCCGGCTGGGCCGCTGCGAGGAGGCCGCCGAGCTGCTGTCCGGGCTGCTGGAGCTGGGCGACAGCCACGGCGCCGTGCACGCGGGCGGAGCGCACCGGCTGCTCGGGCTGATGGCCGAGGAGCGCGGGGAGAACAAGTGCGCCGAGGAGCACTACGTGCAGGCGCTGACCCTGCTGGAGCGCAGCGGGGCCAGTGGGGATCTGGCCGATCTGTGCCGGCTGCTGGGCGATCTGCTGCGGCGTACGGGCCGGATCGAGGCCGCCCTGGACGCGTACCGCACGGGGCTGGGCCACCGCGCGGCGCCGGGCACCACCACGCTGGGCCCGGCGCCGGCGTCACCACCGCGGCGGTGACGCGGGCGGCCGGGCCCGGGCCGTGTCAGTGGTTCTCGGTGGGCCGCAGGTCGCGCGGGATCATCGTCCAGGTGGTGGCCGCGGCGGCGATCGCGAGGAGGCCCGCGATCAGGAAGGCCGGGGTGATGGCGAGGGTGTAGGCCTGCGAGGCCGCCTCGATCAGGCCCTTGCCCACCGTGCCGCCCAGTCGTTCGGCGATGTGGGCGGCTTCGCCCACGGACTCGCGGACCGCCGCCGCGGTGGCGCCGTCCAGATCGAGGACCGGCAGGTTGCCCCGGTACAGCACGGCCGCGGTGCTGCCGAGGATGGCGACGCCCATGGCCGAGCCGAGTTCGTAGCAGGTTTCCTCAATGGCGGCCGCGCTGGAGACCTCGTCCGCGGGCGCGGTCGAGATCAGCGTCACCGAGGCGACGGTGGTGGCGGTGCCCGCGCCCAGGCCCATGACGGTGAGGGCCACGGCGAACGCCGGGTAGCCGAGCTCGGCGAACTGCTGGAAGGTCCAGGGCAGGGCCATGCCGGCGGCCAGGAGCACCAGTCCGGCGCTCAGCACGTGCCGGATCGCGAAGCGCTGCATGAGGGTGGGGGCCACCATCGAGGCGCAGATCAGGGCGAGCGGGGCGGGCAGCAGGCGCAGGCCCGCTTCGAGCGGGGTGTAGCCCTGGCCGTACTGGAACCACTGGGTGACGAGGAAGAGGATCGCGCCCATGCCCACCATGGGCAGGAAGATCGCGGTGGCGGCGACGCTGAAGGCGGGCTTCGCGAACAGCCGGACCTGGAGCAGCGGGTCGTCCAGGCGCAGCTGACGGCGTACGAAGACGGTCAGGGCGACGGCGGCCAGGGCCAGCAGGGCCCACGGGAGCGGATCGGCGATCCCGCTCTTGCCGAGCTGCTTGATGCCGCCCGCGAGGGCGAGCATGCCGACGATCGACTGCCCGACGCCCCACCAGTCCCAGCGGCCGCTGCCGCGCGGGGAGCGGGATTCGGGGAGGTAGCGCAGGCCGGCCGCGACGATGACGGCGGCGACGGGGAGGTTCAGGAGGAAGGCGGAGTGCCAGCCGTGGTGCTGGACGAGGAGTCCGCCGACGACCGGGCCGAAAGCCATGCCGCCGCCGAAGACGGCGGCCCAGACGGCGAGCGCGAAGGCCCGCTCCTTGGCGTCGGTGAACACGCCGCGCAGGATCGACAGGGTGGAGGGCATGATCGCCGCGCCGCCGACGCCGAGGAGGGCGCGGGCCGCGATCACGTGCCAGGCCTCGGTTGACAGCACGGCGATGAGGGAGGCGACGGAGAAGATCGCGAAACCGGCCATGAGCAGCCGCTTGCGGCCCCACCGGTCACCGAGGGCTCCGGCGGTGACGAGCAGGCCGGAGAGGGCGAGCGCGTAGACGTCGATGATCCACAGCTGCTGTACGGCGCCGGGCTGGAGGTCGCCGACGAGGGAGGGGAAGGCCACGTTGAGGATCGTGGTGTCCATCGAGATCAGCAGCAGGCTGCCGGACAGGATCGCGAGGACGATCCAGCGGCGGGGATCGAGTGGAGCGGTGTCGAGTGGGGCGGTGGGGCGGCGGGCGGGCATGGGGTTCCGTTCGGGTGAGCGGGCGGGGAGGCCCGCCGCGCGCACCGCGATGAGCCTCCTTCAACCCAAATGATACATCAGCGTCTCATTCGAGGCGAAGGAGGCTCACATTCAGAGCACGCGCCTGCGCTGCCCCCTATCCACTGATCCCCACCCCGGCCCCCACCCCAGCCCCCACCCCGGCCCCCGC
This sequence comes from Streptomyces vinaceus, assembly GCF_008704935.1. Lineage (NCBI taxonomy): Bacteria > Bacillati > Actinomycetota > Actinomycetes > Kitasatosporales > Streptomycetaceae > Streptomyces > Streptomyces vinaceus. The sequence continues at coordinate 781,209 of NZ_CP023692.1, forward strand.
GCCGTACCGCCCGCGCCGCCGCTCAGCAGTCGCCCGGCTGCCGCTCACCGCCGCTCAGCCACCGTCCAGCCGCGTTCAGCCGTCGCCGCTCCGGGCACGGGCGCCCGACCGGGTCCGGCCCGGCGTCTGCGCGCGCTGCGGGTGCCGGCGTACGTACTCGTGCTCCAGCTCGTTCATCCGCTGCGTATGGGTGACCAGCGCCTCGTCGGACCCGTAGAGCAGGGTCTCGTGGCGGGTCCGGTGGATGGCTTCCAGCTCCTTGAGCAACTTGCCGTCTTCCAGGTTCGCCGCCGAGGGACCGCCGTCGTGCTCCGCCATGGCCCGTACACCTCCTCCCCTCCATCATCCCCTCGGATGCCCCTTTCGTCCCGGCCGCACTTGATTCAGCCACCGTTCCCGCGCACTTTGCGCCGTGGCGCTGCGGCTACCCTTGCGCCATGACGATGCGTGCGGTTGTCCATGTGAGTGTGGACGCGATGATCGAGGACCTCAGGACACTCGTCGAGATCGAGTCCCCCTCGCGGGACCTCGACGCCCTGGCGGTATCGGCCAAAACCGTCGCCTCCGTCATCGAGAACCGCCTCGGCGGCCAGGCCGTCCTCATCGAGAGCGAGACCGGACCGCACGTCCACTGGTCGGGCGGCGGCGAGCCGCAGGTGCTGATCCTCGGCCACCACGACACCGTGTTCCCGCTCGGCACCCTCGAACGCCGCCCGTTCGCGGTCGAGGACGGGCGGGTGACCGGCCCCGGGGTCTTCGACATGCTCGGCGGGCTGGTCCAGGCCGTCCACGGACTCGCCCTGCTCGACGACCTGTCGGGGGTCGAGATCCTGGTGACGGCCGACGAGGAGATCGGCTCCCCTTCCTCCCGGGCCCTCATCGAGGAACGCGCCCTGGCCTGCGGCGCGGTCCTGGTGTTCGAAGGCGCTGCCGACGGCGGCGCCCTCAAGACCGGCCGCAAGGGCTGCGGCTCCTTCCACGTCTCCGTCGCGGGCCGCGCCTCGCACGCGGGTCTGGAGCCCGAGGCCGGGGTCAACGCCCTCATCGAGGCGGCCCACCTCGTCCTGGACATCGCCGCTTTCGGCCGGCCCGAGATCGGCACGACCGTGACCCCGACCGTCGCGTCCGCGGGAGGCGTGGACAACGTCGTGCCCGCCGAGGCGACCGTCACCGCCGACGTCCGGGTCGAATCGGCCCGTGAGCAGGCGCGCATCGAGTCGGCCTTCGCGGCGCTCGCCCCGCACCTCGAAGACGCGGAGATCTCGGTCCAGGGGTCCATCGGCCGGCCTCCGATGCCGGAGTCGGCCTCGGCCGACCTCTTCGCGGTCGCCCAGCAGTTGCTCCCCGGCCTGGAAGGGCGTTCCGTCGGCGGCGGCAGTGACGGCAACTTCACGGCGGCGGTGGGGGTGCCGACCCTCGACGGCCTGGGTGCGGTCGGCGGCGGCGCGCACGCCGACCACGAGTACGTGCTCGTCGAGGCGATGGCCGAGCGGGCGAACCTCGTCGCCGGACTGGTACGGGCCATCCGGGACATGAACGCGGGCGCGTAGCGACCACGGCCCGAGCGGCGCCCGGCGCCGAGCGGCGGTTCCGTGCGGCCAGCGAGTAGACAGTGTCTACGCATCCTGGTAGACACGGTCCATGGACCCGCACAGCCCGCTCCGGGAACGCCTGATCGACGTCGGCGTGGACCTCGTACTCAGCGAGGGCACCGCCGCCCTCGGCCTGCGTGAGATCGCCCGCCGCGCGGGGGTGTCGCACGGCGCGCCCCGCCGCCACTTCCCCACCCACCACTCCCTCCTCTCCGCCATCGCGCGGCGCGGATTCGCCGACCTCGGCGCCCGGTTCGCGGCGGCGAGCGCCCGTACCGGCTCCCCGCGCGAGCAGGTACGGGCGCTCGGGTGCGCGTACGTGGGCTACGCGCTGGAGCACCGCGGGATGTTCGAGCTGATGTTCCGCCACGACCTGCTCGACAGCGAGCGGGCGGAGAACACCGGGGAGGAAGTCACCGAGGAGGAGGGCGCCGGGCAACAGCGGCCGAGACTGCGCGAGTCCACGGTCCCGCTCTTCCGCCTCCTCGTCGGTCTCGTCTCCCGCTGCCGCACCGACGCAGACCCCGAGGTCATCGCCGCCGCCCTGTGGGCCAACCTGCACGGCGTGGCCCAGCTGTGGGCCTGGGGCAGCCTGCCCCTGGTGCTCGAAGCCCACGGCCCCGTCCCCGTCGAACGGCTCGTCGACGCCGCCCTCGACGCCCACCTCGGGCCGGACCGCTCATGACCCGCGCGAGGCAGCGGATCGCCCTGCTCGTCAGCGTGGGCGGCGCGATGCTCGTCGCCCTCGACGGCACCGTCCTGAGCGTGGCGCAGCCCAGCCTGCGCCGCGACCTCGGGGCGAGCGTGGCCCAGGTCCAGTGGACCAGCACCGCCTACCTCCTCGCCGTGGCCGCCCTCCTCGTCACCGCCGGCCGCCTCGGCGACCGGTACGGGCATCCCCGGCTGCTGCTGGTCGGCGTGCTCGGCTTCGCCGCGGCCTCCGCCGGGATCGCGCTCGCGCCCGGGGTCGGCTGGGTCATCGCCCTGCGCGCCGCGCAGGGGGTGTTCGGGGCCCTGTTGCAGCCGGCGACGCTGGCGCTGCTGCGCCTCGCGTACCCGGCCGACCGGCTCTCCGCCCCGGTGGCGGTGCGGACCAGCGCCATCGGCGCGGCCGCCGCGGCCGGTCCGCTGCTCGGGGGCGTGCTGGTCGCGCACGCGGGGTGGCGTTCCGTGTTCGTGCTGAACGTGCCGATCGCCCTCGTGATCGCCGCGCTCGTCCTCGCCGTACGGGTGCCCGCGCCGGACCGGCCGCCGCAGGCCGGCCCGGGCCCGGACCGGCCCGCGCTGACCGGCGCGGCGCTGCTGGCCGCGGCGCTCGCCGTGCTGGTGCACGCGCTGGCCGGCGTACCCGCCCACGGCTGGACCGCACCGCCGACGCTGCTGGGGCTCGGCGGGGCCGTCGCCCTCGCGGCCGTGCTCGTACGGCATGAACGGCGCGCGGCGCAGCCCCTCGTACCGGCCGCGGTGGCGCGGTCGCGGCCGGTCGCGGCCTCGATGGCGCTGCTGCTGGCCGTCTCCGCCGGCATGTTCGGGGCGCTGTTCGCGGCGACCTTCCTGCTCCAGGACGTACGGGGGCTCGGCCCGCTCGCCACCGGCCTGCTGGTGCTCCCGCTGACCGGCTGCATGGTCGCGGGGGCGCCGCTGGCGGGCCTGGCGCTGCGCCGGTACGGGCCGCGCCGGACCGCGCTGGCCGGTACGGGGCTGGTCGTCCTCGGGGTGGCCGGGCTGGGCGCGGGAGTGGGACCGGCGGTCATGGCGGCCTTCGCGGTGCTCGGCGCCGGCTTCGCCGCGGTCATGGTGACCGCCACCGGCACGGTGGTCGGGGATGCGCCGGCCGGGTACGCGGGGGTGGTCGGCGGGCTCAAGCAGACGGCGATGAACGTCGGTCCGACGCTCGGCATCGCCGTCGCGGCGGGCGGCGGCGCGGGATCCGGGGCCGCGCCGACCGCGCTCTTCGCCCTGGCGGCGCTGGCGGCGGTGGGATTGCTGCCGGCGTCACTGCTGCCGCGCGGCGCGGGCCGTACAGCTGCGGGCGACGTCGTCGGCGAAGACGCGGGCCAGCGGGGACAGGGCCGCCCAGCGGCGGACGGCCCAGCCGACCGCGAGCGGTGGCAGGGCCGGGATCGGGACGAGGCGCAGCGGGCCCTCTGAGCCGGGGACCCGCCAGCCGGGCAGGGCGGGTACGACGGCGTGGCCCAGGCCCAGTTCGGCCAGGAGCAGGGCGGTGTCCCAGTCGGCCACGCTGGTGTCGGACCGTATCCGGATGCCGGATTCCGCGAAGGCGGCGTCGAGGTGGGCGCGGGAGGCGGAGTTCTCCGGGAGCCGGATGTGGCGGATGCCGGTGAGGTCGGCCGGCTCGATGCGGGGCCGGACGGCAAAAGGGTCGTCGGCGCAGACGGCGAGCACCCAGGGCAGCTCCATCACCGGGCGCTGCTCGATCCCGCGCACGGGCCGGCCGATGGTGATCCAGGCGAGGTCCAGGTCGTCGGCGGCGAGGGCGTCGAAGCAGCTGCGGCTGGAATTCTCGGTCTGGAACTCCAGGCTGACCCGCGGGTGGCGGCGCCGGAAGCCGACGACGGCCTCGGACATGAAGTGCCGTACGGTCGTGGCGCCCGTGGTGATGCGTACCGATCCGCTGTCCCCGCGGACGAGTTCGTCGAGGCGGCGCAGGGCGCCGTCGAGCCCGGCGATGCCGTCCGCGGCGGCCGCCTGGAGGATGCGCCCGGCCTCGGTGGGGAGCACGCCGCGGGCGTGCCGCTCCAGCAGCTCCGTGCCCGTCTGCTTTTCGAGGCGGCGGACGTGCTGGCTGACCGCGGACTGCGTACAGCCGAGATCGCGGGCGACGGCGCTGAGGCTGCCGGCCCTGCAGACGGCGACGAAGACGCGGAGATCGTCGAGGGTCACGGGAGGCAGGCTACTCCAAGCCGGAGCTTGGGTCTTGATAGGGAATCAGAGGATTGACTTGGGTCTTCGGGTGGACAACGATCAAAGCAGGGCCCCAGGGCGGCAACCCGTCCCCGCCCGCGCCACGGTCCGGACACCGGCGCGGGCGGCGACGGGTGCCGACCCACCATCTCGGTCAGGGACGCGGAGAGGACCACACCCATGCCGCCACCGGCACACTTCGCGCGCCGGGAGGCGCACGCCCTCGCGCTGCTGCGGGAACTCGGCGCCGGGGACCTGGACCACCCCGGCGGCAGCCTGCTCGCGCATCTGGAACGGGTGCACGCGCGGCTCGGGGTGTGGGGAGCCCGTCCCGCACTGCGGCTCGCGGGCCTGTGCCACGCGTTCTACGGGACGGACGGCTTCGCCACCGCCCTGCTGCCGGTCGGCCGGCGGGCCGAGCTGGCGGCGGTGATCGGGGCGGAGGCCGAGGAGATCGTCTACTTCTACGCCAGTTGCGACCGCGCTGCCTCGTATCCGACGCTCGCCTCCGACGTCCCCTGCGGGGCCGGAGCCCACACCGAGGCCGCCGCCGCCGAGGCTGACGCCGACGCCGACGCCGCCGACGACGAGGCGGTGTCGTCGGGGGCGCCGGCGTTCCGCGACCGGTTCACCGGTCACGTCCACTGCCCCGGCCGGCAGCCCCGGCGGGACTTCGCGGAGCTGACCGCGGCGAACGAGCTGGACCTCGCCCGGATCGACCCGGCGTTCCGCGCGGCCCACGGACCGGGCCTGCTGGCCCTGTTCACGCGGCTGCGGGGGCTGCTCACCGAGCCGGCCTGGCGGGAGTGCCGGGCCGTGCTCGGCGAGGGCGTGTCCGCGCCCTGAGGAGCGGCTCCCTCAGGGCGTGAAGGTCCAGCGCTGCGCGGAGCCGCCGTCGCAGGCCGCGCGGGTGAGTTTCGTGCCGTTCGCGGTGGCCGCGCCGACCGGGGCCAGGCACTGGCCGAGCGTACGGAGGCTGCCGTCCGGGCCCTGTTCCCAGCGCTGCCCGGCGGCCGCGCCGCACGTCTGGACGGTGACCGAGGTGGCGCTCGTACCGTCGAGGCAGACCCCGCCCAGGCCGGTGACCCGGCCGTCGGCCGTCAGGCTCCAACGCTGGTTGGGGCCGCCGTGGCAGGTGTAGAGGGTGGGCTCGGTGCCGGGCGTGGTCGCGCTGTACGGCAGGTCCGCGCAGCGGGCGGAAGCCGCTTGGACGAGGGTGGCGTCGGCCGGGAGCGGGGCGGCGCGCCCGGTCAGGCCGATCTCGGCGGCGCTGCTCCAGGGCCCCCGGCCACCGGCTTCGGTCAAGGCTCGCAGGCGCAGGTAACGGCCCGTCTTCGGGGCCAGGGAGACGGACTTGGCGGCGGCGGTGTCGGCGAAGGTACCGGTCGCCACGGGTGAGCCCCAGTCGGTGGTGCTGTCGGAGACGTACACCTCGTAGCCGCCGATCCGGCCGTTGACGCCGCCGTCCTGGCGGGGCAGGTAGCCGAGGCCGTCGACCGCGTAGCGGGCGCCGAGGTCGATGCGGATCTCGTGCGGAAGCGCGGCCGGGGTCCCCGACGACCAGGCGGTGTGCCAGAGCGTGGCCGGGTTGCCGTCGAAGGCGTTCTTGGCCGCGCCGTCCTCGGCGGCGGTCTCCTGGCTGTCGGCGGAGAGCAGGGTCCACGCCGACTGCGGGACGGGGGCCGAGGTCGCCGGGATCGGGTCGGCCGCCGGGACCGAGGTGCCGGTGACCGTGATGCCGAACGCCCCGCCTCGGGTACCGGACTTGACCCACAGGATGCCGCCGCGGTCTGCGGGGTCGAAGAACCAGCCGGACGCCGCCGCGTCGTAGGCGGCCTTGGAGGTCTGGCGGGCCAGGGCTGCGCCGTCCGCGGCGACCGCGCCCGGCGCGGAGGCCACGTGGAGGGTGAACTCGTAGCCCCGGGCGGCCGGTTTGCCGGTGTAGCTGCCGGTGGGGGCGCCGACGGAGACGGTGACCGTACCGGAGCCGGAGGCCGGGGCCTGGACGTCCACCTGCTGGCGGGCGTACGCGCCGGACTGGTAGGCGCGGGTGGTCCCGTCGTCCTCGTACAGGCTGAAGGAGGAGTTGCCGCGGGGGTGGATGTCGTAGGTGAGGGTCGAGACGGGCTTCTCGCCGGTGTAGTTCATCTGCGGCCACATCGGCACGATCGCGCCGCCCTTGACGAACAGCGGCAGGGTGTCGAGCGGCGCCTGGTAGCCGTTCAGCCAGCCCGGTCCCGCGTACGTCTTCCCGCTCCAGTAGTCCGTCCACGTCCCGGCGGGCAGGTAGATGCCGTCGCGCACGGAGGTGTCGGAGACGACCGGGGCGACGAGGAAGGAATCGCCGGCCATGAACTGGCCGCTGGTGAGGTTGCCGCGGGCCACCGGGTCGTCCGGGTACTCCAGGACCATGGCACGGGTGCTCGGCACTCCGCTCTCGTGCGCGGTGCGGCTCATCGTGTACAGGTACGGCATCAGCCGCATCTTGAGCTGGAGGTACTTGCGGTTGACGGACAGGTAGGGCTCGGCGAAGCGCCAGGGCTGCTTGTCCTGGTAGCCGGCGGCCGGGTTGGTCGCGCCCCAGCCCGACATGGTCATGAAGGCGGGGGTGAAGGCCTTCCACTGGAGGTCGCGGGTGTAGGTCTTGGGGCTGCCGCCGAAGATGCCGTCGACGTCGCCCGAGGCGTAGTTGAGGGCGGAGAGGCCGGCCCCGGCGATGGCGGGGACGTGCCAGCGCATGTCGTCCCAGGTGCCGTTGGTGTCCCCGGTCCAGACGACGGCGTTGCGCTGGGTGCCGGCCCAGCCGTCGACGGTCCAGACGTAGCGCCGGGCGTCGGAGTTCTTCTCGATGCCGTCGACGGCCTGCTGGACTCCGTTGAAGGCGCTCTTGTAGCCGCCGCCGATCCAGGCCACGTCCGTCTTCACGCCGCGGGTACCGGCCGTTCCCACCTCGTCGGCGATGGAGCCGAGCCCGGTGGATGTCCACAGTCCGGTCTGGAAGCCCTTGGCCTTCAGGGCGTCGACCGTCGATTTGAGGGGCGCGGTGTAGCCGCAGCCGTAGCCGTCGTTGGGCAGGAACCAGCCGGAGGGCATGTCGGCGGCGCGGGCGTCGGTGGCGTATCCGACCACGTCGGGGGTGGTCTGGTGGCGCAGTCGGTTGTGGTCGCCCTGGTATGCCGGGTTGGAGGCGTTGAAACAATCGGCGTTGCCCAGTTCCATGCCCCACATGGGCGCCATGAAGGGTTTGCCGCTCACATCGGTGTACGCGTCGAGTACGGACTTCAGCGAATCGCCGGTGAAGTACCAGGCGTCGAAGCGCTTCTCGTCGTGGGTGAGGGTGGTGGGGGCGTTGAATCCGTAGGAGCCGGGGGCCCAGGTGTTGCGCATGACGCCGTAGCCGTTGGTGGACATGTAGAAGGGGGCCGGGCTGGCGTTGTCGTTCTCGCGCCACTTGTTGTCGACGGCGACGGGGACCGTCTTGCCGCGCAGCGCCCATTCGCCGAGGCGCAGGCCGGTCCCGTAGAACTGCTCCTCGGCGCCGCGGGCCAGGTACTGGGTGGTCTGGGCCGCGGTCCAGGAGGTGGGCCGGGTCTCCTGCCAGACGAGGGTGGCGTTGTCCGCGCGGTAGACGGAGAACTGCAAGGGGGTCTTGTTGACGCGGATGTTCAGGGCGCCGGTGGTGATGCGGTAGTACGCGCCCGCGTCGGTGAAGGCGGCGTCGACGGGACCGAAGTCGGTGGTCGGGGCGAGGTCGGAGCCGGCCGGGTCGTTGGTGAAGGCCCCGTCGGGCGAGAGCCAGAGCCGGAAGATGTCGGCGCGGGCGATGACGACGCGGGCCTTCGCGCCGCCGGAGGTGCTGACCGTGAAGGTGTTCCCGGACCGGGTGAGGCCGGTGGCGTTGCCCGCCGTGGCGGGGGCCGGAGCCGCGGCGGCCGCTTGGGTCATCGGCCCTGCGGCGGCCAGCCCGGCGACGGCGAGGGCCCCGGCGAGCAGCGCGGCGAGGGACGCCCGCCGCTGTTTGGCCTTCTTGCGCGCGTGCGTGGGGATGCGACTGTGCGTGCGCCTGGGGATGCGGATGAGTCTCATGGGGCAGCTCCTCGTGCGGTCCGGATTGCGGACACACCGCTTTGGCATGCGCCTGGCAAGATAGCGGCCTACGGAGATCACTTGAAGGATGCTGCTCGAAATCGTCTTCAATCAAGCAGCTTTGAGCATGCGTCAGCCGGATCGCACGTGAACAGGAACTCCTCGAAGTGCGCAGATCCACCAGTGGAGCTGCCGCAACCAGGACGACAACAGCCGGCAGTGGCGGTTCTTCACCGCCACCCAGGGGGGAGGGCGTTGTCAGACCCCTGCGCGACGATCGGGGCATGACGATCACCACCGCCGCTCCGGCCGGTTCCGCCCTCACCACCCGCGACGAGTACGCCGACGCGATCGGCACGGCCATCCGGGCCGCCGCCGCGTACTACGGCTCCGGCGACTCCCCGCTGGACGACGCCTCGTTCGACCTGCTCCTCTCGCTGATCCAGGCGTACGAGGAGCGCTACCCGGAGCACACCGACCCGGCCTCGCCGACCGGGAAGGTGGCGGGGGGCGCGGTGCCGGCCGGGGAGGTGGCCCACACGGCGCCGATGCTCTCGCTGGCCAACGCCTTCGGGCCGCAGGACCTGCTCGACTGGGAGGCCTCGGTGGTGCGCCGGCTGGGCGGGCCGGTGACCGGCGGCTTCGTGGTCGAGCCGAAGCTGGACGGGGCCTCGCTGGCGGCCCGGTACCAGGACGGCCGGCTGGTCCGGCTCGTCACCAGGGGCAACGGGACGAGCGGCGAGGACGTGTCCCATGCCATCGGGACCATCGTCGGGCTGCCGGAGCGGCTGGCTTCGGACGCCTCCTTCGAAGTCCGCGGCGAGGTCCTGCTCACCACGGCCCAGTTCGAGCGGGCCAACGAGGTGCGCGCCGCGCACGGCGCGGGGCCGTTCTCCCACGCGCGGGGCGGCGCGGCCGGAACGCTGCGGGCCAAGGGCCGCCCGTACACGGTGGAGATGACGTTCTGGGCCTTCGGCGCGGTCGAGCGGGGCGGCTCCGCGGTGCTGCCCGCCACCTCCCAGGCGGAGGTGATGGCCTTCGTCGCGGCCGCGGGCGTCCAGACGGCGGCGGCCACGCCCGCGGGGCTGACGGTGGTGGCCACGGCCGCCGAGGCCCAGGAGCAGGTCGACCGGATCGCGGCGCTGCGCCCCCTGCTGCCGTTCGGGATCGACGGGGTCGTCGTGAAACTGGACTCGCTGGCCGAGCAGAGCGCCGCCGGGACGGGCTCGCGCCACCCGCACTGGGCGACCGCGTACAAGCTGGCGGCCGTCGAGCGGCGCACCCGGCTCCTCGACGTGACCTGGGCGGTGGGCCGCACCGGGGTGCTCGCGCCGACCGCCGTGCTGGAGCCGGTGGAGATAGACGGCTCCGTGGTGCGGCACGCCACGCTGCACAACCCCGCCGACATCGAGCGCCGCGGCCTGCGGATCGGCGACACCGTGACCGTCCGCAAGGCGGGCGACGTCATCCCGCGCATCGAGGCCCCGGTGGTGGAGCTGCGCACCGGCGAGGAGCGGCCGATCGCGCTGCCGGCCGTCTGCCCCGGCTGCCAGGGGGAGATAGACCGCAGCCAGGAGCGGTGGCGCTGCGCCCAGCCGGCGGACTGCGGACGGATCGCCGCGATCCTCTACGCCGCCGGGCGCGACCAGCTGGACATCGACGGCCTGGGCGAGAGGTACGTACGGGCGCTGGTCGAGGCCGGCCGGGTCCAGGACGTGGCCGACCTGTTCGCACTGGACCACGCGGCGCTCGCGCAGGCCGCGGGGAGCGAGCGGCGGGCCGTGAAGCTGCTGGAGCAGATCGAGGCGGCGAAGGGCAGGCCGCTGTCCCGGGTGTTCTGCGCGCTCGGGGTCCTGGGCACGGGCCGGGGCATGTCCCGGCGGATCGCCCGCCACTTCGGGACGATGGAGGCGATCCGGACCGCCGACGCGGCCGCCATGACGGAGGTCGAACTGGTCGGGGAGACCAAGGCGACCGCGATCGTCGCCCAGGTCGCATCGCTGGGACCGGTCATCGACAAGCTGGCGGCGGCCGGGGTCAACCTGACGGAGCCGCAGGCGGAGCGCCCCGCCGACGCCGGCGCCGAGGGCATCGGCGCCGGGGGTGTGCAGGGGCCGCTCGCCGGTCAGACCGTGGTGGTGACGGGGAAGATGACGGGCGCGCTGGCGGCGTACGACACGCGCGACAAGGTGCGCGAGCTGATCGAGCGGGCGGGCGGGAAGTCCGCGAGCGGCATATCGGGGCGCACGACGCTGCTCGTGGCGGGGGCCAAGGCCGGTGGCAAGGTGGCCAAGGCCGAGGAGGCGGGCATCGAGATCCTCGGCGAGGAGGCGTTCGCCGACCGGATCGCCGCCTTCCTCGGCTGCTGAGCCGTGCGCGCCGCCGCGGCGGCGGGGGCCGGCCGGCCCGGCCGCACGGTCCGTACGGGCTGCCCCGGCGGTACGGCCTAAGCCGGCGGCGGGGTGACGGCCAGGACGGGCGGGGTAGGGGAGGCGTACCGGTGGCCGCAGGGGTCGAAGGCCAGCACCACGGGCCGGCCCGCGCACTGACGCCAGGAGATCCGCTCCGGTGCGCTCCCGCACACGGGGCAGCGCGGCAGCGGGCCCGGCTCCGCCGGAGCCTCGGCGGCGGCCACGAGCAGGGGCGCGGGGTGCGGATCGCGCATGGAGCCTCCCGGGTCCGGCGGTGGTGTGTTCCCGCACTGTGTCACGCGGCGCCGCCGGAGGGTAAGGGCGGATCATCCAGGATTCCGGCTGGTCAGAGGTGCGTTCCCGGGAGGGACCCGCCGATCGCGTCGGCGACGCGGCTCCGGCCACGGGACACCGGGACGCCGACGGCCGGTGGAGGCGTACGCTCCACCGGCCGTCGGCGTCTTCACCACCGCGCCGTGATCAGGCGGCCCCGGCGACCTCGGGGTGCTCCTTGAGCCAGGTGCGGACGGCCTGCTGCTCCTTGCCCTTGCCCGCGTCCTGGATCTTCGCCTCCAGGCCGGTCAGCTGGGCCTCGGTCAGCTTGAACGAGCGCAGCCAGGAGGCCACTTCCGGCTCGTCCGCGGTGAAGCCCTTGCGGGCCAGGGTGTGGATGCCGTCGCCCTTGCCCCAGGCCCCCTTGGGGTCCTGCAGCTTCTTCAGGTCGTACGAGGCGTACGCCCAGTGCGGCGACCAGAGCACGACCGCGACCGGCTCCTGCTTCTCGTAGGCCCGCTTCAACTCGGCGAGCATGCCGGGGGTCGACCCGTCGACGACCTGGTACTCGCCGTCGAGGCCGTACTCCTTGAGCAGTTTGCCCTTCAGGATCCCCATCGCGCCCGCACTGGGCTCGATGCCGATGATCCGGCCCTTGAACCGGCTGCCCTTGCCCTTGAGGTCGGCGAGGGAGGTGACGTCCTTCATGTACGAGGGGACGGTCAGCTCGATGGACGTCGGGCCGTACCACGCGCCCAGGTCGTCCAGCTTGTTCCCGTACTTCTCCCAGTACTGGGCCTGCGTGACCGGCAGCCAGGCGTCGGTCTGGAAGTCGACCTGGCCGCCCGCGAGCCCGGTGAACAGGGCGCCGAGCTCCAGCTGCTTCGCCTCCACCTGGAAGCCGCGGCGCTCCAGGAGCTCCTTCCACAGGTAGGTCGAGGCGATGCCCTCGTCCCACGGGATGTAGCCGATGGAGATCTTGCGCCCCTTGCCGATCGCGTCGGCCCCGGAGGCGGCCGGCTGTCCGGAGCCGCCGAAGGTGTTCAGGCCGCCCGCGACGAGGGCGAGGACCACGGCGCCGGTGACGGCGTAGGCGGGCTGGGGGCGGTGGTTCCACACCTTGGCGGCGCCGCTCGCGGCGGCCCGCGCCTTGGCGAGCGTGCGCCGGCCGAGCGGGGAGACCTGACGGCCCAGCGCCCCGGTCATCCGGTCCAGGTACATGGCGAGGATGACGATGGAGATGCCCGCCTCGAAGCCGAGGCCGATGTCGACGTTGCCGATGGCCCGGTAGACGGCGCCGCCGAGACCGCCGCCGCCGACCATGCCGGCGATGACGACCATGGACAGGCCCAGCATGATGACCTGGTTGATGCCCGCCATGATGGTGGGCAGCGCCAGCGGCAGCTGGACGCGTACGAGGGTGTCGCGCGGGGTGGTCCCGAAGGCGTCGGCGGCCTCGACCAGTTCCGCGTCGACCTGGCGGATGCCGAGCTCGGTCATCCGTACGCCCGGCGGCAGCGCGAAGATGATGGTCGCGATGATGCCCGGCACGACGCCCACGCCGAAGAAGATGATGCCGGGGATCAGGTAGACCATGGCCGGCATGGTCTGCATGAAGTCCAGCACGGGGCGCAGGACGGCGCTGACCCGGTCGGAGCGGGAGGCCCAGATGCCGAGCGGGACCGCGATCGCCAGGGTGACGAGGGTCGCGACGAGGACCAGGGAGAGCGTGGACATCGCGTCGCCCCACAGGTCGACGGAGTCGACGAGCGCGAAACCGGCGAAGGCGAGGAGGCCCGCGAGCAGTCCGCGCAGCCACCAGGCACCGACGGCGAGGATGCCGGCGAAGAGCAGCGGGGCGGGCGCGTCGAGCACGGCGTGGATGGCGTCGTAGAGGCCGGTGACGAGCGTGCTGATGGCGTCGAAGAGCCAGGACAGGTGGCGCTGGAGGAAGTCGACACCGCTGTCGACCCAGGCGCCGAGGTGCAGGCGGGGCATCAGGAGGCCACCTCCGCGCAGCGCACCGGGGCGCGGTCCTCGTCGCCGATGAAGGCGACGAGGCGGTCCTGCGGTACGGAGCCGACGACGGCGCCGGCCCCGTCGGTGACGGTGACGGCGTGCGGGACGCGGGCGCTGACCGCGCACAGGTCCGCGATCGGGGTGTCGGCGGTGACGCTGGGGCAGCCGCAGGCGCATTCCCCGGCGACGGGGTCGGTCATGACGGCGTCGGCCGTGAGCACGCGCGAGCGGTCGACGTCCTGGATGAAGGAGGCGACGTAGTCGTCGGCCGGGCGGGTGAGGATGTCCTCGGCGGTGCCCTGCTGGACGATGCGGCCGTCGCGCATGACGGCGATGCCGTCGCCCAGGCGCATGGCCTCGTTGAGGTCGTGCGTGATGAACACGATGGTCTTCTTGAGCCGCTGCTGGAGCTCCAGCAGCTGGTCCTGCATGTCGCGGCGGATCAGCGGGTCCAGCGCGCTGAAGGACTCGTCCATCAGGAGCAGGTCGGCGTCGGTGGCCAGGGCGCGGGCCAGGCCCACGCGCTGCTGCATGCCGCCGGAGAGCTCGTCGGGCCAGGAGGACTCCCAGCCGGCGAGCCCGCACAGCTCCAGCGCCTCGGCGGCGCGGTGCAGCCGCTCCTCGCGGGCGACGCCCTGCACCTCCAGCCCGTAGGCGGCGTTCTCCAGCACGCTGCGGTGCGGGAAGAGGGCGAAGTGCTGGAAGACCATGCTGATCTTGGTGGAGCGGACGTGGCGCAGCTCACGCCGGGAGAGGGTCGTGAGGTCCTGGCCGTCGAAGAGGATGCGCCCCTCGGTGGGTTCGAGCAGTCCGTTCAGCATGCGCAGCAGCGTGGACTTGCCGGATCCCGACAGACCCATGACGACGAATATCTCGCCGGGCTCGACGCGGAACGAGGCGTCGATCACAGCGGCCGTCGTGCCGTCGGCGCGCAGCTCGTCGCGGCCCGCGCCGGATCGGAGCGCGCGGACCGCGGCCGCGGCGTCGGAGGGTCGCCTTCCGAACACCTTGTAGACGTGCTCGGCCTGGAGCGTGGACACATACACCTCGCGGGTCGTACCGGGAACGGCCTGCGCCCGGCCACGGGGGCCGGGCGCAGGCCGTGGAGCGGTACGGGATCCGCCCGCACCCGCGCCGGCCGTGGTGACGGCAGGCGGAAGGGTCCGCTCCGGATCCGCGGGTGCCCAGGCTGCCCCGGGGTAAACGCCGAGGTGATCCACCTCACGTCCGGAGGTCTGGTGCAGACGGGCGCCGGGGCTTATGCCCCGGGTCCCGGGTCCTCCAGCATGGAGGCCCGCAGGTGGGCGAGGACGCGGCCCAGTACGCGCGAGACCTGCATCTGCGAGATGCCGAGCGCGGCGCCGATCTGGGCCTGGGTGAGCTCCTCGCCGAAGCGCATCCGCAGCATCCGGCGCTCGCGCTCCGAGAGCTGTTCGAGCAGCGGCGCGAGGGTCTGGATGTCCTCGACGCGCTCCAGGGCCGGTTCCTCCTCGCCCATGACGTCGGCGAGGGTGTGGCCGTCGGCCGAGCCGTCGGCGCCCTCGGCGTGCCCGGAGTGCGGGGCGTCCAGGGAGCCGGTGGTGTGGCCGTTGGCGGCGACGAGACCCTCTATGACGTCCTCCTCCGTGATACCGAGGTGGCCCGCGAGATCGGCGACGGTGGGCGAGCGGTCGAGCGTGGTGGTCAGCTCCTCCTTCGCCTTGGCGATGTCGAGGCGGAGCTCCTGGAGGCGGCGCGGGACGCGCACGGCCCAGGAGGTGTCACGGAAGTGCCGTTTGATCTCGCCTGTGATGTACGGCATGGCGAGGGTGGCGAACTCGTTCTCGCGGGCCGGGTCGAACCGGTCGATCGCCTTGATCAGGCCGATGGTGCCGACCTGGACGATGTCCTCGATGTCGCCCCCGTCACCCCGGCCGCGGAAACGGCGGACGGCGTACTGGACGAGTGAGGCGTTCATCTCTATGAGCGCGTTGCGTACGTACTGGTGTTCCGGCGTACCCGTGGGCAGTTCGCTCAGCCGCCGGAAGAACACCCTCGACAGCTCCCTCGCATCCGAGGGGGCCACCTCCCTGGGCTCCTCGATCCGCGGCAGGTCCGCGATCCGGGCGGCCTGGACGCGGCGGCGCGGATGGGGGACGACTGCGTCGGTTTGGGAACTGGAGGTTGGGGCAGGGGCGGGCATGGGGTTCGCTCCTTGGGCTTGTCGGCTTGCGGCGCGGGACCTTGACTGCCGTCGATGGTGGTCTCTTTCAGCTTGAACGTCAAGAATTGCCGGAAATGCGGCCGTCCGCTTACGCGCGCGCATTCCACGCGTGCACGCGCGCGACCGGCGGCCCGGATTCCTTTCTGTGCGCGCGGTCTTGTGCCGGCCCTTGCGGCGCCCCAGTCTGAGCGGACGACTTGAGGGGGGTTCGGTCCGGATGTTCAGGACATGGCACGGATCACACGTATAACGCAGGTCACGCCCATTGCGCAGATCACATGCATTACATGGGTCACACGGAATGCCTGCGTCGCACGGATCGCGGGGATTACGGCAGTTCGGATGGCGGCGGTACGGGGCCGTCCTCGCCCTCGCCTCGGCGCTCGCGCTCGGCGCGCACACCGGGGCCTCGGCCGCGAGCCCGCCCGAGGGGAGCGTCCGGTACGCCGGAGCGCCCGGAGCCGTCGCCGGCAGCTATCTCGTCGTACTGGACCCGGCCCGCGCGGGCGCCCGTACCGAGCGGGGCCGGTCCGTGGTCACCCGCTACGGCGCCACGATCCGGCGCACCTACGACGCGGCCCTGAACGGCTACTCCGTCCGGCTGTCCGAGCGCGGGGCCCGCCGGCTCGCCGCCGATCCCGCCGTCGCCGAGGTCGCGCAGAACCGCACGCTGCGGCTCGACTCCACCCAGCCCGGTCCGCCCTCCTGGGGCGTCGACCGGATCGACCGGCGCAGGCTCCCGCTCGACCAGAGCTACGCGTACCCCGATTCGGCCGGGCAGGGGGTGACCGCGTACGTCATCGACACCGGCGTCAACATCAGCCACCAGGACTTCGGCGGGCGCGCCTCGTACGGGTACGACGCCATCGACGAGGACTACGAGGCGGACGACCTGCACGGGCACGGGACACACGTCGCCGGGACTCTCGCGGGGGCCACGTTCGGGGTCGCGAAGAAGGCGAAGGTCGTCTCCGTCCGGGTGCTCGACTGGTCGGGCGAGGGCACCACGGAGCAGGTGGTCGCCGGGATCGACTGGGTCACGCGGAACGCCGTGAAGCCCGCCGTCGCCAACATGAGCCTGGGCGGCGACCCGGACGACGTGCTGGACGCCGCCGTCCGGGGCTCCATCGCCTCCGGCATCACGTACGCGGTGGCCGCGGGCAACCAGGGCGCGGACGCCTCCACCCACTCCCCCGCCCGGGTGCCCGCGGCGCTCACCGTCGGTGCGACCAACGACCGGGACGCGCGCGCCTCGTACTCCAACCACGGCCCTCTGGTGGACCTGTTCGCCCCGGGCGACTCGATCACCTCGGCGGTCTTCTGGGGCGACGACTGGAGCACCACCATGTCCGGCACCTCGATGGCCTCCCCGCACGTGGCCGGCGCGGCGGCGCTCTACCTCGCCGACCACCGCACGGCCACGCCCGCCCAGGTGGCGGGCGCCCTGACCGCCGCGGCCACGACGGGCTCGGTGGTCGACGCCGGACCGGGCTCGCCGGACCGGCTCCTGTACGTGGGGACGGCGCCGAACCGGGCGCCCGGACCGCGCTTCGCGAACACCGCCGACTATCCGATCGAGGACCTGCAACCCATCGAATCCCCGGTCACCGTCAGCGGGATCCCCGGTCGGGCCCCCGCGCAGCTGGACGTGGAACTCGACATCAGGCACCCGGACTCCGGCACCCTCCAGGTCGACGTGATCGCCCCCGACGGCACGGTGTACCCGATCAAGGACAGCTACACGGGCTGGGGCGACGCCGACCTCAGAGGGGTGTTCGGGATCGACGCCTCGTCGGAGACCGCCAACGGCGTGTGGAGGCTACGGGTGTACGACGCCTTCGCCGGCTACACGGGATCCATCGACGGGTGGGCCCTGCGCTTCTGAGGGGGCCGGCAGGAAGGCCGGCCGGAGGGCTCAGGTGACGCGGAAAGCGGCCACCTCCTGGTCCCGGTGGAACGTCAGCCGGTTCCAGGTGGGGAAGGCGAGGTCGGTGACGGCGAGCAGCCGGCCCCGGTCGTCGTGCAGGGTACGGCGTACGGTCAGGCCGGAGCCCGGGCCGGCGGCCGACGGGTGGCTGCTGCGCGTCATCGTCAGGGTCTCGGCGACCCGGCCCTGTTCGGCGGCCCGGTCCAGCCAGCGGTGCAGCGGCCCGAGGTCCTCGTCCCGGACGACCGCCGGGCGGTCGCGGTAGCGGGCGAGTTCGGGCGCCTCGGCGATCACGCGCGGGCAGAGGTACGTGACCGCGTCCCGCCGGGTCTCCCCCGACGGGCCGCGCTCGCGGCGGTGGTGGACCAGGGTCCGCTCCCCGCCGCGCATGCCGAGCAGCCCGGCGAGCGAGGGCGGCACGCTGACCAGGGTGAGCCAGCTCTGCTCCGGGGCGGGAACGGGGGCGGGAGCGGGGGCGGGGCGCAGGGGCCCGGCGCCGCCCGCCGCGGTCGCGGCCCCGGCGGTCGTGGACCCGGCGGCCCCAGCGGTCGTGGCCGCGGCGGTTCCGGCGGCCGCCGAGCGGGTGCCGCGCCGGCCGGTGACGATCAGGCCGTCCTCCCGCAGGTGCTGGAGTGCGGCCCTGATGGTCTGCCGGTTGACCTGGTACCGGGCGGCCAGCGTGCGCTCGGAGGGCAGTCTGCCCCCGGCGGCGTGCGCGGCGCCTTCGAGCTCGCTCCGCAGCGCCGCGGCGATTCGCTGGTACTTGGGCATGGCGGCGGCCGGGCCGCCGCCCCGCGTAAGGGAGGGCATGGCTTCTCCTCTGACGGGCGGTCAAGGACTGCGGTACGCAACCTAGCATTGGTCTATACCTGTGGGTGAGGGGGCGCCCCCGATCCCGCCCCACCTTGGCCGAATCCCGCCGCTGCAACGGTCCCTCCCGATCGATCCCTTCAGATCGATCCCTTCAGATCGATCCCTTCAGATGGACACGGGTCTGCGTGACGCGGGACGCGGCCGCGGAGAACGCGATCGAGCGGGTCTCACCGGTGACCGACACCTTCAGGCGGTCGGCCGTCCCGCCGCCGTCGCCACCGCCCTCGATCCGTACCGCACGCTCCGCGTCCGCCAGAAGCCCCGCCACCCGCAGGTCGGCCACCCCGCTGAACTCGATCCAGAAGCGCAGGGTGTTGTACGCCGCTTCCGTCCACTGCGGCTTCGGGTGCGCCGGCAGCCGCGAAGTCTCCAGGGCGAAAGTCACCGACGTGCCGCGCTCGTCAACATGGACATGAAAGAAATCGCAGGTGTCCAGGTCCGGCAGCGGGTCGGCGCCGTACAGCTCCCGCAGTTCCGGCCAGTCGTTCGGAACAGTCATCTCACACACGCTCGTAGAAGGAATTCACATGGACCGGGGGAAGCGTGGGATAGAGGCGGTTTTCAAGTGCCCGGGCGAAAGAACGCGCGCCGCCGTCACCGCCGTCCGCGTCCTGCGTGAAAACGCTGATTTTCCCTGCCATGACAGAAGCGTTCGCCGTGAAGGACACGACGAGACCGGGCGCCGCGACCTCCACAGCCAGCCTGTGTTCCGGCAGCGCGCGCAGGAGGACGTCCGCGGTGACGGGCGGCCGCCACCCCTCCATGAGGAATTCCCGCACCATCATGAACTGGATCTGGCACTGCACGGTGTCGCCCGGCGCGCCTTCCCAGCGGTCGGGGTACCTCGGCAGGTCGAGGCGCAGCGTGACGGTCGGATCCCAGCCGTCCAGGTGCACCGACCGCAGCCGGACACCCGCGAGATCGGGAATTTCGTCGTAGTACGCGGTGAAATCCGCGTTCACCACGAAATCATTCCACGTCATCGTAGTAATGCCCCTCTGCCCCAGGGATCTGTCCGTTCCGGGGATCGTCACCGGGCCGGACATGGACGTGGGGCGCCTTCACCCCATCACCACGATCGCCGGCTCCAGGCCCTCGGGGACTCCCGCGTCGACAGCGGGTTCGGGAGCGGGATGTAGCGGGCGTCGGCCCCGTCGGCGCGCGTCCAGCGCAGCAGCAGGTTGGTCTTGCCCGGGAGGGAGGGGGCCGAGAGCAGTTCCGCGATCTCGGGCAGGCCGTGTTCCGCGTCGTAGCGCAAGAACTCCTCGCGCACCGCGGGCCACACCGCGGCGGCCGCGTCCGGGTGCGCCTCGGCGAGGGCCCCGGCCACCTCCGTGAGGTGGTTGACCACCAGGCAGTAGACCAGCCGCTGCCAGCCGGCGGCCCGCTCCGTCTCCGGCAGCAGCTTGACCCCCTCCGCGTCCCGGAACAGGGCCTGTACCGGCATGCCCCGCTCATCCACCGCCACCAGGCTGTTCTGGAGGTGCGCCTCCAGGACGACGCCGTGCCGGGCGAACACGTCCAGTACGGGCGGCACCACATGGCGCAGGTACGCCCGCCACCAGCCGGCCGGATCGGCCGTCGCGGCGAGCGGGCTGCCCGCGAACCCCTCCGCGAGGGCGGCGGACGCGAGCGCGGTGGCCCCGGGCTCCAGCCGCGCGTGGAGACCGTCCCGGACCAGGACGGCGAGTTCCTCGAAGGCGAAGGACGCGGTGCGGTAGCCCCGGTCGGCGAGCCAGACCGCGTTCGACCCTCGGCGGCGCAGCCCGTCGAACGCGGCCTCGACCGCCGCGTCCGTACGGCGCAGTTTCACCAGGTCGTGGCACCACAGCCGGCGCACGTCGTTGGTGATCCGAACGTCCAGGCTGAATTTGACGAAGAGGTCCGCCTCGCCCGGCACGTACAGCGTGCGGATCGACGCCGTGGGCCGGACCGGCCGGCGGGAAGGACCCAGGTGCAGCAGCCGGCCGTCGGCGAACGCCGTGCGCACGGCCGGGGAGCCGCCGACCAGCTCCAGCTGCCAGGGGTGCGCGGGCAGCAGCCGGTATCCGGAGGGCGGGCGCGGGCCGTCGAGCAGCCCGGCCAGCGCGTCGATCGCGTCGGCGGCGGCCTCGCCGCCCTCCTCGGCCACCTGGTCCTCGCGCAGCCCCAGGAAGACCAGCGGGTGGCGGGCGTACGCCTCCGGTGCGTACGGCAGCCAGCTCGCCGCGGGCGCGCCGCCCCGCGCCTTGGGGGCGGGGTGGTACGGGTGCCCCATGACCAGGGACTGCTCCGAGCGGACGTACGGGTCCCGCGGGGGCTCGGCGGCGGCCCGGGCGCCCAGCAGCGCGGCGACGGCCTCCCGGCTGTCGGCGATCTCGACGGGCAGCTCGTCGTTGGGGACGCCGGTGTACCGGCGCAGCTCGTCGGCGGTCAGCTTGACGAGCTCGGCGTGGCTGAGCGGACGCCAGCCGTCCGCCGTACGCAGCTCGGGATGCAGCGGCCTGCGCCCGACCCGTACGCGCAGGAGCCGGCCGCTGCCGCGCAACCGGTGGACGGCGCCGCCGCGGTCGGCTGCGGCGGCGTCCGGAACCCACTCGGCGGGATCGGCCGCTTCCCGCAGCAGGCAGTTCAGCAGGGGGGTGGCGGCGTACGCGTCGGCTGCGGCGTTGAGGTCCACGGATTCCATTCGGTCCATCCCAGGTGCCGGGTCGCGGGGCGTCCGCCCGGCCGTGATCTTCAGTATCCGCGATGATGAAGTGATCATCACGTCACCCGTGAGAGACCCGTGAGAGGAACAGGGCCCTGCACCCCAGCATGAACCTCCCCGCCTCCCCGGCCGAAGAGGCCGTGTCCGCCGAACTGGCCGAGGCGCGTCCCGCCCTCGGTCCCGCTTACGGCCGCGCGCTCGACGGCGCCCGGGCCGCCGTGCTGACCCGGCTGTGGCGGGCTCTGGCCTTCGAACCGCTGCCGTGGGTGGAGCGCCGCGAGCGCGGGCCCGGCGGCCTGGTGCTCCGGCTGTCCGGCGGCCGCCGGCTGGAGGGCCCGCTCCCGGATCCGTACGCGACCGACCCGTACGTCCGGGAGGTACTGCTCGACGGCGCCCCGTACCGGCAGGCCGGACGGCTCATGACGGCGCTGGGGGTACCCCACGGGGAGGCCTTCGCCGCCGAGCTCGACGACAGCACGGCCTCGCTGGCGCTGTCGCGGGCCGGGCAGCCGGCGGCGGCGGAGGACGCCGCTCCGCAGAGCGCCTGGGAGTGGGAGCAGCGGGTGGTCGACGGCCATCCCTACCACCCCAACTGCCGCTCCCGGCCGGGGTTCTCGGTGGCCGAGCAGCTGGCGTACGCGCCGGAGCACCGGCCGCTGGTCGAGCTGGGGCTGGTCTCCGTACGGGCCGAGGAGTGCCTGGTCACGGGCGCGTGGCCGGCCGAGCTGCGCGACGGTGGCCGGCTCCTGCTGCCGGTGCACCCGTGGCAGGCGCAGCACGTCCTGAAACAGACGGGCCGGGGGGCGGGCGGGGTGCTGCGTCCCGGTTTCGCGGCGCATCCCCTGATGGCGCTGCGCACCCTGGCTCCCGCGGCGGGCGGGGCACACGTCAAGACGGCGCTGAGTACCCGGCTGACCTCCTCCGTGCGGGACATCTCGGAGTACTCCATCGAGACGGCGGCGGCGGTCTCCGCGTTCGCGCAGGCCCTGTCCCAGCGGCTCGACGGGCGTCTGCACATCACCCGCACCCTGGGCGCGGCGACGGCGCACAGCCCGGACCTGGCGGCGGTACTGCGCGAGCCGCCCGAGCTGTACGCGGACGCGGCGGCGGGCGAGCGGGTGGTACCGGTGGCGGCCCTGGGCGGGGCGGCGTTCGCGCGGTCCGCGGCCTGGCGCGCCGAGTTCGCCCGCCTCGCGCTGTCGGTGTGCCTGCGGGTGCTCGACCTCGGGGTGGCCCTGGAGGCACACGGCCAGAACCTGTTGGTCGTGCTGTCCGCGACGGGGGCCCCGCTGCGGCTGGTCTACCGCGATCTCGCCGACATCCGGATCAGTCCGCGGCGGCTGGTGCGGCACGGCCTGCCGGTGCCCCCGCTCTCGGGCCGCCTCGTCTCCGACGACGTGACCCTGCTGCGGCGCAAACTGTTCGGCTCCCTGCTGACCGGCGCGCTGGGGGCCACGGCGGGCTCGGAAGCGGCGTTCGGCGAGGCGCTGGCCGAGGCCGCCGGCCTCCCCGCCACCGCGGACACCGATGCCCTGCTGACGGCTCCGCTGCCGACCAAGGCCCTGACGCTGATGCGGCTGAGCCCCGGGATCCCGGGCGACCAGTGGGCGGAGCTGGACAATCCGCTGACCGGGCCCGGCGGGCGGGGCCGGGCGGTCTGATGTCACAGGGCATGAAGGAGACCGGGCAGACCGCGGACCTGAATTCCGTACGGGCGGCGTACGACGCCGTCGCCGTCGACTACGCCCGGCTCCTCGGCACGGAGCTGGCACGGAGGCCGCTGGACCGGGCGATGCTGGCCGCCTTCGCCGAGTACGTGCGCGGCGACGGGAGCGGCGCGGCCCGGGCGGTCGCGGACCTGGGCTGCGGTCCGGGGCACGTGACGGCCCATCTGGGCGGGCTCGGCGTACGGGCCTTCGGTGTCGACCTGTCCCCGGCGATGGTCGCGGTGGCCCGGCGGACGTATCCGGGGCTGCGCTTCGAGGTGGGCTCCATGGCGGCGCTGGACGTGGCGGACGCGGTGCTCGGCGGGGTCCTCGCCTGGTACGCGACCGCGCACACCCCGCCGGGGGAACTGCCCGCGCTGTTCGCGGAGTTCGCCCGCGTCCTGGCGCCGGGCGGCCACCTGCTCATCGCCTTCGAGGCGGGTGACGAGAGGGCCCGGCTGGAGCACGCGTACGGGCGTCCCGTCGGGCTGGACGTGTACCGGACCCCGCCGGAGCTGGTCGCGGGCCTCCTGGCCGGCGCGGGGCTGGAGGAGATCGCCCGTCAGGTGCGGCGGCCCGAGGGGGACGAGGGGTCCCCCCGGGCCTTCCTCCTGGCCCGCAGGCGTTCCTAGCCGTGTCTTTCGGATCATGGCGGGCCCGGGGCGCCCTGATCCGAAAGACACGGCCTAGCCGACGCTGCCGACCGTTCCGACGCTCCCCTCCAGCACCTCCAGACGCTGCTGCGTCAGCCGCAGGAGCCGCGGTTCGAGGCCGGGCAGGGCGCGCAGCAGGCGGACGAGCTCGGGGCCGGAATCCCGGGCCGCCTCCTGGTCCTTGAGCTGGGTCCAGCAGTACAGGGCGCCCGCCGCGGCGGCGAGGACCTCGGGGGCGTCCGGCGGCTGGTGCTCCAGGCGGTGGTGTCCGGCGTTGATCCAGAGCCGGGTCGCCGAACCGTAGTTCCCGGCCATCCGGGCGAGATCGGCCCGGATCTCGGCCCAGTGGGTGGCCTCCGGGGAGCTGTGGCCGTGGGTCTGGAGGACGTGCTGCTCCCAGGCCTGGGCGAGGCTCGCGGCCTCCTGGTGCCGGCCGCCAGTGGCGAGGGCGTGGATGTGCGGCCGCGGGTCGGGAGCAGGCTCCTGGGGTTCCTGGGGCCGGTGAGGCTCCTGGGGTGCCTGAGACGCGTACGGCGCGTGCTGGGCGGCGGTGGCGCCGAGTTCGCGCGTGGCGGGCAGGACGAGGGTGCCGGGCGGCAGGGCGGCGGCTCCGACGGCGAAGGCGTGCAGGTGCAGGTTGGCGGGGCGGGTGGGGCTGCGGCGCAGCTGGTCGATCCAGTGCCGGGTGTACGCGCTGACCTGGTGGGGCCCGCCGGCGAAGGCGGGCGGTACGACCACCCCGTACACCTCTGCGGAGGGTGAGGCGGGCAGGCTCCCGTACTCCTGGAGCACCGGCCAGGCGGTCTTGTCCGCGACGAGGTCGAGCACCACCGTGGTCGGGCCGGTGGGGCGGGCGGCGAGCTCGGTCCCCAGCCAGTCCCACGGCAGGGCCGTGTAGCGGACGGTGGAGGCCGTGGTCCCGGCGAGCGCGAGGTGCAGGCCGTGGCCGCGGCGGTCGAGCGTGAGCCGGCCGGAGAGGTAGACGAGCAGCGGCCCCGGGGTCGCCGCGGCGGCGCGCAGCCGCATCAGCACGGTGTTGGGATCACGGGCGCCGTCGAGGTACGTGGTGTCACTGGGAACGTGGCTGTTCAACAGGGCCGACGCGGGCAGCACTCCGAGCGCGGCCAGGTTCGCACTGGGCGCGACTTGGACGGCCCGCCGCCGTACCGCGGCGTCGCCCGCTATGAGAAGAACATGCCCTCGCTGCTGCCTGCCGGCTCCGTCGATCTGCATGGGCAGACCGTACTCATCTCGCGCCCCCGTCGCAGCCCAGGGGTTCGAACCGTTCCCTCGCGCCCCCGCCGGCCGGCCCGGACGGGCACCGCGCCGGCGGCCGGCGGCGAGCGCCGGGAAGGCGGCCGTGGGCCGTTCGGGGGGCAGCGGCCGGGGCGTGGGCCCGCCTTCGACGCGATCGGGCCGGGCGATGGCAGGAAGGAGGGATGAGCCTCCATCGCCGCCGGTTGCTGGGCGGCGCACCCGCACTCGTCCTGGCCGCCCTCGGGGTCACCGGGGCGCACGCCCGCGCTCCCGACTGGGCGGCGCTCGCGCGCGGGACCGACGGGCGGGTGGTGCTGCCGGGCGACCCCGAATACCCGGAGGCCCGGCAGCTGTTCCAGCCCCGCTACGACACCGTCGCGCCGGGCGCGGTGGCCTACCCCGCGCACGCCGCCGACGTGGCCGTCTGCCTGGACTTCGCCCGCCGCTCCGCCGTCCCCGTCGTACCGCGCGCCGGCGGCCACAGCTACGCCGGCTGGTCCACCCGGGCCGGCGGGCTCGTCGTGGACGTCGGCGCGATGGCCGCCGTGACCGTCGAGGGGCCCGGCGTGCGCGTCGGCGCCGGGGCCCGGCTCGGCGACGTCAACCGGACCCTGGCCGCGCGGCGGCTCACCCTGCCGACCGGTCTGTGCCCCACCGTCGGCATCGCCGGGCTCACCCTGGGCGGCGGACTGGGTCTCGCCTCCCGCGCCCACGGGACCACCTCCGACGCCCTGACCGGCGCCACCGTCGTCACCCCCGACGGCGTCGTGCGCGAGGTCGACGCCACCCGTGACCCGGACCTGTTCTGGGCCCTGCGCGGCGGCGGGGGCGGCAACTTCGGCGTGGTCACCGAGCTCCGCTTCCGCACCCACCCGGCCACCGACTGCGCCTACGCCGAACTGCACTGGCCCGAGGCCGACTCCGCCGCCCTGCTGCGCGGCT
The DNA here is from genome assembly GCF_008704935.1 of Streptomyces vinaceus. Lineage (NCBI taxonomy): Bacteria > Bacillati > Actinomycetota > Actinomycetes > Kitasatosporales > Streptomycetaceae > Streptomyces > Streptomyces vinaceus. The sequence goes on from NZ_CP023692.1 coordinate 806,765, forward strand.
GGCAGCGCTGGCTGGCCGCCCTCCCGGACCCCTTCTGGAGCCAGGTCGAGTTCCTGATCGAAAGCGGCCCGGCCACGGCCCCCGCCGTGCGCGTCCTGTGCCTCGACGGCCGCGCCGAGCTGGAGCGGCAGCTGACCCGGCTGTCCGGCCTCGTCGGCCGCCCGCTGCGGGACAGCTGGACCGTCGTACGCACCTACGAGGACACCCTGCGCGCCATGTCGGGCTGCGCGGAGCAGAGCGCCGCGCAGTGCCACCTGCCCGGCACGCTGCCCGGCCGGACCCCCGAGGGACGGATCGGCCGGGACTCGTACGCCGGGCGCTCCGACTTCTGGGGCGCCGCCGGGCTGCCCGACGCGGGCGTCGCCGCCGTGCTGGCCGCCGTACGGCGCTACGGGCAGGCCGTACCGGCCGGCGGCCTCGGGGTCGTGCAGTTCACCGGGGAGACCGGCGGCGCCGTGAACCGGACGGCGGCGGCCGGCACCGCGTTCGTGCACCGCGACAGCGCCTTCCTCACCCAGTACCTCGCCTACTGGCCGGCGTCCGCGACGCCCTCGCAGGTGTCCGCGCACCAGGGCTGGCTCGACGGGCTGTGGCAGGACCTGCGCCCCTGGGCGAGCGGTCGCGCCTACCAGAACTACATCGATCCGAAGCTGCCCGCCTGGCGCGAGGCGTACTACGGGCCGAACCTCGCCCGCCTCGAAGAGGTCCGGCGCACCTACGACCCCGACACGCTGTTCCGCTTCCCGCAGGCCATCTAGAGGAGCCCGACATGCGACGTACGTTGACCGTGGCGGCGGCGACGGCCGCCCTGCTGCTGCCCGCCGGGCCGCTGCCGGTGGCCGAGGCCGGGAGCGCCATGCCACCGCCCGGACGGTGGTCCGCCCGCGAGGCGCAGACCTTCTGGACGGCCGACCGGATGGCGTCCGCGGCCCCCATGACCCCCGCGTCGGCGACCGCGGCCACCGACCCGGGCACCGGGCAGGACTTCGACGGGATCCCGGTCGTCGGCCGGATGTTCGTGATGAAGGGCGGCGGCGCCTACTTCTGCACCGCGAGCGTGGTCTCCTCCCCCGGCCGTGACCTGGTGCTCAGCGCGGCGCACTGCCTGCTCGGCACCGACGCCCGCCAGGTGGCCTTCGTACCGCTGTACACGGCGGCCAACCCGCAGCCGTACGGAATGTTCCCGGTGCTGCGGGCCGCCGACGGGAAGTCCAAGGTGTGGATCGACCCGCTCTACAAGAGCCTGGGGGCGGACAAGGGGGCCACGCTCGACGTGGCCTTCGCGCAGGTCGGGCCGGACGCCGACGGGTTCCCGGTGGAGGAGGTGGTCGGCGGGAACCGCCTGGTCACCGGCGCCGGTTACGAGCACGCGAAGGTGTCCCTGATCGGCTATCCGGCCTCGGCCGCGCGCCCGCGGCTGTGCGTGAACCGCACGACCAAGTTCACCAGCAAGGATCCCGGGATCCCCGGATCGTTCCTGCGGATCGACTGCACGGGATACCCGGGCGGGACCAGCGGCGGGCCCTTCCTGAAGAACTACGACACGGTGACCGAGACCGGGGACGTCGTCGGGGTCATCGGCGGCTGGAAGACCGGCGGGGACACCGCCGACACCTCGTACAGCTCGTACTTCGGTCCGGAGGTCAAGAAGTTGTACGAGCAGGCGGTTGCCGGGGCGAAGGCGGGGTGAGCACCCGCACCCAGCGGGTGCGCCGAGGGTTGCCCACCGTGCGCGGGGTCGCGGGGATCCCCTCGGCGGTCAGCGGGTCGGCGGGCGGCAGCCCGAGCTGGCGGCGCAGGTCGGCGAGGGCGGCGTGGACCGGAGCCAGGAGCACCTCGGCCCGGGGGTGGGCGTGCGCGAGGGCGTGGGCGGTGGTCTCGATGGTCTCGGCGGCGTCCTCGGCGGCCGTACGGCTCCACCCGCCGGGCTCGGCGGAGCTCCAAGGGGCGACGGCGTCGTAGAGGTGGCAGGCGGCATCGGCCGCGGCGTCGGCCCGTTCACCGACGCCCGGCGCCGCGATGGTCGGCAGCAACTCCATGCCCGGTCAACGACCGAAGCCGCCGGGGGGAACGTAGGGCGGGCCGCCGGTTCGGCTCCCTCAGCCGGCCACCGTCTGCAGCCAGAGCGGGAGCAGCAGCAGCGAGACCACCGAACTCTTGATCACCAGCGAGGCGGAGAGGTCCACGCCGACGTCGTAGCGCTGGGCGAAGACGAACAGGTTCTGGGGGGTGGGCATGGCGGCGATCAGGACGAGGTACGTGAGCCACTCGCCCCGCACCCCGAGCAGTGGTCCGCACACCGCCCAGGCCAGCAGCGGGAAGCCCAGGCACTTGAAGGCGATGATGGCCATCTCCTCGCGGGAGGTGCCCCGGACGTCCAGCCCCACCCCGCCGAGGTGCAGTCCGAGGGCGAACAGGGCGATCGGCGAGGCGCTGTCGCCGACGAAGGAGGCCCCGTCCAGCACCACCTTCGGGAGGTGCACGGAGGAGAGGTTGAGCACGATGCCGGCATTGCAGGCCAGGACCACCGGGGTCGCGAGCGAGGCGCCGACGGCCCGCGGGAGGCGTTGGCCGGGACCGCCGGAGGTCTCGCCGGCGCGGCCCAGCTCCATGATGGAGATGACGACGAGGGAGAGCACGCAGACCTGGAAGAGCAGGACCGGGAAGATCGGCGCGGCCGTCCCGAAGAAGGTGATGAACACGGGGACGGCGAAGTAGGCCGTGTTCACCTGGACTCCGGCCATGACGCGCAGGGCCACGTCGCGGGGATCGCGCACGCCACGGGCGGCCGAGGCGAAGGCCAGGAGGAGCACGGCGAGGGCGGCGGCCGCGGCGTAGGCGCCGATCGCGTGCCAGTCGAAGAGGGCGCCGAGGTCGCTGGCGTAGATGTTGCCGAAGAGGTAACAGGGGACGGCGAAGAGGAAGGCGTAGTCGGCGAAGGCCTTGGATGCCTCGGCCGGGACGGTCTTGCGGCGGGCGAGCAGGACACCCCCGCCGAAGGCCAGCAGCACCGGTACGAGCTTTTCGAGTGCTGCCGCCGTGCCCATGCGTACGGTTCCCCCTGTGATCGACAGCGAGCAGCGTACTCCTGCCTCGCCGGAGGGAGTCCGGAGCATAGGCTGGGCCGATCATGAGCGATCGCGACGAAGCCCGCCCCCGTGACCCCCGTACGACGCCTCCCGCGCGGGCGGCCCGGGCGCCGATGCGGTTCACGGTGGTGCTGCGTACGCCCGCGAGGGCGGCCGAGCCGCTGTTCGCGCGGGCGCCGAAGGCGTGGCAGCGGGCGCTGCCGTACGTCGTCGCCGGCATCTGCGTGCTGTCGCTGCTGCCGGCGACCATCGCCGTGCTGACCAACGACTACAAGGCGGGCGGCGGCTGGGCGGGGGCCCTGGGCGTGGCCCAGACCGTGCCGTTGCTGCTGGCGGTGACGCGGCCGCTGCCCGCGTGGGGGCTGGTCCTGGTGGCGGACACGGTCGGGGCGGTGGTGCTGACCCACGCCGACGCGGTGGCCGGGCACGCCTGGCCGTGGACCCCGATGTCCGTCGTGGGCTACCTGGCGCTGATGGTCTGTCTGGGGCTGCGCGAATCGATCCGGACCCTGATCGGGGTCTGGCTGGTGACGGGCGCCGTCGGGGTGGTGCTCGGCTTCTTCGAGCCCGACGGGGTGACCACCACGGCCGCGCTGCTCTTCGTGCTGAGCGGCAGCTTCCTCGCCGTGACGGGCGCGCTGCGCGGGGTCGGCGACGCGCAGCAGCGGACCGCGGAGCAGGAGAGCATCAGCGAGGCCGAGCGGGCCCGGCGGACCCTGCTGGAGGAACGGGCGCGGATCGCCCGGGAACTGCACGACGTGGTCGCGCACCACATGTCGGTGATCACCGTGCAGGCGGACTCCGCGCCGTACCGGCTGCCCGGCATGGCGGAGCCGGTGCGCGAGGAGTTCGCGGCGATCGCGGCCAGCGCGCGCGAATCGCTGAGCGAGATGCGGCGGCTGCTGACGGTGCTGCGCAGCGACGGCAACGGGAGCGGGGACGGAGCCGCCGCGACAGGTCCCGGGGGCGCGTCCGAGCTGGCCCCCCAGCCGGGGATCGGCAGGATCCAGCAGCTGGTGGAGGCGACCGTACGGGCCGGACAGCCGGTGGAGTTGTCGCTCGCGGCCGGGGCCGGGCGGGCGGCGACGCCGGCCGTGGACCTGTCGGCGTACCGGATCGTGCAGGAGGCCCTGGCGAACGTGGTGCGGCACGCGCCGGGAGCCGAGACCCGGGTCTCGGTGACGCACGACGCCGAGAACGTCCTCGTGCTCGTCGTCAACGGTCCGGCGGCCCGCGACGCGGCGGTGGAGCCCGGGGGTTCGGGCACCGGGCACGGTCTGGTCGGCATGCAGGAGCGCGTACGGTTGACGGGCGGGACCCTGGACACCGGGCCGCTGCCCGACGGCGGCTTCCGGGTCGCGGCCCGCCTGCCCCTGAACGACGCCAGCGAGGAAGCCAGTTGACCATCCGTGTGATCATCGTCGACGACCAGGCCATGGTGCGGGCGGGGTTCGCCGCCCTGCTGTCGGCGCAGGCCGACATCGACGTGGTGGGTGAGGCCCCCGACGGGCGGCAGGGGGTCCAGGTCTCGCGGACCGTGCATCCCGACGTGGTCCTGATGGACGTGCGCATGCCGGAGATGGACGGGCTCGCGGCGGCCCGGGAGCTGCTCAGCCCGCCGCCGGGGGTGGTCCACCGGCCGAAGGTGCTGATGCTGACCACCTTCGACATCGACGACTACGTGTACGAGGCGCTGCGCGCGGGCGCCTCGGGGTTCCTGCTGAAGGACGCGCCGCCGGCCGATCTGATCGCGGCGGTCCGGGTGGTCGCCTCGGGCGAGGCCCTGCTGGCGCCCTCGGTGACCCGGCGGCTGATCGCGGACTTCGTCCAGCAGCGGCCGGCCCCGCGCAAGGACCCGGCGCTGCGGCTGAAGGGGCTGACCCCGCGCGAGACCGAGGTGCTGGAGCTCATCGCGCGGGGGCTGTCGAACCAGGAGATCGCCGGGCACCTGGTGCTGGCCGAGCAGACCGTGAAGACGCACATCGGGCGGGTGCTGGCCAAGCTGGACCTGCGGGACCGGGCCCAGGCGGTGATCTTCGCGTACGAGGCGGGGCTGGTACGGCCGGGCGACGGCGACTGACGTCCCGCCCCACGGACCGGCTTCTCCTCCACCCCCTACCGGGGTATGACATCCGACTTGGCTCCACGGTCCGACGTCTGCCGCGACACCTTCTTCCTACCTTCCCTCTCGTCACGAGGAGAGGAGAAGGGGCATGCGCCGCTTCGGAAGGACCCTGGTCACGGCCGCACTGGCCGTGACGGTGGTCGGGGGGACCGCGGGATGGGCCTCCGGCGACAGCCAGCGGGCGGTCACCGGACCGCCGCCCGGCACCGCCGCCTGGCGGGCCGACACCGCGTCCGGCCGGCCGCTGCCCGACCCCGCGAGCGCCTCACCGCGCGACGTCGCCCGGTTCTTCGCCGGGCTGGACGAGGCCGGGAGCCGCGAGCTCGTACGCGAACACCCGCTGGTGGTCGGCAACCTCGACGGCGCACCGGTCGCCCTCCGGTACGAGGCGAACCGGCTGGCGGTCCTGGCGAGCGGCGAGGCGCGCTACGCCTCGCTCGCCTCGCCGGGCCGGCAGATCCTCGCCTTCGATCCCCGCGGGCGCGGTCAGGTCGTCGAGGTGTTCGGGGACCTGGGGCGCGCCGCGCACGTCTCGGTGGTGGTGCCGGGTTCGGACAGCGACGCCACCACGTACGACGCGAAGCGCGCGCCCCACACCGGACCGGCCGGGATGGCCCGCTCCCTGCGCGCCGCGGCCGGCGAGGACACGGCGGTGGTGGCCTGGACCGGCTACACCACCCCCGTCGGCGTCGGTCTGGACGCGGCCTCGGGGCGGCTCGCCGAGGCGGGCGCGGACCGGCTGGTCCGGTTCACGGAGGGGCTCGACGCGATCGGCGCACCCGACCCGGTGCTGTTCTGCCACAGCTACGGCTCGGTGGTCGGGGGCCTGGCGGCCGGGCGCACGGACGCCGGCGACATCGTCGTGTTCGGCTCCCCCGGCATGCGCGCCGCCACCGCCGCCGACTTGCACACCCGCGCCCGCGTCTGGGCGGCCCGGGGGCCCTCCGACTGGATCGGCGACGTGCCGAACGTGGAGTTCGCCGGGATCGGCCACGGCCCCGATCCGACCTCCGCCGCCTTCGGCGCCCGCACGGTGCCCGCCGCAGACGTGCACGGCCACACCGGCTACCTCGTCCCCGGCACCCGGTCCCTGGCGGCCTTCGCCGCGATCGCGAGGGGAGAGCTCCGGTGAGCGCCCTGACCACCCTCGTGCGGGCCGCCGACCGGATCGAGCGGCAGACCCCCGCCCACCGCGACCGGGCCGTGGACGGGCTGCGCGCGCTCGCCCTGCTGGCCGTGCCGACGGGGCACTGGCTGCTCGGCGGGTTCACCCTCGACGCGGAGGGCGGCCTGCACAACGCCAGCCCGCTCTCCGCGTTGGGCGCTCTGGCCCCGGCCAGCTGGGTGCTCCAGATGCTCGGGATCTTCTTCCTGGTCGGCGGCTACGCCTCGGTGCTCTCCTACCACCGCCGCAGGGGGTCGGCCGGGGCGTGGCTGAGGGGCAGGATCGCCCGGCTGGGGCGGCCGGTGCTCGGGGTCACGGCGGTATGGGCGCTGGCCGCGCCGGTGCTGTACGCGGCGGGCGTGCCGGAGGCCACGCTGCGGACCGGGGCCACGCTGGTGATCCAGCCGCTGTGGTTCGTCGGGGTGTACGTGGTGGTGACCGCGCTGACCCCGTACTGCGTCCGCGCGGCGCGCCGGCTCGGCGGCTGGGCGGCGGCCCCCCTGCTCGCCTCGGTCGCGGTGGTGGACTTCCTGCGGTACGGGCCGCTCGCCGGTTCCGTGCCCTCGTGGCTGGCGGTGGTGAACATCGCGCCGGGCTGGCTGTTCGCGTACCAGCTGGGCGTGTCATGGGGCGAGGGGCGGATCGGCAGGCGCGGGGCCTGGCTGCTGCTGGCCGGCGGGACCCTGCTGTTCGCCGCGCTGCTCGCGGTGTTCCACTACCCGGCGTCGATGGTGGGCGTGCCGGGCGAGGCGCGCACGAACTCGCACCCGCCGTCGCTGCTGGTGCTGGCCCTGGCCTCGGCGCAGTCGGGGGCGGCGATGCTGCTGCGCGGCCGGCTGGCGCGGCTGCTGGCCCGGCCGGCGCTCTGGGCCCCGGTGGTCGTGATCAACCTGTGTGCGATGACGATCCTGTGCTGGCACCAGACGGCGATGCTGGCGGCGGCCGTGCCCGGTTCGTTCGCGGGCCCGCTGGCCGGTCTGACGACGGCGCCGGACGGTCTCGGCTGGATCGCGGCGCGGGTGGCGTGGATGCCGGTGTTCGCTTTGCTGCTGGTGGGCATCGCCCGGTACGCCCGGCGGTTCGAGGAGCCGTGGACCCGGGCGACGGCGGTGCGGCGCATGCTGGCGGGGGTGCTGGCGGCCGGTTTCGCGGTGTTCGCGCTGGGGCTGGCGTAGTGCGGGCGGGTGCACGCCGATACGACGAGAGCGCCGCTCCGCGGAGGGAGCGGCGCTCTCGTCGGATGCGCGCGGCGGACGGTTCCGGCCGCTCAGGCGATCGAGGCGGCGACGATGGCGGCGACCGCCAGGTTGCAGGAGGCCGTGACCCAGACCGCCGGGTGCGGCTCGGGGTCGACCACGATCGCGCCCAGCTTGCCGGGGGTCACCCAGTCCAGCACCAGGAAGGCGAGGCCCATCAGGACCAGGCCGAGCACCCCGAAGGCGGCCGTGGACAGCAGCCCCTTGCCGAAGTCGTCGTACGTGGTCCAGATCGAGGTGAAGACGATCCCGCCGACGCCGAGCAGCGCGGAGCTCAGCATGACGGCCGCGTTCCGGTTGCGCTCTTCCCAGATCTGCTTCGGCAGCTTCCCGGGCGTCAGCACGTCCACCAGGACGATGCCGAGGATCAGCAGGACCAGGCCGAGGGCGCCGTAGGCGCTCGTGCGGCCAAGTCCGTTGATGATGTCGCTCATTGAGAAGCCGTTCTCCGCGGGGGTAGGAAGGACCTGCCGTACGTGACGGGACACCTCCCGTCAGGGGGGCTCAGGGTGGCCGAATCTATCGCACGGTCTCCCGGCAGGCCATGGGGAGGTCAGGGAATGGTAAAGCTGAGAGCGGGGCGGCCCGGTGAGGCGGAGGAGCTCACCGCTCTGGTCCTGCGCTCCAAGGCCCACTGGGGCTACGACGCCGCTTTCCTGGCCGCCTGTGCCCCGGAACTGCGCATACCGGCCGGGGAGGTGGCGCGGCGCCGGATCGTCGTGGCCGAAGACGCCTCTGACGGGCGGGTGCTGGGGCTCGCCTCCCTGGAGGGCGGGCCGCCGGTGGCCCGGCTGGGGCTGCTGTTCGTGGAGCCCGGGGCCATCGGGCGGGGCGTGGGGCGGCGGTTGTACCGGGACGCGCTGCGCCGGGCCGCCGCCCTGGGCTTGCGCAGGCTCCTGATCGACGCCGATCCGCACGCCGCCGGGTTCTACCGGGCGATGGGCGCGCTCGGCCCACCGGAACACGGAGCGGCCGGTGGCGCGCCGGAACCGCCCGCCGGTCTGGTGCGGTTCGAGGCGGTGCCCGCGCCGCTCGCCGCCTGGGCACAGGCCTGGACGGGCGGCGGGCCCGCGGTGCACGTGGGCAATGTCGCCGAGTACAACGCCCAGTTCGCCGACGCCTCGCTCGACCGCGAGCAGCGGGCCGCGCCGCACTACGCCTGTCTGGCCGCCTTCTACAGCCCGTGGCCGAGCGCGCTGGTGCTGCCCGGGGCGGTGCCGCCGGGCTGGATCCGGCGGGTCGGTCGCCTCCTGGAGTGGGAGGGGGTGGAGGTGTACGACGGCCTGGCGGAGGGGGGTCCGGGGCTGCCCGCGCGATCCGGGCTGCCGGTTGCCGGGTTGTCGGATGCCGTACGGGCCCGGCCGGCGCTGGCCGGGCGGCTGGGCGGGACCGGGCTGCCCCTCGTACCGTGGGGGCTGACGGCGGGCTTCGCGCGGCTGACCGGCCGGCCGTGGCGGCCCCGCGAGCTGCGGTACGAGTCGAAGTCGGCGGCGCACGGCCTGTTCGGGCGGATCCTGGCGGGCGGCGGCCATCCCGCGATCCTGCTGCCCGGGCAGTGGCCGGCCCCCACCCGGTGGACGGCCGCCCGGCTGCTGGCCGCCCGGGCCCGGGCGGGCGAGAGCACGGTGCTGAAGTCGGAGCACGGCGTGGGCGGTTCGGGCACCACCGTGGTGAGCGCCGAGCGGGTCCGGGCCGCGGGCGGCGCCCGCGCGGTGCTGCGCGCCCTGCCGCGCGGGCCGCTGCTGGTGGAGGAGTACGTGGCCGGGCCGGCGGATCCGCGGGAGCCGCGCGACCTGACGTACGACGGGTTCGTGGACGGGGCGGGCCGGGTGCACGAGGTGGGCGGCGCGGTGATGGACGTCGCGGGCGGCGGGTACCGCGGGGCGACGGTGGGCCCCGGGGTGGTGCCCGCCTGGGCGCGGAAGCCGCTCCTCGCGTTCGGTGGGGCGGTGGGCCGGGAGCTGTCGGCCGCCGGCTACCGGGGCTGGTTCGACGTGGACTTCGTCGCCGACGGGGCGGGGCGGCTGGCGCCCACCGAGACGAACCTGCGGCTCACCGGGCCGTCGATCGCCTTCATGGTGGCGGCCCGGCTCGACGAGCTGCGGGGCGCGGGGCACTTCGTACGGATCGCGGACCGGGTGGAGTTGGGGGCACGGCTGCCCGAGGCCGCGCTCGACGAGCTGTGCGAGGTGCTGGAGCGGGGGTGTGCGCGGCTCGGGGCGGTGTTCCTGCCCGCGATCCCGACGGGCGCCTTCGACCCGGCGCCCTGGCTGGGCGTGCTGGTGGCCGCGTACAGCGTGCAGGCGCTGGACGCGGCCGAGGCGCTGGTGCGGGCGGAGGCGCTCGCCGTGGGGGCGGCGTTCGCCGAAGGTCAGCGGGCGGACGGGCCGCCGCGGTCGTCGGCCTCTTCGAAGTCGAACGGGGAGGGCGGTTTCCGGGTGACGTAGAAGGCGAGGACGGCGGCCGCGAGCATCAGTGGAATGTTGAACGCGTAGACGAGGGCGGCCTGGAGCGGCCAGTCGTGCTTGGCCGCGAGCCGGTAGAAGTTGTCCTGCGGCCACCAGGCGATCAGCAGGTACACCACCGCCAGGTGCGCGGCCCTGGTGAAGCCGGGGCTCTGGCCGGGGCCGTGGCGCAGCATCATCGCGCGGCCGCCGACGAGGAAGACCAGCCCGGCGGCGAAAGAGGCTCCTTCGAACAGGTACAGCACGAAGAAGAGGAACGCCCAGGGGTTGGGCACGCCGTCCAGCTCGGTCGATCCGGGCCAGAGGATCTTCGCGAGGATGAAGAAGATCAGGCCGGTGCCGATCAGGAACGGAATGCCGCAGCCGACGAGCGGGAACGGTGTCGGAGCGCCGCTGCCCGTGGGCGTGTATTTTCCGGAGCCCCCCGCGCCGCCCCGGCCCGGCTTCCCCGCGGCCACCGGCCGGGGCAGGGCCTCGCGGTTCTCCTGGCCCCCGCGGTTGCGGGGCAGGGTGCGCAGCCGGACGACGACCTGCGGCAGCTGCACCCGGGCCACCTTCCCGGCGAGGTGTTCGCGCAGCTGAGCGCCGTCGGGCAGATCGGCGGCCGGGGGCCAGGACCGGGCGCCGGCGGGCGGTGCCAGGTGGGCGACCAGTCGGCGCGTGCCGCTCTCGTCCTCCGGGAGCTCGGCCACCAGCGCGGCGCCGATGTCCGGGTGGCTCCGGATGACGGCTTCGAGCGCGTGCGGGTCCACCGCGCCGTCGGCCATGACGATCCGGTCCCGCCGCCGGCCCCGGAACTCCAGCAGCCCGTCCGGGCGGAGCTCCACGAGGTCGCCGGTGGGGATGGCCTCGCCGCCGTCGGGCGGGGTGAGGTGGAGCTGCCCGGTGCGGGCGTCCGCGGCGCAGCCGGGGAAGGGGGAGCCGATCAGGCAGAGCTGCTCCGCGTGGTCCAACGGGCGTGGCAGCTGGGCCAGTTCGAACCAGGTACCGATGCCCGCCGCCTCGGTGAGCCCGTACACGTTGAGCAGCCGGGCTCCGGTGCGCAGGCCGGACTGCAAGGCCTCCTGCTCGTCGAGGAAGAGCCGGTCGCCGGTGACCGTGACCAGGCGCAGCCACCTCAGGGCCGGGTCGAGGTCGCGTCGGCCGCGCGCGCCGCCGCCCGAGGAGCCCGCATCGGGTGCGGCGGCGGCCCCGGCGCCTGGGACGAGCAGCCGGGTCGCACCCGCCGGATCGGTGTGCAGGACGCTGACCTGCTCCGTCTCGATCGCCCGGCGGATCCCCTCGGGCGTCCAGGGCGTGCGCTCGGACACGACGAGGGCGCCGCCCGTGCACAGGGCCCTGGTCCAGCCCGCGGCGAAGGCGGTGAGGTCCGGACTCTGGGTGATCAGGTGGCGGTCCTCGGGGACCGGCCGGATGACCTTCGTCCAGGCCTCGTGAGCGGCGAGCAGCCGCGCGTGCCCGACGGGGACGGCGCGCGCGAACGCCGCGCCGGTGAACAGGACGGCGGCCGCCGCACCGTGCTGCGGCCGCTGCGGCGCCTGCGCGGGCTGGGCGGATATCTCGGCCGCCTCCGCGCCGAGACGGACCACCCGACGCCCGCCGCCGTCGTCCAGCCGGGCGTGGTGCGCGGCGTCGGTGAGCAGGACGTACGGGGTGAGGGCGGCGAGCTGCCGCTGTCCGGTGAGGGGGACTTCGACGTCGATGACGGCGTAGGCCCCGCCGGCCTTGAGGGCCGCCAGGAGGGCGACGACGATCTCGGTCCGGCGGGCGGTCCCGATCGCCACGACGGCGCCGGGCGGCAGTCCGCCGGCTATGAGGTGGTGCGCCAACCGGTTGGCGCGGACGTCCAGTTGCGCGTACGTGAGGCTGTCGGCGCCGGCGATGACGGCATAGCCCCGCGGGGTGTCCCGCGCCTGCTGCTCGAACAGGTGGAGGACGGTGTCGGCGGTCGTGCGACCGGGGCGGTCGGGCCCCGGTCCGTGCGTCGATCCCTGCGTCGTTCCCTGGGTCATACCCCGATGATGGCACCCCCCTCCGACCGTGCGCAGGATGCCGAACACCCCTCGTTCGAGCGGTGGTTCGGGCCGGTCCGGCCGTTTCATTGACCTCAAGTTTGGTTGAGGTCTTAGCGTTCCCCGTATGGACATGGAAGTCACCGCCTGGACCTCGCTCCACAGCGCGATGAACGCCCGGCAGGACCGGCGCCCGCTCTCCCGGGAGAGCCTGCGCCGGGTCGCCGCATTCGCCCGCCCGCACCGGCGCGGGCTCACCCTCTTCCTGCTGCTCAGCATCGTCACCGCGCTGCTCGCGGTGGCCACCCCCGTCCTCGCCAGCCGGGTGGTCACCGCCATCGTGGACGGCGAGGACAGCGGCACGGTCACCCGGCTCGCCCTGCTCATCGCGGTCATCGCGGTGGCGGAGGCGGGGCTCGGGCTGCTCACCCGCAAGCTGTCGGCCACCCTCGGGGAAGGGCTGATCCTGGACCTGCGGACGGCCGTCTTCGACCACGTGCAGCGGATGCCGGTCGCCTTCTTCACCCGTACCCGCACGGGCGCGCTGGTCAGCCGGCTCAACAACGACGTGATCGGCGCCCAGCGGGCGTTCAGCAACACCCTCTCCGGGGTGGTCGCCAATACGGTGACCCTGGTGCTGACGCTCGCCGTGATGCTCGGCATCTCCTGGCAGATCACCCTGCTGGCCCTGGTCCTGCTGCCGGTGTTCGTGCTGCCCGCCCGCCGGATGGGCGTGCGGATGGCCGCCCTGCAGCGCGAGGCCTCGACCCTGAACGCGGCGATGGGCACCCAGATGACGGAGCGCTTCTCCGCCCCCGGCGCCACCCTCGTCAAGCTCTTCGGGCGGCCCGCCGACGAATCGGCGGAATTCGCGGCCCGGGCGGCGCGCGTACGGGACATCGGGATCCGTACGGCGATGGCCCAGTCGGCGTTCATCACCGCGCTCACCCTGGTCTCGGCGCTCGCGCTCGCACTCGTCTACGGACTCGGCGGCCACTACGCCCTGCGCGGCACCCTGGACGCCGGGAACGTCGTCGCGCTCGCCCTGCTGCTGACCCGGCTGTACGCCCCACTGACCTCGCTGGCCGGGGCCCGCGTCGAGGTGATGAGCGCCCTGGTGAGCTTCGAGCGGGTCTTCGAGATCCTCGACCTGAAGCCGCTGATCACCCAGAAGCCGGACGCCGGCCGGGTACCGGAGGGGCCGGTCGCCGTGGAGTTCGACCGGGTCTCCTTCGGCTACCCCTCCCCCGACAAGGTCTCGCTCGCCTCGCTGGAGGAGGTCGCGGTCCTCGACGCCCGCGGCGGTACACAGGTCCTGCACGAGGTGTCGTTCCGCGCCGAACCCGGGCAGATGATCGCCCTCGTCGGCTCCTCCGGGGCCGGGAAGTCGACCATCGCGCAGCTGCTGCCGCGTCTGTACGACGCCGACGCGGGCGCCGTCCGCCTGGGCGGGGTGGACGTACGGGATCTCAGCGCCGACTCCATCCGCGAGACGCTCGGCATGGTCACCCAGGACGGGCACCTGTTCCACGAGTCGGTGCGCTCCAACCTGCTGCTGGCCCGGCCGGAGGCGGGCGAGGAGGAGATCTGGGAGGCCCTGCGGCGCTCCCGACTGGACGGGCTGGTCGCCTCGCTGCCCGACGGGCTGGACACGGTGGTCGGTGAACGCGGCTACCGCCTCTCGGGCGGCGAGCGCCAGCGGCTGACCATCGCACGGCTGCTGCTGGCCCGGCAGCGGGTGGTGATCCTGGACGAGGCGACGGCGCACCTGGACTCCACCTCGGAGGCGGCGGTGCAGGAGGCCCTCGGCGAGGCCTTGGCGGGCCGGACCGCCGTGGTGATCGCGCACCGGCTGTCGACCGTACAGGCGGCCGACCTGATCCTCGTGGTCGAGGACGGGCGGATCGTGGAGCGCGGTACGCACCCGGAGCTGCTGGCCGCGGGCGGGCGGTACGAGGAGCTGTACCGCACCCAGTTCGCCGCGGCGGACACGGCGCGGGAAGCCGCTCCGGACGGCGCCGTACCGGCTCCGGGAGCATGATGCCGGGAGGCCCGCGCGCCGCGGGCCGCGCCGAGCACCGACCGTGGAGCACGTGGAGCACCGATGGACATCAAGCTGGAACTGGTCGCCGTCCCCGTCACCGACGTCGACCGGGCCAAGGCCTTCTACGAGCGGGTCGGCTTCCACGCCGACCACGACGTCACCGTGAGCGAGGACATCCGCTTCGTGCAGCTGACCCCGCCGGGCTCGGCCTGCTCGATCGCCCTGGGCAAGGGGCTCACCCGGATGGCCCCGGGCTCGCTGGACAACATGCAGGTCGTCGTCACCGACATCGAGGAGGCGTACGAGGACCTGCGAGGCCGGGGCATCGAGGTGACGGAGATCCAGGACATGCCGTGGGGCTCGTTCGTCTACTTCTCCGACCCGGACGGCAACGGCTGGGCGGTCCAGCAGACGACCCCGCGCACGGCGCCGGCGGAGGGCTAGGGAGTGTCGTCAAAGTGGCGTCGGCCGCCCGTCAGGGCGGTGGTCGGCGGGGTCTGGTGCGTGCGATCGCAAGGCGGAGGAGGGAATCGACGCGGTGGGGGCACCTCCCAGCGGTAGCTGGGGGACGTCGGTGACCGACGACAACGCGGCGAGCGTGCGTGCCAGACCCCGCCGACCAGACGGGACTTTGACGACACGACCTAGGCCGGAGTCACGACGGGCCGCGCCCGGAGCGCCGGGCGTGGGATGCCCCGTCGGGAGGGGTGCGGCACCGAGACTGGACGGACTGTACGTATCCGGAAGGGAAGTGACGCCGTGAACACTGTCGCGCTGCTGGGCACCGGGATCATGGGTTCGGGAATGGGCCGGAACCTGCTGCGGGCCGGGCTGGGGCTGCGGGTGTGGAACCGGACCCGGGACAAGGCCGAACCGCTCGCCGCGGAAGGGGCGGTGGTCGTGGACACCCCGGCCGAGGCGGTCGCCGGGGCCGACGTGGTACTGACCATGCTGACGGACGGTGCGGCCGTGGCGCAGGCGATGGCCGCCGCCGCGCCGGGGCTCCGCGCGGGCCAGGTGTGGGCGCAGATGAGCACCGTCGGCGTGAACGCGCTCGACGAACTGGCCGGCTTCGCCCGCGAGCACGGCCTGGTGTTCGTCGACGCCCCGGTGCAGGGCACCCGGCAGCCCGCCGAGGCCGGGACGCTGGTCGTACTGGCCTCGGGGCCGGCGGATCCGCGGCTGGACCCGGTGTTCGACGCGGTGGGCGCCAAGACGCTGTGGGCCGGGGCGGAGGCGGGGGCCGCGACCCGGCTGAAGCTGACCACGGTCGGGTACGCGATCACCCTGACGGCGGCGGTGGGCGAGGCCCTCGCGCTGGCGGAGGGGCTCGGGGTGGACCCGGCCCTGTTCGCGCAGGCGCTGACCGGCGGCCCGATGGACAACCCGTACCTCCAGGCCAAGATGAAGGCCGTCCTGGAACGGGATTTCGCACCCAGTTTCACGGTGTACGGGGCCGAGAAGGACACCGGTCTGATCGCGGAGGCGGCGGACCGGGCGGGCGTCGCCGTCGACCTGGCCCGGGCCACCGGAGCGCGCATGCAGCGCGCGGCGGCGGGGGGCCACGCCGACGAGGACATGGCCGCCGCCTACTACGCGGGCTTCGAGACCGCGCCGGTGGGTACCGCGTCCTGAACGACGCGCGGGTGAGCGGCCCCCGGTGAAGAGCCGGGCGGGCGCGGGTCGCTGAACCCGCTTCAGGGGCCGGTCACGGAAGCGGTGGGCGCCGGGGCGAGGACGTCGAGTTCCTCCAGGGCGCCCACCGCGATCTGCCGGGTCAGGGACTCGGCGCGGGCCGCGTCGCCCTCCCGTACGGCCTCGGCGACCTGGACGTGGAGGGTGACGGCGGCCGGATCGGGGTCGGGGAACATCACCGCGTGCTGCGTACGGCCGGTCAGGACCTCGGCGACGACGTCGCCGAGCCGGGCGAACATCTCGTTGCCGGAGGCGTTCAGCACGATCCGGTGGAAGTCGATGTCGTGGCGCAGGTACGCGTCGAGCTGGTGGCCGCGCGAGGTGCTGACCATGCCGAGGGCCGCACCGGTGAGCGCGGCGCACTGGTCGGGGGTGGCGCGGAGGGCGGCGAGGCCGGCCGCGACCGGCTCGATCGCGGAGCGCAGCACGGTCAGAGAGCGCAGCTGGCGGGGGCGGTCCGCACCGGCGAGGCGCCAGCGGATGACGCGCGGGTCGTAGACGTTCCACTCCTCGGCGGGGCGCACGGTGACGCCGACGCGGCGGCGGGATGCGACCAGCTGCATGGACTCCAGCACGCGCACGACCTCGCGGACGACGGTGCGCGAGGCGTCGAAGCGCTCCGCGATCTCATCCGTGCGCAGCACGCTGCCGGGCGGGTGCTCGCCGGCGGTGATCGCGAGGCCGAGGGTGTCCAGCACGTGGGAGTGGAGTCCCTGGCCTTCGGTGGTCATGGCGTAAGCGTACGGTGACCTCCCGGTGGACAAAAGATGTGATGTTTTGCCGAGAGACTCTTGAATAAGTACTACTTAATGGGCTTCAGTGAGGGCGCACGAACCGATGTCGACGAAGACAGCGAGGTACGACGTGAGCGGCACCCAGCGCGTGCTGGTGGTGATGGGCGTGGCCGGCACGGGCAAGACGACCGTGGGCAGGCTGCTCGCGGACGCGCTCGGCCTCCCCTACGTGGAGGGCGACGCGTTCCATCCGGCGGCCAATGTCGCCAAGATGTCCGCCGGCATTCCGCTGGACGACGCGGACCGGTGGCCCTGGCTCGACGCCATCGGCGCCCGGCTCCGCGCCCGCCCGGCCGGAGAGGGCGCCGTCCTGGCATCGTCGGCGCTCAAGCGCGCGTACCGCGACCGGCTGCGCAGCGCCGCGCCGGACGCCGTGTTCGTACACCTGGCCGGCGATCGCGCGCTGATCGAGCGCCGCATGGCGGAGCGTACGGGCCACTTCATGCCGGCCGCACTGCTGGACTCGCAGTTCGCCGCGCTGGAGCCGCTCCAGCGGGACGAGGCCGGCGTCGTCGTCGACGTGTCCGGATCACCCGAGGAGATCACCGAACGGGCCCTGGCCGCGCTGTCCGCGCTGCCCGGTGCGGGCCCGCACGCCGCTCCCTCCCGAGAAAGCTAAGGAACCCCCACCGTGACAGGTCTCAGCGTCGAGATACTGGCGGCGGCCGCGCCCGCCCCGATCACCTCGGCCGGGAACGCCCAGCTGGGCGTGGCCGTCCTCGCGGGCATCGCCGTCATCGTCCTGCTCATCACCCGCCTCAAGCTGCACGCCTTCCTGGCCCTGACGGTGGGCTCGCTCGTCCTCGGGGTGCTCGCGGGCGCCCCGCTGGACAAGACGATCGTGAGTTTCACGGCCGGGCTCGGCGCCACGGTCGCGGGGGTCGGCGTACTGATCGCGCTCGGTGCGATCCTCGGCCGGCTGCTCGCCGACTCGGGCGGCGCGGACGAGATCGTCGACACCATCCTCGCCAAGGCCAAGGGCCGGGCGATGCCCTGGGCGATGGTACTGATCGCCTCGGTGATCGGGCTGCCGCTCTTCTTCGAGGTCGGCATCGTGCTGCTGATCCCGGTGGTGCTGCTCGTGGCCAAGCGCGGCAACTACTCGCTGATGCGGATCGGCATTCCGGCCCTGGCCGGCCTGTCCGTGATGCACGGGCTGATCCCGCCGCACCCCGGCCCCCTCGTCGCCATCGACGCGCTGCACGCCAACCTCGGCGTGACGCTCGCGCTCGGCGTGGTGGTCGCGATCCCGACCGTGATCATCGCCGGGCCGCTCTTCTCCCGCTACGCGGCCCGCTGGGTGGACATCCCGGCGCCCGAGCACATGGTCCCGCAGCGGCCCTCGGCGGAGCTGGAGCACCGCCCCCGGTTCGGGGCCACGGTGTTCACGGTGCTGCTGCCGGTGGGGCTGATGCTGGTCAAGGCGCTGGTCGACATCGTTGTCGACGATCCGAAGAACGGACTGCAACGGGTCACCGACGTCGTGGGATCCCCGCTGATCGCACTGCTCGCGGCGGTGTTCGTGGGCATGTTCACCCTCGGCCGGGCGGCCGGGTTCACGAGGGCGCGGCTGTCGACGACGGTGGAGAAGTCGCTTGCGCCGATCGCGGGCATCCTGCTCATCGTGGGCGCGGGCGGGGGGTTCAAGCAGACCCTGATCGACGTGGGTGTCGGTCAAATGATCATGGAGCTGTCGCAGAACTGGTCCGTCCCCGCACTGCTGCTGGCCTGGCTGATCGCCGTGGCCATCCGGCTCGCGACGGGCTCGGCCACGGTCGCCACGATCTCGGCGGCCGGGCTGGTGGCCCCGCTGGCCGCGGGCATGTCGACCACCGAGACGGCCCTGCTGGTACTGGCGATCGGATCGGGCTCACTGTTCTTCAGCCACGTCAACGACGCCGGGTTCTGGCTGGTCAAGGAGTACTTCGGGATGACGGTCGGCCAGACCGTCAAGACCTGGTCGGTGATGGAGACCATCATCTCGGTGACCGGGCTGGCCTTCGTCATGCTGCTGTCGCTCGTGCTGTAGCCGCGGCCCGCCGAGCGCGCCGGTCGGCCGCGGAAGCCCGGGTCGGAGCTCCGTACGTCGGTCAACCAGGCCGCCCCTTGCGCCGGACGACGCGGGCTTGACCGGCAAGGGCCGAAAAAGGCTACCTAGTGCGCCAGTTGGGCGGCCGCCACGGCGAGGCCGTTCGCGGCGGTGGCACAGCGGTCGGCCAGGGCGGCCACCTCGGCGCGGAACGCGTCCGCCTGCGGGCCCCGCCGGTCCAGCGCTTCGGCTGCCGTGCGCAGCCGGAGCGCGTGGGCGCGCAAGGCGGCGGAGTGCTCGCGCAGACCGTCGGCGGGGTCCGGCGCGGCGGGCCGGAGCCGGCGGAGGGCGGGGCTCACCGGCTGCGCCAGGGCTGGACGAGGAGGATTCCGCCGGTGCCGATGAGCCCGATGGTGTGGACGCAGCCTTTGTGCGGGGCCGTCGGGGCGGGGCCCTGCCCCTCGTCCCGGGCGTGGTCGCGGTCCCGGTCGAAGAACGCCCGGACGGCGGCGCCGAGTCCGAGCAGCGGCTCGGCGGGCACGGCCCGGCCGGTGGCCACCTGCCAGCCCGCGTGGTCGTTGAAGGGGTTCGCGTCGGTCAGGGCGTTCCAGGCGAACAGGTCGGCGAAGGACGGGGACAGCAGGGCGAACGCCCGCTCCGCCCCCCGGTCCCGCATGAGCCGGCGGAACACCCGTACGGCCGCCGCCTGCCGGTCCTCGGCCACGGCCCGCATGAGGGCCGCGCAGTCGGGGTCGTCCAGCAGATCGGGCCGCTCCGCGCTCGCCGCGCGGATCCGGGCCTTGAGACCGCAGACGGCGAGGCTGACGGCGAGGCTCTCGCGGCCGGTGAGGATCCCGGCGAACCAGCCCGCCCGTGCCACGCCGCGGCCGCGCGGGGCCCAGCCCAGGCCCTTCGGGTCGGTGAGGGTGCGCAGCAGGGTGCGCCAGCCGCGGCGGGAGCGGGAGCGGCGGCGCCCGAGGGCGGCGGCCGGGAGCCGGGCGCCGAGGGCCAGTTCGGAGGCGTGCCGGGCGGCTTCGCCGACGGCGTCGGCGGCCTCGGCGAGCTCGCGGCACAGGGCGTCGAGCAGCTCGGCGTCCGGGTCGGTGGGCGCGGAGGTCGCGGCGTCGGACATGGGATCCTCGCGGGAGGTCGGTGGGGAGGGTGGCGTCGGCGTGGTCGGCGTGCTCGTCGCAGGCGCGTCAGCGGCGGGTGAGGGCGAGGCGGATGCCCCGCGGATCCAGCGCCACGGGCAGTGGTCCGGGCGGGTCGAGTACCGGCCGGGTGGCCGTGACGCGGCGGCGGCGCAGGACCTCGGCGCACAGGGCGGTCGTGATCAGCAGGCCCATCCGGTCGCCCGGGCAGCGGCCCGGGCCGTGGCCGAAGGGGGCCATCCGGATGTCCCCGTCCGCGCCGGGGGTCTTCCAGCGGCCCGGTACGAAGACGTGCGCGGCGGGCACGTGCTCCGGGTCGCGCTGGTGGAAGTGGGCCGGCAGCAGGACGGTGGTGCCGGCGGGGTGGCGTACGCCCCGCCACTCGGTCTCGGCACGGGTGACGCGGACCAGGTCGGGCACCGCCGGGTAGAGGCGCAGGCACTCGCGTACGCAGGCCTCCAGCCGGGGCAGGTCCTCGGCGGAGCCGGATCCGGCGGCTTCGGCGGCCGCCGCGTCCTGCTCGGCGGGATGGGCGGCGAGCAGGAGCAGGGTGCGGAGCAGCGTGGCGGGGACGGCGTCCATGGCCCGCAGGACCTGTTCCTCCCGGCCGGCGTACGCGGCGGAGCGGCCGAGCGGGGTGTGCCCCTCGGGTGCGCCGCGGCGGCGGAGCCGGGCGAACAGACCGGGGGCGTGCTCCGCGCCCGCCCCGCCGCCACCGCCACCGCCGTCGCCGTCGCCGAGCACGATCCGGCGGGCGGCGCGGGCCACGGCGTGCCGGGCGCGGACGAGGTCGAGGGTGGCGGCGGCGGTCAGGTGCCGGGCTTCCTCGGCGATCACGGCGCGGACGGCGGCGCGGGAGGGGACGGCGCCGGGGGCGGGTGGCGGGGGCGCGGCGGGCCCGGCCTCGTAGAACTGCCGCAGTTCCTGGCGGTCGAGCAGGACGAGAACGGCTCCGGAGAGCCCGCGCACCACAACGGGGGCCCCGCCGTGGCGGGCGCGCAGGGCGCGCAGCGCGTCGGCGGAGAAGGCCGGTCGTGCGCCGCCGGAGCCGCGGCCGCGCACGAAGAGCGGAAGGGCGCGGCCGGCGGCGAACCGGACGGACCCGGAGCGGCCGGCCCGCGCCTGCTGCCCGCGCGAGACGGCGGACTGCGTCGTACCGGGACCGGTCATGGCCGCACCACCTCCCTGGGATCGGGCCGCCGGGGCGAGGTCCTCCGGCAGGACGTCCGGGACGGCCTCGTGAAGCGTGCGCATCCGGGTACCTCCGCGCGCGGCCGGAAACCAACGGTCGGTGACATCGCCCTCACCGTACGTCCCTCCAGCCCCGCCCGCGCCCCGAGCACTACCCGAGCGCGACGGCCTCGGTGGCCGGCAGCCCGCGTTCGATCAGCATCCGGGCGACGACGGGCCCCGACCGGTTGTGCCCGGAACGGGCAGAGCACGACCTGACCGGGCGGCGCGCACGCCATGGGTCAATGTCCGCTCAGGGAGAGGGAGTCGGTGCGAAGGCCGCTTCGCGGAAGGTGGTGCGGAGGGGGCCCGGGGGGTGGGTGGGAAGGAGGAAGGCCCAGCGCGGGAGGCGGGGGGCGAGCCAGACCGTCGGGGTTTCGCCGTAGGACCAGGTGCCGTACGGGGCCGGGTGCCACAGGAGGCCCCGGGCCGGGGTCAGCTCGCCGGTGCGGATGCGGAGGGATTCGGCGATCCAGGCGCGGGTGAGGGGGTGCTCCGCCGGGGAGAGGAGGTGGCTCAGGAAGCGGACGAGGTCGGCGGGGGGCGCGTACAGGGTGCCGTCGGCGAAGCCGGTGCCGGTCATCCCGAGGGGGTGCCAGACGCGGGTGGCCGCGAGTTCGGCGAGCGGGGTGCCGGTGAGGTACTCGGCGAGGCGGGTGAGGGCGGTGTGGGCCGCGGGGCCGGTGGAGTGGCTCAGCAGATGGTGTGCGGTGGTCCCGGCGGCGGCTTCCACCCCGTACGCCGTGAGGGGGGTGTGCAGCCGCAGCGCCTCTTCGGCCACCAGAGCGCCGATCACCGGCCACAGGGCGAGCACGGGCATCAGGGCGCCGACGTCGAGGAGCGGGGTCTCGTCCGCCGATCCGGCGTGCGGCCCGTCCGGCCCGCCGACCGCCCACACCGCGTCGGGATCCGCGCCCTGGAGCACTCCCCTGATCCGGACTTCCACGCCGGCTGCATCGGCCGCGTCCGCGCGGTCGCTTTGGAGCGTCATGGGCTCCACGCTAGCCACCGCCCGGCGGGGCCCGCCGGTCCGGCGCCCCGTCGTGGCCCGGATTCGCCCCGGGCCACCCGAATGCCAGCCGCGCCCCCGGCGCCCCCCGTCTCACCCGTACCGGCCCCGCCGCCCCGCCCCGCCCCGCCCCGCCCCGAAAACCGCGTGCCCTGCGCCGTGGCGCCTGGCAGGGTCGGCCCGGTGACCTTGATCCTGCCGCCCCGCATCACCGACTCCGCCGCCCGGCTCCGCGACGCCGCCCGCGCGCGCGGGCTGGACACCGTACAGCTGGCGACCTTCGCCGTGCCGGACGGGCTGCGGGCCCGGCATCTGCACGCGGGTCCGGCTTTCGCCGACGCGGTGGCCCCGCGGCTCGGGATCGGGCTGCTGGAGGCCCCGGCGGACTGGCTGGCGCGGCTGCCCCGGGAGTTCACCGGCCGGGAGGTCCGTCTGGTCCCGATCCGCGAGGCCTACGCACTGCGTCGGCCCGTCTTCGTGAAGTCGCCCAACGACAAGTCGATCCCGGCCCTCGTCTACGCCGACGGCTCGCGCCTGCCCGGCCCGGACGCCGTGGACCCCGAGGCGGAGGTGCTGGTCAGCGACGTCACGCGGTTCACGGCCGAGTACCGGACGTACCTCCTCGACGGCGCCGTGCACACCGCGAGCCGCTACGCGGAGAACGGCACGCTGAGCCTCGGCCCCGCGTCCGCCGAAGCGGTCGCCTTCGCAGGGCGGCTCCCCTTCGCCACCCTCCCGTCGGCCATCGTCGTCGACGTCGGTGTCGCGGACGGCCGCTGGTCGGTGATAGAGGCCAACGCCGCGTGGGCCAGCGGCACGTACGCCTGCGATCCGCAGCGCGCCCTCGACGTCGTGCTGCGCGCCGCCGCGCCTCCGGACTCCTTCGCCCCGCGCGACGAACCGTTCCTCCGGTAGGTGGCAGGCGGCAGGACGCAGGACGCGGAAGGGGCGGGCCGCCCTCCGGCGACCCGCCCCCGATCCACTGCCCCGGTGCCCGTCAGCCCTTGTCGGGGCGGTCCGTCACCCGAAGGGAGTTCAGCAGCGGCTTGCCGTACCCCCCGTGCGCGACGAAGCGGACGTTGAGCACGCCGTCCGTGACCGTGACCGTGTACGTCCGGGTCAGGGCCGTGTACGAGCCCGCCTCCAGCGCGATGTCCAGCGAGGGCAGCACCTGCGTGCCCTCCGCCATCACGTCGAAGACCCGCTTGTTCGGCTTCGTCGACGACAGCTCCGCGAAGCCGAGCTCCACGGTGTACGTGCCGTTCGGGACGTTGTCGAAGCGGTACTCGTACATGCCCTCACGCGCGCTTCGGAACAGCTTCTGGTCCGCGGTACCGGCGATCGTGCGCCCGGTGGAGTGCACCTGGGAGCTGCCCTGGTAGCCGTAGGAGCCGGCGGTGTACTTGCGGTCCGGGGACCAGCTGTCCCCGAGCGTGTCCGTGGCCGCCGAGTCCGAGCCCGCGTCCAGGGCCACCTGGTAGCGCGGGACCACGACCTTGACCGGGACCGTGAGGACCGGGGACCGTCCGCTCGCCGAGGCGATCTTCAGGTCGGCCGTCAGGACCGTCCCGGCGGCCAGGCCCTTGGTGTCCACGGCCAGGGCGATTGAGGTCTTGCCGCCCGTCGGGAGGTTCCCGGTCCCCGGGGTGGCCGTCAGCCAGGCCGCGTCCTCGGTCACCGTGAAGTCCGTGCCGAGGCCCGGGTTGGTGAGGTCGAGGGTGCGGGTCCGCTTCTGGTCCGCGGGGAGGACGACCTCGACCGCCGCCGCGGCGGCGGTGACCCGGCCCGTGCGCAGGGACTGCGTCACGGTCGTGACGTCGGCCGCCTTCACGTCCACCGTCGCCGCCGCTGATTCGTACGCGGGTGCGGTGAGGGAGACCGCGCGCGCACCGGAGGGGCTCTGGACGACGTACCCGCCGTCCGCCGCCGTGGTCGCCGACACCGCCGCGTCGCCCGTGCCGACGGTCACGGTGGCTCCCGCGACGCCCTTGCCGTCGTTCGCGTCGAGCACCCGGCCCGCGACCACGCCGCTCTTGGTGGTCCTGAAGGCGATGGCGAGTCCGTCGGTGATCCCGGCCTGGTTGAAGGAGTACTTGAAGGCGTCGGTGCCCGTCGCGTTCTCCACGCCGACCGTGGCCGTGGAGCCGCCCTTGATGCCGGTGCCGCCCGTCCCCTTGTACGTGTAGACGACGGTGCCGTCCTCGCCGATCGCCGCCGAGAACGAGAACTTGTCGGTCTGCGCCGACCAGTGGGACACCTCGCGCCACTCGATCACGTACGTCCGGTGCGGGGCGGTCCCGGTGACGCCGGTGAAGACGCCCGAGCCGCTGCCGGCCGCGCCGACGACCAGGTCGTCCCAGAACGGGTACAGCGCCGCGTTGGGCGTGGCCGTGCTCGGGAGGTCCCCGTTGATGTCACCGGTGTTGTTGCCGCCGAAGCTGACCGTGCCGTTCGTCCCGATCCAGGCCTGGCCGTACGTCTTTCCGTACAGCGGCACCGGGAACGGGAGGTCGACGCGCTCGGTGGTGTTGTCGCCGGTCAGCGCGAGCTGCCGGTCCCCGGCCGCGTACGGGCGGCCGCCCGGGGTGGAGCAGGCGTAGCCGTATCCGTCGGTGCGCTCGGGCAGCGTGACCGCGACCGCGGTGTCGCCCGCGACGGTGGCCTGGGCGCTGCCGCCGGTGACGCAGCGGGAGGAGTGCGTGGCCCGTACCTCGTAGGTGCCGTGCGGCAGGGTGACCTCGAAGCGGCCCTGCTCGTCGGCGGTCGCGGTGACGGGGGTGTCCGTGACGGTGACGGTGGCGCCCGCGGCGGGTCCGGCGGCCGAGGTGACGGTACCGGTGAGCTTGCCGGAGGGGGCCTGGGTGAGGGTGAAGTCGCCGGTGGCGGTGGCGTTCTCGGTCACCGTGGCCGTCGAGGTCTGCTGGCCGTAGCCGAACTTGGAGACGGTCAGCGTGTACTCGCCGACCGACAGGGAGCGGAAGGTGTAGGTGCCGTCGGCCGCGGTGGTCGTCGTACGGCCGATCGGGCCGGCGGCGGTGACCTTGGCTCCCGCGACCGGCGCGCCGGCGGAGCGGACGGTGCCGGAGACGGCGCCGATGGCCCCGCGCGGGGCGCCCGAGACGGCGGCGAACGCGTCGAGCTTGCCCTCGCCGAACACGTTGTTGTCGGCGGCGTTGCCTCCGCACTGGCCGTTGTCGGTGTCCTGGGCCGTGCCGTTCAGCAGCGCCTCGGTCTGCGCGACGTCGCCTTCGAGGGCGGGGGCGGCGGACCAGAGCAGGGCCACGGTGGCCGCGGTGTGCGGTGAGGCCATGGAGGTGCCGGAGAAGGCCTCGTACGCGCCGCCGGGGACGGAGGAGCGGACGTTCACGCCGGGGGCCGCGATGTTCGGCTTGACGATGCCGCCGGGGCCGGCGCCGCGCGAGGAGAACGAGGCGATGGCGCCGTTGATGTCGAAGGCGCCGGAGCTGTAGGAGTTCGCGTAGTCGCCGGGCGAGCCGCTGGTGGCGCAGCCGGGGCCGGAGTTCCCGTTGGAGAAGGCGGGGAAGATGCCGGCGGCGCGCCAGGTGTCGACGATCTGCTGGTACCAGTCGTCGTGCGTCGCGCTGCCCCAGGAGTTGTTGACGACGTGCGGGGCGAGGTCGGGGCGCGGGTTCTGGCCGCTCAGGTCGGTCGGGGCGACGATCCACTGGCCGGCGGCGAGGAGGGAGGCCTCGGAACAGGAGTTGGTCTCGCAGCCCTTGGCGGCGATCCACTTGGCGCCGGGGGCCACGCCGATCTTGTTGGCGCCGCCGTCGTCACCGACCATGGTGCCCATGGTGTGGGTGCCGTGGTCGTTGTTGTCGCAGGGGGCCGCGGTGGGGCAGACGCCGGCCGGGTCGAACCAGTTGTGGTTGTGGTCGTAGGTTCCGTCCGCGTTCTTGCCGCGGTACTGGCCGTTCACGGCCGGGTGCGTGTAGTCGACGCCGCTGTCGATGTTGGCGACGACGATGCCCTCGCCGCGCACGCCGAGCTGGTCCCAGACCTGCGGGGCCTTGATGCGGTCGATGTTCCACTCGACGGCGTCGGCGCCGGCCTTCTCCCGTTCGCCCTCGGCGGGCTTGGGGAGGGTGACCTTGTCGTCGGCGTCGATCCGGGCGACCTCGGGGCGCTGGGCGAGGGTGCCGGCGAGTTTCTGGCTGCCGACGACGCGGACGGCGTTCACGATCCAGTAGGAGGTGTACTCGGCCTTGGCGCCGTCGAGGGCTTTGATCACCTCGGCCTGGCTGCGCGCGGCATGCTCCTGCTTGGCGTGCAGAACCGTTTCTGCTTTGGCGGCGCGGGTCTTCTGCCGCCCCGCCGCCGTGAGGTCGGCGGCGCTGTCCAGGTACACCCAGAAGACGGCCTTGCCGGATTCGTCGAGCTGGGTGCGGAGCTTCGGCTCGATCTTGCGCTCGGCCGTCGCCGCGGGGTGGGGGCCGGGTTCCGGCGCGGCCGCCGCCACGCCCGCCCCTACGGGCAGGAGCAGGGCCGTGGTGAGGGCGGCGAGCGCCGCGCGTAATGATCGTCGCCTGTTGCGTTGGGCCACGTGTGGTCCTCCTCGGACGCCGTGTGCAGGTTGTGCGGGAAGGGCGTGCGCGACGTGCGCGGTCATGGTGAAGGAGGGGTCATGAACATTACAAGAGGGCCTAATGAGCCGTCTGCGGCGCGCCTGGGGTGGCCATCGCGGCCCCGGCGGGCCAGCCTGAAGACATGAGCGATCCAGCGTCGGGTACGCAAGAGCGCCTTCCGGCCGGGCCCGGTGTACCGCTGGCGTCCGCCCGGGGCCGCTGGATCGTGCTGGCCACCGTGCTCGGGTCGACGATGGCCCTGCTGGACTCGACCGTCGTCAACGTCGCCCTCCCGACCATCGGGGTGGATCTGGGCGCCGACCTGGCCGTTCTCCAGTGGACGGTCAACGCGTACATGCTCACCCTGGCCGGGCTGATCCTGGTCGGCGGAGCGCTCGGGGACCGCTTCGGGCGGCGCCGGGTCTTCGTCCTCGGGGTGGTGTGGTTCGCGGGCGCCTCACTGCTGTGCGGGATCGCGCCCAACGCCGGGGTCCTGGTGGCCGCTCGGGCCCTCCAGGGCGTGGGCGGTGCACTGCTGGCCCCCGGTTCGCTCGCGCTGATCCAGGGCTCGATCGCCGCCGGGGACCGGGCCCGGGCCGTCGGGCTGTGGTCGGGGTTCGGCGGGGTGGGCGCGGCCGTGGGGCCGTTCCTCGGCGGCTGGCTCGTGGACGGGCCCGGCTGGCGCTGGGTGTTCCTGCTGAACGTGCCGGTGGCCGCGGTGTGCGTGCCGATCGCCCTGCGGCACGTACCGGAGTCGCGTGACCCGCACGCGCACGGACGGTTCGACGTGCTCGGCGCCGCCCTGGGGGCCGCCGCCCTCGCCCTGGTGACGTACGCGCTGATCGAGGCCCGTTCCGGGTCCCCGCTGGTGATCGCCTCGGCCGCCGGGGGCGTGCTGCTGGGCGCCGCGTTCCTCTACGTCGAGCGGCACCGGGCCGATCCGATGCTGCCGCCCGACATCTTCGCCTCCCGGCAGTTCACCGCCGTCAACGTGGTCACCCTCTTCGTGTACGCGGCCTTCAGCGGGTTCTTCTTCCTCGTCGTGCTCCAGCTCCAGGTGGTCTCCGGCTACTCGGCGCTGGCCGCGGGGGCGGCGCTGCTGCCGACGACCTTGCTGATGCTGCTGCTTTCGGCCCGGTCGGGGGCGCTCGGAGAGAAGATCGGGCCGCGGATCCCGCTCACGGTGGGGCCGCTGCTGTGCGCGGCCGCGCTGCTGCTGATGCTGCGGGTCGGTCCGGACGCCTCGTACCTCCGGGACGTGCTGCCGGCGCTGATCGTGATGGGCATGGGCATGGTGGCCCTGGTGGCTCCGCTGACGGCGACCGTGCTGTCCTCGGTGGACCCCGGGCGGGCGGGCCTGGCCAGCGGCATCAACAACGCGGCCGCCCGGGCGGCCGGGCTGCTGGCGGTCGCGGCGCTGCCGCTGCTGGCCGGCATGGCGCCGGACGCCTACCGCTCGGCGTCCGAGTTCGACGCCGCGTTCGGGCGGGCCATGCTGTGGTGCGCGGGGCTGCTGGTGGCGGGCGCCGTCGTGGCCTGGACCACCGTACGCAAGCCCGTGCCGGGAGCGGGGTGCCACCCGGAGTGCCACACCTTCTGCGCGACGACCTCCCCGCCGCTCGAACCCCCGAGGGCCGCGAAGCCGTAACCCGCGCGCCATGTGCTGGAACGCCACGGCCGATCTGACGGCGGGTGCGGTCGTCACCGCCGTCGGGATCGTGTGCGTGGCGCGCGTACGGCGGCCCCGCGATCTGCCCGTCGCCGCGCTGCCGCTGCTGCTGGGCGCCCACCAGCTGGTGGAGGCGGCCGTATGGCACGCGGGCGGCGGCTGCGGTCCGGCCACCACGGCCTGGGTGGCGATCGCCCTGCCGGTGCTGCCGGTCTGGGTGTCGTTCGGGGTCCTGCTCGCGGCCGCTCCGGCGGACCGGCTCCGCCTGTGCGCTCCGGCGGCCGTCGGGCTCGCCACCGCCGCCGTGCTCTCGTACCGCCTCGCGACCCGGCCCGCCGTCGCCGAGATCCGGGGCCACACCCTGGGCTACGGCGTGAAGGTTCCGTGGATGCCGCTCACCTTGGCGGGCTACCTCTTCGCCACGCTGGGCGCCCTGCTGCTCTCCGGCGACCGGCGGCTGCGGCTCCTCGGCGCGGTGCTCGCCGTCGGGGCATTGGCCTGCTCAGCGCTGTGGCGGCTGGAATTCGCCTCCACCTGGTGCGCCTTCGCGGCGGTCGCTTCGCTGCTGGTCCTGGGGTGGGTCAGGCGCCCCGGGTCCGGCAGCCCTGTGACGTGACAGGCCGAAAGTTACCTAGACGTATGTAGTGACTTCCCATGCGCCCGGCAGTAGAACTCGTTCCCATTCCGCCGAGAGTGAGGAAGGTCACATGAACGATAAAGGCCTGCACAAATCCGGCTCCAAGGGAATCTCACGTCGTGGGTTCATAGCGAGAACGAGTTCTATTCTGGGGGCCGCCGCCCTCGCCGGTCAGATCACCCCGGCCCAGGCGCGCACCGCGGCCTCCGCGGCAGCGGCCGCCGGCCCCATCGGCAACGGCGCGCACGTACCGGCGCTGGTGATCGGCACCGGTTACGGGGGCTCCGTCGCCGCCCTGCGCCTCGCCCAGGCCGGCGTCGACGTCCACATGATCGAGATGGGCATGGCCTGGGACACCCCGGGCTCCGACGGCAAGATCTTCTGCAACACGACCGCGCCCGACCAGCGTTCCTTCTGGCTGCGGACCAAGACCAAGCAGCCCCTGAGCAACTTCCTCGGCTTCCCGATCGACAAGGACATCCCCCGCTACACCGGCATCCTGGACGCCGAGGAGATGGGCGGCATCATCGTCTACCAGGGCCGCGGGGTCGGCGGCGGCTCGCTGGTCAACGGCGGTATGGCGGTCACGCCGAAGCGCGCCAACTTCGGCGCCATCCTCCCGTCGGTGGACGCGGAGGAGATGTACAGCACCTACTACCCCCGGGCCAACGCGGGGCTGGGCGTCGGCCTGGTCGACCCGGCCTGGTTCGACACCGTCGACTGCTACCAGTTCGCCCGCGTCGGCCGCAAGCACGCCCAGCGCTCCGGCTTCCCCTTCGTCTTCGTACCGGACGTCTACGACTGGGACTACATGAAGCAGGAGGCGGCCGGCACCGTCCCCAAGTCCGCGGTGGCCGGGGAGATCCTCTACGGCAACAACTACGGCAAGAAGTCGCTGCAGAAGACCTACCTCGCGCAGGCCAGGGCCACCGGCAAGGTCACCATCTCCCCGCTGCACAAGGTCACTTCCGTCTCCCCCGCGCCGGGCGGCGGCTACACCGTCGCCATCGACCAGATCGACACCACCGGCGCGACGACCGCCACCAAGACCGTGGTCGCCGACAAGGTGTTCTTCGCGGCCGGCAGCGTGGGCACCAGCAAGCTGCTCGTCCGGCTCAAGGCCACCGGAGCGCTCCCCGCCCTCAACGGCGAGATCGGCAAGGGCTGGGGCGACAACGGCAACGTCATGTGCGGCCGGGCCAACCACCTGTGGGACCCCACCGGCAAGGTCCAGGCGTCGATCCCCTGCGGCGGCATCGACAACTGGGACGCGGGCGGGGCGTTCGCCGAGGTGGCACCGCTGCCGACGGGGATCGAGACGTACGCCTCCTTCTACCTGTCGATCACCAAGAACCCCCACCGCGCCGAGTTCACCTACAACGCGGCATCGGGCAACGTGGAACTGAACTGGCAGACGGCGTGGAAGCAGCCGTCCATCGACATGGCCAAGACCATCTTCGACAAGATCAACTCGAAGGAGGGGACGATCTACCGGACGGACCTGTTCGGCCTCAACAAGATCTGGGGCGACCACCTCACCTACCACCCCCTCGGCGGCGCGGTGCTGAACAAGGCCACAGACAACTACGGCCGCCTGCACGGCTACACCGGCCTGTACGTGATCGACGGCGCGCTGATCCCCGGCAACACCAGCGTCAACCCGTTCGTCACCATCACGGCTCTCGCCGAACGCAACATCGAGAAGATCATCGCCACCGACCTGTAGGCGATCCGTACGCAGACCCGGGGCCGTCGGACACACCGGCCGGCCCCGGACCCATGGCCCGCGCGGGGCGTCAGTGCCCCGGCAGCACGCACACGCTGTCGAGGCCGAGCACGTGGTTGAGCCGGCCGAAGGCCAGCCAGGACCCGATGCTCATCGTGAGTTCCACGATCTCCAGCTGGCTGTAGTGCGCGGTCATCCGCTCCCAGAACTCCTCGTCGAGGTTGTGGTGGTCGAGCGTGTAGCGCTCCGCGTACTCCGCGGCCAGCCGGGTCCGTTCGTCGAACCGGTCCGTGGTGCGCCACTCGGTGACGGCGCCGGAGAACTCCTCCTCGACCTTCTCGCCGTCCCGCTCGGTCCGCCAGTCGAGGCAGAACACACAGCCGTTGATCTGTGCGACGCGCAGCCGCGCGGCCTCGAACTCGCGCAGCCCCAGGGTGGTGTGGGCGTACACCGACAGGGAGAAGTTCGCGGCGGCCATCCCGATCCCGGGGACCATGTCGCCCCACACGTACTCGATCGGGTGCTGGCCTTCGGGTATGTCGATCCTCATGGCTTTTTCCTTCCGAGCTTGCCGATGGCGGGGCGCAGGGGGACGTCGAGGGCGTCGTAGAGGCCCGGTCCGGCCTCCACCAGCCAGTCGATGGCGCCGACCAGGCGGCCGACGGCGGTGGCGTTGCCGCCCGCCGAGCGGTTCTCTCCCTCGTCGGTGGCCTCGACGGTGACCTCGATGTGCGGGCGGCCCTCGATGATCACGCGGTGGGCGCCGTCGCCGCCGTCGGGCGGGGACGGCCAGTCGGGGGCGCAGGAGGCGTGGATGCGGGTGACGTGCTCGATGACGAGGCGGGGTTCGCCCTCGACGATGCCCTGCACCTCGAAGCGGATGGCGCCCTGGGTGCCGGCCGCGAACTCGCCCATGGTGCGCGTGGTCACGGTGGTGTCGAGGGCGCGGCGGTCCACGCTCTCGCGTATCTCGTCGAGTTCGACGCCGAGGGCCCGGGCCATCATGCGGATCTGCCCGCCCCAGACCATCGTGGGGACGGACGGCATGAGCATCATCGGCTCGAAGTCCATGGGCTGGCCCATGCCGACGAGGTAGCGGACCGAGTCGGGCTGGTCGTAGGTGGAGTAGTCGAATATCTCCTGGCAGCGGATGGCGTCGATGGTGCCGCCGACTCCGCTGAGCAGGAGCGGGAGCACGTCGTTGCCCCAGCCGGGGTCGACCCCGGAGGCGAACAGCGAGCCGCCGCCCTCCGCGACGGCGGCGGCCACCGGATCGCGGAACTCGGGCGGGGCGTTGCGGTGGTCGTAGAGCGGGTAGAGGGCGGGGCTGACGACGACCGCGCCGGACCGGATGGCCCGGGTGATGTCGGCGAGCGCGTCGTCGGGCCGGGTGTCGCCGGAGGCCGCGTAGACGACGGCCTGCGGCCGGGCGGCGAGGACCGCTTCGATGTCGTCGGTGGCCAGGACCCCGGTGTCGTGGTCGAGTTCGCCGAGCCGGCCGGCGTCGCGGCCGATTTTGTCGGGATGGTGGACGATGACGGCGGCCAGTTTCAGCGCCGGATGGGCCTCTACGGCACGGATGGCCAAACGGCCGACGTTGCCGGTACCCCAGACAACCGTGGAAATCATGCGCGGAGGGTAGCGACAGGACCTGCACGTTTCCAGAGTCGCGGACCCCGGCGTTCGGTTACTGGTTCTGGCCGCCCAGGACGAAGAGGAGGTAGACGAAGAAGGCGAAGAGGTGGCCGACGAACAAGTAGGCGATCAGCCGAATCACCAGACCGCGCGGGAACTTGCCTTGGATGTTCATGGTGGGGCTCCTGGGCTGGGAGTTGTCAGTGGTGTGCGGGTGCGCCGGCGCCGCCGCCGAGGCACAGCCCGGCGAGGCTGCTCTGCAGCAGGGTGTGGACGAACAGCAGGTCTGCGCCGCTCTGCGTGGCCGCGCCGATCCGGTGCGGGGTGAGCGAGTCGAAGTGCGCGCTGTCCCCGGGTTCCAGCAGGTGCTCGGCCTCGCCCAGGTGCAGCCGCAGCCGCCCCTTGAGGACGTACAGCCACTCCTCGCCGGGATGTACGCGAACCAGCTCGCCCTGGCTGCGGCCGTGCGGGACGTGCACCCGCAGCGCCTGCATCCCGCGCCCGGAGCCGCCGGCCTGCCAGTACGTCCAGCCGTCGGCCTCGCGGGCGCCCGGGCCGCCCGCCCGTACGATGGGATCGGCGACGGCGGGGGTCTCGCCGAGCAGCTCCGAGACCGTCGTACCGTAGGTGCGGGCGAGTCCGAGGAGCAGCGGCAGCGAGGGCTGGCGCCGCCCGGTCTCCAGCCGGGACAGGTGCGCGGGCGAGAGCCGGGCCCGCGCGGCGGCGGCCTCCAGGGTGAGGCCGGCACGGCGGCGCAGGTCACGCAGTTGCGGGGCCACGGAGGGCAGCTCGTCGGCTTCGGCGCCGGCGTCGAAGCCCTCGGGGCCGGGGGCAGGACCGGTTGTCATGCCCCGATTGAGCCAGAAACCTGCCTCTCTGGCAATTTCCCTTGCCTCTGAGGCAAACCGGTCCCGGTTGGCGGTAACCGCCCCGTCCCGTCGTGCCCCGCTCCGTCATCCTCCCCCGAGCACCGTCTCCACCGTGTCCGCCTCGTCCGCCCGCTTGTCCGGGCGGTGCCGCAGCACCCGCGCGAAGCGCAGCGCGACCCCGGCGGGGTAGCGGGAGGAGCGCTGGAGGCCGTCGTAGGCGATCTCCACGACCAGTTCGGGGCGGACCCGCACGGTGAAACCGTCGTCCTCCACCGCCAGCTCGCTCAGCCGCTCGGTCTGCCAGCGCAGCATCTCGTCGGTGAGCCCCTTGAAGGTCTTGCCGAGCATGGCGTACGTGCCGTCGGCGGCCCGGGCCCCGAGGTGCAGGTTCGACAGCAGTCCGGTGCGCCGTCCGTGGCCCCGTTCGACGGCGAGGACCACCAGGTCGAGCGTGTGCACCGGTTTCACCTTGAGCCAGTGTTTGCCGCGCCGCCCGGCCGCGTAGGTGGAGCCGAGGCCCTTGACCACGACCCCCTCGTGCCCGCGGCGCAGGGTCTCGGCCCAGAACTCCTCGGCGGCCGCCGCCTGCTCCCCCGGATCCTCGACGACGAGCCGGCGGACCCGGTACTCCTGCGGCACGAGGGCGGCGAGCGCGGCGTACCGCTCGCGCACGGGGAGGTCGAGGAGCACCTCGTCCCCGGACGCCAGCACGTCGAAGAAGTACGGGGCGACGGGCAGGGTCCGGCGGGCGGCGTCGACGTCGATCCGCGATCCGACCCGGCTCGCGACCTCCTGGAAGGGCACGGGCCGACCGTCCGGCCCCTGCCCGATCACCTCCCCGTCGAGGATGAACCGCTCCCCGGGCAGTGCCCGCGCCAGCTCCGCCACCTCCGGCAGCCGGTCGGTGATGTCGTCCAGGGAGCGGGTGTAGACCCGTACCTCGTCCCGGTCGCGGTGCACCTGCACCCGGATCCCGTCGAGCTTCTCCTCCACCGCGCAGGGCCCGAGCGCCGCCAGGGCCCCGGCCACCGACTTGGCGGTGTTGGCCAGCATCGGCTGTACGGGCTGCCCGACGCGCAGGGTGGCCTCGCGCAGGGCCGCCGCGCCGTCGGCCAGTACGGCGGCGGCCACCCGGGCCAGCGAGCCGTCGAGCATCGCGGCGCGGCGCAGCTCGGCGGCGGGTACCCCGGCGGCCGCGGCGACCCCCTCCAGGGCGACCGCGTCGAGGGCGCCCTGGCGGACCTCGCCGGACAGCAGGCTGCGCAGGAACCGCTGCTCGGGGGCGGTGGCGGCGCCGAGCAGGGCGTCGAGGATCCGGCGCCGCCCGGCCTGGGCGCCCGTTCCGGCGACGGAGGCGTACTCGGTCACCGCCGCGTCGACGGCGGTGACGGTGAGGGTGGGCGCCGCGGCGGGTTCGACCTCCCGGGCGAGCGCACGCCAGCCGATGCCGGGCCGGCCCTGCGGCAGGCGCCCGGAGAGGTACGAGATGACCAGACCGGCCTCTTCGGGCGGCGCGGCGGAGAAGAGCTCCGCGAGCAGCGCCGTCTTGCGGGAGCGGGCGGAGGTCTCGGCGACCTCCCGGGACACGCGCGCGACCTCGGCGAGCAGCATGCCGACATCCTCCCGCCGCTCGGCGCCGCCCGCAGGTCGGGAACCGGTACGGGGCGGGAGGGGCACGGATCCGGGAACGGGAACGGGAACGGAGCCGGAGACGGGGCCGGGGCCGGGTACCGCAGGTGCGGTATGCCGGGCCGTCCGGGTACTCCTGGAGGAGGTGGGAGGTTCCGCCCGGGGGCGCTCAGGGCGCGGCGGCCCGGCGTCTAGGGTTTCGGTATGAAGCTCCGACTGCCGCAGCCCCGGCTGCCACGGCGCCGCCGCTCCCGCCTGCTCGCGGGGGCCGCCGCGCTCGCCGTCGTCGCGGGGGCCGGCACCTGGACCGCCGCCGCGTCCGGGGAGGCGCCCGCCGTGCACCGCCAGGACCGCATGGTGGAGATGCCCGGCGCGGCCATCGACACCTCCTACTTCACGGCCGGGGGCGGGCAGAAGCGGCCCGCGGTGCTGCTCGGGCACGGTTTCGGCGGCAGCAAGGACGACGTCCGCGCGCAGGCCGAGCGGCTGGCCCGCGACGGGTACGCCGTCCTGACCTGGTCGGCGCGCGGTTTCGGCCGCTCCGGCGGCCGGATCGGCCTGAACGACCCCGAGCACGAGGTCAAGGACGTGTCGCGGCTCGTCGACTGGCTCGCGCGCCAGCCCGAGGTGCGGCTCGACGGGGAAGGCGATCCGCGCGTCGGCGTCGCCGGGGCCTCGTACGGCGGGGCGATCTCGCTGCTCGCGGCCGGATACGACCGGCGGGTCGACGCGATCGCCCCGCAGATCACGTACTGGAACCTCGCCGACGCCCTCTTCCCGCAGGGCGTCTTCAAGAAGCTGTGGGCGGGGCTGTTCTTCACCACCGGCTCGGCCGACGGGATGCAGCCCGGGGGCGTGCCGGGCACGGCGACCGCCCCCGCCCCCGCCGCAAGCCCCGGTTCCGCCCCCGCCGCGGAGGGCGGCGCCGCCTGCGGGCGGTTCCAGCCCGAGCTGTGCGCCATGTACGAGCGGGTCGCGGTGGCCGGGAAACCCGACGCCGAGGCCCGCGCGCTGCTGGAGGCGCGCAGTCCGTCGGCCGTTGGGGACCGGATCAAGGTGCCCACGCTGATCGTGCAGGGCCAGGAGGACTCCCTGTTCCCGCTGGACCAGGCCGACGCGATGGCGAAGGCGATCGCGGCGAACGGCGCCCCCGTCTCGGTGGACTGGGCGGCCGGCGGGCACGACGGCGGGATGCGCGAGTCGGGCCGGGTCGAGGACCGGGTGGCCGCCTGGTTCGGGCGCTACCTGAAGGACGAGAAGGGTACGGACACCGGTCCGGCCTTCCGCGTCTCGCGCTCCGGGGGCATCGACTCCACCGACGGCGCGGTGCAGCTGCGCGGCGCGAGCGGCGAGCACTACCCGGGGCTGACGGCCGGTCCCCGGGAGTACGCCCTGGGCGGCCGGGAGCAGAGCTTCGCCAATCCGGCGGGCGGCGCCCCGCCCGCGCTGTCCTCCCTGCCCGGGATCGGCGGGCAGCTCGCCGCCGTGGGGGCCGGGCTGTCGCTGGACTTCCCCGGGCAGCACGCCCGGTTCGAGTCGCAGCCGCTGGCCGAGGAGGTACGGATCACCGGGACCCCGACCGTGACCCTGAACGTGAGGTCGACGGCCGCGGACGGTTCGGCCGTCCTGTTCGGCAAGGTGTACGACGTCGGGCCCGACGGGCGGCAGCAGGTGCTGCCCAGCCAGCTGGTCGCCCCGGTGCGGGTGGAGAACGCGCAGCAGGGGGCCGCGGTGGAGCTGCGGCTCCCCGCCGTCGACCACGCCGTCGAGGCGGGGCACCGGCTGCGGCTGGTCGTCGCCGCCACCGACCTCGGCTACGCCTCTCCGGCCGCGCCGGCCACGTACACGGTCTCGGTGCGGGGCTCCCTGGCCGTGCCGGTGGCCGACGGGGTGCGGACGGCCTCGGCGGGGCTGCCGGCGTGGACCTGGGGGCTGCCGCTGGGCGCCGCGCTGCTGGCCGCGGCGCTGCTGGGGATCCGGAGGACCGGTCGGGAGGGTGCGGGGGTGCGGGCCGGCGTACCGCAGCCCGACCCGGCGCTGGCCGACGTACCCCTTCACATCTCCGGGCTGACGAAGAAATACGCGAAGGCACAGGACCGGTACGCGGTGCGGGACCTGTCGTTCCGGGTCGAGAAGGGGCAGGTCCTGGGCCTGCTCGGGCCCAACGGCGCCGGCAAGACGACCACCCTTCGGATGCTGATGGGGCTGATCTCGCCCGACGCGGGCGAGATCCGGGTGTTCGGCCACGCGGTACGGGCGGGTGCGCCGGTGCTGTCGCGGGTCGGGGCCTTCGTCGAGGGGGCCGGCTTCCTGCCGCACCTGTCGGGGCGGGCCAACCTGGAGCTGTACTGGCAGGCCACCGGTCGCCCGGCCGAAGACGCGCACCTGACGGAGGCCCTGGAGATCGCCGGCCTCGGCGACGCGCTGGAGCGCGCGGTGCGCACGTACTCCCAGGGCATGCGGCAGCGCCTCGCGATCGCGCAGGCCATGCTCGGGATGCCGGACCTGCTGATCCTCGACGAGCCCACGAACGGTCTGGACCCGCCGCAGATCCGGGAGATGCGCGACGTGATGATCCGGTACGCGGCGGGCGGGCGGACGGTCATCGTCTCCAGCCACCTGCTGTCGGAGGTCGAGCAGACGTGCACGCACCTCGTGGTCATGGACCGCGGGCGGCTGGTACGGGCGGGCGAGGTCGCGGAGATCACGGGCGGCGGGGACACGCTGCTCGTGGCGCTGGCCGGGCCGGTGGACGAAGGGACCGTGGCGAAGGTGGCCGCGCTGGAGGGAGTGGGTGCGGTGACCGCCGCCGATGACGGGCTGCTCGTGCGGCTGGAGGGCGCGACGTCCGCGGAGCTGATCGCCGAGCTGGTACGGCTGGAGGTGCCGGTGAGCGCCGTGGGTCCGCACCGCCGGCTGGAGGACGCGTTCCTCACCCTGATCGGAGGTGCGGCTTGAGCGCCGTGACGGAGGTGGCCCCCGGGTACCGGGCGGGCCGTACGCTGCCGCTGCGCGTGGAGGCGCTGCGGCAGTGGCGCCGGCGGCGGACGCTGGTGATGGGCGGGGTGCTGGCCGCGCTGCCGTTCATCATGATCATCGCGTTCGCGGTGGGCGGCGGCCAGGACGGCGCGGGCGGCAGGGACGGGCGGATCACGCTCATCGACACGGCGACGGCCTCGGGGGCGAACTTCGCCGCCACCTGCCTGTTCGTGTCGGCCGGGTTCCTGCTGGTGGTGCCGGTGGCGCTGTTCTGCGGGGACACGGTGGCCTCGGAGGCGAGCTGGTCCTCGCTGCGCTACCTGCTGGCCTCGCCGGTCCCCAGGGCCCGGCTGCTGTGGAGCAAGCTGGTGGTGGCGCTGGGCTTCAGTCTGGCGGCGATGGTGCTGCTGCCGGTGGTGGCGCTGGCGGCGGGCACGGCGGCGTACGGCTGGGGCCCGCTGAAGCTGCCCACGGGCGGCTCGCTGACGGCGGCGCAGAGCGTGCCGCGGCTCGCGCTGGTGGTGGCGTTCGTCTTCGTGTCGCAGCTGGTCACGGCGGGGCTGGCGTTCTGGCTGTCGACGCGGACGGACGCGCCGCTGGGCGCGGTGGGCGGCGCGGTCGGCCTGACGATCGTCGGCAACGTGCTGGACGCCGTGACGGCGCTCGGCTCCTGGCGGGAGTTCCTGCCCGCGCACTGGCAGTTCGCGTGGGCGGACGCGCTCCAGCCGCACCTGGAATGGGGCGGGATGATCAAGGGGGCGGCGGTGTCGGTGTCGTACGCGCTGGTGCTGTTCGCGCTCGCGTTCCGCGGGTTCTCGCGCAAGGACATCGTGTCCTGAGCGTGGCCGGCGGGGGCGGGCGCGGCACCGGGGTCGTGGGCCGTCCGTGGCAATCGGGGGCGGCGGGCGCGTGCGCCTGCCGCCCCGCCGCCCCCGCCCGCTGAACAATCGCCGTCGTCGCGACGTACGGACGCGTCTGCGCGGCACCGAGGGGTACGACCGATGCGCACAGCAGGACTTCCGGCTCGCAGGACCGTACTGACCGCGGGCCTCGCGGCCGCCGCCGGCGCCCTCTCGGGGTGCTCGGCCGCGCCTCCCCCGAAGGTGGCGACCGCGGCCCCGCAGCCGCGGCCGGCCACCCCGCAGGCCGCGTTCGCCCGCCTGATGGAGGGCAACAGGCGCTGGGTGAGCGGCAACCTCGACCATCCCGACCGGGATCCGGAGCGGCGCGAGCTGGTCGCCGAGGCGCAGGACCCCTTCGGGGTGGTCCTGTCGTGCATCGACTCCCGGGTCGCGCCCGAGCTGATCTTCGACACGGGGCTCGGGGACCTGTACGTCCTGCGCACGGGCGGGCAGGCGATCGGGCCGGTGGTGACGGGCTCCGTCGAGTACGGGCCCATGACGGGCGGGACCCCGCTGGTCGTCGTGCTCGGCCACCAGCGGTGCGGGGCGGTCGAGGCCGCGTACAAGTCGCTGAAGGCCGGAAAGCCGCTGCCCGGCAATCTGGAGGCGCTCGCGAAGGCGATGGTGCCGGCGTACGAGCTGACGGCGAAGGACCCCGGCGCCGATCCCGTCGACACCATGACCCACCACCAGATCAAGGTGACCGCGGACGGTCTGCGGTCCAACGCCGACCTGGGGCCCCTCGTGGAGAAGGGCACCCTGGGCGTCGTCGGCGCGTACTACTCCCTGGACACGGGCAAGGTCGAGGTCCTGACGGGCGCGCCCGCCTGAGCCCCGGTCAGGCCGCCGGACCCGCGATCGCGTCGATCTCCGCGAGGAGTTCGGGCTCCAGCGGGCGGTCGGCGACCGCCGCGTTGGCCCTCACCTGCTCGGGCGAGGTGGCGCCGGCGATGACGGAGGAGCAGCCGGGCTGCGCGGAGAGCCAGCCGATGGCGAGTTCGAGGATGCTGCGGCCGTACTTGTCGGCGACCGCGGCCAGGGCCTCGACGGTGTCGAGGCGCTCCTCGGTGACGTAGCCGTCGCGGCCCTCCAGCCGGGAGCCGGCCGGGACGGCCGCGCCGCGGCGGATCTTGCCGGTCAGCAGGCCGTTGGCGAGCGGGAAGTACGGGAGCACCCCGAGGCCGTAGTGCACGGCGGCCGGGACCAGCTCCCGCTCCGCGGACCGCTGGAGCAGCGACCATTCGTTCTGCGCCGATACGAAGGGCACCGCACCGGTCTCGCGGGCGACGTGGGCGGCTTCGGCGAGCTGCCAGCCGCTGAAGTTGGAGTGGCCGATGTAGCGGATCTTGCCCTCGGCGACGAGCTCGGTCAGCGCGGCGAGCGTCTCGGCGACGGGGGTCGCCGGGTCGGGGCTGTGCAACTGGTAGAGGTCGATGTGGTCGGTGTCCAGGCGGCGCAGTGACTCCTCGACGGCCCGCCGGACGTACGCGCGGCCGCCGGGGGATCCGGCGGCGGGCCCGTACTCCATGGACATGCCCGCGTAGCCGAACTTGGTGGCGAGCACGACCTGGTCGCGGCGCCCCTTGAGGGCCTGCCCGAGGTGGCGCTCGGACCCGCCGCGCCCGCCGTAGATGTCGGCGGTGTCGAGCAGGGTGATCCCGGCGTCGAGGGCGGCGTCGACGACGGCGCGGGTGGCCTGCGCGTCGAGGCGGCCGCCGAAGTTGTTGCAACCGAGGCCGACGGCGGAGACCTGGAGACCTGAACTGCCCAGCGGGATGTAGCGCATGCGTTTCGTTCCTCCGAACGTCAGAAGGGATCGTCGAGAGTCTTCCCGATGGGTGCAGCCCTCGTCCACCGCGCAGGACCCGGCCCCGCCCGGCTCACAGGACGCGTTCGGCCCCGGCGGCCGGGGCCGCCGGCGTCACGCGCGGCGGCTTGAAGCCGGCCGCGGCGAAGGCCTCCGTGACCGCCCGGGCCACGGCCGCCTCCGCGTCCGCGTCGATCAGGGCCAGCGCCGAACCGCCGAAGCCGCCGCCGGTCATCCGGGCCCCGTAGGCGCCCGCCGCCTCGGCGGTGGAGACGGCCAGGTCCAGCTCGGGGCAGGACACCTCGTAGTCGTCGCGCAGCGAGGCGTGGCCCTCGCTCAGCAGCGGGCCGGTCTCGCGCAGCCGGCCGGCGCGCAGCAGTTCCTCCACTCGGAATACCCGTTCGTTCTCGGTGACGACGTGCCGCACGCGCCGGCGCCGGACCGGATCGTCGAGGCGGGCCAGCGCCGGCTCCAGCTCCTCGTACGGGAGGTCGCGCAGCGCGGGCAGCCCGAGTGCGGCGGCCGCGCCGTGGCAGGAGGCGAGGCGCTCGGCGTACGCCCCGTCACCGAGGGCGTGCTGGACACGGGTGTCGATGACCAGCAGGCGCAGCCCGGCCGCGGCGCAGTCGAAGGGGATGTGCCGCCGTTCGAGCGTGCGGGTGTCGAGGTGGAGGGCGTGGCCCGCGGTGGCGCAGGCGGAGGCCATCTGGTCCATCACCCCGCAGGGCACGCCGACGTACGCGTTCTCGGCGCGGCGGGCGAGCGCGGCCAGGTCGGGCCGGGCGAGCGGTACCGCGTACAGATCGGTGAGCGCGAGGGCGGTGGCCACCTCCAGGGCGGCGGACGAGGAGAGTCCGGCTCCGGTGGGGACGTCGGAGCGGATGTGGAGGTCGGCGCCGCCGAGGGGCAGGCCTGCGTCGAGCAGCGCCCAGGCGACCGCGGCGGGGTAGGCGGCCCAGCTGTGCGGGCCCCGGGGCGGGCGGGCCGGGTCGAGGCCGCCCGCGCCGTCGAGGTCGAGGGTGACCACGCCCGACGGGAAGCCGTCGGAGTGGATCCGCAGCGTGCGGTCGGGGCGGCGGGCCGCCGCCACCTCGGTGCGGTGCGGGAGCGCGAAGGGCAGGGCGAAGCCGTCGTTGTAGTCGGTGTGTTCGCCGATCAGGTTGACCCGGCCCGGAGCGGCCCAGACCCCCTCGGGCGGGGATCCGTACAGGCGGTGGAATCCGTCCGCGGCCGTGCTCATCGGCTCGCCACCTCCCGCAGCCGCGCGGCCGCGTCCTCGGGCCGCACGTCGTTCATGTAGGCCTCCATCCCGGATTCGGTGCCCGCCAGGTACTTGAGCTTGTCCGCGGTGCGGCGGACCGTGAAGAGCTCCAGGTGGAGCGCGAAGTCGGCCCGGCCCTCGCCGGCGACCGGGGCCTGGTGCCAGGCGGAGACGTACGGGGTGGGGGCGGCCGCGGCGAAGAGCCGGTCGAAGCGGCGCAGCAGCTCCAGGTAGAGGCCGGGGAACTCGGCTCGGGCCGCGTCGTCCAGGGTGGTCAGGTCTGCGGTGCGGCGGTGCGGATAGAGGTGGACCTCGTACGGCCAGCGCGCGGCGTACGGCACGAAGGCGCTCCAGTGCTCCCCTTCGAGGACGATCCGGGTGCCCTCGGCGCGTTCGGCGGCGAGCACCTCGTCGAAGAGGTTGGCGCCGGTCCGGGCCCGGTGGGCGGCGACGGTGGCGAGCATGCGGGTGGTGCGCGGGGTGATGAAGGGGAAGGCGTAGATCTGGCCGTGCGGGTGCGCGAGGGTCACGCCGATCTCGGCGCCGCGGTTCTCGAAGCAGTAGACCTGCCGGACCCCGGCGCGGGCGCCCAGTTCGGCGGTGCGGTCGGTCCACGCGGCCAGGACGAGCGCGGCACGCTCCTCGTCGAGCTCGGCGAAGGAGGTCCGGTGGTCGGGGGTGAAGCAGATGACCTCGCAGCGGCCGTTGTCGCCGGCGAGGGAGGGGAAACGGTTCTCGAAGACGACCACGTCGTAGTCGGGAGCCGGGACCTCGCTCGCGCGCCCCTCGGTGGAGGGGCACAGCGGGCAGGCGTCGACGGGCGGGTGGTAGGTGCGGCCCTGGCGGTGGGAGGCGATGACGACGGCGTCGCCGAGCAGCGGATCGCGGCGTACCTCGCAGGAGTCGGCCGACGCGTCGAGCGGGCGGGGGTCGGGGACCACGGCTCGGGCCGCGCCGTCGTCGGCATCGAAGTACAGGATCTCGCGGCCGTCGGCCAGTCGGGTGCTCGTTCGCTTCACGGGAAGAGTTTCTCTCAGTCGAGGGTGACGACGGTCGGGCGGCCGAGGTCGGGGCGGTCGCGCAGCGGCAGGTCGGCTCCCGGTCGCTCCAGTTCGAGGAGGACGATCTCGTTGCGGCCGGTCCGCCAGAGGGGGGCGGGCGCGTAGAGGGTGCGCTGCGGGCCGCGCGGGGTGTCGTAGTGGCCGAGGAGGAAGCCGTTGAGCCAGACGAGGCCGGTGCTCCAGCCGGAGACGTCCACGAATCCGTCGGCGGGGGCGCCCGGGAGGGCGTGGGTGAAGCGGTGGAAGGACGGCCGGTGCGCGTCCTCCTGGGCTTCCCCGGGTCCGGGCGACCAGTCGAGGCCGGCGAGGTCGGTGAGCGGGAGGGGCCGGATCTCCCATTCGAACAGCTGCTGGTGGCCGTGGCGGACGCCGCGCCAGATGCCCTTGCGGTCGTCGAGGAGCGGCCCGTAGTTGACCCGGCCCTGGGCCCGTACGAGTACGTCGAGCAGCACCCCGGCCTCGCCGACGGCGAGGTCCAGTCCCTCGTCGGGCCGGTTGCGGTCGAGGACGCCGAGGGGCTCGCCGTCCGCGAAGAGGTACGCGCGGTCGCCGAGGCCGTCGATCCGGACGGGCATCGCGGGGCGCGGTCCGGTGACGGTGGTGCGGTAGTGGATCATGCCGTGGGCCTGGCCCAGCTTCTCCATGGGCTCGGGCGCGGGGCGCGGGGTGGGGGCGCCGCCGAGCGCGTCGAGGTGGTCCAGGAGGGCTGCGGTTCCGGCGGGGACGGCGAGGGCGGGCGTGATGCGGGGCGGCGGCTCGGGCAGCGGGCCGTCGGGCAGGGGCACGTACTTGCCGATGACCTCGCGGAACGCGTGGAACTTGGGGGTGAGTTCGCCGGCCTCGCCGATGGGGGCGTCGTAGTCGTAGCTGGTGACGGTCGGCTGGTAGCCGGGGTCCGCGGGGCGGGAACCGGTGTGGTTGGCGCCGGCCCAGAAGCCGAAGTTGGTACCGCCGTGGGCCATGTAGAGGTTGACGGAGGCGCCGGAGGCGAGGAGTTCGTCGAGGGAGCGCGCCGCGTCGTCGACGGCGCGGACGTGGTGGTCCTCGCCCCAGTGGTCGAACCAGCCGATCCAGAACTCCATGGCGGCGAGCGGGCCGGTCCGCTGGTAGCGGCGCAGGTGGGCGAGGCGTTCGGCGGGGCGCGCGCCGAAGGTGGCGGTGGCGAGCCGGCCGGGGACCATACCGCCTTGCAGCATGGCGTCCTCGGGCCCGTCGGCGGTGAACAGCAGGCAGTCCACGCCGCGTTCGATCAGCGCCCGTTCCACGTGCGCGCGGTAGCGGGTGTCGTTGCCGTACGAGCCGTACTCGTTCTCGATCTGGACGGCGGCGACCGGACCGCCGCGACTCGCGAGCAGGGGCAGCAGCTCGGGGACGACGAGGTCGAACCAGCCGTCGACCTCGGCCTCGAAGCGCGGGTCGGAGCAGCGCAGGTGGAGCCCGTCGACGGCGAGGAGCCGGGCGGGCAGGCCGCCGAAGTCCCATTCGGCGCAGATGTACGGGCCGGGGCGGACGATGGCGTCGAGGCCGAGGTCCTGGGCGGTGCACAGGAAGCGGCCGAGGTCGCGCGGGCCGGT
Source organism: Streptomyces vinaceus (assembly GCF_008704935.1). Lineage (NCBI taxonomy): Bacteria > Bacillati > Actinomycetota > Actinomycetes > Kitasatosporales > Streptomycetaceae > Streptomyces > Streptomyces vinaceus. The sequence goes on from NZ_CP023692.1 coordinate 851,164, forward strand.
GAAGTCGGCTTTGCCCGGGGCGCTCTCGTGGAAGTTCCACGGGACGTACGTGTCGACCGTGTTGGCACCGAGCGCGCGCAGCCGCCGCAGCCGGTCCTCCCACAGGTCCGGATGGACCCGGAAGTAGTGCAGGGCCCCCGAGACGATGCGGTGGGGGCGCCCTGCGCGCCGGAATCCGTCCTGGTCGTACGTGAGCATGCGCTGACTCCCGGGAGAGGGTCGTGATGCCGTGAGGTGCGGGACGCCGCCGAATATATGAACGCGGCGCGCACCCCGTCAATGACCGGTTGATCGGAAACGATCGAATCGATCGGTCGCGTTCTCTATGATGGCGGGGACAGCCGCGGCTCGGACAGGGATGCCGTCGGAAGACCGCAGGGGGTAGGGCAACCGTGAGACCACATGTGGACCAGCGCCAGGCGCAGGTGCTCGCGCTCGTCCGGGCGCGGGGCAGTGTGCGCGTGGCGGACCTGGCGCAGGAGCTGGGCGTCTCGCCTGTCACCCTGCGGCGCGACATCGAGGCGATGGCGGCGCGGGGCGAGATCCGGCGGATGCACGGGGTGATCAGCCGCGTGGAGGGCGGGCGGGCGGCCGGCGCGGCGGCGGCGGCCCGGGAATCGGCGTCGGTGCCGGCGGGGGCGGGGGCGGGGGCCTCGGCCGAGGACCGGGCGGGGGCCGCGGGGCTGGTGGTCGGGATGGTCGTGCCGACCACGGAGTACTACTACGCCGACGTCGTGCGCGGCGCCCGCGAGGTGGTCGAGGCGCGGGGCGCGCGGCTGACCGTGGGCCTGACCCGGTACCTGCCGGGCGAGGACCGGACCCAGGCCGACCGGCTGCTGTCCACCGGGGCGGACGGGCTGCTGCTCACCCCGAACTGGGACGCCGGATCGCCCGGCCCCGGCGAGGGGGCGTGGACGGCGGAGCTGCCGGTTCCGACGGTGCTCGTGGAGCGGTGGGCCCCGCCCGGGCATCCGGCGGCGGCCCTGGACCGGGTGGCCTCCGACCACGCGCACGGCGCGGCGACGGCGGTGCAGCACCTGGTGGAGCGGGGGCACCGGCGAATCGCGCTGGCCAGCCGGGCGACGCCGACGACGCCGCGGTTGCGGGCCGGGTACGAGGCGGCGGTGGCCGCGCTCGGCCTGGAGCCGGCGCCGCCGTGGCCGGCGGCCGGTGCGGACCCGCTCTCGGACGCCGAGCTGTTCGCGCGGACGCTGGATTACCTGTGCGAGGCGGTGACGGCGGGCGGGGTGAGCGCCGCGCTGATCCACAGCGACACCGACGCGATCATGCTCATCCCCCGGCTCCAGGCGCGCGGGGTGCGGGTGCCGGAGGACCTCGCGGTGATCACGTACGACGACGAGGTGGCCGGACTGGCCGACGTACCGCTCTCGGCGGTGGCACCGGCCAAGCGCGAGGTGGGGGCGCGGGCGGCGGGGCTGCTGCTGGACCGGCTGACGTCGGCGGGCGGGGAGCCCGCCGACGGCCAGGGTGGGGGGCAGGGCCGCGGGGAGGGTCCGCGGCAGCATGTGGAGCTGCTCCCGCGCTTGACGATCCGCTCATAAGGAACGGGAGGGGAGCAGCCGGGGCGATCATTTCGATCGAGTTGCGCATTCGCTCTTGACGGTGTGCCCGTTCGCACAAAAGATGGGCCGCGTTCTCCCATCCGCCGCCGTTCTGCGGTCGTCCGTAGGAGCCACTCCATGTCGCGCACCTTCCCTCCCTCCCGCATGCCCTCCCGCATGCCCTTCCGCCCCTCCTCCCGCCTGCCCCTACTCGTCCTGACCGCCTCGATCGCCTCCCTGGCCCTGCTCGCCACCGCCTGTGGCGGGCAGGCGGAGCCGGGCGGGGCCGGGGCGGCCGGCGGCTCGCCGGATCAGCCGGTCACCCTCACCTACTGGTCCTCGTCCGCGGGGGCCCAGCAGACGGCGGACGCGTTCAACACGACGCACCCGAACGTCCAGGTGAGGTTCTCGGCGGTGCCGGGCGGGCCGGACGGCGCGGCGAAGCTCGCCAACGCGGTCAAGGGCGGCAACGCGCCGGACGTCGCGACGATGGACTACTCCGCACTCCCGGAGTTCGCGAGCGGCGGCAATCTGGAGGACCTGAGCGGGACCTCGGGGAAGCTGGTCTCGGAGAAGTTCCCGGAGGCGGTCCAGTCCCTGGTGAAGCTGGGCGGGCGGACGTGGGCCGTGCCGTTCGACGTCACCCCGCTCGAACTCTTCTACCGGAAGGACATCTTCGAGAAGCACGGGGTGGCCGTGCCGAGGACGTGGGACGAGTACAAGGCGGCCGCGGAGAAGATCCACCAGGCCGACCCGTCGGTGAGGATCACGAACTTCGGCGGCGGTGACCCGGCGGTACTGGCGGGCCTGTCCTGGCAGGCGGGCGCGCGGTGGTACGGGACCGAGGGCGACAAGTGGAAGGTCGCGATCGACGACCCGGCCTCGAAGAAGGTGGCCGAGTACTGGAACGGACTGATGGCCTCGGGGCTGGCGTCGAAGACGCCGCTGTGGGGCGAGGGCGAGGCGAAGGAACGTTCATCCGGGCAGGTCGCGACCGTCATCGGCGCCGCCTGGACGGCGGGGACGTTCCTCGCGAACTACCCCGACCTCAAGGGGAAGTGGGGCATCGCCCCGCTGCCGACCTGGGACGGCAGGCCCGCCACCGGCATGTACGGGGGCACTTCGTACATCGTGCCGAAGGGGAGCAAGCAGACGAAGGCCGCGGTGGAGTTCATCACGTGGGTGACCACCGATCCGGAGGCGATCAAGGCGCGGCTGAGCTCGCTGAAGTCGCCGAGCAGCGCCTTGCCGGCCAATGCCGAGATGCGGGCCGAGGCCGCGAAGCTGTTCGACACGGCGTACTTCGAGGGGCAGGACCCGTACGGGCTGGCCGGCGAGGCGGCCGCGACCATCGTGCCGGGCTGGACCTGGGGCCCGGTCCAGCTCCAGGTCAACTCGGCGCAGAACGCGACCGGCGCGGACCTGGTGAAGGCCCTGAGCGAGGGCCAGTCGGCCGCAGAGAAGGCCATCGGGGACCGCGGCCTGGGCTTGGCGCACTGATGCCGTCCCCCGAACCCCCCGCCCACGCCACCGAACCCTCCGCCCACGCCCCCGCACGCGTACGGCCCACGTCCCCCGCCCGGGGCCCAGGCGAGGGCCAGACCGCAGGCGCCAACCGGATCACGGCCGGCAGCCAGACCGCAGGCCCCCATCCGGCCACAGACACCAACGCGGACCACAGCCCGGGCCCGCAGACCGGCCCCCTGGCCGCGGGCACCGGCCCCGCCCCGGGCCCCGCCCCGGGCCCCGCCCGGCCCGCAGCCCCCCGCGAGGCCGCACGCCCGGCCGGGACCGCCGGCCCCAGCGCGGTCGCGGAACCCGAGGCCACCCGCACCGCCGCCGCGAACACCTCCCCGGGTCCGGGGACCGGCCCAGGCGCGGACTCCGGCTCATTCCCGGGCTCTGGGACGGGCACGGGGGACGCCGGCCCGGCCGGTGGTACCGGGGCACGAGCCCACGGCTCCCCCGCGCCCGCACCAGCGGCTTCGGCCCCCTCGGCCGCCCCCTCGGCGCAGCCGGCCGGCGTCTCCCGAGCCCCCGCAGGTACCGGCGTCGGCCGACCCGCGCAAGCACCCCGGCCGGCCGGCCCCTCCCGCCCGGCGCAGCCACCCGCTGCGGACCCACCCACGCCGGCCGGCGCGGCGCAGTCGCCCCGCCCCGGCCGAACCGTCGGCCCGCCCGGGCGAGCAACCCCGAAGGCACGCGCATCCCACCCGGCGCAGCCACCCGCCACCGGGCGGCCCGCACGGGCGCCGCAGCCGACCGGACCGGCCCTGGCACCCGGTGGCGGCCGCGACGCCCGAGGCGCCGGAACCGGTCCGCCCGGCCCGGCGGCTCGGCCGGGTCGCCGGGCCACGGGCGGGACCGGGGCTGCGGCCGCCGGCTTCATGGCCCCCTTCTTCCTCCTCTTCGCGCTCGTGACCGTCGCCCCCATCGGGTACGCCGCCTGGCTCAGCCTCTTCCGCGAGGAGCGGTCCGGCCTCGGATTCGGCGGAGCCCGGCAGGTCTTCAGCGGAATCGGGAACTACACCAAGGCCCTGTCCGATCCCCTCTTCCTCGCCTCGTTCCGCCACGTCGCCGTCTACTGCCTGCTCTACATCCCCGTCATGGTCGGCGGCGCCCTGGTGCTCGCCCTGCTCCTGGACTCCGCGCTCGCCCGCGCCCGACGCTTCTTCCAGATCGCCTTCTACCTGCCGCACGCCGTCCCCGGCCTGATCGCGGCCATGGTCTGGCTCTACCTCTACACACCCGGTCTCAGCCCCGTCCTCGACGTCCTCGACTCGGCCGGGATCTCCTGGAACTTCTTCGGCCGCGACGAGGCCCTGCTCTCCGTGGTCAACATCTCGGCCTGGCAGTGGATGGGCTACAACATGATCATCTTCTTCGCCGGGCTCCAGGCCATCCCCCGCGAAACCCTTGAGGCCGCCACCATGGACGGCGCCGGAGCGGTGCGCACCGCCTTCCAGGTCAAGGTCCCGAGCATCCGGCCCACGCTCGTCCTGACCGTGCTGTTCACCTGCGTCGGCGCCGTGCAGCTCTTCGACGCCCCGCAGTTGCTCCAGCTCCGGGCCACCGAGATGGGCGAGTCCTGGTCCCCGACCATGTACGTCTTCAGCGCCGCGTTCAAGGGCCACGACTACGGGCTGGCGGCCGCGAGCGCGCTGCTCCTCGCCCTGGTCGCCGGCGCCGCCTCGTACGTCGTCACCAAGCTCGGCAACCGCTGGAGGTCCGCATGACCGCCTCACCCGCCGCCGCCGAGGCAGCGACCGCAGCCACGGGCCCGGGCCCGGCCCCCTCCCCCGCGACCCCGCGCCGGACCGCCCCCGCGACCCCGGCCCGCACACCACGCGGCGGCGCCCTGCTCTCCCGTACCGCCGTCAACGCCGCCCTCCTCCTGGTGACCGCCTACACCCTGATGCCCCTCGCCTGGCTGGTGCTGGCGGCCACCAAGAACCGCCGGGACCTCTTCGCCACCGGCCCCTACGCCCCGGGCGACTTCAGCCTGCTCGCCAACCTCGGCGAGGTCTTCACGTACGACGACGGCATCTTCGGCCGCTGGCTCGCCAACAGCCTCCTCTACACCGTCGTCGGCTCCACCCTCTCCGCCCTCACCAGCGTGGCCTGCGGTTACGCCTTCCACGCCTACGAGTTCCGGCACAAGGAGAAGCTCTTCGGCGTCGTCCTCGCCGGCATCCTCGTCCCCGCCACCGTGCTCCAGCTGCCGCTGTACCTGATGGCCTCGGCCGCCGGCGCCGTGAACACGTACGGGGCCTACCTGGTGCCCGCCCTGGTCAACCCCTTCGGCGTCTACCTCGCCCGGGTGTTCGCCGAGGGCTACCTGCCCGACGAGGTGCTGGCCGCCGCCCGCGTGGACGGCGCGGGTGAACTGCGGCTCTTCGCGCACGTGTCGTTCCCGATGCTGTGGCCGGGGTTTGTGACCATCTTCCTGTTCACCTTCACGGCGATCTGGAACAACTTCTACGGCGCGCTGACCATGCTGAACGACGAGCGGCTCTACCCCGTCAGTCTGGGCCTGTTCATGTGGAACCGCAGCGTCTACCAGCAGCCCGAGCTCTACCCCCTGGTGATCACCGGTTCACTCGTCGCCGTCGTCCCGCTCGTCCTGGCCTTCCTCGGCCTGCAGCGGTTCTGGCGTTCGGGTCTCACCGCAGGAGCCGTCAAGTGACCCACCGCCTCGTCCCCTCCGGGGCCGGCCCCCGCCGCCGGCCCGCCACCGTGCTCGCCATGAGCCCCGGCACCCGGGCCGCCGTCCTCAGCGGCCGCATGCTGCCCGAGCTGGTCCGGGTGGCCGACGTGGACACCGATCTGCTGCTGACCGGCTTCGAGCACGAAGAGCCCGAGCTCGGCCGCCGCCTCGCGGACGCCGAGGTGCTGCTGACCGGCTGGGGCTGCCCGCCGCTCGATGCCCCGGCGCTGGAGCGGATGCCGCGGCTGCGCGCCGTGGTGCACGCCGCCGGCAGCGTCAAACACCATGTCACGGAGGCCTGCTGGGAACGCGGGCTGCTGGTCTCCAGCGCGGCCGCCGCCAATGCCGTACCGGTCGCCGAGTACACGCTCGCCGCGATCCTCTTCGCCAACAAGCGGGTCCTGGAGTCCGCCCACGCCTACCGGGCGGCGCGCGGCCCGATCGACCTGCTGCGCCGGTACCCGGCCGTCGGCAACTACCGCCGCACCGTCGGCATCGTCGGTGCCTCGCTCATCGGCCGGCGCGTCATGGAGCTGCTGCGCCCGTTCGACCTGCGGGTCCTCGTCCACGATCCGTACGCCGACCCCGGCGAGCTCGCCGCGCTGGGCGGCGAGACCTGCGCGCTCGACGAACTGCTGCGCCGCAGCGACGTGGTGAGCCTGCACGCTCCCGCGCTGCCGCAGACCCACCACCTGCTGGACGCGTCCCGGCTGGCGCTGATGCCGGACGGAGCCACGCTCGTCAACACGGCGCGGGGGTCGCTCGTCGACACCGCGGCGCTGACCGAGGAACTGGTCGCGGGCCGGCTGCACGCCGTGCTCGACCACACCGAGCCCGAGGTGCTGCCCGCCGGATCCCCTCTGTACAACCTGCCGAACGTGCTGCTCACCCCACATGTGGCGGGTTCGCTGGGCGGTGAGCTGGACCGGCTGGCGGCGACGGCCGTCGAGGAGCTGGAGCGGTACGCGCTGGGGCTGGACTTCCGCTACGCCGTCGACCGGGGCCGGCTCGCCTACTCGGCCTGAGCCCCCGTTTCCGCTCCCCTCGCCACCAGTTCCTCCAGGTACTCCCGGCCCCGCGCGAGCAGCCCCGGCAACGCGGCGGCGCCGGGGTACCAGCGTTTCTCGTACTCCCAGCAGAGCCAGCCCTCCCGTGGTGCGGCGGCCACGGCTTCGGCGAGCGGCAGCACCCCGACGCCGAGGCCGAGGGGCGTGAGCTGCCGCGCCGACGCCACGTCCTTCACCTGTACGTAGCCCAGGTGCCGGTCCAGCGCCCGCCGGGACTCGGCCGGGGACTCGCCTGCGAGCCAGGTGTGCAGTACGTCCCACAGCGCGCCGGCGCCATGCTGCCCGACCCGGTCCAGCACGCGCGCGGCGGCGGCTCCGGTCCGGTGCGAATCGTGCGTCTCCAGCAGGATCCGCACCCCGTGCCGCTCGGCGAACGGCGCCGCGGCGGCGAGGCGGCGGACGGCGTGGGCGTCGGCGGCGGGCTCCGGCTGCTCGGCTCCGCCCGGGAACACCCGGACGTAGGGGGCTTCCAGATCCGCGGCGAGCCGGACCAGGGCGTGCAGTTCCGCGAGGACCGGCTCGTCCTCGCCGGGGGCGGCGACCCGGGCGTAGCCCGCGACACCGAGGACCGCGACGTTGGCGGCGGTCAGGGTGCGCAGGCCCGCCGCCCGGTCCGCCGTCGGGCTGCCGGGGTGCAGGGGCTCCTCGGGGTGGGCCCGCAGTTCGAGGCCCTCGTAGCCGTGGGCGGCGGCGAGGGCGGCGCTGAGGTCGAGCGGCGCCCCGGGCAGGCCGAGGGTGGAGAAGGCGTACCTCACGGACGGCTCCCCCCGGACGGGGGCGGCGCGGTGGAGCCGCGCACCATGAGTTCGGTGGGCAGGGTGGTGATGCCGCCGGGGGGCAGCGGTCTGCGGCCGGTGACCAGCTGGGCGGCGAGTACGCCGGCTTCGCGCAGCGGCACACGGACGGTGGTGAGCGCGGGGGCGGTGTCCACGCAGACGGGCAGGTCGTCGAAGCCGGCGACGGAGACGTCCCCGGGGATGCGCAGTCCGGCCTCGCGCAGGGCCGCGGCCACTCCGGTGGCGACGGTGTCGTTGGCCGCGGCGACGGCGGTGAAGGGGGCTCCGCGGCGCAGCAGCTCGCGGGCGGCGTCGTAGCCGGCGGCGCGCTCGAACCCGGCGTGCACGGTGAGCGGCGCGCAGGCTTCGGGCAGGGCGGGATCGTGCCGCCCCAGCGCCTCACGGTGGCCGCCGAGCCGCTCCCGCGTGGTGCTCAGCCCTGGCGGGCCGGCGATGTACGCGATGTGCCGGTGGCCCAGGGACAGCAGGTGCTCGGCGAGGCGGAAGGCGCCGCCGCGGTCGTCGAACATCACGGTGGCGACGGGCAGTGCGGGGGGAACGGGCAGCGGAGGCCGTCCGCACAGGACGACGGGGGCGCCGGCGGCCGCCATCCGGGTGACGCGGGCGGTGAGGGCGGCGGTGTGTCCGGGCTCCTCCACCGCGCCGCCGGTCAGGACGACCCCGCCGGCGCGCTGGCCCTCCAGCAGGGTGAGGTAGGCGAGTTCGGCCTCGGGAGCGCCCTCGGTGTTGCAGACCACGGCGAGGCGGCGGGACTCGCCGGATCCTGTCGGGGCGAGGGCGCTCTGCAGGGATCCGGCGAGGATGCCGAAGAAGCTGTCCGCGACGTCGTGGACGAGGACGCCGACCAGGTCGGAGGTGGCGGCCGCGAGGGCGCGGGCGGGTCCGTTGGCCACGTAGCCGAGCTCTTCGACGGCCTGTTCCACGCGGGTCCTGGTGCCGCCGGCCACCGGGTATCCGCCGTTGAGCACGCGCGAGACCGTCGCGGGCGACACCCCCGCGTGCGCCGCGACCTCGGCGAGAGTCACCGCCATCTTTCACCCCTCCTGCTCGTTCCGGGTCATCGTCTCATCCGGGTAGGGATCTCCATTCTCGCAGAGGAAGAAAGCGCTTTCTGTCACTCGAACGAGTGTTGCGCGGCAGCTGTTCCCCGCCCTAGCCTGATGAGAGTGAAAGCGCTTTCTATCCTGCTTTCACTGTCATCCGACGACGGGCACGAAGGAGGGGACACCGTGGAGCGCAGGACGATCAAGATCGCGATGAACGGCGTGACCGGGCGCATGGGATACCGCCAGCACCTGGTCCGCTCGCTGCTCGCCCTGCGCGAGCAGGGCGGGCTCGACCTGGGCGACGGCCGGGTGCTGTGGCCCGAGCCGGTGCTGGTCGGGCGCCGGGAGCCGGCCCTGCGGGCCATCGCGGAAGAACACGGGCTGGAGCACGTCAGCACGGACCTGGCGGCCGTGCTGGCCGACCCCGAGGTCGAGATCTACTTCGACGCGCAGGTCACCGGGGCCCGCGAGGCGGCGGTCCGGCAGGCCGTGGCGGCGGGCAAGCACGTCTACTGCGAGAAACCGACGGCTCTGAGCCTGGCTTCCGCGCTGGAGCTGGCCCGCCTGGCGGCGCAGGCCGGGGTCAAGCACGGGGTGGTCCAGGACAAGCTGTTCCTGCCGGGGCTGCTGAAGCTGAGACGGCTGATCGAAGGCGGCTTCTTCGGCGAGATCCTCTCCGTACGCGGAGAGTTCGGGTACTGGGTGTTCGAGGGTGACTGGCAGCCGGCCCAGCGGCCGTCCTGGAACTACCGGGCGCAGGACGGCGGGGGCATCGTCGCCGACATGTTCCCGCACTGGGAGTACCTGCTCCACGAGCTCTTCGGCCGGGTCCGCACGGTCCAGGCGCTGGCCCGTACGCACATCGGCCGCCGCTGGGACGAGGAGGGCAAACCGTACGAGGCGACGGCGGACGACGCCGCCTACGGGGTCTTCGAGCTCGACGGCGGCGCGATCGCGCAGATCAACTCCTCCTGGGCGGTCCGGGTCCACCGGGACGAACTGGTGGAGTTCCAGGTGGACGGGACGCAGGGGTCGGCGGTCGCCGGGTTGCGCGGCTGCCGCATCCAGCACCGCGGGGCGACCCCGAAGCCGGTGTGGAATCCCGATCTGCCGCAGACGGAGGCGTTCCGCGCCCAGTGGCAGGAGGTCCCGGACAACGGCCCGTTCGACAACGGGTTCAAGGCCCAGTGGGAGCTGTTCCTGCGCCATGTCGTGCTCGACGAGCCCTGGCAGTGGGACCTGCTGGCCGGTGCGCGCGGGGTGCAGCTCGCCGAGCTCGGTCTTCGGTCCTCGGCGGAGGGCCGGCGGCTGCCGGTGCCGGAGGTGGTCCTGTGAGCATCCGGCTTCCGGCGCAGGACGGCGGATACCGTCTGCACCGGCCGTGCACCGATCCGCTCGCGCCCCTGGTCTGCGGTCCGGCGCGCAGCCGCCGGTTCTATGCGGCCGCGCACGTGGTCGCCGATCCGCTCGCCGCCTGCGCCGCAGGCCCGGCCGGTCCGGCGGTGGACTGGGAGGCGACGCTGGCCTTCCGGCACCGGCTGTGGGCCCAGGGCCTGGGGGTGGCGGAGGCCATGGACACGGCGCAGCGCGGCATGGGGCTGGACTGGCCGGCCGCGGCGGAGCTGATCCGCCGCTCGGCCGCCGAGGCCCGGGCCGTTGGCGGGCGGATCGTCTGTGGCGCGGGCACCGACCAGCTCGCCCCGGGCGGCGGCCACGCGCTGCCCGAGATCACCGCCGCGTACGAGGAACAGCTCGCGCACGTCGAGGACTGCGGGGCGGGGGCGGTTCTGATGGCCTCGCGCGCCCTGGCGGCCGCGGCGCGTGGCCCGGAGGACTATCTGGAGGTGTACGGGAGGCTGTTGCGGCAGAGCGCCGGGCCGGTCGTCCTGCACTGGCTCGGCCCCGTGTTCGACCCGGAGCTCGCCGGTTACTGGGGGAACACCGATCTCGACGCGGCGACCGAGGTGTTCTTGAAGGTGATCGCCGACTGTCCGGAGAAGGTCGACGGGATCAAGGTCTCGCTGCTGGACGCCGAGCGCGAGAAGGACATCCGGCGCAGACTCCCGCCGGGCGTGCGGTGCTACACGGGCGACGACCACCACTACCCGGAGCTGATCGCCGGGGAGGGGGCGGGGGAGCCGGGAAGCGATGCGCTGCTGGGCGTCTTCGATCCGCTCGCCCCGCTGGCCGCCCGGGCGGGGCTCGCCCTGGACCGGGACGACCCGTCCGGATTCCGGGAGTTGCTGGATCCGACGGTGGCGCTGGCGCGGCACCTGTTCGCCCCGCCGACCCGCTACTACAAGACGGGGGTGGTGCTGCTGGCCTGGCTGGCGGGGTACCAGGAGCACTTCACGATGCTGGGCGGGCTCCAGTCGGCCCGGCCGCTGCCCCATCTGGCCTCCGCGTACGAACAGGCCGACCTGCTGGGCCTGTTCCCCGATCCGGAGCTCGCCGAGGATCGGATGCGCCGGCTCCTCGCGGTGTACGGGGTGGCGTCATGAGCCCGGGCGGCGTCGTGAACCCCGGCGCGGCCCCGGCTCGGTTCAGCCTCAACCAGGAGACCGTACGGCAGTGGTCGATGCCCGAGCTGGTCGACGGGTGCCTCGCGGCCGGAGTGGGCGCGGTCGGACTGTGGCGGGATCCGGTGCGGGAGTTCGGGCTGCGCGAGACGGCGAAGCTGGTGGCCGGGGCCGGATTGCGGGTCAGCTCGCTGTGTCGCGGCGGGTTCTTCACCGCCGCCGATCCGGCGGGGCGGGCGACGGCCCTCGAAGACAACCGCCGGGCCGTGGCGGAGGCCGCCGAGCTGGGTGCCGAGGCGCTGGTCCTGGTCTCGGGGGGCCTGCCCGCCGGCGACCGGGACCTGGTGGGGGCGCGGCGGCGGATCGTCGACGTCCTGGGTGAGCTCGTGCCGTGGGCGGCCGCGCACGGGATACGGCTGGGGATCGAGCCCCTGCACCCGATGTTCGCCTCGGACCGCTGCGTGGTCTCCACGCTGGGCCAGGCCCTGGACATCGCGGAGCAGTTCCCGGCGCGGCAGGTGGGGGTGGTCGCGGACTCCTACCACCTGTGGTGGGACGAGCGGCTGCCGGCCGACCTGCGCCGGGCGGGTGCGGGCGGGCGGATCGTGTCGGTCCAGGTGGCCGACTGGGTGACCCCGCTGCCCGCCGGGGTGCTGCTGGGGCGGGGGCAGTTGGGCGACGGCTGCATCGATCTCCGGGCGTTCCGGGAGCTGGCCGACTCGGCGGGCTACCGGGGCCCGGTGGAGGTGGAGATCTTCGATCCGGGGCTGTGGGCGCGAGACGGCGGCGAGGTGCTGCGGGAGGTGATCGACCGCTACCGGGAGCACGTGGCCTGAGGCACTGCGGGCGGGGCGAGGACAGGCCGGCGGGGGCCGGTACGGGATCGGACAAGGAGCATGCGATGACGGACGTTTGGAGTCGGCGCGCCTTCCTCTCCGCCGCGGGCGGGGGTGCGCTCCTCCTGGGAGCGCCCGCCGCGCGGGCGGGGGCCGCGCCGCACGAGGAGGTCCACGACGCCCTGCGGGCGGTGTGGCGCGGCCTCTGCCTGGGCGGTGACATCCCGGCCGCGGCCGAGCCGTTCCGCTCGCGGCTCGCCGATCTCGGCGCCCTGTCCGGCGGATGGCGCTCCACCATGGCTCCGGCGGCGGGCTCGCTCTGGCCCGACCTGGGGTACGGCGGCGACCCCGAGATGATGATGCAGAGCTACTACCGGTTGCGGACGATGGCCGAGGCCTACGTCCGGCCGGGGACCGGGCTCACCGGGGACGCCGGGCTGCTTTCGGCCCTCCTGACCGGGCTGGACCATCTGCACGCGGACGTCTACCACGCCGGGCAGGTGCGGTACGGGAACTGGTACTGCTGGCAGATCGGCGCCCCGCAGGCCCTGCTGGACCTGTGCGTGCTGCTGTACGAGGAGCTGCCGGCCTCCCGGCCGGCAGATTTCTGCGCGGCCGTCGACCATTTCGTCCCGGATTCGGTCGTCGGCTCGTACACGGGGACCAGTACGGGGGCGAACCGGGTGGACCTGTGCCGGGTGCTGGCGCTGCGCGGAGTGGTCGGCGGGGACTCGGCGAAGATCGCCCTGGCCAGGGACGCGCTCACACCGGTGTTCCCCTACGTCACCGCGGGCGACGGGCTCTACCGGGACGGGTCGTTCGTCCAGCACACCTGGGTGCCGTACACGGGGACGTACGGGGCGGTGCTGCTCGGCGGGCTGGGGATGCTGTTCGCCCTGCTGAAGGGCACCGCCTGGCAGGTCACGGACCCCGGGGCGCAGATCGTGTTCGACGCGGTGGAGCGGGCCTGGGCGCCGTTCCTGTTCAACGGGCTGGTCATGGACGCCGTGTCGGGGCGTGCGGTGAGCCGGGGGCTGATGGTCGCCGATCCGCGGCAGGTCCAGCAGGACGACCATGGGCGGGGGCATGCGCTGCTCGCAGCGATCCTGCTCCTCGCGGAGGGCGCGAGCGGCCCCGAGCGGACGCGCTGGCGGGGCCTGGTGAAGGGCTGGATGGCCCGGGACTACTACAGCCGGCCCCTGGCCGACACGGCGCTGGCCCTGTCCTCGCTCGCCCGGCTGGCCGAGGTCGAGTCCGACCCGTCGGTCACGGCGCTGCCCGAGCCGGTCGGGCACCGGCTGTTCGCTTCCATGGACCGGGCCACGCACCGGCGGCCCGGATGGGCGGCCTCGCTGTCCATGGCCTCGAAGCGGATCGCCCACTACGAGACGGGCAACGGGGAGAACCTGCGCGGCTGGCACACCGGGAGCGGGATGCTCTCCTGGTGGGGGGACTCGTTCGGCAACGGCCAGTACTCGGACGCCTTCTGGCCCACTGTGGACCCCTACCGGCTGCCGGGGACCACGGTGTCGCGGAAGGTGCTGGCCGACGGGGCGGGCGGTGACTGGGGGGCGTCCCGGCCGGACGCGGCCTGGGTGGGCGGGACGACCGACGGGGAGTTCGCCTCCCTGGGCCAGCACCTGCGGGGGCTGGGCAGCACGCTCACGGCCCGCAAGTCCTGGTTCCTCCTCGACGACACGATCGTCTGCCTGGGGGCCGGGATCCGCTGCTCGGACGGGACCGCGGTGGAGACGGTGGTCGACAACCGCAATCTGGGCGCCGCCGGCACCCATGCCCTGACCGTCGGCGGCGCACTCCAGCCGGCCGCCCTGGGCTGGTCGGCGGCCTTCCCCTCCCCCGGCTGGGCCCATCTGGCGGGCTTCGGGGGGTACGTGATGGCGGGCTCGGGCTCGTTCAAGGTGCTGCGGGAGGCGCGGACCGGCCGGTGGAGCGAGATCAACCGGGGCGGATCCGCCACGGCCCTGACCCGGCGGTATCTGACGCTCTGGTACGACCACGGCACGGACCCGGCCGGCGCCGCATACGTCCACCAGATGATGCCGGGGGCAACGGCGGCCCGGACGGCCGCGAGAGCCGCCGCCACGGGGTGGCTCTCCGTCCTGGCCAACTCGGAGACGGCGCAAGGAGTCTCGGTCCCTTCGCTGGGCTTCACCGGGGTCAACTTCTGGCAGGCCGGATCGGCCGGTCCGCTGGAGGCGGGAGCACCCTGCTCGGTGACCGTGCGGGAGAGACCGGACGGCACGGCCGCGGTCTGCGTCGCGGACCCGGCCCGGGTCCTGACCTCCCTGACGCTGGTGTGGAACCGGCCCGTGGCCGCGGTGCTGTCCCGGCCGCCGAGCCTGGTCTCGGAGGCCACGGGAGCACGGCTGCGCCTCCAGTTCGGGAGCCTCACGACGGCGGCGGGAGCCGGTCAGGAGGTGGTGGTCCGGCTGGGGTGAGGGGAGACCCGCGCGGGCGGCCGGGCCGGTGGGAGAAGGGCGTCAAGCGTGACATAACGTGCCCTCCATGGATCAGGAGCACATACCCGGGGACGGCGAAGGCGCGGGCAGGCGGCGGTTCCTCGCGATCGCGACGGGAGCGGCCACCGCCGCCGGGCTCGGAGCCGTGGCCGGCTGCGCGGGCGGCACCCCCGACGGGGCGGCGGGAACGACCGCGGGCAAGGGGCCGACGCCCGGCGCGACGGCGGGCCAGGGCGGACCGGCCGGCTTCGACGTCAAGGCGGAGAACGCCAAGCCGGGGCATGCCGATTGGCACGTGACCAAGGCCGGCCCGGCGCGGGCCATCGAGGGCTTCGCCGACAAGGTCAGCGTCCTGCCCGGCGAGTCCTTCGGCCTGCACGTGTCCACCACCGCGCCCCGGTTCACCGTCTCCGCCTACCGGATGGGCTGGTACGGCGGCGCCCGCGCCCGTCTCGTGTGGCGGTCCGAGGCGCTGCCCGGCGTGCGCCAGCCGGAGCACACGGTGGATTCCGCGACCCGGATGGTCCGCGCCCGGTGGCCCCGTACGACCACCGTCGACACCAAGGACTGGCCCGAGGGCTGCTACTTGCTGCGCCTCGACGCGCAGGGAGGCGAGGGCCAGCGTTTCGTCCCGGTCACCGTCCGCTCGGCGGCGGGCGCCGGCCGTACGGTCGTGGTGAACGCGGTGGCGACCTGGCAGGCGTACAACCGGTGGGGCGGCTACGGCAGCTACGACGGCCCCACCGGCGGCTACGCCACGCGCTCCCTCGCCGTCACGTTCGACCGGCCCTACGAGTACGACGACGGCGCGGGCCTGTTCCTCGTGTACGAAGCCCCTCTGCTCGCCCTCGCCGAGCGGCTCGGCATCCCCTTGGCCTACGCCACCACCACCGACGTGGCACGGGAGAAGCGGCTGCTGGAAGGGGCCGCGGCCGTCCTCTCCCTCGGCCACGACGAGTACTGGTCGCCCGAGCAGCGGGCCCACTTCACCGCCGCCCGCGACGCCGGGACGAACATCGCGATCCTCGGCGCGAACTGCTGCTTCCGCCGGATCCGGCTGGAGCCCTCCGATCTCGGGCCCGACCGTACGGTGGTCTGCTACAAGTCCGCCTACGACCAGGACCCCGGGTTCAAGCGCGGCCAGCCGGCCACCGTGGACTTCCGCTCGGCGCCGGGAGCCGATCCGGAGAGCTCGCTGCTCGGCGTGATCTACGACGGCTACCCGGTGGACGCCCCGTACGTGGTGACCCACCCGGACCACTGGCTGTTCGAGGGCACCGGCGTGAAGGCCGGCGACCGCTTCGCCCACCTGGTGGGGGTGGAGTACGACAAGGTCGACACCGGGTTCCCGACGCCCCGGCCGATCGAGATACTGGCCCACTCCCCCGTGGTGTGCGAGGGCCGGCCCAGCCACCAGGACACGGCGTACTACACGACCCCGAGCGGGGCGGGCGTGTTCGCGACCGGAACCATGCGGTGGGTGGAGGCCCTGGACGCGAGCGGCGACGGCCGCAGCGGCTCCCGCCACGGCCTCGACGCGAAGGCGGGCGCGCTGACCACCCGGGTCACCGAGAACCTGCTGCGCGCCTTCGCGGCGGGCCCGGCGGGCCGCACGCACCCCGCGCAGGACAACGTGAAGGCGGTGTACGGAGGATAGTCGGACGGCCTAGGATCGTGATCACGGCATCGCGTGTCGGTCACCGACCGGGTGAGGCATGGAGGTGCCCGTGATGTGCCTTGCGGAGGCATTCACTCATGTCAGTACAGCTGAACCACACGATCATCCACTCCCTGGACAACCGGGAGGCCGCCGCATTCCTGGCGGACGTCCTCGGCCTTGAGGTCGGGACCGAGTGGGGACCGTTCGTCCCCGTCGGCACCGCCAACGGCGTCACCCTCGACTTCGCGACCGTCCCGGCCGGCTCCCTCACCGTCCAGCACTATGCGTTCCTCGTCTCCGAGGAGGAATTCGACGTGTCCTTCGGGAAGATCCGGGCGGCCGGGATCCCGTACTTCGCCGATCCCCGCATGAAGCGTCCCGGCGAGATCAACCACAACGACGGCGGCCGCGGCGTCTACTTCCTGGACCCGTCGGGCCACGGGATGGAGATCATCACCCGCCCGTACGGCTACCAGGAGCCCGCCGCCGGCTAGCCGGCCAGGCCGGTCGGCCGGCTCGGCGGGCCCGACCGGTCGGGCCCGCCGAGCCGTATGCGTCAGCCTCCCGCCCGACGCCCCTCGGGCGGGAGGTAGACGATGTTCGGGGCACCGGTCGCCGGATGGGTGACGATGCGGGTGCGGACCCCGTACACCTCGGCCAGCAGCTCCTCGGTCAGCACCTGCGAAGGCGTTCCCGACGCCGCCACCCGGCCGCCCGCCAGGACGTACAGGCGGTCGCAGTACGCGGCCGCCAGGTTGAGGTCGTGCAGCACGAGCAGCGCGGTCGCGGCCAGGGAGCGGACCAGGCCGAGGACCTCCAGCTGGTAGCGGATGTCCAGGTGGTTCGTGGGCTCGTCGAGGGCGAGCAGGCCCGGATCCTGGACCAGGGCGCGGGCCACCAGGGCCCGCTGCCGCTCCCCGCCGGAGAGCCCGTCGTACGGGCGGTCCGCGAAGCCGCCCGCGCCCACGGTCTCCAGGGCCTCGGCGACGCGGCGCACGTCGTCCGGGCCGTCCTGCTCCCAGAACCGCTTGTGCGGGCTGCGCCCCATGGCGACCACCTCGCGGACGGTCAGTCCGAAGGTGCCCGCCGCGTCCTGCGGGACCACGGCCACCCGCCGCGCCCGCTCCTTCGCGCCCAGTGCGGCCGCGTCGGCGCCGTCCAGCAGCACCCGGCCGGCCGTGGGCACCAAGGTGCCGTAGACGCACCGCAGCAGGGTGGTCTTGCCGCTGCCGTTGGGGCCGACCACGCCGACCGTCTCGCCGGGCCGGGCGGCCAGGTCGACCCCGCGCAGCAGCGTGTGCCCTCCGGTCTCGTAGCGCACGCCCTCCACGGTGAGTTCCACGGGCTCCACGGTGCGTTCCACGGGCCTGTGACCGCTCATCCGGCCACCCCCTCGATGCGCGCGGAGCGCCGCAGCATCCACAGGAAGAACGGTCCGCCGACGAGCGCGGTGACCACACCGACCGGTATCTCCTCGGGCGCCGCGGCCGTACGGGCGACCAGGTCGGCCAGGGTCAGGAACACGGCCCCGCCGAGCGCGGCCACGGGCAGCAACGCCCGGTGTCCGGCGCCGACCACCATCCGGGCGGCGTGCGGGACCATCAGCCCGACGAAGCCGATGGCGCCGCTGCAGGCGACGAGCACGCCGATGACGAGCGAGGTGAGGACGAAGACCGCGGCGCGGAAGCGTCCGGTGTCCAGGCCCAGGGTCCGCGCGCCCTCCTCCCCCGCGAGGAGCAGGTCGAGCGGCCGGGCGAGCGCGATCAGCAGGGCGGTGCCGGCGAGCAGCGCGGCGGCGGGCAGGGGCAGTTCGTCCCAGCGGGCACCGCCGAGGCCGCCCAGGGTCCAGAACAGGACGGACCGCATCTGGTCGGGATGCGCGGCGAGCACCAGCACCAGACTGGTGAGCGCGGACAGGACGTACTGGACGGCGACCCCGGCGAGGATCAGCCGCCCGGTGGTCATGGTGCCGCCGCGCCGGGCCATGGCGTAGACCGCGACGAGCGCGCCCATCGATCCGGCGAACGCGGCGGCCGGTACGCCCAGGGCGCCGATCGCACCGAGCACGCCGAGCGCTCCCGCCGTTCCCGCCGCCCCCGCGCCGAGGACGATGACGAGGACGGCTCCCAGCGAGGCCCCGGAGGAGGCCCCGAGCAGGAACGGATCGGCGAGCGGGTTGCGTACGAGGGCCTGCAGGACGGTCCCGGCGACGGCGAGCCCGGCTCCGACGACCGCCCCGAGCAGCACGCGGGGCATCCGCACGTCCCAGACGATGGAGGCGAACGCCCCGCCGCGCCGCCCCGGTCCGCCGAGCACGATGTCGAGGACCCGGCCGGGGGCGATCCGTACCGGTCCCAGCGCCAGGCCCGCGACGGCGGACGCGAGGAGCGCCGCGACGAGGAGCACCACCACGGCGGCCGTACGGGGGCGGCTCACGCGGTGTCGGGGTGGAGCTGGCGGCCCAGGGACTCCACGGCGTCGGCGACGCGCACGCCGAGGACGGCGGAGGACAGGGGCAGCACCACGAACCGCTTGTTCTTGACGGCCGGAACCTCCGCGAGCGCCGGGTCGTTCAACAGGCGCTGCTTCTTGGCTTCGACGGTGGTGCCGCCGTAGTCGTAGATGAGGACGACCTCGGGCCGCCGCTCGATGACCTTCTCCCACGACACGTCGCCGAAGGTGTCCTTGAGGTCGGCGAAGGTGTTCGTCCCGCCCGCCAGCGAGACGATCTCGTTGCCGATGCCGCCTCCTCCGGAGGTGAAGGCGGTCCCCTCGCCGGAGTCGTAGACGAAGACGGTCGGCCTGGCCTTGTCCTTGACCCGTGCGGTGACGGCGTCGATGCGGCGCTGCTCGTCCTCGATGAGGCGCGCCCCGCGTTCGGGCACGCCGAAGGTGCGCGCGACTTCGGTGATCTCGGTCTTCAGCTGTTCGAGGCCGACCGGGCCGGTGCCGCAGTACTCCACGCTGAGCCGGGAGTTGATGCCGGCCTTGGCGAGTCCTTCGCGGTCGCGCCCCTGCGCCTTGTCGAAGGCGCTCGCGTACCCGCCGTAGACGAAGTCCGGGTCGGCGCCGAGGAGGACCTCCTTGGAGGGATACTGCTCGGCCAGCACCTTGATCTTGTCGTAGGCGGGCCGGTAGGCCGGCAGGACGGAGTCGTCGAGGTAGGCCGTCGCGGCCATCCGGTCCTGCAGGCCCAGGGCCAGCAGCATCTCGGTGGCGTGCTGGTTCATGGTGACGGCACGCTCGGGCGGGGCCTGGTAGGTGCTGCTGACACCGCAGTTGGTGACGGTGTACGGGAAGCCCGGCGCGGGGGCCGCCTCGGCGGCCCGGTCCCCCGCCGGGGGCGAGCCGCCGCAGGCGGCCAGGGGTATCAGGAGCGCGAGGGGAACGAGCGCGCGCAGAACGGCGCGGGGACGCGGCATGGCGAAGCCTCTCCGGGGGATCCTCGTCCCCTGGTCGACGTGAAGAGGCGATGCGTCAGTGTCTGACTCCCGGTGCCCGCGGGGGCCCGGTCACAGTGGCGGGACCGCACCGGATTCGCACCGGTTTCCTGTCCTGCACCGCCTGGGGTGGTTCGCCCCAGTCTGCCAGACCGTCACGCAACGCCGTCGGGCCCGCCCCCTGGTGGGGACGGGCCCGACGCCGCGTACTGCTCGCAGGGGCGGCAGGATTCGAACCTGCGGCATCTGGTTTTGGAGACCAGCGCTCTGACCAGCTGAGCTACACCCCTTCGGTGAGGGAAACTCTGGCATGGAGCGCCGTCGGGATCCAAATGGATTAGTGGGTCGAGCGGGTGGGAGTTCGGCCCGCGCACGGGCTCGGGGGGTTCGCCGCCATGCGATCAGGTCCTCGTTCTCGCTGGTCAGGGCGGCGTCGAGCGGGGTCGCGGCCCCGTACCCGATCCGGTCGACGTCCACCCGATCGGACAGGAGGTACCGGGCGGTGGACAGTTGACCTCCGTGGCAGGCGGCCCGGATGGCGGCGGTGGGTCATACGGCCGGCCGCGAGACCGGGGTGGGCGCCACCGGAGTCTCTCCTGACCGTCGGGGCCCGGGCGAGTTGCGCACGCCCCCTTGACCCAGCTGGTCCAGACCAATAGTTTCCGGCATGCACCGCGCACGCGTCCCCGCACCGCTCCCGCCTCCGCAAAGGAAGCCCATGCGCCGCAGCATGCCCGGCAGGCTGGCCGTCGCCGCCTGTTCCCTCTCCCTGCTCACCGCCCTCGCTCCCGCCGCAGCCGCGCAGGGCGACGGCGGACACGACCGCTCGTACAAGCGGGTCGGGTACTTCACCCAATGGGGCGTCTACGGACGGGACTTCCAGGTCCAGGACCTTGAGACGAGCGGGGCCGCCGGCAAGCTCACGCACGTCAACTACGCTTTCGGCAACATCAGCGCGGAGGGCAAGTGCTTCACCGGGAACGTGCCGGGCGAGGCCGACGCCTGGGCCGACTACGTCCGCCCGCTCGACGCCGCGAACTCCGTCGACGGGGTGGCCGACAGCGCCGAGCAGCCGCTCGCCGGGAACTTCAACCAGCTGCGCGAGCTCAAGGCCAAGCACCCCGGACTCAAGGTCCTCCTCTCGCTGGGCGGCTGGAGCTGGTCCACGCACTTCTCGGACGCCGCCCTCACCCCCGCCTCCCGCAAGGCCCTCGTCCAGTCCTGCATCGACCTCTACATCAAGGGCGACCTGCCGCAGGACGGCGCCCGCGGCGGCGCCGGCGCGGCGGCCGGGCTCTTCGACGGGATCGACCTCGACTGGGAGTGGCCGGGCTCGGCCGGTGACACGGACACCACGTACCGCCCCGAGGACAAGCAGAACTTCGCCGCGCTGGTCAAGGAGTTCCGCACGCAGCTCGACGCGTACGCGCGCAGCCAGAAGCGGAAGGACGCGTACGAGCTGACGGCGTTCGTCCCGACCGCCCCTGCCAAGATCGACGCGGGCTTCGACGTCCAGCGCATCATGCGCGACCTCGACTTCGTGAACCTCCAGGGCTACGACTTCCACGTCTCCGGCGAGCCGGTCACCGCCCAGCAGTCCGCGCTCCGCGCCCGCGGCGACTTCAGCGTGGACGGCACGGTGGAGGCGTGGCGCCACCGCGGGGCGCCGGCGCACAAGCTGGTCGTGGGCATGCCGTTCTACGGACAGGGCTGGACCGGCGTCAGCGGCGGCGGGGACGGTATGGGCCAGCCGGCGGCGGGCCCGGCGCCGGCGACCTGGGCGGCCGGGTACGAGGACTACAAGGCGCTGAAGAACCTGGCCGGTTCGGGCGCGTACAAGGTCTACCGCGACCGCCGGGGCGGCCACGCCTGGCTGTTCGACGGCAGCACCCTGTGGACGTACGACGACCCGCAGGTGCTGCGGGCCAAGACGGAGTACGTCCGCGAGAACGGCCTGGGCGGGGCGATGTTCTGGTCCCTGGACGCCGACACCGCCGACGGCGAGCTGATGACGGCCGTCGACCGGGGCCTGCACGGCCGCTGACCGGGCACGAGACCGGCGCCGCCGGGCCGCGGAAGACGACCCGGCCCGGCGGCGTCCCACCACGTACACCCCGCCCGGTGCTCGCCGCGGGACGGGTCGCCGGGGCGGTTACCCTCGCTCCATGACCTCCGAAACGATCACCGCGGCAGCATCCGGCACCTGGCGGCTCGGCGATCTCGCCGTCCGCCGGATCGGTTTCGGCGCCATGCGCCTGACCCACCTCGCCGACGGCTCCCCCACCGACCGCGAGCGGGTCGTCTCCGTGCTGCGGCGGGCCGTCGAGCTCGGCGTGAACCACATCGACACCGCCTCCTTCTACTTCTCCCCCACGCGCTCCGCCAACGAGCTCATCAACACCGCGCTGGCCCCGTACGCCGACGACCTCGTCATCACCACCAAGGTGGGGCCGGGCCGGGACTTCGCCGGCGAGTGGTGGTGGGCCACGCCCGGGCAGCTGCGCGGGCAGGTCGAGGAGAACCTGCGTCAGCTCGGCCGGGACCACCTCGACGTGGTCAACCTGCGGGTCCCGCGCCGGGAGACCTCGGGGTCGATCGCCGAGCACTTCGGCGCGCTCGCCGACCTGCGCACGGCGGGGCTGATCCGCCACCTCGGCGTGTCCAACGTACGGCCCGACCACCTGGCCGAGGCCCTGGCCATCGCTCCCGTCGTCTGCGTGCAGAACCCGTACGGGATCGGCTCCCCGGCCGAGGACCACGCCTTCCTCGACGCGTGCGGCCGCCAGGGCATCGCCTTCGTGCCGTTCTTCGCCATCGCCGGCGCGGGCAAGGAGGCCGGAGCGGTCGCGGAGGAGACCGTCCAGGTGCGGGCCGTGGCCGAGGCCCACGGGGTGACGGCGGCGCAGGTGCGGCTCGCGTGGACGCTGAACCGCGGCCCGCACGTCCTGGCCATCCCGGGTACCGGAAACCCCGGTCACCTCGTCGAGAACATCGCCACCGGGGCGCTGCGGCTGTCCCCGGAGGAGATCGCGCTACTCGAAGCCGCCTAGGCCGGCGAAGAGACCGGCGGCCAGGGCCGCCGTCTCGGCGAACGCCGGGACGCGGCCCGTGCCGCCGCGCCCGGAGACCGAGAGCGAGGCCGCCGCCATGCCGTACGCGACGGCGTCGGCGAGGCGGTCGCCGAGGGCGAGCCGGGCGGTGGTGGTGCCGGTGAAGCAGTCCCCGGCGCCGGTCGCGTCCACCGGATCGGGGTTGACCGGTACGCGGTGGTACTCCGCCCGCGTGCCGTCGTCGAGCAGCAGCCGGCCGGCCCCCGCCGTGACCACGACCGTACGGGCGCCCAGCGCGCGGTAGCGGGCGGCGGCCGCCCGCGGATCGGCGGTGGCGACCAGGGCCTGTGCGTCGGCCGGGCAGGAGGTTTTGAGCAGCCCGGTCAGCGGGGCGATCCGGGCCAGCAGCTCGCGGGCCTCGGCCCGCCCGGTCAGCCGGGGGCGGAAGTTGGGGTCGTAGGAGACGTGCCCGCCGGCGCCCCGCACGGTCTCGGCGGCGGCCACCACCGCCTCGCGGCTGCTCGGTGACAGGGCGCCGGTGATTCCGCTGGTGACGAGGGCCTTCGTGCCGGTCAGCAGCTCCCGCCAGGACTCGACGTGCCGGGTGGAGAGGGTGGAACCGGCGCTGTGGGTGCGCCAGTAGACGAACTCCCGGTCGCCCTCGGTGTCGGAGGCCAGCAGGTACGCACCGTTGGGGCGCGGGGCGCGGCGTACGTGGGAGACGTCCACGCCGAGCGCGGCCGCGCGGCGGAGCAGCGGGACGCTGAGCTCGTCGTCGCCGACGACGGTGAGCAGGGCGGTGCGGGCCCCGGCGGCGGCCGCGGCGGCCGCCGCGTTGAGGGCGTCGCCGGAGTAGGAGATGCGGGCCGGGGTGCCGTCGGCGGCCTCCCGCAGAGCGGTGCCGGCGTGGATCTCGACGAGGACCTCACCGAGGACGAGGACGTCGTAGCCGCTCTCGTGGGCGGTACGGAGCGCGTGGGCCATCCTCAGCGCCCCGCCGCGGCGCAGCCGGTGCAGCAGGGCCCGGCCAGATCGGCGAAGACGGCGGCCAGTTCGGCCGGATCCTCGGGCAGGCCGCTGCCGATGCCGACGGCGGTCGCCCCCGCGGCCAGCCACTCCCGGATCTCGGCGGGCCGGATGCCACCGGTCGGTATGAACAGTCCCTCGGGCAGGACCGCCTTGAGGGAGCGGATGAACCGCGGACCGCCGACGTGCGCCGGGAACACCTTGGCGGCGCCCGCCGCCCGCACGGCCGAAGCGATCTCGGCCGGGGTAAAGCCGCCCTCGACGAAGACCGCCCCGCGCCGGCCGGCGACGGCGCGCACCTCGGGGGCCGGGTACGGGGAGATCAGGAAGGCCGCGCCCGCGTCGAGGGCGGTCTCGGCCTGGTCCGCCGTGGTGACGGTGCCGAGGCCGATCAGGGCGGGCCGGCCGTGCGCGTCGGCGAGCGGTGCGGTTCGGGCGACCGCCTCGGCCCAGCCGGGGGTGGAGGTGGTCAGCTCGACCACGCGGCAGCCGGCGGCCAGCAGGGCGGTGGTCCGGCGGGCGGCTCGGTCCGCGTCGGCGTCGCGCAGGACCGGCAGCAGGCGCTGGGCGGCCATCGCCTCGTACGGGTGACAGGACAAAAGGACCCCTCCCTCTCCCTCTGTTCCACGGCGCCGCGCACCCCTTTGTTCCACGTAGTGGAACGAAGTACCGTGTAGCGGAACCACTTTCGCAGACCCTACCCCCACCCGCCCCTGCACTGGGAGAGCGCATGCCCGACGACGGACCCACCAAGGAATCGGCCGCGGGCCCCACGCGCGGCGGCCGCACCTCGGCCGCCGGCACGGCGCTGGAGAAGTCGATGCGGATCCTGGAGGCGGTGGCCGCGCCGGGCGGACCGCACCGGCTCACCGATGTGGCGGAGGCCGCGGCCGTGCCGAAGTCGAGCGCCTTCCGGATCCTCGCCTCGCTGACCGAGCAGGGCTTCGTACGCCCGGAGAGCGGAGCGCGGTACGGGGTGGGTCCCCGGCTGCGCGGGCTGTCCGCCCTGGTCGGCGGCGGCGAGCCGCAGAGCATCGGGCGGATCCTCGGCGAGCTGCGCGAGAGCGTCGGCCAGACGGTCCACCTGGCCCTGCGCAGCGGGGAGGCGCTCACCTACATCCGGAAGCTGGAGAGCGACCAGCCGTTCCGGACGGCCTCCCGCGTCGGGATGCGCATGCCGCTGCACAGCACCGCGATCGGCAAGAGCATCCTGGCGCACCTGCCCGAGGAGGAGGTACGGGCGCTGATCGCGAGCGCGGGGCTGCCGCGCCGCACACCGAGGACGCTGACCGACCCGCAGGCGCTGCTGGCGGAGCTGGAGGCGGTCCGGGCCCGGGGCTTCGCGGTGGACGACGAGGAGAACGAGCCGACCATCCGGTGCATCGGCGCCGCCGTCCCGGGCCCGGACGGCCGCCCGATCGGCGGGGTCAGCGTCACCACGGTCACCTTCCTCGTCTCCCGCGAGGAGATCGAGGCGTACGCGCCGGCCCTGCGCGCGGCCACGGAGGCGCTCGTTCCGCTGCTGTGAAACAGTGGCGCGAAGCCTCCCTCCAGGCCTCCGGAAAAACTTCTTCGCGTTCTTCTTCCGGATAACCGTTATCCGAACCCCGCTCGACGGTCTCCCAGGTATCGGGCATCATCGACCGCCGGTACGGACAGGGAACCTCACATGACTGAACAGCACACGGCAGCGCTGGTGGCAGCGGCCCGCGCGGGTGATCCCCGCGCGCAGGACGAGCTGGTCGGCACCTATCTGCCGCTCGTCTACAACATCGTCGGACGCGCTCTGAACGGCTCCGTCGACGTGGACGACGTGGTGCAGGACACGATGCTGCGGGCGCTCGACGGGCTGGGCACGCTGCGGTCGGACGACAGCTTCCGGTCCTGGCTGGTCGCGATCGCGATGAACCGGGTGCGGGCGCACTGGCAGGCCCGGCACAGCGCCCCCGGCGAGAGCGGGCTCGAAGCCGCGTGGGAACTGGCCGACCCGGGAGCCGACTTCGTGGACCTCACCGTCCTGCGGCTCCAGCTCGAAGGCCAGCAGCGGGAGACGGCCCGCGCCACCCGCTGGCTGGAGACCGACGACCGGGCCCTGCTGTCGCTGTGGTGGCTGGAGTGCGCCGGGGAGCTGACCCGCGCCGAGGTGGCCATGGCCCTCGAACTGTCCCCGCAGCACACGGCGGTGCGCGTGCAGCGGATGAAGGCGCAGCTGGAGTCGGCCCGGGTGGTGGAACGGGCGCTGGCCACCCAGCCCCTGTGCGAGGAGCTGCGGGCGGTGACGGCCGGCTGGGACGGCGTGCCGTCGACGCTGTGGCGCAAGCGAATAGCCCGGCACGCGCGTGAGTGCGTACGGTGCGCGGGTCTGTGGAGCGGACTGCTCCCGGCGGAGGGGCTGCTGGCGGGCCTGGCCCTGGTGCCGGTCTCGATGGCGCTGCTGGCGGGCATACGGTCGGCCGCGGCCGCCGGCTACGTCCCGACGGGTGCGGGCTTCGCCCCGGCCGACGCGGCGTACGCGTACGACGGCGGCGGCGCGGGCGCCGGCTTCGACGGCGCGGACTTCTCCGACGCGGCGACGCAGCTCACCCCCGCGGTCTCCGGCCACGACGGCATACCGGACGCGGGCCCCGGCGGCGGCCGCAGCGCCCTGCGCAAGCGCCGCCAGGGCCGCCGCCGCGCGATCGGCGGCGCGGTGCTCGCCGCCTGCGTCGCGGGCGGCGGGCTCGCCTACCTCGGCGGGTTCCCCGGCTCGGACGCCAAGGACACCGGCGCCGCGCCCGCCGCCCCGGTGGCGGCGCTGACGGCGTCCGACTCGCCCCTCGCCTCCCCCTCGGAACCGGCCTCGCCCTCCGCTTCGGCCTCGTCCTCCCCGTCCCCCTCGGCCTCCGCCTCGCCCAGCCCGTCCGCCGCGAGCCCGACCCCGAGCCCCGAGCCGACCAAGTCCAAGGCCCCGGCCCCGCGTCCGTCGGCGCCCGCGCCGGGACCCGCCCCGGCGGGAGTCGCGGGCCAGGTCATCGCGCTGGTCAACTCCGAGCGGGCGGCGGCCGGCTGCGGCCCCCTCAAGGAGGACCCGCAGCTGCGCAACGCCGCCCAGGGTCACTCCGACGACATGGCCGCCCGCGGCTTCTTCGATCACACCAACCCCGACGGCGCCGACCCGGGGAAGCGGACGACGGCCGCCGGGTACCGCTGGTCGACGTACGGGGAGAACATAGCCCGGGGCCAGCAGACCGCGGAATCGGTCATGGACTCGTGGATGAAGAGCCCGGGGCACCGCGCCAACATCCTCAACTGCTCCTTCAAGGACATCGGCGTCGGCATCCACTCGGGGCCGGGCGGCCCCTGGTGGACGCAGAACTTCGGCGCCAAGATGTGATCCGCGCGCTCCGCCCCCGCCGCAGGCCCTGACCGCTTCACCTCTCGTGCAGGATGGGTCCCGAGCCGAAAAGGCCGATCAGGGCGGAGCTGCGGACGGAGCGGGGTCATGGCGAGGAAAGAACTCCGTCCGCACCAGCGCGAGGCCGTCGACGCCGTGCTGCGGGCCCTCGAACTGCCCGCCGGCGGCCGGGTGCCCGGGAGCGGACTGCGGACCCAGGTGATCATGGCCACCGGTTCCGGCAAGTCCCTGGTCGCCGTCCGCTCGGCCGAGGAGCTGCGGGCCGGGCGGGTACTGGTCCTCGTGCCCTCGCTGGACCTCCTCGTACAGACGGCGGCGGCCTGGCGGGAGGGCGGCCGGACCGGACCCGCCCTCGCGGTGTGCTCCCTGCGCCCCGCGGACGCGGGGATGGCGGCCACGACCGATCCGGCCGAACTGGCACGCCGCGCGGGCCCGTCGGCCACCCGGGTGACGGTGTACGCCACGTACGCCTCGCTGGGCCTCGGCACGATCGAACAGGCCCACCTCGCCGGGATGCCGGGCTGGGACCTGATCGTCGTCGACGAGGCGCACCGTACGTCGGGACGGACCGGGAAACCGTGGGCCGTGGTGCACGACAACACCCGGATCCCCTCCGTCCGCCGGCTCTACATGACGGCCACGCCCCGGGTCTGGCAGGACGGGGCGGAGGATGAGGAGGGCGAGGAGATCGGCCCGGGGCGCGGTGAGCTCGTCGCGTCGATGGAGGACGACCCCGACGGCCCCTTCGGCGCGCGCTGCCACACCCTGACCCTCGCGGAGGCCATCGACCGCGGCATCTGCGCCCCGTACCGGGTGGTGTGCGTGGACGTCAGCGATCCGGGGTTCCAGGCGGCCGTGCTGCTGGGTGCGGACGCGCGCTCCGACGCGGTGCGCGGATCGCGGCTGGCGGCCCTCCAGGCGGCGCTGGTGAAGGCCGCCGCCGACCAGGGGTTCCGGCGGACCCTCGTCTTCCACCACCTGACCCGGGAGGCCGAGGCCTTCGCGGCCGGGCTGCCTGCGGTGGCACGGCGGCTGCGGGCCGCGGGCGGGGCCGGGGAGCCGGTGTACCCCCGTACGGTCTGGGCGGACTGGCTGTGCGGGCAGCACACGGCGGTGCACCGGCGGCGGGTGCTGGCGCGGTTCGCGGCGGGCGGTGAGGCCGACAAGGCCTTCCTCGGCAGTGTCCGGGTGCTGGGCGAGGGCGTGGACACCAAGGAGTGCGATTCCGTCTTCTGGGCCGACGTACGCGGGTCCATGCCGGACCTGGTCCAGGCCGTCGGGCGGGCGCTGCGCATCCGGCCCGGCGAGGGCAAGGTCGCCTCGCTGGTCGTGCCCGTGCTGCTGGGGCCGGGTGAGACGGCCGAGTCGATGCTGACCTCGCGCGCGTACGGGGACCTGGCGCGGCTGCTGGAGGCATTGCGGGCGCACGACACCCGGCTGGTCGAATCGCTGGCGCAGCCGCAGGCGCCGAGCCGCGCGCGGCCGGAGTCCGGCGGCGAGGCGGTGGCCGGGGCCGGGACGCGGGCCGGGGCGCGGGCCCTGCTGAGCTTCTCCAGCCCGCGCGATCCGGCGCTGCTGGCGGCGTTCGTCCGGCTGCGGGTGCTGCATCCGGAGCACGAGAACTGGCGGCGCGGGGTGGAGGCGGCCCGGATCTACGCGGCCCGGGCGGGGGACCTGCGGGTGCCGTTCGCGTTCAAGGTGCCGGCGGGGCGGGCCCGCGCCGGTGCGGAGCCCGCCGCCGAGGCCTGGCCGCCGGGGCTGGCCCGGTTCCCGCTCGGCCAGTGGATCGCGGACGTACGGCGCACCCACCGTCGGGGCGCCCTCGACGGGGAACGGGTCGCGCAGCTCGACGAACTCGGGATGGTGTGGAGCCACTTCGACGTGGCGTACGAGGAAGGGCTCGCGGCGGCGCGCGGCTGGGCCGCGGAACACGGCCACCTGCTGCCGCCGGCGGAGGCCACCTGGCGCGGGGCGCCGGTCGGGGTGTGGGTCAAGAACCAGCGCGCCGCGGCCCGGCGCGAGGGGCCCGGCGCCCTGCCGGAGGAGCGCCGGGAGGCCCTGGAGGCCATCGACGCGTCCTGGTGCCCGGCCTGGGAGATCTCCTGGCAGCGCGCTTTCCACCTGACCCGCGTCCACCTCGACGCGGGCGGGCGGCTGCCGCTCGCCCCCGGCGAGGTGGTCGTCCAGGGCGAGGACCTGGGCCGGTGGGTGCGCAGCCAGCGGCTGGCGTGGGAGCAGCTGACCTGGGCGCAGCGCTGGCTGCTGGAGCACACGCTGGGCGTGACCGCGGCGAGCGCGGCCGAGCGGCCGCGCCCGCGGCGGACGCAGGCCGAGAAGTGGGCGGAACACCTGGCCGCGGCCCGGCAGTTCCACACCCGCGAGCAGCACCTGCGGGTTCCGCGCACCCACGTGGAGCGGGTCGGTGACCGGGAGGTGCGCCTGGGGGTGTGGATCGCCAACCAGCGCTCGCGTGCGTCGGCCCTCGCCCCGGACCGCCGCGCCGCCCTGGACGCCCTCGGCATGCGCTGGTCGGCGCCCGCCTGATCCGGCCCGATCCGGCCTCTTTAGTGGTGGAACCCCGAGCGGGGCGCCGCCGCCGGGGCCGGCGGGGGCGACGCCGTCAGGTGTTCCACGGCGTTGCGCAGGTCGGAGACGAGCAGGGCGATCTGGTCGCGGGTGACCCCGTGCCGGATCAGCACGCGCTGGATGACGGTGTCGTCGCGGTCGGCCGGCAGCGGGTACGAGGGGACCTGCCAGCCGCGCATCCTGAGCCGGTCGGAGAGGTCGTACAGGCTGAACCCGGCCGCGTCGCGGTCGGTGAGCCGGTAGGAGACGGCGGGGAGGCCGCCGAGGCCGTCGTAGAGCAGGGTGAAGGGGCCCATGGCGGCGATCTCCCCGGCCAGGTACTGGGCGGTGGCGACGCAGGCTTCGTGGACCCGCCGGTAGCCGGCCCGGCCGAGCCGCAGGAACAGGTAGTACTGGGCGATGACCTCGCCGCCGGGGCGGGAGAAGTTGAGGGCGAAGGTCGGCATGTCGCCGCCGAGGTAGGCCACGTCGAAGACGAGCTCCTTGGGCAGCAGGTCGGCGGTGCGCCAGACGATCCAGCCGACCCCGAGCGGCGCGAGTCCGTACTTGTGCCCGGAGGTGTTGACGGAGGCCACGCGCGGCAGCCGGAAGTCCCACACCACGTCGGGGTGGAGGAACGGCGCGACGAAGCCGCCGCTGGCCCCGTCCACGTGGATCGGGATGTCCCAGCCGTGCTCGGCCTGGATCCGGTCGAGTTCGGCGGCGAGCTCGGCGACGGGCTCGTAGTCGCAGGTGTAGGTGACCCCGAGGATGGCGACCACGCCGATGGTGTTCTCGTCGACGTACTGGGCGAGCTGGTGCGGCCGCAGACCGGTGGCGTCGGCCTCCACCGGGACCTGGCGCAGTTCGACGTCGAAGTAGCGGGCGAACTTCTCCCAGCAGACCTGGACCGGCCCGCACACCAGGTTGGGCCGGTCGGCGGGCAGGCCCTGGGCCTGGCGGCGGGCGCGCCAGCGGAACTTCAGGGCGAGGCCGCCGAGCATGGCGGCCTCGCTGGATCCGGTGGTGGAGCAGCCGGTGGCCGCTCCGCCCGCCGGCGCGTTCCAGAGGTCGGCCAGGATGTTGACGCAGCGGGCCTCGATCTCCGCGGTCTGCGGGTACTCGTCCTTGTCGATCATGTTCTTGTCGAGGCACTGGTTCATCAGGCGGTGCACGCCGTCGTCGGACCAGGTGGTGCAGAAGGTGGCCAGGTTCTGGGCCGCGTTGCCGTCGAGGAGGAGCTCGTTGCTGAGCAGCTCGTAGACCACCTCGGTGGGCGCGTGGTCGTCGGGCATCCGGTACTTGGGGAGGACCTCGCCGCTGAGCGCGGTCGTGAACACGTCCTCGCCGGCGTCGGTGGCGCCCACGTCTTTCGTCTCATGAAGAGCCATATTCGGACTATAAGTGACTGATCGTTACGAGAGGGGGACCGCACGCGACCGGATAACTTACTGTCCAGTAGACTTTTGCTCGAAGATCTTCCCGTTCGGGCCGACGGAGCCGGTTCGAACGGGAAGATCGATCAAGTGGTTCTATGCGCAACTTATCCGCCGATGTCCGGATATCGGTCAGCAACTCGCGCCGCCCTGATAGTTCTTCGGCCCATGAACAAGATCACCCGCCGGCAAGCCCTGGGCACCGCAGCCGGCGCACTCTCCGCCCTCGGCATAGCGGGCGCCACCGCGCACGCTGCCGCCGCCGACTCCCGCGCCTCCATACCCGCCGGCACGGTCGACGAGGTGTACCAGGGCCGCCGCATACAGATCACCCCGGCCACGAGCGGAGCCGGACACCACGGCGGCCACCACGGCGGCGGCCACGACGGCCTGCCCACGGTCCGGATAGACGGCCGCGAACTGCACGTCATGCGCAACGCCGACGGCACCTGGATCAGCGTGGTCAACCACTACGAGACCTTCGCCGATCCGACCTCGCTCGCCCGCGCCGCCGTGCGTGAGCTCCAGGGCGCCGTGCTCGCCCCCTTCGCGCCCATGGGAGGCACGGCATGACCGTCCGCAAGAACCAGGCCGCGCTCACCCCCGAGGAGAAGCGCGCCTTCACCAACGCGCTGCTCGAACTGAAGCGCACCGGTGTCTACGACCGGTTCGTGACCACCCACAACGGGTTCATCATGGCCGACACCGACTCGGGCGACCGGGTGGGCCACCGCTCCCCCTCCTTCCTGCCCTGGCACCGCCGCTTCCTGCTGGAGTTCGAGGCCGCGCTGCAGAAAGTGGACCCGAAGGTCTCCCTCCCGTACTGGGACTGGACCGCGGACCGCACCTCCCGCTCCTCCCTCTGGGCCGCCGACTTCCTCGGCGGCACCGGCCGGGCCCGCGACGGGCAGGTCATGGACGGACCGTTCGCGTACGCCGCCGGGAAGTTCAACGTGAACGTACGGGTGGACGGGCGCGCCTACCTGCGCCGCGCGCTGGGCGAGGGCGTGGCCGAACTGCCGACCAAGGCCGAGGTGGAGGCCGTCCTCTCCATGCCGGTGTACGACATGGCCCCCTGGAACAGCTCCTCGAACGGCTTCCGCAACCACCTCGAAGGCTGGCGGGGCGCCAACCTGCACAACCGGGTGCACGTCTGGGTCGGCGGCCAGATGGCCACCGGGGTGTCCCCCAACGACCCGGTGTTCTGGATGCACCACGCCTACGTCGACAAGCTGTGGGCCGAGTGGCAGGCCCGCCACCCGAAGTCCACGTACCTGCCGGCCGCGGGCACCACGAACGTCGTCGACCTGAACGACACGATGCGGCCGTGGAACGACGTGACGCCGGCCGATCTGCTCGACCACCGCAAGTTCTACACCTTCGACGCGGAGCCGGTCCCGGCCGCCGCGGCCAGCCAGCGGTAGTGCAGTTCGGGGCGGCCGACCTGCCCGTAGCGGGGGGTGCGGTCCGCCCGGCCGGTGTCCACCAGGTGCTCCAGGTAGCGGCGGGCGGTGATCCGCGAGATCCCGGCCGCCTCGGCCGTCCCCGCGGCGGTCAGCCCCTCGGGCGCCGCCCGCAGCAGCGCGCCGACCCGGTCCAGGGTCGGCGCGCTCAGGCCTTTCGGGAGCTCGGCGGGGCTCGGGGCGCGCAGGGCGGCGAGCGCCCGGTCCACGTCGTCCTGGCCTGAGGCCTCCCCCGCGGTGGCGCGGAACTCGGCGTAGCGCAGCAGCCGTTCGCGCAGGGTCGGGAAGGCGAACGGCTTCAGCACGTACTGGACCACACCGAGCGAGACGCTGTCGCGCACCACGGCCAGGTCCCGCGCCGAGGTCACGACGATCACGTCCACGGGGTGCCCGGAGGCCCGCAGCCGGCGGGCGAAGCGCAGCCCGTGCCCGTCCGGCAGGGTGAGGTCGAGCAGCAGCAGGTCGACCCGGGTGCGTTCGAGGACGCGGGTGGCCTCGGCGAGCGAGTGGACGGCGCCGACGGCGGTGAAGCCGGGCACCCGGCCGACGTAGAGGGCGTGCGCGTCGGCGGCGACGGGGTCGTCCTCGACCACCAGCACCCGCACCGCGGACCCCGCGGGCCCCCCGTGTGCGTCGCTCATGGCGCCGGCTCCCTTCGCATCGGCAGTCGTACGGTGAACTCGGCTCCCCCGCCCGGCCCTTCGGCGACCACCGCGCTCCCGCCGTGCCGGTGGGCCACCTGGCGGACCAGGGCGAGGCCGAGGCCGCGCCCTTCACCCTTGCCCGACCAGCCGCGCAGGAACACGTCGGCGGCGGCGCCCGTGGGCAGTCCGGGGCCGTTGTCGGCGACGCGGAGCACCAGTGCGTCCTTGTCGGGCCGTACGGTGACCGCGATCCGGGCCCCGGGGACGCCGGTCAGGGCGTCGACGGCGTTGTCCAGGAGGTTGCCGAGGACGGTGACGAGGTCCCGGGCCGGGAGGTTCCCGGTACCGGCGCCGACGGCGCGGCTGTCGGGGGTGACGACCAGCTCGACCCCGCGTTCGTGCGCCTGGGCGGCCTTGCCCAGCAGCAGCGCCACCAGGACGGGTTCCCCGACTCCGGTGACCACCTCGTCGGTGAGGGCCTGGGCCAGTTGGAGTTCGGCGGTGGCGAATTCCACCGCCTCGTCCGCGCGGCCGAGTTCGATGAGGGAGACCACGGTGTGCAGCCGGTTGGCGGCCTCGTGGGCCTGGGAGCGCAGGGCCTCGGTGAACCCGCGTTGCTGGTCCAGTTCGCCGGTGAGCGACTGGAGTTCGGTGTGGTCGCGGAGGGTGACCACGGTGCCGCGGCGGCCGCCGCCCGCGACGGGCGAGCTGTTGAGGACGAGCACCCGGTCCGCCGTCAGGTGCACCTCGTCCACACGGGGCCGGTCGGCGAGCAGGGCTCCGGTGAGCGGGGCGGGCAGTCCGAGGTCGGCGGCGCCGGCGCCCCGGACGTCCCCGTGCAGGCCCAGCAGCTCGCGTCCGGCGTCGTTGATGAGGGTGATGCGGCGCTGGCCGTCGAGCATGAGCAGACCTTCGCGGACCCCGTGCAGGGCCGCTTGGTGGTAGTCGTACATGCGGCTGAGCTCGGCCGCGTTCATGCCGTGGGTGTGGCGGCGCAGGCGGGCGTTGACGACGTACGTGCCGGCCCCGCCGAGGGCGAGGGCGCCGGCCGCGACCCAGGCGAGGGCGGTGAGCTGCTCGGCGAGGCGCGCGCTGATCGCGCGGACGGTGATGCCGGCGCTGACCATGCCGGCGACCCGGCCGTCGTCCATGAGCGGGGTGACCACGCGGATGGAGGGGCCGAGGGTGCCGGTGTAGGTCTCGCTGAAGGTCTCGCCGCGCAGGGCGGGGGCGGTGTTCCCCAGGAAGGGCTCGCCGATGCGGTGGGGGTCGGGGTGGGTCCAGCGCCGGCCGTCCGGGGCCATGATCGTCACGAAGTCCACCCCGGAGTCCACGCGGACCCGCTCGGCGTAGGGCTGGAGGGCGGCCGAGGGGTCCCGGCCGGCGGCGGCCCCGCGTACGGCCTCGCGTACGGACGGGGAGTCGGCGACCGCCCGGGCCACGGCCCCCGCCTGGCGCCGGGCGGCTTCCTCGGCCTGCCCGCGGGCGGTGGCGTACGCGAAGACCGCGCAGCCGGCCACGACCACGGCGACCAGCAGCACCTGCATGGCGAAGAGCTGGCCGGCGAGGCTGCGCGGCGGACGGGGGAAACGGAACATGACGCTCAGTGTGCACCGGGCCGTGAACTCAATGAACGCAAGGGTGACCGGGGTCACAGGCTCGGGCGATGGTCCTCCCGGGACGTATTCACCACCAGGAGGCGAGCCGTGGCCGGCAGACGCGACAAGACCCACTACCTGTACATCGCGGTGATCGCCGCGGTGCTCCTCGGCATCGCCGTCGGCTTCGCCGCACCCGGCACGGCCGTGGAGCTCAAGCCGCTGGGCACCGGCTTCGTGAACCTCATCAAGATGATGATCTCGCCCGTGATCTTCTGCACGATCGTGCTGGGCATCGGGTCGGTGCGCAAGGCCGCCAAGGTCGGGGCCGTGGGCGGCCTCGCCCTCGGCTACTTCATGATCATGTCCACGGTGGCCCTGGCGATCGGGCTCCTCGTCGGGAACCTGCTGGAGCCCGGCTCCGGACTGCACCTGACCGAGGCCGTCAAGCACGCCGGCGAGGCCCAGGCCAAGGCGGGCGGGGCGCAGAGCACGCCCGAGTTCCTGCTCGGGATCATCCCGACCACCCTGGTCTCCGCCTTCACCGGCGGGCAGGTGCTCCAGACGCTGCTCGTGGCGCTGCTGTGCGGGTTCGCGCTCCAGGCGATGGGCACCGCGGGCGAGCCGCTGCTGCGCGGGATCGGACACGTACAGAAGCTGGTCTTCCGGATCCTCGCCATGATCATGTGGGCGGCGCCGGTGGGCGCGTTCGGCGCGATGGCGGCGGTGGTCGGCGCGACGGGCATCGACGCGCTGAAGTCACTGGCCGTCATCATGATCGGCTTCTACACGACCTGCCTGCTGTTCGTGTTCGTGGTGCTCGGCGCCCTGCTGCGGGTGTGCACCGGGCTCAACGTGTTCTCGCTGCTGCGCTACCTGGGCCGCGAGTTCCTGCTGATCCTCTCCACCTCCTCCTCGGAGTCGGCGCTGCCCCGGCTGATCGCGAAGATGGAGCACCTGGGCGTCTCCAAGCCGGTGGTCGGCATCACGGTACCGACGGGCTACTCGTTCAACCTGGACGGGACCGCGATCTACCTGACGATGTCCTCGCTGTTCATCGCGGAGGCCATGGGCAAGCCGCTGGCCATCGGCGAGCAGATCTCGCTGCTGCTGTTCATGATCATCGCTTCGAAGGGTGCGGCGGGCGTGACCGGCGCCGGGCTCGCGACCCTGGCGGGCGGGCTCCAGTCGCACCGGCCGGAACTCGTCGACGGCGTCGGGCTGATCGTGGGCATCGACCGGTTCATGAGCGAGGCCCGGGCGCTGACGAACTTCGCGGGCAACGCGGTGGCGACGGTGCTCATCGGCACCTGGACCAAGGAGTTCGACCGCGAGCGCGCCACCGAAGTCCTCGCGGGGCGCCTGGAGTTCGACGAGACCACGCTGATCGACGACGGCCACGGCACGGATCTTCCCACCGTGCCCGCCCCCTCGCCGGCCGGCGCCAAGGACGGCGTACCGGTCTGACCGGAGCGCCCGTCACGGGCCGGCCGGGCCGGGCTCGCCCCCACGGTGCCCGGGCCGGCCGGCCCGCACACCGCCTTCACGCGGCCCCCACACGGCCCTGTGGTCGATTTTCGGCCACGGGGCCGTTAAGTGTCGTGCGGTAAAAGGTACTTCCATAGCGGGGCACGCGTCTGACATCTTGCGTCCACCACTCGTTTCGTACGGCCCGGTAGGTGTCATGAGCACCTCCGGGCCGTCTTCGGAGGACGCATTGATACCCCACATATCCAGCCGACCTCGACGTACGCTCGTGCTCGCCGCCACGCTCGGCGCGGCTCTCGCCTTCGGGGCCCCGGCGGCGCTCGCCGGCACCGCCCCCGTCTCCCCCTCCGGCCAGGTCCTCCCGGCCGCCCCCGCCAAGGCAGCGGGCCAGGCCGCCGCGGCGCCGACCTCCCAGAGTGCGACCTGGGTTGCCGGCACCCGCGCCTACCTCGTGATCACCGCCCCCGGTGACAGCTCGGCGGTGCGCTCCGCCATCGCCGCCAACGGCGGCACCGTCTTCTCCAACTTCGACTCCATCGGCGTGATCGTCGCCCACTCCGCCTCGGCCGGCTTCGCCGCGACGATGCGCGGGGTCAGCGGGGTCCAGCAGGTCGGGGCCACCCGCACCTCGGACGTCCCGGCCGACGCCTACAACCCGGCGCTGCCCGCCAACCCGGCCCAGTCGACGACCCCGGCCGGCGAGCCCGTCCGCGCCGACATGAGCCAGATCAAGGCCGACCAGGCCTGGGCCGTCACCACCGGCTCGCCCTCCGTCAAGGTCGGCATCCTGGACACCGGTGTGGACGACCAGCACCAGGATCTGGCACCCAACTTCAACGCGGCCGACTCCGTCTCCTGCGCGTACGGCAAGCCGGACACCCGTGCGGGCGCCTGGCGCGACGTGGACAGCCACGGCACGCACGTCGCGGGCACCATCGCGGCCGCCAAGAACGGCAAGGGCGTCGTCGGCGTGGCCCCCGGCGTGAAGATCTCCGCGGTCCGCGTCGCCGAACCGGGCAACTCGTTCTTCTTCGCCGAGAACACCATCTGCGGCTTCGTGTGGGCCGGTGACCACGGCTTCAAGGTCACCAACAACAGCTACTACACGGACCCGTGGCAGTTCAACTGCCCGGACAACATCGACCAGGCCGCCATCATCGAGGGCGTCAAGCGCGCCCAGGAGTACGCCGAGGGCAAGGGCTCCCTCCAGGTCGCCGCGGCGGGCAACGAGAACTACGACCTCGCCCACAAGACGACCGACTCGGCGAGCCCGAACGACTCGACGCCGGTCACCCGCACCATCACCAACGCCTGCCTCGACATCCCGACCGAGCTCCCGGGCGTGGTCACGGTCGCGGCGAACGGCACGGGCACCACGAAGGCCTCGTTCTCGAACTTCGGCTCGGGCGTCATCGACGTGGCGGCCCCGGGCAGCGACGTCTACTCCACCGTCCCGGGCGGCAAGTACGGCACCAAGAGCGGCACGTCGATGGCCACCCCGCACGTGGTCGGCGTCGCGGCGCTGCTCGCCAGCACCAACCCGGGCATCACCCCGGCGCAGCTGCGGGACAAGCTGGCCACCCAGGCCAACGACATCGCCTGCCCCTCGGACAGCCGCTGCACCGGCACCGCGGCCAACAACTCGTTCTTCGGCGAGGGCCAGGTCGACGCGCTGAAGGCGGTGGGGTCCACCCCGCCGCCCGGCAAGTACTTCGAGAACCTCGGCGACTTCGCGATCAACGACAACGCGACCGTGGAGAGCCCGATCACCGTCAGCGGGGTGACCGGCAACGCTCCGGCCACCCTCAAGGTGGGCGTGGACATCAAGCACACCTACATCGGTGACCTCAAGGTCGACCTGGTGGCCCCGGACGGCACCGTCTACACCCTGAGCAACCGGGCCGGCGGCGGTACGGACAACATCGTCCAGACCTTCACCGTCAACGCCTCCTCCGAGGTGGCGAACGGCCTCTGGAAGCTGCGCGTGAACGACAACGCCAGCGCGGACACCGGCAAGATCGACGCCTGGAACCTCACGTTCTAGCAGGTTCGCAGAGCGCGTACGGGGCCACCGGGGAGCAGGGCGACCGCTCCCCGGTGGCCTCCTGCGTGCCGTCGGGCTACCTGGTGCGCAGTACGCAGTCCCCGCAGAGGCCGCCGCCCGGAACCTGGTAGTAGAGGCAGCAGCTGCGGCGTACGAAGGCCACCCCGAGCCCCTCTTCGTGGAGGAAGGTGCCGGTGCCGCCGAGCGCTCCCCCCTCGGCCAGGAGGGAGGCGGCCAGGGCCACCGCCGGGCCGCCCGGGACCCGGTCGAGCAGCACCCGTACCGCGCCGACCAGCCCCGACGCGGCGTTGCCGCGCAGCACCTTGGGCGAGACCCCGTACCGCTCGCGCAGCCGTGCGTCCAGGTCCGCGAGGTTGCCGAGCACCGTCTCCCCGAGCGCCTCGGCGGGCCGGTCGCCCCGGCCGGGCTCGGGCAGCCACAGCTCCAGCGATCCCGCCGCGGGCAGGCGCCACCACACGCGGTCGGCGCCCAGGTCCGGCACCCGCCCGCCCAGCGCGGCGCAGCCGAGTCCGACCGACCACAGGCGCGAGGCGATCCCGAACTGCGCGGTCGAGGCCGCGACGCGCCCCGGCCCGCTGCCGAGCCGCCGTCCGACCTCGGCCACGTACGGCTCCAGCCCGGGTCCGTACAGCTCGCTCAGCAGGCGGAAGCCCTCCCCGGGAGGTTCCTTCCCGTACGGGACGGTGAAGAACGGCCCGACGGCGGCGAGCCGGCGCAGTACCAAGTCCATGTGCGGATGATCTCAGGTGGTCCGGAGAGCTTTCAGGCCGCGGCGCCGGCGCGGATCACGGCGAGGGTGCGGGCGGCCGTCTCGGCCATGGCCGTACGCATCGCCGCGAGCCGGGACGCACCGAACTCGCGTTCGAACTCGCCGCTGAACGTCAGGACCAGGGCGCCGGTCGCGTCCTCGTCGATGACGTTGTCGATCGTCCACACCTCCCTTTCGTCCGCCCGGCGGAAGCTCACGCGGTGGCCGATGTCGAAGACCACCACCTCGCGGAAGCGGTCTCCGGCCCGGGCTATCTCGCGCACCAGGCCCTGCGGGCCCTCCGAGACGACCGTGCACTCGGTGATCGCCGGTACGTAGGGGCGCGGGTCGGCGGCCTTGGCCACCAGGCCCGTCCACAGGTCGTCGCGGCTGAGCTGGACCTGGTCCTCGGCCACGGGGTCGTTCACGGGCAGGGTGTACTCGATGCGGGTGACGGTCGCGGTCATGCCGGGCTCCCCTGGATTTCGATCTTGTGACGGGGCAACCAGCGTCGCAGACCGGGCATTCCCCGCAGCACCCCTGAGTTCCGACCGTGGCGAAATCAGGGGCTCGGGGCCCTTGCCGCGTCGCTCGCCGACGCGTAGGCGGCCAGCGAGAGACCGGCCCGGCCGAGGCCGCCCAGTTTGGTGTCGTCGTGCGCGAAGACGGACGACCCGGTCGGCACGCCGCGCTCGGCGCCGAGCTGCGCGGCCAGTTCCTGGAGCGCCACCGCCTCCAGCACCGCCCGGACGGCGTCCGGGACCTCCGGGAGGCGGATCACTAACAGGCTGTCCGAGGGCTGCGCCGGGGTCGTGGTCAGGAGCAGCGTGAGGTGCCCGGCGGCCGCCAGCGAGCGGGCCAGCTCGATCTCGCGGCCGTCGCCGAGGACGAGGTGCAGGGTGTTGCCCGCCGACTCCATCGCCCCGTGCAGGTAGTTGCGGGTCGCGCAGGCTGCCGCGGGCATCCGGGCCACCTCGCGCAGCAGCAGCGCGCCCTCCTCGGCCGAGGCCCGCGAGGCGCCGGCCGCCACCGCGTCGGCGGCGGCGCAGCGGGCTCCGCGCCCACGCAGGCCCGCGACCACCTCGGCGGCGTGCCGGTGGACCGCGGTGGCCTGCTCGGCGATGTCGCCCCAGGGGTCCCGATCGCGGCCCGCGACGGCCCCGGCGACCAGGTCGAGGGCGACGACCGTCCCGGTGTAGCCGACGGTCGAGGCGTGCGAGTCGGGCTCGCCGCCGAGGTCCACGGTCAGGTCGGCGAGTGCGCCGAGCGGCGAGGCCACGACGTTGAGCACCGCGGTCCTGGTG
The DNA here is from genome assembly GCF_008704935.1 of Streptomyces vinaceus. Classification (NCBI taxonomy): domain Bacteria; kingdom Bacillati; phylum Actinomycetota; class Actinomycetes; order Kitasatosporales; family Streptomycetaceae; genus Streptomyces; species Streptomyces vinaceus. The sequence goes on from NZ_CP023692.1 coordinate 891,559, forward strand.
AGGCCGGGGGCCGCGCGGCGGAAGGCGGCGATGGTCTCGCAGCTGCGGCCGCCCTGGGAGACGGCGATCAGGCAGTCGGTGTCGAAGCCGGCGGTGCCGGCCTCGATCTCGCTGGACAGCACGCGCTGGGCGACGACCCCGGCCGTGCGCAGCTGCTGCACGGGGACGGCGAGGGCGGCGTACGAGGCCCCGATGCCGGTGAACAGGGGGCGCCGGGCGGTGCGCAGGGCGGCGCAGTCCGGGGAGGCGAGCCGGGAGCGGACGCGGTCGGCGATCCGGGCGAGGGCGGCGCCCTGGCCGGCCTGGCCTTCGAGGAAGGTGATGCGGGGTGCGGACATGGTCGGGGTCTCTCGGCTTTCCGTGAGCGGTGTGAAGATCCGCGCGGGAAGGGCGCGTTGGAGGGACGGTAGGGGGCGCGGGGCGGGATCGGGGGCCGACCCGCGCATCCTCCTGGTGTTCGCGGACCGGGGCCGCCGGGACGAACGTCACGATGGCCCGGCGGAAGGGCACGTGGGAGTGCGCGGCGAAGGCGGCGGCGGTCGGGATGAGCGGCCGGGGGCTGCTCGCGATGCCGAGGTTGACGGCGCCGTCGACCACGCCGCGGGAGAGGCCGGAGGGGACCCCGGAGCCACTGCCGCCGCCGACGGGGGGAGACGGCGCTGGACACATCACCGACGGCCACCTGTTCGATGCCCCCCGTGGTCGTGGCGGAGCCCGGGAAACAGCCGTCGGTACGGAGCTGGGGGCCGTCCCGGCACACGCGTGGGTTTCCTCACATCGATGCAGGTCAGATGGTGTCTGTACGCCGATCGGAGGGCGTCGGGGCGGCCGTCCGGGGGGCCTGTGCGGCGCGCCGGAAGGGATGTCCGCGGATCAGGATTACGGACGCTCCGGAGCGGGGACCAAAGTCATCGAAAAACATGGCCGCGGCGTTGCCAATTTGGGGGTTCATGAGAGCACATTTAGGGGCTACATTGAGCCACTCGCGTTCACCTGACAGCCCGTTGCCTTTCACCCGTGTTTTGCGCGGGGGGTGACGTCAGGGACGCACACTGTGCAACCACCCCACCGCCCAGAAGGACCGAAGGCTCCGTGCCCGTACCCGTACTCCTCGCCGGCCGCAGCGTGCGGCTCGAGCCCCTCGCCCCCCGCCACACCGAGGCCTTGGCCGTGGCCGGGGCCGAGGATCGTACGACTTACGCCTTCACCCCCGTACCCCATGGGGTGCAGGCGTCCCACGAGTACATCGACCGCGCCCTCGCAGATCAGGCGGCGGGTCGATCGCTCCCCTTCGCGGTGGTCAGAGCCACCGACGGCCGGGTCGTCGGTTCGACCCGGTTCCTGGACCTCGACTACTGGCAGGGACCACTGGTGTGGCCCGCCGTGCCGGGCGTCCCGTTCGGTGATCCGGCGACCGCGGTCCCCGATGCCGCCGAGATCGGCAATACCTGGCTGTCCCCGGGCGCCCAGGGGACGGGCATCAACACGGAGGCGAAGCTGCTCATGCTCCGCCATGCCTTCGAGACCTGGGGCGTGCGCCGCATCTCGCTGCGCGCCGACGCCCGCAACGTGCGCTCGCGGGCCGCGATGGAGCGGCTCGGGTTCACCTGCGAGGGGGTCCGCCGGGCCCATTCGCGGGGGCTCGACGGCGCCGTGCGCAGTACCGCCTTCTACTCGATCCTCGACGAGGAGTGGCCGGCCGTACGGTCGATCATTGAGCTGAAGCTGTCGGCGGGCGCCCAGCGCAAGCGGCGCCGCAAGACCCTGGTCCCGGCGTAACGGTCCTGCATTCGGCGTAGCGGTCCCGACGGCCCTCGCCCCGCCCTCCCCCGGCGTCAGCCGAGGAAGGCCGGGGCGAGGGCCGACGCCATCAGCGGGGCCGGTGCGCCGCTGCCGTCGGCGGGCAGGGCGTACAGGTCGGCGCCGAAGTCGCCGGGCAGGGAGTAGACGACGCTCTTGTCGTCCCTCCACACGACCTGGTCGTCCACGCTGCGCTCCTCGGCGAGCGGGGCCTCCCGCATCGAGGCCAGGTCCAGGACGTACAGCCGCCACGGGGCGTCCGGGGACAGGCCCGCCACCCGCTTCTTGAACACCAGCCGGGTCCCGTCAGGTGACAGCGAGGGGCATTCCAGGTTCTCGCGCAGCGTGGTCACGGTGCGCTCGGCGAGGTCGCCGCGGACCAGGTAGGTCTGGCCGCCGGTGGCGAGCGTCGCGTAGAAGGTCCGCTCGTCGGCGGCGAAGGTCACGCCCCAGAAGTTGACGTCGGCGTTGCGGTACGCCTTGCCGTCCTTGCGGATCTCGAAGTCCTCCAGCGAGGCGTCGAACCTGCCCGTGCGCAGGTCGAGCAGCGAGGTCCGGGTGGAGAAGTTCGTACCGGCGTACGAGTCCCCGCCGACGAAGACCGTCCAGGCGACGAGGTGCCCGCCGGGCGAGACCCGGGCGCGGGTGGGGATGCCGGCCAGCGGGTGCGCGGAGACCTCCTTGAGGTGGGCGTCGAGGACGACGGCCCGGTAGCTCTCCTGGACCCCGCCCTTGTCGGCCTGGAGGCAGATCCCGGTGCCGGCGGCCGAGTGGAAACGCAGGCAGCTCACGCCCGAGGCGGTACGGGGGCCCTGGGGCGCGTCGGCGGGGACGGTGGCCAGCTCGTCGCGGTGCGGGCCCCACGCCATGTTCCGGAACACGATCCGCCGCCCGGCCGCGTCCGGTGCCAGGGACACCTCGCCACGGGTGATCTGCGGCCCGCCGGCCTGCGTCTGGTTCTTCTCGTCGGCCCGCGAGGAGGCCCGCACGACGGCGAGCACCCCCACCGCGGCGAGCAGCACGACGGCGCAGACGAGGATCAGGATCCGGCGTTGGAGGGTCATGGGGGCCTTTCGGGGGTGTGGGGGAACGTCGGGGGCGGCGGGCGGCGGACGGCGGACGGCGGACGGCTCAGTCGGCGCGCGCCCCGGCGGACTCGGCGGACTCCGGGGACTCGGCTTCCATCGCGTCGGCGGGCCGCAGCAGGGCACAGGCCGCCGCGGCGGCGGCCAGCAGTACGGCCGCGACCGCGAGGGCCGGGCGGGGGCCCCAGACCGTCCAGGCGGCGCCGAAGCCCAGCGAGGCGGCGAAGCGGGCGAGGGCCTGGCCGGTCTGGACGAGGGCGAGGCCGCCGCCGCGGTGCTCCTCGGGCACGGCTCCGGCCGCGGCTGCCATCAGCACGCCGTCGGTGGCGGCGTAGAAGCCGCCGTGCAGCAGGAGGACGGCGTACGGCAGGACGGTGCCGTGGCCGTTGCCCGCCCCGCCGGCCAGCAGCAGCCCGTACGCGAGGAGCAGCGCGAGGTGGCCGCCGAGGAAGACGCGCCAGCGGCCGATCCGGTCGGCGAGGCGGCCGAGCGGGAGCGCGAGCAGGAAGAACGCGGCGGCGGTGCCCAGCGGCAGCAGGGCGAACCACCGGTCGGCGATCCCGGTGGCCCGTTGGAGGAGCAGGAAGACGAAGGCGTCGCTGACGGTGCACAGCCCGAGCAGCAGGGCGCACAGGCTGGTCCGGCGCAGGTCGCGCAGGCCCAGCAGTCCGAAGGCGGCGCGCAGCGAGACGGGCTCGGCTCCGGGCGCGGGCTCGGTGCGCCGGCCGGGTACGAACAGCACCAGCACGAGCACGCCGAGGGCGGCGACACAGGCGCTGACGGTGAAGACGGCGTCGTAGCCGTCGGCGGCGCCGCGCAGGATCAGGAAGGCCAGGAGCGGCCCGATCAGGGCGCCGGCGGTGTCCATGGCGCGGTGGACGCCGAAGGCCCGGCCGCGGTCCTCGGGGGCTGCGGCCAGGGAGATGAGCGCGTCGCGCGGGGCGGTGCGCAGGCCCTTGCCGGTGCGGTCGAGGGCGAGCACCGCGCCGATGGCCGGGAGGGTGTGGGCGAGCAGCAGCAGCGGCTTGCACAGGGCCGAGAGGCCGTAGCCGAGGCCCGCGAGGGCCTTGTGGCGGCCGAGGCGGTCGCCGAGGTGGCCTCCGGTGAGCCGGACCAGGGCGCTGATGCCGTTGTAGATCCCGTCGAGCAGCCCGAAGCCGAGCGGGGACAGGCCGAGGCCCGCGACGAGGTAGAGCGGGAGCACGGCCGTGACCATCTCGGAGGAGACGTCGGTGATCAGGCTGACCGTGCCGAGGGCGAGGACCGTGGGGGCGAGCGCGGCGCGCCGCCCCGGGCTGATGCCCGGGACGGCGGCCTGCGGCTCGGGGGTCACGGCGGGCGCGGGGGTACCGCGGCTGTCCGCAACGTACATGGTCAGGAAGCCCAGATCCCCGTGATGTCCGTGGCGGACGCCGCGTTCCCCGCGTGGGTGGTCAGCCCGGCCAGGCCCTCCAGGGTGCGCAGCATGTCGTAGTGGTTGTACGTGGTGGACGACGTGCTGCCGGGGGTGACGGGCTGTCCGTAGAGGACGGTGGGGATCTTGTTGCCCGCGAGCCGGTTGTCCTCGTCGAAGGTGACGACGAGGAGGCTGTTGTGGGTCTTGGCCCAGTCCGCGTAGGCCTTGAGGTTGTTCTTGAGCCAGGTGTCGCCGGTGCCGACGGAGCAGTCGTGCATGTCGCTGCACAGGTTCGGGACGACGAAGGACACCTTGGGCAGGGTGGTGTAGTCCGTCGGGAACTGGGTCATGGTCTTCGCGGTGCTGGTGGGCACGTTGGAGAAGGCGAACCAGGGGTTGTGCTTGCGGGCGTAGTTCCCGCTGCTGCAGGTGGTGGAGCCCTGGCTGGGGAGGGTCTCGTTGTAGCTGGCCCAGCTCTTGCCCGCGGCGATGAGCTCGGAGGCCAGGTTGGGGGCGGAGCTGAAGCCGGGCGTGTAGCAGCTGTCGCCGGTGACGCCCTGGTTGGAGCCCGAGAAGAGCTGGAGGTAGTTGGGCTGGCTGGGGTGGGTGATGCCGTAGGACTGCGTGAGGTTGGCACCCCCGCTCTTGAGGGAGTTGATGTACGGGGCGCTGGAGCTGCCGATGACCTGGTTGTAGGCGTGGTTCTCGAAGACCACGACGACGACGTGGTCGGGGGCCGGGAGGCCGGCCGCGTGCGCGGGCTGGGCGGCGCCGAGGCCGGCCCACAGGGCCGTGCCGGCGGCGGTGAGGCCGAAGGCGGTGGCAAGGGCGGTCTTTCGGGCGGACCGTGACGAGGTCATGCCAAACACGGAAAATACCTCCGGGCAGGGGGTTCGGGTGGCGGCGCGCAGGCACCATACCCACGGGCATGTGCATGGGCCAGGGACAGGCGGCTAACAGCCCGGGAACTCCGGTTGCCCTGCCGGTGTTCGGCAACGCCGTGACCTACGGAAGCCCAAGAGCTGGAAAAAACGGGAACCGGGCAGCACGTAGGCTCATCCTTCGAACAGAAGAGACCACCCCCAGGCGGGGACGAGACCATCCCCCCACGGGGCAGCACCAGCCGGAGAGCAACCGCACATGTCGTACTCACCCGACGGACAGCACCAGCCGTACCGATCGGAAGGGCAGTACCAGCAGCAGCCCTACGGCGCTTCGTACACGCAGCAGTACGAACCCCAGTACCGGCCCGACCCGTACGGGCCGCCGCAGCCGCCCTACGGCGAGCCGGAGGAACCGCAGTACGAGGAGCGGCGGCCGCGCCGGGGCAGGCGCTGGCTGATCGCGGGCGTCACGGCCTTGGCCCTCGCGGGCATCGCGGCCGGGGTGATGTACCACTTCGAGATACCCCCGTTCACGGACAAGGGCAAGGACGTCTCCTTCGGCCAGCCGGCCGCGGGCGGCGGCCAGGCGGCGGGCGGCACGGGCGGCGCGGCCAAGCAGGCGCCCAACTCGAAGGCCCTGATGCCCACCGGCCCGCAGGCGGAGTTCAAGAACTCCATGACCCTGGGCGACGGCACCCACGTGGCCGTGACCACGCTGGACGGCAAGAAGTCCGGCTTCAAGGGCAAGGTGTGGGTCTGGGCGCCCAAGGAGTACAACGACCCGAAGTTCGCCAAGAGCGGCTTCCCGGTCATGATCGCCCTGCCCGGCGGCGCCGGCTACCCGAACAACTACTGGATGGGCACCGACCTGGGGCTCCAGACCAGCATCAGCAAGTGGTACGCCGAGGGCAAGAGCAAGCCCTTCATCCTCGCCATGCCCGTGCTGAACCCGGGCCCGGACGACAAGGGCGTCTACTGGGACGGCTCCGACATCCCCGACCAGCCCAAGATGGGAACCTGGCTGACCGAGGACGTCCCGGACCTGATGAAGGCGAACTTCCGCACCATCAAGTCGCGCGACGGCTGGGCCTACATGGGCTCCTCCACCGGCGGCTTCGCGAGCCTGAAGGCCGTGCTCAAGTACCCGGAGAAGTTCAAGGCCGCGATCTGCTCCGGACCGGACATCGTGCCCGACTCCTCGCTGTGGAAGGGCCACGACAAGGAGAAGGCCGAGAACAACCCGGAGCTGCTGGCGAAGGCCCTGATCGACAAGAAGGGCGCGCCGGACGTCTACCTCGCCTTCCAGGTCGGCGACAACGAGAGCAACAAGAAGACGCTGCCCGACGTGCAGAAGTTCGTCGCGACGTACGGCAAGGGACCGATCCACACCAGCCTGAGGGTCATCCCCGGCGGCCAGCACAACGCCAAGACCTACGTCCCGAACATGGGCGAGGGCCCGATCCAGTTCATCAGCAAGGTCATGGAAGGACCGGTGGAGTAACCACCGCCGCGACCGATCGCGCAGACGGCCCGCCGAACACCATCGGCGGGCCGTCGCCGTCCCAGGGCGCCCAGCCCGGGCTGCCCGTCGCGGCGAAGCGCACCCAGGCCGCGTGCATCCGGTCGGCCAGCTCCTGCGGGGCCTCCCGCCCGGCCAGCCACGAGGCCTCGGGCACGTCGAGGGTGTCGAAGACGAAGCCCAGCTCCAGGGCGTGGCAGGCGCCGAGCCCCGGTACGCCCGAGGGCCAGCCGAACTCGTACAGGAAGCTGGGAGCGGAGCGCGGCGCCCCGGCGAGGCGGCGCAGCGGATCGCGCAGCAGCCGGTCGGTGAGCAGCTGCCCCGCGAGCTCCGCCGGGCCCGCCCCGGGCCGTGCGGCGCGCAGCGCCCGTACGGCGGCCCGGTCCTTGCCGCTGCGGGCACGGGCCAGGGCCAGGGTGAGCGGACCGAGCCGGTCCATCACCGGCAGCGCGCCGGTGGGGGCGAGCCAGAGCCGGTACTCCTCGGTGGTCCAGCCCATGAGCAGGGGTACGTCCGTCGCCGCCGCGGCCTCCAGCGGCTCGCCGGGGAGCGTGTCGGGGTCGGTGACGAGGCCGAAGGCGGGACCTCCGGCGAGGGGGCTGGAACGGCGCAGGACGGCGGCCTGGGCGGCGAGCAGGTCGGGCAGGGCGATGGCGGCGAAGGCCTCCGCGGTCGCGTCCACCTTGAGCAGGGAGGCCATCCGCCGGACCATGGCGCGCACCTTCTCGCGCGCCAGCGCCTCCGGGGCGCCGCTCTGCAGGGCGGCCCGGGCGAAGAGCCCGGCGGCGCGCGGAGCGCCGAGCAGGGCGCCGACGCTGATGGCTCCGGCGGACTCGCCGAAGAGGGTGACGCGGGCGGGGTCCCCGCCGAAGGCTTCGATGTTGTCCCGGACCCAGGTCAGGGCGGCGATCTGGTCGAGCAGCCCGCGGTTGGCGGGGGCGTCGGGGAAGAGCCCGTAGCCGAGGACGCCCAGTCGGTAGTTGACGGAGACGAGCACCACCCCGTCCCGGGCGAACGCCGAGCCGTCGTAGACGGGGACGGCCGAGGAGCCCCGGGTGAGCGCCCCGCCGTGCAGCCACACCATCACGGGCAGCCGGGCCGCGGGCGCCGGGTCCGGGGTCCACACGTTGAGGTTCAGGCAGTCGTCCCCGGGGATCTCCGGGTCGGGCAGCAGGGCGGCGAACTTCGGCGGGTAGGGCACCTTGGGGGCCGTGGGCCCGAAGGCGCCGGCGTCGCGCACGCCCGCCCAGGCAGCCGGGGGCACGGGCGCGGCGAAACGCAGGGGTCCCACGGGTGGGGCGGCGTACGGGATGCCCCGGAAGGAGGCGGTCCCGCCCGGGCCCGTCCGTCCCTCGACGACGCCGTACCCGGTCCTGACCCGGGGCCGGCCGCTGCCGCCCGCTGCGCTCATCGCTTCCTCCCTCGGACCGCCCTCGCGGCGAGGGCCGAATGCGGTGTTCCGCCTCTCCGGCACGGTCGCACAGGCCTGCGAGGGGTGACAACCCGTGACCCGGCGCGGGGCGGCCCGGGTTGGACCGGCATGCGATCCATGCGTATCCACCCCGGCGTCCGCGGCTCCGGCCGGGCGGCCGGCCCGGTCCCCCCGCTCGCGCCCGTGCTGCTGCCGCTGCTCCTGCTCCTGGCGGCGGGCCCGGCGCGGGCCGCGGCGGGGCCCGACTTCCAGTACCTCGGCCAGGACGACAAGGTCCACGGCATCACCGCCCCGCAGGGCTGTGTGGCGGCGCAGGGCGGCGGCTCCCGGGCCGTCACCAATTCCACCCGGGGGACGGCGACCTTCTACCGGGAGCCGGGCTGCGCGGGCAGCCCGGCGGCGGTGCTGGAGCCGGGCGCCGCGGGTCAGATCACGCCGTATTTCGCCTCCGTGCGATTTTCCTTCACCAGCAAGGCCCAGCGGCCGTGACCGCTGGGCCCCGGCCGCGTTGTACGCCATGTCACATGCCACAGACCCCTGTGGCACCCCACGTCTCACGAGGAGATCTTGATGTCGCGTATCGCGAAGGCAGTCGCCGTCACCGCTGTTGCCGGTAGCGCCCTGGCCGCCGGTGCCGGTCTGGCCGTCGCCGATGCCGGAGCGCACGGTGCGGCGGTCGGCTCCCCCGGTGTCCTCTCGGGCAACCTGGTCCAGGTTCCGGTGCACGTCCCGGTCAACGTCTGCGGCAACACCGTGAACGTGATCGCCCTCCTGAACCCGGCGTTCGGCAACACCTGCGTCAACGCTTCGGGTGGCGGCGAGCACCACACCGAGGGCTACGGCGGCTGACGGCCGGATCGAGGACCGGGCCCCCGCCGCACGGCGGGGGCCCTTCTCGCGTCCGCCCCCGGACCCGGTTCCCGGACTCCGTCGCCCTTCCGGGCGGGGGCTCATTCGTAGCGGTAGAGGCCCTGGTGGCTGAGCATGTCGCGCGGGGTGAGGTCCCACGGGGGCATCGGCTCGTCGAGGGCGATCACCCTGCCGCGCTGGAGGTCGCCCAGTTCCAGCGGGGCGGCGGGCAGGTAGCCGGAGCCGGGGTGCCTCTGCTGCCAGCGGTCCCAGAGCAGGTCCACGAAGGCGTGGTGCAGCCAGAACGCCGGGTCGTTGGGGGCCGTGCCGCCCGTCATGTGGCCGCCGATCCACTGGTGCACCTTGTTGTGGTTGCGCCAGCGCTCGCTCTTCGGCGCCGCCCAGCCCTCCAGTTTGTTGCGGAACCCGCCGCCCTGCGCCGTGGAGTCCCAGGGCGAGGTGTCGTACGTCGGGTCGTCGAGCGCCCACTGGAGCTCGGCCGCGGTGGGCAGGGCGATCGGGTTCTGCGGCCGGCCGAGGTTGCGGGTCAGGAAGCGGGCCTCCGTGATGCCCACCGTGATCTCCCAGTTGCCCTTCTCGTAGGCGAACGGGCCCGTCGTCACCCGGCGGTCGCCCTCGCGGCCGGTGCCGCCGAGGAAGTCCTCGGCCCAGAGGGAGGAGGCCGGGCTGTTGTCCGCGGTCCAGTCCCAGTACGGGACCGAGACGCCCGGATCGACGGCCTGGAGCAGCCGCTCGAACTGGAGCAGGTAGCGCCGGTGCCAGGGGAAGAAGGACGGGGACATGTGCCCGACGCGCAGTTTGCTGTCGCGGTCGGGCACGAAGTACTTGTCGTGGGTGCGCACCAGGTCGTCGTACGCGCCGGTGCGCTTGACCTCCAGCACCGCCGCCGTGAACCGCTTCTTCTGGGCGCTGGTCAGGTTCTTCTGGTTCTGCCGGGTGTACATGCGGGGCTCCTCAGCCGTGGTGCGGGGCCGCGAACGCCAGCTGGGTGGTGCCGAGTTCGTCGACGGCGGCGCGGGCGAGTTCCAGCGGCGTCGCGAAGGACTGGAAGTGGTTGATCCCGCTCAGGTAGCTGCCGTCCGCGCGGCGCATGACGTGCAGGGGGCGGCCGTCGATGCGGACCCCGGCGGGGTCGACGGCGATGTGCCGGCCCCGGTACGTCTCCTCGGCGAGGGGGGCGGGGGTCAGGGTCTGCCGGGGGCCGCGGGCGCGCAGTACCGGGGCCAGGGCCGCGGCCGTGCCGGCGAGCACCGCCGCCGTGAAGGCCGTACGAAGGACCGTGCGGCGGCTGAGTGCTGCGGAGGCGGGTGTGGCGTACATACGGTCTCCCTCGCTCGGTGGTCCGCGCCACGGGGTCTAACGCGGCGCGGCGGGCGAGGTCACCTCGGCAGCTCAAGGCGCTTGTAGAAGAGGGTGGTGGGGTGCAGCCGGCCGGCCGGGTCGGTGGCGTAGTCGGGGATGGTGCCGGCCTCGGTCCAGCCCGCGCCGTGGTAGACGTGCTCGGCGCCGCTGCCGGTCTCGGTGTCGAGGACGAGCAGCAGCACCCCGGCGCGGGCGGCGGCGTGTTCGGCCTCGCGGAGGAGGGCGCGGGCGGTGCCGCGGCCGCGGGCCCCGGGATGCACCATGAGCTTGCGCAGCTCGGCGCGGTGACGGCCGTTGGGCTTGGATTCGCGGTACCAGCTGACGGTGCCGTCGAGCCGGCCCCCGGCCGGGCGGGAGACCCAGAGGGCGAGGGAGCCCTCCTCGACGGCGGGGGCGAGCGAATCCCACCAGGCCGCGGCCGCGGTGTGGTCGAGGTCGCCGAGGAAGCCGAGGGAGGAGCCGGCGCGGACCACGGCGAGCAGCAGGTCGGCGAGTTCGTCGCGGTGGGCGGCCAGCCGGGCGGCGTCGAGCCGGGTGATCACGGAGGTCATGCGGCGAGGATAGGGATCAGGCCGCGGTCCGCCGCAGGCGGGGCAGGTGCAGGTCCCGGAAGACGGTGGCCGGCGGCGTCGACGACGGCCAGGGCGCGCAGCGGGAGCGTGCGGCGGCGCAGGCAGACCGTGGTGGCGGCGGCCACGGAGGCGAGGACGACGAGCAGGAGCCAGTCGCGGGTCCAGTCGAGCGGGTGGCGGTCGAGGATGAGGTCGCGGAGGGTGCCGCCGGAGAGGGCGGCGGCCGCTGCCGCCGCACGGGGCCGGGCGGACGGCCCCGTGCGGCGGGACCGGGTTTACGGCGAGGGGAGTTCGGCGAAGTCCGCCACCAGGGCGTGGTGGTGGCCCGTGGTCCCGAGGGTGAGGGCCGCGGTCTTGGCGCGCTTCAGGTAGAGGTGGGCCGGGTGCTCCCAGGTCATGCCGATGCCGCCGTGCAGCTGGACGCACTCCTCGGCCGCCCGCACCGCGACGCCGGAGCAGTACGCCTGGGCGACCGCCACCGTGAGCGGGGCGTCGGGCGCCCCGGTGGCCAGGGCGTCCGCCGCGGCGCGGGCCGCCGCACGCGCCGAGGCCACGTCCAGCCACAGCCGCGCCAGCCGGTGCTTGAGCGCCTGGAAGGAGCCGACCGGCCGGTTGAACTGGTGGCGGCCGCGCACGTGCCGCACCGTCTCCGTCAGGCACCACTGCGCGAGCCCGAGCTGCTCGGAGGCCAGCAGCCCGGCCCCCGAGAGCAGCGCTCCGGCGACCGCGGCCCGCGCCGTCGCCGGGTCCGCGAGCCGGGTTCCCGCGCCCCCGGCCAGCGTCACCGTGGCGAGCGGGCGGGTCAGGTCCAGCGGGACCGGCTCCGTCAGCGAGACCGCGCCCGCCGGGACCGCGTACAGCCCCGTGTCGGCGAGGACCAGCAGGACGTCGGCGGCCACCGCGTCCGCCACCGAGGTGACGGTGCCCGTCAGGATCCCGCCGCCGGTGTCCCGTACGGCGGCCGGCAGCGGCGCGCCCGGGGCCTGCGTCAGCGGCAGCGCCGGTACGCACACCAGCCGGCCCGAGGCCAGTTCCCGCAGCAGCTCGGCGGCCTCCGGGGTGTCGCAGCCCAGCAGGATCTCCGTCGCGAGCACCGCGCTCGTCAGGTACGGAACCGGCGCCACCGCCCGCCCCAGCTCCTCCAGGACCACGGCCGCCTCCCGGTGGCCCGCGCCCTGGCCGCCGAGCTTCTCCGGTACGAGCAGCCCGGCCGTGCCGATCTCCGCCGCGAGCGTGTGCCACAGGCCGGGATCGTGCGGCCGGCCGGTCTCCGCCCGGGCGAGTACGTCGGCCGGTGCGCACCGGTCCGCGAGCAGGGCCCGTACGGCGGAGCGGAGCTCCTCCTCCGTCTCGGAGTAGAGCAGGTCGAACGCGGTGCTCATCGGGCCAGGTCCTTCCAGGCGAGGTCCTTGTCGTCGCGCGGCTCGGCGGGCAGGCCGAGGACGCGTTCGGCGACGATGTTGAGGAGGATTTCGCTGGTGCCGCCCTCGATGCTGTTGCCCTTGGCGCGCAGGTAGCGGTAGCCGGCGTCGCGGCCGGTGAAGTCGACGAGTTCGGGCCGGCGCATCGTCCAGTCCTCGTACAGCAGGCCCTCCTCGCCGAGGAGTTCCACCTCCAGGCCGCTGATCTCCTGGTTGAGGCGGGCGAAGGTGAGCTTCATCCCGGAGCCCTCGGGGCCGGGCTGGCCGGCGGCGAGCTGCTGGCGCAGCCGCTCGCCGGTGAGCCGGGCCACCTCGGCCTCCACCCACAGTTCGAGCAGGCGCTGGTGCAGGGCGTGGGTACGCAGCCCGGGCCGCTCGCGCCAGGCCACGGCGACGGGCGCGATCATGCCGCCCTCGCGCGGGATGCGCATGCCGCCGATGGAGACGCGTTCGTTCATCAGGGTGGTGCGGGCGACCTCCCAGCCCTGGCCGACCGCGCCGAGGCGGTGGCTGTCGGGGATGCGGACGCCGGTCAGGAAGACCTCGTTGAACTCGGCCTCGCCGGTGATCTGGCGCAGTGGCCTGACGTCGACGCCGGGGGCGTGCATGTCGCAGAGGAAGTACGTGATGCCCTGGTGCTTGGGCAGCGTGGGATCGGTGCGGGCGATCAGGATGGCCCAGCGGGCGGTGTGGGCGCTGGAGGTCCACACCTTCTGCCCGTCGACGATCCAGTCGCCGCTCCCGGCCTCGCGGACCGCGCGGGTGCCGAGCGCGGCGAGGTCGGAGCCGGCGCCGGGCTCGCTGAAGAGCTGGCACCAGACCTCCTCCCCCACCCACAGCGGGCGCAGGAAGCGCCGTTTCTGCTCGTCGGTGCCGTACGCGAGGATCGTGGGCGCGGCCATGCCGAGGCCGATGCCGATCCGGCGCGGGTCGTTGTCGGGGGCGCCGGCGGCTTCGAGTTCGGTGTCGACGAGGGCCTGGAGGGTGCGGGGTGCGGCGAGTCCGCCGAGGCCCTCGGGGTAGTGGACCCAGGCGAGGCCGGCGTCGAAGCGGGCCCGCAGGAAGTCGGCGCGGTCGGTGTCGGCGGGCGGGTGCGCGGCGAGCAGTTCCCGGACGCGCGTGAGCAGGTGGTCGGCGGTGATCGCGGTCATCGGGACGCTCCGGGCTGCCGGGGCATGGACAGGACGACCCGGCCGGTGGTGGCGCCGTCGGCGAGGCGCTGTACGGCGTCCGCGACGTCGGGCAGCGCGATGAGTTCGCTGATCAGAGGCTTGATCGCGCCTTCGCCGGCGAGGCGGGTGAGTTCGGTGTGGCAGGCGAGGATGGCGGCCGGGTCCTTGGCCGCGTACAGGCCCCAGTGGAGGCCGAGGATCGAGTAGTTCTTGACGAGGGCGTGGTTCAGGGCGGGCGTGGGGATGGTGCCGCTCGCGAAGCCGACGACGACGATCCGGCCCTCGAAGGCCACGCATTTGGCGGAGGCGGTGTACGAGGCGCCGCCGACGGGGTCGTAGACCACGTCGGCCCCGCGGCCGCCGGTGAACTCCTTGACGCGGGAGACGACGTCCTCGCCCGTACGGTCGATCACCAGGTCGCAGCCGAGTTCTTCGGCGGTGCGCACCTTGGACTTGCCCCCGACGACCCCGATGACGGTGGCCCCGGCGGCCTTGCCGAGCTGGACGGCGGCGCTGCCCACCCCGCCGGCGGCGGCGTGCACGAGCAGGGTCTCGCCGGCTTCGAGGCGCGCGCGGCGGTGCAGGCCGAACCATCCGGTCTGGTAGCCGATGTGCAGGGCCGCGGCCTCGGCGTCGTCCAGGCTCTCGGGCGCCGGGAGCAGGGCCCGCTCGGACGCGGTGACGTACTCGGCGAAGCCCCCGTGGGGCAGGGTCGGGTTGGCGATGACGCGGCGGCCGTCGTCGGTGAGGCCGCAGATCTCGACGCCGGGGGTGAAGGGCAGGGGCGGGCGGATCTGGTACTGGCCGCGGACGAGCAGCGCGTCGGGGAAGTTGAGGTTCGCCGCGAGGACCCGCAGCCGCACCTCGCCCTCCCCGGGGACCGGTTCGGGAATCTCCTCCAGGCGCAGGGCCTCTCGGGGTTCGCCGGGGGTATGTACTCGCCATGCCTGCATCCGGGGCCTCCAGCCGCCGTCGAGGAACCACGCTCCGCGGGCATACTAAGCGGTCGCTTGCCGCTCTGGGAACCGTCGGCGGAACGGATTCCGGGCCGGACCGAAACACCACGCGTCAATCCGGCCACTTCAGCCCCCCGGTCAGGCAGCATGTGGCGTGCACTCGTCATGACTTGAGTCCAGGGGGGACCACCACATGGGAAGAAGCATGTCCGCGGCCGCTGCCGCCGTCGTTCTGGCCGGTCTGATCACGGCCGCCGCCCCCGCCTCGGCGGCGGGGACCGCGTGCGCGCCGGACATCCTCCGGCTGCCGGCCCTCGCTCAGGGCCCCTCGCCCGCCTACGGATCCGTACGGGCCTTCGGGGCCGGCGGCCTGGTGGCCGGCGAAAGCGTCGGACTGCCCGCGTACTGGACGGCCGACCACGCGGTGCACGCCCTCCCGCTGCCCGAGGGCTTCGTGTCCGGCCAGGTCCTCGCGGTGAACGCGAAGGGCCTGATGGTCGGCACCCTCCGGCGGGCCGGCGCCCCCGACACGCCGTACGGGTTCACCTATCAGCAGGGGGCGGCGGCGATCCGGCTGATCGGCGGCGGAACCACCGCCGGCGCGGTGACGGACGTCAACGACGCGGGCCGCTCCGTCGGGATGGAGGGCGGCGTCGCCAAGGAATGGCTGAACGGCGCGGTGGTGCGCGAGCTGCCCGTGCCCGCGGACGCCCGCCCGGGCACCAGGATCGTCTCGGTGAACGGGATCAACGCGCGCGGGGACGTCGTCGGCACGGCGCAGACGTCCTACGAGGAGGACGACCAGCTCCGGGGCAAGACCTTCCCGGTCGTCTGGCCCGCCGGGGGCGGGTACCCGCCGTACAGCCTGCAGGTGTGGACCGAGGACGACCGGACGGTGTGGACGACCGCGGCCGGTATCGACGACCGCGGCCGGGTCGTCGGCCACGAGGACCGCAGCTACCGCGACTGGCAGGAGCGCAAGCCGGCCGTCTGGAAGAAGCCGTACGACGCCCTGCCGAACGACCCCGGCCGGGTCAAGGGCTACGAACAGCTGACCTTCGACGGGCTCAGCCCGGCCACGAACGTCGCCGTCGGCTCGGCCGTCACCTTCGTCGACGGATACCCCAACTTCCTGCACGCCGCGTACTGGCCGGGCACCGGGGCCCCACTGGCACTCCCCCACCCCGCCGGCACCGGTCCCGACTCGCGCAGCTCGGCGTACGCGGCCTCGGACGACGACCGGGTGGGCGGCACGTTCTACGACTGGGACACGATGAAGGGCACCGCCGTGGTGTGGACCTGCGCGAGCAAGCAGGCGTACGCACCGCAGGGTTGACCCCTTCGCGGGCCTGGTGATCTCGGCGCCCGCGCGCTATCGATGCCCCATGACGGACGAGATCCCGCGCGGGCTGCCCGCGCCCCCGCCGCTCGGCGCGGCCGCCCTGCCCCCCGGCACGTACCGGGGGCAGGTGGTCCTCGTGACGGGCGGCGGGACCGGGCTGGGCAAGGCCATCGCCGCCGAGTTCGCGCGGCTCGGCGCGGATCTGGTGATCGCGGGCCGGCGCGCCGGGCAGCTGGAGGCGGCGCGGCAGGAGCTGGCGGCCGTCCCCGGCGCGGGCCGGGTGACGGCCGCCGTCTGCGACATCCGGGATCCCGAGCGGATCGCGGAGGTCTTCGACGCGGCGCAGGACGCGCTCGGACTGCCGGACGTCCTCGTCAACAACGCGGCCGCCAACTTCCCCTCCCCGGCGGAGGAGCTGTCCCCGGGCGCCTGGCGCGCGGTCGTCGACACCACCCTCACCGGCACCTGGTTCATGACCCGCGAGTTCGGCCGCCGCCACCTCGGCGCCGCCACCCCCGGATCCATCGTGAACATCGGCGCCTCCTACGCCTGGACCGGCGGGCCGGGCTTCGCCCACAGCGCGGCCGCCAAGGCCGGGGTGAAGAACCTGGTGGAGACGCTCGCCGTCGAGTGGGGCCCGTACGGCATCCAGGTCAACGGGCTCGTCCCCGGCCTGTTCCCGCACGAGGACATGACCGAGGACATCCGCGGCGGACTGGAGCGCACCGCACCCGGGGCGAAGGACACGCGCCAGCCCGCCCTGCGCGTCGGGGCCCCGCGCGAACTCGGCTGGGCGGCCACCTTCCTGGCCTCTCCGTACGCCCGGTTCGTCACCGGGCACACGCTGGTGGTCGACGGGGCGAACTGGCAGCGCCGCTCGCTGGTCAACCCGGAGGTGGTCCCGGTCCGCACGCAGCTGGGCCGCGGCCCGTTCACCCCCTGAGCGCCGGTTGTCGGTGCCCGGTGCGAAGATCCGTTCATGTCTCTCGCCGATCTGACCTTCACCCGCTGGCGTTCACTCGACCGGGCCGCCGCCGGGCGCATCGCGCAGGAGGCCGCCGAGCAGGCGGGCGGCCGCGTGGTGCTGCTCGACACCGTCGACCACCTCGGCGGGCCGCTGCACCGCGTCCGTATCGAGCGCGGTGGGCGGGAGTTCGCCCTCGTACCCGGCGGCCCGGTGCGGCTCGGGTTCGACCTGGACGCCTGGACGCCGACGCCCGCGCAGGTCGCCGACTTCGAGGAGAGCCGGGCGGAAGGGTACGGGTACGAGCTCCCGCTGAAGGAGTACCTCGCCGAGGTGCTCAGCCCGGTCCGCACCGCCACGCCGGCCACGGTGCTCATGGCGGTGGAGGACGAGACGCTGACCGAGCCCGCGGACGCGATGGCGCAGGTGCTCGCGGCGCGCGGGCTGCGGATGCCGAGCGCCGACGAATGGGAGCACGCCTGCGGGGCCGGGGCGGGCACCCTGTTCCGGTGGGGGAACGAGTGCCCCCTGGACGAGCCCTCGTACGGGGTCGGCGGCGGTGTGCGGCACGAACCGAACGCCTTCGGGCTGCACATCGCGTACGACAGCTACGCCACGGAGCTGAGCGCCGACCGGACCGCGGTGCACGGCGGCGACGGCGGCGAGGCCGTCTGCGGCGGATACGGCGCCCTGCTCGCCTGGCTGCCGCTGGCCACGGCCCAGCGCAACCCGTCCACGGCGGAGTTCGTGTACGGGCCGGACGGCGCGGGCATGGGCGAGGAGTTCTCGACCCGGCCGGTGTTCAGCCTCCGCTGAAGTGCGGCGGGCGGCGGGCCGCCTTGGCGGTGTAGCCCTCGCGGCAGTCCTCGGAGGTGAGGGTCAGGGCCGCCGTCATGGCCACGCGGTCGAGCGCTGGGGCGAGGGCGGCGTCCGCGTAGGCGTCGATCGCGCGCTTGACGCCCTGTACGGCGAGGGGGGCGTTGGCCGCGATCTCGGCCGCCACCGCACGGGCGGTGCGGTCCAGCTCGGCCGGGGCCACGAGCAGTTGGACCAGGTTCAGCCGGTGCGCCGTCCCCGCGTCGATGCGGCGGCCGGTCAGCGCCAGGAACTTGGCCCAGCCCGCGCCCGCCTCGCGGGCGATCCGCAGATCACCGCCCGCGTCCACCGCCACGCCCAGCTGCGCCTCGGGCAGGGCGAAGACGGCGTCCTCGGCGGCGATGCGGAGGTCGGCCATCAGGGCCAGTTCGAAGCCGAAGCCGAGGCAGTAGCCCTGGACGGCGGCCACCACCGGCTGCGGCAGCCGCGAGAGCACGGCGAAGCGTTCGTGCACCCAGCGGATGCCCTCGTAGTAGTTGCGGGTGCGCTCGGCGGGCGTGGCGCCCGTGATGGCGCCGCCGGGGGCCTTCACGTCGATGCCCGCGCAGAAGGCGCGGCCCTCGGCCCGCAGCAGGACCACCCGTACGTCGGGGTCGAAGCGGATCCGGTCCGCGAGCAGCCCCAGCTGCCGGGTGGACTCCCAGCTCCAGCCGTTGAGCCGGTCGGGGCGGCAGAGGGTGAGGACCGCGATGCCGTCCTCGGTTTCGAGGCGGATGCGCTCCTCACCCTCCGCGACCCCGGTGCCGATGGTGTCGATCACGGAACCCTCCTTCTGACGATGCGTCAGAATAGGGGTTCCGGGCTCAGCGGGTGAAGACCTCGAACGTCACCGCCGGGCGGCCGCCGAAGCGCGGCGCCGCCTGCTGGGCGTAACCGGTGAGGAAGCCGCGGACGTATTCCTCGGGGTCCTGGTCGGTGAGGACCTCGATGTACGCCTTGTGCTCCATCAGCGACTTGATCGAACGCTCCAGTCCGGGAGCGGCGTCCACGGCGTGCGTGGGCGTCGAGGACCCGGCCACGGCGACCCAGCGCACCCCGTTCCAGGGCTCCAGGCCCTGCTCGGAGATGAGTTCGGGGAAGATCCACCGGTTGCCGGCGTCGGCGGCGGCGTCCAGGGCGGCCCGGCCGACGGCCTTGTGGTCGGGGGTGTTCCAGTTGCCCCCGCCGCCCTGGCCGCCCCAGGTGTCGCGGTGGTTGAGGGTGATGAGCAGTTCGGGGCGGTGCCGGCGGATGGCCGCCGCGATGTCCCGGCGCAGGTCCAGGCCGTACTCGACGACGCCGTCGCGGTAGTCGAGGAACTCCACCGTGGAGACCCCGACGACCGCGGCGCTCGCGCGCTGTTCGGCCTCGCGCAGCGGGGCGCACTCCTCGGGCGGGATCGTGTCGATGCCGGCCTCGCCGCGGGTGGCCAGGAGGTAGACGACCTCGCGGCCGCCGTCCGTCCAGTGGGCGATGGCCCCGGCCCCGCCGTACTCCAGATCGTCGGGGTGGGCGACCACCGCGAGGGCGCGCTGCCAGTCGGCGGGCATCGGCTCCAAGGGCGCGGGCTGATCCAGTTGTTCGGTCATGCCCGCACCATAGACGCCCGCCCCCGGACGCCCGAGTTCCGGGAGACGAGTCCTAGACGTCGTCGCGTACGAGGGCCAGCAGCCGGTCCAGGACCCGGGGGCCGCCGGCGCGCACGCCGTCGTGTTCGAACTCGTCCGTCACCCAGGTCCGCAGACCCCGGATCCGCGACGCCGTGTCCAGCGAGTGCGCGGTGTCCACGTAGAGGTCGTCGTGGTAGACTGCGGCGGCCACCGGCACCTCGTTGGCGGCGAGCCGGGCCGGGTCGTACAGGGGTGCCCAGCCGGTACGGGCGGCCAGCAGCTCGGCGGTCTGGCGCAGCGGGGCCAGGGCCGGGTCCGCGGTGAAGTGCCACGGGTGGACGGTCTCGCCGGTAAACAGCAGCGGCCCGTCGCCCGCGAGGGTCCTCCGGGCGTCGAAGCCGGGGTGTGCGGCGCGGACCCGTTCGGCCGCCCAGGCGGTGGGCGCGGCGGGGTCCTGGGCGTAGATGGGCTCGTGGAGCAGGGCGTACAGGGGGTGCGCGGCGAAGGAGAGCAGGCCCCGTACCTGTTCCAGGAAGGCGTCGGAGAGCGCCGGACCCGCCGGGGTCGGGACGAAGGCGTCCTCCAGGAGGTGGTGCAGCTGGTGGCTGCCGTCGCCGGTGCCGAGCAGGATGCCGAGGGACTGGAAGGCCTCGGCGGTGAGGCGGTGGCCGCCGGGGAGTTCGGCCGGGCGCTCCACCAGGTGGGCGGCGATGCGGCGGGCCCGCTCGACGTCCATCGGGTAGCGGGCGTAGTGGGCCAGGTTCTTGCGCTCCATGCGGGGGTACGCGGCCTCGTACACCTCGTCGGCGGTGGCGGTCAGGGAGGGGAGACCGCCGGTGATCAGGGCGGCGGTCAGGCCCTCGGGTGCGGTGGAGAGGTAATGGGTGGTGCAGAAGCCGCCGAAGCTCTGCCCGAGCACGGTCCAGGGCGCTCCGCCGGTCAGGCCGGGACGGATGGCCTCGGCGTCGCGCACGATGGAGTCGGCGCGGAAGTGGGCGAGGTAGTCGGCCTGTTGCGCGGGCGTGCCGCGCAGGGGCAGGGTCTGGCGGTTGGCGGGGGTGGAGCGGCCGGTGCCGCGCTGGTCGAGCAGGAGGACGCGGTACTCGGTGAGGGCGCGCTCCAGCCAGGCCTGCCGGCCGGTGAAGCGGCGGGCGCCGAAGCCGGGGCCGCCCTCCAGGTACAGCAGCCAGGGCAGGGTCTCGGGGTCCTTGCCGGTGGCGACGGCCTCGCGGGCGTACAGCTCGATGTGCTCCCCGTCCGGGCGCGCGTGGTCGAGCGGGACGCTGAAGCGGTGGTCGGTGAGGACGACGCCGGGCTGGCGGTAGGTGTGGTCGACGGTCACGGACGGCCCCTGGGTGTGCGGCAGCCCGGGCCGGGTCGCGGCCGGGGCACGGGTGTGGCGGCCCGGCCGAGTCTAGTACGGGCCCGCCGCGCACCCCGGCCCCCACCTGCGCGTACGTCAGGAAGGGGCCGGGCCGGGAGGGGCAGGGAGTGTCGTCGAAGTGGCGTCGGACGCCCGTCAGGGCCGACCAGACGGGACTTTGACGACACGACCTAGAACTCGACGACCGAGCGCAGGACCTCGCCGCGGTGCATGCGGGTGAAGGCGTCTTCGACGGCGTCGAGCGGGATGGTCTCGGAGACGAAGGCGTCCAGGTCGAGGCGGCCCTGGAGGTAGAGGTCGATGAGGAGGGGGAAGTCCCGCTCGGGCAGGCAGTCCCCGTACCAGGAGGACTTGAGGGCGCCGCCGCGCCCGAAGACGTCGAGCAGGGGGAGTTCGAGCTTCATGTCCGGGGTCGGCACGCCGACCAGGACCACCGTGCCGGCGAGGTCGCGGGCGTAGAAGGCCTGCTGGTAGGTCTCGGGGCGGCCCACGGCGTCGATGACCACGTCGGCGCCGTTTCCGCCGGTGAGGGCCTGGACGGCCTTGACCACGTCCTCCGTACGGCCGTTGACGGTGTGGGTGGCCCCGAGGCCGCGCGCCCACTCCAGCTTGCGGTCGTCGAGGTCGACGGCGATGATCCGGCCCGCGCCGGCCAGGCGGGCACCGGCCACGGCCGCGTTGCCCACTCCCCCGCAACCGATGACGGCGACGGAGTCGCCGCGTCCGACGTTGCCGGTGTTCAGGGCGGCGCCGAGGCCGGCCATCACCCCGCAGCCGAGCAGTCCGGCGGCGGCCGGGGAGGCCGCCGGGTCGACCTTGGTGCACTGGCCGGCCGCGACCAGGGTCTTCTCGGCGAACGCGCCGATGCCGAGCGCCGGGGAGAGCGGGGTGCCGTCCTCCAGGGTCATGGGCTGCGTGGCGTTGTGGGTGTTGAAGCAGTACCAGGGGCGGCCGCGCTTGCAGGCCCGGCAGGTACCGCACACGGCGCGCCAGTTGAGGACGACGAAATCGCCGGGCGCGACGGAGGTGACGTCAGGGCCGACGGATTCGACGATTCCGGCGGCCTCGTGGCCCAGCAGGAAGGGGAACTCGTCGTTGATTCCGCCCTCGCGGTAGTGGAGGTCGGTGTGGCAGACCCCGCAGGCCTGGACCTTGACCAGGGCCTCGCCGGGTCCCGGGTCGGGCACGAGGATCGTCGTCGTCTCCACCGGTGCGCCCTTGCTCCGGGCGATGACCCCTCGTACGCGATGCGTCACGTCGTACCCCGCTCTGGTCGGTTCTGTCTGGATCAACGAACGTACACGGGCGCGGCGGTGGAGGGGAGCCGTGTCACTCCGGGGAATCGGGAGTGGCGAGTTCCGGCGGTACGGCGGCGCGAAGTGCCGCCGCGAACGCGGCCACGGCCGGGTGGGCGGCGGCGCCGCTGCGGAAGGCGACCTTGGTGCGGCGCTCCATGGGGAGCCGGGTGAGGGAGACGGCCGGATCGGCGGGGCCCACGACCCCCAGCTGCGGGACGACCGCCACGCCCTGACCGGCCGCCACCAGGGCCAGCACGGTGGCGAACTCGTCGACCCGGTGGCGGATCCGCGGGGTGAACCCGGCGGCCTGGCAGGCCCGGACGGCCATCGCGTGGCAGAGGGTGCCGTGCGTGGCGGTGATCCAGGGGTCGTCGGCGTGCGCCCGCAAGGCCGCGCCCTGGTCGTCGGGGGCGGGGACGGGGCCGGGGACGGGTTCACGGACCGGCTCGGGGACCGGGGTCCGCGCCGGGGCGGCCAGGTACATCGGCTCCCGGTACAGGGGCCGCGTGGCGAGCCCCGGTTCCCGCGGCGCGGGCACGAAGTCGTACTCGTGGACCAGGGCCACGTCCAGGTCCCCGGCGCGCAGCGCGTGCGCGACCGCCGCCGGGTCGGTCTCGGACACCATCGGCTCCAGCCCCGGATGGCGCCGTGCCAGGGCGACCAGGGCGGCGGGGACGATGGCCCGGGTGGCGGTGGGGAAGGCCCCGATGCGCAGGGCCCCGGCCAGGCCGCTGCGCGCTTCGGCGAGATCGGCGGCGGCCTCCTCCAGCCGCTCCAGCACGGCGTCGGCGTGCCGGACCAGGTTCTGCCCGGCGGGGGTGAGCCGCACGCGGCGGCCCGTGCGTTCGAGCAGCGGCAGGCCCGCCTCGCGTTCGAGGACGGAGAGCTGCTGGGACACCGCCGAAGGACTGAAGGCGAGGGCCTCGGCCACGGCGGCGATGGTCCCGCGGCGGGCGAGTTCGCGCAGCAGGCGCAGGCGTCGTACGTCGAGCATCGGCTCAGCTTACGGGTTGGGCAAGAAACGCGAACTGGATTCGACGCTCGGGGCGGATCAAGCTCGACGGCATGACACAGGACCTCTCCCTGCACGGGATTCACGTACCGCTCGTCACCCCCTTCACGCGCACCGGGGACATCGCCTCCGAGGCCCTGGAGGCGCTCGCTCACCACGTGCTCGACGAGGGCGCCACCGGGATCGTCGCCCTCGGCACCACCGGCGAGACCGCCGCCCTCGACGAGGCCGAGCGCGACCTCGTGACCGACGTCTGCGCCCGGGTCTGCCGGGAGCGCGGCGCGATGCTGACCGTGGGCGCCGGGGCGAGCGGCACCCGGGCCACCGGGGAGGCGCTCGGCCGGCTGGCGCAGTGGCCCGAGGTCCGGGCCGCGCTGGTGACCCCGCCCCCGTTCGTCCGGCCCGGGGCCGCGGGGGTGCTGGCGCACTTCTCACGGCTGACCGAGGTGAGCCCCGTACCGCTGGTCGTCTACCACATCCCGTACCGGACCGGTCAGCCGCTGGACGCGGCCGCGCTGCGGGCGCTCGGCGAGCTGCCGGGGGTGGCCGGCATGAAGTACGCGGGCGGCGGCGTCGGAGAGGAGGCGGTGACGCTGCTCGGCGACCTCCCGGACGGGTTCGCGGTCCTGGCGGGCGACGACCTGTACCTGTCCGCGCTGCTGGCGCTGGGCGCGACCGGCGGGGTACTGGCCTCGGCGCACCTGGCGACGGCCCGGTTCGCGGAGCTGGCGGCGGCCTGGCGGGACGGGGACGTGGCGCGGGCGCGGTCCCTGGGGCACGGCCTGGCCCGGCTCTCGGCGGCCCTTTTCGCCGAGCCGAATCCGGCGGTGGTCAAGGGCGTGCTGTACGCCCGGGGCCGGATCCCGACGCCGGACGTACGGCTCCCGCTGCTGCCGGCGGGCGGGGCGGCGGTGTCGGTGGCGTTGGAACGGCTAGCGGAGGTCGGGCAACCGGGCTGACCCCTCCAGCACGTCCGGCACGGCGGCGGATGTGCCGGGAAGCACCCCCTGTGGGCGGTTCGCAAATAACGGGCGAGATGCCCGAATCAGGCAGGTGTACGGGCGACTTGTCCGTTTCCTGGAAAGGGCTCCGGAGCCCGTGATGTGAGTCACTCAAACCGGAGCAACATCATTAATTCGGCAACGGGCGATTCCCTTTTCCCGGAAAGGAATTTCGCCATTCCCGGGAAGGCGGCTCCAAGGTCGTCTCCCACCCGGAAACCGGCAAGTCGATCATCCGGGGGAATTCGTGCCTTGTTCCCGCCCGGCGCACTCGCTTACCTTCACGTCATTCCCAGCGGGCAGCTGCCGAAACCGGCGGCCGCCAGGGATCCCCCGCACCCCCACGTGAGGAATTCCGCCATGCCCGGACCCGGTAAGCACCGTCGGCCGAAGCAGCGCCCGATCGCCCGCAAGCTGGCCTTCGCCGGTACCGGCGGCGCCGCCCTCGCCCTGCCGCTGATCAGCGCGACCACGGCCGGCGCGGCCGTCACGCAGCCGGCCGCGGCGCCCGCCGCGAAGACCGTCACCCTGGCCGCCGCGAAGCCGGCCGTGGAAAAGGCGGCGCTGCCGCTGACCTATTCCGTGACCGTGGGCGACACCCTTTCGAAGATCGCCGCCGAGCACGCGGTGAACGGTGGCTGGCAGGCCCTCTACGAGGCCAACCGGAGCGCCATCGGGTCCGATCCCTCGATCATCCGGCCCGGGCTCAAGCTGAGCATCGGCGCGGCGGCGAAGGCTGCCGCGGCGAAGGCGACCGGGGTGAAGGCGGCCGCCGCGGCGGTCAAGCCCGCCACCACCTACGCGAACAACCTCGACGGCTGGATCCGGCAGTCCCTGGACATCATGGCCCGGCACGGAATCCCCGGCAGCTACAACGGAATTCACCGCAATGTGATGCGGGAGTCCTCGGGCAACCCGCTGGCCATCAACAACTGGGACTCCAACGCCGCGGCGGGCATTCCCTCCAAGGGCCTGCTCCAGGTCATCGACCCGACCTTCCGCGCGTACCACGTGCCGGGCACCTCCCTCGACTCGTACGACCCGGTCGCCAACATCACGGCCGCCTGCAACTACGCGGCGGCCCGCTACGGCTCGATCGACAACGTCAACGGCGCCTACTAGGAACCCCGCAGGGCCGGCCCACGGCCGGCCCCGGACACTCCCTAGAGCCAGCCCTGTCGGCGGGCCGCGCGGACGGCTTCCATGCGGTTGCGGGTGCCCGTCTTGCCGATGGCCGAGGACAGGTAGTTCCGTACCGTCGACTCCGACAGATGGACCCGGGCCGCGATGTCGGCCACGGTCGCCCCGTCGACCGCCGCGTTCAGCACGTCCGTCTCGCGCGCGGTCAGCGGACTCGGTCCGGCGCTGAGCGCGGCCGCGGCGAGCGCGGGGTCGATCACGGTCTCCCCCGCGAGCACCCGGCGGATCGCGGCGGCCAGCTCCTCCACCGGCCCGTCCTTGACCAGGAACCCGGCGGCCCCCGCCTCCATCGCCCGGCGCAGGTAGCCGGGGCGGCCGAAGGTGGTCAGGATCAGCACCCGGCAGTCCGGAACGCGGGTGCGCAGCTCGGCGGCCGCGTCGAGGCCGCTGCGGCCCGGGAGTTCGATGTCGAGCAGGGCCACGTCCGGCCGCGCCAGGGTCGCGGCGGGCACGATCTCGTCCCCGGCGCCGACCTGCGCCACGACCTCGATGTCCTCCTCCAGCCCGAGCAGCAGGGCCAGCGCGCCGCGCATCATGCCCTGGTCCTCCGCGAGCAGGACCTTGATCATCAACTCTCCTCGTTCTCCGCGGTCTCCGGGTTCTCCACCGGGAGCTCGGCCGTGACCCGGAACCCCCGCCCCGGCCCGGGGACCGGACCGCCGGCCAGGGTGCCGCCCGCCGCGGCGAGCCGTTCCGTGAGGCCGGTCAGTCCGCTGCCGGGCAGGGTCGAGCCTACGCCGCCCCCGTTGTCGGTGATCACCAGTCGGACCCGCTCCCTCGTGCTCCGCACCTCGATCTCGCAGCTGGTCGCGCCGCTGTGCCGGATGGCGTTGGTGGCGGCCTCGCGCACCACCCAGCCCAGCAGCGCCGCCGCCTGCGGGGCCAGCGGGGGCCCGGACTGCCGTACGACGGGCTCGATCCCGGCGGCGGTCAGCGCCCCGCGGGCCCGGTCGAGCTCGGCGGCGAGGCTCGTTTCGCGGTAGCCGGTGACGGCCTCCCGGATCTCGGTGAGCGCCTGCCGGCCGACCGCCTCGATGTCGGCGATCTGTCCGAGGGCCGCGTCCATGTCGCGGGGGGCGATCCGGCGGGCCGCCTCCGATTTCACGACGATCACCGACAGGGTGTGGCCGAGCAGGTCGTGCAGATCGCGGGAGAAGCGCAGCCGCTCCTGGTCCACGGCGGCCCGGGCGAGCTCCTGCCGCGTCTCGCGCAGCTCCTTGACCGTCTCGGACAGGGCGAGGATGGCCGCGGTGACCATGCCGGACACGAGGGTCCCGTAGGCGATGCCGAGGGTGTCCCAGCCCTCGTCCAGTCCCGCGATCGCCCCGGCGAGGCCGGTGACCACGAACATCACCGGGCCCAGCGTGCGGCCCCGGACCACCGCGCCGGTGGCCAGGCCCCACAGCGGGAAGAACAGCAGCCAGTTGCCCCCGTATGCGAGGGCGAGGGCGCAGGTGACCGCACCGAGGGCGGCCAGGCACCAGCGGGTGCTCGCGGCCTCGCGGGCCCGCCGGTCGAAGGCGCGGAACACCAGGGTGATGTAGAGGGAGTTGAAGACCAGCAGGCCGAGCGCGCCGATCCAGGGGTTGGGGGTCTCCCCCTTGATGACGTTGGAGATGGCCCCCATGCCCAGCAGCAGCCACGGCAGCAGGGTGAAGGCGTTCGGGGGCCCCATCGGGCCGCGTCCGTAGTCGGGCGACTCGCCGCAGGCCTTGCGCCGCTTCTCCCGCGCCCGCCATTCGGCCTTGCGGACCGCCCAGTCGGCCTTCCACGCCTCCTTCTGCCTGCGCCTGTCCCGCATCTTCATGCCCGTTCCCCGCTCCACGCGTTACACCGTCCTCGCGGACCGACGGTACGAGAGCACCGCGTACGTGCCGAACAGCAGGGCCCATACGGCGAGCACGGCGACCGCGGCCGGCCCGGGGGCGGAGCCCGCCGCGAGGGACTGGCCGATCTCCGCGAAGCGGCGCGTCGGGGTGAGATCGGACAGGGAGCGCAGCCAGTGCGGGAACAGCTCGGTCGGGAACCACAGCCCGCCGACGATGGAGAGCGCGAGGCTGCACCCGACGTTGACCACACCGGTGGTCTGGGCGGTGAGCCGGTAGCCGTTGCCGATGCCGAGCAGGGTGAACGGGAGCGCGCCGAACCACAGGACGAGGGCGATCGCGGCCCACTGCCAGGCCTCCAGCCGGATCCCGTTGACGAACGCGCCGGCCGCCAGCACGGCGGCGACGGCGGGCAGCACGGTCACCGACCCGGTCAGCGCCCGGCCGATCACGACCTGGCGCGGGGTCATCGGTGTGACCCGCAGCTGTCGCAGCCAGCCGATGCCCTTGTCCTCGGCGACGCCGGTCCCGGTCCCCAGGGCCGCGCCGAGTGCCCCGTAGGCGGCCATCGCCACCATGGAGGCGGTCTTCCAGCCGCCGGTGTCGGCGTCGCCGCCGATGTTGGTGAAGAGCAGGTACATCAGCACCGGCATGCCGATGCCGAAGACGACGAAGGAGGTGTCGCGCAGGGTCCGGCGGACTTCCAGACGGACGTAGGCGGTGATCATCGGGCGCTCCCCGCGGAGAGGGTGTCGGCGTGGGTGTCAGTGTCGGTGCCGGCGCCGATGTGGCTGCCGGTGTCGACGTGGCTGCCGGTGCCGGTGCGGCTGCCGGTGAGGGCGAGGAACGCGTCGTCCAGCGAGGGCGCGGTGACCTCGATCCCGCGGACCGCGCCGAGGCCGGCCAGGGCGACGACGGTCGCGTCCGGGTCCTCCGTACGCAGCCGCGCGCGGTCCCCCCGTACCTCCACGCAGACCACACCGGGCAGTTCACCGAGCCCCTCGGTGGGGCGCCCGGCCAGGTCCACGGAGACCAGCGAGCCGCCGGCGGCCCGGCGCAGCTGCTCCCCGGTGCCGTCGGCGACGATCCGGCCGGCGTCGAGGACGACGATGCGGTCGGCGTGGGCGTCGGCCTCCTCCAGGTAGTGCGTGGAGAACAGGACGGTGTTGCCGCGCCGGGCGTAGCCGCGCATGGACTCCCAGAAGGCGCGGCGGGCCTCCACGTCGAGGGCCGCGGTGGGTTCGTCGAGCACGATGAGCTCCGGGTTCCCGGCGAGGGCGACGGCGAAGCGCACGCGCTGGGCCTGGCCGCCGGAGAGCCGGTCGATACGGCGGCCGGCGAGCTCGGTGAGCCCGGCGAGCTCCAGCGCCTCGGCGACGGGCATCGGGGCGGGGTAGGTGCGGGCCACGAATCCGATGAGCTCGCGCACGGTGATCCGCGGTACGGCGCGCCCCTCCTGGAGCATGGCGCCGATCCGGCCGGCCCGGACCGCCCGGTCGGGACTCTCGCCGAAGAGCCGTACGCTGCCCGCGTCGGGCTCGTCCAGGCCGAGCAGCAGGCTGATGGCGGTGGACTTGCCGGCGCCGTTGCGGCCGAGCAGGGCGACCGTCTCGCCGCGCCTGACGTCGAGGTCGATCCCGGCGACGGCGCGGACGGCTCCGAAGGACTTGGCCGCGTGCCGGAAGCGGATCGCGGGCTCTTCGTGCGGTGGCTGCGCGGCCCGTGTCGCCGGGGCCGTCCGTGTCGTCTGCGTCATGCCCACCACGCTACGAACCGGGGCCGCTCCCCCGGCAGATCCGCATGTACGGACCCCGCCGGTACAAATGTCCCGGCCCGCGGCGCGGAGCGGGCCGCTACCCGACCGGCCGGAGCCGGGACCGGCCCGCGCGGGCGCGCAGCAGGGTCCGTACGGGGGCCGCCAGGCCGTAGCCGACGTCCTTGCGCAGCGCCTGGACCCCGGCCCGCTCCACGGCGGCGAGTTGGTGTCCCATCAGCTCCGTCATCGCCTCGATCACGGGGCGCAACCCCGGCTCGACGAGGTCGAGGATGCCTTCGGTCGCCTCCAGGGCGCCGCGGGCGCGCCGTGTCTCGTCGGCGAGGAGCGCGCGTACGGCCGGGGTGTCGCGGGCCTGTTCGAGGTCGGCCCGGGTGACGCCGTGCCCGGCGAGGCGGGCGCGCGGCAGGCACAGCCGGCCGTCGGCGAGGTCTCCGGCGAGGTCGGCGAGGAAGTCGACCCGCTGGGCGGCGTCCACGAACCGCCGCCATCCGGCGGCCTGTTCTTCGTCGGGGCCTCCTTGGTACTGGAGGCCGGTGAAGACGAGCACCCCGGGCCAGGCGTAGGCGTCGAGGTAGCCCTGGAAGTCCTCCTCGGTGGCGAAGCCGTCGAAGCCCGCCTCGGCGGTGGCGGCGCCCTCCAGGAACCGCGAGATCCAGTGCGCGGGCAGTGCGCGGGCGGCGACGGCATGGGCGTACGCGCGGATCAGCGGGTCGGGGCCGTCGCCGGTCCGCAGGGCCGTCTCCACCTGCCCGGTGAGCGCGGCCAGACCGGCGGAGCGTTCCTGCGCGGTGCCGGTCTCGGCCACGTCGTCGACGAGGTTCATGAAGGCCACCCCCGCCGTCATCCAGGGCACCAGCGGCGGCGCGGCGAGCAGGCGCAGCGTCACGTACGGGGCCGGCTCGCGGCGCAGCACCCGGCGGGCGACGTGCGTGTAGTCCTCGCGCAGCCGGGGGTCGGTGATTCCGGCCGCCGTGAGGGTGGTGCGCCAGCTGGGCATGGTGGGGTCGCTCCTCGAACAGAACCGTGAAGGCCGTACGGACACACGATGTCAGGAGCGGTAGACCTTCTTCACCTTGCCCTGGGTGTCGGCGTAGACGTACCCGCCCTGCCCGTACTCGTCGGTGAGGTAGGGCCGCATGGACGGGGTGCCGTCGAGGAGCCAGGGCTCGACGATGACGTAGCGGGAGGTGGGGTTGGCCACGCCGAGTTCCTGCTTGGCCGTGTCGAGGAGGCCGGGCAGGGCGTCCCAGTTGACGGTCGCCATGTCGATCAGCGGTTCGTCGGCCTTGATGGTGCTGCCGGGGCCGGTGCGCTTCGCCTCGCCGTCGCGGTACTGGTAGCGGTCGTAGGTCTTGGCGCCGGGGGCGGTGGGGATGGACGCGAGGACGTACTCCTCGTAGATGTTCATCTCCACGAACTGGGTGGTGCCCGTCTTCTGCTTCAGGGCCTCGATCGCGGTCCGCACGTTGGCGGGGGTGAGCAGGCTGCCCTTGGGGGCGGTGACCTGGCTGCCGACCGACTTGGGCGGGCTCTGCTGCGGGCGGGGGGTGGAGGCGCCGGTGCTCGCGGCGGCGCCCGAGCCCTTGGCCTCGCCGCCGCCCTGGTCGCCGAAGTCGCCGGGGAACCACTTGACGAAGCCGATCACGCCGACGGCCAGGACCAGCGCGACGAGGGCGGCGAGCAGCGCCGGGCGGCGGCGCGGGGTCCGCGTCGCCGGGACGGGAGCGGTGACCGAGTACGGGGAGCCGCCCCCGGGGGTGAACGGCGCCGACGGCGCGTAGGGCTGCGGGATCTGCGACTGCGCGGGCCGGCTCTGGCCGGGGCCGGCGCCGGTCCCCGGCTGCGGGCTCGGCGGGCCGTACTGGCCGAGGACCGTCGGCGCGGGGGCCGCGCCCGGGGCCGACGGGGCGCCGCCGGCCAGGGCGGCGCTCGCGTCCCGGAGCAGTTGTTCCAGCTGCGCCGCGTCGGGCCGTACGGACAGGTCCCGTACGAGCAGCCGTTCCAGTACGGGCCCCAGCGGGCCGGAGCGCACCGGGGCGGGGATCGGCTCGTCGAGGACGGCGACGACGGTGGCCAGGGTGGTGGCCCGGCGCAGCGGATGGACCCCCTCCGCGGCCACGTAGAGCAGCATGCCGAGCGACCACAGGTCGGAGGCGGCCAGCCCCTCCTCGCCGCGGGCCCGCTCCGGGGCGATGTACTCCGGCGAGCCGATGAGCACGCCGGTGGAGGTGAGGGCGGTCGAGTCGTGCAGGGCCGCGATGCCGAAGTCCGTGAGGACGGCCGAGCCGTCGGGGCGCAGCAGCACGTTGGCCGGCTTCACGTCACGGTGGAGGACCCCTTCGGCGTGGGCGGCGCGCAGCGCGGACAGCACGTCGAGGCCGAGCCGCAGCGCGTCGGCGACGGGCATCGGCCCCGACTCCAGCCTGTCGTGCAGGGAGCCGCCCTTGACCAGCTCCATGACGATCCACGGATGCCCGTCCGTGCCGGCGGCGGGCTCGACGATGTGGTGGATCGTCACCACGTGGGGGTGCGCCAGCCGGGCGAGCGCGCGGGCCTCGCGGATGGCGCGCTCGCGCAGCTGTTCGGTGAGTCCGGGCTGGGCGGCGGCGGTCGCCGGGTCCGGCGGGCGCACCTCTTTCAGCGCGACGTCGCGGTGGAGTGCGATGTCGCGGGCGCGCCACACCGTGCCCATGCCGCCTGCGCCCAACGGCGCGATCAGTTCGAATCGGCCGTCGACCAGCTGTCTCGCGGCCTCACTCATGTCCATGGCCGGTCATCGTAAGGGCAGGCGGTGTCAGCAGCGTCGGCGGTCCGCCGTCACCGTTCCCTGCGCGGTGGTCAGCGTGCGGTCGTAGCAGCCGCGTCCGGTCTGCGACCCGTACACCTGGTAGCGCTCGGTGCTGGTGCCGACCGCGTGCCGCTGCTCGCGCGGGACGTTCGCCGTGTAGCTCGCGTCGCCCGTGTACCGGTCGTCGAGCCAGGTCCGGTCCACGGTGCGGCCGCCGCGCCGGGTGCTCGTCTCGGCTCGGTCGCCGAGCGAGATGACGGTGCGCAGCCGGTCCCCGGCGCCGAGGGTGGTCTCGCCGTCCATCGTGTACGTGCGCGCGGTGCGGACGGTGGCGGGGCCGCGGGTGACGCTCTCCTCGTCGGTCCAGGTGGCGGTCAGCGCGTCCTGGTTCTCGCCCTCCGTCCAGCGGTGCGCGGACGTGTGGTGGACGGCGCGGGTGACGGTGGTGGTGACCCGGCCGTGGGAGGTGTCGAGCCGGCCCGCGACGGTGAGCCGGTGGCCGCCCTCGGTGTCGAGGCGGTGCTGCCCGCCCGGGGTGGCGGGCGTCCAGCGGCTGGAGTTGGCCGGATCGCCCTCCTCGTGGCGGGTGAGGGAGCCGGTGACGACGGCGCGGCCCTCGTCCTGCCACAGGAGGAGGTTGGCCGGGGTGCTCCAGCCGCTCTGCCCGGCCGGGACGCCGGCGACCGCGACCTCGATCCGGTGCGGGCGGCCGTCGTTGAGCAGTGCGGCGTACGGGGTGAGGTCGTAGACGATCGGCTGGACGTCGAAGGCGCGGGGCGCGGGGGTGACGTACCAGAGGAAGGGGTTGGACCAGCCGCCGGTCCACACGGTCGGGAAGGGGGCGGCGATGCCGGCGAGCTGTCCGTCGACGGAGATCCGGACCTCGCGGTAGGGGCCGTCGGAGGCCTTGCAGGAGTACGGGGCGGCGTCGGGGGTGGTCATGTACCAGTACTCCTCGCAGCCGCCGCCGGAGCCGGTGGCGTACACCTCGGCGAGGAGCCGCTCGGTGTTGCGCGGGGTGGTGACGGTGGGGGTGGTGAGCGGGAGGACGCGGTCGGGGGTGTCGGGGGCGGGGTCGTGCCGGTCCCGGTCGGCGGCGTAGAAGGTGAGGGTGGCCTTGACGTCGATGACGCCGGTGTAGGTGTCGTCGACGAAGTTGCCGATCAGCATCTCGACGGGCTGCGGCCTGCTCAGCGTGTCCCGGTAGCGGGTGACGTCCTTCTCGACGGACCAGGTGATGCCGTCCGGGGAGGGCTCGGGGGTGGAGGTGCGCAGGATCTCGACGCCGCCGAGGGAGAGGTGGCCGAGGCGGTCGTACTGGCGGCCCTTGACCTTGCCGTCGAGGCGCAGGACGACCTTGGCCCAGGTCCCGCCGCACGCGGCCGGGGGTGCGTAGGTCCCGGTGTACGGGGTGTAGTCGCGGAACCGGGCCTCGGCGACGGTCACCTCGCAGGACCGGGTCGCGGGGCGCGTGACGGGCGGGGCGGCGGTGAGGGGGTCGTGCCAGTCCGTTCCGAACTCGGCGGGCGGTTCGGCCGAGGGCCCGGCGGCAAAGGCGTGGACCCCGCTGTCGTCCGCGGCCGGGCGGGCGGCGGCCGCGGGTTGCGCGGCGCCGGCCAGGGTGGCCGCCGCGAGCGCGAGCGCGCCGAGCAGGCCCGTGATCCTGTGTCGTGTCATGGGCCCGCAGTGAATCCCGCCCCGCGGCGGCGGCACCAGAGGCTGTGGCCCGCCCCTGGCCGGATCTCGCCCCCGGCCGGGTCAGGCGGCGGGGAGTACGACGGTGCCGTCGTCGTCCGCGTGGACCGTGTCCCCCGGGCGGAACGTCACGCCACCGATGGTGACCGGATCGTCCACCGTGCCCGCGCCCGTCTTGCCGCTCTTGCGCGGGACGGTGCCCAGTGCCTTGATGCCGAGGTCGAGTCCGCCGAGGGCCACGCTGTCGCGGACGGCGCCGCTGATGATCAGGCCCGCCCAGCCGTTGCGCTGCGCCGCTCCGGCGATGAGGTCGCCGGTGAGCGCGGTGCGCAGGGAGCCGCCGCCGTCCACGACGAGGACGGCGCCCCCGCCCGGCGTGTTGACCAGCTCGCGCAGCAGTGCGTTGTCCTCGTGGCAGCTGAGGGTCCGCACCGGGCCCGCGAACAGCCGGCGGCCGCCGAACTGGCGGAAGGGCGTGGTGCAGATGGCCAGCGCCTCGCCGTGCTCGTCGTACAGATCGCTGGTGGGAACGGGGGTGACGGGAGTGACAGGGGTGACGCTCATGGGACTCGGAACTCCTCGCAGCTCGTACGTCGCGCCGTGGGGCCCGAGCCTAACCGGTGGCCTTGGCGGCGCTCAGTCGCGGGAGTTGCCGAACAGGATGCGGTAGCCGATGAGCAGCACCAGCGAGCCCGCGATGGCGGATCCCCAGGTGGCGGGGTCGTAGAAGTCGTGGCCGATCGGCTTGTCCAGGAACTTCGCGGAGAGCCAGCCGCCGATGAAGGCTCCGGCGATGCCGATGAACGTGGTGCCGATCAGCCCGCCGGGGTCACGGCCGGGAAGCAGGACCTTGGCTATGATCCCGGCCAGCAGCCCCAGGACGATCCAGCTGACGATCCCCATGGTCGTTCACTCCGCTTCGTTCGTACGTCGGTGTTCGCGTTCTCGACAGGGAGGACGCGCACACCGGTGAAACGGTTCTCTGTCCCCTCACACCGCGACCCGGCCGGCCGGCACGGCGGCCGGCGCTGCGGGGGTCGCAGGTGCGGGGGTCGCCGGTGCGGGGCTGACAGGCGCGGGCGCGGGCGCGGTCACGGGTACGGACACCGCGGCGCCGGCGGCCGGGGCGGGCGCCGCGCTCGGTGCCGTCCGCGTGAGCAGCAGCACCCCGCGCGCCGCCGCGAGCGCGCCGGCCACGGCGAGCAGGAGTCCCACCGCTCCGCCCTGGAGGCGTTCGCCGAGCAGGATCATGCCGATGGCGGCCGCGGCCAGCGGGTTGGCCAGGTTCACCACGGCGAGCGGCGCCCCGAGGCCGCCCCGGTAGGCCCGCTGCGACAGCAGCATCCCGCCGACCGCGAACACCACCACGAGCAGGGCGACGGCGACGACCCGCACGCTCAGCAGGGCCCCTCCGCGCCCGCCCGCGACGGCCACCGTCTGGGTGAGGGCGGAGGCCACGGCCGAGGCCAGCCCGGAGGCCGTGGCGTGCCGCAGCCCGGAGCGCACGTCCCGGCGTACGGTCAGCAGCGTGATCACGGCGAGCGTGGCCCCGGACACCGCCAGCGCCTCCGCCAGGGTGAGCGTGTCGTCGGGGGCCGGTCCCGAGGCCGGAAGCAGCAGGAGGCCGAGCCCGACGACGGTGGCCAGGGTGCCCCGCCATTCGGTGGCCGCGACCCGGCGGCCGGCCCCGTGGGCGCCCAGCGGGACGGCCGCGACGAGGGTGAGGGCGCCGAGCGGCTGGACCAGGGTCAGCGGCCCGTAGCGCAGGGCGGCCGCGTGCAGCAGCGCGGCGCCGGCGTTGAGACCGGCCGACCACCACCAGGCGCCGTTGCCGAGCAGGGCTCCGGCACTGCGGGCCACGGCGGCGCGGGCGAGCCGCTCCTGGGCCACGGCGGCGGCCGCGTACGCGACGGCCGAGGCGAGGCAGAGCAGGACCGCGAGGAGCGTGGCGTTCACCGGCCGGCCCCCACGCTCTCTGCCGAGGGCTCCCGAACCGCCGCCGGCGTCAGGGGCCCGGCGGCCCGCTGCGGGCGCGGCAGGTGCCGTACGACGGCCAGCGACCCGGCGCGGACCCGCGGACGCGGCACCACCAGCAGGGCCCCGCCGAGCAGCACGGTGGCGACGATCGCGTCGAGCCAGTAGTGGTTGGCGGTCCCGACGACGACGAGCAGCGTCACCAGCGGGTGCAGCAGCCACAGCACGCGCCACCGGGACCGGGTGGCGGCGATCATGCCGAGCGCCAGCATCAGCGCCCAGCCGAAGTGCAGTGAGGGCATCGCGGCGAACTGGTTGGCCATGGTGTCGGTGGCGGGGGCGGCCCGGTACACGGAGGGCCCGTAGACCTGTGCGGTGTCCACGAGGTGCGCGGCGCCGAGCATCCGCGGCGGCGCGAGCGGGAAGGTGAGGTGCAGCACGAGGGCGGCGCCGGTCAGCACGGCCAGTACCCGCCGGGCCCACAGGTAGTGGCCCGGCCTGCGCACGTACAGCCAGACCAGGAAGAGGACGGTCGCCGGGAAGTGCACGGCCGCGTAGTAGGTGTTCGCCGTGTGCACGAGGGCGTCCCCGTGCAGGAGCAGCCGCTGGATCGCGCCCTCGCCCGGCAGGTGCAGGGTGCGCTCGGCGTCCCAGATCCGGCCGGCGTTGCGCAGCGCCTCGTCGGTGCGGTCCGTGGAGAGCATCCGGCCGGCCTTGTAGACGGCGAACAGGCCCGCGACGAGCAGCAGCTCGCGTATGAGTCGGCGCCTCGGCCCGGCTGCCGGGCCGCCGGCCGGCCCGTCCGGTGTGGTGTGGGAGCTCATTTCCCCCGCTTCCTTCTCTGTGCTCGCGCGCCGCCCTGTACGCGGACATCGACACGCCAGTGTATCGATACATTCGCGTATCGATACGCGGGTGTACCGATACGCTCGCGTTCCCGTACACTTTCCTCACGGATACATCAGCTGCGGAGCCCCCGAGGAGAGCCGCTCACCATGACGTCGACAGCGCCCGCCGCGCGCCGCTCCAAGATCACCCCGGAACGGGTGCAGGAGTTCTACGACGCCGTCCTGGACCAGCTGCGCGAGCACGGGTACGAGGCGCTGACCATGGAGGGCGTCGCCGCCCGGGCCTGCTGCGGGAAGTCCACGCTCTACCGGCAGTGGAAGACCAAGCCCCAGCTGGTCGCGGCGGCCCTGCGCGCGAACCGGCAGGGCACGCTGGCCGCGGTGGACACGGGCACGCTCGCCGGGGACCTGCGCGAGGCGGCCCGGATCGCGGCCGGCAGCTCGGGACGCGACACCCGGCTCACCCAGGCCCTCGGGCACGCCGTGCTCAGCGACGAGGAGTTGCAGGCGGCGCTGCGCGAGGCGCTGGTCGAGCCGGAACTGGCCGCGTTCGACGCGATGGTGGCCCGGGCCGTGGCCCGCGGCGAGATCGCGGCGGGCCATCCGGCCACGGAGTTCCTTCCGGCGCAGCTGATGGGTGTCATGCGCATCCGGCCGGTACTGGAGGGGCGGTACGCGGACGCCGACTACCTGGTCCGGTTCGTCGACGCGGCCCTGCTGCCCGCCCTGGGCCTGGCACCGGCCCCCGCGCCCGCACCGGACCGGGACCCCGACCGGACCCCCTGAACCGGTGGGCCGCCGTCACCGATGACC
The DNA here is from genome assembly GCF_008704935.1 of Streptomyces vinaceus. Classification (NCBI taxonomy): domain Bacteria; kingdom Bacillati; phylum Actinomycetota; class Actinomycetes; order Kitasatosporales; family Streptomycetaceae; genus Streptomyces; species Streptomyces vinaceus. Next base: position 928,415 of record NZ_CP023692.1, read on the forward strand.
GACTGGCGACCCGCCCGCGCTGCCTCGTGGGGACGGCGGCAGCGCGCCACCCGGACAGGGCGGTGGTCACTCACTCGAGGGAGTGACCACCGCCCGGTCTGTGCGGCTCCATAAAACCCAGGGCCACGCGTTCAGGATCGCGGCGCGCCCATCGCCCGGGCGAACTCCTCCGGATCGGCGTCGAAGCCGCGTACGGCGGCGTCCAGCGACCAGGCCCCCGCACCGTCCCGCGTGAACTCCGCGATCGTGGCCGCCGTGGCGGCCGGGACCGCCGCGAAGTCGGTCACCGCGAGGTCGGTGTAACCCTCCCGGATCCGGACCCCCGTACCCCCTATGGCCGCGAAGGTCTTCGTACGGGCGCCCCGCTGTCCGGTGTCCTGGATGACCACTCCCACCACGACCCGGCCCAACGCGGTTGCCATCCGGTCGAGTTCGAGGGTCATCACCTCGTCGAAGCCGAAGCCCTGACCGGTGTGGCTGTCGCGGTTCAAGGTGATGGTGCCGTCGGGGGAACGGCTGCCGAAGTGCACGAGGTAGACGGGCTCCCCGTGGGGGTCCGCGGCGCCGAACACCGCCGCGATGATGTCCAGGTCGTGGGCGGGCGTGCCGGCGGGGCTCGGATCCCACCGCAGTGCGATCTCCACCTTGGCCAGGCCCTTGCGTACTCCGGTCGTGGACGTGCTCACCGAACTCCCCCTCCGCTCAACGGGTGTTGCCCGGCCATGCTGTCATGCGCCGTTCCCTGCGGTCCGGACTACCATGCGTTTTCGGCCAGTTGAGCCGGATACGGGCCTCTTTAGGACTTCGGCGCCACGCGTACGGTCTCCACCCAGCCCGGCGGCTGCGGCGCCTCGGGCCCGATCAGCGCGGCGATCAGCCGGCAGGAGGGGACCTCGCCCGGCCACGGCGTGTACCCGTCGGTCAGGACGACGACGATGTTCGGCCGCTCCGCGGCCGCCAGCGCGGCGCGGATGCCGACGCGCATGTCCGTGCCGCCGCCCCCGGCCAGGGTCACCTGCTCCGCGCTGGTCACCCGGGACACCGCGTGGACGTCCGCGTCGCAGGCCAGTACGGCCACCCGGTTGCCCCGGACCCCCACTTCCCGCAGCACGCCGGTGACCTCGCCGAGCGCGGCGGCGAGGTCGTCCTCGCCCATCGACCCCGAGGTGTCGACGACGATCGCCACGCGCGGCAGCGGCCGTCGCAGGCTGGGCAGCACCACCCGGCCGCCGAGGGCCGGAGTACGGCGCGACGGGCGGCGGTAGGTGTAGTCCAGGGCCCCGCCCGCCCACGCGGCGGCCTCCCGGACCGCCCCGGACAGCGCGCGGCGCCAGTCGACGGTGGGTTCCAGCAGCTCCTGCGCCCAGCGCTGCCAGCCGGCCGGGAGCCGGCCGCGGGTGCGCTGGTGGGAGCGCATGGCCTGGGCGGTCTGCCGGCGCAGCGCCTCCGCCTCGACCGGGCCGATCCGGGCGGGCCCGGCGCCCTCCCCCAGCTCCCACGGCATCGGTGTGCCGTGGGCACCCGAGCCGCAGTCCGGGGCGTGCGGCGGGGTGGCCGGGATCGCGGGCAGGTACGTCTCGAACATCCCGCCCGTGGTGAGGCCGAAGAGCCGGGGCTCCATCCGGCCCTCGGGCAGCGCGAGCCCGTCGGCGATCAGGTCGTCGTTGATCTCGCAGTCCTGGGCGGTATTGACGCGGACCCGGTCGCGCTGGTCGGCGGCCGGGAGCCGGTCGGCGCGGGCGTGGTGGTCGCGCAGCAGGTGGGCCACCTCGTGGATCCACACCCCGGCCAGTTCCGCGACGGGCGTCGCGTCGACGAAGGCGGGCGAGACGTAGCACCGCCAGTGCCGGTCCACGCCCATCGTGGGGACCCCGGCCGAGGGGACCACGGTGAGCGCGTACAGCGCCGAGGCGAGGTACGGCCGGGTCTCGGCCGCCTTGTACCGGGCGGCCAGCAGCTTGGCCCGGTCCAGGCGCCCACTGTCCGCCGGCGGGCCGTCGGCGGACGCGTGGTCCGCGGGCAGCGCCACGGGCCCGTCAGCCGCCGCCCGGCAGGGCGCCGGAGAGCTGGAGCAGTTCGACGAACGCGTCGATCCCGGCGGGCACCGGCCAGTCCAGGTCGCGCATGGCGGCCAGGTCGGTGGCAGCCCTCGCGGCCACGTCCGGCACGCCCGCGTCGACCGCCTTGGCCAGGACCGCCCAGCCCGCCTCCCAGCGGGGCCGGGTGAGCTCGCCCTGGACGGCTGCGACCACCGCGATGAGGAAGGCCAGCTGCCGGTCGCCGCGTTCGGGCAGCGCGAAGGCGTCCGGATCGGCGAGCACCCGGTCCGGGTCGGGCAGGTCGAGGTGTTCCACGTACGAGAGCAGCTCGATCCCGGCGGCGTCCCCGACGGCCCCGGTGAGGGCCGCGGCCAGGGCCTCCCGGCCGGCGCCGCAGGCGTACCCGGTGGCCAGCAGCCGCAGCGCCATCTCCCAGGTGCGCGGGGAGGGCCAGGCGCGGCCGCGCCCCTCGGCCTCGTTCGGCATGTGGTGGACCAGGCCCGGCCGGGCGGTCAGGAAGCCGGAGATCACACCGCGGGCCCGGGCGACGGCCCCGGAGGCGCGGGCCGGGTCCACGGCCGGGATGGCCACCTCGGGCCAGGTGCCGGCCAGGCCGCGGGCCACGGTGCGGGGGCTGTGGGTCCAGTCGAGGTGGACGAAGCGGTTGGCCAGCGGCGGGCTGAGGTGCCAGCCGTCGGCCGCGCTGGAGGGCGGATTGGCCGCGGCGACGATGCGTACGGACTCGGGGAGGACGAGGCTGCCGATCCGGCGCTCCAGGACCACGCGCAGCAGGGCCGCCTGCACGGCGGGCGGGGCGGAGGACAGTTCGTCGAAGAACAGCAGTCCGTGGCCGGTGCGGGCGAGGCGGACCGCCCAGTCGGGCGGGGCCATCGGCACGCCGGTGGTGGCGGGGTCGTCGCCGACGATGGGCAGCCCGGCGAAGTCGGAGGGCTCGTGGACGCTGGCGATGACGGTCTCCAGCTCGACGCCGAGGGCGGTGGCGAGCTGCTGCATGCCGGCGGATTTGCCGATGCCCGGCTCGCCCCACAGCAGCACGGGCTGATTGGCCGTCACAGCCAGCGCCAGAGCTTCGAGTTGGGGGTTGGTCGCGGGTTCGGTGCGGGTGGCGCGGAGCCGGGCGCCCAGGGCGTCGGCGGCCGCGAGGGCCCGCGAGGGCTGTGGCCGCGCCCCGCGCTGCGGCTGGGTGCTCATGCTTCCCCGTCCTCTTCTTCGGCCTCGCGCTCTTCCATGTGCTCGTCGAACCACTCGGACCCGATGCCGGGGAACTCCCCCTCCACCCGGTCCCGCAGGAAGGCGAGGTCGGTGCGCCGGTAACGGCGCACGACCTGGGCGAGCGACAGCTCCGCGTCGTCGACGACGTCGATCCGGCTGCCGGCCTCCAGGTACGCCCGGACCAGCTCGGCCGAGCCCCCGCACTGGACCGCGACCTGGAGCGGGGTGAGCCCCGCCTTGCTCCGGGCCTCCAGGTCGAGGCCGGCACCCAGCAGCCGGGGCAGCAGTTCCTCGTGGTCGAGCAGGTGCAGTTCGTGCAGCAGCGTCCGCCCGCGGGCGTCGCGGACGCGGGGGTCCGTGCCGGCGTCGAGCAGCGCGAGCACCCCCGGGGTGTCCCCGTGCTGGGCGCGCAGGAACAGCTCCCGCCGCTGCGCCCGCAGGGCGCGGGGCAGCCGGCCCTCGCCGGTGGTCCAGATCTGCTGGACGGCGAAGCAGCCCTGGACCGCGCCGCCGAACGCCCTCATGGCGCGCTCCCGTTGCTGCTCCTCGCGGCTGTGCGGGAGCAGGTCCAGCACGCCGCCCCGCGAGCGGACCAGGTGCCATTCACCGCGGCAGCGCACCCGTACGGGCTTCGCCTCGGCGGGGCCGGGCGGGCCGTCGGCGGGACCGGCACCGGGGAACAGGGCGGCGCTGACCAGCGGGTGCAGCTCGCGCGGGGTGATGCGGCCGGTGCGGACGAGTTCGAGGTCGGGCTGCCGCTTCCAGACGAACCGCGGCAGCCGGGGCACGCCCTTCGCCTCGTCGCGCTCGACGACGCGGACCCGGATGCGGCCGGCCGGATCCGGACCGGCCGGCTCCAGCAGGGCGTGGCGGTAGGACGAGCCGATCAGCCACCGCTCGCCCGCCCCCGTCGCCGCGAGGCGTCGCAGTTCGGAGGCCAGCCGGGTCAGGTCGATGTCGGCCGCGCGCAGGAAGGCCTCCGGGTCGAACGGCCGCCCGCGGCGGAGCGGCCGCGGGGTCGTCCCGTCTCGTTCGAGTCCCGCGGCTTCGTACGCCGCCGCGCTCTCGTCGCGGACGTCCAGGAGGGTGATCCACTCGGCCTGTCCGGCCGGGTCGGCGGCGCCGGGATCGCGGGTGGGCAGCCGGTCCGGGGGGAGCGGGGTCCCGTCCGGGGCGAGGAAGGGCAGCCGGCCCGCACCGCCGCCGAGGCGCTCGCGCAGTTCAGTAGTGTGCCGCGCGTCCCAGAGGGCGCGGGCCGCCGTCCAGTCCTCGGGGCGCGGCCGCGGGACGAAGGAGTACGTGCGCCCGAGCGGGGGGAGCGGCGCGCAGTCCAGCCGCAGCCGCTGCGGTCCCTCGATCATTGGCCCGGTGGTGACGGAGAGCACGGGCGCCCCGGCGCCGGAACCGTAACGGGCGAGCAGGACCCGTATGTCGGGTTCGAGGGTCGTACGGCCGCCCAGGACCCGGGGCAGGTGCCAGCGCACCAGGTCCGGCGCCAGGTGGCGCAGGTCCTCCTCCACCGCCTCCGCGACGGGGGCTCCGTGGCGGGCGGCGAGGCCGGGCAGGTCGAAGGCGACGTCCACCGCGGCGACGGCACAGGCCTCCTGCCAGTCGCCCGCCAGCCGGTGCGCGGTGGCGCGCTCGATCATCCAGCCGGGTACGGCGTAGCGGCGGATCCGCTGCCAGGCCGGTCCGTCCTCCGTCCGGAAGCCTCCGGGCAGCTTGCCGAGTTCGGGGCGCGGGCTCACCGGTACACGCTCGTGATGGCCGCGAGGTCGGGATGGGCGGCCCGGGCGGGCCGCAGCCGGGCGGTGAAGGACCGCTTCACCTTGCGGGGCAGTCCGGGGCCCAGGCCCACGTACTCCAGCGGGGAGTCCTCGGGCACCGCGGCCAGCAGGCACTTGGCACCGCGCCCGGTGAGCCCGGTGTGGCGCAGTTCGAGGCGGCGCAGCGGGCTGCCGGGGAGCGCGGCGGCCAGCGCGTACGCACCCTCGTCGCCGGTGTCGTTGCCGGCGGAGCCGAGGCTGCGCTCGGACATGGCGCGGCCGAGGTCGAGGGCTTCGATCCCGCCGAGGGCGTCGGCGAGGGCGCGGGCTCCGGCGGCTCCGATGCCGTTGCCGCCGAGGCCGAGGCGGACCGGCCGGGCGGGGTCGGCGGCCGCTGCTGCGGCGGCCAGGATCGCGGTGCCCTCGTCGCCGAGGTGGTTGGCCGGGAGGTACAGCTCGCGCACTCCGGCTTCCCGGACGAGGGCGGCGAGCAGCGGCGCGGCCTCGGCGGTGAGGCCGTTGCCGCCGAGGAAGAGGCGTTCGAGCGGGGTCTCGCGGGTGTGCAGGGCGTCGAGGAGGAGGCGTACGCCCTCGATGCCGATGCCGGTGTTGACCAGGTCGAGGGTGCGCAGGGTCCGGTTGCGGCGCAGCAGGGCGGCGAGGGTGCGTGCGCCGTCCTCGAAGACCGGATTGCGCTTGAGCCACAGGGCCTTGACGCCGGTGTCGTCCGCGAGGGCTTCGGCGAGTGCGGCCACGCCGTCCGGGCCGATGCGGTTGCACCCGAGGTAGAGGGTGTGCAGTCCGTGTCCGCCGGTGAGGGCGCCGGCCAGCGTACGGGCTCCTTCGTCGCCGATGGAGTTGGTGCCGAGGAGCAGGTGGCGGGCGTGGGCGGAGCCGGCGGCCACGGCGGCCACCCGGGCGGCGCCGGCCGGTCCGAGGCCCTGCTTGCACAGGTCGACGCGGCCGTCGGCGCGCAGGGTGCCGACCGGGAAGGCCTCGTCGGACTCGACGGCCGCCTCGGCGGCGAGCCGCGCGAGGAGCGGGGCGAGCCCGGCCGGGTCGGCGAGCGGCACGTCGGGGTGCTCGATCGCGGGGCACCGTACGGGTGTCGGCTGTGTCATCACCACTCCACCGGTCCTTCGCCGGTGCCCGGCGTCCACAACGGCATGGAAAAAGCATGGAAGAAGACGCAAGACCGGTCGGATTCGAACCGACGTCCTCCAGCTCGATGCGTGGGCGCGACGACCTCTGCGCTACGGCCTTGCTGCCGGAGATCATACCCACCGGCAGGCCTGAACTCGATCACCAGTTTGAACGGCTGCGAGCAAGCACAATGTACGGATTGGGGTGTTTCGAGCCTCTTCGTTGAGTAGCGGCCGAATTCGCCGTCGGGGCCGCGGCCCCCTTTATCCCGTTCGCCACACAATTCGACGGAGAAACGTCGGCCGCGCCGGATCGTTACCTCAAGTTTCGCTCAATTGCAGTGACACCGCGCCGGACGTCTTCCTAGCTTCCCTGGTACACGCGTCTCGAATCTTCTTGACGCTTCGTACCAAATCCGCGGTTCCCCCCGCTGCCGGCGATCCCCGCAGTGCATCCCGCGGCCCCTAGGAAAGAGTGCAGCATGAAGGTTCCCAAGGCCGGTGCTTTGGTCGCAGTGGTCGGCCTCGCCCTGACCGCCTCCGGGTGTGGCGGTGACAGCGGCCCCCAGGGGAACCTCGCGATCGGCATCAAATTCGACCAGCCGGGCGTGGGACTGCGCGAGCAGGGCGGGATCTTCTCCGGTTTCGACGTGGACGTCTCGACGTACATCGCCAAGGAGCTGGGCTACAAGCCGGAGCAGATCGAGTTCAAGAAGGTCGACAGCTCCGACCGCGAACTGCTGCTCCAGTACAACGAGGTCAAGTTCGTCGCGGCCAGCTACTCGATCAACGAGAAGCGCAAGGAGAAGGTCGACTTCGCCGGGCCGTACTTCCTCGCGCACCAGGACCTGCTGGTCCGCGCCGACGACACCACCATCACCAAGGCCGAGGACCTCAACAACAAGAAGCTCTGCTCGGTCACCGGCTCCACCTCGGCCCAGAACGTCAAGGAGAAGCTCGCCCCCAAGGCGAGCGTCCTGGAGCTCGACGGGTACTCGGAGTGCGTCGTCGCGCTGCAGGACGGCCTGGTCGACGCCCTCACCACGGACAACTCCATCCTGGCCGGGTACGCCGCCCAGAAGGCCAACACCGGCAAGTTCAAGCTGGTCGGGCTGAGCCTGTCCAACGAGAACTACGGCATCGGCGTCAAGAAGGGCAACAAGGACCTTCAGAGCAAGATCAACGCCGCTCTGAAGAAGATGGTCCAGGACGGCTCCTGGGAGGCGGCGGTGAAGAAGAACTTCGGCCCGGCCAACTACAGGAACGAGCCGGCCCCGCAGATCACGACGGGCAGCTGACGACCGCCGGGGCCGCCTCCGGCTGACGGTCGCCGGGGCGGTCTCCGGCTCCGACCGGTCGGAGCCGGAGACCGCCCCGGCCGGGTAGGGCCGCCCCGTACGTCAGGCCAGCGGGGCCTTGGCGCGCAGCACCTTCAGGAACTCCCGCATCCAGGCGGAGTGGTCGGGCCAGGCGCGCGCCGAGACCAGGGTGCCGTCGACCACCGCCTCGGAGTCCTCGTACGCGGCCCCCGCGGCCTTCATGTCGGGTTCCAGCGCCGGGTACGCGGTCACCCGGCGGCCGTCCAGCCCGCCGCTCGCCGCCGTGATCAGCGGGCCGTGGCAGATCTGGGCGACCGGCTTGTCGGCGCCGGTGAAGGCGGCCAGGATCCGCCGCACCTCGGGGTCGTTGCGCAGGTACTCGGGCGCCCGGCCGCCCGGGACGACCACGGCCGCGTACTCCTCGGTCACCACATCGGCGAACGCCAGGTCGGCGGGCCAGGTGTAGCCGGGCTTCTCGGTGTAGGTGTCGAAGCCCTCCTCGAAGTCGTGCACCACGAACCGCAGTTTCTTCACCGCCGGCGCCGCGATGTGCACCTCGTACCCCTCCTCGCGCAGGCGCTGGTACGGATAGAGGACCTCCAGCGATTCCGCCGCGTCGCCGGTCACGATGAGGATCTTCACTGCCATGGGCTGCTCCCGGTGGGGGTGTTCACGGTGTGCGCGTCCGAGCGGCCCCGTCCGGGGCCACCGCCACCGTGCCCGCGCCGCGGCGATCTGCCAAGAGGACCTCACCCGTTCGGCCCCGTCGGCGCAGGGGGCAGAATCCGGCCTTCCGACACATGGATTTTACCTGTAAGGCACATGACAATGTAAACCTCTGCTCTGCCACCTGATGCCCCGCCAACTGCCATGGCGGGGGCGGTGCCTGCGAAGAGGTATCCCCCACATCATGAGAATCTCCCCACGCGCCCCCTGGGTCGCCGGCCTCGCCGTCGCGGCCCTGGCCCTGGTTCCGGCCACCGCCTCGGCCGGCTCGCAGCGGACGGCGGCTCCCCACGCCGACGCGGCCGCCGCCACCGCCTCCGTGGACGCGTACTACGCGCCCGCCGAGGGCAAGACCGGAGCCGCGCTGAAGACCGCGCTCCACAACATCATCAAGACCCAGTCCAAGGTGACCTACGACGGTGTGTGGAACGCGCTGAAGGTCACCGACCAGGACCCGGCGAACCCGAACAACGTCATCCTCGTCTACTCGGGCCGCTCCCAGTCCAAGTCCAGCAACGGCGGCGGCGCCAACGACTGGAACCGCGAGCACGTCTGGGCCAAGAGCCACGGCGACTTCGGCACCGCCACCGGCCCGGGCACGGACCTGCACCACCTGCGCCCCGAGGACGTCACGGTCAACAGCACCCGCGGCAACAAGGACTTCGACATGGGCGGCAGCCCCGTCGCCGAGGCCCCCGGCAGCTTCACCGACGCCAACTCCTTCGAGCCGCGCGACGCGGTCAAGGGAGATGTCGCGCGCATGCTCCTCTACATGGCCGTGCGCTACGACGGCGGCGACGGCTTCGCGGACCTGGAAGTCAACGACAAGGTCGACAACGGCAGCGCGCCCGCCATCGGCCGGATCAGCGTCCTCAAGCAGTGGAACCAGCAGGACCCGCCGGACGCCTTCGAGCAGCGCCGCAACCAGGTCATATTCGACCAGTTCCAGCACAACCGGAACCCGTTCATCGACCACCCGGAGTGGGTCAACTCCATCTGGTGACCCTCCCCCGGCGGGCTGGGGCGGTCCCTGAGGGTTGGGCCGCCCCTGGTCGGGTATTCGCAGGCCAGAGGCTGTGGAGCGCGCCGCCCGGCGACACCGGCCGATGGAGGTCGTCATGGACGGAGCCGGACTGTCCGACCACGAGCGGCGCGCGCTGTCGGCGATCGAGGCCGATCTGGAGGCGGACCGCTCCCTGCGGCGGATCCTGCGCGCCGCGCACGCCGGTCCGCGTCGGCGCGTCCTGGCCGCCTGCCTGCTCGGCGCGGTGACGCTGGGCCTGCTGGTGGCGGCCGCGGTCACCGTGTCGCCCCCGCTGATCTGGGGCTTCGCCGCGGCCTGGACGCTGACCGTGCTCCTGACCCTGCCGCTGGCCGGCCAGTGGATCCGCCGCCGCTGGCAACGCCGCGAGCACGCCGAACGGCTCTAGGCGGCTCGCCGCCGCTTCTGTACCGCTCGCCGCGCTCCGCTACCGCTCGCCGCCGCTCCCTACTGCTCGCCGAACAGCATCCACTTCTCCCGGTCCGCCAGGGGCTCGTAGCCGACCTTGGCGTACACGGCGTGCGCGTCGGCCGTCGCGAGCATCACCCGGCGCAGTCCGTAGGGGGCCAGGTGGTCGCGGATCGCGGCGACGAGGCTCGTACCCAGGCCCTTGCCGCGGGCGGCCCGGTCGATGTAGACGTCGCAGAGCCAGGCGAAGGTGGCCCGGTCGGTCACGACGCGGGCGTAGCCGGCCTGGGCGCCCGAGGCCGTGTCGTAGACGCCGAAGTTCAGGGATCCCGCGACGGCCCGGTCGTGCTTCTCCCGGCTGCGTCCCAGGGCCCAGTACGCGTCCTCCGACAGCCAGCGGTGGACCAGCTCGGCGTCGAGGCGGGCGGGGTCGGTGGACAGCTCGTAGCCGTCCGGAAGCTCACTGTTCATCCCCGCATCCAAGCAACGCGCGAGCCGGTCCGGCCAGCGAATATACGGCGGGACCCGGGCCCGGGTCAGCCCGGAGGCTGGAGCCGGTCGGCCAGCGCCTTGAACTGCGCCCAGGCGGGCTGCGGCGGGCGGGCGTCCCAGACCTTCTGGGCGAGCGCCGCGAGCGGCAGCCGTATCCCCTCGGCGACCTGGGCCTGGGTCTGCGCGCCGGCCAGATCGCACCACACGGCGAGCCGGGCGCCCAGTATCTGCGCCGCGTACCGGTCGGGCACGGGGGTCGTGCCGCGCAGGACGAGCGGGGTCCACTGCTCGTAGATCCGCTTGCCGGTGGGATAGGTGAACTGGTTGGGCTGGCCGAGCACGTAGTAGAGGTACTCGTCGTTCAGGTTGACCAGCTTGCGGCCCTCGCGCAGGTACTCCAGCGGCGGCCGGGCGCCGTTCTCCTTGCCCGTCCAGTACTCGACCTGGATGTCCTTGGCCGCCTGGACCACGCCGCCGGTGAAGAAGCCGTCGTTCCACGCCTTGGGCACCTTGCCCGCCGGTCGCACCACGTCCGCCCGGTCGTTCAGCCAGCCCTCCGCCAGATCCTGGATGCGCGCCGAGGGCCCGTACTTCTGCTGCGCCGCCCGGGCGAGCTGTGGGAAGGAGGCCTGCGGGTCGCGGTAGACCAGCGCCTGGTATTCGTCGGCGCCCAGGTGCCACAGCGCCCCGGGGAACAACGGCAGGTACTCGCGCAGCAGTTCGTCGACGAGCTTGGCCGAGGCGGGGTTCGATATGTCCACGGCGCCCTTCACGGCCCTGCCCTGGACGTCGCGCAGTTGGAGCGCCGGGTAGGCGCGCAGCACGGCTCCGAGGTGGCCCGGGGAGTCGAGTTCGGGGACGACCGTGATGTGCAGGCCGGCGGCGAGGGCGTTGATCCGCCGGACGTCGGCCTTGCTGAGGTGGGGGGTGGAGACGATCTCGGGGTGGGTGTCGGACTGGATCCGGAAGGCCTGGTCGTCGGAGAAGTGCAGGCCGAGCTGGTTGAGCTTGAGGTCGGCCATGCGGCGCAGCTCGTCCTCGATCCAGCCGACGGTGAAGTTCTTGCGGGCTATGTCGAGGTTCAGTCCGCGCTGGGGCTTGGCCGGGGCGTCGCGCACGGTGCCCTCGGGGGCCGAACCCGCGGACTTCACGGCCTGTTTGAGGGTGCGGGTGCCGTAGAAGACCCCGGCCTCGTCCGGGCCGGTGATCCGGACCCGGCCGCCCTGGACGGTGAGCGTGTACGACTCGGGCGATCCGGAGTTCTTGGCGCCCAGGGCCAGTTCCACGTCTCCGGGGCGCGGGTCGGCGGTCTCGGCGAAGCCCATGCGCAGTTCGCCGGCGAGCAGCTTGCCCTCGTCGGCGAGGGCCGCGGCGTTCCCCGGCGGTACGACGACCCGCGCACCGGCGGCCGGCTTCCAGCCGGGGCCGCGGGCCGGGGTGTGCTCCCGTACGGCGGGGATGGTGCGCGGGGCGCTGGACAGCGCGTACGAGGGGGTGGGCGAGGGCGGCGGGGCGGCGGAGGCGGTGGCGGCGGGGGCGGATCCGGTGGTGCTCGCCTCCGCGGGGCCGCGGGGCTCGTCGGAGGCGGCCGTGCACCCCGGTACGGCGAGGGTGACCAGCGCGGCGGCGACCGCCGTCGCCACGGCGTGGCTCCGCCTGGGCTTCCCGGACCTGACCCGCATGGACCTGACCTGCCTGGACTCTCGCATCATGCACCCCTGTCCCCCGTACCAACCTGGCACGGGGGACCCCGGCGCGCGACCCGGAGACCGGGCCGGGAGCGTCAGACCAGCGCGTCGAGGGCGGCCGCGGCGAAGCCGTGGTCCTGGTCGGGGGCGCCGCCGCCGACACCGATGGCGCCGATGAGGCGGCCGTCCCGGTGGACGGGCAGACCGCCCGCGATGAACAGCAGCGGCCGGTCGAGGGCGGTGGGCAGGGTGTGGAAGAGCCCGCCGGGCCGGACGGCGTCGACGAGGTCGGCGGTCGGTGCGTCGAGCTGGAGGGCCGTGAAGGCCTTGCGGGTGCTGGTCTCGCCGGAGATCAGCACGGCCCGGTCGTCGCGGCGGAAGGCCAGCAGGTGGCCGCCGGCGTCGAGGACGGTGACGCTGACCGCGACCCCGGCGCGCTCGGCGGCGCCACGGGCGGCGGAGACGAGGAGCTCGGCGTCCCCGGTGGTCAGCGGGGCGACGGCGGTGCGGGCGGGGACGGCGGTGGCGGGCGTGGCGGCGGACATGCGGGTTCTCCTGGAACGTGGTGCGGGGGTGTGCGGGGGGGCGTACGGAGGGTCGTGGATCAGCGGTGGACGGGTACGGGGGCGGCGGCCGCCGCTCCGCCCGCCACGACCCGGCCCGGGCCGCCCGCGCGGGCGGCCGTACGGCGCTCCAGCGCGCCGGAGACGAGGGCGAGCACCAGGGCGGAGGCGGCGAGCGCGGCGCCGACCCAGTTCGGGGCGGTCCAGCCGAGCCCGGCGGCGATGACGAGCCCGCCCAGCCAGGCGGCGAGCGCGTTGCCGAGGTTGAAGGCGCCGATGTTGACGGCGGAGGCCAGGGTGGGGGCGCCGGCGGCCTGGTCGAGGACCCGCTTCTGCAGCGGCGGCACGGTGGCGAAGCCCAGGGCTCCGATCAGCGCGATCGTGGCGGCGGCGGCGATCTTGTGGTGGGCGGTGAGGGCGAACACGGCCAGGACGACCGCGAGGGCGCCCAGGGACACGTACAGCATCGGCATCAGGGCGCGGTCGGCGAACCGGCCTCCAATGAGGTTCCCGGCGACCATGCCGAGGCCGAAGAGGACGAGCAGCCAGGTCACGGAGGTGTCGGCGAAGCCGGCCACGTTGGTCATCATCGGCGTGATGTAGGTGATCGCGGCGAAGACGCCGCCGAAGCCGAGGACGGTCATCGCCATCGCGAGCAGGACCTGGACGTTGCGGAAGGCGGCCAGCTCGTGGCGGATCCGCACGCCCTCGGGCCGCGGCAGCTCGGGGACCAGCCTGGCGATGCCGAGGAGGCCGAGGACACCGAGGGCGGCGACGATCAGGAAGGTGACGCGCCAGCCGAGGGTCTGGCCGACCAGGGTGCCGAGCGGGACGCCGACGACGTTGGCGACGGTCAGACCCGTGAACATCATCGCGATCGCGCCGGCCTTCTTCTCGGGGGCGACGAGCCCGGCGGCGACCACCGAGCCGATGCCGAAGAAGGCACCGTGGGCGAGGGAGGCGACGACGCGCCCCGCGAGCATGACGCCGAAGGCGGGGGCGAGGGCGGAGAGCACGTTGCCCGCGATGAACAGCCCCATGAGCAGCATCAGCATCCGCTTGCGCGGGATACGGGTGCCGAGGACGGTCATGAGCGGGGCGCCGAGGACGACGCCGAGGGCGTATCCGGTCACCAGGAAGCCGGCGGTGGGGATCGAGGTGCCGTAGTCGGCGGCGACCTCGGGGAGCAGGCCCATGATCACGAATTCGGTGGTGCCGATCCCGAAGGCCCCGATGGCCAGGGCGAGGAGTGCGAGAGGCATGAGGGGTGCCCTTCAGAGGTGGTGGTGCGGTTTCGCAGCACTTGCCCGCGCTGCTTACGTGCGTCCACATTAATTGCAGACGCGGGATAATTGCAAACGCGGGCTATTGCGTGAGTGGCCTATCCTGGGAGGGAACCCCTGGGGACAAGGGGAACGGGAACACCGGAAGCGGTGTGAAGGAGCAGGGAGCAGCCATGACGGCCACCGACAGCGCACTCACCGGCCTCGCCCAGGGCTGGTGCGCCCTGTCCCTGCTGCACGGGCGGATCGAGGCCCACATCGAGCGGGCCCTGCAGGCGGGGCACGGGCTGAGCGTGCGCGAGTACTCGCTGCTGGACGTCCTGAGCCGCCAGCACAGCGGTCCGGGCGGCCACCTGCGGATGCACCAGGTGGCCGACTCGGTGGTGCTCAGCCAGAGCGCCACCACCCGGCTCGTCAGCCGGCTGGAGGACCGCGGGCTGCTCAACCGCTACATCTGCGACACCGACCGCCGGGGCATCTACACCGACGTGAGCGAGGCCGGCCTGACCCTGCTGGCCGCCGCCCGGCCGACCAACGACACCGCGCTGCGCGAGGCCCTGGCCGAGGCCGCCCGCAACCCCGAACTCGCCCCGCTGGTCGCGGCGGTGGAGAACACCCGGGGCTAGGCCGTGTCTTTCGGATCACGGCGGGGTCGCGGCCATCCGCGGCCTGTGAACCCCCTAGCCCTTGGAGGGTCCGGCGCTCGGGGGTGGTGAGGAGCGCAGCGGAGAGGACGACGGGGTGGCGGACGCGGCCGGGGACCTCGACGGCGGGACCGGGGAGTGCGCGCCGGACGGGGTCGGCGTCGCCCCGGGCGGGCGCGCCGTGCGGGCCCCGGGGCCCGGGGAGGTGACCGGGGACGGCGTCACCGACGGGTCGGGGGTGCCGGTCCCCGTACCGGGATCCGGCGACGGCCCGGGCCCGGGGATCTCGGGCGGCGCGGCCGGTGGCACCGGCCGGACCGGGGAAGTGGACGGGCCCAGTACGAGGTACCCCGCTACGGCGGCGGCGGCCGCGGCCAGTCCCGCGAGCGGCAGCGCGTACCGCCGCAGGCCCATCCGCAGTCGCGCGGCGGGCAGCCGCCGGACGTGCAGACCCGGCGGCTGCGCGGGGCGCAGCTCGCGGACGGTGATCCCGGCCGCGCGGGCGTCGAGGGCCTGGCGCAGCCTGCGTTCGACGGTGCGTTCGCCGGGCGTCATATCCGTCCCTCCAAAATCCGTTCCAGCGCGTCCAGGGCGCGGCTCGCGTTCGACTTCACGGCGCCCCGGCTGATTCCGAGGGTGGTCGCTATCTCCGCCTCGCTGAGCTCGGCCCAGTAGCGCAGTACGAGGACCTGGCGGCGGCGCGGGGTCAGCCGGCCGAGCGCGGCGAGCACCTCGCGGTGCGCCTCGTCGAGGACCACGTGGTCCTCGGCGGACGGCACCTCGGCCGCCGCGGGCGGGGTCCAGGCGCGGGCCGTGCGGCGGCGGCGCAGCACGGACCGGGAGGTGTTGACGACGGCGGTCCGCAGGTAGCCGAGCGCGTTGTCGACCTCGCTGATCTGTTCCCCGTGGCGCCGGTACAGGGCCGTGAAGGCGTCCTGGACCACGTCCTCGGCGGTGGCCAGGTCGTCGACGAGCAGCACCGCCAGCCGGACCATGCGCAGCCGGTGCGCGTGGTACAGCTCGGTGACGGTGGGCTGGGGCGCGTCGGCCCGCGGGTCGCCGGCGTACCCGGAGCCCGCCCCCGCCCCGTACGCGGTGGCGGTCGCCGGTCCGTACGGCTGCGCCGACCGCGCCGGGGTCGTGCGCCCGCGGCGCAACACCGCCGGCCACAGGTCCCGCAACGACCACGAGCCCCACCACGCCCGGCCGAAGCCGAGCGTGAGGGGGCGTGCGGAGGGTGCTGGTGGTACGAGATGGAGCACGGGAGTCCTGGGTTCCTAACCGTTGGCGCGGCGCCGGACGGCGTAGAGCGTGCCGGCTCCGGCGGCTATGAGCGCGGCGGCCCCGCCCCCGATGGCGGCGGTGGTCGCGGAGGACCCGGTCTTCGCGAGCTCGTCGCCGGCCTGCGAGGGCGTCGCGGTGGGCGCCGTGCCCGGCCGGTCGGTCGGCTGGACGCTCGGCGCCGCCGTGGGCGGGAGGCTGCGCGAGGGCGTGGGCTGGGCGCTGGGCACCGCGGTCGGCGGGACGCTGCGCGAGGGGGTGGGCGTCGCGCTCGACGGGGTGCTGGGGGCGGCCGAGGGGGCGGCCGAGGCGCCCTGTGCGGCGAAGGCGGGACCGGCGAGCGCGAGGACCGCCCCGGCGGCGGCAGCGGTGACGGCTGCCCGGCGGACGGTCGAGGGGACGCGCTTCAGGTTCATCACAGTGGTTCTCCACGGTCGGGTCACGATCGGTGCAGGGCTCGGAATGCCGCCCTTCACCCCGCACGACGCGCGACCCCCGGGGAGGTTGCCGCCGATTCCGAAGAATTTTTCTCAGGCTGTGGGCAGCGGGAGCCTGCGGACCACCTCGAAGCTCAGATTTCCGTACGTGGTGAAGAAGGCCGCGGCCGTGAGCTCCGTGGCGTCCCCCGGGTCGCGGGCCAGCACCTTGGACCGGCGGGCCGTGCGGTCCAGCTCCGGTGCGTGCCGGCGGCCGAGCCGGACGGTACGCACGACACCGTCCGCCCGTACGTTCAGGAAGCAGTCCCAGGTGCCCGGTGCCAGCGGCCCGCCGCCGGCCAGCGTGGCCAGGTCGAGCTCCGCCAGGAAGCCGGCCATCATCAGTTCCGGGTTCTGCTCGGTGAGCTCGGGGGCGGGCCGGGCCAGGAGCGGTACGAGGTGCTCCTCGCCCGTCTCCCGCGCCCGCAGCAGGAGTTCGCTCTGCATGCGGCCGGTCCCGAGGGACTGGATGTAGGCGTGGCCGGTCAGCCGTATCCGGCCGGCGCCCTGCCAGGTCAGCGACGAGAGCCGGTGCTGCGTCCTGAGCCTGTCGGTCACGTCGAAGAGCACGTCCGGCAGGCCCGCCGCGGGGTCCCGGAAGAGCGGGTAGCAGCGGTACACGCGGCCGTTGTCGACGATCTCCCGCGGCGCCGGCTCCAGGGCCGGGTCGTACTCCATCAGTTGCTCGAAGGCGGGCAGCGGGCCGCAGGCGAAGGCGTACAGCCGGATCCAGTCGATGGGCGGCAGCTCGCCGCCCATGTCCGGGCGCCAGTACGTCTGCACCAGCGCCCGCGCCCGGTCGTAGACCTCGGCGCTGAAGGGCGGGTTCTCGTGGCGGGCCTCGACGGCCGGGCGCAGTGCCGTGCGCAGCAGGCTGCGGAAGTGCCGGCCGAGCATCCGGCGCCGCCCGACCGGGTCCCGCACCCGGTCGGCCACCAGGGCCATGACGCGCTCGATGTGCGCCACCGTCTCGCCGGCGGTCCGTGGGCGGGAGGTGATGTTCTGGCCGTCTTCGCGTCGGCGCAGGAAGTAGCAGTCGTAGTCGCCGACGACCGAGATCTTCCCGGCGGCCAGGTACACCTCGGTCACGAAGATCTGGTCCTCGCCGTACCAGAGCTCCTCCGGATAGCGCAGTCCGGCGTCCTCGATGACCTGGCGGCGCATCAGCTTGGCCGAGTGCAGCGAGCGGTAGACCTCGGAGGTGTGCAGGTCCGCCTCCTCGGCGTGCCGGTGGGCCTTGTCCGAGACCGTCCGGCCGAGGCCGACCTGCTTGGCGAGCACGACGTCGCTGCCCTGGGCCTCGGCCATGTCCAGGAGCCGTTCCAGGGCCTCGGGGCCGAGGTGGTCGTCGGCGTCGAGGAAAAAGACGTACCGCCCGCGGGCCAGGTCCAGGGCCCGGTTGCGGGGGCCGCCCGGCCCTCCGGAGTTCGGCTGGTGCACGACGCGGAGCTGCGGATACCGGGCGGCGTAGCGCTCCAGCTCGGCGCCGCTGCCGTCCGTGGAGCCGTCGTCGACCGCGATGACCTCCAGCCGCTCGGCCCCCAGGCTCTGCCCGAGCGCGGAGTCGAGGCACTCGGTCAGGTAGGGCATCGCGTTGTAGACGGCGATGATCACGGTGATCTCGGGGACGGGCGCGTGGTGCATGCACCTGAGCATAAAGTTCCGCTTCCGCGCCTCCGGAGGGGGTCGGTCCGAACCGGCGCGCGGTGCCCCCGCGCCCTTGAGGGGCCCCGGCCGTGTGGATCACAATCCGCAGATGGCGACGCCCCCGTACAGCAGCCCCCCGTACAGCAGTTGGATGCGGTACTTCTCCCCCACCGCCAACCACCGGCGCCTCGGGCTGGTCTGCCTCGGCGTCGGCGTGCAGCAGGGCCTGCTGCCGGTGGTGGGTCCCCGGGCCCTCGACCACCACGTGGCCGTGGTCGTCACCCGGGGCCGCGGCTGGTTCAGCCACGGCGGGCGCCCGCCGCAGCCGGTGGCCGCGCCCGTCCTGCTGTGGCTGGTGCCGGGCGTGGAGCACCACTACGGCCCGGACCCGGACACCGGCTGGGACGAGTGCTTCGTGGACTTCGCCGGCCGCAGCGTGGAGGCCTACACCGACCTGGGCTACGTCACCCCGGACCGTCCGGTGGTGCCGCTGAGCGGGACGGAGGGCGTGCGGCACCTGGTCGACGGGATCGTACGGGCGGCCCGGCGCGGCGGGCCGCTGCTGGAGGTGGAGGCCGCCGCGGCCGTCCACGGACTGCTCGTGGCGCTGCGCCACGCCCGCGCCGGGGTGTCCCGGAACGGGGACGCGGTGATGGACGCCCTGGCCCGGGACGCGCTGCTGCCCATCTCGGTGGCCGAGCACGCGGCCCGGCTGGGGATCCCCCTGCCCGAGCTGCGCGGGGCCGTGCGCCGCAGCACCGGGGAGGGGGTCAAGGAGTACCTCCTCGGGATCAGACTCAGCCGGGCGAAGGAGTTGCTGGCGCGCACCGACCTGCCGGTCGCGGGGGTCGCCCGGCGGGTCGGGTACGAGGATCCGGCGTATTTCAGCCGGCTGTTCAGCCGCAGGGTGGGCATGGCGCCCGTCCGGTTCCGCCGGCAGCAGTCGACGCTGCCCCGGCCTCAGGGCAGATAGCCGATGTTGAGCTCCGCGACCGAGGTCCAGGGGTTGCCGCCCACCTCCCGGGTGGCCTTGAGCTTGACGTAGCGGGCGGTCCTGGCCGTGAACGACACGTCCTGCTGGGCAGCGGTGTTCGCGAAGGTGCCCGTGGCGGCGGCCGTGCCCCAGTTCACCCCGTCCGCCGAGGTGAACACCTGGTAGTCGGCGATGCGGCCGTTGCTCTGTGTCCGGCGGGGCAGGCAGTGCAGCGCCGAGACGTTGTAGGAGGCCCCGAGGTCGAGGGTGATCTCGTGCGGCATCGGCGCGGTGGCCGCGTACCACTCGGTGTGCCAGATGGTGGCGGCGTCGCCGTCCAGGACGTTGACGGCGCGGCCGTTCTCGCCGGCGCTCTCCTGGCTGTCGACGGCCTTCACGCTCATCTGTCCCTGGGGTACCAGCAGTTCTCCGCCGCCCACCGGCCCGAGGTCGTCGACCGCGAGGTCGTCGAGGACGAAGTCGGCCTCGTCGTGGGAGCCTTCGGCGGTGACCTTGCGGATGCCGATCCAGGCGTCGGCGCCCGCGGTGAAGGTCTTGGTGAAGGTGGTCGCCGTCCGTGCCTGGTTCAGCGCGGTGGCCGTCTCGGTGCTGCCGGCCCCGGTGATGAACTGGTAGTCGCCCGAGAAGCCGTTCTCGTAGCCGAAGGTGACCTTGTACGAGCGGCCGGGCGTGAGCCGCAGTGTCTGCGGAAGGGTGCGGTAGACCAGCCCCTGGCGCTCCTCGTGCGATTTGAGCGAGTTCTGCCCGGAGATCACGTCGTCGACCAGCTTTCCGTTCCAGCCCGCCTGGGTGTAGGGGGCGTTGCGCTGGGCGATGTGCGTGCGCGGGTCGGTGGCCGAGCCGCCGGCGCCGCCGAAGGCGAAGGGGCCCCAGCCGGCGTCCACGTTCTCGAAGTCCTCGGTGAACCAGTGGCCGGCGAGCGGGGTGCGGGCCGATCGGACCACCCGTACGTCGTCCAGGTGGACGGTGCCGGAGCCGGCGGCCGCGGACAGCTTGAGGGTGGCGGTGGACCGTCCGGCCGGTACGTCGAAGAGCACCTTCATGCGCTGCATCCTGGTGCCGTTCTTCTCGCTGCCGCCCAGGGTGTTCGTGAGCGTGGAGGAATCGGCGTACACGGAGGCGGGGGCGCCGCCCGCCGGGGTGACGGCGAGGGTGGTCGCCCGGCCCGCGGGTGTGGAGACCCAGACGGAGGCGGCGTAGGTGCCGGGGACCAGGCCCGTCAGCTGCTGGGAGACGGCCGGGGCGGTCCCGGCGGCGAAGGTGAGCTCGCTCTGGCCCTGGGCGTTGCGGGTGACGGCGGCGCCGGTCCCGGTCACCGTCCACGCGTTCAGGTCTCCCGCGTAGAAGGAGGGGTCCTTGACCGGGGTCCCCTCACCCCACTTCGGGTCGGCCTGGGCGGGTGCGGCCCCGTCGGTGAGGACGTACGCGGTCCTCGCGGTGGCGTTGATCGTGACCTGGCCGCCGCTGACGGTGAGGCCGCCGGCCGGCTGCCGGCCGGTGTCGGTCAGCTCGTACAGCGTGGGCGCGGACCAGCCGGCGGGCAGGGTCCATGTGGTGGGGCCGCCCTTGTCGTTCCAGTGGTAGAGCTTCCCGTCGCGCGGGAGGAGGTAGCTGCCCCCGCTGAGGACGGTGCGCCCGGCCGTGGTGATCTTCCGGGTGCCGCCGGCGGTGGTGGCGGTGGTGCCGTTCGCGAGGGTGACCGTGCCGGGGGTCCACTTCACGATCGGGGATTCCTGGAGGTACTTGGTCGGCAGGTTGACGGCGAAGGTGGTGTTCAGGAAGGCGGTGTAGTCGTTCTTGCCCTGCCAGCCCTCGTACGCGGTGAGTTCGGCGCCGCCGAGGAGCGGGTCGGCGGCGATCCAGTCGTCCTTGGTGTGGTTGGCGATGAAGCGGGCGATGGTGGAGTTGATCCCCTTCAGATCGCTGCCGCCGTAGCCGACGTCGGCGGCCCAGTGGTGCCAGAGGGACTGCTCGGTCAGCGTGTTGGGGAATTCGGTGGCGAGCTGGAATCCGAGGCCGCCGATCTCGCGCTGGAGTTTGCGGGAGACGTACCCGTCCCCGTACCAGACGTCCACGTACAGGAAGTCGAGGCCGGGCGCGGCCGCCTTGAGGTCCTGGAGCCGCTTCAGGCGCTCGCCGGACTGGCCGTCCTTGCGCGTGTCCACGTAGTACGACTGGTCGAGCCAGTCCCAGCCCTGTCCGCCGCTCTGGTGGGCCGGGTCGAAGGTGGCGGAGACCGGGTACTCCTCGGTCGCGTTGATGTGGACGCCGAAGTCGGCGTTGTAGGCGTGTCCGGCGGTGGTGAGGGCGTTGAGGCCCGCGGCGCCGCCCGGTTTGGATCCGATGTTCTTGTAGTCCATGTGCGCCGAGTCGTGGCCCTCGGAGGCGTATCCCTTGAGGAGGACGAACTGGCCGAGGCCGTCGGTGGCGAGGCTGACGCGTTTGGTCTCGTCGAGGGTCTCGGCGAAGGGGTGGGTGGCCTGGGAGGCGAAGTTGAAGGGGATGCGCTGCACGACCCGGTCGGCGGTCCGCTGCCAGCCGGTGGGCGGGGTCCAGATGTCGCGGTAGGCGACTGCGGCGTCCTGCCAGTCGACGGCGCCGTCGCCGTTGCGGTCCCCGGTGATCGCGACCCGGGCGTACGGGAGCGGCTCGGTGTCGGTGTCGGAGGCGCCCGCCGCCCGGTAGAGCCAGGCTCCGCTCCACAGTCCGGCGCGCCGGTGGCTCCCCTTGTCGGTGACCCGCTTGCTGATGCGGCCGTTCTCCCGGGCCGTGCCGCCGGAGGGGGTGTCGTACAGGGAGTTGGAGTCGACGGCCGCGGCCAGCTTCGCGGTGTTGGCCAGCCCGTACATGACCGTCGTGGGGGCGGGGTCGACCGGGGTGCTCGCGGTGACGGGGGTGAAGGTGTCCCCGGTACCGGTGGTCGCGGTGTACATGTTCGCCGTGGCCAGCGCGGCCCCGGGCTGGTCGCTGCGGACGCTGACCAGGGTGTGGTCGGGGATCGCGAGACTTCGTACGCGCAGGGCGGCGGTGTCCTCGATGGCCGTGACCTTGAACTCCACGACCGAACCGGTCACCGACAGCCGGGACCTGATGGTCACTCCGGAGAAGGACAGCGCGTAGTCCACGGCGGAGGCGGAGGGCGTCGAGGTCACGGTGGGGGTGTAGGCGGTGCCGTTGACGAGTACGGTGCTCAGCGCGTCCTCGTTGCCGTCCAGGACGTCGCCGGTGGCCCGCCGGGTGTAGCTGACGACGCGGGGGAAGCCGCTGTCGACGCTGACGGAGAGTTCGGGCGAGCTGATCGTGACGGGTGCGCCGGCGGCTCCGGCGGGATCGGCCGCCGAGGCCGCGGGCACGGAGACGACCAGGCTGGTGAGGAGACCGGCGACCGCGGCTGCGGTCGGCCAGAGGGGGGTGCGCATCGGGCCTCCGGGAGTCGGTGCTTCCTGGGTGGAAGACCGCACGGCACGGAGGCCCGCGGTCCGCTCACTGACCTGTCAGCTTGCGGACCGCGCCCGCGCACGCCCATGGACAAAGCGGAGCCCCGTCCTGGACTTACGGAAGTGGATGAGGTTCAGGAGGCGGCCGGGGTGATCACGACGGCCGTCCCGTACGCGCACACCTCGGTCCCGACGTCGGCCGCTTCCGTGACGTCGAAACGCATCATCAGGACGGCGTTCCCGCCGCGGGCCTTCGACGCCTCGATGAGCCGCTCCATCGCCTGGTTGCGGGTCTCCACCAACGTCTTGGTCAGGCCCTTCAGCTCGCCGCCGATCATCGACTTCAGGCCCGCGCCGATCTGGCTGCCGAGGTGGCGGGAGCGGACGGTGAGGCCGAAGACCTCGCCGATGACCCGCTCGACCCGGTACCCGGGAACGTCGTTCGTCGTCACGACCAGGACGCCGGTCTGCTGGGCCCCGGGGCCGCCGCTGTAATCTTCGATTCCCATGGCCACCACTCTGGCCGCGGGCGCGGGCACGCGCATCCGGAGGGGGGCCGTTCCGGCCGCCTCCGGCGGACACCGCCTACGCCGGCGCGAGCACGGGCTCCGCCGTCAGGAGAGCCGGGCGACGAGCCCCGACTCGTGGGCCAGGACCACGGCCTGGGCGCGGCTGGAGACCCCGAGCTTGCTCATGCAGCGGTGCACGTGCGTCTTGATGGTGGCGGCGCTGAGCACGAGCCGCCCGGCGATGTCGGCGTTCGACAGACCGGCGCCGACCAGGCCGAGCACCTCGCGTTCGCGCGGGGTCAGGGCCGCCAGGCCCGGGTGCGGGTCGCGGGCGACGGGGCCGGCGTACGCGGCGATGATCCCCTGGAGCGCCCGGGGGCTGAACAGCATCTCGCCGGCGTGCACGGTGGCGATGGCGGCGAGCAGCCGGTCGGGTGGGGTGTCCTTCAGCAGGAACCCGCTCGCGCCGACGCGCAGGGCCCGGAACACGTACTCGTCGGAGTCGAAGGTCGTCAGGACGAGCACCTTGGGGCGGGCCTGCCCGGCGGCGCCGTCGGCCTCGGCCTCGGCGAGGATCCGCTCGGTGGCGGTGATCCCGTCGGTGCCCGGCATGCGGATGTCCATCAGGACGACGTCGGGGCGGGTCTGGGCGGCGAGGCGGACGGCCTCCTCGCCGTCCGCCGCCTCGGCGACGACCTCGATACCGGGCGCGGCGCCCAGGAGCGCGGTCAGCCCGGACCGGATCAGGAACTGGTCGTCGACGACGAGCACGCGCAGCATGGCGCCTCCTCTACTCTCCATGTGCCCGGGCCCCGGTGGCGGTCCGGGGCACGGGGACCCGGAGGCTGACTTCGAAGCCACCGTCGGGAGCCGGTGCGGCCGTCACCGTGCCGTGGTAGATCGTGGCCCGCTCGCGCATGCCGATCAAGCCCTGACCAGTGCTTCCGGGGGCGGCGGCCGAAACCCCTACCCCCGCGGGGGCCGGCGCGCGGCCGCCTCCGTCGTCCCTGACCCTTACGCGGAGCTCGCCCTCGCCGTAGTGGACCTCGACGGTGGTGCGCGCCGCCGGGGCGTGCTTGATCACATTGGTCAGCGCTTCCTGGACGACGCGGTACGCGCACAGGTCGATCCCGGGCGGCAGCGGGTACGCCGTCCCCGTGACCGACACCTCGACGGGAACGCCGGCCTCGCCGACGCGTTCGACCAGTTCGTCCAGGCGCCCGAGCCCGGACTCCCGGGCCCGCTGCGGGTCCTCGGGGGCCCGGTCGTCGTCCCGGAGCACGACCAGCATCCGGCGCATCTCCGCCAGGGCCTGGTGGGCGCTGCCCCCGATGGTGTCCAGGGCCCGGCGGGCGGTCGGCGGGTCGGAGGAGAACACGTACCCGGCGAGGCCGGTCTGGACGGAGATCACCGAGACGTGGTGGGCGATGACGTCGTGCAGTTCGCGGGCGATCTGGATGCGCTCCTCCATGACGGCGCGCCGGGCCTTCTCCTCCTGTTCCCGGCGCAGTTGCCGGGTGAGTTCGCGCAGCCGCCGGGAGCCGTCGCCGGTCACCCAGCAGACGATGGTGGTGACGGTGACGAAGCCGACGCTGAGCGGCCCGATGCCCGGTTCGGCGAGCCGGGTGCCCCAGAGCAGGACGAGCAGGGCGCCTGCCGCACATCTGGCCGAAACTCGACGGTCGCGGAGCGAGGCCACGGTGTACAGCGCGAGCGCCAGCCCGCATACGGCGACGACGTGGTAGTAGCCGAGGGTGAAGTAGCAGGCGACGCAGAGGGCGGTGCTGACCAGTACGGCGACCGGGAACCGCCGGCGGAGCACGAGCGGCAGGTAGATCGCGGCGAGCAGGGCGTACGCCCCTGCGTCGGTGTCCCGCCAGTAGCCGTGGGGGTCGGGCCAGTTGCGGAGCATGGTGGCCGAGATCCACAGCGAGCCGATGGCGTACACGATCTCGCCGACGGCCGGCAGCACGGCGCGGAGCCGGACCGCCGCCGGATGTGCGGACAGCTGCACGTCACCCCCCTTGGGTACACCCCTGGTTGTACAGGGTGACTTCCCTGGGGGGTAGGCGGATTTCACCCCCTGGATGGGCGAGTCCGCCGGGCGGCGCCGCGTAGATTCCCTTCAGCCGGCCCGAGCCGGCACCGGCCCTGCCCCCCGGGGCCCCGCCGCGCGGCCGTGCCCGTTCGGGGGCGGGCACGGCCCGCGTACGACCGCCGGCCACCTGGAGTCCCGGGGGTTGGCCGTCCCCTCGATCCCGCCCCGGCCTCAGCCCACCCGGAGTTCTCCGGCGTTGAACTGGCGCTGCGCCGCGAGGATCAGGCGGACGCTCTCGTCCTCGCCGGCCGCCGCGTGGCGCAGGTTGGCCAGGGCGTTGCGGTAGTCGTCCAGGGCCCGGGGCCGGGTCACGTAGTTCGCCCCGTTGATGTGCTCCACGTACGCCAGCTCGGTGTGCTGCCCGTCACGGAAGCGCAGGTGGGTGATCGGATAGGGCGGCGTGGCCCCGTACGCGCGGGCCATCGGGAGGACGCGCAGGCTCACCTTGCCGCAGTGCGCGGCCCGCAGCAGGTGGGTCAGCTGCTCGTCCATCACGGCCGCGTTCCCGCAGCGGCGGTGCAGTACGCCTTCCTCCAGCAGGGCGGTCACCTTGGGCAGCGGGCGGTTCATCAGCCGCAGTTGGCGTTCCGCGCGCAGCTCGACGACCCGGTCGACCTCCTCGCGGCCGGCGCCGGGCAGGACCGCCCGGACCATGTGCCGGGCGTAGGCGCGGGTCTGGAGGATGCCGGGGACGACGAGGTTCTCGTACACGCAGATCTCCTCGGCGTCGCCCTCCAGTTGGATCAGCCGCTTGAGGAAATCGGGGGTGACGTCGCTGAACTGCTCGTACCACGCGCAGTCCCGCGCGTGTTCGAGGAGCCGCTCTATCGCGCGCATCTCGTCGGCGTCGACTCCGTAGTACCGGGCGAGGTCGCGCACGTCGCGCGGTCTGGGCGGGCTCTCCCCGCGCTCCAGTCTGCTGACCTTCGACACCGAGCCGCGGATGACCGGTGCCACCTGCCGCAGGGTGAGGCCCCGGGCCTCGCGGCACTTGCGCAGTTCCCTCCCCAGCAGGCGGTCGGCCGCCGCCCGGACCCGATCGCTGTCCATCGGTGGACCCCCTCGTGCTCTGGACTCGCGGCGAGCGGTCGTCATCGGGTCAGGTGGTCGAATTCCGCGTCTTTGGCGCCGCGCAGGAAGGCCTCGATCTCGGCCGCGGTGAACACCAGTGCCGGCCCGTCGGGGAAGCGCGAGTTGCGCAGCGCCACGCCGCCGCTCGCCAGGGAGGCGACTTCCACGCAGTTGCCGTTGCCCACGCTGGCACTGCTCTTGATCCACACCATGCCGGGAGTGGCGCCTGAAATCGCGCCGGCCATCACACCGTTGCTGATCTGCATGACGGAAATGCTAGCCAGATGTACGGGGCACCGGAGTCCCTCGAATGGGTGCCTCGCCCCTCCCGATATCCCGATGATCCGACCCACGGAGCCGGAGCGTGGTCATTGGGCATTTCGGGCTAAGCGGCGGTGAGCCACCGGAGCTGCCCGACCCGCCCTCGCCATAGTCGACCGTGGCAGCCGACTGGCCGCCACCCCGGGCCGCGGTCCACCGCGGCCGGGCGGATGTCTTCGCAGAGGAGCCTGCACATGCGGAAGCCCACCAGGACCGTCCTCGCCCTCGCCGCCGCAAGCCTGGTGCTCGGCGGGGTCGGGGCGGGCGCCGCCGTCGCGGACGAGGGCCCGATGGCCGACGGCCCTGCGCAGGAGCTCGTCGTTCTCGAACCGGACGGCGACCAGGCCGGCACCTACCAGGGCAGGGAGTACTCCGTCGGCAGGGTCGTCTCGCGCGGACCGCTGAAGCTGCGCTCCAAGCCGACCAGCCGCTCGAAGTCCGTGGGGCACGTCAAGCCGGACCACAAGGTCGCGATCCTGTGCAAGGTGCGCGGCGAGAAGGTGGACGGCAACGACATCTGGTACCTCCTCCACGTCAAGGAGAAGGACGGCCAGGAGCCGGTGGGCCGGCCTGCGGTCTCGGACACGGAGGACGCGGCGGACGGCATGGACGCGGCGGACGACACGGAGGGGAAGGACCGCATGGACCTGATGAACGACGGGGACCGCAAGCACGCCTGGGTCACCGCCCGTTACGTGAAGAACCTCGACCACGTGAAGTGGTGCGACTGACCTTCCGGTCGCCGCACCGGCAGGTCAGTCCGCCGGGCGTACGGTACGCGGCCCCACGCACCGCGCCCCGTACGCCCGGACCCGCTCGCGCAGTTCCCGGTCCGCCGTGACCACGACGCAGCCGCCCTCCGCGTAGGCGGCGGCCAGTTCCACGATCCGGTCGTCACCGCTGCCGGGGGCCGGGTCCACCCGTACTCCGGGTACGGACTCGACGCCCCGGGCCGCGCCCTCGACGACGAGGACGATCTCCTCGACCGCCCCGACCCCCTCGAACTCCCCGCCCGCGGCCGGGTCCCGCTCCGCGAGGCGGTCGCGCAGCCGCTCGGCCGCGCCCCGCCGGTCCCGCCACCAGCCGTCCGGTACGGAACCGACGACGTTCGCGGCGTCCACGATCAACACGCTCATGGCCCCAGTATGGGCAGGTCGCCCCCCGGCTCCCTAGAAGTCGCCGTAGTTGACCTGCCAGGTCGGCAGGCCCATCCGGCGCCAGACCGCGACCACCCGGTCCCGGTCGTCGAGCGAGACCCGTACCGCGTACCGGTGGCGCACGTGGGCGTCGAACAGCTCCGCCTTCACCACGTCGTCGCGGCGCGTGTCGCCGAGCGGCCGCATCCACAGCTCGTCGTACGGCACCTCGTGCCGGCGCAGCCAGGCCTCCGTCTGCGGCCGGTGCTCCTCACCGCGCCCGGACAGCAGGACGATCGTGTCACCGTCGGCGCGCCGGAAGGCGTCCAGCGCGTACCGAACGGGCTCGTTGAGCGCGTCGATCTCGCAGCGCGAGAAGTCGTACGGGCTGCGGTCGCCGGTCAGGGCGAGCGTGCCGTCGATGTCGCACATCACGGCGGAGGGCAGTGCGGGGTCGGGCACGTAGGGCTCGACCACGGGCTGGTCGTTCAGCCACTGCGCGGTGAGCCGCCAGCCGCCCTTCCTGGCGCTCAGGTGCTTGTCGTTCAGTATGCGGATGATCTCCTGGCCGACCGGCCGTTCCCGCGCGGCGTCCCGGCGCAGGCACTCCTCCAGCGGCACGTCGGTGAAGTCGTGCACGACGAAGGTGGCGAGCCCGGCGACCGCCGCCTTGAGCCGCTTGGGGATGTTCGAGGTCAGGTGCGTGTTGTCCACGACCACGTCGAACCCGCCCTCGACGGCGGCCCGGACGGCCGCGTCCTGGACCGCCAGGACGGTCTGCTCGTGCCGGTACGAGCGGCCGCGCCCGGGGTCGGGCAGGTCGAGCATGGCCCGCAGGTCGTCCAGGTTGACGCGGCGCATCCGGCCCTCGGCCTCGGCCTGCAGGGCGCGCGCGGCCGTCGTCTTCCCCGAGGCCGGCAGCCCCGTCATGACGTGGACGACGGGGCGTGCGGGTTCTTCGGACACGGGTCAGTTCTCCTCATCGGTGGTGAAGGGGTCGGACGCTTCCGGCCGCACGTGCCGCCATACGACGAGCTCGGTGGACCGGCCGTCCAGGCGCAGGAACACCGCGGCGCGGATCAGACGGTCCGGCAGGGCCTTGGCCGTGCGCGCGAACGCGCCCCGGTCTCCCGCCAGATGGGCGAGCCGCGCGTACGCCTCGTCGATGGCGCGCTCGCGCTCGGCCGCCGCGTCCTCCAGGCGGGCGACCACCGCGCGCACCCAGGCGTCGAACTCGTCGGGCACCTGCTGCAGCAGCGCTTCGAGCGGCTTGCCGCCCGAGGCCTCGATGTCGGCGGCGGTGCAGTTCAGGCCCTGCGCCAGCTCCTTGGCGGGCAGGCCGGCGAAGCGCTCGATGCCGTAGGTGCGCCAGACGTCCCGCTCGCTGACTCCGGTGACCAGCTTGTGCAGGCGTACGTACTCGGACAGCTTGGCCTTCGCGCGCACGCCGGAGGCGAACCGCAGCACGAAGCCCTCGGCGTCGGTGCCGGCCGCGCTCTCGCCACCGGGCAGCCTGTTCGACTCGGCCAGCGCCAGCAGTTCGGCGAGCGGCATGGCGGGCCACACCGTGACGACGGAGCCGATCGGCCGCCAGTGGACCGCGGCCTCGGAGAGCGGGACCTCGGTTCCGTCCCGCTCGAACGCGGCGAGGAGCACCAGGTCGCGGCGGTCGCCGTAGTCGACGACGATACGGTTCTGCGGGTACAGGATCTCGGCGAGGTAGGTGACGCCGGGGACGAGGGCCGAGGTGTCGCGGCCGTCGAGGTGGCGCTGGCCCCAGGTGGCCTGGGTGCTGATGAAGGAGCCCTTGGAGGCGACGCGCCAGCTGCCCGCGTAGTGGAAGACCACCGCGAGGCTGCCGTCGACCTTGTCGTACACCTCGAACGGCTCGTCGGGCAGGGCCGGTGCGTACGGCTGACCGGCCTGGTGCTCGCCGACGTTGAAGAACTTCGGCAGCGGCAGGGCGACGATCGCACCGGTGGCGTCATCGGCGACGAGTCCGCGGCAGCGTGTGGTGACCCGGTTCCAGACCCGCTCGTACTGCGCCGTCCGCGTGTACGTGTAGATGGACAGCGGCAGTTCGGGGTGCGACTTGCGGGTCACGTACCCGGCGTCGATGGCGGCGGCCAGCTCCTGCCGGGGCAGCAGGTCGTGCAGGGTCGGGTAGGCCTGGTTCTGGCCCATGGGTTCCTCCCGGTTCGAGATGGTTCATTCTCAGGTGCGGGAGGGGTGGCCCGGTACCGAATTATCGCAGGTCCGCAGGGCTCCGGCCGAGCCGGCCGATGTCCTGGGCAGGACGCGGGGCCGGTCGAGGAGACGCTCCCTGGGGGTGTCTCGTCGACCGGCCCGGCCTGATCGGCAAGACCCCCTACTGGGAGATGCAGAGTTCATTGCCCTCGGGATCGGCGAGCGTGGTCCAGGTGTACGGGCCCTGGCTGCTGTCGTGGAGGTGGCGGGCGCCCTTGGCGATCAGGCGCTCGACGACCTGCTTCGGATCGTCGGAGCCGGTGCGGACGTCCAGGTGGACCCGGTTCTTGACGGTCTTCGCCTCGGGAACCAGCTGGAAGAGGACCCGGGGCGCGCGCTCGATCCCCTCGGGGTGGCGGATGGCCGCGCCGGCCTTCCAGACGAGGGCTCCGCGGTGGGTGGTGGTGTCCTCCTCGGAGGCCTGGCCTCCGGCGACCATCTTGCGGATGAACTCCTCGTCGGTCGGCTCCACTTCCCAGCCGAGGGCGTCGGCCCACCAGTCGGCCAGGGGGTGCGGGTCCGCGGAATCGATCGTCACCTGGAATGTGTATGCCATGCGAGGGACCTTACTGAGGACCACTGACAACGGGCCCCGGACAGGGTCCCGGGATGCCGGGTCGCTCGGCCCATGCCGCTCGTTCGGCGGGTACGGTTTGCCCGGGAAGTCCCTTTCGGAACGGGGTTGGCGCATGGAATTCGCCCGGCGCGGGGCCCTGCGGCGGCTGGCCGCCCTGCTCTTCCCGCCGGGCCCCGGGGGCGGGCACGGACCGCACGGCGTGCTGCCGGCGCTGCTGGTCGCGCTGACCTTCGTGAGCGGGGTGGTCGACGCGGTGAGCTACCTCGGGCTCGACCACACCTTCGTGGCGAACATGACGGGCAACGTGGCCTTCCTCGGATTCGCTCTCGCCGGGGACCGCCAGCTGTCGGCCACGGCCTCCCTGCTGGCGCTCGGTGCGTTCCTCGCCGGTGCGACCGCCGCCGGGCGGCTGCGCCGCGGCCGGGAGCCGGCGCGGACGTTCGCGCCGCTGGTCGCGGCGCAGGCGGTCCTGGTGGCCGGGGCGCTCGCCCTGTCGGCGGCCGGGGCGGGGGCGCTGCCGGTCGTGGGCTTGCTGGCGCTCGGCATGGGCCTGCAGAACGCCGTCGTGCTCCGGCTGGGCGTACCCGATCTGACCACCACGGTGGTCACCCGGACGCTGACGGGTCTGGCCGCCGATCCGTGGGACAGGGCCGCGCTGCGCAGGGTGGTCTCCGTGGCGGTCCTGTTCTGCGGGGCGCTGGCGGGCGGGCTGCTGACGATCCACCACGGCTCCCGCTGGGCCATGGCGCTGGCGGTGGTGCTGCTCCTGTGGATCGCCCTGGCGGGCGCCGTGCGGGCGGCCGAACGGCACGCCCCCTGAGGCGCCCGCCTGCGCGGACCGGCCTCCCCTACGGGGTGTCCTCCCCCTGGACCGCGTCGAGCAGTTCGTCGGCCCAGGCGGTGCTGTACCCGTCCAGTCGCGGGAGGCCGCCCTCGTAGGGCGAGCCCGTCCACGTGAACGTGGCGCCGGGGTTGTGCGCGGCGTAGTCGCCCTCGGCGAACAGGTGCGGGCTGCCCTGGATCTGCGGCCCTTCGGCGGTCCGCCACTGCGCGTAGACCTCGGCGCGGCCGCTGCCCCGGGCCAGTGCCTGCGCCAGCGCCTTGGCGTCGACGTGTTCGCACTGCTCGGCGATGTCCAGGATCACCGCGTGCACGCTGATGCACTTGCTGTCGTTGTAGAACGCCCGGCGCAGCGCCTCGTCCAGCTCGTCGCTGCCCCGCAACCCGCCCACCTCGGGGTCCTTCGCGGCCTGGATCGCTTCGAGGGCCGGCAGGGTGGTCACCGGGTAGGTGTGCGCCGGGCCGTCCCACATCCGCCAGCCGAGCTCGGGCAGCCGGGCGGCGATCGCCATGATCTCCGGGTCCACGATGAACTTGGGGGTGGGCTCGCGGTTGAACAGCTCCAGCGGGAAGGCCCGGTGGTCGATGAGCAGCGGTAGGGAACGGCGCCGGGCCGCGGCGCGCAAGGTGTGCAGGGCGAGGGTCGCCCAGGGGCAGCCGATGTCCGACCATACGGTCACGGTCGGGCTGTCGGTTCGTGTCACCATGTCAGATCCTCCTGCGGTGGGACTCGTGTGCCCGGCCGCCGGTGCGGCGGCCGGGCACACATCGGTCAGAGCTCGACTCGGACGTCGTACTCGGTGACCCAGGTGTTGAACTCGATGAGCCGCTCCAGCACGGCGCGTGCGCTCCAGGGGCCGCCGACGGCGTAGGAGCCGACCGGCCGGTCGAGCAGCTTGCGGACGTCCGCCTCCGAGACCAGCTGGAACACGGGGGCGCCCGCGACGAGGATGGCCTCGACCTTCTCGCGCAGGGCGATCTCGTACTTGCGGTCCTGCGTGGAGGGGTACGGGTTCTTCTTGCGGTCGAGCACCCCGTCGGGCAGGACGCCGCGCATCGCCGCGCGCAGCAGGCTCTTCTCCCGGCCGTCGAAGCTCTTCATCGCCCACGGGGTGTTGTAGACGTACTCGACGAGGCGGTGGTCGGTGAAGGGAACGCGCACCTCCAGGCTGGCCGCCATGCTCATGCGGTCCTTGCGGTCCAGCAGGAAGTTCTCCCAGCGGGTGAGGTTGAGGTACGTCCGCTCCCGCATCCGCTCCTCGAAGCCGCTCTCCCCCTCCAGCCGGGGCACTTCCTCCAAGGCCTGGGTGTAGCGGTCCTTCACGTACTCGGTGAGCCCGAGCCGGTCCCACAGTCCGACGTCGCGCAGCGCGCCGATGCCGCCGAGCTTCTCGAAGGGGTGGTGCCAGGGGAAGCTGTCCAGTTCGACGGCTTCCTTGTCGTGGAACCAGGTGTAGCCGCCGAAGAGTTCGTCCGCCGCCTCGCCGGAGAGCGCGACGGTCATCCGCTCCTTCAGCGCACGGCACAGGATGAGCAGCGAGAACTCCATGTCGCCCGTGGAGACCGGCAGGTCCTGGGCGCGCAGCACGGTGGCGCGCACCTCGGGGTCGAGGATGTCCTCGTTGTCGAGCTCGACGATGATGTGCTCGGCGCCGACGCGCTCGGCGACCTCGACCGCGAACGGGGTGTCCGGGTCGGCCCACTGCATGTTGGTCTCGAAGCGGTTGTCGTGGCCGGTGAAGTCCACGGAGAAGGCGCGCAGGGGCTGTTCGACACCCTGTTTGGCGAGGGCCTTGGCGGCGAGCGCGGTCACGGCGCTGGAGTCGAGGCCTCCGGAGAGCAGCGTGCCGACGGTGACGTCGGCGACGAGCTGGCGCTCCACGATGTCTTCGAGCAGATCGCGGACGTGGGCGATCGTCGTGTCGAGGTCGTCGGTGTGCGGCGCGGCCTTGAGCTCCCAGTACTTCTCGGTGCTGCGCCCCTCGCGGGTGAAGCGCACGGTCGTGGCGGGGACGACCTCGTACATTCCGCGGAAGACCCCGTGCCCGGGCGTCTTGACGATGCTGAAGATCTCCTTCAGCCCCTCGGCGTCGACCACGGCCTCGGCGTCGGGGTGGGCCAGGATCGCCTTCGGCTCGGAGCCGAAGAGCACGCCGTCGGGGGTCGGGTAGTAGTAGAGCGGCTTGACGCCCATCCGGTCGCGGACGAGGAGGAGTTCCTCGGTGCGCGGGTCCCAGATCGCGAAGGCGTAGATGCCGTTGAGGCGCTCCGCGAAGCCGGCGCCCCACTCCAGGTAGGAGCGCAGGACGACCTCGGTGTCGCTGGACGTGCGGAACGCGTGGCCGAGTGCGCGCAGTTCCTTGCGCAGCTCCCGGAAGTTGTAGACCTCGCCGGTGTACGTGATGACCGGCTGCGCGGCGTCGTCCTCGGCGGCGGCCATGGGCTGCCGGCCGCCCTCCAGGTCGATGATCGCCAGGCGGCGGTGGCCGAGGATCGCGCGGGGCGAGGTCCACAGCCCACCCGCATCCGGGCCGCGGCACTCCATGGTGCACGTCATGGCCGACGCGATGTCCGTGTGCGCCGTCAGATCGCGCTGGTAGCTGACCCATCCGGCAAGGCCGCACATAGGTGATCGGTTCCTCTCGATGAAGGGGGATGAGCAGGTGACCGGGGGACCGGGTGCACGGGGTGGCCTCGATCGACTCCGCAGAGTGTCGAGCGGCCGGAGTCCCCCGTCCACCGGTGCCGGGTCAGTTCGTCAGGTGCCGCGCACGGGGCCGCCGGTCCCGCCGACCTGACACGGGGCTCCCCCGCCCATTGCCGCGGCCCGTGTGCGGACGCACATTCCATGGAGTGACACAGACGTCTCCCGACACCGAGTCCGCTGCCGCAAGGCATTCCGTACGCGCGCACAGGCGCCCGCCTCCCCTCGCGGTGACCGCGTGCTTCGAGTTCGCTCTCACCACCGCCATGCTGTTCACGGTGGTCACCGCCGCCCGCTGGATGGCCGGACCCGGCTCTCCGTTCGCGGAGCTGCTGGCGACACCGCAGAGCCGGCTGGTGGTGATGGGGCTGCTGGTCGGCTCCGTCGTCACCGCCGTCCTGGGCCCTTCCATGCGCCGGGAGACCGCCGGCCATCTCAATCCCGCGGTCAGCATCGGGCTGTGGCTGCTGCGCGTATTCCCCGGCAAGGCGGTGCTCCCTTTCGTCGTGGCGCAGCTGGCGGGCTCCGTCTGCGGGGTCACGCTGGCGCGGCTCGTGTGGGGCGACGCGGCCGCCGCGGTCGGTGACGCCGCGCTGGCCCCCGGGCCGGGCTGGGGCGCCGGGGAGGTGTTCCTGGCCGAGGCCGGGTCCATGGCCGTGATCATGCTGGTGGTGGCCTGGTTCGGGACCCGCCCGGCGCTGCTGCGCCGGCTGCCGCCCGTCATCGGCGGCTGCGTCGCCGCCGTCATCGTCTTCCTCGGGCCGCTGTCCGGCGGTGGCGGGAACCCGGCCCGGCAGCTCGGGCCGGCCCTGGTCTCCGGTACGACCGGCCTGCTCTGGGTCTACCTGCTCGCCCCCGTCGCCGGATCGCTCCTCGCGGGCGCGGTGTGGGCGCTGGTGCGCCGGCGCGGGTGAACCGCTCGGGGCGCCGGCGGCGCGTCCACAAAGGCGGCCCCCGGTCCTGGACCGGGGGGCGCCTTCGTGCCGTGTCCGCTCAGCCGAGGTCCGCCCCGTGGAGCCAGGCGACCTTGTCGTACATGTCGTCGGCGGACAGACCCCTCAGCATCGTGTTGCGCTCGCGCGCCGCGGCGCCCACCGGGTGGTACAGCCGGCGGCCGATCTCACGGGCGACCAGCTGGGTGCGGGCCGTACGCTCCCGGCGGGCCGCGCCGTACTTCTCCAGCCGCTGCACGACGGCGTCCTCGCAGCAGTCGAGCGACTCGGCGAGGACCACCGCGTCCTCCAGCGCCTGACAGGCGCCCTGGGCCGCGTACTGCAGCATCGGGTGCGCCGCGTCGCCCAGCAGCGCCACCCGCCCGTCGGTCCACGCCTCGACCGGATCCCGGTCGCACAGCACCCACTTCTTCCAGTCCCGGCCGAGCTCCAGCAGCCGCCGGGGCGTCGCGCCCAGCTCCGGGAACTCCTCCAGCACGTGGTCGCGGCCGGCCGGCTGCCCGACGACGGCCTCGCGCGCGCCGTTGTCCCGGGTCGCGGCCAGGTTCAGCAGCGCGCCGCCGCCGATCGGATAGTGGACGAAGTGCCATTTGGGGCCCGCCCACAGGGTCACGGTGTTCCAGCGCAGCTCTTCGGGGACCTGCTCCACCGGGACCACCGAGCGGTAGATCGTGTGCCCGGAGACCCTCGGGTCCCCGTCACCGACCAGTTGGCGCCGGATCTCCGAGCGAATCCCGTCGGCTCCGATCAGTGCCGCGCCGCTGAGCCGCTCGCCGTCGCCGAGGACGGCGACCACCTCACCCGAGCCCTGGCCGCGCTGCTCGTACGCCACCACCGGTCTCCCGCCGCGCAGTTCGATCAGCGGATGGCTGCGACAGGCTTCGAGCAGCGGCTGGTACACGTCGGAGCGCTGGACGACCGCGTACGGGTTCCCGAAGCGCGCGCGGTAGTGGCCGGTCAGCGGCATCGAGGCGATCGTCTCGTCCGTGGTGCCGTCCATGAGCCGCAGTTCTTCGATGTAGACCGCCCGGTCGCGGACCTGCGCGCCCACGCCGAGCAGGTCGAGCGCGTGGAAGGCGTTGGGGCCGAGCTGGATGCCCGCGCCGAGTTCGGTGAACGTCTCCCTGCGCTCCAGAACGGTCACCCGGTGGCCGCGGCCCGCGAGGCCGAGCGCCGCGGCGAGTCCGCCGATGCCTCCGCCGGCGATGAGTATGTTCGCCATCTGTGGTTCACATCCCTTGTGTTGTCGTGTGGTGGGGAAGGGCCGCAGGGGTGTGCCGGGGAGGGCGGAGCGGCGGCGAGCCGGTGGCCGCGGGGGCGGGCGGACCCGGCGGCGCCGGGCGCGCGGGGCGGCGGACGGGGCTCCCGTCCCGCTCTTCCCCGGCGCGTTTCCCGGCCGGCGGCGTACGGCGTGCCGGTGCTGCCGGCGTCCCGGCGCACGACGCGGTGGAGGGGTCCGCTCCGATCGTCAGGTCCGCCGCCGGGTACCCGCCGGGCAGCGCCCCGACGCTGCGGGCCCTGAGCCGGTCGCCGCCGCCGAGGGGGCGCGTCCCACGGCCGGGGCGCGGGCGTGGTCCGCGGCGCAGCGGTCCGGCCCGCTCCGTTCGACGCGACCGGTCGCACTCCTCGGTGGGGTCCTCACGGTTCTGCTCAGGGCTCCTTGACTGATGTCCGCAACGGTGCAGGCTCGCGCGGCCACCCTGCAATGACCTGAGCGGGCGGGCGCAGGATGCCGGGTGTACTTCGTCAGGTGCCGCGGACCGCGTCGTGGGGCCGGCGCCGCGCGCGGCTCCTCACCGGCCCGTCAGGGGGTGACGGAGCTCCTGCCCGAAGTGGTGGCCACGAATGCCGCGAAGGTCAGCAACCAGGCGCCCACCGCGATCCACAGCAGCACCTCGCCCAGCGGCCGCAGCCATCCGACCCCGGTGGGGCCGGCCGCCGAGAGGCAGGCGGTGGCCGTCATCCCGAGGGGGAAGACGGTCGCCCAGCGCCGGATGTCGTAGTGCGGCCGCCACCTGCGCAGTTCGGCGCAGAGCAGGAGCACGTACCAGCAGAGGGACAGGGCGAGCGTCACCAGCGTGGCGGTACGCAGCGCGGTGTGCGCCGAACCGGTCCATACGGGTGACGCCGTGAGCTTCGACGCGGCCAGCGCCGAGATGGCCAGCGCACCGCCGGCCACCCAGTGGTCCCCCGCACCCCGCAGCACCTCGCGGAAGTCGAAACGTACGAGGGCGACCGCGTACAGCAGCAGGCCCAGGCAGAAGGCGCCCAGCGCCGCCCGGGCGAGCCGGTCGTGGTGGAGGGCGGCGGCGAGGGTCGCCGCCAGGACGGCGAGCCCCTGGGTGGCCACGCAGACGAGGAACGCGGCGCCGGGCATCCGCCGTTTCCAGTGCCGGACGACGGCGATCAGCAGTCCGGGCCAGAGCACGGCGGCCAGCACGAGCAACGCGACGGCCAAGCCCTGCCACCCCAGCTGGGAGATGCGGGTGCCGAGCACGGTCGTCGCGGCGACGGCCGTCAGGGCGGCCGGGGTGTCGGCCTCGGCCTCGAAGCGGCCCCGGTCGCTCACGAGCCGGGTGGTGAAATCGGCGGCGAGGACCAGCCACAGCCCGGTCGCGAAGAGCAGGGCGGCCAGCGACAGCACGTCGAAGCCGGTCAGGTACAGGCCGACGGAGAGGATGCCGGGGGCCATCACGGCGGCGCCCGCGGCCGGGGGGAGCCCCGTCCACCACCGGCGGCCGGGCAGGGGGAACGCCTGCTTCACCCTGCCAGCGGACACCGCCGCGCCGCGGCACGCGAGCGCGGTGGGCCACCCGGCCCACACCGTGTGCCCGGCGCCCGTGCCTTGACTTCCCCGGGGCGCTGCCCGACCCTCTGCGCTCATGGGACAGCTCGACGGCAAGGTCGCGGTGATCACGGGCGGGTCGGCCGGCATCGGTCTGGCGACGGCGCACCGGTTCGTGCGGGAGGGCGCCCGGGTGTTCGTCACGGGGCGCCGCGAGGCCGAACTGGCCGCCGCGGTGGACGCCTTGGGGAGCGGTGCGGTGGGGGTGCCGGGCGATGTCACCCGCTCGGCGGACCTGGAGCGGCTGTACGCGGCGGTCGAGGCCGAAGGCAGGCCGATCGACGTCCTCGTGACCAACGCGGGCGGCGGGAAGGCGGGCGGGGTCGCCGAGTTCACCGAGGAGCAGTTCGACCTCGTCTCGGACCTGAACTTCCGCGCGACCTTCTTCACGGTGCAGCGGGCGCTGCCGCTGTTCGCGGAGCGCGGCTCGGTCATCCTGGTCGGCTCGACCGCCGGCTCCTCGGGGTCCACCCGGTTCGGGGTCTACGGCGCCACGAAGGCGGCCGTACGGTCGATGGCGCGGAGCATGGCGCTGGAGCTGGCGGGGCGCGGGATCCGGGTGAACGCGCTCAGCCCGGGTCCGATCGACACCCCCGCGCTGTCCCGGGCGCCCGCCGCGATCCTGGAGGAGGTCACCTCCGGGGTGCCGATGGGCCGGACGGGCCGTCCCGAGGAGGTGGCCGCGGCGGCGCTGTTCCTCGCCTCGGAGGAGAGCAGCTACGTCACGGGCATCGAACTGTTCGTGGACGGCGGCGCCGCCCAGGTCTGATCCGGCGACGCGCTCAGGCCCCGGGCTCCGCGCGGGCCGTGGTGAGGGTGAACATCGCGCCCTCGGGGTCGCGGAGGTTGACCCAGCGGTCGGTGGCGCTCGACATGATGGTCGACAGGGTGGTCCCGCCCGAGGCGGCGGCGGCCTCGATGGCCTCGTCGAGGTCCGGGACGCGGAAGTAGACGTGCCAGCGCGGCCTGGTCTCCGGAGCGTGCGCCGCCGCCTCGGTGATCCCGCCGTTCAGGCGGGCCACGGGCTCGCCCCCCTGCCGCAGGACGACCTGGTCGTCCTCGTACGAGACCTCGCAGCATCCGGCGCGGCCGGTGGCCCACTCCAGCACCTCGCCGTAGAAGATCGCCGACTCGAAGGCGTCCCTGGTTCGCAGTTCCAGCCAGGCCGGCGCCGGGCCGTGGCCCACCCGCCAGTCGGCGGACACCCCACCGGCCCAGATCCCGAAGACCGCGCCGTCCCGGTCGGCGACCAGGGCGCCGCGGCCGCCGGAGGGGAAGGAGACCGGGCCGACCGCGACGGTTCCGCTGCGTTCGCGGATCCGGTCCGCGGCCTCGTCGGCGTCGTCGACGGCGAAGTACGGGGTCCACGCGGCGGCGACCGGCAGATCGGAGGTCAGCGTGCCGATCCCGGCCACCGGCACCCCGTCCAGCTTGGCTACGGTCCAGCCGTCACCCAGCCGGGCGGGCCGGAACTTCCAGCCGAGGACCGCGCCGTAGAACTGCTGGGTTCCCTGGAGGTCGCGGGCCATCAGGGAGACCCAGCACGGCGCCCCGAAGACCTCCCTCGTAGAAATCTCCACCGCACGTCCTCCGTCCCTCGTCCAGCCCATCGTGCCCTCGGGGCCGTCGGCCCGCGCGCCGGTCCGCGCGCCGTCCTGGTCCGCTCAGCGGCCGCTCCCCGCGCCCTGCCCGGTGATCAGATCGGTGAGGGCCTGCATGCCGCCCTCCGCGAGGGCCCGGCGCTGCCGGTCCGCGGGCGTGCCCTCCTGGAGGAGCCGGTGCAGCAGGGCGCCCACCTCGCGCTGGTCGCCGGCCTCCTCCAGGGCGGGGGTGATGTGCTTCATCAGCAGCCACAGCACGTCACCGGCGCTGCGCCGGCGGCCCTGCGGGTCCACCAGGGCGCCGTCCAGGCCGTGCCGGGCCGCGTGCCACATGGCCCCGTGCAGCAGCTCCGGCGTGCACTCGACGGGCGGGGCCCCCGCCTTCTCCTCGGCGATGGCGGTGCTGACCAGGGCGCGGATGATCCCGGTGAGCAGCACGGCGTCGGTGGCGTCCAGCTGTACGTCGAGGCAGCGCACCTCCAGGGTGGGATAGCGGTCGGACAGTCTGGCCTGCCAGTAGAGCTGGCCGCGGTCGGCGATCACCCCCGCCTCCAGGAGCGCCGCGATGCGCGCCTCGTAGTCGGCGAGCGTACGGAAGCACGGCGTGGGGCCGCTGACCGGCCAGCGGCCGAAGACGATCGTGCGCCAGCTGGCGAAGCCGGTGTCGCGCCCGTCCCACAGGGGCGAGTTCGCCGACATGGCCAGCAGGGTCGGCAGCCAGACGCGCAGCCGGTTGAGGACGGCGACGCCCATCTCCCGGTCGGGTACGCCGATGTGCACGTGCATGCCGTTGATCAGCTGCTCGTCGACCAGCTGGCCCGCTTCCTCCCGCATTTTGAGGTACCGCAGGTTCTGGGTGATCGGGGGCGGTACGGCGTCCCGCAGCGGCGCCGTGGCGGAGGTGGCCAGGAGGCAGCCGTACTCCTCGGCGGCGGAGCCGACCGCGTGCCGCAGCCGCAGCAGGTGGCCGGCAACCTCGTCCAGGTCCGTACAGACGGGTGTGGCGACCTCGATCTGGGCCTGGAGCAGCTCGTTCTGCACCTCGCCGGCGTCCACGAACGGCCCGAGGCCGGCCGCTGCCCGCACCTCCTCCGCCCGCGATACGGGCAGATGGGTGACCGGGTCCAGCAGGACGTACTCCTCCTCAACCCCGACCGTGATCATGTCGTGTGGGACTCCTGCCTAGAGTTCTGAAGGCCCCCGCCGTCCCCGGCGCGGTGCGTCGGCGGTCCGCGGGCCCTGCGTATGCCCGGCCCGGAGCCGCCTCATGCAGCGGCCGGCGGAACCGCTCGGGCGCGGGGCATTCGGCGGTTCCTTCGGGCGAATCTGCCTCCGGGTGCGTGGGGTGTCGATTCCAGCGTGGCAGTTCACAGGGAAATGCACCCATCGGGCCATCGGGCAGAGGCGGTACATGACCAGGCGATCCGCAGGCCGGCCGGCATCCGGCCCGGACGGGGCACGTCCGCGGGCCTCGCGCTCCCGGGTGGCCGTCCGGCGCGCCCGGGCGCTGGGCCGGCGCCCGGGCGGACGGCCGGTGGAGGGGTCGTACGCGTCCGTGTCCCCCCTGCTGCGGACGGCGGCGGCGTACTGCTGGCGGCTGCTGGTGATCGGCGCGGTCGTGTACACGGTGTTCATGGTGCTGGGGCGCTTCCACCAGATCGGTGTCGCCGTCTTCCTGGGTCTGGTCGCGTGCGCGCTGCTGCGGCCGGTGACCGATCTGCTGGACCGGTGGATCCCGCGCTCCCTCGCGGTGGCCTGTTCGCTGCTGGGCAGCATCGTGCTCGCGCTGGGCGCGCTCGCGTTCGTCGGGGAGACCATCGCGGCGGAGTGGAACTCGCTGGTGTCCGAGTTCCGCATGGGGCTGGACCGGCTGGAGCCCTTGCTGGAGCGGCCGCCGCTGCGGCTGAGCCCGCACGCGCTGACCGACCTGCGGGACCGGATCGGCGCCTACCTCTCCAGTCACCGCGCGAGCCTGCTCAGCACGGCCGTGAGTGGTGCGGGGCGCCTGGTCGAGGCCCTCACGGTGGTGGCGCTGTCGCTGTTCTGCTCGGTGTTCTTCATCTACTCCGGTGACCGGCAGTGGCGCTGGGTGTGCGCCCAGTTCCCGACGGGGGCCCAGCAGCGCATCTCGGTCGCGGGGCGGGCCGCGTGGCGGACGTTCACCGGGTACACCCACGGGATCGTGCTGGTCGCGGTGACCAACGCCATCCTGGTCGGGTTGGCGCTGTTCGCCTTGGGCGTCCCGCTGGCGGTGCCGCTCGCGCTGCTGGAGTTCTTCGCCGCGTTCATCCCGCTGATCGGCTCCCCCGTCGCCCTCGCGGTGGCCGTGGTCGTCGCGCTGGCGGCCAAGGGGCCGCTGGTCGCCGCGCTCGTGGTCGCCCTGATCGTGATCATCGGGCAGATCGAGGGGCATGTGCTGCACCCGCTGCTGATGAGCTGGGCGGTGCGGCTGCACCCGGTGGTGGTGGCGCTGTCGGTCGTCGCGGGAGCGGTTGCCGCGGGTGTGCTGGGGGCGGTGGTCGCCGTACCGCTGGTCTCGGTCGTGTGGGCGGTCCGCCAGTCGTTGCGCGCTCCGCAGGCAAGGCTCTGAGCTGCGCTTCTGCGATCGAGCGGCTTCAGCCGGGCGGGAGCGGGTATACCCATGGGAGGACAGCTCACGAGACGGCCGTGCCGCGAGCCCGCGGCGCGACCACCCGTCGGAGGAGCCGAGAGATGCCGTACACGGACGTCACCGAAAGCATTCCGCAGGACACGCTGAGCGTGAGCACAGGCGAGGCCCGGACGCTGTCGGGG
The DNA here is from genome assembly GCF_008704935.1 of Streptomyces vinaceus. NCBI lineage: Bacteria > Bacillati > Actinomycetota > Actinomycetes > Kitasatosporales > Streptomycetaceae > Streptomyces > Streptomyces vinaceus. The sequence goes on from NZ_CP023692.1 coordinate 970,290, forward strand.
GCCCTGTTCCGCCGCCTGCGCAGCCTCGACGAGGGGACCGCGGCGTACTCCTACGTGCGCAACACGCTCGTCGAGCTCAACCTGAGCCTGGTCAAGTACGCCGCCCGCCGCTTCCGCGGCCGCAGCGAGCCGATGGAGGACATCGTCCAGGTCGGGACGATCGGCCTGATCAAGGCGATCAACCGGTTCGACCCGGGGCGCGGGGTGGAGTTCACCACCTTCGCCATGCCCACCATCGTGGGCGAGATCAAGCGCTTCTTCCGCGACACCAGCTGGGCCGTGAAGGTGCCCAGACGGCTCCAGGAACTTCGGATCGACTCCGCCAAGGCGCACGACGCGCTGGAGCAGGACCTGGGGCGCGAGCCCACGGACGCCGAGCTGGCGGAGCGGCTGCACGTCACGCCCGAGGAGCTCGCGGAGGGGCAGAAGGCGGCGCACGCGTACTCCGCGCGCTCCCTGGACGCACCGGCGCAGGAGGACGGCGATCACAACGCGTACGCCGACCGGCCCTCGCTGGGCGCGGAGGAGGCCGCGTACGACACGATCGAGTGCCTGGAGTCGCTCAAGCCGCTCCTGGCCGAGCTGCCCGAGCGGGAGCGCACGCTGCTGTCGCTGCGCTTCGGCGACGGCCTGACCCAGTCCGAGATCGGCGAGCGGCTGGGGCTGTCCCAGATGCACGTGTCGCGGCTGCTCAACCGGACGCTGGCCGCCCTGCGGACGAGCCTCCTGGAGGATCCTCCGCAGACCTCCGCGGGGTCGTGAGCGGCAGCGGAACCTCCGCCCACACCGTTTTCCCGTTCCGTCCGTCGGCGTAGGGCTCCCAGCCCCAGCTCCGGGCGAGCCGCTCCAGGATGAGCAGGCCGTGGCCGCCGGGAAGGGCGGCTCCGGCGGTCCACAGGCGACGGGGGTGCTCGGGGCTCCCGTCGCCGACCTCGATCCGGAGCCGCCCGGGACCGCGGCGCAGCACGAGGTCCCGGACGCCGCCCGCGTGCAGGCAGGCGTTGCCGACGAGCTCGGAGACCAGGAGGAGGACGTCTTCGGCCGCCTCGTACCGGTCCGCGTCGTACGGGCGGTACCCGGCGGCTCCTTCGGCCCCTTGAGTGCCGTACGCCCCGTCCGCCGGCTGGGTGGTCCAGTGCCAGTCGGCGAGGGCGCGCCGGGTGAAGTCCCGGCAGCGGGTGACGGCCCCCCGGGTCCCGTCCGGTCCCCCGCCGAGGTGCAGCGTGCGGGTCTCCTCGCTCATGTCGGCCGCCTACCCAGGCCGGGGGATAAAACACGGAAAACGCCCTGCGGCCATGATCCGGTGGAGGTGGTCCCGGGGGAACGCGCGGTCAGGACACCGTCGCGGGACCCCCACCCGTCGCGGTGGGGGCTCCGGCCGGGGCGCTGCCCGCGGCCTCCGCGCTCCGCAGGCCTTGCCACCGGCGCAGCGCGTAATGCCGCTGGGCGACGGAGACTCCCGCCACGGCCGCCCCGAGCAGGAGCCAGCCCGTCGGCCCCGCCACCATCACCGCGCCGGTCAGCAGCACCGGCCCGGCCGATTTCTGGACGGACTGGGACATGCCCGCCACCCCCAGGTACGAGGCCCTGGCCTCCGGGGGCGCGAGGGCGACGGCCAGCTCCCAGGAGCTCACCGAACGCAGCAGCTCCGCGGCCGTGGCCAGTACGGCGGCGGCCAGCAGCGCGGCCGAGGCCGCCCAGGCCCCGCGTTCGGGGGTGACGGCCAGGAGCACGCAGCAGCCGAGCAGGGTCAGCCCGTACAGCCGGGCCGCCCCGGCGGCCTGGACGGTGCTGCGGACCCGCGCCGACACGGTCATCTGCAGGGCCACGACGAGCACGGTGTTGATGATGAGGAAGGCCGGCACCACGGCGTGCGGCGCGTCGGTGTGTTCGATCAGCCACAGCGGCAGCCCGACCCCCAGGATCGAGTCGTCCAGGCAGAGCGGGACGTCCAGCAGGACGAAGCGGAGGTAGCCGCGGTCCCGCCACGGGCTCGCGGCGCCCGGCCGGACCGCCCCGGGCGTCCGGGTCCCCCTCTCCCCGCCCCCGGGCTCCTGCCGCTGCTCCCTGGTGCGCCACACCAGCGCCGCGGCGAGCACGAACGACAGCGCGTCGCCCAGGATCAGCACCTGGTAGGCCTCGCGCGTGCCCACGGCGAGTCCGATGGCGGCCAGTCCCGCGCCGACCGCGTACCCGGCGTTCGCCACGCTGCGCGACAGCGCCTGGTACGTACCCCGCCGCTCGCCCGCCGCCCGCGTGGCGAAGAGCATCTCCAGCATCTTGGCCGCCCGGTCGCCGAGCGAGGTGAGGGCGACCAGGAGCAGCAGCACCTCGAACCGGGTGGTCACGAGCAGCGCACCGATCGAGGCGAGCCGCAGCAGATGACAGCCGATCAGCAGCGCGCGGGCGGGGAGACGGGCGGCCAGGTGGCCGGCCAGCGGCGAGCCGGCGATGCCCGCCACACCCGCCGCGCCCAGCAGCAGGCCCAGCTGCCGCCCGTCCAGGCCGGCGACGAAGGTGAAGAAGAGGACGCAGGACGCGCCCCACACCCCCGTACCGGTGCGGTCCAGGAACTGGGCCAGGAGCATGATCCGGGCGTCGCGCCCGCCGGGCGGCCGCCGCAACTGCGCCAGCAGCCCGGTCCCGTCCTTCCGGGGCCCCGGCTCCCCCCGGTCCCCCCGCTTCCCCGTCCCGCGCCGCCGGATCATTCCGGGTCCTCCGCATCCCCCGCCGAAGTATCTCGATGTCGAGATACTTCGCGGTAGCCTGCCGGAAATCAATCTTGACGTCAAGATAAATTCGCTGCCGGCGCCACCCACCCCGGCGATAGGCTGGGCGGACGGACGAGAGGAGCAGTCGTGACCGACCGCAAGCCACCGGGCGTCAGCTTCGAGTCCTGGGTGGACCGGCAGATCAGGGAGGCCGCCGAGCGCGGCGAGTTCGAGCGGCTGCCGGGCTACGGCAAACCCCTGGCCGCGATCGACGCCCCGTACGACGAGCTGTGGTGGATCAGGGAGAAGATGCACCGCGAGGGATTCGCCGCCCTGCCGCCCGCCCTCGCCCTGCGCAAAGAGGCCGAGGACGCCCTGGAGGCGGCCCAGGCGGCCCCCTCGGAGCGCCAGGCTCGGGCCATCCTGACCGAGATCAACGAGAAGATCCGCGCCGCCCTGCGCAGGCCGCCGCCGGGCCCGCCCCTGCGCCTCACCGCATTCGACGTGGACGCCGTCCTCAGGACCCGGCGCGAGCGCCGGGCCGGCTGACGGCGCGCCCGGACGCGGCGTTCGCGGCTCTCCCGGCCGCAGACCATCGACAGTGCTACAAATGGTTCGTGACCCATCCTTGCAACCCGTGCCGGGGACGTCGGTGCGGTCACTGATCACGAGGCGCCCGCGCAGCGTCGCCCGACAGGTATTCGTCCTTCAGGTGGCGGTCGTGGTGCTGCTCGCCGCCGGGGCGGTCCTGGCCCTCGTACTCCAGTCCCGGCACGACGTGGACCGGGAGGCCCGGACGCGTTCGGTGGCGGTCGCGCAGACCTTCGCCCATTCGCTCGGACTGCGCCAGGCGCTGCTGGCCCCCGATCCCTCGAAGATCCTCCAGCCGCTCACCGAGGTGACCCGCAAGGACGCCGGGGTGGACTTCATCGTCGTGATGAACGACCAGGGGATCCGCTACACCCATCCGCTCCCCGACCGCATCGGCAAGAAGTTCGTGGGCACCATCGCGCCCTCACTGGCCGGCCACGTCTACACGGAGAGCGTGAAGGGACCCCTGGGCCAGGAGATCCAGGCCGTGGTCCCCGTGTTCGCCGACCCCTACAAGGACGGCGGACCGGTCGTGGCCCTGGTGTCCGCCGGCCTCACGGTGAAGAACGTCACCGGGGTGTTCCAGCGGCAACTGCCCGTCATCCTCGGCACCACCGCGGCCGGCCTCGCCCTCGCCACGGTCGGCGCGGGACTCATCAGCCAGCGTCTGCGCCGCCAGACCCGCGGGCTCGGGCCGGCCGAGATGACCCGGATGTACGAACACCACGACGCGGTGCTGCACTCCGTACGCGAGGGCGTGCTGATCACCGACGGCGGCGGCCGGCTCCTCCTCGCCAACGACGAGGCGAAACGTCTGCTCAGGCTCCCGCCGGACGCCGAGGGCCAGCACATCCGTGAGCTGTCGGGGCTCGACCCGCAGATGGCCGACCTCCTGCTGTCCGGCCGGGAAACCACGGACGAGGTGCACGAGGCCGGGGACCGGCTGCTCGTCGTCAACCAGCGCGCGACCCGCCCCCGCGGCAGGCCCGAGGGCACGGCCGTCACCATCCGGGACTCCACCGAGATGCAGGTGCTCAGCACCCGCGCCGAGGCGGCCCGCAAACGGCTCAGGCTGCTGTACGACGCGGGGGTCGGCGTGGGCACCACCCTCGACGTGGAGCGGACGGCCCAGGAGCTCGCGGACGTCGCCGTACCGCGCTTCGCGGACTTCGTCACCGTCGACCTGGCGGAACCCGTGCTCCTCGGCGACGAGCCCACCGCGGTCAAAGCCGACCTGCGGCGCACCGGGGTCAGCGGGATCCGGGACGACGTCCCGCTCTACCCGCGCGGCCGGCTGATCGACTTCGTGCCCTCCACTCCCCAGGCGCGCGGGCTGAGCAGCGGCCACGCCGAGATGGTGTGCGATCTGGCCGACGCGCCGGGATGGCACGCCCAGGACCCGCCCCGGGCCCGGGCCATCGTGGAGTTCGGGGTCCACTCCCTGATCACCGCGCCGCTCAAGGCCCGCGGCGTCGTCCTCGGCCTGGTCAACTTCTGGCGCTCCGAGAAGGAACCCTTCGACGAGGAGGACCTGTCGCTGGCGGAGGAGCTGGTCGCCCGCGCCGGGGTCAGCATCGACAACGCGCGCCGCTACACCCGCGAGCACGCGCTGGCCGTGACCCTCCAGCGCAGCCTGCTGCCGCGCGATCTGCCCGAGCAGAGCGCGGTGGAGGTCGCCCACTACTACCTGCCCGCGCAGTCGGGCGTGGGCGGCGACTGGTTCGACGTGATCCCCCTCCCCGGCGCCCGCGTGGCCCTCGTCGTGGGCGATGTCGTCGGGCACGGCCTGCACGCCGCCGCGGCCATGGGCCGGCTGCGTACGGCCGTACTGAACTTCTCCTCCCTGGACCTGCCCCCCGACGAGCTGCTCGCCCGCCTCGACGATCTCGTCCAGTACATCGACCAGAGCGTGGCGGGCGGCGACGGCGCCGAGGGCGGACTGATCGGCGCGACCTGCCTGTACGCCGTGTACGACGCGGTCACCCAGCGCTGCACGGTGGCGCGGGCGGGCCACATGCCGCCGGCCGTCGTCCGCCCGGACGGCACCGTGGAGATCCCGGAGCTGCCCGCGGGCGCGCCGCTGGGGCTGGGCGGGTTCCCGTTCGAGTCCGCGGAGCTGGACCTGAGCGAGGGCACCCAGCTGGTGCTGTACACCGACGGGCTGATCGAGGACCGCGCCCGCGACATCGACGAGGGGCTCGCCCTGCTCCGCTCGGCCCTGGCGCACGCGGACCGCAGCCCCGAGGACACCTGCCGGGAGGTGCTGGCGGAGCTGCTGCCGGTGCGCCCGCGCGACGACGTGGCCCTGCTGGTCGCACGGACGTCGGCGCTGCCGGCCGAGCGCATCGCCGAGTGGGAGGTCCCGTTCGAGCCGAGCGCGGTCGCCGCCATGCGGGCCCTCGCGATGGAGAAGCTGGAGGAGTGGGGCCTGTCGGAGCTCACGTTCGGTACGGAGCTGGTGCTGAGCGAGCTCATCACGAACGCGATCCGGCACGGCTCCGAACCGGTGCGCGTACGGCTCCTGCACGACCGGGTGCTGACCTGCGAGGTCTTCGACGGCAGCAGCAGCTCACCGCGGCTGCACTACGCCAAGACCACGGACGAGGGGGGCCGCGGACTCTTCCTGGTGGCGCAGCTCAGCCGCCGCTGGGGGGCCCGGTACACCCCGGAGGGCAAGGTCATCTGGTCGGAGCAGCCGCTGCCGGACCCCGAGCAGGCCGACCCGGCCGACCCGGTCTGACGGGGCCGGTGGTGGGGGCTGCTCAGCGGATCCGGTGCACGCGCTGGCTGGTGAGTTCGTACCGCGCTCCGACCACGGCCAGCTTCCCGGCCGCGACCCGGGCGGCGAGATCGGGTTCGGCCGCCAGCCGGGAGCGGACCAGCCGGACGTTCTGGGTGACCGCGGCGTCGACGCGCGCGTCCCTGCCGAGCGAGCGGTCGACGGCCGGACGGATCTGCTCCGCCAGGTAGCGCAGGTGGCCGGGCAGCTGCTCCAGCCCCTCGGCGGCGCGGACCGCGGCGGTCACCGCCCCGCAGGACTGGTGCCCGAGGACCACCACCAGCGGAATGGCCAGTTCCACGACCCCGAACGCGATGCTTCCGAGCACCGCGTCGTCCAGCACCTCACCGGCCGACCGTACCGTCATCAGATCGCCGAGCCCCTGGTCGAAGACCAGCTCCGGCGGGACGCGGGAGTCCACGCAGCCCAGGATGACGGCGAACGGGTGCTGTCCCCCGACCAGCGCCTGCCGTACGGTCCGGGTGGCGTCGGGATGCCGCTGGTGGTATGTCCGCCAGCGGGCGTTGCCCGCCGACAGCTCGCGCAGCGCCGCCTCGGGCGTACGGGGCCGCGCGCCGTGCAGGCCGGTACGGGAGCCGCCGCCGGTGGGGCCGCCGGCCGCCGCCAGGGCGGCGCCGAGACCCACGGTGAGGGCGCCCCGTACCAGGCGACGCCGCCCAGGAGTCCCGTCGGCCCGGTGATGCTCGGCAAGGACGCTCATGCGGGCCCAAGCTAGGCCCCGTGCGGCCGGGGCGGCGGAGGCGGGCCCGCCCTTGGGGAACTCTTGGGCAAACGCCGGGGCCGGCGTGGCGTTCAGTGGCCTCCCGGCCCGGCCTGGCCCCGGTCGAAGTACGCGGCCAGGGCCGGATCGGGCGGCGGTACCCGCCGGGGCGTGCCCCCGTCGCGCAGGGACTCCGTCGCCAGGCAGCCCACCGCGACCGCCATCCGGGCGGCGACCGGCGAGGTGTCCGTCGCACCCCCGTGCCGTACGAAGCGCAGGAACTCGTCGATGAGCAGCGGGTCGGCGCCGCCGTGCCCGCCCGCGGGGTCCGCGCCGGGGACGGTGCGGACGGCGTCGGGCTCGGCCCGGTATCCGGAGCGGCGGGCGTTCCAGACCCGGACCTCGGCGCCCGGCCCGTCACCGAAGTTCTCCAGGCGGCCGGCGTCGCCGATGACCGTGTAGTTGCGCCAGTAGTCGGGGGTGAAGTGGCACTGCTGGTAGGCGGCGAGCACCCCGCCCGCGAGGCGCAGGTTGAGCAGCGAGACGTCCTCGACGTCGATGACGGGGTTGAGGCCGCGCTGGGTGTGCGGGGGCCAGTGGCCGTCCTCGGTGTACCAGTCCTCGGTCTTGGGCTCGCCGGGGGCCCGGCGGTGCGGGTTCTCCCCGTAGACCATCAGGTCGCCCATCGCCTGCACGTCCTCGGTGTAGGAGCCGGCCAGCCAGTGCAGTACGTCGATGTCGTGCGCGGCCTTCTGGAGCAGCAGACCGGTGGTGTGGCGCCGCTCGGCGTGCCAGTCCTTGAAGTACCAGTCGCCGCCGTAGCCGACGAAGTGCCGGATCCAGACCGTCCGGACCCGGCCGATCGCACCGGCCCCGATCAGCTCGCGCATCGTCCGTACGACGGGCATGTGCCGCATGTTGTGCCCGACGTACAGGCGGGTGCCCGTCGCGCGGGCGGTGCGCAGGATCTCGTCGCATCCTTCGACGGTGGTGGCGAGCGGCTTCTCGACGAAGGCGGGCTTGCGGGCCAGGAGCGTCCGGCAGGCCAGGTCGGCGTGGGTGTGGTCGGGGGTCAGGACGAGGACGGCGTCGACGTCCGGGTCCTCGGTCACGGCCACGGGATCAGGGGTGGTGCGTGCGCCCGGGAAGGCCGCGGCGGCGTCCGCCCTGGCCCGCGGATCGGGGTCGGCGACGGCGGTGACGGCCGCGCCGCGGCCGGGCCGGTGTGCCGTGCGCGCGATGCTGCCGCGCAGCCCGTATCCGAGGACGCCGATGCGAAGGTCGGTGGTCATGGGCGAGTCCCTTCCCGGCGCGCCCGCGTTCATCCGCCCGGCCGAGTACCGGATGCCGCCCGCGCCCGGCCGGGGCAGTCTGTGGGCAAGGCAGTCACCACCGCACAGACGAGGACCGCGCCATGTCCCACAGCCGGCGTATCGGCGTCATCACCGCGGCCGCAGCACTGCTGCTGACCGCCACCGCCTGCTCGGGCCTGGGCCGGAGCACCGTCGGCATGCTGACCTTCCGCGGCCACGACTCGCCGGTGGAGCTGAGCTACTCGAACACCTCGGTGAAGGGGTGTCACAAGATCGGCCTCCCGAGGGGCGCCACCCACGTGGAGAACAACACCCTCGTCGATGTCGTGCTGTACCGGACGCAGGACTGCACCACGCCCGCGGGGAACGAGGGCATCTACGTCGCCACCACGCTCTCGAACGTCACGGCCCCGGTCAGCCTGCCCTGGCGCAGCTTCAGCGTCATCCACTGACGAGGAGCCGCCGGCCGCCCGGTGCGGGAGGGCCCCCGGACCATCCCCCGTGGTGGTCCGGGGGCCCTCCCGCGCCGGCGGGGGTCAGGCCGGGAGGGAATCGACCGTGAGGGCCACCGGCGCGAAGAGGTCGGCGATCGTCGTGAGGCTCGCCGACTGGAGGACGGCGGCCGGGACCAGGGTGCCGTCGGGCGCCGTGAGCGTGCGCGTCGCGGTGGCCTCGGCGACGACGGCCGGGCGGTAGCCCAGGTTGAAGGCGCCCTGGGCGGTGAAGGTGATGCACATGTGCGTCATGAACCCGGCGATCACCAGGTCCGGTCCGGCGCCCAGCTGCTGAAGGGTCTTCTCCAGCTCGGTGGCGTGGAAGGCGTTCGGAACCTGCTTGACCACGACCGGCTCCCCTTCGATCGGGGCGACCTCGGGGCTGATGGCGCCGATCTCGGCCCGGATGTCGTACGGGGTTCCCTCGCCGCCGTCGTTGACGACGTGGACGACGGGGATGCCGGCGGCCCGGGCCGCGGCGAGCAAGCGGGCGCCCGCCGCCAGGGCCTGCTCGGCGCCCTCCAGGGCCATCACGCCGGAGCGGTAGGTGTTCTGGAAGTCGATCATGATCAGGGTGGACTCGGCCAGGCGGGGCAGCGAGCCGGGCAGGCCGGACACCTCGCGCAGGGTGGCGGAGGGGGTCGGTGCGGGGGCGGAGGCGGACATGTCGGATCTTCCTTCTCGGTGGAAACGGGCACGGCGAAGCCGCGGCCCGGCGCGCGGTCGCGCCGGCGTTCGGTGGGTGGGAAAGGTCGGCGGGGCGGCACGGCCGATGGGCCGTGGGGTCAGTGGGACGTACGGAAGCGGCGGCGGTAGGCGGCCGGGGTCGTGGCGATCTGCTTGCGGAAGGCCCGGTGCAGGGTCTCCACCGAGCCCAGGCCCGCCGCCGCGGCCACCTGCTCCAGCGGCTGGTCGGTGGTCTCCAGCAGCCGCCGGGCGGCTTCCACCCGCACCGCCTCCACATAGGCGGCGGGGCTGGTGCCCAGCTCCTTGCGGAACGTACGGGCGAAATGACGCTCGCTCAGACTCATCCGCGCCGCGAGCGCGGCCGCCGACAGGTCCGCGCCGAGGTGTTCGGTGATGTAGGCGCGCAGGGCGTCGATGTCCCGGCGCGAGGCCGCCGGACGGCTGAGCGGCACGCTGAACTGGCTCTGTCCGCCCTGCCGTTTGAGGTACATGACCAGTTGCCGGGCGACCGCGAGGGCCAGTTCCTCCCCGTGGTCCTCGGCCACCAGCGCCAGCGTCAGGTCCATGCAGGCGCTGATCCCGGCGCCGGTCCACACCCGGCCCGACCGGACGAAGATCGGGTCCGGGTCGACCTCGACCCGCGGGTGCTCGGCCGCCAACTGGCCGGCCGTGGACCAGTGGGTGGTGGCCCGGCGCCCGTCCAGCAGACCGGCCGCCGCCAGCAGGTGCGCGCCGACGCACACCGAGGCCACGCGCCCGGCGTGCGGGGCGGTGGCGCCGATCCAGCGCACCACCTCCTCGTCGACCCGGGCCAGCGGACCGTCCGGGGTCAGCTCGACGGCGCCGGGCACCACGAGGGTGTCCACGGCGGCCCCGACCTGGGCGAACGAGAGGTCGGTGACCAGCCGGACGCCGGCCGAGGTGGTGACCTGGCCCCCGTCCGGCCCCGCCAGGCGTACGTCGTACAGCCTGCGCCCGGCCTCCCGGCCGGCGAGGGCGAAGACCTCGGCGGGGCCGGTGACGTCGAGCAGGTCGACATCGGGGAAGACCGCGATCACGACGCGGTGGGGCGTGGACATGCGTCCATCCTGGCCGGACGGACGGGTGGCCGCAATGACGGTTGTCTGTCACATCCGGACGCCCCCTGGCCCCCCGGAAACCTGGGAACCAGGACGGCCCCGCGTGCGACCACCTCCGCGTGCCGGGAACCACCCGGCACCGGACGACGGGAGGGCGACGGATGGGCGGGATGGACGTACGCATGCGGGGGGTCGCCTGCCTCCACGGCCGCATCGAGGCGGTCGCCGACGTGGACCTGGAGATCGGGGCGGGCGAGCGCGTCGCGCTGACCGGGACCAACGGCTCGGGCAAGACCACACTGCTGCGCGCGGTCCTCGGACTGCACCGCCAGGTGTCCGGGAGCATCCTGGTCGGCGGCCGCGGCACCGCCTCGGCCGCCGAATGGGCCTGGCGGCGGCGCTCCTGCGCCTGGATCCCGCAGAAGCCGGCGGCCGGCCGGTTCCCGCTGCTCGGGGACGAACTGCTGGCGAGCGGCGGCGCCCCCGCCGAGGCCGCCGAAGCGGCCCGGAAGCTGGGCGTCGGCGCACTGCTCGGCCGGCCGCTGCACACGCTCTCCGGCGGGCAGTTGCAGCGGATGTACCTGGCCCGGGCGATCGGCGCGGTGGCGGCGGGGGCCGAGGTGCTGCTGGCCGACGAGCCGACCGCGGCGCTGGACTTCGGCGGTCAGGAGGAGGCGGCCGACGTACTGGCCGCCCTGCCGGTGACCCTGGTCGTGGTGACGCACGACCGGGCGCTCGCTCAGCGCTGCGACCGCGTACTGGAGATGGCCGCGGGCCGGCTGCGGGAGGTCGCGTGATCCTCGCGGACGCCCTCGCAAGCGCCGATCTCGGTGAACTGCTCCAGCTGCTCCCCGTCCAGCGGGCGGGCTCCGCCCTGTTGCTGGCGGCGGTCGGCCTGCCGGTGATCGGCGTGGTCATCGTCGGGCTCGACATCATGCCGGTGCGCTTCGCGATGATGCACGTCGCCCTGCTCGGCATCGCGATCGGACTGCTGACCGGGCTCGATCCGATGCTGTGCGCACTGGTCGCCTGCGCGCTGGCCGGGGCGGGGGTGGCGCCGCTCGCCCGTACCCCGGACGGGCTGTCGGGGGCGATGGGCCTGCTGATGAGCCTGGCCATCGCGGCCGCACTGCTCGTGCTGGCCGTGTCGGGGGTCAACGCCTCCGGCGCCTTCGCCCTGCTGTGGGGCTCGATCCTGTCCGTGGGCACCGCCGATCTCGTGGTGCTCGGCGTGCTGGCGGTCCTCGTACCGGGGCTGTTCTGGTGGCGGCGGCGCGATGTGGCCCTGCTGCTGTACGACCGTGAGCTGGCCCAGTGTTCGGGGGTCCCGGTGCGGGCGCTGACCGTCCTCCTCCTGGTCCTGGTCGCGGTGGCGGTCGCCGGGGCGATCAAGCTCACCGGCGCGCTGCTCGTCGACGCCCTCACCCTGCTGCCCGCGCTCGCGGCACGGCGCCTCGGCACCTCCCTGCGTTCCATCACCCTGTGGGCGGTCTGTATCGGGGTGGCCGTGAACCTGACCGGGTTCCTGCTCGCCCTGCGGCTCGACTGGCCTCCGGGCCCGGTCCTCGTCCTCACCGCGGGGGCACTCGTCCTCGCGGTCCACCTCATCCCCGAACGGAGCATCCGCACATGGCGCGCACCCGCGTCCGACTCGCTTCCCTCCTCGCACTGACCGCGGCGCTGACGGCGCTCGTCACCGGCTGCGGCAGCGGCGACAGTTCCACCCCGAAGGACGGCGCCACCGCTCACCGCGGCGGGAAACCGGTCGTCGTCACCACCACCACCTGGGAGGGCGCCTTCGCCAAGGCCGCCGGCGCCGAGGACGTCAAGGTGATCGTGCCCCAGTCGGTGCACCACGCCCCGGACTACGACCCCAAGCCCTCCGACCTCGCCGCCGTGGGCAAGGCCGACTTCGTCCTCTACGCCCCCTTCGAACCGTACGCGGCCAAGATCAAGGAGGCGGCGGGCTCGAAGGCGGAACTGGTCGAGGTGAACCTGGACAACGACGCCGACAAGGTCAAGGCCGAAGTGGCCAAGCTGGGAGCGCTGTTCGGCACCGAGGAGAGCGCGGCGAAGTGGGCGGCGTCCTTCGACGCCGAGTACGCGAAGCTGTCCAAGGACGTACAGGGGTCCTGGCCGGGCGGGAAGAGCCCGGCCGTCGTCAGCCAGGTGTTCACCGCGTGGTCCGCCAAGCTGGCCGGTGCCGCGCCGGTCGGCACGTACGGCCCCGAGGCGGTCACTCCCGCGCAGCTCGCCGAACTGTCCTCCAAGAAGCCGTCCTTGGTCCTGGACAACGCCCACATGTCCACCGGGACCGTACTGCCCGACTCGGGCGCCCGCCAGATCGAGATCGTCAACTACCCGGGCGCAGACCTGGACTTGCTGCCGGTCTACCGCAATGCCGCGGCCGAGCTGAAGAAGGCCATGGGCGGTTCCTGATCCCCGGACGCCCGAAGGGCGGGAGGGCGACCGCAGTCCCCCTCCCGCCCTTCGGGCCGTCCGCGACCGCCCTGCCGTGCGGCTTCGTCAGCCCGCGTGGGCGAGCGGCGGGGCGGGGGCCGGCGCGGCGGCGGAGGGCGCGGCGGCGGAGGGCGCGGACTCCGTCAGTCGCGCGCGCAGGGCGGCGCGGTCGGGTTTGCCGGCCGGCGTGAGCGGGAGCTCCGCGATCACCAGCAGGCGCTCGGGGTGCTTGCGCTGTTCGAGTCCTCGGCGCGTGAGGTGCGCGCCGAGCGAGGCGAGCGTGGGTGCCTCGGGGCCGCGCGGTACGACGCAGGCCGCGAGGCGCTCGCCCATCAGCCGGTCCGGGATGCCGACGCAGACCACGTCCCGTACCCGCGGGTGCGAGGCCAGCTCCCGCTCCACCTCGGCGGGGCTGATGTTGGCCCCGCCGCGGATCACGATGTCCTTGAGGCGGCCGACGAGGCGCAGCACCCCGTCCTCGCCGATCATCCCGAGGTCCCCGGTGCGGACCCAGCCCTCGGGGGTGCGGTAGCGGGCGTCCAGCTCCGGGGCGGCGACGTAGCACATCGGGGTCATGGGACCGCGGGCGATGATCTCGCCGGTCTCCCCGTCCGGGAGCTGTTCGTGCGTCTCGGGGTCGGCGATGCGGATGTCCGCGACGCGGGGGTCGGGGCGTCCGGCCACGATCCCGTCGGAGCCGGCCTCCGGGGCCCCTTTCCCGAGGCCCGTGTGGCAGTTGACCCCGTCGGCCGAGCCGTACAGGTTGACGACCGGGCAGCCGAAGGCGCGGGCGGCGTCCTCGGCCGTGGTCTCGTCCAGAGCCGCGCCGCCGAGGACCAGGGCGGTGGGCGCGGGGAGTTCGCCCTCGCGTTCGCCCGCACCGGATGCGGGCCCTGCCAGCCGCTCCAGCATCATGCGGACCATCGTCGGGACACCCAGGACATGGGTCGGCCGGTGCTCGCGTACGGCGGCGAGGGCGGACTCCGGGGTGAAGTGGTCGAGCAGGACCAGCGTCCCGCCGTGCCGGGCGAGCGTGACGGCGGTGCCGTTGGACCCGAACGCCGATCCCAGCGGTACGAGGAACAGGCAGCGCGGCGGGGTCCCGTCGGGCATCAGCGAGGCCAGGAAGTTGCCCCGGCCCCCGGCGAGCGCGTTGTGGGAGTACGCGACCATCTTCGGCTCCGCCTCCGAGCCGGAGGAGACGAGGATGCGGGCCGCGCTGTCGGGGTCGGGGCGGGCGGGTACGAAGGCGGCCGGGTCGGAGCGCAGCAGCCCGGTCAGCGCAATCGTTCCTTCAGGGGCGCTGCCGACCGGCCCGGCGGCGATGACGTGGCGCAGCTCCGGCAGGGCCGGGACCAGGGCCCGCAGTTCGGCGGCAGGGTGGCCGCCCCGGTGTTCGACGGAGGCGATGACGGCGACGGCCTCCGCCTTGCGCAGCAGCACCTCGGCCTCCAGGCTCCCCCGGCCCACCGGGAAGGGCAGCGCCACCGCGCCCAGGGCGGCCAGGGCCAGCTCGGCGATGACCGCGCCCCGCCCATTGGGGAGCTGGACGCCGACCACCTCCCCGGCCCGTATGCCGAGGCCGGCGAGGCCGGCGGCCAGACATCGCACCTTGCGGTCCAGCGCGGTGCGGCAGAGCTCGCCCTTGGCGTCGATGACGGCGGTGGCGTGCGGGTCGGCGATCTGCCGGGCCCGGAAGAGGCTGTAGAGGTCGAGGTCGGGACAGGTCCCTTCGGCCGCCCAGCCGCGGCGCAGGCCCGCGGGCAGCAGATCGTGCAGGGCGACGGTCACAGGAAGCTCCAGGGGTCGGGAACGGCGGGGGCACCGTGCGCGTCACGGCTGATCGAGCCGGGCAGGCGCGGGTCGTGGTGCAGGTCGGCCAGGTCGGCGGTGACGGAGGTCGCGGACAGTCCGTGGGCACGCAGCTGCGCCAGGGCCGCGCTGGTGGGCAGTTCACTCAGGTCGTAGGCGGCGGCCGCGGGGGCGCAGGTGTCGGTGGGGGCGATCCAGCCGTCCGCGGTGCGCAGCGGGCGGCGGAAGCCGGCCGGCCGGCGCGGGTCCTCCCCGCGCAGCGCCCGGCGCAGCGCGGGGGCGGTGAGCGCGTCGGCAGCTGCCAGCAGTGAGGAGTCGACGCGGACGCCCGCTCCGCCGGTCCGCTCGCGCAGGAGCAGCCCCGCCAGCACGGCCTCGGCGCCGAGGAGTCCGCCCAGTACGTCGAGCAGGGTCATGAGGGAGGGCGCGGGCGCCTCGTCCCGCGGTCGGGCGGCCGCACCGACGCCGGTGCGGGCCTGGACCATGAAGTCCGTACCCATCGGGGCGTCGGGGATCCGGCCGGCCCAGCCTCCCGTGTACGCGTAGACGAGCCCCGGGTTCACGGCGGCCAGGTGGGCGGAGTCGAGCCCCAGGGCGGCCGCCTTGCCGGGGGCCCAGTTGTGCAGGAAGACGTCCGCCCCGGTGGCCATCTCGCGCAGCCGGCGCCGGTCGGCGGCCGATTTGATGTCCACCTCCACGGCCCTCTTGCCGCGGTTCAGCGCGAGCCAGCGGGCGGAGGTCCCGGAGCAGGCGGGCGGCATGCCGCGCAACGGGTCGCCGCCCGGGGGCTCGATCCGCACGACCTCGGCGCCGAGGAGGCCCAGCAGGTGGGCGGCGAGCGGGGCCTGGATCCGGCGGCCGGCTTCGAGCACGGTCAGCCCGGCCAGCGGCCGCGCGGGCGGCGGCGCCGCGGGGGCGCGGTGCGCGGGCCGGGGCCGGGGTCCGGGGCCGTGCGGGGTCAGGGACCAGGGCGCGGCCCCGTCGTGTTCGGCGGCGCGCTCGTCGAGGGTGCGCAGGCGGCAGACCTCGGCGCCCGAGGAGGAGGCGGCCGCCTCGATCCGCCACCAGGTGTGCGCACGGGCCGTGGTGTGCAGGGCCGCCGGGAAGGGGGCGCAGGCGGTGGCGTAGCGGAACTGGAAGGGTCGCCAGCCGGCCCGTACGGCCCCCGAGGGGGCCTCCAGGGCCCGCCAGAACGCGGCCCAGGCACCCGGGTCGAGGGTCTCCAGTTCGAAGAGGACTCCGTCGGCGGAGGTGAACGGAGGTCCGCCGGGAGCCAGTTCCGCGGCTTCGCCCTCGTCGGCGCCGGCCGCGGCGAGGTACTGGGAGACCGCCAGCAGTCCGGCCCGGTCGGCGCTCGTGGTCACTCTGGCCGCGCGACCGCCGCGTGCCTGGGCCAGCAGTCCCGCGAGCAGCCCCTGTGCGGCCAGTACCCCCGTGGCGGTTGCGGCGTAGTCCACGGCCAGTCCGCGGGGGGCGCCGTCGCGCCGCCCGTGGACGGCCATGACGCCGGTGGCGGCCTGGACGGTCGCCTCGTCGGTCATACCGCTCGACGGGTGCGCCGACCAGCGGACGAGCGCGTCCTGCCGGTCGAAGTCGGCGCCGGACAGGGCGATGCGCGCGGCGGCGCGGTCGCGGGGTTCGGGCGGTTCGGGTCTCGCTTCCGGATCCGCTCCCACCACGGCGCCGAGGAGGCCCAGGTGTTCCAGGGCCGGGCCGGTCAGCTCGGGCGGCCCCGAGGCGGTGAGGTGCAGTCCGTCGAGCGGCCGGACCGTGCGGGTGACGGCTGGTGAAGCCATGCCTCTCCTCTTCTCGGATGTGCGCGACGCGCGGAACCAAGTCGGCTGCGCAACCGACCAGTTCCTCGGGAAGTCAGTCGGACTGGCGTTCCCACGGGTTCCCGGCACATTGGAGGAAAGTGGTGCAGAGCCAGGAAGACGCGTTGCGGGACCGGGTCTCGGACTTCGTCCGGAGCCGGGTCATGCCCTGCGAGCCGGTACTGGACGCGGGGGGCCCGCAAGCAGCCGCTACGCTGCGGGAGTTGCAGGACCAGGCGCGGCAGGAGGGCCTCTGGGCGCTGCCGCTGCCCGCCGAACTCGGCGGGCAGGGACTTCCCTTCGACCGGTACGCCCGGCTCGCCGAGGCCGAGGGGACCAGCGACCACGGACCGGCGGCCCTCGGCTCGGCGGCCCTGCTCGACGCGACGATGCTGTGGAAGCACGGCTCCGACCGGATCCGCGACCGCTACCCCGCGCGGCTGGCCGCCGGGGAGCTGCGCGCCTGTTACGCCATGACCGAACCCGACACCCCGGGCACCGACCCGGCGGGCACCGCGACCCGCGCCGAGGAGCGGCCCGACGGGAGTTGGCGCGTGAGCGGCCGCAAATGGTTCGTGTCGGGGGCGGCCGGGGCCGATCTGGTGACCGTCCTCGCCCGGACCGACGGAGAACCGGGAGATCGCGGGGGACTGTCCCTGCTGCTCGTCCCCACGGACTCCCCCGGCTTCCGCGTCGTACGCGAACTGCCCGTGTTCGGAGCCTGCGGCCAATGGGAGATCGACTTCGACGGGGTCGGCGTGGACGCGGACCACCTGGTCGGCGGGCGCGGACAGGCCCTGGCCGTCGCCGCCGAACGGCTCCAGCTGGGCCGGACCCTGCGCTGCCTGCGCTGGCTCGGCCAGGCGCAGCGCGCCTTCGACCTGATGTGCGTACGCGCCAACTCCCGTACGGGATCGCGCGGTCCACTGGCCGGCCACCAGCTCGTACAGAGCCATGTCTTCGAGGCACTGCTCGCCCTGCGCACCACCCGCCCGTTGGTCCACGAGGCGGCGGCGAAGATCGCCGCGGGCCTGGACGCGCACGTGGAGGTAGGGCTGGCCAAGGTGGCGGCGGCCCGCTTGCTCCAGCAGGCCGCGGATGCGGCCGTCCAGGTCCACGGCGCGGCCGGGCTCGGCCCCGACACCCCGCTCCCGGCGCTGCTGCGGACCGGCCGCGCGGCCCGCATCCTCGACGGCCCCGACGAACTCCACATCACCTCGGTGGCCCGCCGGGTCCTGCGCACGTACGAGAGGGCCTAGATGTATTGACCCGCGGGGTCGGTCCGCCCCGGGCCCGGCCGTGATCCGCCGGACACCCCCTAGGCCGTGTCTTTCGGATCATGGCGGGCCCGGGGCGCCTGGCACCGCGCCTCGCGGCGTTCTCGTCGGTCGCCGACACACCACGTCGACTCCCTCCTCGGCCTTGCGATGCACGGCACCAGACGCCCCGGGCCGATCCGCCCTGATCCGAAAGACACGGCCTAGACGTCCTCGATGCCGACCAGTCCGGTCAGCGCGGCCAGGCCCAGGGCGAGGAAGAAGTCGCCCCACACCAGCTCGTGCCGTACCGCGAGGCCCTTCCCTGCGTCGTAGCAGCCGTCCAGCAGCATGCCCCGGGTCAGGTGCTCGCCCACCAGGCGCTCCAGGATCGCGGCCGCCCGGTACGCGTACTGCGACGCGGCCCGGCAGCCCGGAACGCGGGCGAGCTTCAGCAGGGCCACGGCCGCGATGGCGGCGGCCGAGGTGTCCAGCGGCCCGGCCGGCCGGCCCTCGTCCGCCAGCGGGACGAGCGGGGCGCACGGGCGCGTCCACGCGTCGGCCAGCCGCTGGGCCACGGCCTCCAGCCGGTCGGGGGCGATCCGGGCGACCTCGGGGCGGTGCAGGGCGTCGGCCACCGCCAGCAGCAGCCAGGCGTCGCCCCGGCTCCAGCCGGCCGGCGGTTCCGCGTACGCCCGCCAGCCCGCCCCGGCGTCGAACTCCCAGGCCGGTACGGTCCGTGCGCCGGCGCCGAGGCACAGGTCGAGATGCCGGTGCAGGTGGGAGGCGGCGGCCCTCGCGCCGTCCGGGCCCGCGGCGGCGAGCAGCGCCACCATGCCGGGTACGCCGTCGACCCGGGCCAGCAGCCGGGGACCGCCGAAGGCGGACCCCCAGGGCACCAGGCCGAGCCCGGGATCCACTGCGGCCAGCGCGGCCTTCGCCGCCCGGTCCCGCAACTCCCGCGCCCCGGGGTCCCGGTCGGCGAGCGCCGTGCCGTACCAGAGGATGAGCCCGCGCGTCGCGGTGTCGGCCTCCACCCAGGTGGCCAGCCGCGCCGTACACGCGGCGGCGGCCGCCCGGTCGGCCGCCTCCCCGGTGTGCCGGGCCCGCAGCCACAGCAGCCCGGCCCAGAACCCGCCGGTCCAGGCACCGCGGCCGGTGGTGGTCCAGTTCCCGGTCTCCGGGTCGGCGTACAGCGGGAACCTCCCGCCGGTCCCGGCACGGGTGACGGCGGCCCGGTCGAGTACGTCGGCCAGCGCCCGCCCGGCCCAGTCCGCGGAGGTCATGCGGCTGCCTCCGTACGCGGGCCGCGCCGGCGTTCCCGTACGGCCCAGGCCGTCGCGACGGCTGCGGCCGCGGCGAACTCGGCGGCCACCAGCAGCCAGCCCGGCCCGTACCGGCCCGCCTCCGCCAGCCGTCCGAACAGCGGCGGACCGACCGCGAAACCGGCGAAGAACCCGGCCGCGACGAGGGCGGAGTCCTGGCCGGCCCGGCCGGGGGCGGCCCGCTGCATCACCAGCACCATCGAGACGGCATTGCCGGAGACGGCGAAGACCCCGACTGCCACGGCCGCGACCCAGACCAGCGGCCGCACGTACAGCGCGGCGGCCAGCAGGCAGGCGGCCGCTACGGCGCCCGCGGCCAGAGCGCCCGGCAGCCACTCGGCCCGCCCCGGGGTGGCCGCCTTCGACCAGCCCACCCGGCCGGCGATGCCCGCCACGCCGAGGACCGCCACCAGGGCCGCGGCGGCCGTCGGCCCCATGCCCAGCTCCTGGGACCCGAAGAGGGCCACGTACGTGTTGACCGAGGCGATCCCGCAGCCCAGGAAGAGGGAGAAGACCGCCAGCCAGGCGATGGCGCCGCGCGGGACGAGCGGGGCGCGCGGCGGCGCGGACTCGGCCCGCGGATCGGCGGGCAGGGAGCGGTACGCCCAGAGAGCGGTCAGCGCGGCCGCGGCGGCGGCCGTCCACACGGCCCCGCGCCAGCCGATCCCGCCGGCGAGTGCCGCCAGCGGCAACCCGGCCGCGAACGCGCCGAGTTGGACCCCGGACTGCTTCAGGCCCGTCACCGGGCCGCGCCGGGCGGGCGGGACGGCGGCGAGGATCGCCTTGTTGGTCGCGGGGTTGGCGAGCGCCTGCGGCAGTCCGCCCAGCGCCACGGCGGCAAGGAGGAAACCCGGGCCGGGCGCCGCGCCGATGAGTGCGAGCGCGGCCGCGGACACCAGCAGCAGGAGGACGAGGGAGCGGCGCGGGCCCGTCCGGTCCACCAGGCGCCCGCCCACGGGCGAGAGGAGGGCGGCCGTTCCGAAGCCGATCGTGGTCGTCAGGCCGAGGACGGTCGGCGAGACGCCCAGCGC
This sequence comes from Streptomyces vinaceus, assembly GCF_008704935.1. Lineage (NCBI taxonomy): Bacteria > Bacillati > Actinomycetota > Actinomycetes > Kitasatosporales > Streptomycetaceae > Streptomyces > Streptomyces vinaceus. Next base: position 990,363 of record NZ_CP023692.1, read on the forward strand.
GTCCACCAGGCGCGGGCCGAAGGCGCCGAGCAGGAACAGCTGGAGCATCGAGAAGGCCATGGCGCTGGTGAGCAGCGCCGTCAGCCGGCCGCCCACCGCCTCGTCGGCGGTCTTCGCCGATCCCGTCCGCTCCGCCACCACCGACTCCTCTCCCCTGGCCGCCATTTCGGTCCACGGCAGGAGTCGGAGCGGCGAACTAACCGGTTCCCAGACCCTGTTGTGGCGTAGGACACATATGGTTTTGTCCGGTCGTGCCAATTCCCGGCGCCCCTCTGTGGCCGTCCGGAGAGGGGTGCGACGATGAGCCCGCCATGACTCCCGGTCGATGTTGCCGCGCGTTCAGGGCCGCGTTGTTCGCGGCCGTCTGCGTGCTGCTCGCGTCCCTCGGCCACCTCCTGATGTCGGGGACGGCCGTCCCCTGGTGGGCGATGGGGGTGGCGGGGGTGGCCACCGGAGGGGTCGCCTGGATCCTCGCCGGCCGCGAACGCGGTCTCCTGGCCGTCACCTGCGCCACCGTCGCCGTCCAGGCCGCCCTGCACACGGGGTTCGCCCTGGCCCAGGCGTCGGCCCGCCCGTCGACGGGCGCGGCTACGCCGGCCGGCGCGGGCGGCCACGCCCACCACGCGGCGCACGCGATGGCCGACGGCGGCATGGCCGTGCCCCCGCAGACCCCGATGCCGGTGCCCTTGCAGACGCTGATGCCGATGCCGATGCCCGCCGGGCACGACTTCGGCTCCGCCTCACCGACCGGCATGCTCGCCGCGCACCTGCTCGCCGCCCTCCTCTGCGGGCTCTGGCTCGCGTACGGGGAGCGGGGCGCGTTCCGCGCGCTGCGGGCCCTGGCCGGTCTGCTGCTCGTACCGCTGCGGTGGGTCTTCCGGCTCCCCGCCCCCGCCGACCGGCCGCGCCGCCGCGTCCGCCCCGATCTGCGCGCACGCCCGCTGCGCGCACTGCTGCTCGTCCACGCGATCACCTCGCGGGGTCCGCCTCCCGGGACCGCTGTCAGCTGACAGCCGGCTCACCGACGCGCGACGCCGCTCCGCTGCGCGCCTCGGTCATCGGCCCCGCCGTCCGGCGGGCCGTACCGCTCACCGGCCCGCCCCGCCCTCGGCGCGCGGGCGGCGCCGGACCCGGATCCGGGATTTCCAGAAGGACCTCAGGCGATGACCCCTGCCCTGCTTCCCCGTCCGACCGCCACCGGGACGGCGCCCCTGCGCCACCGCGGCGGCCCCGACGAGCCGACGACCCTGCTGGCGCTCGCCGCACGTGAGGGCGACCCCGACGCGGTGGACCGTTTCGTACGCGCCCTGCACCACGACGTCCGGCGCTACGTGGCCTACCTCAGCGCCGATCCGCAGTCGGCGGACGACCTGACCCAGGAGACGTTCCTGCGCGCCCTCGGCAGCCTGCACCGCTTCGAGGGCCGTTCCTCCGCCCGTACGTGGCTGCTCTCGATCGCCCGGCGCACCGTCATCGACAGCCTCCGCCACAAGGCGGCGCGCCCCAGGATCTCGGACCGGGACGACTGGCAGAGCGCCGCCGAACGGGCCCAGCCCCGGGGCCTGCCCGGCTTCGAGGACGGGATCGCCCTCGCGGAGCTGCTGGGAACGATCCCCGCCGAACGCCGCGACGTGTTCGTCCTCACCCAGGTCCTGGGACTGCCGTACGCGGAGGCGGCGAGCGCGCTCGGCTGTCCGATCGGCACGGTCCGCTCCCGCGTGGCCCGGGCCCGCACCTCGCTCCTGGAGCTGCTCACGGACGCCGACGCGGACGCCGGTGGGCCGGAGCTCGCGGCCACGGCCGCCGCCTGAGCGACGGCCGGCCGGGGCGGGACTCCCGCCCCGGCCCTATCCCCCGCCCTTCAGCCGGCGGACGACCTCGTCGGACACCCGCCTCTGGAGGTCGGCGAGTTGCTCGGGGGTGTAGGCGGTGAGGTCGCCGGGGTCCTTGGCGCCGCCCGGGGCCGGGCCCGCCTGCTCCTGTTTCTTCTTCTCCTCTTCCCGGCGCTGGAGTTCCTGCTCCTCGGGCGAACCGGGCGCCGCGTAGGCGCATTTGATGAGGGCGCCGTCGGCGGCCTTCAGGCAGGTCGCCTCGCGGCCGCCCACCTGGCCCCGGCCCTCCACCCGGTAGCGGATGTTCTGCGCGCTGCCGACCGTGGCGGTCCAGGTGGAGCCACCGGTCGGCACCACCTCGAACACCTGGTCGTCGTTGTAACAGCAGACGTCCCGGTACTCGGCCTTGATCAGCGCCACCAGCGCCTGCGGCGAGGACCAGGTCGGATCGAGCCGGTGGACGGTCATCGGGGCCAGTCCGCCGCCCTGGTGGCTGGTCGGCACGGTCGAGACGGCCACCACCGAGCTGGCCTCCCCCTGCGGGGTGAGGGGGGTGACGTACGCGCTGCGCCCGCTCGTGTCGCGGTACTTGAGGGTGAACTCCGACTCGTTGCCCGCGTTGGCCCCGTCCTCGGAGGCGTCCCAGCCGCTGCGCTCGAACCACCAGTCGCTGAAGCTGCCGACGGCGGCGGTCCCCTCCCGCTGCCGGGCCGCGAGGCTGAGCGGATAGGACGGTCCGGGCACCTTCGCCGTATCGGTCGTGAGCGTGAGCTCACCGGTGCGCCCGTTGTACAGCGCGACCCCGGCGGGCCGTTCGGTCACCACCAGGATCCCGGTCTGGCGTTTGAGGGGCACGACCACGGTCGGGGTGTCGCCCTGGCAGGTCACGTACGCGTCGTCGGCGTCGAAGCGCACCCAGCGCCGCTGCGCCGAGATCTTGCGGCCGAGGTTGTGGCCGAACCAGCCGCCGATCCGCGCGTCGGCCCTGTCGATGTCGAAGGAACAGCGCTGCTGGCTGCGGCTGTTGCCGCCGAGCGGGATGTCCTGCTCCAGGCCGACCTCGTACCCGGAGAGCCAGCCGCGCCGCTCGACGAGGGTCGCGAACCGGTCCGAGTCGGGCAGGTAGGTGATGTCGGAGATCTCGCCGGTGACATCGCCGAGGTGCGGGGCGGCCTGCGCCTTCCCGACCACGTAGGGCGCGCGGGCCGCCAGTTCGGGCACCGGCTCGCTCACGATCTGCACGTTCTGCATGTACGCGCGGTCCTGGAGGTACGACCCGTACACCAGCCACCAGATTCCGAGGCCCAGCCCGAGGACGGCGCCCAGCCACCCGAGGACCACCGCGGTGCTCCCGCCGCCCCCACCACCGTCCCGCCTGCCGCGGGCGAGCTTCAGCGCCAGCCCCACCAGCAGGAGGAACGCCAGGAGCAGCAGCGGCGCGGCCAGCCAGGACAGGAGCTTGCGGCCCTCCCAGACGATGATCGTGGTGGCGTACGAGGCCCACCAGAAGAACAGCCCCGCCACGAGAACGGGTATCCCCACCCACCACGCCCGCGAGACCTGTGCCGCCCGCGCTGTCCGCCCCATGATCGCCCCCCGCCGTCGGTCCGCCCAATTCTGTACCGGCGACGGTGAGTTGTCAGCCACTCGATCAGTACGGGCGGGCCGTCGGCGGGCCGGTCACCTGGCCGGCGCCGGGGCGGGGCACCTCGGGAGCGGGGGGCGGTCCTTCGTCCGTACGGCCGGCAGCCAGGCGACGGCGTCCGGGGCCGCGGCCGGGTCCGCGCCCGGCAGGCGGACGCGGAACCAGTGCGTGGAGCGCGTGTCCGATTCGTCGATGACCACTTCACCGCGCAGGAGCTGGCAGTCGGCGTCGAGGACGTCGGCGTGCCAGACCCGGGTCGGCACGACGTTCCCGGCGACGTACGGCCGCATGGGGTCGACGGCCAGGCCCAGACTGCACTGCGGAGCCCGGTCCGTACGGTCCTGACAGGCGTGCTCGGCGTTGAACACCCGTACCTGGAGAGGGGGTTGCGCCGTGCCGACGCGCGCGGCGGAACCGCCCTCCCCGGCGGGGAGCCCCGCGTACGACCAGATGGCGGAACCGACCGCCCCGCACGCCGCGAGGGCGAGGAGCGCGGTCCGCGCCGTCCGCCGGAGGCGGCCCGTACGGCTCCGCGGACCGCCGCCGTCCGCCTGACGGGCGGCGATCCGCTCCAGCAGGCTCTCCGCGGTGTGCGCCGCGCGGGCGGCGTGCGTCGGGGCGAGGCAGTCGGTGGCCAGCGCACGCCAGAACTCCGGGACCCCGCCCGCCATCCGCAGGGGCGCGCGCCCCGCCGCGTACTCCTGGACGGCGGCTCCCCGCGCCACCGGCGTGGCGCCGGGGAACAGCGGGGCACCCGAGGCGAACACCTCGTGGATCACGAGCCCCAGGGCCCAGATGTCGGCGCTCGGGCGGATCTCCACCCCCAGCTCCCCCAGCGGGGCCCTCCAGCGCTCGGGCGGTAGGTAGTCGAGGGTCCCCATCGGCGGCCCGTGCCCGTGGGTACCGGTGGTCAGTTCGGCGGCGAGCCCGAAGTCCGAGAGCCTGACCGCACCGTCCTCGCCGATGAGGACGTTCTCGGGCTTGAGGTCGGCGTGCACCCACCCGCAGCGGTGCAGGTGGGCCAGCCCCTCGCAGATCCCGGCGATCAGCCGGGCGCCGTCGGCCTCGGCGATCCCGGCGCCGAGCAGGTCGCGCAGGCTGCCCCGGGCCCGTTCCATGACCAGGACGATCGCTCCGTCCAGCTCCGGGTGGTCCGGTGCGCTGAGGACGGTGCTGTCCAGCAGCCGGACGAGCCGCGGATGGCCCGCCCGTACGCCGATCTCGACCTCGCGCCGGGCCGCCTCGGAGACGGCCCGGGCCTGGCGCGGTGCGAGCCCGGAGGTCGGCATGATCTTGAGGGCGACCTCGTGGAGCTCCGCGCCCGCCCCCGGCCCGTCCGCTGCCGCCCGCCGTCCCGCGTACACCGTGGCCCAGCCCCCGGCCCCGATCGGCTCGGTGACCACCCAGTCGCCCACCCGGTGGCCCGGGGGCAGCAGTTCGGTGTGGCCGCTGTCCCACGAGGCGCCCGGACCCTGCACCCGCATCACGTCGCCTACCGCCCCCGTACGCCCGCTTCGGCCCGGGGCGGCAGCAGCGCGAGGTGCTCCTCCCGTACGACGGCGAACTTCAGGGCGAGTCCGACGACGGCGTCCCGCTTCCCGTTGCGGCGGTCCGCGGCGCCCGCGCCGTTGCCGCCACCCGTGCCGGCTTCGGGCGGGCCGGCCGCGACGCCGATCCGCAGCTTCTCGTCGGCCAGGTAGTCGATGTGCGAGCTGACCGCGCGCGCCGTCAGCCGGCCGCCGGTGGCGTGGCCGCGCAGTCGCTCGACGACCTGCGGGGTGGTGGGCACCGCGACCGGCGACTGGTCGCGCAGCCAGGGTTCGCAGAGGGCGACGAGCACCAGGAAGTACGTGGCCGTCTCGTCCAGGGAGTACGCCGTGACGGTACGGCTCGTCCAGGAGCCGCCCGCGCCGGGCGGGTCCAGGTAGACGTGGTCGGGCGCGAACACCTGGAAGGAGACGGTGGTGCCGCGCCGGGTGGGCAGCACCACCCGGGAGAACTCGAACGGGATCGGCGCCCCGGCCCGCCGCGGCGACACCCGCAGGTACTCTCCGGCCCCCTCCGGGTTCTCCACCAGGTAGGTCTGCGTGGTGCTGTGGTTGGTCAGCTGCCAGTGGTCTTCGGTGACCCGGATCTCCCCGGCCAGCCGGGAGACCGCCTCGTCGGCGAGCCGCAGTTCGACCGGGGTCGTCGACGAGCCGCGGCCGAACCGCGCGACCTCGCCCGGTCCCAGCCGTAACGTCACCGCCTCGCCGCCCGGCTCCCCGTCGGCGCCGCCGCTCCCCTGCGGCAGATGGACGACTATGCCGCTCACCACTCCCCCTGTACGACGTGTTGACAAGACGTCGTACAGGGAACGGTACCGGCTGGAAGCCTGGCAACAGGGGGGTTCACCGGCCATTTCCGGCGCCCCTCGGGCGTGGCCTCAGTAGACGGGAGAGCCCGCCGGGAGCGGTGCGACCAGGCGCTCCCCGAAGGCCTTCCACGGCCCCCAGCCGCCGCTGGGCCGCTCCTGGACGCGGGTGCGGATCCGGCCATCGGCGGTGACGGCGAAGACGTGGATCCGCCCGGTGGCGTCGGCCGCGGCCGTGGGCGTGGCGGCGAGCGGGGCCTCGGATTCGCCGAACTCCTCGGCCGCGGCCCAGGCCCCGCCGGGGTCCGCGTGCCAGCGGTGGTCGAGCCGGGCCCCGCCGGGCGACAGGGCGAAGGCCTCCAGCCGCCCGTCGGCGCTGGGGGCGAGCGCCGGGGCCGCGGCCGACCAGCCGAACAGGTGCTGCCAGTCGCCCCAGCCTCCGCTCGGTACGGTCTGGCGCCGGTGGAAGACGGCCGGACCGGAGGGGGCGAGGGCGGCGACGGTGAGCCGGCCGGTACCGTCCCGGGCCACGCGCGGCGCGCCGCCGGCCGCCGTACCGAACACCTGCCAGGCCGCGGCCCAGGCCCCGCCCGGGGCGGTCTGCCAGCGGTGGTGGATGGCGGCGCCGCCGGGCGCGAGGGCGAACACCTCCAGCCGGCCGTCGGCGTTGGCGGCGACGGCCGGGGGCGCTCCGACCGGCCCGCCGAACGCCCCGTCCCACCCGTCCCAGGCCGGGGAGCCGGGCGACCGCTGCCGGCGCCGGGCGAGACCGGCGCCCGCGGGGGCGGGTGCGAAGACCTCCAGCCGGCCGTCGCCGCCCCGGGCCACGGCGGGGGCGGCTCCCGCGGGGCCGCCGAACTCCTCCCAGTCGTACCAGCCGCCGTCGGGCCGCTGCGCGCGGTGGTGGAGGCCGGCTCCGCCCGGGGCGAGCGAGAACACCTCCAGTCGGCCGTCGGCGTTGCGGCCGAGGGTGGGGACCGCCCCGGCCGACCCCCCGAAGGACTCCCACGTGGACCAGGTGTCGGTTTCCGGGTCGAGCTGGACGCGCCGGAGCACCGACCGGTCGCCGGCGTCGAGTGCGAACACCGTCAGCCGGCCCTCCAGGTCCGCTCCGGCGACCGGGTTGTCCACGCTCTGCCAGGGCGGCGGTCCGTCGTCGCGCCACTGCAGGGGCCCCACGTACAGGCCCTGGCGGAACCAGCCCGCGGCGCTCGCGTACCAGTCCTGCCCGTCGCGGACCACCTCGACGGCGTGGCCGGGGACGTGGCCCGCGTAGCCGTCCGGGCCGAAGTGGAACGGGTCCCTGGACGCGAACACGTCCGTGCCCTCGTAGCCGCCCCGGGGCCCGATGAACAGGTGGTACCAGCCGTCCCGTTCGACCACGCACGGGGACTCGGTGACCGACAGCGTCGCGTCGGTGGTCGCGTCGGTGAAGGCGGTCTCCGGCGCGCTCCAGTGCAGCAGGTCGGCGGAGCGCCGTACGGCCACGATGTGCCGGCCTCCCCGCGGGGCGGACAGCTCGGTGTAGTACATCACCCACTCCCCGTCGATCCACAGCACCATCGGATCGCGCGCCGCGATCCCCCGGAAGAGGGGGCCGGACGGAACGCGGGTCCAGGTGAACAGATCGGTGGAGGTCGCGAGGTTGATCGCGGCGCCGTTGCGGCCGCCGGCGGCGTAGAACATCAGGAACGAGCCGTCCGCCTCGACGACGTACGGGGCCCACAGGTGCTCCTCGCCGAAGTAGGACCGGTCGACGGTCAGGGCGTCGGCGTGCGGGGTCCAGGGCCCGTACGGGCCGGGGGCCGAGGCGTGGGTGAAGGCGACCTCCGCCTCGCTGTCCGGGGACTCGCCGGGTCGGGCGCTGTCGCCGACGATGCCGAACAGGTGCCACCGGCCGGCCGCCTTGATCAGCGTGTGGTCGTTGAGGTAGCGCGGCCGGCCGGGGAGGGAGGGGTCGTGGACGTGGGTGAACGGCCCGGCGCCGATCCACCGGTGCGGAGGAGCGGCCGCGGCCGCGCTGCCCGTCACCGGGAGCGTTCCCGGCAGCGCGAGCGCGCCCGCGGCGGCGGTGGCACCCCGCAACACCTGCCGCCTGCTGATCGGTTGCACGGGTCCCTCCGGGTCAGTTGACGGCGGGGCCGGAGGTGCCGCTCACCCAGGCCCACTCGGACCAGGTGGTGAAGCCCGTCTGCCATTTGTGGTGGACGCCGGCGCCACTGGTCCCGAAGACCTCGATACGGCCGTCGGCGTTGGTGGCGGCGCCGATCTCGGTTCCCCCGCCGCCGAATTCGGACCACTGGCCGTACGGGGCGTTGACCCCGCTCTGCCAGAGGTGCTGGGCGGTGGTCCCGTTGATGGCGAAGACCTCGACGCGGCCGTCCGGGGAGCGTTCGCTGGTGAGCTGGGAGTCGGCCGGGCCGCCGGTGGACTCCCAGCCGGACCAACCCGACGCCCCGGTCTGGTACTTGTGGAACACGCCGACCTGTCCGGAGGCGAAGACCTCCAGGCGGCCGTCCTGGTTGTGGTCCACGGTCAGGTCGCGACCGCCGCCGCCGAAGTCCTCCCAGGCCGACCAGCCGCCGTTGACCGCCGTCTGGTACAGGTGCTGGAAGGTGTCGCCGTTCAGGGCGAAGACCTCCAGCCGCCCGTCGAGGGACTTCTCCATCTCGATCCTGCTGCCGGCCGGACCGCCACCGGCGGACTCCCATTCCGACCAGCCGCCGCTCGGCGCGTTCTGGTACCGGTGGAAGACGCCGACCGGACCGGAGGCGAACACCTCCAGCCGCCCGTCGCCGTTCGCGCCGACCGCGATGTCCTTGCCACCGCCGCCGAAGGACTCCCAGCCGGACCAGCCGCCCGAGGGCTGGACCTGGTAGCGGTGGGAGAAGGTGTCGCCGTTGATGGCGAACAGCTCCAGCCGGCCGTCGGCGTTGGAGCCGATCGCCAGCTCCGCCGCGCCCGGGCCCCCAGGGCCTCCCACTCGGACCACGCGCCGTTCACCGTGTTCTGCCAGGCGTGGTGGACACCGTCGGCCCCGGCCGCGAAGACCTCCAGCCGGCCGTCGGCGTTGGAGCCGATCGCCAGCTCCGCCGCGCCCGGGCCCCCAGGGCCTCCCACTCGGACCACGCGCCGTTCACCGTGTTCTGCCAGGCGTGGTGGACACCGTCGGCCCCGGCCGCGAAGACCTCCAGCCGGCCGTCCGCCGACCGGGCCGAGACCACCCGTCCCGACTCCGCCGGATACGTCAGCGGGCCCGGTCCGGGTTCGTGGTGGCCGAGCCGGTCCACCGCGGCCCGGGCCTCGTCCATGTGCCGCCAGTGCACGCCCGCGGTGTAGGTGGACCAGGGCTCCCAGTTCGTGCCCCCGGCGGAGATCCTGAAGGCGGCGTTCGCGTTGCACTGGGCGTCGTACGCACAGGCGTCGTCGACCTCGGAGTGCCAGTAGTCGTTGATCTGCCACAGGCCGCGGTCCCTGGACGGGGGCCTGTTGTTCGTGACGTTGGTCGCCGAGGGGTTGCAGCTGGACTCCGCCAGGGCGACGGCGACGGCGGTCACCAGGCCGTCGCCGCGGAAGCCGGCGTCGTAGCCGGTCTGCGCGCACAGATCGCTCGACGCGGCGGACGCGGGCGAGGCCCCGGTGAGCGTTGCCGCCGCGCCGAGCAGCACGGCCAACGCCGGTGCGGCCAGGCGGCGGGCGGTGCGCCGCCGCGGTGACGACTTCGTGGCGGTGGGTAAGGAGCGCTGGGTTCTGGACAACTGCTTCCCCCTTGGGCGTGGAGTGGGCCGGGCCGGAACGGGGCCGGATCAGTTGACGGCGGGGCCTGCGGTGTTGGTCACCCACGCCCACTGGGACCAGGTGGAAAAGCCGGTCTGCCATTTGTGGAACACGCCGGAGCCGCTCGTACCGAAGACCTCGATGCGCCCGTCGGCGTTGGTGGCGGCGGTGACCTCGCTGCCGCCGCCGCCGAACTCGGCCCACTGGCTGTACGGGGCGTTGAGTCCGGTCTGCCAGGTCTGCATGGCCACGGTGTTGTTGATGGCGAAGACCTCGACCCGGCCGTCGGCGGTGCGTTCGCTCGTCAGCTGCGAGTCGGCCGGACCGCCGGAGGGCTCCCACTGCGACCAACTTGCTGGGCCGGTCTGGTATTTGTGGAAGACCCCCACGGGCCCGGAGGCGAAGACCTCCAGCCTGCCGTCGGCGTTGTGGTCGACGGTCAGGTCGCGTCCGCCCCCGCCGAACTCCTCCCAGGAGGACCAGCCGCCGTTGACGGCGGTCTGGTACTGGTGCTGGAACGTGTCCCCGTTGACAGAGAACACCTCCAGCCGTCCGTCCGGGGACTTCTCCATCTCGATCCGGCCCTGCGCCGGGCCGCCACCGGTGGGTTCCCACCCGGACCAGCCGCCGCTGGGCGCGTTCTGGTACCGGTGGAAGATCCCCGCCGGTCCGGAGGCGAACACCTCGATCCGCCCGTCGGCGTTCGTGCCGGCGGCGATGTCGCGACCGCCGCCGCCGAAGGGCTCCCAGCCCGACCAGCCCCCGGACGGGGCGCTCTGGTAGCGGTGCTGGAAGGTGTCGCCATTGATGGCGAGCAGTTCGAGCCGGCCGTCCGCGTTGGGGGCGAGGGCCAGTTCGGCGTTGCCGGGGCCGCCGAGGGCCTCCCAGGGGGACCAGCCGCCGTTGACGGCCGTCTGCCAGGCGTGGTGGACGCCGTCGGCGGCGGCCGCGAACACCTCCAGCCGGCCGTCCGCCGACCGGGCCGAGACCACCCGGCCCGACTCCACCGGGTGCACCACCGGGGCTGGCCCGGGGCCGGGGCCCTGGCCCGGCACGCAGGGGAAGGTCACCCCGCGTTCCGCGAGGTACGGCTCGGGGTCAGTGCGGACGCTCGCGTTCGGGTCGCCCCAGATCCGCAGGTGGAGGTGGGGTCCCTCGGACTGGCCCTCGCTGCCCACGAGCGCGATCTGCTGCCCGGCCCTGACGTGGTCACCGGTGGCGACGTCCCGGCGCTGCATGTGCCCGTACTCGGATATCGTCCCGTCGCCGTGCAGGATGCGGATCCACTGGCCGTAGCCGTCCGCGGGACCCGAGACGAGGACCTCGCCGTCGCCCACGGCGTAGATCGGGGTGCCGTAGTCGCTCGCGATGTCGATGCCGTTGTGCTCTTGGCTGTAGTGCTGGATTATCCAACCGGAATTCGGGCACGAGGCGGCGAACCCGGCGCTGCGGGCAGCAGCCGTGGACGGGGCCACGAGCGCCGGCACCACGGCGGCCGTCGCCGCCAGGACCAGCCCCCACGCGCGTCGCGAAATGCCGAGAACCACGTGACGTTCCTCCCCCTGGGTCGTCGAGCCGGGACGTACGCGAACGTAGCAACGGCCCGCGACCAGGGGATCCGGAACATTCCGGAATGACACGCGGGCGCGGTTCGGGTAGGACGCGAAGGCCCGCCGGCGCTCGGGGCGTCAGCGCATCAGGCCGTCCACCTCGGCCGCGTAGAGCCGGGCCGGGTCGAGGCCCATGCCCGTGAAGTGGCCCGCCAGTTCCAGGGACAGCGCGCCGTGCAGGCGGCTCCAGAAGGCCAGCGCCAGGCGCAGGGCGGACGGCGGTGCGTCGGGGTGGCTTCCGGCCCACTCCCGGTGGCCGGCCAGGTGCTGCTCGAAGTCCCCGGCCCCCTCCTCCTGTCCGGCCGCCGTACAGGCGTCGAGCAGGACGGACATCATCTCGGCGGTGATCGCTGTGGTGTCCTGCGGGGCGTGGTAGCCGGGTACGGGGGTGCCGTAGACGAGGAAGTAGCGGTGCGGGTCGGCCAGGGCCCAGCGGCGCAGCGCCTGCGCCAGCGCGTCGAGGCCGGGCGGGCCCGCCGCCGCGTCGCGGACGGCGGTGAACGCGTCGGCGAGGCTGCGGTACGCGTCCCGGATGAGCTCGGTGATCAGCTCGTCGCGGTTGGCGAAGTACCGGTACAGCGCGGGGCCGCTCATGCCCATCTGCTTGGCGATGGCGTTGAGGGAGAGTGCGGAGGCGCCGGAGCCGGCGATCTGCTGCCAGGCCTTGTCCTTGACCTCCTCGCGCACCTGCTGCCGGTACCGCTCGCGCGGGGTCTCCGTACGTCCGGTCGTTCCCATACCGCCGCCTCTCCTGGCCGCCCCGAATTGGTTAGAGGCTATCACCATCGACAGGGGCAATCACGAAAGAGCGAGCCACCGCTTGACATCGCCGGTACAGCCACTCATTCTCGTTATAGCTTCTAACGAAGATGAAGAGCCAAAACAACGGAGGTCATGGTGAGCACCGTCGAGCGCGTGGAGATCGTTCTGCCGGGCAAGGTCGAGCCCGAGGGCCTGGAGCTCCACCGGGGCCCGGTCCCGGCGCCCGCGGCCGGGCAGGTGGTCGTCGCGATGGAGGCGACGGGCGTCTCCTTCGCCGAGCAGCAGATGCGCCGCGGCCGGTACTACGACCAGCCCCCGTTCCCCTTCGTCCCCGGATACGACCTGGTCGGCACGGTGCTGGCGGTCGGCGAAGGCGTCGGCTCCGGCCTGCTGGGCCGGCGGGTGGCCGCCCTGACCAAGACCGGCGGCTGGGCGAGCCACATCGCGCTCGACGCCGCCGACGTGGTGGAGGTACCGGACGGCGTCGGCGCGGTGGCCGCCGAGACGGCGGTCGTCAACGGCATCACCGCCTGGCAGATGCTCCACCGCAAGGCCCGCGTCCGCGCGGGCCAGACCGTACTGGTCCACGGGGCCAACGGCGGAGTCGGCTCGATCCTGGTCCAGCTGGCGCTGGCCGCCGGGGCCACGGTGATCGGCACGGCCTCCACCCGCCACCACGACGGGCTGCGCGCCCTCGGGGTCACCCCGATCGACTACCGCTCCGGGAACGTCGCCGCACGCGTACGGGCCCTCGCACCCGGCGGGGTGGACGCGGTCTTCGACCACGTCGGCGGCGAGGGCATCGTCGCGTCCTGGCGGCTGCTGGCCCCCGGCGGCACCCTCGTCTCGTACGGCACCGCCGCCACCCGCGACGACCAGGGCTCCGGCTCGTGGCCGGTGCTCAAGCTGCTGGGCCGGGTCTGGCTGTGGAACGCGCTGCCGAACGGCCGGCGCGCGTACTTCTTCAACGTGTGGGCCGGTCGCGCGTACGCCAAGAACCGCTTCCGGGCGCGCCTGCGCTCCGACCTGACCCAGGTGTTCACGGCCCTGCAGCGCGGCGAGATCACGGCCAAGGTCGCCGCCGAGATCCCGCTGGCCCGCGTCGCCGAGGCGATGCGCCTGGCCGAGTCGGGCACGGTCGCCGGAAAGGTGGTCCTGGTCCCCTGACCGGGCGGGGCCGCCTCAAGGCCGGACCGCCTCAAGGCCGGGCCGCCTCAAGGCCGGGGCCCGGAGACGGTCCTGAGGTGCGCACGGCCCGCGGCCGACCCCGAGGGGCCGGCCTGGCGGGCCCGGGACTCAGCTGACCGGCGCGGTCCTCCTGCGGCCGGCGCGGTGCTGGCGCGGCGGCTGGATGGGCACCGTCGAGGGCTGCACGGTCGTCGGGTACATCACGGCGGCCTGCCGGGCCACGTACACGCGGGCGATGAGCTCGTCGCGGTCGGTGGGCGGGATCTCCATCCCGAACAGGTCGCGCAGCAGGCCCGGGATCTCCTCCGGGGTGTACGTGTGCGAGCCGGCCGTGCCGTCGGGCTGCGTCCGGGTCAGGACGGTGCCGTCGAGGAAGACGTGCTCGCGCTCGTGCATCTGCTGGACCAGGAGCCGGCCCGCGAACGGTGAACGCGCGTGCGTGGAAAGGAAGTGGTTGGCCACCATCCAGTCCTGCGGGTACCGCTGGTCGAGGGTGAAGGCGTGCAGGTCGTACCAGCCGTCGGCGCCGCGCGTGCGCATCGCGTACAGCCGGTCCCCGGTCTCGGTGGTGGAGGCCTCCAGCCGGAAGCCCCAGCCGCTGAGCGAGGTCTCCGCGCCGTCCGCGAGCTCGATGGGCTCGATGGGGTTGCGGCCGAATCCGGGGTCGCACACCCACACCTTGCCGGTCTCGGGCGTCTCGGCCGTCTCCACGCGCAGCATCGCGTGCGTGGCCGCCCGTACGACCCCCTCGGAACCGATGCGGACGCGCGAGGCCAGACCGGTCACCCGGAAGCCGACGCGTTCCAGCACCGCCGCGAGGAGCACGGTGTGTTCGTAGCAGTAGCCGCCGCGGTGTCCGTGGACCAGCTTGTCCTGGATGTCCTGCAGGTCGAGGGAGATCGGCCGGCCGAGCACGATCTCGACGGTCTCGAAGGGGATCGAGGTGATGTGCGTACGCGTGAGCGCCCGCAGAACGTCGAGGGTGGGCGCGAGCTCCCCTTCGTAGCCGGTACGCCGGAGGTACGCATCCAGGTCGAGGCTGCCGCCCTGCCAGGCCGTGGCATCGTCGTTCGTCGTCATGGAGACATGGTGCATAGGAAATCGGTCATGGCCGGAGAGCCCGGGGAAAATCCGTCACGTCCCCGGGAAACCCCCTGGCGGCGCGTCAGCCCCAGGTGCGGGAGCAGAGCACGAGCCGGTAGCCGTCCGGGTCGGCGACGGTGACCCCGTGCTCGTCCCAGTAGGGGTTGTGCGCGGTGACGCGCGTGCCGCCGTGCTCGACGAGCCGCCGCACGAGGGCCTCGTCGGGCGCCTCGCCCAGGTAGACCACGAAGAGGTCGTCCACGGTGGGGGCCGGCGTGATCGGGTGGTCGGGGTCGTGGGTGAGTTCGAAGTGCCAACCGCCCCCGGCCGGCCCGACCATGAGCAGGTCGTGCTCGCCGGGCACGCGCTCGGCGCTGCGCCACTGCACTTCGAGGCCGAGCCCGTCGACGTAGAACCGCTCGGCGGCCTTCAGGTCGAGGGAGGGGCGGGCCACGCGGACATGGGTACGTGAATCGATCATGGGCAGAGGGTACGGGCGCGCCTGAGCCCGGACCAGAGGGCCCGGGCAGGGTATGGCAGGTCGGGGCCGGCGGGCGGGCCGGCCGGGGTCCGGTGTCAGCTCAGGGTCATGGAGACGTGGTGGGCGTCGATGCGGAAGCCGTTGCGCAGGTAGGTCCGGTGCGCGGCGTGGCGCTGGTGGCCGGTGTCGAGGTGGAACTCCTCGCAGCCCTCGTCCGTGGCGATGGCCTTCAGCTCGGTGAGCATCCGGCTGCCCAGGCCCCGGCCGCGGGCGGCCTCGTCGGCGACGAGGTCGTCCAGGTAGAGGATGCGGCCCGAGATCATCGTGTGCATGACGCGGAAGCCCGCGACGACGCACACCTCGCCGTCCTCCTCCAGGTAGACGATCCGGTAGCCCTCCGCGGACTGCGTCCGCCAGCGCTCGGCGAAGGCGTCCTCGTCCAGGTGCGGCCGCAGTTGTGAGAAGACCGGCCAGCAGCGGCGTACGGCGCCTTCGTCGTCGGCGTAGATCACATCCATGCCCGAAGCCTCGCACGCCGCCGCGCCCTGCCCGTACCCGCGGGGTCGATCCGGCCCCTTTGCCGTCAGGTCCCGTACGCCGGCGGGGAGGTGGGCCGGGGGACGAGCAGGCGGTCAGGGTGACGGCCTCGCCGTCCGGGCTGCCGGAACCGCCGGGGCACCGGGACCAGGACGGGCCGGAGTGGCTGCTCCAGCCGAAGCCGTCGACCAGGGCGCTGCCGTCGGGTCGCGGCCGGCGCCGTACGTCCGCGGACCGCTCACGGGGAGAGAGCCGGGGCCGCTCTCGGTGACCGCTGGTTTGAGGGCCGTCAGGCTGGTCAGACGCCAAGGGGTACTCCCCCGCGGGTGTGCGCGGCGCGCGCCGCGGGGTGGCCGAGACGTCCAAGCGATCGGAACAGCGCCATGGAAACCCACGCGCACAGCACGGAAGCCCCCTCCTCCCCCGGGCGGCAACGCCTCCTCACGATCTATCTGAACGACCACCTCGCGGGCGCCGGCAGCGGTGTCTCCCTCATCCGCCGCATGGCACGGACGCAGCGCGGCACCCCGGCGGGTCCGGCCCTGGCCGAGCTGGCCGGGGAGATCGCCGAGGACCGGGACAGCCTGCGCGAGATCATGACGGCCCTCGACGTGCCCGCCCGATGGCCCGGCGTCATCATGGGCCGTCTGGCGGAGAAGGCGGCCAGGGCCAAGCCCAACGGCCGGCTCGCGGGGCGCTCGCCGCTCAGCGACGTCCTCGAACTCGAGGCCATGCGGCTCGGCGTCGAGGGCAAAGCCTCCCTGTGGCGGTCGCTGCGGACCCTCGCCGGCAACGGCACCCCCCTCGACCCGGCCGCCGTCGGCCGGCTCCTGGACCGCGCCGAGCGGCAGGCGGCCGTACTGGAGCGGCTACGGGTGGACGCCGTCGCCCGGACCTTCGCCGGCGGCGCCGAGGCTCCCGCCCGGGCCGGCCGGGGAAGGGGCCGGAGCCGGAGCCGGGGCATCGCACGCCATCCGCTGTCCCGAAGGGCCGGGTGGACGTCATGAGGGGCGCCCCCGCCGCGCCGGCCAGGCCCGTACGGACGACCCCCTGAACCGAGGAGTGCACATGGACGGCAAGAGCGGGCCGAACGAGCGGGTCCGGCAGCTGCGCGACCAGGCCGAGGAGCTGGAGCGGGCGGCGCAGCACGCCGCGGATCCCGAGGAGCGGCAGCGGCTGAAGGACAGGGCGCTGCGCATCCGCGAGAAGAGCGAGCGGGAGTACGGCAGGGGCAGCGGGACCATGGACCCCATGTAGCCGCTCAGGCGGGGTGGCCGGGGTCGATGTCCTTGACGTCGCCGTACCGCAGCAGGGTGGGCGGGGTCGGGACCGGTGGGGAGACCTCCGTGGGTGCCAGGACGAAACCCACGTGGTCCCCCGCGTCCACCCGCGTCTCGACCCGGCCGACGAACCAGGCCCGCGCGCCCGCCAGCAAGGGGGTGCCGTCGGTGCTCGGCCGCCAGTCGACGCGGGCGAACTTGTCCACCCGGTCGCCCGTCTCGCCGCCGAACAGCTCCGCCAGCGGGCCCTCGCCGTGGTCCAGTACGTGCACCGCCAGGTGGGAGGCATCCTGGGCCACACGGAAGGTGTGGTTGAGCTTGGAGAGCCACACCGCGAAGCGCGGCGGCCGGATCGAGCACTGCGAGGCGAAGCCCACGAGGCAGCCCGACCGTTCGCCCGCTGCCGCCACCGTGACCACGTACACGGGGCCGTCCAGGATGTCGGCGAACGGGTCCAGCTCGGTCTCGGCCACCCTTGCTCCCTCGGTCGGTGCCTCTCGCGCCGTCAGGCGCCTACCCCTGTCATCGGCGGCGGAGCCCGACGGCATGAGCGGCGTGGGCCGCGTGATCGGTGGGGTCGGCGGGTTCGGTGGGATCGGCGTGAGCGCCGAGCCGGCTCGGGGCCGTGGGGTCCTCGCGGACGACGGCCAGGGCGAACGCGTGGCCGGCCGGGTCGGCGTAGCGCCGCAGGGTGGTCCGGCTGCCCGGCAGGCCGGCGTCGTCCTCCGCGGCCACCGGGCGCGCCCCGAGGGCCACGGCCTCGCGCTCGGCCTCGTCGAGGCTCCGCTCCTCCACGAGGATGCACACGTGGGCCTGCTGGGAGCCCTCCGGGAGCGGCCAGCTCGGCGGTACGTGGTCGGGGTCCCGGCGGACTCCGAGGACCACTCCGGAGTGGCCGGTGACGAGGAGGAGCTCCCCGTCGTCCGGGGCCGGTCCTGCGGTGGCGCCGAGCAGTTCGGCGTAGAAGTGCGCCAGCCGCTCGGGCTCGGCGCTGTCCAGGACGAGAACGGCTGTCTTGGGTACGGTCATGCACCCCGTGTGCCCTGGGTCCGCGCCCGTACACGGTGCGTGCGCGGCCGGGCTGCCGCCCCGGCCCCTCAGGAGCGGATGCGCAGCCCGATCTCCCGCTCCTGGTCGCCCGACACGGCTCCCATGTCCTCCACCGTGAAATTGCCGACGAGCGCGGCCTGCACCCGCTCCACCGCGCGGGGGCCGCCCTGGAGGGTGACGCTGACCGTGTCCTTGAGCCGTACGGGTGCCCCCTGGAGCTCGGCCGGTTCGGCCGGCTTCGCCGCGTCGAGGACCGCGCTCCACACGGTCGCGGCCCGGCCGCCTTCCGCCGCGCCGCCCGTCGCTGGTTCCGCGGGGAAGGAGCGCTCCAGCAGGTCCAGGACGGTGCGCGCGTCCTCCGCGGAGCAGTCGCCGACCGCCACGACCACTTCGGCCACCGGGATGTCCTTGTCGTGTCCGTCCATCGGGGGACCTCTCTCGTGTGCGTGCGGCATGGGTGCGCGGGACGTGGGGGCGGGGGTGCGGCAGCCGGGGCGCAGGAGCCGGGGCGTCCCGGCGGGTTTCCGGAGCCTCCCCGCTCCGAACGTGCCACAGGGGGTGGGGCCGCGCATCATTTGCCCGCGCCTCACGCCTCGCGCCCCGCGCCCCGCGCCCCGGACGTGACGCGGCCCCGCGACGCCGGAGCGCCGGGGGGCCGCGTCTGGGTCACCCGCGAGCCGCGAGGGGCTCGCCGGGCGGCGTCAGGTCCTGTCGCGCTTGTCGCGCAGGGAGTCCTGGACGCCGCGGGCGCGCTCCTCGGTCTTGCTCATGGCTTCCTTGGCCTTGCCCTTGGTCTGGTCCATCTTGCCTTCGGCCTTCATCCGGTCGTTGCCGGTGATCTTGCCTGCGGCCTCCTTGGCCTTGCCCTTGGCCTGGTCCATCTTTCCCTTGTCAGCCATCGTGAACTCCTTGGTGCGTGTGGGGGGGTCTCAACGGGCCCCAAACTAGGCGAAACCGGACCATCGCGCACGGCGGGGCCACCGTCTGCCGCGCATACGGGCACGGCGCACGAGGCGTCCTCGGAGACCGCCGGCCCGTCCGAAGGAGGCACCGGCGGGCCGGAGGCAGCCGCCGGGGTCTTGGGCGCCGCGTTCTCCCGCCGTCGGCCGAACGGGTACGGGCGGCCCCACGGGTCAGCGGCCGAGGGCCCGCCTGAGTTCGGCCTTGTCCATCTTCGAGCGGCCGTCGATGCCCCGCTGCTTCGCCTCGTTGTACAGCTGTTCCTTCGTCGGCCCCTGAGAGCCGCTGTGGGAGCGCTGTCCGCCGCGCTTGGACGACGACATGTCTTGGACGGAGGAACGGCTCGCCGTCTTCGACTCCCCGGAGCGGGCCCGCTCCTTGTTGACCGTGCGCGCGGCGATCTCCTTCGCGCGCTCGGCGCTCTGGCCGCGCTGCTGGGCGCTCTCCTTGATGTGCTCGTACTGACGTTCACGCTTGGGGCTTGAACCGCGAGGCATGGCGACTCCTTCACTCGGGTTCGAATGGGGCATCCGTCGCGGATCCACCGGATCCGTACCGCGCCTGCCCGGTGTGGAGGACGTCATTCCCCCTCGGACCCGACACGGCGGGACACGAGCGGCCCGCCCGAGGAGGAGGGTCGGCGCGGTCTGGGTAGACGCAGGGCATGGACGAGGAACAGCGCAGGTCACAGCATGAGTCGCAGCACGAGAGGACGCTGCTCGCAGGTCTGAGCGTGGACGCGACCCGGCCCGAACAGCCGGTACTCCTGGACGGATCAGGCGCGCCCATCCGGACCTGGCGGGAGAACTACCCGTACGACCGGAAGGTCCCCCGGGCGCAGTACGAGCGGTCGAAGAGGATCCTGCAGATCGAGCTGCTGAAGCTGCAGCACTGGGTCAAGGACACCGGGGCCCGGGTGGTGGTGATCTGCGAGGGCCGGGACGCGGCCGGCAAGGGCGGCACCATCCAGCGCTTCACCGAGCGGCTCAACCCCCGCGGCGCACGCATCGTTGCCCTGGACAAGCCGACCGAGCGGGAGGCCGGCCAGTGGTACTTCCAGCGCTACGTCGCGCACCTGCCCGACCGCGGGGAGATCGTCTTCTTCGACCGCTCCTGGTACAACCGCGCGGGTGTGGAGAAGGTCATGGGCTTCTGCACCGAGGCGGAGCACGAGCGGTTCCTCCTCCAGTGCCCCGCCTTCGAGGCGATGCTCGTCGAGGACGGCATCCTGTTGATCAAGTTCTGGTTCTCGGTCTCCCGCGCCGAGCAGCGCACCCGCTTCGCGATACGCCAGGTCGACCCGGTACGCCAGTGGAAGCTCTCGGCCACCGATGTGGCGTCCCTGGACCTGTGGGACGCGTACACCACTGCCAAGGTCGAGATGTTCCGGGCCACCGATACCGACCACGCGCCGTGGACCGTGGTCAAGAGCAACGACAAGCGACGCGGGCGGCTGGAGGCGATGCGCAGCCTGCTGTGGCGCCTGGACTACGCCAGCAAGGACGAAGAAGCCGTGGGGCGGCCCGATCCGCTCATCGTCGGCGCCGCCGACACCCTCCTCGAATCGGGCGAGGAGCCGTCGGAGCTCTCACCGACACCGCTGGGAGGCCCGCCCGACGGCCCCGGCCACCACCCCGGCCCGCGGACACCCCCACGCCGGTGACCCGGCGCCCGTGCGGCGGCGGCCACTTTCGGACATCTCCGGCCGATGCCGTGCGCGCAGGCGCATGGGGAGCTTTCGGGGGCAGGCGAGGGAGTGTGTCCAGACCGTGCGCCGCTCGCGGCGCCCGACTCAAGGAGGATTCACCATGCTGATCACCGTCACCCGTACCGGCGGGTTCGCGGGCAGGGAACGGACCGCTTCCCTCGACACGGAGTACCGCAGCGACGGCGCCGAGCTGGAGCAGCTGGCGGAGCGAGCCCTGAGCGGGGAGTGTCCGGCGGACCGGGAGCCCGTCCCGGACGGGTTCGCCTACGTCCTCCACATCGACGGCAAGCTGGTGGAGTTACGGGATCCGTACCTCACCGACGAACAACGGCAGCTGATCGCCACCGTGTTGGGCGAAGGCGCCTGACCGGCCCGGCCGCCGGGTGCCGTACCGGGCCCGGGTCCGCCCGGGCCCGGTACGGCACCACCGCACCCGCCACCGGCGCGCGCCGGGCCGCGGCCGCCCCTCAGGTCCTCAGGCAGCCGCCCCCGAGCCCTCCGCGTCGACGAGCCAGGCGGCGGCCATCCGCTCGCGGGCCGCGGCCAGCGCCGCATCGATGTCGCGCGTCCCGGTCGACACGCACAGCGTGTAGACGAGGTCCTCCAGCCGCTGCCGCACCGGTTCCTGACGGCCTCCGGCCCCGGTCCGCGACACCATCTCGTACTCCTCCACCAGACGCGCCAGTACCGCAGGGTGAGCCATCAGCACGATCTCGCTCCTTCACACGTCGACCTTCACGGGGCCGGAACGCCACCTGCGCACCGTGTGCCCCCGGCCCGGCGTCCCATGCGCCCCACGCGTCGTACTGGCCTGTAGGGCGCGGTGGTTCGTGCCGCGGCCGCCGCAGCCTCCGCACAGGACCCGGTCCGGGCTCAGGCCGGCCAGGTACCCGACACGCGCCGTACGGCCACGGCCCCGGACCGCTGGACGGCCGCCTTGACGAGGGCGAAGATCGCGCCCTGGATCGCCGCGGCGATCAGGATCTCGCGCCACTGCCGCTCCTCGTCCGTGGCGTTCGGGGCGTCGCCTTGGTGCCCGGCGAGTTTCCAGACCTCCTTGAAGAGCGCCCCGGCCAGCAGTCCGGCGCCCGCTCCGAGGGCCAACCCGACCGGCTTGTAGGCGAGTTTCGATGCCTTCATCGCCCGTACACCTCCTCATTTCCGTCACTGCCCGCCGTCACTGCCCGCCGTCACGGTCCCTCCGTCACGGCAGGCCGACGCGGCTCCCCGGCGCTCGGCCTTCGAGCGTCGAGAAGCCGCACCCGCGGGCCTGCCGCCGCCGGGGTCAGTCCCCGGAGCGGTCCTGCTCACCTCCGGCGCTGGGCTCCGGCGTTCGGTGTGAGTGCGTCCGCCGCCTCGCGGTCGTGACCGCCCGGCATGACGGCCTCTTCGGCCTCCTTGCGCGCTTCGCGGTCACCGCTCTCGCCCGGCGCCTTCGAGGGCGGGGTCGTCGGCCTGTGCTTCTCGTGTTCCGTCACCGTGCACGCTCCTCGCGTCGTGGGCTGCGCCGTCGCCACGACGGCGCGCCGGGTTCAGATGATGCGGCCGCCGAAGGGGCCGCCGATGCCGTAATACGTACCGACCTCCGCGCGGTAGGCCTCGTCCTGCAGGTGCTTGTCGCGGTGGAACTCGGGGGCGTTCTTGATCTGTTCCTTCGTCCGGTCGACGTAGACCTTCTCCTCGTCCGCGTCGATGCGGGACACGGTGCCGGCCGGGAGGAGGACCTCCTTGCCGAAGATCCACGGCCCCGTGTCCACCACGATGTACGCGGAGCCGGCCTCGTCGGAGTGCTTGTCCACCTTGCCGATGCCGCCGTCGACGGCCTCGACCTTGAATCCCGTGAGGTCGAGGCCCTCCAGGCGGCCCGAGGTCTCGCGATAGCCCCACACGTTGTCCGTCATGAAAATGCCCTCCGTGGTGGTCGTCGTCGATGATGGGTCGGACTCTCGTCACGGCGCGCCTGCCCCTCGTCCGCGCTCCCACACCCGGCGATCCGGATTCCGTGACTCCGCGAGCCGAAGGCCGTCTTCGCCCTCCGCGCGGCGCGGCCGACGCCGGGCACCCGCCCTCTACCCTCGGCGTCCAGGGGGGTACGCGATCACGGGCGAGGTGCATGCGGTGTGGAACGGGACCTGCCCGGAGGCGTCGTGAGGGCCGACCGGTGACCGCCGCCCGGGAGCCGCTGTCGGGGCTGCTCGCGCAGGCTCACGCCCTCCTGCCCGACACCGTGGCCCTGCGCCGCGCCATCCACCGCGACCCGGAGCTCGGGACGCATCTGCCCCGCACCCAGCAGGCGGTCCTGGACGCGCTGGCCGGGCTGCGGCTGCACCTCGCCACCGGCTCGGGCCTCAGCTCCGTCACCGCCACCCTCGAAGGCGCCCTGCCCGGCCCGACGGTCCTGCTGCGCGCCGACATGGACGCCCTGCCCCTGGAGGAGGAGAGCGGCCTGGACTTCGCCTCCCGGGTACCGGGCGCCATGCACGCCTGCGGACACGACGCGCACACCGCCATGCTGGTGACGGCCGCCCGGCTGCTGTCGGCCCGGCGCTCGGAGCTGGCGGGGCGCGTCGTGTTCATGTTCCAGCCCGCGGAGGAGTCGGGCGGCGGCGCCCTGCGCATGATCGAGGAAGGGGTGCTGGAGACCGCGGCCGGGGGGAGGGTCGACTGCGCCTTCGCCCTGCACCTCACCACCCGCTTCGACAGTGGCACCCTCCGCCTGCGCCCCGGGCCGACGTTCGCGGCCTCCGACCGGTTCCGGGTGACCGTCCGCGGTCGCGGCGGCCACGCCGGCGCCCCGCACCTCGGGCTGGACCCGGTGCCCGTCGCCTGCGAGATCGTCCAGGCCCTGCAGAGCATGGTCACCCGTACCGTCGACGTCCACGATCCGGCGGTGGTCACCGTCGCCTCGGTCCACGCGGGTACGGCGGGCAACGTCATCCCCGACACGGCGGAGATCGCCGGGACCTTCCGCACCCTCTCCCCCGCTACGCGGCAGCTCGTACGGGAGAGCATCACCCGCGTCGCCCACCACGTGGCCGCCGCCCACGCGGCCCGCGCCGAGACCACTCTGACCGAGGGTTACCCGCCCGTCGTCAACGACCCGGCGCGCACCGCCGCCCTGCACGACGCCGCGGCCGCGCTCCTCGGTCCCGGCCGGGTCCACCGCCTTCCCCGGCCGTTCATGTGGGCCGAGGACTTCTCGTACGTGCTGGAACGGGTGCCCGGGGCGATGGCCTTCCTCGGGGCCCGGCCGCCCGGACTCGCCCCCGAGGGGGCCGCAGACCTGCACTCCGCCCGGGTCGTCTTCGACGAGGAGGCACTGGCCGCCGGGGCGGCCCTGCACGCGGCCGCGGCCCTGCGGGCCGGCGACGCGTCCGCGCCGCGGCGCGGCTGACCCGCCGCGCCTCCCGCACCCGCCGCCGAAGGGCCCGAACGGCGCTATCCGGTCAGCCTGGGTGGCCGTTCGGTGAACCACGCGCGGCCGACAGCAGGTCAACGGCCTGCAATGTGGCCCTCAGACCCGCTGTCACGCTCCGTCCGCGCTTGATCGCGAAGGGCTCACACCAGGGGTGAGCTGGCAGAACGACCGTTCGGTCGCCGGTAATCGAACGCCGTGTCCGTAAATCGGTCATCGATGTGCGCACGACCTTCGCACCAGCAAGACTCATCCACGTCCAGCCGATACACCGCAGCCAAATGCTGCATCCTCCCTTCGAATCGAAAGAGAGTACTGTCGTGCGTCACCGCATCGCCGCTGTCACCGCCGCCGCCCTCCTCCCCCTCGCCGGGGCCACCGGGATCGCCGAGGCGCAGCCCGCGAGCCTGTACGCCCCCTCCGCCGTGGTCCTCGCGGTCGCCCCCGGCGACGGCGACGCCGCCGTCTCGCGTGCGGTCGCCCTCAGCTGCGCGCCGTCCGCCCAGGGCACGCACCCCGACCCCCAGGCAGCCTGCGCGGCCCTCGCCGCCACCGGCGGCAGCCTGAACCAGCTGCTGGCGGCCCCCGACCGGAACCGGGCCTGTCCGATGCACTACGACCCCGTCACCGTCACCGCGGACGGCGTCTGGAAGGGCAGCCGCATCGCTTGGAAGCACACCTTCGCCAACGCGTGCACGATGTCGGCGACCCTCAACGGGAACGCCACCTTCGCGTTCTGACCCCATCCGCCGCGCGTGCGCAACGCGTTCAGCTCCGCTCCCCGTCGAAGAGGACTCCGGGGTTGAGGATCCCCGCCGGGTCGAGCGCGTGCTTCGCGGCCCGCAGCGCCCGGGCGAACGGCTCCGGGCGCTGCCGGTCGTATCCGGGCCGGTGGTCGCGGCCGACGGCGTGGTGGTGGGTGACGGTGGCCCCGTGCGCACCGAGCACCTCCATGGCGGCGGACTTGATCTCGTCCCACATCTCGGCCTCCGCGCCGCGCCGCGCGGGGGCTATGACGGTGAAGTAGGGGGCGGGGCCGTCGGGGTAGACGTGGGTGAAACGGCAGTTGATCATCCCCTCGGCGCCGGTGACCTCGCGCACGACGGCGCCCAGCTCCCGGTGCACGGCCTCGTACAGGCCCTCGGCACGGTCCCAGGTGCAGGCCGTCTCGAAGGTTTCACTGATCACGCTCATCCGCGCGAGCGCGTCGCGCAGGTAGGGCATGCGCAGGAACGCGGAGCGCCACGAACCGGCCGCGGAGTCGTCTCCCGGGGCGTCGCCCGTGCCCCCGGCGGGCGAACCGCCGTGGTCCCGTACCAGGGCGCCCAGTTCGGCGAGGCGGCCGGCGACGGGGAAGTGCGCGGACTCCACCCCGAGGACGAGTACGCTCCGCCCGCCGCCGGCCACGCCCGCGAGCGCCGCCTCGCCCGGATCGAGCAGCCGGCAGTTGGCCGGGTGCAGCCCCGACTGCGCGACGGCGCGCACCGCCGCGGTCGCGGCCTTGACGTCGTCGAACAGGTACGAGGCGGACGCCTTGTGGCGGGGCCGGTCCTGGAGCCGCATCCACGCCTCGGTGATCACGCCGAGCGTGCCCTCCGATCCCAGGAAGAGTCGGTCGGGGGAGGGTCCCGCGCCCGAACCGGGCACGCGCAGCGACTCGTTGACCCCGGCCGGGGTGACCACGCGCAGGGACTCGGTCAGATCGTCGATGTGGGTGAGGAGCGTGGCGTAGTGGCCTCCGGCGCGCGTCGCCAGCCAACCGCCGAGGGTGGAGAACTCGAAGCTCTGCGGAAAGTGGCGCAGGGTCAGGCCGTGCGGCCGCAACCGGGCTTCGAGGTCGGGTCCGAGCACACCGGCCTGGATCCGCGCCGCCCTGCTGATGGTGTCGATGTCGAGTACGCGGTCCAGACCGGCGAGGTCCAGCGAGACCACGCCGCCCCTCCGGTCCCCGCGGTACTCCACTCCCCCGACCACGGAACTGCCCGCTCCGTACGGCACGACGACCACGTCCGCGCCCGCGGCCCAGTCCAGTACGTCCACCACGTCCTGCTCGCTGCGGGGGAAGGCGACCCGGTCCGGAGCCGTCCCGAGTTCGCCGCGCAGCGCCCGTACGACGTCGCGGTAGGCCTTGCCGTAGGTGTGCGAGGCCCGGTCGGGCGGGGTGTCGGACATCAGGTGGGCCAGGGAGGAGGGCGGGGTGACCCGGGGCTTCGGCAGCTCGACGGACCGGACGTCGGGCACCGGCAGCGGGGTGGCCGCCGCGCCGGGGACCAGTGCGCCGAGGGCCGCGCACTCGCCGTCGGACAGGGCCTTGTCCTCGGTGCCCCAGCCCCACCAGGACCGGCGGGGCCGGGGCGGGGGCGGGACGGCGGACCCGGCGGGGGCGGTGGGCGCGGTCTCGGGCATGACGATATAACCCTTCGGTAATTTACCGCTTGGTAATTTACTTCACCGTATAGTTCGCCTCATGGACTCCACAAGCACCGGGACCGCACCCGGCACCCCGCCGGCCGGGCGCCGGGGCAGACCCGCGGGGACGAAGGGCGTACCGCGCGCCGAGCGCGAGGAGCAGATCCTCGCCGCCGCGCTGGAGGAGTTCGGCCGGCACGGACACGCCTCCGCGTCGATGGCCGAGATCGCCCGGCGCGTGGGCGTGACGAAGCCGATGCTCTACGCCTACTTCGACTCGAAGGACGGGCTCTACCTCGCCTGCCTCGAACACATCGCGGCCCGCGTCATCGAGGCCATCGACGCGGCGATGGCCGGCGGACCGGCCGCCACCGCCGGGGAGCGGCTCCCCCACACCGTTCTCAGCGGACTCTTCACGGCCCTCCAAGAACGGCGTCACGCCTGGTTCGTCCTCTACGACCGGACCTTGCCGCCGGGATCCGAGCTGCGCCTCGCCGCCCAGCGGCACCGCGGGGCCATCGACGAACTCGCCGCGGCGGGCACCGCGGCCCTGCTCAGCGGCCACGGCAACGAGGACCCCCTGGACGCCGACGCCCTCAAGCACGTGTGGACGGGCACGGTCAGCGCCCTCATGGGCTGGTGGATCGCCCATCCCGACCAGTCCGCCCAGGAGATGAGTGCCCGCTGCGCCCGCCTGCTGACGGCCGTGCGCACTCCCTGACCCCGTCGCCGGAGGTCACCGCGAGGGGAAGGCCGGGGGGTTGAGGCGGGCGAAGCCCGGCTGACGGTGGTAGGGGAAGTAGGGGTACGGGGCCGGGCGGGCGCTGGCCCGGTCGAGCCTCGCCATCTGCTCCGGGGTGAGCGTCCAGCCCACGGCCCCGAGGTTCTGGCGCAGTTGCTCCTCGTTGCGCGCCCCGATGATGACCGAGGACACGGTCGGCCGCTGCAACAGCCAGCGCAGGGCGATCTGCGGGACCGCCCTGCCGGTTTCCCCGGCGATCTCGTCCAGGGCGTCGACCACGCGGAAGAGGTGCTCCTCCTCCACCGGCGGCGCGAACTCGGCGGTGTCGTGCAGCCTGCTGCCGGCGGGCAGCGCCCGGCCCCGGCGGATCTTGCCGGTGAGCCGCCCCCAGCCGAGGGGGCTCCAGACGATCGCGCCGAGCCCCTGGTCGAGCCCGAGCGGCATCAGCTCCCATTCGTAGTCGCGGCCGACGAGGGAGTAGTAGACCTGGTGGGCGACGTAGCGCTCCCGGCCGCGGCGGTCGGCGGTGGCGAGGGACTTCATCGCCTGCCAGCCGGAGAAGTTGGACACGCCGAGGTGGCGGATCTTCCCGGCCCGTACTAGGTCGTCGAGGGTGGAGACCACCTCCTCCACGGGGGCTCCGGCGTCGAAGGCGTGCAGCTGGAAGAGGTCGATGCGGTCCGTGCCGAGGCGCCGCAGCGCCTTGTCGACGGAAGCGATCAGGCGGGAGCGCGAGGTGCCCGCGTCGCCGGGAGCCCCACCGGTGGGCAGGCCGGCCTTGGTGGAGATGAGCACCTGGTCGCGGCGGCCCTTGAGGGCGGCTCCCAGCACCTCCTCCGAGGCGCCGTCGGAGTAGACGTCGGCGGTGTCGAACATCGTGACGCCGGCGTCGATGCAGATGTCCACGAGACGGCGCGCCTCCGCCACGCCCGTGTTGCCCCAGGCCCCGAAGAGCGGTCCCCGTCCGCCGAAGGTCCCGGCGCCGAAGCTGAGCGCCGGAACCTGAAGCCCCGAGGCACCCAGTCGCCTGTACTCCATGACGAATCCCCTCTCACACACCCCAGCTAATGGGGCTGGGGTTCCGTTAAGATGCCTTGAGCGTAGCAACGCGAGACGACTAATAGAACTGGAGTCCCGTTATGGAGTTCACCGAGGCCGCGGCCGAGCCGGGCACCGCCCGGCCCGGAGGGCGTACGGCGCGGGTGCGCGCAGCCGTACTGGAAGCCACCGCGGACGTCCTGGCCGGACAGGGCTTCGCCCATCTCGACCTCGCCGACGTCGCGCGCCGCGCGGAAGTGGGGAAGACGACCGTCTACCGCCGCTGGGGCACGGTCACCGGTCTCGTGACCGACCTGCTGCTGGACATGGCACAGCAGTCCCTCCCGCGCACGGAGACGGGTTCGCTCCTCGGGGACCTGACGGCCAACGCCCGGCTGGTGCGGCGGACGCTGGCCGATCCCCGGCAGGGAGCCCTGTTCAAGGCCGTGATCGCGGCGGCCGGCTCCGATCCGAAGGCCGCGGAGGCGCTGTACGGCTTCTACTCGGCCCGGGTCGACGCATGGGCGCCCTGCGTGGAACAGGCCGCCGCCCGCGGCGAGGTACCCGAGGGCACCGACGCGCACGAGGTGATCCGCGCGACGTCCGCCCCCCTCTACTACCGCCTCCTGACCACGCCCTTCCCGCTCGACGAGGCGGATGCGGACCGCGCCGCGCAGGCCGCGGCGGCGGCGGCGCGAGCGGGGGCGTACGTACGGCGGCCCCCGGTCTGACCTGCCCTACGGAGTGGTGCGGGCCGGGAAGGTGAAGCCGTAGCCCTGCCGGGCGAGCCAGGGCAGGTACTGCTTGAGCGCGGCGACGGTCTCGCTGCGGTCGCCGCCGCCGTCGTGGAAGAGCACGGTCGGCTGCGCGGGCAGCTTGCCCTCCAGGGCGGCGACGATCGCCGGCAGACCCGGACGGCTCCAGTCCTTGGGGTCCACGCTCCAGCCCAGCGGCCGCATCCCGCTCGCGGCGGCGATCGCACGGCTGTCGGGGGTGAAGGCACCGCCCGGTGCGCGGTAGTAGTTCACGGCGACGCCGGGGACGGCCTTCTCGATCATGGCCTTGCCGTCGAGTATCTGCCGCCGCTGGTAGTCCACGGGCTTGTGGTCCATCGTCACGTCGTGGTCGACGGAGTGGTCGCACAGCTGATGCCCCTCGGCGGCGACCTCGCGCACCAGCTCCGGGTACTTCTGCGCCCTGGTGCCGATCATGCAGAACGTGGCCTTGACGTGGTTCTCCCTCAGCACCTTGAGGACCTGCGGGGTCCAGCGGGGGTCCGGACCGTCGTCGATGGTGATGGCGACGTCGCGGCCCGGGCCCTGGGCCAGCCGGGAGATCCCCAGCGGGATCCCGGTGGCGCCGTGGGCCGGCTCGGAGCCGGCCCCGGAACGCCCGGCGGAGCCGTCCGTGGCCGCGAGGGCCGGCGTGCCGGCCGCCGCCAGCAGAAGGGCGAGGAGGCTCCCCGCGACGGCGGATCGCGCACGCCGACGACGCACGGAACTGCTGGTGATGCCCATGGACGCGCTCTTCCTTTGCGCTCGACCCCCGGAACCCGTGATTCCGATCCAGGGTAGGCCACGCGCCGGAGAGCAGGTCTGCGCCGATCGGCCCCTGCGCCGCGCCCCGGGCCGGAGGATGGTCCGACCGGCCCGGGGAAGCCCGTTCGGGGCGCCCGCGGCACGGGCCGGTCAGGCGCCGGCCGGGACCGGAGTGTTTTCCGTCTCCTTCTCCGCCGCCGACCCGGCCGTCCCGTCGGCGGCCGCCGGGGTGGCGTCCGCCTCCCCGTGGCGCGGGAGGGCCGTGTAGTAGACCGTCGCACCCTGCTTGACGCGCTCCGCCAGGCTGCGGGCCACCAGTCGCTCGGTGGTCGTGCGCACCAGGTTGTCGCTGACGCTGCGGCCCGGGTCCGCGGCCTTCAGCGCCTGGGCGATCTCGCGGGCCGTCTTCGGCTCCGCCTGCCCGCTCAGGTGCCGGTGGATCAGCTCGGTCAGCGGGACCTGCTTCTCCTCGGAGGCGACGGCCTTCGCCTTCGCGGGCTCCTTCACGGCGGCCTTCGCGGGCTCCTTCGCCGCTGCCTTCGCGGCGGTCGCCTTCGCGGCCGCCGTCTGCTTGGCCGCCGGCTTCTTGACGGTCGCCTTCTTGGCGGTTTCCTTCGTGGCCGTTTCCTTCTTGGCGGGCGTCCTCTTCGCGGGGGCGGTCGTCACGGCGGTGGCCGTCGCGCTCTTGCGGCCGGCGCGCGGGGCGGGCACCGGCGTCACGACGTCGCCGAGGGCCGCCCGCATCCCCACGAGGAGTGCGTGGTCCTGCTCCAGACCGGCCAGGCGCTCCTGGAGGGAGGCGATCTCCTGCCGAATGCGTTCCTGCTCACCGGTGTTCAGGTCGAGGTCGGCGGCGACCTTCTCTGCGTACTGGGACTTGAGGGTGGGAATCTCCCGAGCGGACATGAGTGCTCCTCCGATGGACGGTGTTGCGCGCGGACTCTACCCAGGTGACCTGTGAGGTGTGTGAGTTTGTGCGGTACACGACCCGAAGGAAGCCGCCCGCGGTCACAGTTGCCCGGCGATACGGACCAACACGTCCGTGATGTGTGTCCGCCGGCCGCTTCCCATGATCTTCCAAGCCATCATCCGCAGATCGTCATCCGGTTCGAAGGCGAGGACTTCCGCCGCCGTGGTACCGGGGAAGCCGGTGTGGAGCCGGGGCGCACGGGGCCGACGCGGCGAACCCGTCGTTGCGGGCGGTCTACGGGCGGGTGGCGGTGACCAGGTAGTAGTCCAGGATCCGCTGCTCCCACGCGGCGTGGAAGTTCCGGGGCCAGGTGCCCGGCTCCCACAGGCGCGCGAGCCAGCGGTCCCAGCCGGGCCAGACCTGCGGACCGATCGAGGCGGTCCGTACGTCGGCGAAACCGGCGTCCGCCAGGGCTTCGTCGAGCCGGGAGACGGACCGGGCGATGTCCAGGCCGCTGGCGAACGAGTCGAGCATCCCCGCGAGCCGCTCCGCCGCAGCGGACGCGCCCTCGACGCTGAAGAAGCTGGCGACCGCCACCCGCCCGCCGGGGCGCAGGACCCGGGCCGCCTCGCGGGCGAACGCGGACAGGTCCGGGAAGTGCTGGGCCGCCTCGACGCTGTACAGGCAGTCGAACTCGGCGTCCCCGAGCGGCAGGCTCTCCGCCGCCCCGAGCACGAAGCGCAGCCGCGGCGGCCGGGCTTCGAGGAGGCGGGAGTTCGCCTCGCGGGCGCGCCGGAGCTGCTGGGGGTGGATGTCCACCCCGGTCATCTCCGTGGGCCCGTACTCCTCCAGGGCGAGGGCGCAGCCGAGGCCGAGGCCGCAGCCGACCTCCACGGCCCGGCCGCCCGCGGGACCGACCGCGTCGAGCACGTGCCGGTACAGGTCCTGCTCGCTGCGGATCCGGTCCCCCTGGGACAGCGGCCGTTCGAGATCGACCGCCTGCCAGTAGCCGAAGTTGATGAACCCGCCGGCGAAGACCGGAACGGCGCTGAGGTCGGCCGGCCCGTACGTCTCCCACACCTCGGGCCGCACCTCCGGAGCGGGCTGCTCTTCAGGGGTCCCCGGCACCGTGCCACCACCTCCTCGCGACGGGGCGCCGCGCCCCGAAGCCCCCAGTGTGGCCCGTGGATCCCCCTCGCGACAGGGGACCCGCCCGGCCCCGGGCCCGGTTCGGGACCGTCACCGGCACACCCGCGGGGCGCTTCCGTCGTACGGTTCGGCGAGGATGACGGGGTCACCCGTCCGCAACACGTGAGGAGTCCACGCAGATGCCCGCGTCCGGTCCCGGCCCCAAGCCTCCTACGATCGCCGATGTCGCGCGGGTCGCCGGGGTGTCGCGCACGACGGTCTCGCACGCCCTCAACGGGCTCGGCAAGGTCGACCCCCGCACCCGGGAGCGGATCAAGCAGGTCGCCGCAGAGCTCGGATACCGGCCCAACCTCAGGGCCCAGCGGCTGCGGCACGGACAGGCCAAGGCCATCGCTCTCGCCTCCTCGATGCCGTTCGCGGTGGCGGGCGGGGCCTCGCGGCTCGGGTTCTACATGGAGATCGCCGCCGCGGCGGCCGAGAGCGCCCTGCTGCACGAGTACGCCCTCGTCCTCGTGCCGCCCGTCCGGTCCGGTTCCGGGCTGCACTCCGTCGACATCGACGGGGCGATCGTCGTCGAGCCGGACGTGGACGACCCCGCGACGGCCCGCCTGCGCGAGCGCGGACTGCCGTACGTGGCGCTCGGCCGGCCCGTCTCCCCGGACGAGCAGGCTCCGTACGTGGACCTGCGCGGCGGGCTCGTCACCGAGATGCTCCTCACCCACCTGCGCGAACAGGGCGCCGAGCGTCCGGCGCTGATCATCGGGTCCGGCGAACGGCACTCCTCCGTCGACGCGCGCGAGGCCTACGGGCGCATGGCGGCCGAGCACGGCTGGCCCCCGGTCGTGGCCACCGCCCCCGAGGCGGGCGGCGAGCAGGCCGGATACGAGCGCTGCGCGGCCCTGCTCGCCGAGCACCCCGGGACCGACGCCGTCTGCGCGCTGGTGGACGCCTTCGCGGTGGGTGCGGTCCGGGCGGTCCGGGACAGCGGGCGGACCGTACCGGACGACGTCATGGTCGTCACCCGGTACGACGGACTGCGCGCCCGTACCTGCGATCCGCTCCTCACCGCCGTCGACCTGCACCTGGACCGGGCGGCGGCCGGCGCGGTGGATCTCCTGCTGGGCCGGCTGCGGGGCGCGGACGGCGTGCCGATGGTGGTGGCGCCGCCCGCGCCGCGGCTGGTCGTACGGGCGTCCTCGCTGCGGGTCAGGCCCCCAGCATGAGGACCACCCCCGAGACCAGGGCGAACAGCAGGACGAACACCCGCGTCCTGCGCGCGTCCAGGCGGTGGTGCACCGAGCGGCTCAGCCACGCCCCGGCGGCGATCACCGGGAGCAGCAGGGCCGCCCAGCCCAGGTCCTGGACGCGGCCCCGTCCGGTGGCGAACAGCAGGACCAGCGAGGCCACTTCACCGACGAGGAAGCAGACGGCGACGGTGGCGCGCAGCTCGGCGGGCGGCCGGTGCTGGTACACCAGCGCGAGCGGCGGACCGCCGACACCGGTGGCGGTCTCCGTCAGCCCCGTCACCACACCCGCCCCGACGTAGGCGGCCCTGCCGGGGGTGAACGCGGGAGCGGCGAGACTCACCACCGCCGCCAGGGCGGTGGCGATGCCCACGAACAGGCCGATGCTGCGGTCCGGGATCAGCCACAGCAGTGCCAGCCCGCCGGGGGTCGCGGCCAGCCGGGCGGCGGTGATCCAGCCGGCGCCCCGCAGGTCCAGCGCGGCCCGCTCGCGCCAGGCGACGTACAGGTTCAGCGGGATCATCGACGCCAGGACGAACACCGGCAGCAGACCGGGATCGAGGATCCCCGCCACGGGGGCGACGATCAGGGCGAAGCCGAGCCCGCTGCTGCCCTGGACGAAGGCGGCGAGGGCCACGGTGAGGGCGAGCGCCGTCAGTGTCCCGGCGCTCATCGGGTGGTGTCCCGCGCCCGGGCGGCCGTGGAAGTGGGGTGGACCCGGGTGATGGGCGCCCCTTCCACGGCGGCCTGCGCCAGTTCGGCCGCCCGCCGTACGAGCGCGGGGCCGTCCCATCCGGTGGGCAGGCCGCGCCACAGGCGCATCCGGCCCGCGACGAACACGGCGGTGATCTGGTCGCGGTTGCCACGTCGTACCAGCTCCCACGGCAGGTCCCAGGAGAGCGCGAGTTCGGGGTTGGTGACGTCGACGAGGAGGAAGTCGGCGGCCAGGCCCGCCGCGACGGTGCCGGTCCGGGCGCCGAGGCCGACGGCGTCGGCGCCGCCGCGCGTGGCGTGTTCGAGCCAGGTCCACCCGGCGCCGCACGAGGAGTCGCCGGTGGCGAGGCCGTACGCGATGCGCTGGGCGAACTCGGCCGCGTCGGCGAGCCGGAACCCGTCGCCCCGGGTGCCGTCGGTGCCGAGGCCGAAGCGGATGCCGCGCTCGGCCATGGCGGTGGCCGGGGCGACCGCGTTGCCCTTCCAGGCGCTGGCGACGGGGTTGTAGCTGACGGCGGCCCCCGTGTCGGCGAGCAGGGTCAGCTCGCGGGGGGTGAGCAGGGTGGCGTGGGCGGCGAGCAGTTGAGGGCCGAGCGCGCCGATGCGGTGCAGGTGTTCGAGGGGGCGCGAGCCGTGGCGCACCAGGGAGCGCTCGACGCCGGCCAGGTGCTCGTTGACGTGGATCTGGACGGTGGCCCCGGCTTCGGCGGCGAGCCGGGCCGTGCCCCGGAGGGTGGCCTCGGTGGCCGCCTCGGGGATGGACACGGCGAGGGAAGCGTGGACGAGCGGGTCGCCCTCGTACCGCGCCAGGTGCCCGGCCGCTTCGTCGAGTACGGAGCGGTCCTGGTTCGCGGCGCCGTCGTCGCAGACCAGTCCGAGGACGCAGCGGATCCCGGCGTCGCGGGCGGCCGAGGCGACGACGT
The DNA here is from genome assembly GCF_008704935.1 of Streptomyces vinaceus. Classification (NCBI taxonomy): domain Bacteria; kingdom Bacillati; phylum Actinomycetota; class Actinomycetes; order Kitasatosporales; family Streptomycetaceae; genus Streptomyces; species Streptomyces vinaceus. The sequence continues at coordinate 1,024,711 of NZ_CP023692.1, forward strand.
CGACGTCCACACCGGTGCGGTTGCCGGCGTCCGCGACGGTGGTGAACCCGCCGCGCAGCGCTTCGAGCGCCGCCAGTTTCGCCGCCGTGTACGCCGACTCCTCGTCCAGGGCGCCCTCCAGCGGCACCCAGACCCTGCGGAAGATCTCCGACGGCTCCCCGTAGGCGAGGGCGGAGCCGAAGCTCTGCGTGAGGTGGTGGTGGGCGTCGACGAAACCGGGCATGAGGAGGTGGCCGGGCAGCCGCAGGGGGTCGAGCCGCGGATGGGTGCGCTCCAGCTCCTCGGCGGGGCCCACGGCCCGGAAGGCGCCGTCGGCGACGACGACGGCCGTGCCGGCGGCGGGGCCTTCGGGCAGCAGCACGGCGTCGGGCACGAGGAGCAGCGGGCCGCACGCGCCGAGGGGTTCGCGGCGCAGGTCGTGGATGAGCTGGTTCATCGGTCGGTTCATCGGTCGCTTTCCGTACGGGCCCCGGCGACGCGGGCGGCGATGCCGGGCCTGACGTGGTCGAAGAGGAAGTGGAGCAGGGCGGCCGTGAACGCGCCGACGGCGACGCCGCTCTCCAGGAGGATGCGGAGGTTCGGGGGGAAGCCCGCGTACACGCCGGGGACGAGGACGGGGAGCAGGCCGAGCGCGAGGGCGACGGCGCAGACGAAGGTGTTGGTGTGCCGGTCGAGGTCCGAGCGGCCGAGCATCTGGATGCCGAGCACCGTGATGACGGCGAAGACGACCATGGCCGTGCCGCCGATGACGGCGGACGGGATCAGGCTGATGGCGCGGGTCACGGGCGCGAGGAAGCCGATGGCGATGAGGACGAGACCGGCAGCGGCGGTGACGAAGCGGCTGCGGACGCCGGTGACGCGGACGATCCCGATGTTCTCCCCGCTCGTCACCATCAGCGGCAGTCCGAGGAAGCCGCCGGCGAGGGAGGTGAGCGCGTCACCCCGGATGGTCCTGGGGACGGCGGTGCGCCGGTCGATCTCCTTGCCCACGGCCTCGGCGTTGATGACGGTCTGCCCGGTGGCCTCCGCCATGGAGGCGAGGCTGTAGAGCATCAGCGGCAGCGCGGCGACGAGGTCGAACCGCGGTGAGCCGAAGGGCAGCGGCTGCGGGGCGTTGAACAGGCCGCCCTCGGCCGCGCGCCCGAAGTCGACGGAGCCGAGCAGCGCCGCGAAGGCGGTGCCGGCGAGCAGCCCCAGCATGACGGCGAGTTGGCGAAGGACGCCGGTGGACAGCAGGTAGCAGACGACGGTGAAGCCGATCGTGGCCATGCCGAGCCCGAGGTTCACGGGGTCGGCGAAGCCGGGCTGGCCGGGACGGCCCGTGACGAGGACGGCTCCGACCTTCACCAGGTTGACGCCGACGATGACGATCATCGTGCCGATGACGAGGGCCGGGAAGAGGGCCAGCAGCCGCGAGAAGACGGGGAGGACGACGAAGGAGAAGAGCGCGGTGAGGATGACCGCCCCGGTGGCCGTGCGCAGGCCGTGCTGCTCGGCGATGGCGAGGAAGAGGACGAGGGGCGCGCCGCCCGGCAGCATCACGAACGGGAGCCGGGGGCCGAACTTCCAGGGCCCGAGCGACTGGATGAGGGAGCCGGCGCCGGACAGCACGAAGGCCGCGGAGAGGAGGTCGACGGTCAGGTGCGGGTCGAGGCGGAGGGTGGCGCTCATCAGGAAGATCGCCGAGATCGGCGTGGCCGCCATGACGAGGACGTGCTGGATGCCGAAGAGGAGGATCCGGCCGAGGGGGCGGGACTCGTCGACGGGGTGGACTCCGCCGGGGCGGCCCTCGGGACGGACCCCGTGGGGGCGGGCGTCGTCGGGGCCGGTGTGTTCGGCGCCGGTGTGTTCGGCGCCGGTGTGTTCGGCGCCGGCGTGTTCGGCGCCGGCGTGTTCGGCGCCGGCGTGTTCGGCGCGGGCGTGTTCGGCGCGGGCGTCGTCGGCGTCGTCGGCGCGGGGCGGCTGCGACTGCTGCGTCGGGGGCTGGTGGGTACCGGGGCGGGTGGGACGGGGACTTGACACGTTCGAGCTCCGATCGGCGTTCGACACGTATGGGTTCAGCCGCGATCCGGCCCCGGACGGAGAGCCAAAACGAGGTGGCCAAATCGATTTGGCCGCCAGTATCCGAGGGCTCCGGACGGCCGTCAAGGGTTCCGGCGACGGGCGGGCGCTCACGGGCGTAGGCTTCGCTGAGCACGAGCGCGACGGGGGCGGGCACATGGCGAACAAGACGGCACGGACATGGGGTTCGACCCTCGACTCGGTCGTGGTGTACGCGCAGGGGGCGGTCTGCCGCCGCCTGGTCCGCGGCAGCATGCCGGCGGACGGCAGGGTGCGGGTGACCGGACTCCCCCGGTCGCTGGATCCGGGCTCCCTGCGGGTCCGCGCGCTGAACGCCCCCGGAGTCCGCGTCACCGAGGCCCGGGTGGAGACCGAGGCCGAACCCCTCGGCGCGGGCGTACCCGACGCGTTGCGCCGTGAGGTCGTACGGCTGCGCGAGGAGTGCGCGGCGGCGCAGGGTCGCCGGGACCGGCAGCTGGGCCTGATCGAGGAGGTCAGGGCGCTGCACCCGGTGCCGCCTGAGCGCAGGCGCGGCGACCCGCACCGCCGCACCCCGGTCGACGCGTGGCTGGAGCTCGCGGAGTTCGTGGACGCCCGGCTGGTACGGCTGCACGCGCGCCTCGCCGAACTGGAGGAGGCACGGCGGCACGTCGAGCACGAGCTCTCCGTCGCCGCGGACCGGCTCGCCCGCGCTTCCAGCGACGCACCGTCGGCGCACGTGCGGACCACGGTCTGCGCGGTGCTGACGCTCGACCGCCGCACGGCCGACGCGCAGGAGGCGCAAGCGCCACCGGAGGCGGAGCCGGGGGTCGAGCCGGAGGTCGAGCTGGAGCTGGAGTACGCGGTGCCCGGCGCCGTCTGGGTACCGGCCTACCGGCTCACCCACCGGCAGGGCGAGGAGGCCGGCCGGCTGCTCCTGCGCGCCTCGGTCGCCCAGCGCACCGGCGAGGACTGGACCGGCGTGCGCATCGCCCTGGCCACCGCGGACCTCCGGCGCCGCACCGACCTGCCGAAGCTGGGCTCGATCCGGATCGGACGCCGCCAGGCCGCGCCCGCGCCGTCCGGCTGGCGCGAGCCTCCGGCGGGGCTCGCGGACCTGTTCGCCGGCTACGAGGCGGCGGGCCCCCGGCCGGCCGGCCCGGCCCCCGTACCCCCCGCACGCCCGGGTGTCGGGGCCGGGTCCGCGCCCGGTTCCGTACCGCCACCACCGCCTGCCGTGCCCGTACCGGTTCCGCCGGCGCCCCAGGGGTACGGAGCTCCGCCGGCCCCGTTCCCGGCGCCCGGCGCCACGGACGGCCTGGGACTCCAGACCTTCGGCGCCGCCCTGCCCACACCCGCCCCCGCGGCACCGGCCCGGTCACGGGCCGCAGGACGCCCGGCCGGGGGCGGCGGGGCCTTCGCCGCGCCCGCCGCCGCCCCGATGGCAGCCGCCCCGATGGGCGCCGCCCCGGTGGCCCCCGCGGCTCCCGGCGGGGCCGCACCGCCCCCTCCGGCGCCGCCGGCCGGTCCGCCGCGGCCCAGCGGTGCCGAGCTCGACTACGCCGGCCTCGTCATGTCCGGCCCCGGTGAACCGGGCGGCCGCCAGGGCCGGCTGTTCCCGGAAGCCCCCGCCGACCCGGTCGCGGCCGAACACCGGCGCCGCGCCGAGGCGGTGGCCGCGCTGCCCCTGCCCGGACACGCCGCGCGTCCCCGCGCTTCGGCCGGCTCCTTCGACCACCGCTTCGACGCCGCCGCCCGCGCCGACGTCCCCTCGGACGGCACCTGGCACACCGTCACCGTCGGCGAGATACCGGTCGGCCTGCGCACCGAGTACCTCTGCGTGCCGTCCGTGGAGCAGACCGTGTACGCGACGCTGGTGCTCTCCAACGCCACCGACCAGGCCCTGCTCGCCGGTCCGGTGGAGGTCACCGTCGACGACGAGTTCCTGCTGACCGCCGCCCTGCCCACGCTCGCCCCCGGCGGGACCCGCCGGGTGGGGCTCGGTCCGGCCGAGGGCATCGCGGTCAGCCGCCGTTCGAGCATGCACGAGTCGACCGCGGGCCTGCGGAACAACACCACCGTGCTCGACCACCGCGTCCACGTGGAGCTCGCCAACCGGCTCGCCGGGCCCGTCACCGTCGAGGTCCGCGAGCGGGTCCCGGTCACCGCCGAACCCGATGTCCGGATCGAGGAACGGGCCGACTGGACGGTGCCCGAGGAGGGCACGGGACCCGAGCACCACGCACCGGGGACCCGCGTCTGGCGGGTGGCCCTGCCCGCCGGCGCCACCACCGCCCTCGACGGCGGCTACGAGATCCGCATCCCGGCCGGCAAGGGCCTGGTCGGCGGCAACCGCAGGAGCTGACACAGCCATGTCCACGGCCCTCACGCCGATAGCCCTCCCCGTCACCGCGGTGACCTGCCTGGAGGACCGGGCCCACGTCGAGCGCACCGCCGTGCTCGACCTGGAGGCCGGAGTCCAGCGGCTGCGTCTCGGCCCGGTCAGCGCGCTGGCCGTCGACCGCACCCTCCACGCCGAGCTGTCCGCCGATCACCCGGCGACGGTGCTGGACGTACGGCTGGTACGCACCTGGACGCCCAGCGGACCACTGCCCTCCCCCGACGATTCCGCCCTGCGCCACCGCGTACACGAGCTGGAGGGCGAGCGGCACGCCGTGGAGCAGCGGCGCGAGCGGCTGGGCGCCCGCCTCGGCGTGCTCGGCCGCCTCGCCGCCGATCTGCTGCGGGACATCGCCGAAGGGGCCGGCTCCGGAGAGGGCGACGGGCCCCGCTGGGCCCGCGAACTGGACCGGGTGGACCGCGAGCGCGAGGAGTTCGGCGAACAGCTCTGGTCCGCCGAAGCCGAGTTGATGGAACTGGACGGCGAACTCGCCGAGGTCCGGCAGGCCATGGCCCGGTCCGAGACGCCGGCCGCCGAGCTGGTCGGCCACGTCGAGCTGACCGTGGACGCCGCGGCCGCCGGGCCGGTCCGGCTGCGCCTGGGCCACCTCACCCCCTGCGCCCTGTGGCGGCCCGCCTACCGCGCCGTCCTCGACGGGGACTCCCTCACGCTGGAGACCGACGCGATGGTCTGGCAGCGCACCGGCGAGGACTGGTCCGGCGTACGGCTGACGCTCTCGACGGCCCGGTCGGCGCTGGCCACCGATCCGCCGCGGCTCGGCGAGGACCGGCTGACGCTGGGCGAGCGCACTGCCGCCGAACGCCGCACGGTGGACGTGGAGTTGCGCGAGGAGGCGATCGGGGACATCGGCCCGGCCCCCGTGCTCGGCCTGCCGGGGGTCGACGACGGCGGTGAGGCGCGGGTGCTGGCCGCGCCCGCGCCGGTCTCCGTACCCGGGGACGGCCGTGCCCACCGGGTGCCACTGTCCGCGTTCACCGCGCCCGCGCGCAGTGAGTACGCCTGCTCGCCCGAGCTGTCCCCGCTGGTCACCCGGGTGGTGCGGTTCGACAACGGGTCGGGCCACGCGTTGCTCGCCGGTCCCGTGGACCTGGTCCGTACGGGCGGGTTCGGCGGGCGCGGCACCCTGGACTTCACCGCGCCCGGCGCCCCGGTCGCGCTGGCCTTCGGCAGCTGCGACGACCACAGCGTGGTCCGGGAGACCGAGGAGTCCCGGACCACCGCCGGGATCACCCAGCGGACGGTGGTCACCCGTACGGTCCGCGTGCACCTGTCCCGGTTCTCCGCGCCGGCGGAGGAGGGTGAACGGGTGGTCGTCGTACGGGAACGGATCCCGGTCTCGGAGGTCTCGGCGGTGGAGGTGCGCATGCTGAAGGAGGCCTGCTCCCCCCGGCCCGCCGGTCTCGACGCCGACGGCATCGCGCACTGGGAGGTCGCGCTCCCGCCCGGCGGCCGCCGCACGCTGACCCTGGTCTACGAGCTGTCGGCGAGTGCCAAGGTCGCGGGGATCTGACGCACCGCACCGGACGCGGGCCGCACGCCTGCGGGAAGGCCCGGGCGCCGGCGCGCGCATGACCCGGCGCTGCCGGGTAACACGCCGTCAATGACGAACGCCCACGACGTGGACACGAGACCCGGCCGGCTTCTCCTCCTGCTGCCCTTGCAGGCGGGGTTGGTCGCGGCCCTCGGACTGTTGGTGACAGGCCCCCTGGCGGGCCGGTGGCCCCTGTCCGCCGAGGACGGCGTCAACCGCGCGCTGGCGGCCCGGCGCAGTGTTCCCGCCTCCGTGTTCTCGGAGGCGATGTCGCTGCTGGCCGGGACCGGGAGCGTGATCGCGCTGACGCTCGTGGCCTGCGTCGTACTGCTGTGCGTTCCGCGCGTGCCCCGGTGGCGGGAGGTGGCGTTCCTGGCGGGTTCCGTCGCCGCGCAGTCCGCCGTGTTCCTGCTCGTCACGCTCGTGGTGGAGCGGCCCCGGCCCGATGTGCCGCACCTCGACGCGGCCCCGCCGACGTCCAGTTTCCCCTCCGGGCACGTCGGAGCCTCCATGGCGCTCTTCGGGGGCCTGGCCGTGCTCGCCGCCAGGCGGCTGAGGGGTCTGCGGCGGTACCTGGTGGTGGCGGCGCTCCTGCTGATCCCCCTGGCCGTGGCCGGCTCCCGGGTCTACCGGGGCATGCACCATCCCTCGGACGTGCTGGCGGGGCTGCTCAACGGCGCCTGCACGCTCCTCGTCGTGGCCGGCGCGCTGCTGTTGCCGGGCACCGGGGCCGCGCCCGAACGGGCGGCCGGTGACGGGCCGACCGAGCCACGCCCCGGACCGGCGGGCGGCCGGACCTCGTCCGGGGCGCGGGGCCGGGTCGTGGTGGTCCGCCATCCGCACGGGTGCGACGGTGAAACGGCCGCCCGGGTGCGGGACGTACTGCGCGGCCGCGGATGGACGGACCAGGTGTGGGTGCTCACCTCGGCCGAGGAGCCGTGCGGTGCGCTGGCCGCGCGCACGGCCGGGGCCGACACCGCTCTGGTCGTCGTCTGCGGTGGGGACGGCACGGTACGGGCCTGCGCCGACGTGCTGGCCGGCACCGGGATCCCGATGGCGATCGTGCCCTGCGGCACGGGGAACCTCCTTGCCCGCAACCTGCGGCTGCCCTCCGACGCGGCGGCCGCCCTGCGGGAGGCACTGTCCGGGGAAGCCGTCGGTGTCGACGTGGGCCGGATCAGCGGTGACGGCCTCGCGCCGACCCGGTTCGTGGTCATGGCGGGTGCCGGTTTCGACGCGGCCATGGTGCGGGACGCCTCACCGCGGCTCAAGGAGCACCTGGGCTGGGCCGCCTACGTCCTCTCGGCCCTGCGCCATCTGCGCGACCCCCGGATGCGGCTGTCGATCCGGCTGGACGGGGGCGCTCCGCTGGAGCGGCGGGCCCGCATGGTCGTCATCGGCAACGTCGGCACGCTGCAGGGCGGGCTGCCGCTGCTCCCGGACGCGCGGCCCGACAGCGGCCGGCTGGACGTGGTGCTGCTCGACCCCCGCGGGCCCGGAGGGTGGTTCGCGGCGGCCCGGCACCTCGCCTCCCGCGGGACCGGACGGGGATCGGCGGACGGGCGTCCCCGGCCGGCTCCCGGCGGGCCCGGGCGCCTCGCGGCGCACGGCGCGCTGGAGTACTTCAGCGCGGCCCGCATCGACCTGCGCCTCGCCCGCGCCCAGCCGCGCGAGCTCGACGGTGACGCGTTCGCGGCCGGTACGCGGGTGACCGCCGAGGTCGAGCCGGGGGCGCTGCGGGTGTGCCTGCCCGTGCCGGTGCGGACCGGTGCGCCCGGCGCGCCCGGTGCGCCGGACGAGCAGGTCACGGACGGCGCGGAGGGGGCGGCCGCCCTCTCCGCCGGGAACTGAACCCGCGCGCCCGCGCGGAACATCCGGACACGGCCCGGGGGACGGAAGGAACGGTCATGGGCACCGCCACACGCGTACCGCCGCTCGGCGAGGTCGAGGCTGCGGAGGCCGCATCACGCGCGGAGGGCGACGGGCTCTCCGGCGAGGAGGCCTGGGCCGCGCTGCGCCGCCACGGCGGCTGGAACCTCGTACGGGACTCCTTCGTCCGGTTCCGGTACGCCGACGGGTTCAGCCACTCCCGGGCCCTGGCCCTCCAGACGGTCCTGGCGATCCTGCCGCTCGCCATCGCACTCATCGGGCTGTCCGGAGTGCTCCACACCGAAGACGTCGGGCACATGGCCGAGCTGACGATCCGCCGGCTCGTCGCGGGTCCCAGCCAGGAAGTCGTGGACGACGCCCTGCGCGAGAGCCACCGCCGGGCCGGGGAGGGCGGCGAGGCGGCCCTCTGGATCGGTCTGCTGTTCTCGGTCGCCAACGTCACCACCGGCATGTGCCAGGTGGAGCGCGGCGCCAACCGCATCTACGGCGTGGAGCGCGACCGCCCGTTCCTGCAGAAGTACACCCGCGGGCTGGTCATGGCACTGCTGGCCGGGCTGCCCCTCGGGCTCGCCTTCTCGGTCACCGTACTCGGTTCGGATCTGGGCGTGGCCATGACGGAGACCTACCGTCTCGGCCCGGCCGCCCACCGGGTGTGGGAGGTCCTGCGCTGGCCCGCCGGGACCCTGCTGGCCGTGGCCGCCACCAGCGCCGTCTTCCGCCTCTCCCCCCGGCGCACGCAGCCGGGGTACACCTGGCTGGCCTTCGGCGCCGGCGTCTACCTGGTGCTGTGGCTCGGCGCGACGTGGGGACTGAGCCTGTACGTGGCGGCGAGCGGTTCCTTCACCACCGTGTACGGTCCGCTCAGCGCGTTCATGTCGCTGCTGTTGTGGTCGTACCTGACCTCGCTCGCCCTCTTCCTGGGGCTGTCGTTCGCCGCGCAGTTGGAGGCCGTACGGGCGGGGGTGGCCCACCCGGTCACGAAGGACCCCGGCGTATGACCCGCCGGAGCGGGTCCGACGCGCGGTTCGGGGCGCGGCTGGCGGTCACCTCCGCCGCCACCGCCCTCGCGGCCGTGCCCTTCTCCCTCGCGCTGGTGCTGGTGGAGTCGCAGTGGGCCCCGCTGCACCGCCTCGACCAGGGCGCCGCCGAGCGGCTGCACCGCTTCGTACTCGGCCACCCCGCCTGGCTGCGGGTGCTGGAGTTCCTCACGCAGGTCGTCTGGGGTCCGCTGACCATGCGTCTGCTGGTCGCCGCGGTGGTGGTGTGGCTGCTGTGGCGGCGGGCACTGCGGCTGGCCGTGTGGGCCGCCTGCACCGCGACCGTCGGTGGGCTCGTGGGCCTGCTGGTGAAGAACGCGGTCGAGCGCGCCCGGCCGCACCTGCCCGAACCCGTCGCCCACGCGCCCGGGTTCTCCTTTCCCTCCGGGCACGCCATGACGGCCACCACGTCCTGCGCGGTGCTGCTGCTGGTGCTGCTCCCGTTGGTCCCCAGGGCCTGGCGGCCGCTGCCGTGGGCCCTCGCGGCGGTCTCGGTGGTCGGCGTCGGCTGCACGCGGGTCGCGCTCGGCGTGCACTGGGTCAGCGACGTGGTCGGGGGCTGGCTGCTCGGCCTCGCGGTGGTCACCGCCACCGCCTTCGCCTTCGAGGCGTGGCGCGCCGATATCGGCCGGCCCCGCACCACGCCCGCCCAGGGCCTGGAGCCCGAGATCGTGAAGGCCGGTCCCGAACCCCCGGCGGACGTGACGCGGCGCTGACGCCCGCCGGGGTGCGGGGCCGCCGGGTCAGCCGACCTGGATCCCGATGACGCAGGTGTCGTCGTCCGTGTCGGAGCGGCTCTCGGCGAGGAGGCGGTCCAGGCGGTGGTCCAGGTCGCCGGCCCCGGTGGCCGCCGCGCGCACGAGGTGGGCCAGGGAGTCCTCCACCGCGGCGTCCCGCCGCTCCACGAGTCCGTCCGTGAACATCAGCAGGGTGTCGTCCGGTTCCAGCCGGACCTCCCGTTCGACGTACGTGACGTCGGGCAGCGCTCCGAGGAGCAGGCCCTCGATGAGCGGGAAGGCCTCGGGTTCGCCGCCGCGGACCAGCACGGGCGGCAGGTGCCCGGCCCGCGCCCAGCGCATCACCCGGGTACGGGGGTCGAAGAGCCCGCAGACCGCGGTGGCCGTCACGTGCTTCGCCAGGTGGTGGGTGACCGTGTTGAGCCAGGACAGCAGTTGGGCGGGGCCCGCGCCGGTCACGGCCAGGCCGCGCAGGGCGTTGCGCAGGACGACCATGCCGGTGGCGGCCTCGATGCCGTGCCCGGCGACGTCCCCCACGGAGAGCATGATCAGCCCGGAGGGCAGGACCACGGTGTCGTACCAGTCGCCGCCGACCAGCGACTCGGACTCCGCGGGCCGGTAGCGGACCGCCACGCGCAGGCCGGGGGCTTCTACGGCGGGCGGGGTGGGGGGCATGATGGCGTGCTGGAGCTGGAGGGCGAGGCGGTTGCGTTCGGCGGACTCGGCCGCGGTGTGGGCGAGCTGGTCCCGGGTCGCGGCCAGGGCGACCTCGGTCCAGTGCTGGGCGGAGACGTCCTGGTAGGCGCCGCGTACGGCGTGCAGGCGCCGGTCGGCGTCGAGGACGGGCTCGGCGACGACGCGGATGTGGCGGGTGATCCCGTCGGACCTGCGCAGGCGCAGGTGGACCGAGGCGGGGCGGCGGTAGCGCAGCACGGCCCGCAGGAAGCGGCCCAGGGTCTCGGAGTCGTCGGGGTGGGCGTAGTCGGGCAGTTCGCGCAGCGGTACGGGCGGGGCGCCGACCGGCAGACCGTGCAGCGCGTACAGCTGGGCGTTCCAGGTGATCTCGCCGGTGAGGAGGTTCTCCTCGAATCCGCCGATCCGGCCCAGGCGCTGGGCGTGCTGGAGGAGGTCGGCCAGTCGTGCCGTCTCGTCCTCGACCCGCCAGATGAGCAGGACGGCCGCGCCGTGCCGGCTGACGCTGATGTCCGCGACCGAGGTCAGGGGGATCTGGTCGACGAGCGCGGTCAGGCTCATGCGTTCGGCCCTGAAGGGTTCACCCGTGGCGTGCACGCGCTCGACGATGTCGAAGAGCCCGCTCTCGCCGGCGGCCATGGGATAGGCCTCCAGGAGCAGGGCGCCGTTCACGTCGGCGCGCTGTCGTCCGGCGGGGTCGACGAAGCGGCTGCTGACGTGGCGGATGCGGAAGTCGGTCAGCCGTCCCTCGGGATCGAGCACGGGGGTGAGGATGACGGCGGGGTCGTGCAGTCCCTCGGCGAGGTCGGTCAGCTCCGAGACGTCCGGCAGCACCGCTTCGGGGAGGTCGGGGTCGACGGGCGGTGAGGCGTCCATGGCGCGGGCGCAGAGTTCGGCGAGGGCCTCGACCTGGCGCTCGATCTGCGGGGGCTGTGGCGCGAGGGGCCCGGGCCAGCAGATTTCGAGGACGCCGTGGATGCGGCCGCCGGTCCCGGCCGGCGCGGCCATCCGTCCGCCGTCGGGCCAGTGCAGGTGCGCGATCGAGGGCAGGCCTTCGCGTTGCAGGCGGGCCAGGGTGACCAGGCGGCGCTCGCGCAGCGCGAGGCGGGCGACGGTGGAGACGCCCGGGGGTACGTGGCGCCAGCGCGCGGCCTCGCCGGGCGGGAACCCGGCGTACCCGGCGAGGGTCAGGGAGCCGTCGGGCGCCGCGGTCCACAGGGCGACGGCGACCGCTCCCAGGGGTTCGAGGGCGTTGGTCAGGAGGGATTCGGCCATGGCCTGGGTGTCGTCGGCGGCGGCCAGCATCCCGCTCTCGGCGGTGCGCAGCCGCACCGCCACCCTGGTGGACGGCTCGGCCGGGCCGAGCGTGCCGGTGCGCTCGACGAACTCGGCGGCTACCTCGCTGACGTGGTCGCGGGCGGCCTGGTTGACGATGTCCGCGGCCAGGTCGAGCGTGGGGAGCCCGGTCTCGCGCGACAGTTCCTCCAGTTGCCGGGCCGCCGCGGCCGGGGTGCAGCTCAGCTGTCCGATGAGGATGCCCTTGGCCAGTTCGACCAGGGCCCTGCCGTCCGCGGCCGCGTGCGCCGCCCGCACCTCGCCGCGCAGGCGTTCGACGGTGGCGACGAGGCGTCCCAGGGGGGTGGTGGCCTGGTGCGGGATCGCCGTGGGGCAGGGGTCCGCGGGGAGCGCTTCCGGAGCCCGCGCATCGCCGTGCCACTGGGTGTCGGAGGCGTTCACGGTGTTTTCCGGCTCCTTGCTGGGACGGATCCTGGTCTGCGGGGCGGAGGTCATCTCGTGAGCCAGTGGCGGACGCGGGCGATGAGGTCGTCGGCGTCCACCGGCTTGGTGACGTAGTCGCTGGCCCCCGCCGCGAGGCTCTTCTCCCGGTCGCCGGGCATCGCCTTGGCGGTGACGGCGATGATCGGCAGGTCGGCGTGGGCCGGCATCCGCCGGATCTCCGCGGTCGCCGCGTACCCGTCCAGTTCCGGCATCATCACGTCCATCAGGATGAGGTCGACGCCCTCGTTGCGGGTGAGCGTTTCGATGCCCTTGCGCCCGTCCTCCGCGTGGAGCACGCGGATGCCGTGCAGTTCGAGCACCCCGCTGAGGGCGTACAGGTTGCGCGCGTCGTCGTCGACGACGAGGACGGTGCGTCCGGCCAGGCCGTCGTCGAGCACGTGGGCGGGGGCGTGCGCCCGTTCGGTGCCCGCGTGGACGAAGGGCAGTACGTCCCCCGGCTGGTCCGCGGTCAGGTGCAGCACGATGCGTTCGCGGAGCTCGTCCAGGCTGGACAGCAGCTCCAGACGGCGCGAGGCGGCCCGTTCCCGCAGCGCCGTCTCCTGGCCCGTGTTCAGGCGGGGGTTGTTGTGAGCGAGGACGGGGAGCGAGGCGAGCGCGGGGTCTCCGTCGAGGGCGTCGAGGAAGCGCAGGGCCTCGCCGTCGGGCATGTCGAGTTCGAGGACGACGCAGTGGAAGGAGTCCGACGCGAGGGCGGCCGCGGCCTCCCGCGAGCTGGTGACGCCGACGACCTGGATGCCGCCGAGTTCCCCGGCCGGCCGGTGGCGGGGGGCGAAGTCCCGGTCGGCGCTCTCGGCGACGAGGGAGAGCAGGCCGCCCTGGCGTTCCTCGATCACCAGCAGCCGGCGGGCCTGGCGCTGCGCGGGAATGACCGGCGTACCCGGGTGGCCCGCTTCGGCGGCTCCTGCCGCGCCGTGGGGGGCGGGCGCCGGTACCTCGGGGAGCGGGTCCTTCTCGTACTCCGCCCACCTGACCGGCAGGTAGAGGGTGAAGGTGCTGCCCTGTCCCGGTGTGCTCTCCGCGGTGACGGCGCCCCCGAGGAGCTGGGCGATCTCGCGGCTGATGGAGAGGCCGAGGCCGGTGCCGCCGTACTTGCGGCTGGTGGTGCCGTCGGCCTGCTGGAAGGCGCCGAAGACGGAGGCCAGCTGCCGCTCGGGGATGCCGATGCCCGTGTCCCGTACCCGGAAGGCCACCACGGGTCCGCGGCCGGGCACCCCGGCGGGTACCTCGGTCGCCGCCGCCGGTTCGATCCGGAGCTCGACGCCGCCGCGCTCGGTGAACTTGACCGCGTTGGACAGCAGGTTGCGCAGGACCTGCCGCAGCCGTGAGTCGTCGGTGTGCAGGGCGTGCGGGGCGTCGGGGGCGGTGGTGACGGTGAAGTCGAGGCTCTTCTGCGTGGTCATCGGCCGGAAGGTGGCGTCGACGTACTCCAGCAGCTGCGGCAGCGACACCGCCTCGGGGTTGATGTCCATCTTGCCGGCCTCGACCTTCGACAGGTCGAGGATGTCGTTGATCAGCTGGAGCAGGTCGGAACCCGCCGAGTGGATGACGCCCGCGTACTCGACCTGCTTCGGGGAGAGGTTGCGGGTGGGGTTCTGGGCGAGCAGCTGGGCGAGGATGAGGAGGCTGTTGAGCGGGGTGCGCAGCTCGTGGCTCATGTTGGCGAGGAACTCGGACTTGTACTTGGAGGCCAGCGACAACTGCTGCGCCCTGTCCTCCAGTTCCTGCCGCGCCTGCTCGATCTCCAGGTTCTTGGCCTCGATGTCGCGGTTCTGGCTGGCGAGGAGGGCCGCCTTCTCCTCCAGCTCCGCGTTGGAGCGCTGGAGTTCCTCCTGCTGGACCTGGAGTTCCGCCGATCGCGCCTGCAGTTCGCCGGTGAGCCGCTGGGACTCGCCGAGGAGCTCGTCGGTGCGGGCGTTGGCGACGATCGTGTTGACGTTGACGCCGATGGTCTCCAGCAACTGGCCCAGGAAGTCCCGGTGTACGGGGGTGAAGGCGGTGAAGGAGGCGAGCTCGATCACGCCGAGGACCTGGTCGTCCACCACGATCGGCAGGATGATCAGGCTGCCCGGGGTGGTGCGGCCCAGCCCCGAGGAGATGACGTAGTCGCCGGGCACCTGGTCCGTGGCGATGATGCGGTGGCTGCGCGCGGCCTGTCCGACGAGGGACTCGCCGAGGGCGAAGCGGACGCCCTCGCCGGTGCCGGCGGGGCGGCCGTAGGAGCCGACCAGGGTGAGCACGGTGCCGCTCGGGCCGTCCTCGGCGAGGTAGAAGGCGCCGTACTGGGCGGCGACCAGCGGTGTCAGCTCGTCCATGACGAGGGCGGCGACGACGGACAGGTCGCGGTGGCCCTGCATCAGGCCCGAGATCCGGGCCAGGTTGGACTTGAGCCAGTCCTGTTCCTGGTTGGCCCGGGTGGTCTCGCGCAGCGAGCCGACCATCGAGTTGATGTTGTCCTTGAGTTCGGCGACCTCGCCGGAGGCGTCGACGGTGATCGAGCGGGTCAGGTCGCCCTCGGCGACCGCGCTGGCGACCTCGGCGATGGCCCGTACCTGGCGGGTGAGGTTCCCGGCCAGTTCGTTGACGTTCTGGGTCAGGCGCTTCCAGGTGCCGGAGACGCCCTCCACCTCGGCCTGGCCGCCGAGCCGGCCCTCGCTGCCCACCTCGCGGGCCACGCGCGTGACCTCGGCGGCGAAGGCGGAGAGCTGGTCGACCATCGTGTTGATGGTCTCCTTCAGCTCAAGGATCTCCCCCCGCGCGTCCACCCGGATCTTCTGCGTCAGGTCGCCCTGGGCCACCGCGGTGGTGACCTGGGCGATCGAGCGGACCTGTGCGGTCAGGTTGTCGGCCATGACGTTGACCGATTCGGTGAGGTCCTTCCACGTACCGGAGACGCCCTTGACGTCCGCCTGGCCGCCGAGCCGGCCCTCGGTGCCCACCTCGCGGGCCACCCGCGTGACCTCCCCGGCGAAGGCGGAGAGCTGGTCGACCATCGTGTTGATGGTCTCCTTCAGCTCAAGGATCTCCCCGCGCGCGGTGACGGTGATCTTCTGCGAGAGGTCGCCCTCGGCCACCGCGGTCGCGACCTGGGCGATGGAGCGCACCTGGTCGGTGAGGTTTCCGGCCATGAAGTTGACCGAATCCGTGAGGTCCAGCCAGGCACCGCCGACTCCGGGTACGTCGGCCTGGCCGCCCAGGGTCCCTTCGGTTCCCACCTCGCGGGCCACGCGCGTCACCTCGGAGGTCACCAGCGACAACTGGTCGGCCATCCCGTTGAAGACCGTGGCGATCTCACCGAGGAGCCCGTCCGAGGTGTCGGGCAGCCGGGTACGGAAATCCCCGTCCCGTACGGCCGTCAGGCCGGCCAGCAGCCTGCGCAGTTCCGCCTCGCCGATCCCGGTTCCGTCCGCGGTATCCGGTGAACCGCCCAGTGGCTCCGGGCCCGTCCGCTCAGCCATCCGTCAACCCCTCGCCAAACGACCCGGTCGACGAAGGTTAACGCCGACCGGAAGGACCTTATGGCACGACGGATCACTCTGAAGCAGCGCTTCCGCACACTGCCGCGGCAGGCCGCGGGTGCGGCGGCGGGTGGCGGGTAGACGAATCGGTGACGAAGGACACTACAGAAGAAATGGGGTGACGGCGTTGTCGGTCAAGGTCGTGGGATGGGCAGGCTCGTTTCCGGTGTCCAGGGGCGTACGGGCGGCGCGGCAGTGGACCGCCGCGCACCTGGCGTCGCTGTCGTGGGACGACTCGGCCGCGGACACGGTGGACTCCGTCCTGCTCAGCGTCTCCGAACTCGTCACCAACGCCCATCTGCACGCGGCCGCCACCGCCCACCTCGTGCTCACCTGGGACGGCCGGTGCCTCCACGTGAGCGTCGCCGACGCCGATCCGCGGCTGCCCGGCCCGCGGCGGGCGGACGCCGACGCCGGCGCCACCTCCGGCCGGGGACTGGGCATCGTCACCGCTCTGGCGGACTCGTGGGACATCCACGCGTGCCACGGCGGCAAGGCGATCACGGCCTGCTTCCGCCCCTACGCCGGATCCGGTCCGCCCGGCGGCCGGGCCGGGCCGTGCCGGTCATGACCCGGCGACGGCGTCCTCGACGGCGGGGAACACGGACAGCACCGTATCGGCGCCCGTCAGGGCGAACAGGCGCTGGAGCTGCTCCCCCGGCGCGGCGATCCGCAGGGTGGTCAGCTGGTGCGTCCGCAGCAGCAGGTTCAGGAACGACGAGTCGCCGAACGTGACGGCGCTCGCGTCCAGCACCACCAGCGGGTGCTGCTCGGCGGCGGCGGCCAGGGCCTCCTCCAGAGGGGCCAGCGTGTCCTGGTCGAGCTCGCCGTGAGCGGCCACCACCCATCCGGCCCCGGCCGGGTAACCGTCCCCGACCACGCCTTCGCGGTGCGTGTCTCCTGCTCCGGTCATGTCCGCCTCCCCGGATCGCTGCCTGTACGGTCTCCGCAAGGGAGTATGCCTGCCCGTCGTCCGTACGGAAGCGCCGGGGACCGCGGCACACCGCGGCAGGCGGCCGATACGGCCGCTCGGGCGGGCATCCGGAAAAAGATTTCGCGCAGGCTGTGTAGGAACGAAAAGCCGGGGCATGAGCGCCCGGGCAGCCGTCAGTCAATCGGGAGGGAACGGCCACATGTCTCGCTCGGCCACCGTCGCAGGCCCCATTCGTGCAACAGACGTGCAGATCGCGCCCTCTGTACCCGTCGACAGGCCCGCGGGAGCACCCGCGCGGGAGGCGGCACTGCCCGAGGTGAAGAACCCCCGGGAAATGGCACCCTCCGACGCACGCGAACTCTCGCGGCTCTTCTTCGGGCAGCTCCGCTCCCTGGAAGAGGGCACGCGCGAGTACCAGTACGCCCGCAACACCCTGATCGAGATGAACCTCTCCCTCGTGCAGTTCGCCGCGCGGCGCTTCCGCGCCCGGGTGCAGGGCGGGGGCCTGGACATCGAGGACATCATCCAGGTGGGCACGATCGGCCTGATCAAGGCCATCGACCGCTACGACCCCGAGCGCGAGGTCGAGTTCTCCACGCTCGCCCTCCCGTACATCACCGGTGAGATCAAGCGCTTCTTCCGCGACACCACCTGGGCCGTGCACGTACCGCGCCGCCTCCAGGAGCTGCGTACGGAGCTCGCCAAGGCACAGGAGTCCCTGACCGACGTCCTGGGTCGCGCGCCCACGGTCAAGGAGGTCGCCCACCACCTCGAACTGACCGAGGAAGAGGTCATCGACGGTCTGGTCGCCGCGAACGGCTACACCAGCGGCTCCCTGGACACCGCCGGAGCCGACGGGGACGAGCCGGCGGGCTCGGCGAGCCGCACCACGCGCCCCCTGGCGGAGCGTCTCGGTGACGTCGACCCCGCCATGGAACTCTTCGAGGACTTCCACACCCTCGCCCCGCTGCTGGAGGAGCTGGACGAACGCGATCGCCTGATCCTGCAGATGCGCTTCGGTCAGGAGAAGACCCAGGCCGAGATCGGCGCCGAGCTGGGCATCTCGCAGATGCAGGTCTCGCGCCTGCTCTCGCGGACGCTGGCCCGGCTGCGCGCCGGAATGCTCTCGGTGTAGGCAGCGCCATGCCGCTCACGGCGCAGCCGCTGCGTGACCGTCCCGGCGCCCTGCTGCGCGGCAGCTGCGACCTCGACACCCGGCCCTTCCTGTCCGCGGCGCTCGGCGTCGTCGTCCGGATCCCCGGACCGGTCGTCCACCTCGACCTGTCCGGGGTGGCCTTCCTCGATGCCGCCGCCGTCGCCGCCCTGGTGCAGGCGAACGCCACCGTGACGGGACAGGGCCGTCGTCTCCTGCTCCACCACCCGCCATACTCGCTCCGCAAGGTAGTGGAGATGTTCCCGGACGAATGTGCCGCGCTGGAGGTCGCAGCATGATGAACGTATCTGCGTCGACCGCGCCCGGGGACTTCGTCCACCCCGCCCTCTTCTACCAGGGCGAGGCGGAGTACCTGGAGGGTGTGGGCGGGTTCGTACGCGCCGCCCTCGCGGCCGACGAGCCGGTGCTCGTCGCCGTCCCCGGCGCACGGCTGGACGCCCTGCGCGAGAGCCTCGACGCCCCGGAGGCCGAGGTCACGTGGACCGACATGACGCGCCTGGGCCGCAACCCCGGGCGCATCCTGGCCGCCCTGCAGGAGTTCGCCGACCGGCACGCGGGCCGCCGCCCGGCCCGGATCGTGGGCGAGCCGATCTGGCCCGGCCGCTCGCGGGCGGAGGTCCTGGAAGCCACGCGGCACGAGGCCCTCATCAACACCGCCTTCGCGGGACGGCCCGCCACCATCCTGTGCCCGTACGACGTGCTGGGCCTGCCGGCCGCGGTGGTCTCCGACGCCCGGCGCACCCATCCGACCGTGATCGCGGAGGGCAAGACCCTGCTCAGCCCGGAGTACACCGACGCCGCGGTGGTCTGCGCGGACTGCGACGACCCGCTGCCCGAGCCCGAGGGCGGTGTGCCCCCTTTCGCGTACGCCTCCGGGGAGCTGGGCGAGGTACGGGCGCACACCGAGGCCTGGGCCCGGGGCACGGCGCTGGGCACGGCCCGGCGCGGCGATCTGGTCCTCGCGGTCAGCGAGGCCGCGGCCAACTCCCTCGCCCACGGCGGCGGGAGCGGCTCCCTGCGGCTGTGGAACACCCCGGGCGGCGGTGTCGTCGCCGAGGTCCGCGACGGCGGCCACCTGGCCGACCCGCTCCAGGGGCGCCGCCGGCCCTCCCTGGTCTCGGTCGACGGAGGCCGCGGCCTGTGGATGATCCATCAGCTCTGCGACCTGGTCGAGATCCGTTCCTCGGAAAGCGGCCTCATCCTGCGGATGCACATGGCATGTTCCTGAGACCGCAGCTTCCCCTAAACTGTCACGGGCCTGCCCGGGGGACCGGCGCGGGGACCGATCGGTGCCACAGGGGTTCCGACGGGCAAAGAGACCAGTGTCGACGGTGGGGGTGAGGTAGCACAGTGGAAACCATCGGACCGGGTACCGGCGATCCGCTGCCCGCCGGGCCCTCCGCCGTGGTGCAGCGCCGCCGCCTCGCCCTGTCCGGCGTCCGCGGCCACGTCGCCAAGGGCCGCGACTTCGCCCGCCAGGCCCTGCGGGACTGGGGCTGGGACGGCACCGAGACCTCCGAGGACGCCCTGCTCCTCGTCTCCGAGCTGCTGACCAACGCGTCCCTGCACGCCGGTGGCTGCGTCGAGCTCGTCGTCTGCGCCGGTGACGTCCTGCGGATCGAGGTGTTCGACGGCTCGACGTCGCTCCCCCGCCGCAACCCGTCCCCGCAGCGCGGGGTCCCCGGCGGACACGGCCTCAACATCGTGGAGCGCCTCTCCGATCGCTGGGGCACCCACACCCACGAGCACGGCAAGGCCGTCTGGGTGGAGATCGAGACCTCGCGGCTGACCTCGGGCAGGCCGACCGGCCGCTGACCCGGCCGGTTCGGCCCCGTGTCGGCGTACGAGGCGTCGTTCCGGGAGACCGGGGCAAGCGCGCGGTATGACATCGAATGCGCTCACCTCCCTGGCCCTGACGCCCGCGCCCGGTCCCGCCTGGGTCCACCTGATCGTCATCGCCTTCGCCCTCCTGGTCCTCGTCCGCACCCTCGCCCGCCACCGGTAGGCCCTCCCGCTTCCGGGCTGGCCGGGCCTCCACGGGGTAAGCGCGGAGCATGGAAACCTCTTCGGATCGGCCGGGCGGCACGCGGCGCCCGTGGTGGGGACGGATCGCGGCCTCCGTGGCCGTGGTCGCGGTGCTGATCGCGCTCGTGGCGCGCTTCGGCCTGGTACCGGGATTCGACGGCCTCTTCGGTGAGCAGACCCGGGACCGCTCCGGCCCCGCTCTGCTCAAGTCCATCCAGGACATGGACCGTTACGAGGCCGCCGTGGGCAACTTCCAGGTGGTCGTGGACCTGGAGAAGGACGCGGCGTTCCTGCCGGACGCCATCCGCGGAACGCGCACCCTGTACGTGGGGGCCGGCACAGTCGGCGGCTACGTGGAGCTGGGCGGACTCGGCGAAGGCAGCGTCTCCGTGAACGACGACCGCACCAAGGCCTCGCTCCGGCTGCCGCACGCGGTGCTCGGCTCGGCCGCCCTCGACCCCGACCGCTCGTACGCGGTGTCCAAGCAGCGGGGCCTGCTCGACCGGATCGGCGATCTGTTCTCCGACAACCCGGCCGGCGAGCAGGCCGTGCAGAAGCTGGCCGCGCAGCACATCGGCGAGGCCGCCCGCGACAGCGGTCTCGCCGAACGCGCCGAGAAGAACACCACGGCGATGCTGGAGGGGCTGCTGCGTTCCCTCGGCTTCCGTGAGGTGACCGTCTCCTACGGGTGAGGGGTGCGGCCCGGCCCGTCGTGCGGGGAGGGCCCCAGCAGCAGACGGGGCAGGGCGCCGGGGTGCTTCTCCGA
Organism: Streptomyces vinaceus; assembly: GCF_008704935.1. Lineage (NCBI taxonomy): Bacteria > Bacillati > Actinomycetota > Actinomycetes > Kitasatosporales > Streptomycetaceae > Streptomyces > Streptomyces vinaceus. The sequence goes on from NZ_CP023692.1 coordinate 1,045,275, forward strand.
GAGCCAGGCGACGAGCTGTTCCCGTACGGCGCAGCGCACCGTCCACAGGTCGTCGGCGTCCTTGGCCGTGACGATCGCGCGGACGACCATGGTGGAGGGCGTCGTCTCCGTGACGGCGACGTCCCAGCCGCGGCCGTCCCACTGCGGGCACTGGTGCAGGATCTCGTGCACCTTGTCGCGGATGAGGTCCACGGGAGCGCTGTGGTCGCAGTGGAGGAAGACGGTGCCGGTCATCTGGACTCCGCCGCGGGACCAGTTCTCGAACGGGCGGGTGGTGAAGTACGAGACCGGCATCGTGATGCGGCGCTCGTCCCAGGTCCGTACGGCGAGGAAGGTGAGGGTGATCTCCTCCACCACTCCCCACTCGCCGGCGACGACGACCGTGTCGCCGATGCGCACCATGTCACCGAAGGCGATCTGGAACCCGGCGAACAGGTTTCCGAGCGTGGACTGGGCCGCGACGCCGGCCACGATGCCGATGATCCCGGCGGAGGCCAGCACGGAGGTGCCGAGGGCGCGGAAGCCGGGGAAGGTCAGGAGCATCGCCGCGGCCGCGACGACGGTGACGACCGCGGTCAGGACCCGCGTGATCAAGGTGACCTGGGTACGGACCCGGCGGAGCCTGGCGGGGTCGCGGGTGCCGGCCGCGTAGCGGGCGTATCCGGACTCCACGGCGGCCGAGGCCACGAGCACCGTCAGCCAGGCTCCGGCGCCGATCAGCACGAGCGAGAGGGTCCGGCCGACGGCCACCTCGTGCTCCCGCAGCGGCCGCCAGGCGGTCTGCCGGTACGCCGCCCTGAGCAGGGCGGCGAACAGCACGATCTGCAGGGCGTGGCGGCAGCGGCGCAGCGCGTTCCACAGGGGCGTTTCCGGGTGGCGCGCGTCGGCTCGGCGCAGCAGCAGGTCGGTGGCCCATCCGGCCGCGAGGGTGAGGAGGGCCGAGCCTCCCAGGACGATCAGCAAACGCAGGGCGTGGTTCATGTCTCCTCGACGGGTGTAGGCGGCATGGACTTCTCCGCGCATGCCCGGACGAGGAGCGCCGACACGGCGAACCTGCGGCGCGGCCCGGATCGTCCGGTGTCCGCGGCCCGGATCGTCCGGTCGCCGCGGCCCGGATCGTCTAGTGGCCGCGGCCGGTGAGGAAGTCCCGTGCGCGGTCGACCAGTCCCGTGCCGGCGGAGAGCAGCCTGTGGTGCGGCTGCGCCGGGAGGGCGCCCGGGTGGGGGCGGGTCGGGGCGAACTTCTTGGCCCGGCGCACCCGGGCACCCAGCACATCGAGCTCCTGCGGGGTGCACGCCTGGCGCAGCCGGGGGAACAGGTTCTCCTCCTCGTCGTACACGTGGGCGGTGACCTCGGCCTTCAGGACGGCGAGCAGCTGGTCGAACTCGGGCGCCGAGGCGTCCAGCCCCTCCAGGTCCTTCAGCAGCTTCTCGACGCGCGCGTGGTCGGCGAGTTCCTTGTCCGCGATGAGGTCGCCGTCCGGGAAGTACTCCCGGATCGCCGGGTAGAGGTGTTCCTCCTCCGCCACCGAGTGACGGACCAGTTCGATGGTGAGCTGCTCGGCGGCCTTCTGCCGTTCGCCCGCCGGGGTGGTGTGCTCGATCCGGTCGAACAGCCCGTCCACCTCGCGGTGGTCGACGGTCAGTTCGGTGATGATGTCCCCTGCGTGTCCCATGCTGTTGCTCCTTTCCGGTCGCCGCGCGCGTACCCGCGATCACGCGGCGCTAACGGGAGCACGGGCGGCCCGCGGCGGCCGGCGCATGGTGCGCCCGGGGGCGGGTAGCCGGGCCCTGAACGGTACGCAGGCGGCGACCGGCACCGTGCGGTGCCGGGCCGCCGACGCCACGGAAGGGGTGCATGTGTCACACGTCGAGGAGTACGTAGAGGTCAACGTCCCCGTGCGGACGGCATACAACCAGTGGACGCAGTTCGAGGACTTCCCCGCCTTCATGGAAGGGGTCGAGCGCATCGACCAGCGCACGGACACACTGACCCACTGGGTCACGAACGTCAACGGCGTGCAGCGCGAGTTCGACGCGCAGATCACCGAGCAGCTCCCGGACCGGCGCGTCGCGTGGATGACGGTGGACGGGGAGGCGCGCCAGGCCGGTCTGGTCACTTTCCAGCCGATCGACGCGACCACCACCAAGGTCGTCCTGCACATGAACTGGGTGCCCGACGGCCTGGCGGAGACGGCCGCCGACAAGCTGGGCTTCGTCAAGCGCCAGGTGGCCGGCGATCTGAAGCGGTTCAAACTGTTCATCGAGTCGCGCGGCGTGGAAACGGGCGCCTGGCGGGGCGAGGTCTGAGCGCGATGAGACGCGGGGGCGGTGGCAGGGGTGTCCGGGCCGCGTCGCGCGGCGGCGGGTTGCGGGAGGTCACGGCGCGTTGCGGGCTGGTGACGCGCGGGGTGCTGTACGCGCTGGTCGGGTTGCTGGCCCTGCGCGTGGCCTTCGGTGACAACGGGGGTGAGGAGGCCGACCGCGAGGGCGCCCTCCGGGAACTGGTCGGCAAGCCCTACGGCGGCGTCCTGGTCTGGGCCGTCGGCGTCGGGCTCGTCTGCATGATGCTGTGGCGCCTGTCGGAGTCGGTGTTCGGCGCGGCCGGGCCGGACGGCCGCAAGCCCGGAAAACGGCTGGCCTCGGCCGGCCGCGCGGTCTTCTACGCCGTGGCCGCCTTCTCCGTCCTGTCCTTCGCCGCGGGCGGCGGCGGGCACTCCGGGGACCAGCAGTCCCGCGAGGTGACCGCCAGGGCGCTGGGGCTGCCGGCCGGCCAGTGGCTGGTGGGTGCGGCAGGGCTGGGGATCGCCGTCGCGGGCGTGGTCATCGCGGTGCAGGCGGCGCGGCGGTCCTTCCGCAAGCACCTGGCGATGGGCGGGGTGCCGGACTGGGGGCGCAGGGGCGTCGACTTCCTCGGGGTCGTCGGCGGCCTGGCCCGGGGCGCCGTGTTCGCGGCGGCCGGCTCGTTCGCCGTGTACGCCGCGGTGCGCTACGACCCGGCGCAGGCGAAGGGCGTCGACGACACCCTGAGGTCGTTCGCCGGGACCGCGGCGGGGCCGTGGCTGCTGGTCGCCGTGGCCGTCGGCCTGATGCTCTTCGGCGTGTTCTCGTGGGCGATGGCCCGGTGGCGAGAGGTCTGAGACGGCGACCGTGGCATCTCGGCCAACTTGCCCGTACGCCCCTGCACGCCCCCCGCAGTGACGTTCCATCAGCCCTGTATGGGGGCACCCGTGGTGCCGTTGGTACGTCTACCGAGGAGCGCACACGATGACGAAGGTCCTCGTCCTGCACAGCGTCAGCCTGGTCAGGTCGGCCCTGGCCGCACTTCTGAGATCCGAGGGGCCGTTCGACGTCACGTCGGCGGGGTGGCGGTCCGCGGCCCGCCAGAGCGAGTCGTTACGACCAGACGTGACGGTCGTCGACCTCGACTGTCCGGGGGCGACGGCCGTCTTCTCCTGCGACAAGCGCGCGGACCACCAGGTCCTCGCACCCCCGGCCCCGGTCCTGGTGCTCGCCTCGACCGGCGCGCCCGGGCTGCTGCACCGCGCGTTCCGCGCCGAGGCGCGCGGCTACGTCGACAAGGACGGCTCGCCGGGGCGGCTCGTACGGGCGGTCCGGAAGGTCGCCGCGGGGGAACGCTTCATCGACGCCTCGCTGGCCTCCGCGTTCATGGAGGCCGACCCCGTGCCCCTGAGCCCGCGGGAGCTGAGCGTGCTGACCCGGGCTGCGGAAGGCGATTCGATCGCCGAGATCGCCCGTACGCTGCACCTGGCGAGCGGGACGGTACGCAACTACATGGCCGCGGCGACCCGTAAGACCGGTGCGCGCAACCTCATCGACGCGATCCGGATATCCCGGCGGGCCGGCTGGGTCTGATCCGCGGGCGGCGCGCGGTCACTCGTCGGGCGCCCGGTGCCACCTCCCCACCAGATCGCGGTACAAGGCTGACCTGGCGGGGAGTTCTTCATGTGTGCCGCAGACGGCGCGGGTCCCGTCGAGGACGAGGACCCGGTCCGCCCGGGCCGCGGACGAGACGCGGTGGGCCACGACGACGAGGGTGCCGCCGCGCTCCGCGAGGGCCCGTTCCGCACGCTCCTCGGCCGCCGGGTCCAGGTGGCAGGTCGCCTCGTCGAGCAGCAGCAGCGGAGCGGGCGAGAGGTAGGCGGCGGCGAGCGCGAGCTGCTGGCTCTCGCCCCGGGACAGCAGCCGGGGTGACACCTCGGCGTCCAGGCCGCCGAGCTTCGCCACCAGATCGTCCAGCCCGAGGGCGCCGACGGCTCGCCGTACGTCCGCGTCGCCCGGCCCGGGGGCGCCCGGGGCCGCGGCGAGGTGGGTCAGGTTCTCCCGTACGGTGCCGGTGAACACGTAGGCCTGCTGCGGCAGCAGGGTCCGCCGGGGGTCCGGGCCGGCGGCGCCCCTCGGCGGCTCACGGCGGGCGGCCTCCCCGGCGACGAGGACCGATCCGGCGTCGGGCGCCAGCATTCCGGCGAGCAGCGCGGTGAGCGTGGACTTGCCGATTCCGCTCGGTCCGACCACCGCCAGGTGCTCCCCCGGGCGCACCACCAGGTCGAGGTCGTCGAGTACGGGAGCCGCGCCGGGGCCGTAGGCGAAGGTGACGCCCCGGAGCTCGGCGGCGGCGCCGGTCCGCGGCCGGAGCGGCGGGGGCCGGTCCGGTGTCACGGGGCCGTGGCCGGCCGGGTCCGGCGCCACCGGAGCGGCGAAGCGTTCGAGGACCACGAGCAGCCGGGTTCCGGCGGAACCCAGCGCGGTCATCAGGGAGTTGAGGGCGGGCAGCAGGGACTGCACCAGGTACGTGAGGCCGCCGGCCAGCGTTCCGGCGGTGATCCCGCGGCCCAGCAGCCAGGGCGTCGCCGCGAGCAGTGCGACGACGGGCAGCCGGCCGGCCGTGCCCAGGGCCAGGGTGCGCAGGGCCGCCCAGCCCGCGAGGGTGCGTGCCAGCCGCTCCTGGGCGGCGATCAGGGGCTCCACCCGGGCTTGAGCTGCGGCCCGTCCGCCGCAGGCCGCGATGTCGCGCAGGCCCCCGGCCAGCGTCCCCACCCGGTCGGCCAGCGCCTCGTCGGTGTCCAGGGACCGGCGCTGTACGGCGGCCAGGGGGCGCAGCGTGGCCAGGAAGGCCGCCAGGCCCAGCAGCAGGGGCGGCAGGACGACCAGCAGCAGCACGGGCGCGAGGGCGGCCATCCCGGCGAGGGCCCCCACGGCGGTGAACACGAACGAACGCGCCGTCAGGACCAGCCCCGCGAAGGAGTCCCGGGCCATCTCCGTCTGCTGGGTCAGCCGGGACACGGCGCCGGTGTCGCCGGCGGCCGCGGGGTCGGCGACCGCCCGGTCCAGCGCCTGCCGCACCGCCCGCCGGACCAGTCCGTCCCGCAGCGGTTCCACGAGGTCCGCGAGGGCGGCGAACACACCGCGCAGTGCGAACCCGCCGAGCAGCGCTCCGGCTCCGGCCGCGGCCAGCCAGCCGAGACCGGCGGCGGTGCGGCCGGCGAGGAACCCGTCGTCGAGGGCGCGGGCCACGCCGTAGCCGCCGAGGAAGGTGTGCGCGGACTCCAGGAGCGACCATGCCGCGAGCCGGCCGACGGCCCCTTTGCGGCCGCGCAGGAACCGCCGGCCCTCGGGGCCACCCGGGCCCAGGCCCCTCCCCCGGTCACCGCGCCGCCTCCCGCTCGGCGTCCAGCTCCGCGTCCGGTTCCCCGCCCCGATCCGCGTCCCGGTGCGTGTCGGCGGCGCCGAACACCGCCCGGTAGGCGGGCTCGTGCCGCCACAGCTCTTCGTGGGTTCCGGTCGCCCGTACCCGCCCGTCCTCCAGCCATACGACGAGATCGGCGCGGGCCGCGGACGAGAGGCGGTGCGCGACCACGATCCGGGTGCCCGGCCGGATCTCGCGGGCGAGGGCCCGCTCCACCTCCCGGGCCGTGACGGTGTCGAGGCTGGAGGTGGCGTCGTCCAGCACCAGGAGCCGGCCCGCGTGGGCGAACGCCCGCGCCAGCCCGAGCCGTTGCACCTCTCCTCCCGACATCGGGGCGTCGGCGAGGTGGGTGCCGTACGCGTGCGGCAGGCGCCGTACGAACAGGTCGGCCCCCGCCGCGCGGGCGGCGGCGCGCACCGCTTCCGGCCCGGGATCCGGCTCCGCGCCGAACGCGATCGCCTCGCCGACCGTCTCCCCGAGCAGCACGGGCCGGTCGAAGGCGTACCCGACCTCGCGGCGCAGTGCCTCGGCGGTCAGCTCCGGCAGGGGCACCCCGTCCAGCAGCACCCGGCCCGCGTCGGGGTCGGTGAGCCGGCCGGCCACGGCGGCGAACAGGGTCTTGCCGGCGCCCGAGCGGCCCACCACGGCCACGGTGGCGCCTCCGGGGATCACCAGGCTGATGTCGTGCAGGACCGTCGCCCCCTCGCGCACGACCCGTACGCCCTCCAGTTCCAGGGTGCCGGGGCCGTCCTCCGGCAGCCCCGCCCGGCCGTGGCCCAGCTCGGGCAGGGCCAGGAGGGCGGCGGTCCGCCGGGCCGCGGACCGGCCCCGGACCACGGCCGCGAGGCCGCCGGTCACGGCGCCGATGCCGGCCGCGAGGCCCGCGTACCGTACGGCGGCGAGGAGCTCGCCGACGCCGATGGCCCCGGCCGACAGGCGGATGCCGCCGACGGCCAGGACCGCGTACAGGAGCAGCGGCATGAGGACGGACGAGCGGGCCGTGGTGGCGCCGTACACCTGCCACATCCGCCGGCCCTCGGTGCCCAGCTCGGGCAACCGGGCCAGGATCCGGGCGCGTTCGCGCTCCGCGGTGCCGGCTGCGGCGATCGTACGGGCCCCGGCCAGCGCCTCGGTCAGCCGGCCGGCGGTCTCCAGCTGGACCTGCTGGTAGCGGGCGACGCTCATGTGGGTGTCGCGGGCGAAGGCGCGCAGCAGGAGCACCAGGAACGGGATGCCGACGAGGAAGGCGAGCGCCGTCCACACGTCGATGAGGAAGAGGGCGGTCACCGCGCCGAGCGGCGGCAGCAGCGCCGCGACGGCGTGCGCGACGGCGGCCGGGACCTTGCCGGCCTCGGTGGCGTGTGCGGTCAGCCGGGCCGCCGTCTCGCCGGGTGTGTGGCGGGCCGCGTGGTGCGGGGCCGTCCGCAGCAGCCGGGCGAGCGCGAGGCGGCGCAGGCGGGCGGTCGAGCGGCCGTCGACCTCGCCGCTCAAGCGGGCGGCGGCCGCGTCCAGGAGCACCTCGGCCGCGATGACCGCGGCGCACAGCAGGGTCCAGGCGGGGCCCGCCGGGGCGCGGCGCAGCAGCAGGTCGAGGGCGTGGCCGAGGACGGCGGGTTCGGCGAGCGCCGCCGCGGCGGCGCCCAGCGTGCATCCGAGGACGGCGGCGGTCCGCCCGGCGCTGTGCCGGGCCGCCGCCACGAGGGCCCGGTCGGCGGTGCGTGCCATGGCCGCGGCCTGCGCCGTACCGGCCTCCGCGTCGGGGGGGCTCATCGGCGGGTCCTCCAGTCGCGGGTACGTGGTGCGGGCCCGGGCGGCGAACCGCCCGGGCCCGACATGGCCTGCGTCAGTTACAGGTCGTGACGCTCAGGCTGCTGTCCCCGCACAGGAGCAGGCTGGCGCGGCTGCCGCCGCCGGTCATCGCGACCTCGGTGGCCTCTTCCTTCGGGGTCTCCATCGACTGCAGGTCAAGAAGGGTCATGTCGGTTCCTCTTCTTCTCTCGAGTGGTGCGATGGGTCACGGCCCCGGACGGGGCCGGCTCTGGGGCCGCCGCGGTGCGCCGCAGCGGCGGAAGGAACGGCAGGTGCGCGCGCCCGCCGGGCGCGGCGCTGCCGAGGGCGAGGAGAGCGCCGGCGGTGCCCGTGGCGAGATCCATGGACAGGCGCATCATCTGCTCGCCGGGGAAGGCCAGATGGCCCTGGTACGGCACGGCGTGCCGGGCCAGCGCGTCGATCTGGCGGGCGATGTCCGCGGGGCCCGTGCCCGGGCCGGGGGTGGTGGTCCGGGCCAGGTGGAGGACCATCCCGGCGGCGCCGCGCAGCAGGCCGGGCTGGGCGTAGAAGGTCGCCTGCGCCGCCCGTACGATCTCGCGCCGGGCCTTCTCGAACCGCTCGTCGGGAGCGTGCTCCAGCCAGTCGTCGAGGACCATGCCGATGCCGACGCTGCCCTCGCCGAGGTACGGCATGGTGCGCCAGCCCTCGTTCACCTGGAGGGTGCCGTACGCGCTGGTGACGCAGCGGTCGAGGTCGCGGTGGAGCGCCCGGGCGGACTGGAGCAGCAGTTCCTTGTCGCCGGTGCGTTCGTACAGCCGCAGGAAGAGCAGGGCGGGGCCGGTGTTCCCGTACATCAGTCCGGCGCGGGCCGGCCGGTGTTCGGGCCGGGCGAGCAGGTCGGCGCAGCGCAGGGCCGCGGTGTGCAGTTCGCCCTCGCCGCTCGCGGTGCCGAGGGCGTCCAGGGCCAGCCCGATGCCGGCGAGTCCGCCGTGCAGGTCCGGGCCGGCGCTCTGCCAGGGCTGGTGCAGCAGCCGCTCGGCGAGGGCGAGGGCGCGCTCCGCGTGGCCGAGCCGGTCCAGCGTCCAGGCCGTGCCGGCGAGGCCGTCGTAGAAGCCGAGCGGGGTGCCTGAGGCCGGTTCGGCGGTCCGCTCCAGCAGCCATTGCTCGGCCTCGGGCCAGGGTGCGGCGCCGGTCTCGGCGAGGGCGTGGAGGACCCCGGCGATGCCGTTGCCGAAGCAGGTGCCGCCTCCGGCGTTCGCGAACTGGGCGATGTCACCCGGTACGAAGCGGTCCTCGCGCTCCGGGGTGGCGCTCGCGCGGATCGCCGCGGTCATCGAGGTACGGGCGGCCGGCCACTCCCCCGGCTCGACGGGCAGGTACGGGCGGCGCGGGGCGGGAAGGCGGCCACCCGGTTCGCCCTGCGGGGCGCCGGACAGGATCTCCTCGACGGCTTCGTCGAGGAAGCGCCCCGGTACGGGGAACTGCGCGGCGGCGACGGCGGCCAGATGGGCGGCCTTGGCCCGGTCCAGGACGAGCAGGCTGGTCAGGGGGAGGAACAGGGCGAGGCGCAGGCAGGCGAGGGCGTAGCGGTCGACGGAGAACCCGCGTCGCTCGGCGGGGGCGACGAAGGCGGGGTTGGCCACGGTCTGCCGCAGTCCCTCGTCGATGTGCGCGGCGGCCTCGAAGTCCAGGAGGGCGACGGAGGGTTCCCCGCTCTCGTCCTCCTCCACCATGATGTTGAAGAGGTGGAGGTCGTTGAAGACCACGCCGCGGGCGTGCACGGCCTCGACCGCCTCGGTGACCCCGCGGTGGATCTTCAGGGCCCACTCGGTGTACGAGGCGAGCTCCGCCGGGTCGGGGTCCGCCTCGATCAGCGGGTGGCGGCGGGCGAAGTAGGTGTTGAGCGGTTTGCCGGGAAGGTGTTGCAGCACCAGGAAGTGGTGGTCGCCGACGGTGAACGTGCCGCGCACCGCCGGTACGCAGTCCAGGCCCGACAGCCTTTCCAGCGCGGCCTGTTCGCGGCGGAGCCGGGTCACGGCGTCGGCGCCGTCGGCGGCGAGTCCGGCGTACGGGCGGGCCTCCTTGAGGACCACGGACTCGCCGGTGCGGCTGTCCTTGCCGACGTAGACCCCGCCGCCGTTGGAGAAGTGCAGTGCCCGCTCCACCGTGAAGGGGATGCCGGTGAGGGTGGTCGCGGAGCGCGCCGCGAGGTGCGGCTCCAGGAAGGCGGGCAGTTCCAGCCACTCGGGCGGCTGGAACACCGGTCCGCGCGGGTCCGGTACGAGGCGCCCGTCGGGGGTCTCGATCGCCGGGACCAGCTCGCCGTGCTCGTCGTAGCAGTGCCGCAGGGTGAAACTGCCGTAGCGCAGGTGGACCGGGCCGGCGCCCCAGCGCAGGTCGCTGAGGATGTACGGGCCGGCCGCCCCGGCGAGCGCCGCGTCGAGGTCCTCCGCGATCCGGCGGCACTGCTCCTCGTCGGCCGGGTACACCGTGATGAACTTCCCGCTCGCCGCGCGGTCGGCGTACTTGGCGTTGCGCAGGTGCAACAGGTACCGGCTCGGTATGAACTTGAAGGCGATGCTCCGGGCGGTGCAGTACGCGTACACCGTCGCCAGCAGCGATTCTGCGTTGTCGAGCGTGGCCGAGACGTGGATCTTCCAGCCCTGTGCGGGCAGTTCGGCGTCGGCGGGGCGCAGGGCGAGCCAGTCGCCGCTGCGGTGCGAGCGCCACCCCGGCGGGACGGGGGCGAGCGCGGCCGGGTAGCTCTCGCCGGCGCGCCGGTACGGCGCGTCGTAGAACCATCGGTCGGCGTCGCAGAAGGCGGCGTACCCCTTGTTCACACCTGCTCCCTCGTTCGGCGGCAGACCCGAAGGTGTCACGCCGGGAGGATGCGGCGACAGTCACGTCTGTCATCGATGGGGTGTGCAGTACTCACGAGTCACCAGTCGGATGCCACGGGTCAGGTGTCACGGGGCTCGGCGGCCCGTCGGGTCCACCAGTGCTGGCGGCGCGGGTGGACGGCCCGCCCGAGACGGCGGCCGATCAGCAGGTATCCGAGGAGCGCGCCGGCCGTGTTGAGGATGACGTCGTCGATGTCGAAGACGCGCCCCGTGACGAGGGCGCCCTGGACGAGCTCCACCAGGGTCATCAGGCAGACCGTCACGGCCCCGACCCGCAGCAGCCCCCGTGCCGGGGGCAGCAGGACGGGCAGGAGCACCCCGAACGGCACGCCGAGCAGGACGTTCCCGCCCAGCTGGCGCACCGCCTCGATCGTCGAGGTCCCGTCCAGATAGGCCTTGACGGAGTGGCCGGGCCGGACGTTGGCGTGCACGAGGGCCGCCGAGGCGGCGGACGGTTCCAGCGTCAGCCGGGCCAGGACCACGCCGAACAGCACGGTCCCGGCGAAGGCGGTCACCATGGCCGAGGCCCGGACCACCGGATGGGCCGGGCCCCGTCGCCGCTCCGGACGGTCCGGGCGTCGTCGCTCCACCGGGCCGTCCGGGCCCGGTCGCTCCACCGGACGGTCCGGGCCCTGCCGCTGGGCCCGCTTCTCGCTCATGCGCCGTACGTAGCTCCACGTCATGCAGGCGCGTGTACCCGGCGGCCCGCCCGGTACGCGGCCACGCCACGCCGGTGCGGCGCATGCGGGCGGGCCGCATCGGGCACCTGCGCAGCGTGACCGACATCCCCCGCACCGCCTCCCGCCCGAGCGGCCCGCCCGTGGCCGCCCTCGCCGCGCGAACCCGCGCCGAGCTGCGGCGTACGGCCGTCCGCGTCTGGACCGACAACCTCGCCGACCACGCGGCCGCACTCACCTACTACGCCGTCCTGGCGCTCCTGCCCGCACTCGTCATCGCGGTCTCCCTCGTGGGCCTGCTGGGCGGGGCCACGAGGGACCGGCTGATCACCGAGCTCACCTCGTACGCGCCGCCCCAGTCGGCGCAGGTGCTGCGCGACGCGCTCGGCGGACTCGCGGCGGAGCAGTCGTCGATGTGGGCCCTGCTGATCAGCGGCGTACTCAGCGCCCTGTGGTCGGCGTGCAGCTATCTGGCGGTGTTCCGCCGCGCCCTGCACACGATGCACGGGGTGCCCGACCGGCGGCCCCCGCTGCGCGCGGCCCACACCCTGCTCCTCAACGCGGCGCTGCTGCTGGTCCTGCTCGTGGTCGCCGCCGCGGTACTGGTGGTGTCCGGGCCGGCGGCCCGCTGGGTGGCGCGGACCGCCGGGGGGAGCGGCCCGGAGGCCATCGCGCTCCTGCGCTGGCCCGTACTGCTCGCGGCCGTCACCTTCCTGGTGCTGATCCTCTTCCGTACCGGGCCGGACCGCGGCCGCGGCACCCGCCGGGGCCTGCCCGGCGGCGTACTGGCCGCCGTGCTCTGGCTGGCCGCTTCGGTGCTGTTCACGCTGTACACGGGGCTGGACACCTACGGCCGGCTCTACGGTTCGCTGGCCGGCATCGTGGTCTTCCTGGTGTGGCTCTGGATCGCCAACCTGGCCCTGCTCACCGGGGCCCAGTTCAACGCCGAGCGGGCCCGGTGAACATGCGGGCGGGCGGGCCCCGTGTGAGGGACCCGCCCGTGCCGTGCCGGACCGCGCGGTGCGGTCACCAGTAGTGGCGCCGACCACCGACCGCGTGCCCGACCGAGCCCAGGACCCACAGCACCGCGCCCACCACCAGCAGGATGACGCCGATGGTCCACAGGATGGAGATCCCGGTCAGAAAGCCGATGACCAGGAGGATCAGACCGATGAGAATCATGATGCCCTCGTTCTCACTTGGTGGATCGGCGATCGTGGCGGGAGCCGCCGCGATCGCCTCGAACGGCGTGTACCCCCGAATCTCGTCCCTACCGGTATCGGCCCGTCTTCGTGACAGCGGTTCGGATCCGGCGAGGATGGGGGCATGACCGACACGTTCACGACACGAACCCTCGACGTGACGACGGGCTCCTCCGAGACCGTCCACGATCTGACTGCGCAGTGCGCGCAGTTCCTGCGGGAGGCCGCCCGGGGCCGGGACGGGCTGCTCAACGTGTTCACCCCGCACGCCACGGCCGGCCTCGCCGTCATCGAGACGGGGGCCGGCAGTGACGGCGACCTGCTGGACGCCCTGCGCACCCTGCTGCCGGCCGACGACCGCTGGCGCCACCGGCACGGTTCGCCCGGTCACGGCCGCGACCACGTGCTGCCCGCCCTCGTACCGCCCCACGCCACCCTTCCGGTGGTGGGGGGAGAGCTGGCGCTCGGCACGTGGCAGTCGGTGGTGCTGGTGGACACCAACCGGGACAACCCCCGGCGCACGGTACGCCTGTCCTTCCTGGGCTGAGCCGGCCACCGGCCCGGTCCGGGGAGTCAGCCGCCCAGGGTGCGGCGGGCGCAGCGGAGCACCAGGGAGGCCAGGTCGCCCTCCGTGCGCAGCAGTTCGCGCTGCACGCGGGCGCCGTTGCCGCAGGCCTGCAGCCCGGCCAGGCCCTCCTTGACGAAGCCGGCGTCCCCGTTGTCCTCCAGGGCTTCGCCCACATGGCCGTAGAGTGCCCTGACCACGGCTTCGGCGGAGTCCTCGCGCAGGGTGGCCGGGTGGACCAGGGGTCCGTCGAGCCCGGACCGGGCCGCCCGCCAGGCGGCGAGCCGGAGCAGGCTCGTGTCGACCGCGGGGGCCGGTTCCCCGGCGCGCCAGTCCCGGGCCGCGGTGTCCACGAGCCCGCGGACCAGGGCCGCCAGCAGCACGGCGGTCGACGCGTCGAGGCAGACGTCCGCCACGCGGACCTCCACGGTCGGGTACGAGGCGGCCAGCCGCGCGTCGAAGTAGATCATCCCCTCGTCCCGGATGGCCCCGGTGGCGACCATGGCCCGTACCCGCTCGTGGTAGCGCTCGGGCGTGCCGAAGAGGTCCACCGGGCCGGCCGAGGGCCAGCGGTTCCAGACCCTGCTGCGGTAGCTGCCGTACGCGGTGTCCTCGCCCTGCCAGAACGGCGAGTTCGCGCTCAGGGCGGTGAGCACGGACAGCCAGGGCCGGATACGGTCGAGCACCGCCACGCCCTCCTCGTCGGAGTCCACCATCACGTGCACGTGGCAGCCGCAGGTCAGCTGTTCCTGGGCGGGCAGGCCGAACTGGCGGGCGATCCACTGGTAGCGCTCCCCCACGCTCAGCGACGGCTCCACCGGCAGCGGGCAGGTGGCGAGGGCCGCCACCAGGACGCCGGCGGCTTCGGCGTGGCGCGCGGCCTCGGCCCGCCAGCGGCGGATCTCCTGGTGGAGTTCGTCCATCCGGGTCACCGGGCGGGTCGCGAACTCCACCTGTTCCTTGTGCAGTTCCTTCTCCAGCGGGATCTCTCCCCCGGCGCCCGCCGCCCGGCCGCCGGACCGCAGGGCCGATGCCAGCACGGCGCCGGCGGAGGCCGCGGGCCGGCCGGTCCGCGGATCGACCAGCAACAGTTCCTCTTCGACGCCGACGCTGCGCATACGGGGCCTTTCGCTTGCTCTCCGTGCCGTTTCCCGGGGCGTATGCCCGCTCCCGCGGGGGCCCATCCGCGGCCTCACCCGGATGAGCGGCTCCCGCCGGGCGGCCGCCGGCGCCGCGGACCTGCAGAACTGTCAGTGGCGGCGGTTACGTTCGAGGTGTTGCACGAGCCGTTTTCCGACAGGAGTGGACGATGACCGAGAGCAGTGCTCCGCCGGTGCTCAGGGTGGTGCTGACAGACGTCAACGAGCGCGTGGTGGAGGCGTGGCGGGCCGCTTTCGCGGACACCCCCGGCATCGAGATCCGCCGGGGCTCGATCCTCGACGAGGACGTCGACGCCTGGGTCACGCCCACGAACTCCCGGGGCCGGATGGACGGTGGCGTCGACGCCGCCGTCAAGCGGCACCTCGGACCGGGCATACAGCTGCGGGTGCAGCGGGCGATCCGCGACCGCTTCGCCGGCGCCATGCCGCTGGGCAGCGCGGTCTGCGTCCCGTCGGGGGCGGCCGTACCCCGGTTCCTGATATCGACGCCGACCATGGTCGAGTCCTCGCAGAACGTGAGTGCCACGCTGAACGTGGCCCTCGCCTGCGCCGCCGCGTTCCAGGCCGTCCACCGGCAGAACCGGAAGGCGCCGGGGAGCATCCGCTCCGTGGCGCTGGTCGGGATGGGCGCCCGGACCGGTCGGGTGCCCGCCAGGCTGTGCGCCAACCTGATGTGGACCGGTTACACGCTCTTCCACGACCACTGGTTCGAGGACGACGACGAGCTGCGCGCCACGATCACCGCGCAGCTGGGCGGCATCGAGAAGCGCCCGGTCGAGGAGCGCGTACGCATCGTGCCGCCGAAGGCCTCAGCCGATCCCCTGGCCCTCGCCGAGCTCTTCGACGGCGGTGGCGAGCCCTGGCTTCCGCTCCTGAAGCCCGTCATCGAGGCGCAGCCGGACGCCGCCCGGTTCATCGGGAAGGGCCGCGGCCCCGAGGTGGTCCCGGTCCGTGAGCTGACGTTCCAGGCGCTCAAGCCCCACCCCCCGCACCGATGGAAGGTGGTCGTCTTCGGCCAGAACCCGTACCCCCGCCCGGAGAGCGCGACGGGCATCGCCATGTTCGACAACACCTTCAACGACTGGAAGGACAGCCAGTTCGGCAGGGTCGTCAGCATCCGCTGCATCATCAAGGCGGCGGCGATGTGGAAGTACGGAATGGCGAAGAAGACCCCGATCGCCGACGTCCGGGCGCTGTTGCGGGAGCGGGAGACGGTCCGGCCGCCGGAGTGGTTCCAGGCGATGCTGACCCAGGGCGTCCTGCTGCTGAACGCCTCGCTCACCGCCAGCGGCGACGGGGCGATGGGGGCCGACCGGCACACGGCGTTCTGGCGGCCCGTCGCCGAGCGGATCCTCGAGGAGATCCTCAAGGCCAAGCAGGACGCCGAGGAGGAGGACCGCGGGGTCGTGTTCGCCTGGTGGGGGGCGCACGCCCGCGCCCTGAAGAAGGTCGTCCTGCGGCTCCAGGAGAAGTACCCGGACGTCGAGGTCCGGCACATCGACCACGCCAACCCGGCGGCGCAGGGCGACGTCTTCTGCGAGGGCGACCACTTCGCCAGGGTGAACGAGGCCTTGGCCTCGCTGGGTGCCGAGGGGATCGACTGGCTGCCGAGCAAGGGATGGGACGAGGGGGCGGCAGCGGCCGGTGCGGGTGGTGCGGACGGGGGTGTCGCGGCCCGGATGGGCGCCTTCATCGAGTCGACCATGAACTTGCACCAGCTGTACCTGGAGCGGCTCAGCAGCGTCAAGGACGAGGGCCTGGTCCTCCCCTCGATCACCGGCGTCTTCGCCACCCCGCTGATGGACTTCCAGGACGCCGTCGCGCCGGTCGCCCGGACGCTGTCCGGCCTCACCGGACACATCGACCGCTCACGGGAGTTCGGCAAGCGGCGCGCGGACGGGGCGTCCGGCGGCGGCCTGTCCGCCGACGCCATCGCCGCGCTCCACCTCTACACCTGCGAGTCCGCGTTCTACCGCGAGATCAACGCCGTCCTGCGTTCCCCGGACCGCACGAGGGTCACGCCCTACCTGCCGTACCTGCGGCTGCTGTTCTCGGCGGTCTCGGGGCTGCCCGCCCGCACCGAGCCGCTGTGGCGCGGGGTCTCGCTGGACCTGCGGGCGCAGTACCCGGTGGGTCGGACGGTGACCTGGTGGGGCGTGTCCTCGTGCACCTCCGAGCTGCACGTGGCCCGGTCCTTCCTGGGCAGCCGCGGCAAGCGGACGCTCTTCGAGGTGACGCCCGCCAAGGCCGTGGGCATCAGGAGCTTCTCGGCCTTCACCGGGGAGGAGGAGTACATCCTCGCGCCGGGCACGCAGCTCAAGGTGACGGACGTGAAGAGCGAGCGCGGCGGGCTGTGCACGGTCAGGCTGACGGAAGCGGACGCCGATCCCGTGGTGTCCTGACCCGCGGCGCGCCGGGCCCGGCGGCCTGCTGGTCCACCAGGGCGTACAGGCCGGACACCCGGGCGCCGCGGCGGCGTTTGGCCTCGACGGTCGTCATGCCCGCGTGCAGGGCGGTCGTGCCGTGGGCGTAGGCGTCCTCGACGGGCAGGTAGTACATGAGGTTGAAGTACAGGTGGGGTGTCGGGTGGTCGCGGTCGAGGGCGACCGCCCGGATCCAGGTCGTGGTCCCGTAGTGGTAGTAGAGGCAGAAGCCGGTCATCCGGGACCCGTCGTAGGCGGCCACCACCCGGGCTTCGCTGCCCATCGCCGCCGCCTGCCGTTTCAGCAGGCCGGTCATCGCGCCGACGCCGTCCCGGTCGTGCCCGTGGTCCTGCTGGTGTCCGGCGAGGAGGACCGCGGCTTCCTCGAAGCAGTCCGCGAGTACCTGTCGTCGTACGACGGGGCCGGCCGCGGCGAAGAGGCGGCGTTCGCGCCGTACGCCG
Source organism: Streptomyces vinaceus (assembly GCF_008704935.1). NCBI lineage: Bacteria > Bacillati > Actinomycetota > Actinomycetes > Kitasatosporales > Streptomycetaceae > Streptomyces > Streptomyces vinaceus. The sequence goes on from NZ_CP023692.1 coordinate 1,062,139, forward strand.
ACGCGGCGCTGCGAGGGCAGGGAGGAGATGTAGTCGTCGATGCCCGTGCCGGGGAGGGGGATGAGGGCGTCGTCCTCCAGGTGGAGGGCGGGGTCCGGGTAGAGGGGGGCGAGCCGGGTGGCGGCCGTGGTGGTGAGGTAGGGCCACCAGTGCGTCGTTCCGTGCCGGTCGGCGAAGGCCCGTACGGCGCCTTGGAGGAGGGCGAGGCAGGCGTCCCGCCGGCCGGAGTCCAGGCCGGGGGCGGTGAGCGGGGTGTTGTGGTAGCCGCGCCGGGCGCCGGCGATCACACGGGGCCGCAGGTGCGGGGGCAGTACGGCCTCGGGCCGGTAGCCGTCGTTCGGCTCGTCCCGCACCAGGTAGAGGGGGGCGGCGGCGAGCAGGACGCCGTCCGGATCCCGTACGAGCGCGTACGCGCAGGTGGCGGTGGGGTCTTCCTCTTCGCCGGCGAGCCACCGGTGGGAGAGGTAGAGGCCCGCCGGCCGGGCGAGGTGCTCCCACTCGGCGGCGGGGACCTCATGGACGGACTCGATGACGCTCGTGATCAACGGGGATTCCTCCGGCGGTGGCGGTTGGGGGCTCTGAGGGCGGGCGCGGCGAGTACGCCGAGCAGGCAGGCGGCGGCTTCGACACCCCACGGCAGGAGCGGACCGGCTTCCAGCAGCGCGGTGAACAGGGCGGGAGCCGCGACCATGCCGACGGCCCACGAGAACTGGTACAGGCCCTGCGTGAAGCCTCCGGCCGCCTGGGGAGTGAGGCTCACGGACAGCTCGCTCAGCGCCGGGCCGAGGAGGATCTCCGCCACGCTGAACAGGGCGATCGCCACGATGAGGGCCGCCCAGGCGGTGGCGGCGAGGGCACCGGGCAGCGCGGGGAGCGCGAACGCCACCATCCCGACGGCCATGATCAGGTATCCGACGGCCACGGCGCGCCGGGGCGCCTTGGGCGCCAGGTGCGCGGTGACGGCCGTCGAACACGCCGAGACGATCACGGTGTTGACGACGAACAGCAGGCTCGCCGCCGACGCGGGCAGGCCCAGCGCGCGGGTGGTGTAGACGGCGACGAGGATGGCGAGGGCGGCCTGCGCGAGGACGTAGGGGAGGTTGACGGCCACGAGCAGGAGGTAGCGGCGGGTGTGGTCGGCCCGGGTCACGAGGGCGCTCGGAGGCGCGCCGTCCGGCTGCGGCGCGAGGGTGGTCAGGGCGGCGAAGCAGGCGGCGGCCAGGAGGTAGGTGGCGGCGTCGAGGGCGATCATCCAGCGCAGCGAGCCGTTCCCGAACACGGTCAGGGCGCCGGCCGCGGCGGCGGACCCGGCGGCGAGCCCGACGTTGCGCAGCGAGCCGGTGAAGGCGAACCACGAGCGGCGTTCGTCGGCCTGGGTGACGTGCGTGATCAGGGTGCGCTGCGCGGTGAAGTACATGTTGATGCCGGCCTGGACGAGGACGTACACGCCGGCGACGTGCCACGGCTCGCGGGCGAGCAGGAACAGGGCGAACCCGGCGGCGGAGAGGACGTTCGCCCACACCACGACGCGTCGGGGCCCGACTCGGTCCATGAGCCGCCCGGCGAGGAACGTGACGGGCAGGGCCAGGGCCTGACCGGCCGTCATCGCCGCGCCCACCCGGGCCAGGGGCAGACCCCGGACGTCGGTGAAGTAGAGCAGTCCGAGCGGCAGCAGCATGCCGTTGCCGACGGAGTCGATCAGGTTGCCGGTGATGAACAGGCCGTGCCCGCGCAGTGGCGGCAGCCCGAGGCGGTCGGCCGCGGTGCGGCGCGGGCGGCGGGTGTCGGTGGCCGCGCTCACCGGTTCAGCAGGGAGGTGATCTTGCCCAGGACGCCGGCGGCGGGGAAGCCGGTCGTCTCGTGCAGCTCCGTCAGGGTTTTCACGGTCCGCTCCTCCTCGCCCTCGGCGAGGGTGATCACGACGATGTCCCCGCGGGAGGCGCCCTCGATGACCAGCTCGTGCGCGGTGACCACGCTGACGCTCCGGCGCAGTTGCGCGACCACCTCCGGTGGGACGCCGTCCCCGGCGAGGAACTCGATCGCCCAGCCCGCGCGTTGCGCCGTGCCCCCGGTGACGGGGAGGCCGCGGGCCATACGGGCGAGGGAGGTGAAGGTGTTGGTGCCGGACGCGGCGCACGAGAGGGTGGTGGCACCGCCGATGCGCGGGTTGACCTCCAGGATCACGAACCGGCCGCCGGTGTGGACCATGTCGACGTTCACCGATCCGTACACTCCCAGGCTTTCGCACAGGTCCACGAGCGTGCGGGCCACCTCGCCGAACGCGGCGTCCGCCTCCGCACGCGGGCCGCACCAGCGCAGGTCGGCGAAGGTGAACACCGGCTCCGCCCCGGCGCGTCCGGTCCAGCACAGGGGAAGGACCCGGTAGGCCCCGGGGCGCCCCACGATGTCCACGCTGCACAGGTCGCCTTCGACCACCTGCTCCACCACCGCCGACACCCCTGCCGGGCCAGGCGGAAGGTGGGCGTCGAGGCGAGGGTCGAGGCGGGCGTCGAGGCGGAGGTCGAGGCCGGTGACGTGGGCATCGAGGTACGCGTCGAGGTCCGCCGGCGAGCGCAGCGCGCGGATGCCCATGCTGGTCGAGTCCCATACGGGCTTCGCCATCAGCGGATAGCCGGTCTGTGCGGCCCGCACGCGCAGGGCGTCCCGGTACCCGGGCACGGCAAGGCCCCTCCCCGCCAGCAGATCGGAGTCGACGCGGAACCCCTCGGGCACCGTCAGGCCGGCCCGCTCGCAGAGCCGCTTGGTCTCCCACTTGTCCACCAGCAGCATCGTCGCCGCGAGCGGGGTCATCACCGTCGGGATGCCCGCGGCGTCCAGGAAGGCCTTGGCCGCCGCGTCGCGCAGCGCGTTCTCGCAGGGCAGCGAGATCGACACCGCCGCGTCCGCCCCCCAGGCGGCGACCGCGTCCGCGAGCTCCCGCGGCGTCACGGCGCGGTCGAGCCGTTGCCGGTGGCCGGGGAAGTCCTCGTCACCGGCGGCGCCACCGGTGTGGAAGAGCCCGGCCTCGATCCCCTCGGCCGCGAGGGCCCGTACGGCCCGCTGGACGTAGGGGTCGGCGCGCCGGATGCCCACCGACCGTAAGAACGCGATCTTCCGCACGTGCTTCAGCCCACTTCCACTCGGGACCGGGCGGCCGCCCGGTCGGCCAGCCCGCGCGCCTGATCGGCCGTTTCCGCACGGGCCACCACGTGCCCGATCCGGCAGGCCGAGTCCGCCGGCTCCGGCACCACGTCCCCGGGCCCGAGATGCACTTCGCCGTGGGTTCCGGGCAGGTCCGCGATGACCACCTCCCGCAGTACGCCGCCGTGCTCCGGCAGCAGGAACCGGATCGACGCCGCGTCGGTGCGGGAGGGGACGGTGTCGGGTACCAGGCCGAGCACGGCCTGGAGCTGGGCCACGGCCTCGCTCACGCCCGTCGCGGCCTCGACGATCTCGCACAGGTTGTCCCCCGGCAGCCGGGCGCCGGTCTCGATCACGTACGGCGTCTGCGTGCCCGGCGGGATCTTCACCTCCGTATGCGCGATCCCGTTGCGGACGCCGACGGCGAGCGCCGCCCGAGCAGCCGTGTGCTGCACCTTCCTGACCAGCGGGGCGGGCAGCCCGGAGGGGCAGGTGTGGCCGGTCTCGATGCGGTACCGGCCCTCGGTGGTGTCCTTCGCGACGACGGGCAGGGGGTAGGCCACCCCGTCCGCGACCACGGTGTCGCAGGAGTACTCCTCGCCCGGGATGTACTCCTGCAGCAGGGCCCGCGCGTCGAGCTCCAGGCCGTGCGGGTGGGCGTACGTGTACTGCCGGGCCGCGCCGACCGCCTCGGCGAGGCGGTCCGGGCCGTCGACCACGGACACGCCCCACGAGCCGCCCTGTTCCGCGGGCTTCACCACGAGCGGCCACCCCAGTGCATGCTCGCGTGCCGCCCGGAACGCCTCGTCGGCGTCGTGGGCGAGCGCCCAGCGGGGGGCGGGGATCCCGGCGGCCGCGAACGCCTCGCCCATCAGGATCTTGTTCCTGGCCGCGCGCGCGAGCCCGGGAGCGTTGCCCGGCAGGCCGAGCCGCTCGGCGAGCAGCGCGGCGAGCGGGGTGAACAGCTCGAAGCAGGGGGCGACACCGGCGATGGCGTGCCTCCGGCAGAAGGCGTCCATGTCCTCCAGCGCCCTCGGGGTGTCGGTCAGGTCCGTCGCGCACACCCCCGCGAGGGCGGCCCGCAGCCGGTCCGGATAGCCGTCGTGCACGTCCTGGTGGGTGGCCGCGTACAGGCGCACGCCCAGCCGGTCGGCCGCCTCGACGAGGAAACGCCCCGCGTTCCCCATCGGCTCGACCACCAGCACTCCCGGCCCGCGCGGGCCCGCCCCGATTGTCATTCCTCCAGCAAAGCCGTGGCGCGGGCGCGGCGGCTATGGGCCTGACCGACGAAAACAACGCGCCGCACGGCAGCACCCTTTGGAGTATTCACCAACGAACTGGCCACTAGGTGCGGGGGATTTGGTGCGCCTACCCGATGGAACCGGCCAAGCGTCCCGTGATCGGATCGCCAGGGTAGGGAAGTCCGCGCTTGCAAACCCGTACGGGAAGGCAACACCGTGACCAGCAGTCTGCACCAGCAGCTCGCCGACCACATCGTCCAGGGAGTCATTCCGCCCTACCAGTACTCGTACCCGCCCCGCTCCACCTACCGCCCCCTCCCGGAGGGCAAGTGGAGCATCCCCGAGGTGTGGGCGAGGGATCTCGCCAACCACCAGGTCCCCGAGCTCAACCTCTACCTGCACGTCCCCTTCTGCGACCGCAAATGCGGCTTCTGCAACCTCTACACGATCATCAGTACCGACGAGGACGTCTACGACGCCTACACCGACGCGCTCTGTACCCAGATCCGCGATCACGCGGAGATCATCCAGGCCCGTCGGTTACGCACGATCTACATCGGCGGCGGCACGCCCGCTCTGCTGAGGCCCCGCCACTTCGAGCAGATCTTCGCCACCATCGGCGAGATCTACCCCAACTGGCGCTCCACGGCCGAGGAAGTCGCCGTGGAGGCAACCCCCTCGTCGATCGCCGACGCGCCGGAGGAGTTCAAGGCCCTCATCGAGATGGGCCTCACGCGCGCCAACGTCGGCATCCAGTCCCTCGTCCCGCGCGAGATCCGCGAAGCCGGCCGCGGCGGCGAGGACGAGGACGTCATCCGGCGCGCCGTCCGCACCGCGCACGAGCTCGGCCTGCCGGACCTGTCCACCGACCTGATCATGGGCTTCGCGGGACAGACCCCCCGGACCTGGCGCCAGAGCGTGGACGAGCTGGCCGCGCTGCGCCCCACCACCATCAGCACCTACTTCCTCACGGTGCGGCCCGACGCCTGGTTCTCCAAGACCGGCGCCTACCAGTACATGTGGCAGCCCGAGCTCTACGAGCGCTACGACTACGCCCGTCAGGTCTTCCTCGACCACGGCTACGTCCAGGAGGGCTCCGTCCGCTACAAGAAGCCCGGCCGCGGCGGCTACGTGCAGAAGGTGCTCACCTTCCACGGCGTGCCCCTGCTCGGCCTCGGTGTCGGCGCCCGCTCGTACACCAGCGTGCTCGACTACATGTGCGGCAGCGTGAAGCCCTCGGCGGCCGAGGTCGCCGACTACATCAGGAGGGCCAAGAACCACGAGCTCGCGCCCGTCACCGGCTTCGAACTCACCGATGAGGAGATCGTGCGCAAGCGCCTCGTCCTCGACACGTTCGACCTCGACCTGAGCGAGCTCGACCGCTTCGGGTACCAGAAGCACGCCGCGGAGTTCGAGCCCGTCCTCGAAGCGGCCGAGTCCAACGGGCTGGTCCACCGCCTTGGCCGGCGCGTCCAGTTGACGCCCAAGGGCTTCAAGTACCGCGACGTGCTGTCCTGGATGTTCTACTCCGGGTCCGTCAAGGAGCTCGACCGCGAGTACTACGAGGACCTCCACGCCGCGAACAAGCGCGCCCGCAAGAACATGGGGGCGACGCCGGTCCGGATCACCGGCGTCGACCTGCGCGAGCGCGAGGGAGCCGCGTGAGCGATCTGTACATCGCGGCGGGCGGCGGAGGGGATCCCCTCGGGACCCTCATCGCCGCCCGCGCCCTCGCGGCGGACCCGGCCTGTCCGGCCGGTCCGCCGCTGATCGCCACGTACGCGTGGGAGCGCCCCGAGGTCGACCCGACCGCCCGCCCCCTCGGGACCCGGCACTTCGACGGGCTGGTCCACGAGCGGGGCGGCTTCGCCGCCTTCACCCCTGCCACCCGCGCCCGTCCGCCGGCCGGGTCCACCATGCCCGGCCTGGCCGGGGACCTGCCGGCCCGGCTGCTGCTCCTCGACCCCTCCGGGGGACTCCCCTCCCTCGCCCGGCAGATCGCGGCCATGGCCGAAGCCGCGGAGGGCGGCCGGATCCGTATCGTCGACATCGGCGGCGACGTCCTCACCCACGGCGACGAGCCCGGCCTGTGCAGCCCGTTCGGGGACGCCCTCACCCTCGCCGCGTGCCACCTGACCGGCATGGCGACCACCGTCCACGTCGCGGGGCCCGGCCTCGACGGAGAGATCGGCGAACACGTCCTGCTCGAACGCCTCGCGGGGAGCCTCCCCCTCGTCCCCGGCCGGGACGCGGTGGCGGCGGCCGCCCGCGCACTGGCCTGGCACCCCTCCGAGGCGTCGGCGCTGTGGGCCGCCGCCATCCAGGGCGCGCGCGGCACGGTCCGCACCGTCAACAGCGTCATCACCCTCACCGCCGCCTCCCCGCGGCTGTACCCGCTACCGCTCCAGGAGGCCATCGGCCACAACCCGGTCGCCCGGGCCCTCGTGGCCGAGCGCCCGGCGCACCTGGAGGCCGCGGCCGAGGTCTCGCGCCGGCTCACCGGCATCCCGGGCCTGGAGAGCGAGCGCACCCGTACGCCTCCACGGCCGCGCCCCGTCCCCCTGGACCGGGACGAGAACATGAAGGCGCTGCGCGAAGCGGCCGACGGCGCCTACCACATGACGTTCCGTCACGCGGCGCGCGTCCTGGGCCTCACATGGAGGGACATCCCTGCCCTCCGGGCCACCCTCGGCACGAACGCCCCCCTGCTCCACCTCACCTCCCTATCGGACCGGGCCGTGTCTTTTCGGGGGCGGGTCCCGGCTGCCGAAGGGGTAGATACCGAGGGCATCCGCACGGGCCGGGCGTCGGGCGAGCTCCACAACTAGTCACCCTCTGTGTTTAGATGCCGGAGAACCGGTAACAAGGAGTAGTGGAAGCACGTCAATACCCGGCGAAAGGCAGGAACATGAACCTCAGCGCAGTGCTCATCCTCGTCGTGGCCCTCGTCCTCGTCGGCCTCCTGGTCGCGGCCCCCAGCGCCACGGTCCGGAAGAACCCCTTCCCGGGCCGCCGAGCGCGGGCCGGCCATCGCCGCCCGGGCGCTCCCCGGTCGACCCGGGTGCCCGGTCAGCGGGACGTCCGCCACCACGCGCGCTGACCCCGGGCCCACGCGCCCGTACGACCCGCCGTCAGGCCTGCGGCGGGGCCGGCGGCGCGGGCAGGGGCGGGCCCTGCGCGAGGATCCGCGCCGCGGCGAACTCCTCTCGGTCGGCCTGCTCGGCCAGGTCCAGGTAGCCGTACGCGTCGTCGCCGACCGGGATCCGCAGCGGTGTCGGACCCTGGGCCGCGACGATGTCGAGGACCCGCGCGGCGAAGTCCTCGGGGCGTCCCGTCCCGGGGTTCTCCGCCAGACCCCGGGCACCTTCGAGCATCTCGCGGTTGGTCACGTCGTAGACCGGGATCCGGCGCCGCGCCTGCGCCATGGACGTGCCGTACCGCGTGGCGAACATGCCCGGTTCCACCACCGTGACGCGGATGTTGTGCGGGGCGGCCTCGATCGCCAGGGCCTGGCTCATGCCCTCCAGCGCGTGCTTCCCGGCGACGTAGGCGCCCATTCCGGGGAACGCGATCCGGCCGACCACGGAGGAGATGTTGACGACGTGGCCGTGTCCCTGGGCCCGCATGAGCGGCAGGACGAGCCGAGTGAGCCGCCACGGCCCCACGACCAGGGTCTCCAGCTGATCGCGCAACTCGGCGTCCGACACCTCCTCGACCGCACCGAACAGCCCGATGCCCGCGTTGTTGACGAGGACGTCGATGCCGCCGAGGCGGTCGACGGCTCTACGGACGGCTTCCTCGCAGGAGGCGGCGTCCCGCAGTTCGAGCGGTATCGGGACGATACGGCCCGGCCAGGCGGCGGCGAGGCCCTCCAGGTCGGCGGTCTTGCGGGCGGTGACGGCCAGTTCGTCCCCGGCGCGGGCCGCGGCCGAGGCCAGCGCGTGTCCGAGGCCGGAGGAGCATCCCGTGAGCAGCCAGCGTCGTCCCATCGTTACCCCCGTGACGAGCGAGTGGTGCGGACCGTGGTGCTGACGGTCATGGTCGGGGGGCGGCGGCTTTCGGTCATCCCCTCCCGCGGGGGCGTGCGGAGGCGCGCGGGCGCACGTACGGGCGCACGCGGCGCCGTCGGCCCGGGCCGCCGGTCACACCGATTCGGTCGCGAAGAGCTCCAGGTGGGCGCAGTGCGGGCAGCGGTACGCCTCTATGCGCCGCCGCGGCCTGCCCAGCCGTCTGGCGCCGCCGAAGAGGCCCCGTTCCAGCGGTCCGGCGATCCAGCGCGCGTACCCCCGGGCCCCCTCCCCCGCGTCCTCGACGAAACCCGGCTCCAGGCCGACGCCACCGCAGTACGTACATCTCATGCCGTCCACGGGCCGAGTGTACGAACCGGCGCGGCGGCGGGTGAGGAAGTTCACCGCGGGTGACGCCCCGGGCGGCGCATCGCGTTGCTAGATTATCCGGCGGCCGGTCCACGGCCCCGGACGAGATGCGCCGTACCCGGTTACGCACGACGACGCGCGAGGTGCCGCACGAGCGGCGCCGCCCCGCTGTCCGCGCCCGGGCAGCGTCCTCGTCGAGCAAGATGGGCCGTACGCCATGACCGTGCCACTCACCCGCAGCCTGTACCGGACGACCGCCCACGCCGCCGGGGGACGCACCGGATCCGTCCGCACGGACGACAAGCGCCTGGACCTCCGCCTCGCCCCGCCGCGCAAGAAGGTCCCCGGCGCCACCAACCCCGAGCAGCTGTTCGCGGCCGGTTTCGCCGCCTGCTTCACCTCGGCGCTCGCCGAGGTCGCCGCCGAGTTCGGGGCGGACGCCTCCGCCGCAGAGGTGGCCTGCGAGGTGCAGCTCGGGACCACGGACACGCCCGCGGGCTACGGCCTCGCGGTGGCGCTCACCGTCAGCCTGCCCGGGTGGCGGGCGGCGGACCTCCAGCCCCTGCTGCACCGGGCGGACGCGGTCTGCCCGTACGCGCAGGCCGTGCGCGGCAACGTACCGCTGACGCTCTTGGCCGTGGACGGGGCCGCGGCCGATGACCGCGCCTGAGCCCGGGCCCGGGGTCCCGGTGCCCCCGTACGGCGCCTGGCTGCGGCGCGGCATCAGCCGCGACGGCGGACCCCTCGTCGAGGACCGCGAGGTGGTGTGGCTGCAGGCCGGGCCGTACTACGCCGACAGCCGGGGCTTCGCCGGTACGACCTCCTTCGACGGCACCCGGGTGCGCTTCCACCACCTCACGGGCGAGCCGGGCGAGGACACCGGCACGTTCCACCGGGACGGCGCGAACCTCGTCGAGCAGGGCACCAACCCCGACGGCGGCACCTTCCTGGAGGTCTGGACCCCCCTCCCGGAAGCCGAGGAACCCTACGGCTCCTGGTCGGGCCCGGACCACCACGTGGTCCGCGTGGGCCCCCACGTGGTGCACGTGGACGCACACACCGGCACGTACTGGCACCTGTGACCCACCCGCCCGCGGCGGCCGCTGCCGTGCGCAGGGCTCCGCCAGGAGGGAGGAGTTGCCCAGGCCGGCCAAGGGCACCGCACATGTTTTCGACATATGCGCCGGGGAGATAACCATCCCGATACTGCGCGCACGCCAGCTGGGGGTGTCATGAGGTACGACCTGTCCGGTCGCTTGGTGGTGGGGATCGCCTCCAGTGCCCTGTTCGACCTCACCGACTGCGACGCGGTGTTCCGGGAGCGGGGAGAGGACGCCTACCGGGCCCACCAAGAGGCCCACGTGGACGACGTGCTGGCCAAGGGGGTCGCCTTCCCTTTCGTCCGGCGCCTGTTGTCGTTGAACGACCTCGCGGAGCCGCCCGAATCGCTGGTCGAGGTCATCATCCTGTCGCGAAACGACCCGGACACCGGCCTACGGGTCATGCGTTCGATCCAAGCGCACGGACTGCCCATCAGCCGAGCCGTCTTCCGGCAGGGGCGTTCGTCGCACAGGCTCATGCCGGCGCTTCACATGTCGCTGTTCCTGTCGGCCCACGGGGCCGACGTTCGCGAGGCGGTGGCGGAGGGGATGCCTGCGGGTCACGTGCTGGAGACGGCGCGGGTCGATGACGAGGCCGATCCTGAACTGCGCATCTCCTTCGACTTCGACGGCGTACTGGCTGATGACTCCGCCGAGCGGGTCTTCCAGAGCGCCGGCATCGAAGAATTCCGTGCGCACGAGGTCCGCAATGCGACCACACCGCACGATCCAGGGCCGCTCAGCGAGTTCCTCGCCGGCATCAACCGCATCCAGCGCCGCGAGGAGGACGAGCGCCGCAAGAATCCGGGGTACCAGCCGCGCCTGCGCGTATCCCTGGTCACCGCTCGGGACGCCCCCGCGCATGAGCGCGCCCTGCTGAGCCTCAAGCGGTGGGGGCTACGGGTCAATGACGCCTGCTTCCTGGGCGGCGTCGACAAGGCCCCCGTGATCACTGCCCTGGACCCGCACATCTTCTTCGACGACCAGGTCTCCCACCTGCACGGCACCGCACCCGCCACACCCAGCGTCCACATACCGTTCGGCATCGTCAACGCCCCCTCATGAGCACGCTCCGCGGTCGTCGTCGGCGTCCGGTGGGCCTCGTACGACGGACCAGTGCGGGCCACCGGGATCGGGCGAGCGCTGGATGATCGACCGGTGATGCCGCGCAGGCGGCCGCTGTTAGGTTCGGCTCCGTGCTCTGGGCTCCTCCCTTCGCGCCGGTCGATCACCACTCCCGCCACGGGCCCGCTACGGCGCGCCGCGGTCGGTTCGGGTGGTGGCCCGGGCGCGGGCGGGCCCGGCAGCAAGGGGCGCGAGTACGGCTGACAGCAAGGACACACGATGGCGACGTTGGACCGGATGGACGTGGGGCTGCGCGCCCTGCACCTGCTGGAAGGCCAGCGCATGGCGCAGCGCCTTTTCGCGCACGTGATCGCCACGCAGGTGATCAAGCCCGGGCGCAGCGAGGAAGAGGTCGACAACCGGATCGCCCTGATCGCCCGGGAGGTGTTCGGCGTACGAGCGGGCCGGGTCGGCCGCCGGTTCGTGCGGTCGGGGTCCACGGGGACGCACCCGCGGGGAGCCGGAGGTGCCGGCATGCGGGTGCGGGCGTGCGGCCGTTACGACCAGAGCCGGAAGCGTTCCCAGCCGGCCCGGGTGCGTTCGTAGCGCAGCCGGGTGTGGATGCTGCTCTTGGCCGCCTGCCAGAACTCCACCTCGGCGGGGGCCAGGGTGTAGAGCGTCCAGGCCGAATCGACGAGCGAGGGCTCCTGCTCGATCAGGGCCAGGGCCTTCTCCAGGGCCCGGTCGCGATCAACGGTGTCGGTCAGGTGCTGGCTTTGGCGACCCAGCAGCGTCTCCGCGCGGGCGGTGGGTGAGCGGTCCAGGAAGTCGGCGGTGTTCTCCTCGGCCGCGCCCGGCGTCACGCTGCCCCGGATCCTGATCTGCCGGCCGTGTTCGGGCCAGTAGAAGGTGAGGGCGGCCCTCGGGTGGTGGGCGAGCTGGCCGCCCTTGGGGCTGAAGGCGTGCCCGGCGAACCGCCAGCCCGAGGCATCGACACCCTTGAGGATCAGCACCCGGGCGTCCGGATCACCGGCCGGGTCGACCGTGGACAGAGTCATCGCGTGCGGATCGCGCACACCGTCGGCTACGGCTTCCACGAGCCAGGAGAGGAAGAGCCGCACCGGATCGGCCGGGGCCTGCTCCGGATCGAAGTCCGGCAGCGGGCCGGCGAACACCTCCAGACCGCGCAGCCACTGACGCGTGCCACCCGCCTGCTCCGAACCCGCGGTCATCATCAGCTCCTCGGCTTACGGCAACCCCACACGAGCATCTTGCATCCGCGAGGCCATGTTCGTAAATCAGCTGGCAAATGCTTGTCACATCGACCAGAGGGGCCACAGATGCGGTTCTGTGTGATGCGCCCTGCCGAGCGGGCCCGGGCGGAGTCGGCACAGCCTGGCCCGCACGCGAAAAGCCCGGCCGGCACACGCGTGCCGACCGGGCTTTCTCACGACAGCGGCACCACGGGTGGGGCCGCTGCCGTCACAGGGGGGTGAAGGATCAGGCGGGGGTGATGTTCTCCGCCTGGGGGCCCTTCTGGCCCTGGGTGACGTCGAAGTTGACCTTCTGGCCTTCCTGCAGCTCACGGAAGCCCTGGGCGGCGATGTTCGAGTAGTGGGCGAAGACGTCCGGGCCGCCGCCGTCCTGCTCGATGAAGCCGAAGCCCTTTTCCGAGTTGAACCACTTCACGGTTCCGCTGGCCATGTGTCCTCCAAGGGACTCTGGACCGGTCCCGCACCTTGCGGGAGCCGGAGGTGATCGCCCTGGTCCTCAGAGACTGCGAACAGCAAAATCGCCCGTGAACGTGCACTCACGGGCAACCGGTACTTCGGAACCATGACAGCTGGTGCTGACGCTACACGGACAGCCCCGCTCGCACCACGAGAACACCCACCCGGCATGCTGCGAACGTCAGACCGGTCCCGGCCGAGCAGACCCACCGTCAGCACGCCGGCCCGCCCGCGCACCCGGTGCGCCAGGTGTCAGACCACCACGAGCCGTAGGGTTCTCCTCCCCGATTGAAGATCATGTTGTAGGTCTACCTCCTGTCCCTCCTCAGCGACGAGCGTGGGGTCAGGGGCGAGCGTGAGGCTGACGGCGGGACCGCGGGGGGCGTGCGCGGGGGCGGTTGCGCCGCTTGGGGGTGGGACCTGGCCCAGTAGGTCGCGGTGACGGTGGAGGAAGGTGCGGTCGACGCCGGCGCGGCGGGCGATCGCGGCGACGCGGCGAAGGCGATGTGGACTATCCCGCCTGGCAGTTGGGCCGCGGCCACCCGGCCGCCGTGACGGAAGAGACGTACACGCTCTTGCCGTCCGGGTCGACGGCTACCTGCGCGGTACGCGGCAGCCGCTTCTCCTCGACGGTGGTGGCCAGGGTGGTGCCGTCCAGGCGGAGCAGCAGTTCTCCGGCGGTGGCGTAGTCGGCGCTGGAGTCGGGGTGAACGGCGAAGGAGCGGTAGGCCAGCCGGGGAAGGTGGCGAGGAGTTCTCCGGTTACGGCGTCGAAGCGCCTGACGGTGTCGCGCTCGCGGACGTAGAGGGCCGTCGACGGACGGGACGATCTCCTCGATGTGGTGCAGGGGCGCCTGCATGAGGACGGGGTCCTTCCCCGCCTCGGCGGCCACGATCATCTGAGAAGTCGCCGTGTTCAGGCGCCTCTTGTCCGGAATGCTGTGCAGCGGCGTTCAGGGTGGCCCTCGTTGTGGGCCAGGGAGGGCGGGGTCACCGATCCCGGCGATAGGTGGCCGCGACTTGGCCGGTGTCCGGGTCGACCACGCTGATCCGGTTCGCGCCTGGCTCGCCGCTCCGGTGCGCGACGTACACGAGGCCCCATGGCCGCCCCCTTGACAGGGTGGCTGCGGTTCATCTTGGCGGTCGCCGGTGGCGCCCACCAGCGGGTGGCTGCGGAATCGGCCGGATACGGCCCTCGCCTTGGCGCGTCCCTGCCGTCTTGGCTCCCGCGCCGGGGGGGGCGGCGGTGTGACCGGGGTGGGGTGGGGCGGGACCGCAGCGGTCGGGCCGCCTTCGGGGAGAGGACCTGGCATGTCCTACTTCTTCTACGCCGCCCACCGGGGGTCGGGGCCGTTGGGCAACGGGGGTCCGCGATCGACCCGGCGACGGGGAGGTCAGCCGCCGACGCCATCCGCACCTGGGACTGTGACCACCGTGGCCGGCAGGCCGACTTCGAGCTCCAGCCCTTGAAAACCCCTGCCCCCGAGGTGTCCCGCCAGTTCAGCATCGACGCCCCGCTGAACCGGATCGTCATCAGTTGGAACTGACCATGCGCGCCAGACCGTGTAGTGCCCGCCGGCCCGCCGCAGCAAGACGTGAACGCCCCGCGAGCAGAGGCTGGCCTGAACCCGGAACACACCCCCACGCACCCCCGCACCCACTCGCGCGCCGGCGCACCCGACCGCAGCGCTCCGCGGCCCGCCGATTCGAAACGTACATCCGGGTTCGCGACCCCAGGTGACGAGTCGCGTGAAGGCGACTAGCATGGCCAGAAGACGGTCGCAACTGCGAAATCCGTTCTCTGGCCTCCCCTGACGCAAACAGGCTTGGGAATTGTCCAGAGGGTCCGTGGCCCACGAGGTCACGTTGACGACGGATTCGCACACAACACATTCACCTGGCGACCGAAAGCCTCCGCACACGATATGCGAGAGGAGGCCAAGCGAACTCGTGCCTCAATGAATGGAACAACTTTGAGAAGGGTTCTTTAATCATGCAGGCAATTAGAGTGAAGCGGCTCTTCGCCGTATCCGCCGTCGGTGTCCTGATGGCCGGTGGCGCCGCGCTCGGCGCCGCGGGCACTGCCTCTGCGGCTGTGCCGACGCACCCCGCCACCTCCGTCACCTCCGTCATCCACGGCGGCGGTTGGGACGACGACGACGGCGGCTACGGACACAACCACGGCGGGTACGACAACGACGACGACTGGGGCGGAGGATACGACGACGGCTGCTGACGCGCCGAAATCTCCACTGTGTGGTCCGCCGATCCGGCGGTCCGCACAGCGCCGCGTCCAAACGGCTCCCGTCTATTCGTAGACCCGGGTGACCGTCACCGAGACGGAGTACGAGCAGCGATTCGGGTGCCCGGTGAGCATCCCTTACGGCGCGTCGCATCTCGGCGGTAGGCCCGCCAAGCCGGTCCGCCGTTCCGGCGGTTCAGCTACAGCCTGCCGAGCGCGCTTCGGCCGACTCTCGGTTTACGCTCGACTTTATGCCAGCCGACGTCGGCGCTGCCGGGCGTACCCCTTACGCCGAGCGCCATATCGTCTGGGATCGGGGTTCATTTGCACGCCACCCCAGCTGCGTGCCCAGCATCCGGACTGGGTATTCCGCCCCAGAGGCACCCCCTCCGGGCTCGACGACATCGGCCACCTTGGTTTCCGGTACGGGCCGGCCGACGACCAGCCACCGATGGTCAGCGGCATGGACATCGCTCGCAGGCGCCCCCACGCCCCTCGGTCAGCAGGGCCGGGAGTAGTCGGGATCGGCGTAGAGGAAGACGCCGGCGGACGCTCAGGGAGGACTCCGGCATCCTCACCGGAGACGAGGCGCAGCACCGCTGCGAGCGGGCCTGTCGGCTCTCACTCAGCGGGTGGAACGGGAACGGGGCTGACCGGTCTCAGAGCGGAACTTCTCGTGGAACGTCTCGCGGTAGACGCTGGGTGCCACTCCGACATGGGCCTTGAACAGCGTCCGGAAGTTGGCCGGGGTACCCAGGCCGCAGTGCCGCGCCACGGCTTCCACCGTCAGGTCGCCTGCCTCCAGGAGTTCCCTCGACCGGGCCAGTCTGGCGTCGAGAAGCCATCGCATGGGCGGCCGGCCGGTCTCGGCGTGGAAGCGGCGGATGAGGGTCCGACGGGACGTGCCGGCCCGGTGGGCCAGCTGGTCGACGGTGAGCGGCTGGTGCAGGTTGCACAAGGCCCACTCGTACACCCGTGTCAGTCCGTCGGAGCGGTCCGGGCGCACCGGCAGGTCGATGTACTGGGCCTGGCCGCCGGTGCGGTGCGGGGCGGCGACCAGCAGTCGCGCCTGCTGGTTGGCCATGCGGGCGCCGTGGTCCCGGCGGATCAGGTGCAGGCACAGGTCCAGACCCGCGGCGACCCCGGCCGAGGTCAGGACCTGCCCCTCGTCGACGTACAGCACTTCCGGCCGCACCGACACCCGGGGGAACCGCTCGGCCAGAGCCGCCGCGTACTGCCAGTGCGTGGTGGCCCGGTGCCCGTCGAGCACCCCGGCGGCGGCGAGGGCGAACGCGCCGGTACAGATGGACACCATGCGGGCCCCGCGGGCAGCCGCCCTCGCCAGCGCCGCCGTGACCGCGTCCGACGGGTTCTCCGGTTCCACGTACCCCGGGACGATGACGGTGTCCGCGGACGCCAGGCAGTCCAGCCCGTGCACGACGGACAGCGCCGGGCCGCCGTGCATCGGCACGGTTCCGGGCCGCTCCGCGCACACGGTGAGCCGGTACGGCCCGTCACGCCAGCTGCCGAAGACCTGCAGGGGGATCCCGATGTCCAGGGCGAGGACGTTCTCCAGCGCCACCACGACCACATGGTGCGCGGCACCGGCCCCCTGACCGGCCCCCTGATCTTCCTGCATGGCACGATCCTATCGCCGCATGGCACCCGTGCCACTCACGCCCGCGCCCAGCCCGCGCCTACGGTCGTGCCATGAAGGATTCCCTCCCCGTGCCGGCGCTGCCGGACACCCCGGTGGCCCGCAGCGCCGTCGCGTACGTCCGGTCCTGCGAGAGCGAGCCCGTCGCCAACCACAGCATCCGCAGCTACGTGTTCGCCGCTCTGCTGGCCGAACACGAAGGGCTGGAGCCCGGCGCCGACTTCGACCCCGACCTCCTCTTCCACGCCTGCGTGCTGCACGACCTCGGCACCTCGCCCGCGGCCCCCGGCGCAGAGCGCTTCGAGGTCGAAGGCGCGGACATGGCCGCCCGGTTCCTCACCGAGCACGGCTACGGCGCACAGCTGGTAGACCCGGTCTGGGAGGCGATCGCGTTGCACGCCACGCCCGGCATCGCCGAACGCCGCGGGGCGCTGGCGTACCTCACCCGCCGCGGCATCGGGGCGGACTTCGGAATAGGGGCCGACTTCGTTACGGACGCTCAGGGCGCGGCCGTCCACGGCAGCCACCCGAGGCTGAACATGGTCACCGCGCTGGTGGACGACATCGTCCGGCACGCCACCCGCTCCCCTCAGGCGGGCGCCCGCTACACCCTCGGGGGCGAGGTTCTCCGCGAGCGCGCCGAACCCGGGGCCACGACCTTCCTCGAACGCGCGGCACCGACCTCCCGCTGGGGGAGGTGAACGGCGCTCCTTGACCGTGCGGCGACGTCACGGTCTGCACGGGGCGGCATCGGGCCGGGAGCGGTCACCTCGCCCGCCCGGCGCCCCCGCAGAGGACGCCCGCACGACCATCCCGGCGGAAGGAACATCGCCAACGTGCCGGGAACGATGAGTTCCGGACCGGGCCTGCGCGCCTCCTTGCCGGCCCTGTGCACGCCGGATGGCTGGGCCAGCAGGCCCAGGGGCTCGTCGCCGGCGCCGTCAGCCGCCCCGGTGGGCGGGTCCTGATCCGTCACCTTCCGCCGCCGCGGCCGCCCGTACCCGTTGCTCCTCGCGAGCGGAGCCGACGTCCCGTTCCAGGGGTGTACGGCTCACGGCCGTCGCGAGGTCCTCCAAGGCCCGCTTCTGCATTTCCGCCCCGCGCCGCGCCACCGGGCTCCCGTCCCCGGCGGCGCCCTTCCACGCCTGGAGCGCCTCCGCCACGCGCGCCCAGTCCGGATTCCTGTGCTCGCGCACGTCGAGCGCCGCCTGCGCGGTGTCCGCCTCCAGGGCCTCGGCGAACCGCTCCGCCTCGGGGACGGGACGATGGTCGGACCGCGGGACGTGGCTCTCCATGAGCATCGCCGCCCGGTCGAACCCCTTGAGCGCCTCCTGCGCCTCCTGCGCCTCACGTGCCGTCAGGCCCCTGGGGCGGACCGGTTCCTGCCTCGCCCGGTCGTACGTCTCCTGCCAGGCGGCGCGTGCCTGCCTGCTCGCCAGCAGTGCCCTGCGCAGGTCGGCGCGGTGTTCCCGGGTCGGTTCGGCGTAGCTGCGGAGCACCGCGGCCGCGTAACGGCCGTCGGCGGCGAGCCAGTCCGCAAGCCGGCCCGGCAGCCGGGGTGTCTCCCATGCGGGGAACACCAGGTACGCCAGCATGGCCAGGGCCCCGCCGAGCAGGGTGAGCACCACCCTCTCCGGGACCGTCTGCTCCCATGCCTGGCCGCCCATGCCGAGCAGGAAGACGACGTACGCGGCGGTGAAGCACTGGGAGTAGGCGTAGCCGGTGCGGTTCAGCGTGAACGACAGGCCCGCCGAGACCACCGCCAGCAGGCCGAACACGTGGGCGGCCGGGCCCAGGGCCCGCACCATCGCGGTGGCGAGCGCGACCCCTGCCAGGGTCCCGGCGAGGCGGGCCACCGCCCGCGCGTACGTCCGGTGGAAGTCCGGCCGCATCACCATCACCGAGGTGATGGGCGCCCAGTAGCCGTGGCCCACCGGTAGCCGGGCGGCGATCAGGTAGCCCAGGGTGGCGACCGCCGCCAGGCGGACGGCGTGCCGGAACACGGGCGAGTCCCCGTGGAGCTCACGGCGGACCGCCCGGACTACGACCGGGACCAGCCGGAACATGGTCGGGCGCACCAGGAACTGGGGGTCCGCGGGGCCGGGCGGCGTAGGCGTCCTCCCGCGCCCGCGGCCGCTCCCGGCGATCTCCAGGGCCTCGCCGAGCAGTTCCACGAGCCGCTCGGCGGCCTGCCGCGCGGGGCCTTCCAGTACCTCGTGCTCCTCGTCGACGCGCAGGGCGTCCGTGCTTGCGGGCGACACCTCGGCGGGAGTGCCCCGGCGGATCGCGCGGGCGGCCGCGTCCAGGACGTCGGCGGCCGCGTCGAGCAACTGCCGCGCGCGGTCCCGCCCGGGTCCCTCCGCGGGGGCGCCGAAGTCCGGGTCGGCGAGTGCGGCGACGACCGGCCGAATGCGCTCGGCGAGTCCCCGGGGGCCGTGCAGGACGGGGGGACGGGTGCGGGCCTGCGAGGGCGTCACGGCGGCCGCGTCCCGGGCCGTCATCAACGGTTCCGGGTCGAACGGGGCGGTCGGGTCGTGCCGCAGCCGGCGGGCGTAGTCCGCCACGGCGGCCAGGGCGTCGGCGAGCGCGTCGCGATGCGCCCCCCAACGGCGGATCGGGAACAGCAGGATCAGCAGGGCCTGCGCCACTCCCCCGAGCGCGATGATCCCGGCGTGCTCCAGGGCCCGCCCGACGCTCGTGGGCAGGGTGACGGTCACCAGCATGCTGCCGACCGTCGTCGCTGCGACGATCCCGGCGGTCGATCCGACGGCCCACGCCATCCCTGCGGCAAAAGCCCACACGGCCAGCAGTGGGAGGAACGTCGCGAGTCGCCCCGCGGCCAGATAGCCCAGGAAGGTGCTGAGTGCCAGACCTACGCCCGCGCCGAGCGCGATCACTTTGCGGGGACGCCAGGTGCGCTGGAACGTGGCTGCGCCCGCGGAGTAGGCGCCGAGGGCGGCGGACGCGGCGTACGCCGGGGAGGCCAGCCACAGCGCCGGCCCGATGACGATCGCCACCCCCACCGCGGTGCGCAGCGCGAGCAGGGGCTCCAGCCGCGTCTCCTCGATCGTGAGTCCGGATCGCACGACCTCCCGGAGGGCCCGCAGCCACGTCACTCGGGCCACCAGCTAGTCACCGTGGTCACCTTCGAGCATGTGGCGACGTTCCTTCTCGCGCGTGGAGTAGGCGGCTGCGCGGATCGCCTCGTCGCTCTCCAAGCCTGACCCCAGCGCGCCGGCCACCGTGGCGACCGAAGCGACGAACCAGGACAACGTCACGTACTCCGTGGCGTGCAGCGGGGTTCCCGTCATGGAAGCGAACACTCGGCCGTTGAGGATGAACAGCGCCCACACCAAGTTGACGACCATCAAACCCACGTAGCAGACGAGCACCCCGAGACCGACGGTGAGGACCGTCGAGGTGTTGTAGAGCCGCGCCCTCTGCCTCGCCTCCGGAGAGCCCTCTGTCGATCGGTG
This sequence comes from Streptomyces vinaceus, assembly GCF_008704935.1. Classification (NCBI taxonomy): domain Bacteria; kingdom Bacillati; phylum Actinomycetota; class Actinomycetes; order Kitasatosporales; family Streptomycetaceae; genus Streptomyces; species Streptomyces vinaceus. The sequence goes on from NZ_CP023692.1 coordinate 1,082,166, forward strand.
CCAGAGCTCCCCGTCCACGATCAGCCAGCCGATCATGAGTCCGACGGACCCGACCATGGCGATCACGAGGCGTGGCGCGCTCAGGGCCCCGGAGAGGCTCCAGGTCGTGGAGTCCAGGGTGGCGACGGCCCCCGTGGCGAGTGCGGCCGCCAGGGCTTTCGACAGGCCCGATACCAACCGCCAGGGCCGGTTGGCGCGGACCATACCGAGGAGCACCCGCAGGTCGCCGCGCGGCCCGCTGACGACGTATCGAAGATCTGCGGTCTCCTCCTCTCCCACCGGGCCCGGATGGACAGGCGCGAGTCGACCGGCAAAAGGGCCCGGAAGCGGCTGACTCCGCGCAGGCCCCTCGGCCTCAGTGGCCTGCGGACCCGCCAAGCCGAGCACGGCCTCTTCCACGGCCCGCCGGGCCCTCGTCTGCAGCCGCAAGCCCCCCAGGGAAGGAAGGGACAGCAGCGCCAAGCCGTGTTCGTGACTCAGATCCACCACGATCTTGCGCCCGTGTGAGTGCAGCGGAAGGTCGGTGAGGGCCACGACGATGTCCCAGTCCTCCGCACTTCCGCGGTCCATGATCCGGCGCATCAAGGTGGGCGGGTCCTCGGTCCCCGAGGTGAAGGGCTCACTGACCACCGTGACGTCGAACCGTCGCCCCCGGCCCGCCTTTTCGGCGAGCCGCTCAGGAAGGATCCGGGCCATGCGCTGCGCGATGTCCGTGGGCGCATCCGGATCCGCGAGGAGAGCCACGACCGTAACGCCCTGCGACGACACCCGCACGACCGGACCATCCTCCTCGGCTGCCCTCCGCGAGGGCAAGGGTTCACAGGATGCCCCGGGGTCGGGGCGAAGCCGTGGTGACACGCTGTTCTTGCGGTTCGAGCCACCTGCGGGTCCGTCAGGCGGGTTCAGCGCGAGGACACGGACCCGCCCGCCACCGGCCCGCGTCCTTCGGAGTCGGCGGTGACCAGGTTTCCCCGCCGTTCCCGGTGCTCGTGTACGAGACGGATCGCCATGGCGCCTTCACCGGTCGCCGAGGCCACCCGTTTCACCGAGCCGCTTCTGACGTCGCCGGCGGCGAAGACCCCGGGAAGGGTGGTCTCCAGCAGCATCGGTTCGCGGCCCAGCGAGTCCCACCGGTTCGCGTCGGCCACCGCCCGGGCGTCGGCGCCGGTGAGGACGAAGCCCTTCTCGTCCAGGGCCAGCACGCCCTGGAGCCATTCCGTGCGCGGCCGGGCCCCGATGAACACGAACAGCGCCGCGGCCCGCAGCTCACGGCGCTCATTGCGTGCGTTGTCCTGCACCACCAGCGACTCCAGCTGCTCCTCCCCGGTGACGCCCCGGACTTCGGTGTGGAGCGACACCTCGATCTTGGGGTGCTGTTCCACCTGGTCCACCAGATAGCGCGACATGTCCGCGTTGAGGTCACCGCCCCGGACGAGGAGGTGGACCCTGGACGCATGCTGGGCGAGGAACAGCGCGGCTTGCCCGGCGGAGTTCCCGCCTCCGACCACGGCGACCGGGTCCGCGCGGCAGAGGCCGGCCTCGTGGACCGTCGCCGCGTAGTAGACGCCGATGCCTTCCAGGCGGTCGATGCCGGGCACTTCGAGCCTGCGGTACCGCACGCCCGAGGCGAGCACCACGGCGCCGGCCCGGGCCCGGGACCCGTCCGTGAACGTGACGACGTACTCGTCGTCCTGCGGGATGAGCGCGCTGACCTCCGCCGGCACCATGAGGCGGGCGCCGAACTTGTGGGCCTGGAGCACCGCGCGTTCGATGAGTTCGCCCCCGGAGATGCCGGACGGGAAGCCGAGGTAGTTCTCGATGCGGGACGAGGTCGCGGCCTGGCCTCCGGTGGCCACGGCGTCGACGGTGACCGTGGTGAGGCCGTCGGAGGCACCGTACACGGAGGCGGCGAGTCCTGCCGGCCCCGCTCCGACCACCATGACGTCGCACCGTCCGTTCTCGGGCGAGGGGGCGGGCAGCCCGATGAGGCGGGCGAGTTCGGCGTTGCTCGGATTGCGCAGGAGCCGCTCGCCCTGCCACAGGACGACCGGAGTCTCCTCGGGGCGGATGGCGAACCGGCGCAGCAGCGCCTCGGCCTCCTTGTCCCTCTCCAGATCCACCCAGCGGTGGGGCAGCCGGTTGCGGGCAGCGAACTCGCGCAGCCGCAGCGTGTCCCGTGAATAGCACGACCCAAGGATCCGGAAACCGGCGCCGAGACCGATGAGCAGGTACCTGCGGCCCAGGTAGGCGCGGAGGATCAGGTCGCCGAGGACGGGGTCGCTGCCGACCAGGGCGCGTTGCCGCTCCACCGGTACGGCCAGGATCTCGCCGGCCTCGCGCACCACGGCGGTGTCGAACGCCGCATGGCCCTCCAGCAGTCCGAGTTCGCCCAGGAACCTGCCGGGTCCGTGGACCGCCACCGTCCGCTCGTCGGGACCGCCCTGGTCGTGGAGGATCTCGACGGTCCCGCTGAGGATCGCGAGGAACTCCCGGAACGGCTCGCCCTCGCGGTACAGCACCTCGCCCTCGGTGGTCCTACGGCGCTCACCGTGCGCGGCCAGGTCATCCAGCTGCTCCGGCGTGAGGCGCGGGAACGCCCCGTACCGGTCAGGTGTCTCGCGGACCGCGCCCTTCTCGTTCTCGGCCGTGTTCATCAGACCGGGACCTCGTGTACGTGGCACCAGCGCCGGTCGGGAATCGTGGCCATGAGGGTTTTCCTTCCGTGCGTGGGCCTGATCGGCCGCGGGCCGGCGATGGTCTTCCTCGTCACTGTCGTGTTCACCCTCCAGCAGTCGTCTGCCGGCCCGCCATCGCCTGCTCGACCCACGAGCGCAGGACGTGCGCGGGTGCCGCGCCGGCCTGCCGGGCTACCGTCTCGCCCTGGTCCAGGACGAGCAGCGTCGGCACCGCCTGCACCTCGAACCGCCGACTGAGCCGTGGGTTCCGGTCGATGTCGACCTTGACGAGCTTGATCCGTCCTGCGAGGTCCCGGGCGACCTGTTCGAGGGCTGGGCTGACCATGCGGCAGGGGCCGCACCAGGTGGCCCAGAGGTCGACGACGACGGGCACCGTGGCGTGGTCGGCGACCTCGGCGAAGTCGTCGTCGCCCGCGTCGACGACCCAGGGCAGGGGCTGCTTGCAGTGGCCGCATCGGGGCCGTCCCTCGGCGGCCACGGGAATCCGGTTGCCGCGCCCGCAGTTCGGGCAGGTGACCGTCGTCGTCCGGGTGGTGTTCACGCCGCCCTCGCCTCCCGGTCGCCCTCCTGCTGGTCGTAGGTGACCACCAGCTCTCCGTGCTCGGCGTCGACGCGCACCGTAGCTCCGTCCTGGACGTCGCCGCGCAGCAGGGCGCGCCCGACCAGCGTCTCGACCTCGTGGGAGATGTAGCGCCGCAGCGGCCGGGCCCCGTACACCGGGTCGTAGCCCTGGTGGGCGATCACCTCCCGCGCGGTGTCGGTGAGTTCGACGGTGATGCGGCGTTCGGCGAGCCGTCGCCGCAGCTCGTCGAACTGCAGCTCCACGATCCGCTCGATCTGCCGCTCACCGAGCGGCTTGAACAGCACGATGTCGTCGACGCGGTTGAGGAACTCCGGGCGGAAGTGCCCGCGCAGCTCGCCCATCACCAGGGCGCGGGCGTCGGGTTTGATCTCACCCTCGGCGGTGGCGCCGTCGAGGAGGTGCTCGGAGCCGATGTTGGACGTCATGATGATCACGGTGTTGCGGAAGTCGACGGTGCGGCCCTGGGCGTCGGTGATGCGGCCGTCATCGAGGATCTGCAGCAGCGTGTTGAAGACATCGGTGTGCGCCTTCTCGATCTCGTCGAACAGGACGACCGAGTACGGCTTGCGGCGTACGGCCTCGGTGAGCTGACCGCCCTCCTCGTAGCCGACGTACCCGGGCGGTGCGCCCATGAGCCGGCTGACGGTGTGCCGCTCCTGGTACTCGCTCATGTCGAGGCGGACCATGTTCTCCTCGGAGTCGAACAGGGTCCGGGCGAGGGTCTTGGCCAACTCGGTCTTCCCGACGCCGGTGGGGCCGAGGAAGATGAACGAGCCGATGGGGCGGCGAGGGTCGCGGATGCCGGAGCGGGCACGGATGATGGCGTCGGTGACGAGCTTGACCGCCTCGTCCTGGCCGATGACGCGCTCGCGAAGGATCTCGTCGAGGCGCAGCAGCTTCTCGCGTTCGCCCTCCTGGAGGCGGGCGACGGGGACACCGGTCCAGGCGGCGACGATCTCGGCGATCTCCTCCTCGGTGACGACCTCGCGCAGCAGCCGGTTCTGACCTTGTTTGGCGGCCAGTTGCTCCTCCTCCGCGGCGAGCCGGCGCTCCAGGTCCTGGACGCGGCCGTAGCGCAGTTCGGCGGCGCGGTTGAGGTCGTAGGCGCGTTCGGCCTCCTCTGCCTCGTGGCGGACCTGTTCCAGTTCCTGGCGCAGTTCCTGCACGCGGCGGATCGCCTGCCGTTCGGCCTCCCACTGGGCGCGTTTGGCGTCGGCTTCACCGCGCAGGTCGCCCAGTTCCCTGCGCAGCTCCTCCAGGCGCGTCTTGCTGGCGGGGTCGGTCTCCTTGGACAGGGCGGCGTCCTCGATCTCCAGCCGCGTGACCCGGCGGGTGATCTCGTCGAGTTCGGCGGGCATCGAGTCGATCTCGGTACGCAGCCTGGCGCACGCCTCGTCGACGAGGTCGATGGCCTTGTCGGGCAGGAACCGGTCGGTGATGTAACGGTGGCTGAGGGTGGCCGCGGAGACCAGCGCGGTGTCCTGGATCTTCACGCCGTGGAAGACCTCCAGGCGTTCGCGCAGTCCGCGCAGGATGGAGATGGTGTCCTCCACGCTGGGCTCCTCGACCAGGACCTGCTGGAAGCGGCGTTCGAGGGCGGCGTCCTTCTCGATGTGCTGGCGGTACTCGTCGAGGGTGGTGGCGCCGATCATGTGGAGTTCGCCGCGGGCCAGCATCGGCTTGAGCATGTTGCCGGCGTCCATGGCTCCTTCGGCGGCTCCTGCGCCGACGACGGTGTGGAGTTCGTCGACGAAGAGCAGGATGCGCCCTTGGGCGGCCTTCACCTCGGACAGTACGGCCTTCAGGCGTTCCTCGAACTCGCCGCGGTACTTGGCACCGGCGACCAGGGAGCCCATGTCCAGGGCGAACACCGTCCTGTCGCGCAGGCCCTCGGGGACATCCCCGCGGACGATGCGCTGGGCCAGGCCCTCGACGATGGCGGTCTTGCCCACGCCGGGATCACCGATGAGGACGGGGTTGTTCTTGGTCTTGCGGCTGAGGATCTGGGTGACGCGGCGGATCTCCGCGTCACGGCCGATGACCGGGTCCAGCCGCCCGGACCGGGCCTCAAGGACCAGGTCGCGGCCGTACTTCTCCAGAGCCTCGTAGGCCACTTCGGGGTTGGCGGAGGTGACGCGCTGGTTGCCGCGGACCTCGGTGAGCGCGTTCAGGAACGAGTCCCGGGTGATGCCGGCCTGTTTGAGCAGTCGCCCGGCGGCGGTCGAAGAGCTCTCCTCGGCGAGGGCGAGCAGCAGGTGTTCCACGGATACGTACTCGTCCTTGAGGCGTTTGGCCTCCCGCTCGGCGGCGTCGAGCAGGTGGGCGAGGCGCTGGGTGACGAAGACCTGGCCGGGTGCCGCCCCGGGGCCGGTGACCTTCGGGCGACGGGAGAGTTCCTCGCGCACGGCCTCGCGCAGTCGCTGCGGCTCCTTGCCCGCCTGCTCCAGCAACCGCGGGATCAGACCGTCCTCCTGATCGAGAAGTGCGAGCAGCAGGTGTTCCCCGTCGACCTCGGTGTGCCCCATGCGGCCGGCCGCGGTCTGGGCCTCCTGAAGTGCTTCCTGGGACTTCTGGGTGAGACGGTTCATGTCCATGGGGGTGTTTCACTCCTCGTGCCGCGGCCGCGCAGGGCGGCTTCGAGCAGGCTGATGCGGTCGAGCAGGTCGAGCACCAGGCCGATGGATGCGTAGTTGAGGCAGAGTCCGGTGCGCAGCCGCTGGATGCGGGCGAGGACCGCCGGGGCCGTGGGGTCGAACACCAGGTGCCCCGCGGCGTCGCGTCCGGCGTCGATCAGGCCGAGCGCGACGAACCGTCGGATCAGGTCGGGGTGGAGGCCCGAGCGACGGGCCACGGCGTCGAGGGAGAGCCTGGGGGCGGGCACGAGCGCGTACCGGACGGCCGTCGAGGCGGTGAGATCGGCTCCCGTTCGTACCGGAGGGTTGCCCACGCCGGGCCGGCCGATGCCTGCCGCTCCTCCCGCGGGTGGTTCGTTCATCACGTCCTCCTGGGGTCGTACGAGGAGGCGGCGGCGAGCTCCTCGAACAGTTCGCGCTCCCGGTCGCCGAGGGTGGGTGGCACCACGATGCGGAGTTCGGCGTACAGGTCGCCGTTCGCGCCGCGCGGGTTCGGCATGCCCTCGCCGCGCAGCCGCAGCCGCCGGCCGCTGGACGAGCCGGCGGGCACCGTGACTTTGGCCGTGCCGCCGCCGGGGGTGGGCACCGGCACGGTTGCGCCCAGGGCCGCCTCCCAGGGGGCGACCGGGACCTGGACGTGCACGTCGCGGCCGTCCAGCCGGAACCTGGGGTGGGGTTGGATGCGCACGCGCAGGTACAGGTCGCCCGCGGCGGCGTCACCACTGCCCCGGCCGCCCTCGCCCGCCAGCCGGATGCGCTGCCCGTCGGTGACGCCCGGCGGCACGTCGACCTCGTACCGCCGCGGCTGCCCGGTGGGACCGGCGAGCGTGACGGTGCGACGGCCGCCTCGGTACGCCTCCTCGACGGTGAGCGGCAGTTCGGCCTCCTGGTCCGCTCCGGGGACGCTCCCTCGGGCGGCGCCGGCTCCGAACATGGAGCCGAACAGGTCCTCGATGTCGATGCCCTCCGCTCCGAAGTCGTCGCCGAAGCCGGTGTACCGGACACGAGGACCGCCGCCGCCCGCGGTCGTGCGACCGCGGAAGCCGCCGCCCGCTCCGGCCGCGACCCGTTCGCGCTCGTCGAAGTCTTCCGGGATCTTGCGGAAATCCTCGCCGAAGCGGTCGTAGCGGGCCCGGGTCTTGGGATCGGACAGGACGCTGTACGCCTCGTTGAGGTCCTTGAAACGCTCTTCCGCCCCAGGGTCCTTGTTGACGTCGGGGTGGTGCCTGCGGGCGAGTTTGCGGTACGCCTGCTGGATCTCGTCCTGGCTCGCGGACCGCGACACGCCGAGCACCTCGTAGTAGTCCCGCGCCATGACCGGTCACTCCCGCTTCGCGACGGTCACGGCGGCGGGCCTGAGCTGCCGCTCGCCGTCCCCGTAGCCGGGGCGCAGTACCTCGACGACCGTGCCCGGTGGGGCGTCGGGGTCCTGGACGACGCCGACCACCTCGTGCCGGGCCGGGTCGAAGGGGACCCCGGTCTCCGCGTGCCGCGGGTAGCCGAGCAGTTCGAGGACGTTCACCGCTTGGTCGCGTACGGCCCTCACGCCCTCCACGATCGCGCCCGGATCGGCGCCCGCGTGGGTCAGGGCGAGTTCGAGGTTGTCGATGACGGGCAGGAAGGCGGCCGCCGTGCGGGACCGCTCCACCGCCCGTTCGCGCTCCAGTTCCCTGGCGTGGCGCTTGCGAAGGTTGTCGAGGTCGGCGAGTGCGCGCCGCCAACGGTCCTCCAGCTCCCGGACCGCGGTCGTGTACTCGTCCTCGGCAGGCGCGGGGCCGGCGGCATCGGGTCCCGGTTCTCCGTTCGCCGCTCCGGACCGGGGCGGGCCCGGCTGGGGCAGATCCCCGCGAGGAGGGCCTCCGGCGCCTTCCGGGACCGGTTCGACCGGATCCGGCGCGGCCCGGTCGGGTTCCTGGGGGTAGGTGGGCATGACGCGCCTCAGCCCTTGTCGAACTCGGCGTCGATGACGTCATCGTCACCGCCGCTGCCATGGGCGGGACCGCCGGGGGCGGCGTCCTGGCCGGGACCTGCGCCCGTGGCGGCGGCGCCCTGATGGGCCGCCAGCCCGGCGAGCACCTGCTGCAGTTCGGAGGTCAGGGGCCGCACGCGCTCCACGCCCGCCTCTTCCTTGACCGCCGCCCGGGCGTCGGACACGAGCATCTCGCCGCGTGCCTTCTCGTGCGCCGGCGCCGCGTCGCCCAGTTCGGCGAGACGCTTCTCGACCTGGTACGCGACGGCGTCGAGTTCGTTGCGGGCGTCGACGGCCTCGCGCAGAGCCTTGTCCTGGCCCTGGTTGGTTTCGGCTTCCTGGACCATGCGTTCGACCTCGCCGCGGTCCAGGTTGGAGCTCTCGCTGATGGTGATGCCCTGTTCCTTGCCGGTGTCCCGGTCACGGGCCTTGACGTCGAGGATGCCGTTGGCGTCGATGTCGAAGGTGACCTCGATCTGTGCTTCGCCCCGCGGCGCCGGCCGGATGTCGGTGAGCTGGAAGCGGCCCAGCACCCGGTTGTCGGCGGCGCGCTCGCGTTCGCCCTGGAGGACCACCACGTCGACGGCCGGCTGGTTGTCCTCGGCGGTGGAGAAGGTCTCGCTGCGGCGCACCGGGATGGTGGTGTTCCGCTCGATGATCTTCGTCATCACTCCGCCGCGTGTCTCCACGCCCAGCGACAAGGGGGTGACGTCGAGCAGCAGGACGTCCTTGACCTCTCCCTTGAGCACCCCTGCCTGGATCGCGGCACCCAGGGCCACGACCTCATCGGGGTTGACGCTCATGTTGGGTTCCTTGCCGCCGGTCAGCCGGCGGACCAGAGTCTGGACGGCGGGGATGCGGGTGGATCCGCCGACGAGGATGACCTCGTCGATGTCGCTCTCGCCGACCTTGGCGTCGGCGATGGCCTGCTGGACCGGTCCCAGGCAGCGCTCCACCAGGTCGCCGGTGATCTGCTCGAACGTGGACCGCATGATCGAGTCGGTGAGGTGCTTGGGCCCGGAGGCGTCGGCGGTGATGAACGGCAGGCTGACCTGCGTCTGCGTCACCGAGCTCAGCTCGGTCTTGGCCTTCTCCGCCGCCTCGAACAAGCGTTGCAGCGCCTGCGCGTCCTGGCGCAGGTCGATGCCGTTCTCCTTCTGGAAGTCGTCCGCGAGGTGATCCACCAGACGCCTGTCGAAGTCGTCGCCGCCCAGGTGGCTGTCGCCGGCGGTGGAGCGCACCTCCACCACGCCGTCGCCGACGTCGAGGATGCTCACGTCGAAGGTGCCGCCGCCCAGGTCGAAGACGAGGACGGTCTCATGCTCCTTCTTGTCCACGCCGTACGCGAGGGCGGCCGCCGTCGGCTCGTTGATGATCCGCAGCACCTCCAGTCCCGCGATCCGTCCGGCGTCCTTGGTGGCGGTGCGCTGGGCGTCGTTGAAGTAGGCGGGCACCGTGATGACCGCCTCCGTGACCCGCTCCCCGAGCTGCTTGGAGGCGTCGTCCGTGAGTTTGCGCAGCACCTGCGCACTGATCTCCTCAGGGGCGTACAGCTTGTCGCGCACCTTGAAGCGGGCCGCCCCGCCGTCGCCCTCGACGACGTCGTACGCCACCGCCCTGGCCTCGTCGGAGATCTCGTCGAAATGCCGGCCGATGAACCGCTTGGCCGAGTAGATGGTGCCCTTGGGGTTGAGGATCGCCTGGCGCCTGGCCAGCTGGCCCACCAGACGTTCCCCGGTGTCGGTGAAGGCCACCACGGAGGGTGTCGTGCGGTTGCCCTCGCTGTTGGGCACGACGGACGGCTCTCCGCCCTCCCACACGGCGATCACCGAGTTGGTGGTGCCCAGGTCGATGCCCACTGCCTTGGCCATGAGGAACTCCTCCCGGTACGGCGCCAGCGCCGACTGTCCGGATCACGTTCGTTCGGGTACGGGTGGGACCCCTGTCGGTGGTCCCCAGCCCGCCGATCAGCCCTGCGGCGGGAAAACCCGTGGCCGGAGGGGTGGTCAACGGCGCGTGCGGCCTCCCGGTGCGCCTTGTACGAGGCAACCGGCCTGCGGAGCTGCTCGGTCACCGCCCGGCCCTACCTGCCGGCGCGTGCGCACGGACGGTCCGGCCCGTGCGCACGGACGGTTTCGAACACTTCCCAGGGTGGCGGGCCGAGTGGCTCCACGCTTGCGACTGGCGAGTCACAAAGGCACGGGGCCGGTCGCCCCACGAGTACGAGAGGCCGCTCGGCTGTACGCTCGAAGGGAACGGAGTGATCCCATGGCCGGCAGCCGGGCGCACAACTTGTACCGCCGCCGCTGCGACCGGGAGAACGGCCTTCCACGGGGCGGCGGCGCACGGCTCCCCCTGGCCGCGAGGAGAGGGCCTCTCCCACCCCGCGGCATGACGCGGCACCTCACGGTCGCACGCCGGGGGCCCCGCCCACCGGCCCCGCCCCGGGCCGACCGTGCCCCCCACGAACTGATGGTGTTCTCCGGCGCCCTGTTCGACACCCTGGACGAAGGCGAGATCCTGAGCCTGGCCATGGACCACATAGCCGTCGCGGGGCCGTACAGCGCCGAGGCCGGATACCTCACGGTGGACGGGGACCTGGTCCCCAGCCCGAGGAACGGGCCGGTCCATGCCGTGGCCGTGGACCGGAGGGTACGGGAGCTGGCCGGGGAGGACGGGCCTGTGCTCGTGCCCGGCCGGCCCTGGGGCCGGGCCCTGGGGCTGCGCGGGCTTGAGGGGCTCCACGGCTACCTCGTGGTGACGTCCCGCTCCCGGCCCACCGACGCCGAGCGCTCCCTGCTCGCCGCGCTCGTCCGGCACACCGCCGCCGCACTGTCGGTCGCCTTCGCGCACCGCCGCCAACGCGAGGACGCGCTGGAGCTGCACCGGCTGAGGGAGGAGCGGACGGCCCTCCAGGGGCGGCTGATCTCCGTCGTGGCCGAGCTGGGGTACCAGCGGGCGGTTCACACGCTCATGGCCGATGTCGCCGCCTCGGGCGGAGGCGAGGAAGCCATCACCGGCGCACTGCACGCTCTCACCGGACTCCCCGCGCTGGTCGAGGACCGCTTCGGTCGGCTGAGGTCCTGGACAGGTCCCGATCGCCCCGACCCCTATCCCCCACCGGACCCCGTGCGCCGGGACGAAATGCTGCACGCCGTCGCCCGTCGGGCCGGGCCGGTGCGTATGGAGGACCGGCTGGTCACCCTGGTCCGCCCGCAGGGCGAGATCCTGGGCGTGCTGGCCCTGGTCGATGCCCGGGGCGAGGCCGACGAGCACACCGTGCTCGCGCTGGAACACGCCGCCGCGTCGCTCGCCCTGGAGCTGGCGCACCTGCGCAATCTGGCCGAAGTGGAGCTGAGGCTGCACCGCGAGCTGGCCGACGACCTCCTGGCAGGTACGGACGGGGCGAGCGCCTACGCCCGGTCCGAGGCAGTCGGACACGACCTGCACCGCAGCCACTACGTCGTAGTGGTGCAGTGGTCGAACCGGACGGCGGACGATTCCTTCGCGCAGACCGTGGGCCGGGCGGCCTCAGCCGTGGGCATGCACTCTCTGCTGACCCGGCGGTCCGACCACGTGGTCCTGGTCGCCGACGACCGCCCGCACGCCCGCGCGCTGTACGAGGCGCTCTCCCGGGAGACCGGGACACGTTCGGGGACCATCGGCGTGAGCTCCCCCTGCGACACCCTGGACGACATCCCCCACCGCTACGAAGAGGCGCAGCGCGCCCTGGAAGTGCGCCGCAACTCCCGCGAGCACTACGGCACGACGTTCTACGACGAGCTGGGCCTCTACCGCATCCTGGGACCCGGCAACGATTACCGGGAACTGGAGGCGTTCGTCCACGAGTGGCTCGGGCAGCTGATCGACTACGACTCCCGGCACCACACGGCCATGGTGGAGACGCTGTGCCGGTACTTCGACTGCGGCGGCAACTACGACGAGACCGCCGAATCCCTCGCGATCCACCGCAGCACGCTGCGCTACCGGCTCCAGCGCATCCGCAACATCAGCGGCAACGACCTCGCGAACGTCGAGGACCGGCTCAACCTCCAGGTGGCGACCCGAGTGTGGAAGATCGTGCTGCGCGAACAGGCAGGAGACCCGCATCGTTGACGCGATACAGCAGATCCACTCCGGCCCCGAACCCGGCTGACCGGTGCGCAGCCCCTCGCGCCGTCGTCAGGAGCGCGCGAGCCGGGCCGCGAGGTAGGGCGCGGTGGCGCTGCGGCGGGCTCTCGCCACCTTGGCCGGCGGGCCCGCCGCGACCACCCGCCCGCCCGCGTCGCCGCCGCCCGGCCCCAGGTCGATGACCCAGTCGGCGGTGGCGATCGTGTCCAGGTCGTGCTCGACGAGGACGACCGTGTTGCCGGCGTCGACGAGCCGGTGCAGCTGTCGCAGCAGCAGCGCGACGTCCGAGGGGTGCAGCCCCGCCGTCGGTTCGTCGAGCAGGTAGAGCGCGTGGCCGCGGCGGGCCCGCTGCAGTTCGGTGGCCAGTTTGATGCGTTGCGCCTCACCACCGCTGAGCTCCGTCGCGGGCTGCCCCAGCCGCAGGTACCCCAGTCCCACCTCGCGCAACGTCTCCAGACTGCGGGAGGCGGCCGGGAGGGCGGACAGGAACGCGGCGGCGGCGTCGACGGACAACCCCAGCACTTCCGCGATGTTCTTGCCGCGGTAGGTGACTTCCAGCGTTTCGGCGTTGTACCGGGCACCGTGGCAGGTCGGGCAGGGTGCGTAGGTGCCGGGCAGGAAGAGCAGTTCCACCGCGACGAATCCCTCGCCCTGGCAGGTCTCGCACCGGCCTTCGGGCACGTTGAAGGAGAACCGTCCGGCCGAGTAGCCGCGCGCCCTGGCCTCGTCCGTCGCCGCGTACAACTTGCGCACCGCGTCGAACATCCCCGTGTACGTCGCCAGGTTGGAACGGGGGGTTCGGCCGATGGGCCGTTGGTCGACCCGGACCAGCCGGTCGAACGACTCGACCCCCGACGCGTCCTGGACGTCGACGACCAGCTGCGCCTCGTCGGGCTCCTCGGGTACGAGTCCGAGGTGGCCGCCGACGACCTCGGCGAGCACCTGCGTCACCAGTGTCGACTTCCCGGAACCGGACACGCCCGTCACCGCCGTCAGCACGCACAGCGGTACGTCGACGGACACGTCGTGCAGGTTGTGGCGGGAGACGCCGCTCAGGTGCAGCCAGCCTTGCGGTGTGCGCGGGCGGTGATCGAGCGGCTGGGCGCGCCCGAACAGGTACTGGCTCGTGGCCGACTCCGCCACCCGCTCCAGACCGGCGACCGGGCCGCTGTACAGCACCCGTCCGCCGCCCTCGCCCGCGCCGGGGCCGATGTCGACCACCCAGTCCGCCCGCCGTACGACGTCCATGTCGTGCTCCACGACGAACAGCGAGTTGCCCGCCGCCTTCAGGCGCTCCAGCACGTCCAGCAGCGGTTCCGCGTCAGCCGGGTGCAGGCCCGCGGAGGGTTCGTCGAGGACGTAGACGACGCCGAACAGCCCCGAGCGCAGCTGGGTGGCGATCCGCAGGCGCTGGGCCTCGCCGGGCGACAGGGTCGTCGAGCGGCGACCGAGGCCGAGATACCCGAGGCCCAGGTCGAGCAGTACGTCGACCCGCGCGACCAGATCGCCGCAGATGCGGACAGCGACCTCGGTCGTCTCCCCGGATCGGGCGGTCGACGTGGTGGCGTCGGCCTCGGACCGCCCCGCGACGGGCCGCAGCAGCCTCACGACCTCGGTGAGCGGCATCGCGTTGATCTCGGCGATGGAACGTCCGGCGAAGGTCACGGCGAGCGCCTCGGGCCGCAGTCCGCTGCCCTGACACTCGGGGCAGGGCACGCTCCTGACGAACCGGAGCGCCCGTTCGCGCATCTTCTCGCTCTTGGAGTCGGCGAGGACGTGCATGACGTGCTTGCGGGCGCTCCAGAACGTGCCCTGGTAGCCGTAGTCGACGCGGTCTTCCTCCGGCTCGATGTACACGGAGGGCTGCTCGTCGGTGTACAGCAGCCAGTCCCGGTCCTTCTTCTTGAGCCTGCGCCACGGCCGGTCGATGTCGATCCCCAGGCCGTTCACGACACTGCGCAGATTGGCGCCCTGCCAGGCGCCCGGCCAGGCGGCGATCGCCCCCTCGCGGATGCTCAGCGAGGGATCCGGGACGAGCAGGTCCTCGGCGACGTCGTGCACGACGCCCAGCCCGTGGCATTCGGGGCAGGCACCGGCCGTGGTGTTGGGTGAGAACGACTCGGCTTCCAGCCGTGCCGCCCCGGGGGGATAGGTGCCGGCCCGGGAGTACAGCATGCGCAGCAGATTGGACAGCGTGGTGAGGGTGCCGACCGTCGAGCGCGAGCTGGGCGACCCGCGCCGCTGCTGCAGGGCCACGGCCGGTGGCAGTCCGGTGATTTCCTGCACGTGCGGTGCACCGACCTGCTGCAACAGTCTTCGGGCGTACGGTGCCACGGACTCGAAATAGCGCCGCTGGGCCTCCGCGTAGAGCGTGCCGAACGCGAGCGAGGACTTGCCCGAACCGGAGATGCCGGTGAAGGCGACCATCGCGTCCCGCGGCACGTCGACGTCGATGTTCCGCAGGTTGTTCTCACTGGCGCCCCGGACATGCACGAACGGGTCGGTCGCGTCCTTGCTCACCGTTCCTGATTACCTGATCTCGCCGGGAACCGCGCGCCAGGCGCCGTCACCGGGCCTCGCTCACACGAGCGTCCGACCGCGCGACCCGAGGCCGGCGTCCACGTGAGTGAGGCTCGGCGGCAGCGGTCAGCGCACCCGGCCGCGTGCCTTCAGCGGCACCGGCGGGAGGGCGGGGGCGGGGATCGGGGGGCCGTCGTAGCCCTTTACCTCGCCGTATCGGGTGCCCTCCATCCAGTCCTTGCGGAACTGGACGATCTCCTCGTTGGAGCGGCCGATCCAGTTCCAGAACATCACGATCTCCTCCTCGAAGGGCTCGCCGCCCAGGAGCATCAAGCCGGCGTCCGAGGTGGCGCGGAGGGGGAGTTCCGTGCGGCCGCAGCCCAGGTAGAGCATCGAGCCCGGGAGGACCGGGACGTCGTCCACGTGGGCCTCGCCCGACATCGACAGCACCGCGTACTCGAAGTCCGGGTCCAGGGGGAGGCGGGTTTCCGTGCCCGCCGCCAGTGCCAGGTCCGCGCCCACGATCGGGGTGTACGCCGTGCCCGGCGAGGTCGCGCCGTCCAGGGTGCCCAGGATCACCGTCGCCGTCAGACCGGGGGCCGTGACGTGCGGGAGCTCCGCGTGGTGCTGGAAGTGCGGTTCCACGTTGCGGTGGGCGTCCGGCAGGGCCACCCACAGCTGGGCGCCGTGCAGGAAGCGGGCGTGCGGGCGCGGGCTCTCCTCGGAGTGGCTGATGCCGCGGCCCGAGGTCATCAGGCCCAGCTCGCGCGGGCGGATCGTCTCCAGGCTGCCCACGCTGTCCCGGTGCAGCACCTCGCCCTCGTGCAGCCAGCTCACGGTCTGCAGACCCGAGTGGGGGTGGGGGGCGACCTGCATGCCGGGCTCGTCGGCGATGTCGTCGGGGCCGTAGTGGTCGACGAAGCACCAGGCGCCCACCATGCGGCGGCCCAGGTTCGGCAGGAGTCGGCGGACCTCGGTGGATTCCCCGAGCTTGACCGTGCGCGGGCTGAGGAGCTCGCGTACGGGTTCGGCCACGACGAAACCGCGGCCGCCGCAGGCGGAGAGAGCGGGCTGGCGATCGAGATTGCTCATACGGCACAACCTAGTACCGTCGCCCGCGCCGCGTTCGGTGGAATGTCCGGCCGCCCTCACGTGTTGGGGGGTGCGGAGACCTCACCTGAACGGCGGAAGGGATGCCATGGAGGCCATGGACGCGACCACGGGCTACCTCGGGCACGGCACGGCGGCCGAGCGCTGGGAGCGCGCCCGGCTCTTCTTCGACGCGAAGGAGTACGCGCCGGCCGCGCAGATCCTGCACGCGCTGGCACAGGAGGCCCCCGAGCAGCTCGCGCCCCGGCTGCTGCTGGCCCGCGCCTACTACCACTCCGCGCAGCTCTCGCGCGCCGAGCACGAGCTCCGCGCCATCCTGGAGCGCTGGCCGGTGGAGGACTACGCGCGGCTGATGCTCGGCCGGACGCTGGAGCGCAGCGGCCGGGCCGACGAAGCCCGCCCCCACCTGCGGATGGCCGCCGCGATGGCGGGCGAGTTCCCCGAGCGGTGAGCCGGCACAGCGCGGGGAGCGGGCCGGCGAGGAGCGGACGAGTGGGCGAGTAGTGCGGGGCCCGGGCGCCGCCTCGGTTAGCCTGGGGTCACGATGAACCGTCTGACCACGCCTTACGGCTCCTACGAGCTCACCCGCTTCCCCGAAGACCCGCGCGACCAGCTCCGCGCCTGGGACGCCGCCGACGAGTACCTGCTGCGCCACCTCGCCTCGGGTACGGGCGATCACGGCCCCGTGGACCTGGCCGGCGCGGGGCAGGTCACCATCCTCGGGGACCGCTGGGGGGCACTGACGACGGCGCTGGCCGCGTTCCACCCGGCGCAGATCACCGACTCCTACCTCGCCCGGGCCGGCACCGCCGCCAACCTGGACCGTGCCGGGATCGGCACCGCCAAGTCCACCGTGCGGCTGCTGACCACGCAGGACGCGCCGCCCGAGCGGATCGACGTACTCCTCGTACGCGTGCCCAAGAGCCTGGCGCTGCTGGAGGACCAGCTCTACCGGCTGGCCCCGCACGTGCACGCCGGCACGGTCGTCGTGGGCACGGGCATGGTCAAGGAGATCCACACCTCCACGCTGAAGCTCTTCGAGAAGATCCTCGGCCCGACGAAGACCTCGCTGGCCGAGAAGAAGGCCCGGCTGATCTTCTGCACGCCGAGCGCCACCTCGACGCGTGCCGTCGACCCGTGGCCGGTGACGTACACGCTGGACGAGGACGCGGGCTCGGGCGCCGGCCTCACCGCCGTCAACCACGCCGGCATCTTCTGCGCGGACCGGCTCGACGTCGGCACCCGCTTCTTCCTCCAGAGCATCCCGAACAACACGAACGGCGCCCGCGTCGTGGACCTGGGCTGCGGCAACGGCATCGTCGGCACGGCGGTCGCGGTCGCGGACCCCAAGGCCGAGATCGTCTTCACCGACGAGTCGTACCAGGCCGTCGCCTCGGCCAAGGCCACCTTCCGCGCCAACGTCGAGCGCGAGCGCGAACGGGCCGACTTCCTCGTCGGCGACGGCGTGGCCATGCTGGACCCGGGCTCGGTCGACCTGGTGCTCTGCAACCCGCCGTTCCACTCCCACCAGGCGACGACGGACGCGACGGCGCTGCGCATGTTCGCGCAGTCGCGCAAGGTACTGCGCCCGGGCGGTGAGCTGTGGGTGGTCGCCAATCGCCACATGGGCTACCACACCCATCTGCGCCGCCTGTTCGGCAACAGCGAAGTCGCCGCGAGCGAACCGAAGTTCGTCGTACTGCGCGCGGTCAAGCAGGAGGAGCGCCGGCGACCCGTGTGACCTGCCGGTACACCCGCCGGTAGCTCCCCCGGTTCGCCCTACACTCGGCCGCGTGAGCAGCCAGGTACGAGAAGACGACGGTACGGACGGCAGTGCACGGAGCCGGAGCCGTACGGGCGGCGCCGGCCAGGACGAAGCGCGCTACCGCCGCGAGGACCTGGCCCGCGCGGCCGGCGTCAAGGTGCGCAACCTGCGCTACTACCAAGAGCGCGGGCTGCTCCCGCCGCCGCGCCGCGAGGGCCGGATCGCCTGGTACTCCGCGGACCACCTGACCCGGCTGCGGCTCATCAGCGACCTCCTCGGGCGCGGGTACACCGTGAACGGGATCGCGGAGCTGCTGCACGCCTGGGAGGCCGGCGGCGGCTTGTCCCAACTCCTCGGCCTGGAGCGGGCGATGACCCGCGACTGGGTCAACGAGGAGCCGGTCACCATGACCCTGGCCGAGCTGCGCGAGCTGTTCGGCCCGGCGGGGACGGCAGATGACACCCGGCGCGCCGCGGAGCTGGGGTACGTACGGATCGACGGCGACCTGGTCACGCACCGGAGCCGGCGGCTGCTGGAGGCCACGCTCACGCTCGTGCGGCAGGGGGTGCCGCTCGCGGAGATCCTCGACGCGGGGGACTTCGTACAGGCGCAGGCGGCCGCGGTCGCCGACCGGTTCGTCGGACTGTTCCGGCGGCATGTGATCGGACCGGACGGGCTGGAGCGGCTTTCGGCCACCCAACTGGATCACGTCTCGGACGCGGTGTCCGCGCTCCGTCCGGTGGCGGGCGAGGTCGTGGCTTCGGAGTTCGCCCGGGCGATGTCCCGGCGCATGGAGGCGGAGGTCGCCGAACTGCTCCGCAAGGACGCGTAAGGCCGCCCGGCAAGCGGTGACCGACGGGTAGGAGTCGGCCGAAAAGGCACGGTCGCACAACCTTGCCAACCCCCATTGGCACTCTTACATTCAACTCGTCGGTAACAACGGTGCACAGCCGGAATAAGGGACGATCTCATGGCAGATTCCCCCAACTTATCGGATACCTCCGCCCCGCCCGGCAGAGACGGCGGCGGCGAAGACGCCGGAGGCGGACGCGTCCGCTGGCGCCGCTTCGCCGTCCTGACCGTCCCCGCCATCGCCGTGACCGCGGGTCTCGGCATCGCCCTCGCGCAGGGCGCCCTCGCCGCCTCCTTCGCGGTATCGGGCCAGCAGTTCAAGGTGTCGGCGACGAGCCTGGAGGGCGAGGGCTTCGCCCAGTACGGCAGTGTCGACGTCAACGCCCGCGAGGAGCTCATCCCCGTGGCGGTCACCGCCATCAAGGAGGCCAAGCTCCACAGCCTCTGCCAGTCGGTCGTCACCACGCTCCCGGTCGTCGGCGACATCTCCCTCAACCTCACCGCGGGCAAGAAGGCCCCCGTCGAGGCCAGCAACCTGTTCGTCGACGCAACCCAGCTCGCCGGCGACGCCGTGTTCAGCAACATCGAGATCGGCCGCGACGCCTCCACCCTCGACAAGGGGCCGGCGGACGCCGTGGGCATGCAGGACCTGTTCGCCCAGCAGGCGGACTCGGTCAGCATCACCGATCTGCAGCAGACGGCCTGGGCCACGAACGCGGGCACCTTCAAGCTCTCCGGGCTCAGCATGAACGTCAGCAAGGGCAAGAAGGAATGCTTCTGAGCCTGTGGCAGCGGTGGCGGCGGTGGCGTCGTAGCAGGCCGTTCTGGGGCGGGCTCCTCGCCGTCCTCGCCGGGGCCGAGATCTGCGCCCTGCCGCTCGCGCCGCTGAAGGTGATGCTCCAGCAGGGCATCGCGGGCATCCCGTCCGTCCTGATGGGCGTCGTCATGATCGTGCTCGGCCTCACCGCCTGGTTCTCGCCCGCCCAGCGCGGCCTCGCCGGTGTCCTCACCACGCTCATCGCCACCGCCGCGCTGGTCATGTCGAACCTCGGCGGGTTCCTGATCGGCACCCTGCTCGGGATCCTCGGCGGCGGGCTGATGTTCGCCTGGCAGCCGAACGCCACCGCCCGGCGCCCCGAGCCGCACTCCCCCACCCCCACGGGAACCACCCCAACCGGCACCACCGCGCACCCCGATCCCCAAGGAGCACAGCCATGAGCCGCACGCGTACCGCGCTCGCCCTCGGGTTGGCCGCCGCCGGAGCGCTGTCGGTGGCCTCGGTCACCGCCACTGCCGCGCCCGCGCCGCTGGCCGGATCGACCACCGTCACCCCGGCAGGGCATTCGTTCAAGGCCACCCTCAGCGGCAAGGCCACCCTCAAGGCCGGTTCGGTGACGGTGACCTGTACGGTCTCCGTCTCCACCGGCACCGTCCCGGCGGCCCCCGGCAACCAGAACGCCTCCGGGCCCGTCTCCTCGCCGATCTCCCCGCCGACGTACAGCTCGTGCACCTCCAGCATGCCGGGTGTGACCCCGACGGTCACCACCAGCGGTTCCTGGTCGGTGTCGATGCAGAACGGCTCCCCGATCACCGCCACCATGACGGTCCCGGTCGGCGGCCTCGTCGTGCACACCACCGGCCTGGCCACCTGTACGGTCACCGCGGCCCCGACGGCCCCGGCGAACGTCGCCGGGGCCTGGGCGAACGGCGCCCCGCCGAGCCTGACCTTCACGAACGCCTCCGTGCCGGTCACGGTCACCGGCGGGTTCGGCTGCCCGACCAGCGCGACCTCGTCCGTCTTCAACGCCGTGTACAAGGTCACCGACACGACCGACCCGGCGCAGCAGATCACCGTCGGCCCCTGACGGGCCGCTGCGGCCCCGTACGCACGGGGCCGCAGTCGGGACGGCCCGCCGGCCCCGGAGCGATCCGGGGCCGGCGGGCCTTGCCGCGCCTGCGGCCGGGTCCCTCAGCGGTGCGCCGGGAACTCCACCACCTGCTGGTACGTCGGCCGGTTCTGCCAGTTGATCTGCGGGTGGCTCAGCCCGCCCACCGGACGCTGCACGATCGAGTCCGCGCACCACTGGTCGCCCGCCGCGCACGTCCCGTCGGCCGGGTACACCGTCGCCGCGTTCGCGGCGGCGGCCTGCTTCAGCGAAGCCGCCATCACGTCACGGCACGCGGACAGCGAGCCGCCGCCGCAGTACGCCTCGGCCAGCGGCCCGGCGACCGGGCGCCCGAGCACCGTCCGCAGGTCCTTGTCCGCGTAGCTCCACCAGCCGTACTGGAAAGCCGACCCGGCATGCGCACCGGTGGGTCCGTGACCTGCGTTGGGCGCCTCGTCGACGGTGAGCGAGGCCTTCAGGGCGTCGTAGAGCGGCGCCCCGAGACCCGGCTTGAACTCGGCCTCGATCAGCAGCGGCCACCAGGCGTCCATGATCCGGACGGCATCGGCGTGCGCGTACGTCTTCGAGCCCTGTGCGGTCTCCTTGCGCTCGGTCCCCGCCGCCTGCCACGCGGCCAGTTTGTCGACCGCGGCGGCCACCGCCGGATCGGTGACCGGCGCGCTGCGCAGCACC
Source organism: Streptomyces vinaceus (assembly GCF_008704935.1). Taxonomy (NCBI): domain Bacteria; kingdom Bacillati; phylum Actinomycetota; class Actinomycetes; order Kitasatosporales; family Streptomycetaceae; genus Streptomyces; species Streptomyces vinaceus. The sequence goes on from NZ_CP023692.1 coordinate 1,103,004, forward strand.
GCGAGCAGTTCGGGCAGCAGGTTCTCGGCCCGCAGGTCGGTGACGGCCGCGTCCGCCATGGCCTGGGTGAGCTGCGCCCGGGTGACCCCGCCCGCGGCGACGAGCGGCTTGACCCGCCGGTCGAGGAGGTCCCCGCGGTGCACGGAGCCCATGCCGAAGCCGGCCGCGGCGTAGTCCTCGGCCTGCTTGTTGTTCCAGCTGATGTAGTAGTCCTGCCCGATGGACTGCGGGTGCTCGGCGGGCGGGGTGTAGGCGGCGGTGTTGGCCACCGGGTCGAAGCCCTGCCACTCGTACTGCTGCCTGCCCGCGATCGGCAGCGCGGCGTCGACCCCGGCGGGCCGGACCGGGTTGAGCCCGCTGTTGTAGTACGCGGCTTCGCGCGAGTCGGCGTAGAACCAGTTGAAGGCGTAGCCGATGTGCTGGGCGGCCTGCTGGAAGGTCCGCGCGTCCGTGACGTACGAGGGGTCGTTGAGCATCTGGAAGCCGATGATGGAGTCGGCCTCGTGGCGGTACGTGGAGCGCAGCGCGGTGTAGGCCACGGGCTTGCCCGAGGCGGTGGCGCGGTGGGTGACGATCCCGTAGTTCGTCCGCCAGACCTGCATCCGGTACGAGCCGTTCGGCGTCGGGTCGGCCACCGAGGACTTCCAGGCGTTGGTGCGTTCCAGCTTCTCCATGGGGGTGCAGGTGCCCCGGTAGAGGTACGAGCTGCTCGCGGTGGTCGGGGTCCCGCCGCCGGGCTCGCACAGCTCGACGGCGAAGGTGTCGGTGATGTCCTGCCCGGCGGAGGTGGCGCTCCAGGCGTAGTCCTGGCCGCGGCCGAGCTGGACGTACATGCTCACGCCGGCGAAGGAGGCGCCGCGGGCGCTGATGCCGGGGCCCTGGATCTCCTGGAGCATGAGGAGCTGGGGCGCCAGGTAGCCGGTCTGCGGGCCGAACACGGCGACGGGGTGGCCGCTCGCGGTCTTCGCCCCCGACACGAGCAGGGCGTTGGACATGCTCTGCTTGACGGGTCGCGGCGGGTTCGCGGCGGCGGCCGTGGCCGCGGCGCCCGTACGGTCGTGGACCAGCTGTTCGGCGGTGACCGAGCCGGGGTCCGGGAGCACGGTGCCCTGCGGGTTCTCGGGCTTCTGCGCGTACGGGAAGCTGCTGCCGTCGTGGACGGTGAGCACGGCCTCGGGGTCGTTGCGCTCGCGGAAGGACTCCCAGACCCGGGTGCCCTCCTCCAGGCCGTACTTCTGCTGCGCGGAGAGCAGCGAGAGCGCGGCCTGTACCTCGCCGCCGCCTCCGCCGCCGAACAGCCCGCCGACGACGGAGGCCAGCGCGATCAGGTCGGTGATCTTGAACGGCTGGATCTCGCCGGCGTTGGTGATCGAGTCGATGTGGCCGGTGAGCACGTACTCACCGGGGAAATAGCGGCCGTTCTTGGACTGGACGCGGTAGGCGTTGATCCCGTCGACGTACGCCTGCGCGTCCTCCATCGCCAGCCGGCCCCGGTCGCCCTCGGTGGTGCGGATCCGGTCCACCTGGGCCTGGAGATCCGCCTCGGTGTACGGGGCCTGCGGCCAGAACTGCTGCTCCAGGCCCTGGTTGGCGAGGGCGCCGCCCGCGAACGGGGTCAGGTCGCCGCGGCCGACGTGGCGGAAGAGGTCCATCTGCCAGAGCCGGTCCTGGGCGGCGGCGAAGCCCGCGCCGTAGGAAGTCCCGTAGCGGGTGGTTCCCTTGATGTGGGGGACGCCGGTCTTCTTGTCACGGGTGATGGTGACGTCGGAGCGCGGGCTGGTGGTCGACTCGACCTGCCCGGCCGGGACGCCGAAGGACGCGTCGTTGAAGAAGTCGTTGACCTTGGCGTCGGTGAGCCCGGGGTATCCGGCCACCAGTGAGTCATAGCGCGCCAGTTGGTCCGAGGCGTGGGCGGGCATCGTGCCCAACGCCTTGTGCAGGAGGATCTGGGCGAGGGTCGCGTTGCCGTTCTGGCCGGGCGGCAGGATGTCCGCGCACCGGCCCCCGCAGTAGTCGGCGACGGGAAGCGGTACGGGATCGGCGGCCGCGGCGGGCGCGAGGGGGGAGAGCAGGGCCGCGGCCAGGGCGATCACCCCGGCGGCTACGGCAGTTCTCAGGCGAGCGGTGGGACGTCGCATACGTGCTCCTCCGTGGGGCGGGAAGCGGTCACGGGGGAGGGTACTGGCGGGTCTACCACTCAGTAAGATGAACGACCGTCACTTTTCCGGGGAGTTGGCGGCGGGCACCGCCGCGGGCGGGAAAATCCCTTGCCGGCCGTGCGGGGTGTCGGAGAGGGTCGCTGTCATGTCACAGAATGAACGCCACGTCGCCGACCTGTTCTCCGGCGGACGCCTCATCGCCGTCCCGCGCAGGGCCGCCCGCCGCGAGCAGCTGCTCGCCCACCTCGCCGAGACCCTCTTCGAGGAGGGCCGGGCGTACACGGAGCCCGAGGTGAACGACGCGCTGCGCACCGTGCACGACGACTGCTCGGCGCTGCGGCGGTACCTGATCACCTCGGGCCTGCTGACGCGGACCCGGGACGGCAGCAGCTACCGCCGGCCCGACACGGGGGAATCCGCTATCCCCGGTACGACTCCAGCAGCCTGAGCCAGATCTCGCTGATCGTCGGGAACGCCGGGACCGCGTGCCACAGCCGCTCGATCGGGACCTCCCCCGCGACCGCGACCGTCGCCGCGTGCAGCAGCTCGGCCACGCCCGGGCCGACGAAGGTGGCCCCGAGGAGCACCTCCCGGTCGAGGTCGACGACCATCCGGGCCCGCCCCCGGTACCCGTCGGCGTAGAGCCCTGCGCCCGAGACCTTGCCGAGGTCGTAGTCGACGGCGCGGACCCGGTGGCCCGCCCGCTCGGCCTCGGCCAGGGTCAGGCCCACCGCGGCCGCCTCCGGGTCGGTGAACACCACCTGCGGCATGGCCCGCGTGTCGGCGGTCGCCACGTGCGCGCCCCAGCGGCCGGTGTCGAGCGCGCCGGTGCCCGCCGCGCGGGCGGCGATGGCGGCCCCCGCGATCCGGGCCTGGTACTTGGCCTGGTGGGTCAGCAGCGCGCGGTGGTTCACGTCGCCGACGGCGTACAGCCAGTCGTGGCCCTCGACCCGGCAGCTGTCGTCGACCGGGATCCAGCCCCCGGGCGTGAGCCCGACGGTCTCCAGCCCGATGTCCTCGGTGTGCGGGGAGCGGCCGGTCGCCATCAGCAGCTCGTCGCCCTCCAGGGTCTCGCCGCCCTCCAGTACGACCTGGACCGGCCCGGTCGAGCCGTCCCGTACGACCGCCTCGACCGAGACGTCCGTACGGACCACCGCGCCGGCCTCGCGCAGCGCCTCGGCGACCAGCTCGCCCGCGAAGTCCTCCATGCGCGGCAGCAGCCCGGAGCCGCGCACGAGCATCGTGACCTGGGAGCCGAGGGCCTGCCAGGCCGTGGCCATCTCGGCGGCCACCACCGAGCCGCCCACGATGAGCAGGCGGCCCGGCGCGTGCTGGGCGGAGGTGGCCTCGCGGCTGGTCCACGGCCGCGCCGCGGCGAGCCCGGGGACGTCCGGGATCACGGCCCGGGTGCCGGTGGCGACGACGACGGCGTGCCGGGCCGCGAGGACGTGGTGCTCGCCCTCGGGGCTGGTGACGGCGACCTTGCGGGCGCCGTAGAGGCGACCGTGGCCGCGGTAGAGGTGGGCGCCGGTCGAGTCGATCCAGTCGACCTGGCCGTCGTCCTTCCAGTGGGAGGTCCAGTAGTCGCGGTGCGCCAGCACGGCGGCCGTGTCCAGCGGGCCCTCCACGGAGCCGGCGAGCCCGGGCACCCGGCGGGCGTCGGCCCTGGCCAGCCCCGGGCGCAGCAGCGCCTTGCTCGGGACGCAGGCCCAGTAGGAGCACTCTCCGCCGATGAGCTCGGCCTCCACCAGGGCCGTGGTCAGCCCGGCGGCGCGGGTCCGGTCCACGATGTTCTCGCCGGCCGGTCCCCCGCCGAGCACCACGACGTCGTACTCCACCGCTTCGGACACAGTCACCATCCGTGGTTCCAGGGGCTCTTGTTTCCCTGTCACCTTACGGGGGGACCCTGGCGCACCGGGGAGAGGCGCGGCGGCGGCGTCCGCACGTCGGCGGGGCCGCGGCGGCGAGGCCCTCCGGGCCGGCTCAGGCCTCCGCCGTGCCCGCCTGTCCGTCCTCCTGCGAGGCGGCGATCTTCGCCCGCACCTCTTCCATGTCCAGCGCCCGCGCCTGCCCGATCAGGTCGGTCAGCGCGGCCTCCGGCAGCGCGCCGGGCTGCGAGAAGATCGCCACCTGGTCCCGGACGATCATCAGCGTCGGGATCGAGGTGATCTGGAAGGCCGCGGCCAGCTCCTGCTGCGCCTCCGTGTCCACCTTGGCGAACACCAGGTCCGGGTTGGCCTCCGCGGCCTTCTCGTAGACCGGGGCGAACTGCAGGCAGGGCCTGCACCAGCCCGCCCAGAAATCGATCAGCACGAACGGGTTCTCGCTGACCGTCTGGTCGAAGTTCTCCTTGGTGAGCTCGACAGTAGCCACGGTTCCAGACCTCCTGATTGCCTTGTATGCACCTTGAACGATCTGCTCGCCCCGCGCATTCCGCCACGGCGTGCCGTCTCAGAAGGGGTGCCGCGCCGGGGTCGAGCGGACCGTCGTCCAGCGCAGCTCCGTGAAAGCGTCCAGGTTCGCCTCGCCGCCGAACCGGGCCCCGGTGCCGGAGGCGCCGACCCCGCCGAAGGGGGCCACGGCCTCGTCGTTCACCGTCTGGTCGTTGACGTGCGCGATGCCGGTCGGGATCCGTTCGGCCAGGTCCATCCCGCGCGCCGCGTCACGGGTCACGATCCCGAGGGAGAGGCCGTACGGGCCGGCCGAGGCCAGGGCCACCGCCTCCTCCTCCGTCGCGAAGGACCGTACCGGCGCCACCGGGCCGAAGACCTCCTCCGCGTAGGCGGGGGTGTCGTCGGCGACGCCCGCCAGCACGGTCGGCCGGTAGAAGAGTTCCTCGTACGTGCCGCCGACGACGAGCTTGGCTCCCCGCTCCGTGCTCGCCTCGACCAGCCCGTGCACCCGCTCCAGCTGGCCGCGGTCGATCAGCGGTCCCAGGTGGACCGGCTCCCGGTACGGGTCCCCCACCGCCAGCGCCTCGGCCCGCGCGGCGAGCCGCTCGACGTACTCGTCGTACAGCGAGGCGTGCACGAGGTGCCGGCCGGCCGTCATGCATATCTGCCCCTGGTGGAAGAACGTGCCCCAGGAGGCCTGTGCGACGGCGGCCTCCACATCGGCGTCCTTGAGGACGACGAGGGCCGAGTTGCCGCCCAACTCCAGGTGGGCGCGCTTGAGATGACGTCCCGCCAGTTCGCCCACGATCCGCCCGGCGGCCGTGGACCCGGTGAACGACACCACGCGGACCAGCGGATCGGCGACCACCGCCGCGCCGGTCTCCGCGCCTCCGGGCAGCACGTGCAGCAGCCCGGCCGGCAGTCCGGCGGCCGCGAACACGGCGGCGAGCGCGAGGCCGCCGCAGACGGCGGTCCGCCGGTCCGGCTTGAGCAGCACCGCGTTGCCGAGGGCGAGGGCGGGGGCGACCGAGCGGATCGAGAGGATCAGCGGCGCGTTGAAGGGGGCCACCACCCCCACCACCCCGGCCGGGACCCGGCGGGTGAAGGAGAGCCGCGGTGCCTCGCTCGGCAGCACCTGCCCGGCCGGGCGGGAGGCCAGCGCGGCGGCCTCGTAGCACTCCTGGGCGGCGACGTGCAGCTCGAAGTCGGCCTTGCCGGGTATGGAGCCCGACTCGCGCACGAGCCACTCCCGCAGTTCCCCGGCGTGGGCGGCGAACAGGTCTCCGGCGCGGCGCAGGACGGCGGCCCGCTCCATGTGGCCGGCCCGCGCCCAGTCCTCCTGGGCGGCCCGGGCCCGTACCGCGGACTCCGCGACATCGGCGGGCGCGGCCAGCGCGAGGGTGGCCAGGGTGCGGCCGGTGGCGGGTTCGACGACCGGGGCGGCGCCTCCGGTGAGGGTCGGTCCGTCCTGCCAGAGCGTCGGTTCGAGGAGCGGCATGGCGCGGGGCCTCCGGTGGGGATGGGTGGGGCGGGGGGGCGGCAGCACGCGCCATCGTGCCAGACCGGAGGCACCACATCTGTTCAGTTATTGGGCAGTTGACGCGCCGTCGTGACCGGAAACGATCGACGGCGGGGTCCGTGCCCGCGCGGCGTTCAGCGCTCCAGGACCAGCGCGATGCCCTGCCCGACACCGATGCACAGCGTCGCCATGCCCGTGCCCGAGCCGGCCGCGGCCAGCTGGTGCGCCACCGAACCGGCCAGCCGGGCCCCGGAGGCGCCCAGCGGGTGGCCGATGGCGATGGCGCCGCCGCGCGGGTTGAGCACGGCCGGGTCCAGCTCCGGCCAGGCCGCGACACAGCCCAACGCCTGCGCCGCGAAGGCCTCGTTGAGCTCGACGGTCGTCAGGTCGGCCAGGCTCCTGCCCGCCTTCGCGAGCGCCCGCCGCACGGCGTCGACCGGGCCCAGGCCGAAGAGCTGCGGCTCGATGCCGGTGACCGCGGAGGCGCTGATCCGGGCCAGCGGCTCCCTGCCGGTGGCGGCCAGCCCCTCCTCGTCGGTCAGCAGCAGCGCCGCGGCGCCGTCGTTGAGCGGGGAGGCGTTCGCGGCCGTGACCGTACCCGTGCCGTCCGAGCGGAAGGCGGGCTTCAGGCGGGCCAGGGCCTCGGGGGTGGAGCCCTCGCGGATGCATTCGTCGCGTACGAGGTCCACCCCGGGGTAGGCGACGACCTCGTCGGCGTACTGTCCGGCGGCCCAGGCAGCCGCGGCCTTGCGGTGGCTCTCCAGGGCGAAGAGGTCCTGGGCCTCGCGGGTGATCCCGTGCTTCTCCGCGATGAGCTCGGCGCCCTCGCCGAGCGAGCCCGTCCACTCCGCGGGCATGCGCGGGTTGGTCATCCGCCACCCCAGGGTGGTGGACCACATCTGCTGGTGGCCGGCGGGAAAGGGCCGCTCGGGCTTCTGCACCACCCAGGGCGCGCGGCTCATCGACTCCACGCCGCCCGCGATGGCGACGGAGGCGTCGCCCAGCGCGATCGCCCGGGCGGCCTGGACGACCGCTTCGAGGCCCGAGCCGCAGAGCCGGTTGACGGTGACCCCGGGCACGGACACCGGGAGCCCGGCGAGCAGGACGGCCATCCGGGCCACGTCCCGGTTGTCCTCGCCCGCGCCGTTGGCGTCACCGAAGACCACGTCGTCGATGCGGGCGGGGTCGAGGTCGGGCGTCCGGTCCACCAGCGCGCGGACGACGTGCGCGGCGAGGTCGTCGGGGCGGACCCCGGCGTAGGCTCCGCCGAACTTGCCGATCGGGGTGCGGACGGCGTCGACGACGTAGACGTCGCGGACGGTGCGTCCGTCGCGGGCGGTGCGGATGCTCATGCAGGCTCTCCTGGGCGGATCCGTACGGGCGGCGCCGGGGTGGTGCCGGGGTCGGCACCCGGTCGGGCGCCGGGCGCGCCCGGTGGGGCGCGCCCGCAGTCTCCGTCCGCAGGTCACCGGCTGTCAACGGCCCTCTGCCGGCCACGCCCACGCCGCCCCGGACCGGTCCGCGCGGACGCGGCGCCGCCCGTCCGGCCTCCCGGGGCGGGCCTCAGGTCGACTCCCGCCTGACGGCCACGGCCGAGATCAGGTCCTGCCGCTGCGTGATCTCGCCCGGCTCGCGCACCGCCCGGTCCACCAGCTCGGCCAGGTGGTCCCCGGTCGGCAGCTCGATCTGCACGGTGCTCAGCCGGGGCCGCAGCAGCCTGCCGATGAGCAGATCGTCGGCGCCGACGACGGCGACGTCCTCGGGGACCCGCAGCCCCTCGTCCATCAGCGCACGCATCAGCAGCATCGCGTACTCGTCGTTGTACGCGAACACCGCGTCCAGGCCCAGGGAGCGCCAGCGGGCGGCGAGGGCGGCGGCCGACTCCTCCGAGTACGCCATCGGCAGTGCATCGATCTCGGCGCCCGCCACCGAGCGGGCGCCCTCCAGCCGGGGCGTGGAGAAGAGCTCCAGCCCCTCCTCCTGCGGGACGACCACGCCGATCCGCCGGTGGCCGAGGTCGACGAGGTGGGCGGCGGCGCGGGCGCCGACCTCGCTCTGGTCCATGACCAGGGCATGGGCCCCGGCGACGCCGACCGGGCCCATCGTTATCACCGCGCGGGCCCCGGCCCTCTTCAGGGTGGCCACGTTGTGCGCGGAGAGGGTGATCTCGCCGAGCGAGATCACCGCGACCGGGCGCAGCTCCGCCCAGGCGCGGGCCGCCTCGTCGCCGCTGAGGCCGAGGCTGCCGTACTGGACCACGGTGTAGTCGAGGCGGCGCAGCGACCACTGGAGCTCGTTGAGGAAGGCACTGTAGAGGGGCCCGATGGGCACGTGCGAGGTGGGCAGCAGCACGATCCGGGTGTGCCCGGCGCGCAGGCTGCGGGCGGCGGCGTGCGGGACGTACCCGAGCTCCTCGGCGGCCCGGCGGACCTTGCGGCGGGTCGGCTCGCTGATGCGTACGGCTTCCGCGTTGTTGAGGACGTAACTGACGGTCGCGCGCGACACGCCGGCGAGACGGGCCACGTCGGCGCTGGTCGGCACGGGGGCCGGCTGCGGCGGTTTCGATGACTGTGACATTGCCGTGGCATCTTTCCAGACCGGTTGCGTCCGAGGGCTAGCGGTTGGCCGGAAACGGATGCTACACAGTGGTTACACGATTCATTGACACGTGTAACCCGGGCGTCGCATCCCGTTCCCCGGGGTTGCTCCCGCACGTGTCCGACCGTGCCCAGCCGTGCCGCCGCCCTGTCGTGATCCGACGCGCCCCCGCCGCAGCCCCTCCCGTCATCCCGCACCCCGGCTCCACCCCACCCTCATCCGCACGAAGAACCCGCCCAGGAGGGCACCGTGGCCCTTTCCTCCTCCGGCACCGGAACCACCGGAGCCACCCCCGACGACGCCTCCGTCGCACCGGCCGCCACCAGCGCCGGGCGCGCTCCGGGGCGCGGTCTGCTGCCCTTGCTGCTCATCGGGAACAGCGCGATGTACACGCTCTACATCGGCGTCGGCGGCGTCCTGCTCGCCCTCCAGGTCGAGGACGTGGACCCGGCGAACAAGGTCTCCAACTTCGGCCTGATCGCAGGGGTCTCGGCGATCTTCGCCACGATCTTCAACCCGGTCGCCGGCGCCCTGTCCGACCGCAGCGGACGGCGCAATCCCTGGATCCTGGGCGGCGGACTCGCCGCCGTGCCGGCGATGTTCCTGCTCGGCTCTGCCGACACGATCCTGCTGATCACGATCGCCTGGTGCCTCGGCCAGGCCGTCATGAACGTCTACCAGGCGGCCCTGACCTCCGTGGTCCCCGACCGGGTCCCGATCTCCGCGCGCGGCAAGGCCTCCGCGGCCGTCGGGCTCGGCCTGCCGTTCGGCTCCACCCTCGGGGCGCTCATCGGCGCCGCGTTCTCGGACGACTACCGCACCGGGTACCTCCTCTTCGGCGCGATCGTGGCGGGCGCCGCGGTCCTGTTCACCGCCCGCACCCGTGAGGAGCGCCTCCCGGCGCGCGCCCCGCTGCCGGTCAAGCAGCAACTGGCCGCGTTCACCGGCGCCCTGCGCGACCACGACTTCCGCTGGGCTTTCATCGGGCGGGCGCTGCTCGTCCTCGGGTACTTCGCGGTCAGCGGGTACCAGCTGTACATCCTCCAGGACCACACCGTGCTCCCCGGCGGCATGGAGCCGGAGGAGGCGGTGGCGGTGCTGATGCCGCTGACCAGCGTCGCCATGGTGGTCTCCACGGTCCTCGGCGGGTACCTGTCCGACCGGCTCGACCGGCGCAAGCTCTTCGTCGGCGCCTCCGCCCTGCTGTCGGCCCTCGCGCTCGTGATCCCGGCCGTGTCGGACAGCTGGACGGCGATGCTGGCCTTCGCGGCCGTCAACGGGCTCGCGTTCGGCTCGTACATGGCCGTGGACACGGCGCTCGTGACGATGGTGCTCCCGAAGGCGCAGGACGCGGCCCGCGACATGGGCGTGCTCAACATCGCCAACGCGGGGCCGCAGATCATCGCGCCGTTCATCGCCTCGGTGATCGTGTCGGTGAGCGGCGGCTACACCGCGCTGTTCATCGTCGCGGCGGCCTTGGCGGTGGCGGGCGCCCTTGCGGTGAAGCCGATCCGCAGCGTGCGCTGAGTTCCCGGGGACTCCCCCGCGACCGCAGGGAACGCGCCCGAGATCCGTCCGGGAACCGATCCTCCGAGAACCCTCCCAGAAAGGCTTTACCGTGCAGCTGCACACCCACACCTGGGGCGACGGCGACCGCGTCGCGCTCCTGATCCACGGCATGATGGCCGACCACCGGACCTGGCGCCGGGTCGGTCCCGCCCTCGCCGAGCGGGGCTACCGCGTGATCGCCGTGGACCTGCGCGGCCACGGCGCCAGCGGGCGGGGCGAGTACGGCCCGGAGCTCTTCGCCGAGGACGTGGTCGAGACCCTGCCGGCCGGGGCCGACCTCGCCATCGGCCACTCGCTGGGCGGCCTGACCCTCTCGCTGGCCGTGGACCGGCTGAAGCCTCGGCGGGCGGTGTTCTCCGACCCGGCCTGGCATATGGCGAGCCCGGCCGAGGGCATGGGCCCGGAATTGTTCGCGCAGTTCAAGTCGGCGCCCCGGGAGCAGATCCGGGCGATGAACCCGCGCTGGGACGAGGCGGACGTCGACATCGAGCTGGAGACCCTGGCCGTGTGGGACGAGGCAACGGCGCTCGGCCTGGGCCCGCTGTTCGGTGCGGACCTGCTGCCGACGGCGCCGGTGGTCCCCTCGCTCGTCCAGCTCGCCGACCCCAGCTTCCTGATCTCCCCGGAGCGGGCGGCGCTGCTGGAGGAGCGCGGTTTCGAGGTGCGGTCGGTCGCCGGCGCCGGACACACCATCCACCGGGACGACTTCGACGGGTTCATGGCCTCGCTGGAGGGGTGGATACGGCCGCTCCAGTGACCCTCGGGGCCTCCCCGTTACCTTCGGACCCACCGAGCGGTAGCGGGGAGGTTCCGATGTCGGTGACGCCGTCAGGCACGAAGGCTCCGGCCGTCTCTTCCGGGCTGGTGGAAACGGCGCGGGCGCTCGCCGAAGGAGCTGTCGGCGCACGCCGGTTGACCGAGGAGGCGCTGGAGCGGATCGCGGCCGCGCAGCCCGTGCTCAACGCCTTCCGGATCGTACGCACCGAGGCCGCGCTCGCCGAGGCGGACGCGGCCGACCGGCGCCTGGCCGCCGGCGAGCGGCTGCCGCTGCTCGGCGTACCGGTCGCCGTGAAGGACGACATGGACGTGGCCGGGGAACCGACCGCCTTCGGCTGCGCCGGGGAGTTCCCGCCGAAGACCGCCGACAGCGAGGCCGTACGCAGACTGCGCGCGGCCGGTGCGATCGTCATCGGCAAGACCCAGACGCCCGAGCTGGGGCAGTGGCCGTGCACCGAGGGCCCCGCGTTCGGCGACACCCGCAATCCGTGGAACCCGGCCCATACGCCCGGCGGTTCCTCCGGCGGCTCGGCGGCCGCCGTGGCCGCGGGGCTGGTCCCGGCGGCGCTCGGCTCCGACGGGGCGGGTTCCGTACGGATCCCCGCCGCCTGGACCCACCTGGTGGGCGTCAAACCGCAGCGCGGGCGCGTCTCCACCTGGCCCGAGCCCGAATCGTTCCACGGACTGACGGTCAACGGCGTGCTGGCCCGCAGCGTCGCCGACGCGGCGCTCCTGCTGGACGCCGCGAGCGGCCAGCACCCCCAGGACCGGCACCGCCCGGCGGCCCCCGTGTCGGCGGTGGAGGCGGTCCGCCGCCCACCGGGACGGCTGCGCATCGCCCTGTCGTTCGGGATGGCCTTCACGGCGACGCCCAAGTCCCTCGATCCGGAGGTCCGTTCCGCGGTGGAGCGGCTCGCCGGGCGGCTGGAGTCACTGGGGCACGAGGTGGTACCGGAGGATCCGCGCTACGGCCGGATCGGCCTGGCCTTCGTCCCGCGCGCGACGGGGGGCGTACGGGACTGGGCGTCCCGGGTGCCGGATCCCGGGCTGCTGGACCCGCGCACGCACGGGGCGGTGCGTACCGGCCGGATCCTCGGCGGCCTGCCGCTGCGGGCCTCGCGGCGGGCGGAAACCCTGCTGCGGCGGCGGATCGGGGAGATCTTCGGCCGGTTCGACGTGGTCCTGACCCCCACGACCGCCACTCCCCCGCTGCGGATCGGCGCCCTGGCGGGCCTCGGGGCGATGGCCACGGACCGGGCGATGATCGCGGCGTGCCCGTACGCCTGGACGTGGAACGTCCTGGGCTGGCCGGGGGTGAACATCCCGGCGGGCTTCACCTCGGCGGGCCTGCCCCTCGGCGCCCAGCTCCTGGGCCCGGCCGACTCGGAGCCCCTCCTCCTCTCCCTGGCCGCCCAGGCGGAAGCGGCGGAAGCCTGGACGAGCCACTGGCCGACGTGATGCCGGTGCTCCGGCTCGGGCGCGCGTGCCGGGCGTACGTGCCGGGCGTACACACCGGGCGGCGACGGGGCCGGGCGTCGCGGCGCAGCGGTCACCACGCGGGTCGGCGTACGTGCTTCGCTTCGCGGTGGATGGCCCAGGCGTCCGCCACCGGGCCCAGGTGCCCCAGCTTTTCGGGGTTGATCACGGATCGGATGGCCTGGATCCGCCCGTCGAGCACGTCGAGGGCCAGGGTCTGGAGCACCCTGCCGTCCCGGTCGCGGACGACGGCGCCCGGCTGGCCGTTGATCTCCTGCGGTTCGAACGTGAGCCCCAGCCCCGTCAGGCGGGGGTAGACGGCGGCGAGCAGCCGGGCCACGTTCTGGGCTCCCACGACGGCCCTGGCCAGCTGCGGGGCCTTGCCTCCGCCGTCACCGACCATCGACACGTCGGCGGCGAGCAGTTCCCGCAGGCCGCCGACGTCGCCTTCGCGGAGGGCCTCGAAGAACCGCGCCGCGAGTTCCTCCCGCTCCGCGCGGGCGGTCTCGAAGCGCGGCCGCCCCGCCTGCATGTGCCGCCGCGCCCGTACGAGCAGCTGGCGGCAGGCCGCCTCGGAGCGCCCCACCGCGGCGGCGATCTCGTCGAAGCCGAAGGCGAACACGTCCCGGAGCACGAACACGGCCCGTTCCAGCGGGCTGAGCCGCTCCAGGAGCAGCAGCACCGCCATCGAGACGGAATCGGCGAGTTCCACCGCCCGCGCGGGGTCCTCGTACGGATCGCTCAGCAGCGGTTCGGGGAACCACGGGCCGACGTACTCCTCGCGCCGCACCCGGGCGGAGCGCAGTACGTCGATCGCGATCCGCGTCACCGCGGCCGAGAGGAAGGCCTTGGTCGAGGTGGGCCGGGTCGAGGAGCCGTCGAAGCGCAGCCACGTCTCCTGCACCGCGTCCTCGGCCTCGCCCACACTGCCCAGAATCCGATAGGCGATCGAGAACAGCAGCGGGCGCAGCTCCTCGAACTCCTCGACCTTGCTCACGCCGATCTCCCTGTCGTCCCGTCGTCCGGTCGCCCCGTCGTGGTTCAGTGGAACTGCCCGGCCACGTAATTCCCGGCCGGCTGCCGGGTGATGACGTTGAGCCGGTTCACCATGTTCATGAAGGAGACGAAGAGCACCAGGGCTTTGAGCTGCTCCTGGTCGTAGTGGCGCGCGGCCCGCGCCCACACCTCGTCGCCGACCCCGCCGGCCGCGTCCGCGACCCGGGTCCCCTCCTCGGCCAGCTCCAGTGCGGCCCGCTCCGCCTCGGTGAAGACGGTGGCCTCCCGCCACGCCGCCACCAAGTGCAGCCTCGTCGCGCTCTCGCCGGCCGCGGCGGCCTCCTTCGTGTGCATGTCGACGCATACCGCGCAGCCGTTGATCTGGCTCACGCGCAGCGCCAGGAGCTCCTGCGTCGCGGCCGGCAACGGCAGTTCCTTGATGGCCCTGCCCGCCGACATCAGGTGGGTGAAGGCCTTGCCGGGCTTCGCGTCGGTGAAGAAGTCCAGTCGCGCGTCCATGGGGTTCTCCTTGGTGATCGTCGGTGCCTGCACCCCTGAAGACGAGGCAGCCCGCCCCCCTGTGACACGCCTCCGTGTGACCCGGAACACGCCCCTCTCCTCCCGCGGCCCGGACTACGCGCGGCCGGTCGCGGAGGCGAAGCCGAGCCAGGTGTGGCGATTGCCCCACCAGCACCAGCCGACCTTCGGCGCGGCGCGCCGCTCGCGGCCGTCCCGGCCCGTGCCGTTGCTGATCCAGATCGCCGGGGTACGGGCGTCCAGGGCGCCGTTCGCCTTGCGCAGCCGGGAGCCGATGGTCATGAAGCAGCGGTTGCGCTCCAGGGCCGCCGGCTGCTGGAGCACCCAGTGGACCCCCTCGGTGAGCAGCAGCGGGGTGCGCTGCTCCCCGGCGAGGGCGGGCAGCGCCTCTTCCGGGCTCCAGTTGGACAGGTGGTCGCCCCGGTCGACGCCCGTGACCACGTACAGCGGGGCGCCGGGCAGCTCGATGGCGTCGAGCGGGCCGAATCCGTCCACGTCGGCCATGTCGGTGACGACGAAACCCGGCTTGTCCTCGCGGCGGAGCAGCGGGGCGAGGGCGGAGGCGGGGGCCCGGTCCGGGTGGACGGCGAGCAGGACGTCACCGCCGTGCCCGGGCGCGCCGTCCTGCGCGGAGGCGAAGGCGCGCAGTTCACCGGCGGGGATCCGGGCGAGCTCGTGCACTCCGAGCGCGATCAGGCGCTCTGCCTGGGCGGAGAGCGGCGGGAGAGGGGGCACGGCGGGGCTGGAAGAGGTCTCGGGCACGTCACTCCTGCGGCTGGCGGTTCAGAGCGGTGGACCCCGGACCAACGAGGCGCCCCGCCGCAATGTTCCCCCGCCGCCTCCCCCTGCCCGGGCCACGCGCCCGTCGGGGCGGGAGCAGTCCGGCGCGCCCCGGCCCACCGCGCGCCGGACTGCTTCGACCACCGCCTCGATTTCGGCCTGGCCTCGGTCCTGACCGGGCGCTGAAACGAAGAAGGGCAAGGAGGTAACCCACTCCTTGCCCTTCTCAACGTATAGCGCAGTGGGGGGCTTGCCACAAGGCCCCCGGCGTGGCGCACAATCGTCGGCCGAGGCCAGAAACCTTCCGAAATATTCGGTTCGCGTGATATCTGCGCCTTTGTGACGTAACCGGGGGTCTTCTTGATGGACGTGATCGTGGTCGGCGGCGGGCCGACCGGACTGATGCTGGCCTGCGAGCTGCGCCTGCACGGCGTGCGGGTGCTCGTGCTGGAGAAGGAGGCGCAGCCGACCGGTCAGTCGCGCGCCCAGGGCCTGCACGTGCGCAGCATCGAGGTGATGGACCAGCGCGGCCTGCTGGAGCGGTTCCTCCCGCTCGGTCGGCAGTTCACGGTCGGCGGCTTCTTCGCCGGCCTCGGCACCTCCTGGCCCCAGCGCCTGGACACGGCGCACTCGTACGTCCTCCACATCCCGCAGGAGATCACCGAGCGGCTGCTGACCGAGCACGCCACCGAGGTCGGCGTGGAGATCCGGCGCGGCTGCGAGCTGGTCGGACTGGTCCAGGACGACGAGGGGGTGACCGCCGAGCTGGCCGACGGCACCCGGCTGCGCGCCCGCTACGCCGTCGGCTGCGACGGGGGCCGCAGTACGGTCCGCAGACTGCTCGGCGTCGGCTTCCCCGGGGAGCCTTCCCGGGTCGAGACGCTGCTGGGCGTGATGGAGTTGGCCGAGCCGGCCGAGGCGGTGGCCGCCGCAGTGGCCGAAGTCCGCAAGACCCAGCTGCGTTTCGGCGCCATGCCGCTGGGGGACGGGGTCTACCGCGTGGTCACTCCCGCCGAGGGCGTGGCCGAGGACCGTGCCGCGGCGCCCACCCTCGACGAGTTCCGGCAGCAGCTGCGCGCCTACGCCGGCACCGACTTCGGCGCGCACTCCCCGCGCTGGCTCTCCCGCTTCGGCGACGCGACACGGCTGGCCGAGCGCTACCGGGTCGGCCGCGTGCTGCTGGCGGGCGACGCGGCGCACATCCACCCCCCGACCGGCGGGCAGGGGCTCAACCTCGGCATCCAGGACGCGTTCAACCTCGGCTGGAAGCTGGCCGCCGAGATCGCCGGCTGGGCGCCCGAGGGGCTCCTGGACAGCTACCACGCGGAACGCCGTCCGGTGGCCGCCGACGTACTGGACAACACCCGCGCGCAGATCCAGCTGATGTCGACGGAGCCGGGCGCCCTGGCGGTACGCCGACTGCTCGCGGAACTGGTCGACTTCGAGGAGGTCAACCGGTACCTGATCGAGAAGATCACCGCGATCTCCGTCCGCTACGACATCGGCGAGGACCAAGGCCAAGGCCAAGGCCAGGGCCATGGCCAGGAGCAAGGCCGTGAACTGCTCGGCCGGCGGATGCGGGACGTGGCGCTGGGGCGCGGCCGCCTCTACGAGCTGATGCGCGGCGGCCGCGGCCTGCTGCTCGACCAGACCGGCCGGCTCTCGGCGGCGGGCTGGTCGGACCGCGTCGACCACGTCGTCGAGGTCAGTGCGGAACTGGCGGTGCCCGCGGTGCTGCTGCGCCCCGACGGCCATGTCGCGTGGGTGGGTGAGGACCAGGGGGATCTGCTCCGCCACCTGCCCAAGTGGTTCGGCGCCACCGCCGGCTGAGCACGGCCCGCCCCGGCGATCACCCCGCGCGCGCTCCCCCGCCGGGGTGGTTCCCCGGGCCCAACGGGCGCAGTGCGGCACGGCTCACGGGGCGCGGGCGGGCTCCCGTACGAAGCTGTGCGCTGCTCCCTGCACCCCGCGAGGCCGGAGGTTCGTACGCCCATGACCCACGCAGACCTGAGACCCGCGCGGCGGCGCCGCGGACCCGGCGGGAGGACGGGCGTACTGGCCACCGCGCTCGGCTTGGCCCTGGTACTGGCGCTGCCCGGCTCCGCGCTGGCCGCGCCCGGCGATCCGGATCCGTCCTTCGGGCCGGACGGCCGGGTGGTCACCCCGTTCCCCGGCTACGCGGAGGGCCACGACATCGCGCGGCAGGCCGACGGCAAGCTGGTCGTGGTCGGCCTGAGCGAGGCCGGCTTCGCGCTCGCCCGGTACGACGCGGCCGGCGGCCTCGACCCCGGCTTCGCCGGGGACGGCACCGTGACGAGCGACTTCGGCGGCGGCGCCCATACGGCGAACGCGGTGGCGATCCAGCCCTCGGACGGGAAGATCGTCGTGGCGGGCACCACCGAGGTCGCGGAGGAGGGCGGCGGCTGCTGCTTCTTCTCCGTGGCCCGCTACAACACCGACGGCAGCCTGGACCCGGGCTTCGGCGACGGTGGTCTGGTACGGGTCGACGAGTTCGGCGGGTCCGCGGACGGCGCGGACGTGGCGGTACAGCCCGACGGGAAGATCATCGCGGCGGGCAAGGGCGCCGGCGGGGGCTTCGCCCTGGTCCGCCTCGACAGCGCCGGGAACCTGGACCCGAGTCTCGGCGGCGACGGCGCGGTCGTCGCCGGCTTCACCCCCACCTCACCGCAGGACGCCGGGGGCACCGCCCGCCGCATCGCCCTCCAGCCGGACGGCAAGATCGTCTCGGTCGGGTACGTCGGCAACACGAACTTCGACATCGGCGTGGTCCGCTACCTGCCGGGCGGCAGCCTCGACCCCACTTTCAGCGGAGACGGCATGGTGACCGCGGACTTCGGCGGCACCGAGTTCGGAAACGACGTGGCGGTGCAGCCGGACGGCAAGATCGTCGCCGCGGGCTCCGGCGCGGTCGGGGTGGCCCTGCTGCGCTACAACGCCGACGGCAGCCCCGACAACGGCTTCGGCAGCGGCGGGCGCACCTCGGTCCACTTCCCCGGTGATGGCGGGGGCGCCAACGCCCTGGCGCTCCAGCCGAACGGAAAGATCGTCATCGCGGGGCAGGCCGACGACCCCAACAGCGAAGAGGCCAACGACTTCGGCGTGGCCCGTTTCAACGCCAACGGCACGGTGGACACCGGCTTCGGCGGCGACGGGTTCGTGGTCACGGGCTTCCAGGACCGGGACGAGGCCCGCGGGGTGCTCGTACAGCCGGACGGCAAGATCGTCGCGGCGGGCTTCGGTGCGGGCTTCGCCTTCGCCCTCGCCCGCTACCAGGGCGGCGACGGCACCGCGCCGCCCCCGCCGCCGAGCGCGGACCTGTCGGTGACGCAGACCCCGGCGGCCACGGTGAGCATCGGCGACCGCGCCGCCTACACGGTGACGGTCACCAACTCCGCGGCCTCCACCGCCACCGCGACCGGCGTCACACTGACGGACACCCTCACCGGCGCCGCGGTGGCGCTCACTTCGGCCGCCGCCTCGCAGGGTACGTGTACGACCACGGCGACGGGCGCCGGCTGCGCCCTCGGCTCGCTGGCCCCGGGCGCGAGCGCGACGGTCACGGTGACGGCGGAGCCGCGGTCCACCGGCACGGTCACGAACACGGCGGTCGTGAGCGCGACGCAGCAGGACCCCTCGACCGCGAACAACACGAGGGCGGCGACGACCTCGGTGAACAACGCCCACGGCTGCACGGTCGTCGGCACCGTCGGCGCGGACACCCTGACCGGCGGCTACTTCACCGACGTGATCTGCGGTCTCGGCGGCAATGACACCGTCCGCGCGAGCTACGGGAACGACACCGTCTACGGCGGTTACGGGAACGACAACATCGACGGCGGCTACGGCGACGACACCCTGAACGGCGGCCCGGGCAACGACACCTTGACCGGCGACTACGGCAACGACCGCCTGACCACCACCGACGGAGTCTTTGCCAACGACAGCGCGAACGGCGGTCCCGGCACCGACACCTGCACCACGGACCCGGGCGACACCCGCACCAACTGCCCCTGACCCCCTC
Source organism: Streptomyces vinaceus (assembly GCF_008704935.1). Taxonomy (NCBI): domain Bacteria; kingdom Bacillati; phylum Actinomycetota; class Actinomycetes; order Kitasatosporales; family Streptomycetaceae; genus Streptomyces; species Streptomyces vinaceus. Next base: position 1,121,850 of record NZ_CP023692.1, read on the forward strand.
GCCGGAGAGCCGTCGCGACGAACGCCGCGACGGCTCTTCCCACTCCCGGGGCGCTCAGAACGTCCAGCGGGTGTGCGTGTAGATCCCGTTGTCACGGCCGAAGCCGTAGGCCGTGGACGGGGGCAGCGCGAAGACCACCGCGCCGCCCTTGCGGATCGCGTCCCCCATGCCGTGGAAGGTGCCCTCGGTGGAGGTCATGTGGGGGCCGTACTTCGTCTCGTACGCCGTGATCACCTCCTCCAGCGCCGCCGGATCGGCCACCTGCCGGGCCGTCCCCTCGATCACGAGGTCGAATCCTGCCGTGAGGGAGTTCCCCCCGGTGGTCAGTGCGCAGTGACCGTCGTGGGCGAGGTTCTTCGCCTTCTGCTCGTCCGGTCCGGTCGAGAAGTACAGCGCCCCGTCGTGCCAGGCCGCGATCACGGGTGTGACGTGCAGCCGGCCGTCGGCCCGCACCGTGGACGCCCAGAAGATCTCGGCGTCCGCCAACTGCCGCAGGGCCTCGGCCCAGTCGGTGGCGGTGACGTCCGCGGCGCCCGGGCGGGGGTTGAGCGCGGAGCTGTAGCGGGCGTCGAGCTCGGTGGTCGTGGGGTGCTTCTCGGGTCCGTGTGCGGGCATGGCGGACCTCCCTTCCTGGTCCCGTAACGACCGGCGGCCCGTACGGAAACCCTCGCCGTGTCCGTTTCGCCCGTCTGCCCGCGGGGGCCGGGGCGGGATCAGCCCGCGTGCTGGTACGCCGAGTAGGTGAGGTAGCCCGCGTCGCCGCCCTGGTAGAGCGTGGCCTCGTCCACGGGCGCGACGGGCAGCCCCAGGCGCAACCGCTCCACCAGGTCGGGGTTGGCGATGTAGGCGCGGCCGAAGCTGATGAGGTCGGCGCCGAGCCCGAGCCAGTGGTCCGCGTCGGCCCGGCCGGTCTGCTTGGAGCCCATCGGGAGGGTCGGGTTCACGACGAGGGTGCCCGGCCAGGCCCGGCGCAGACCGAGGAGCACGGGCTCGTCGGCGGTCGCTTCGAGGTGGACGTACGCCAGGTCGAGGCGGGCGAGCTCGGCCAGCAGCGCCGCGTAGAGCTCGGGGACTTCGGTTTCCGCGACGCCCCAGAACGTGCCGCCCGGGGAGAGGCGGATCCCGGTCCTGGTCCCGCCGATGGCGTCGACGGTGGCGGCCGCGGCCTCGACGGCGAACCGGATCCGGCCCGCCACCGAGCCTCCGTAGCGGTCCGTGCGCAGGTTGGCGTTGGAGGAGAGGAACTGCGAGATCAGGTAGCCGTTGGCGCCGTGCAGCTCGACGCCGTCGAAGCCGGCGTCGACGGCGCGCCGGGCGGCCTCGGCGTACGAGCGGGCGTGCCCGGGCACCTCGGAGGTGGCCAGGGCGCGCGGTACGGGAGCGGGGCGCGGCCCGGCCGCGGTGAACACCTCGCCGACGGCGGCGACGGCCGAGGGACCGACCGGCCGGGTGCCGGTGGTGTCGGGGTGCGAGACGCGGCCGCCGTGCATGATCTGGGCGAAGATCCGTCCGCCGTTGGAGCGGACCGCGGCGGTCACCGGGCGCCACGCCTCGACCTGCTCGTCGGTGTGCAGTCCCGGGGTCCCCGGATTGGACTGGCCGATCAGGCTCGGCTGCACCCCCTCGCTCACGATCAGCCCGGCCGTGGCGCGCTGGGCGTAGTACGTCGCCATCGAGGGTGTCGCCAGACCGCCGGCGGCGGCCCGGACCCGCGACATGGGGGCCATCACCACCCGGTTCGGCAGGGTCAGGTCACCGAGTCGATGGCTGTCGAAAAGGGTGGTCACCGCAAGCTCCTTGCTGTCCGCGGCGCCCGGGTGTCGGGCACTGCGGCTACGCTAAAACCTGACGTCGACGTCAGAGGCAAGCTGTGTGCCGCAACTCACAGCCGGGGAGGGCGAGATGCGCATCGGGGAGCTCGCGGGGCGGGCCGGGGTCAGCGTCCGCTCGGTGCGCTACTACGAGGAGCAGGGCCTGCTCGCCAGCACGCGCAGCGCGAGTGGGCAGCGGCACTACACCGACGAGGAGGTGGAGCGGGTCGTGTTCCTCCAGCGCCTGTACGCCGCGGGGCTGTCCAGCAGGACCATCGCCGAACTGCTGCCGTGCGTGGATGCGCCCAGTGAGGAGGCCTCCGACGCCGCGCTGACGCGGATGGCGCAGGAGCGCGCGCGGCTGTCGGACCACATCGCCGACCTCGTCCGCACGCGCGACGCCCTCGACGGGCTGATGGCCACCGCCCGGGAACACCGGGAGCGCCTGCGCGCGAACGCGGACTCCTCCGCGACGACCTGTTGAGAGACGAGACCTGTCGAGAGGGGCGCGATCTCATGTAAGTTCCCTTTGGGAACTCATAAACGGGTCAAGGAGATCGGGAGAGCTCATGGCGCAGCGGACCTGGACGGCCGTCGACGACTACTTCGACGGACTGCTCGTGGAGGAGGACGAGGCGCTGGTCGCCGCGAACGCGGACGCCGAGGCCGCGGGGCTGCCCGCGCACCAGGTGGCCCCGAACCAGGGCAAGCTGCTGCACCTCCTCGCCCGCATCCGCGGCGCGCGCACCGTCCTCGAAATCGGCACCCTCGGCGGGTACAGCACCATCTGGCTCGCCCGGGCCCTGCCGGCCGGCGGGCGGCTGGTCACCCTGGAGGTCGACCCGCACTGCGCGGACGTCGCCGAGGCGAACGTCGCCCGGGCCGGGCTCGCGGACGTGGTCGACATCCGACGCGGGCCGGCCCTCGAACTGCTGCCCCACCTCACGGACCTCGCCCCGTTCGACCTTGTCTTCATCGACGCCGACAAGCCGTCCAACCCGGACTACCTGAAATGGGCCCTCGAACTGACCGGGCCCGGCAGCGTCATCATCGGCGACAACGTCGTCCGCGACGGGGCCGTCGTCGACCCGGACAGCACCGACCCCCGCGTCCAGGGAGTCCGCCGGTTCACCGAACTCATCGCCGAGCACCCGAACTTGACCGCCACGGCTCTCCAGACCGTCGGCAGCAAGGGCTACGACGGGCTCGTCATGGCCCTCGTCACGGGCTGAACCGCGCCCGCGGCGGCCGCCCGAACCACTAATCTCGGCCGCATGACGGCACTTTCCCACCACAGCTCCGACCCCATCGAGCAGCCCGGCCGCGGCGGGGCCACCGCCACCACCGAGGCCGATCCGCACGCCATCGGGCCCGTGCGCACCGAGTACGCGCCCGACAAGGACGGCGATCCGGACCCCGGCGAGATCGTGTGGACCTGGGTCCCGTACGAGGAGAACGACGGCCGCGGCAAGGACCGCCCGGTTCTGGTCGTCGCCCGGGAGGCGGGCGGGCGCACCCTGCTGGCCGTACAGCTGTCGAGCAAGCGGCACGACAACGACCGGGAGTGGGTGCCGATCGGCACCGGCCCCTGGGACGGCGCCGGGCGCGAGTCCTGGGTCGACGTGGACCGGGTGCTGCGCGTGCACGAGGACGGCATGCGGCGCGAGGCGTGCGCCCTGGACCGGGGCAGGTTCCAGCTGGTGGTGAACCGGCTCCGCGAGCGCTACGGCTGGCGGTAGCGGCCGCGCCCCTCAGCCGCCGAGGACGTCCAGGGCCCGCTCCGCGTACCGGCCCCAGCGCCCGGCCCGGTCCGCGGGCAGGGCGACCCAGTCCCGGGCGCGGCGCCCGCCCCCGGCCCCGCCCGGGCCGCTACGTGCCGAATCCTGCGAAAGCCCGTTCGAATGCCTCCCGTGGTCCCGGATCGCGGTCCAGCACCCCGAACACCACCCGCTCGAAGACCCCCGCGAAACGCCCGGCCAGCAGGGCCCGGAAGGCCTCGGCGACCTCCGCCGGGTCGTTGCGGAACACGCCGCACCCCCAGGCCCCCAGCACCAGCCGCGGGTACCCGTGAAGCGCCGCCGTCTCCAGGACGCGCTCCGCGCGCCGCGCCAGCGCCGCCGGGATCTCGGCGGCGCGCTCCGGCTCCTGGCGGCGGATGGTCCCCGCGTTGGGGGCCGGGGAGGTCAGGAAACCCACCCTGAACGGGGCCTCCAGCAGCTCGCCCCGGTCGTCGCGGAAGACGGGCACCCCGGGCGAGTGAATCACCCGGTCGGTGTAGAACGTGCTGCTTCCCGCGCGGTGGACCTCGTAGTACTCCGGGGCCTCCAGCAAGGTCTCGTACAGGGCCGAGGCGCGGCACAGCGCCTCCTCCTGGGCCTTGGCCCCGCGGACGTATCCGCCCCCGGGATTACGGGCCGAGGCGAAGTTCAAGACGGCCACCGACGCCCCGCGGACCGGGCCCGGGGCGTCCGCGGCGAGCCTGCGGGCGGCGACCGTGCTGCTCTCCCCCGTGACCTCGACGGCCGTCTCGTACCGCCTGACGGAGGGCTCCCCGTCTGGAATGACCTGGTTTGGCCCATATATCCTGGTTCCGGCCCTGGACTCCGCCAGGGCGGCGGCCAGGGAGACCTGCCGCCCGGACCGCGTCCGGTACCCGCCGGCCGCCACGATGGTCGCGTTGTCCCGCGCGATCTCACGCAATCTGCTGCTCACGTCGCCATCATCGACAGCAGGAACCACCCGCGGCCAGACATTTTCCGCGCGGTGGCCCGCTCCCCCCTTTTCGGGCCGACAAGGACGGGTAGGTAGGCATGGTCAGGTCACACCCGCGGACAGGAGACCCTGCCATGCCACAGGACTCGTACGCGCCACCAGACCCCCAGGCCCCGGGCGACTCAGCCGCCCTCGGCGAAACCGCCGCCGAGGACCTCGTCCACGGCATTTGTTTCAAGACGGGCCCGCCCCGCATCCTCGGCGCCGAGCTCGAATGGCTCGTACTGGACGCCGAACGGCCCGGCGAGACCCTGCCGCCCGACCGGCTGACCGCCGCGCACGACGCGGCCCGCGCCCTGCCCCTGCACTCCCGGCTCACCATCGAACCCGGCGGCCAGCTGGAGCTCAGCTCCGCGCCCGCCCCCTCCCTCTCCGGCTGCGTGGACGGCCTCCAGGCCGATCTGACCGCCGTACGGGCCGCCCTGCGCTCCCGGGGCCTGGTCCTGCACGGCACCGGCCGCGATCCGCGCCGGCCGCTGCGCCGCCTGCTGCACAGCCCGCGCTACGACGCGATGGAGAGCTACTTCGACCGCACCGGCCCGGCCGGGCGCGCCATGATGTGCTCCTCCGCCTCCGTCCAGGTCTGCGTGGACGCCGGGTACGAGGAACCGGGGCCGCTCGGGTACGGCCGGCGCTGGCGGCTGGCGCACCTGCTGGGCGCCGTGTTCGTGGCGGCCTTCGCCAACTCCCCCGCGCACGAGGGCCCGTACGCCGGATGGCGGTGCTCCCGGCAGGGGATCTGGAACGACATCGACGCCCGGCGCTCGCTGGCCCCGCCGGCGGACGCCGAGCCGCGGGCCGGCTGGACCCGGCACGCGCTGGACACCGAGGTGATGTGCGTGCGCTCGGAAGGCGAGGGGCCGTGGCCGGTCCCGCGCGGCATGACCTTCCGCGACTGGCTGCGCGCCGCCGAAGCCACCGGCGCCGGCGCCCCGGGCCCGGACGGCCTGCGGCCGCCCACCGCCGCGGACCTGGAGTACCACCTCACCACACTGTTCCCGCCGGTGCGCCCGCGCGGACACCTGGAGTTCCGGATGATCGACGCCCAGCCCGGCGAGGACGGCTGGCTGGTCCCGGTGGCCGTCGTCCACGCGCTGTTCGACGACCCCGAGGCCGCCGAGAGCGCCTACCGGGCCGCGAAGGCCCTGGCCGACACCCACGGCCCCCGGCCCTCGCCGCGCAATCCCCTGTGGCAGTCCGCCGCCCGGCACGGTCTGGCCGATCCGGAGCTGCGCACGGCGGCGGCCACCTGCTTCCGGGCCGCCGTGGAGGCGCTGCCGCGGCTCGGCGCGAGCCGGCACGTCCAGGACGTGGTCGGCGCCTTCACCGAACGTTTCCCACTGCGCGGCCGCTGCCCGGCCGACGACGGATACCTGCAGCTCACCGGGACGGGGGCCCGCTCATGACCGCATCGCCTTCAGCCGACTCCGCCCGCCCGGCCCCCGCGGCCCTGCGCGAGCGGGCCCACGCGGCCCTGACCGCGGCCCGCGCCCGTACGGCCCTGCTCACCGATGCCGTGAGCGACCGCGACCTCGTCGCCCAGCACTCCCCGCTGATGTCGCCGCTGGTCTGGGACCTCGCCCACATCGGGAACCAGGAGGAGCTCTGGCTGCTGCGCAACGTGGCCGGGCACGACTCCCTCCACCCCGAGATCGACCCGCTCTACGACGCGTTCCAGCACCCTCGCGCCGACCGGCCGAAGCTGCCCCTGCTGGGGCCGGCGGAGGCCCGCCGCTACACCGCCGAGGTGCGCGGCCGGGTCTTCGACCTGCTGGAGCGCACCGCGCTGGAAGGCTCCGCGCTGCTGGACGACGGTTTCGCGTTCGGGATGATCGCCCAGCACGAACAGCAGCACGATGAAACCATGCTGATCACCCACCAGCTGCGCCGGGGCGAGCCGGTACTGACCGCGCCCGAACCGGATCCTCCGCAGGGGCCGCCCCCCGCGGCCGCCGAAGTCCTGGTTCCCGGTGGCCCGTTCACGATGGGAACCTCGGCCGAGCCGTGGTCCCTGGACAATGAGCGGCCCGCGCACACCCGGGAGGTCGGGGCCTTCCTCATCGACACGGCGCCGGTGACCAACTCCGCCTATCAGGCGTTCATCGCCGACGGCGGCTACACCGACGAACGCTGGTGGGCCCCCGAGGGCTGGGACCAGATCCACCGTCACGGGATCGGGGCCCCGCTGTTCTGGCACCGCGAGGCCGGCCAGTGGCTGCGGCGCCGCTTCGGCGTGACCGAGCCGGTGCCCGCCGACGAGCCCGTACTGCACGTCAGCTGGTACGAGGCGGACGCGTACGCCCGCTGGGCGGGACGCCGGCTGCCCACGGAGGCGGAGTGGGAGAAGGCGGCCCGGCACGACCCGGCCACCGGCCGCTCCACCCGCTACCCCTGGGGCGACGAGGACCCGACCCCGGACCGCGCCAACCTCGGCCAGCGCCACCTGCGCCCGGCCCCGGCGGGCAGCTACCCGGCCGGGGCCTCCCCGCTCGGGGTGCGCCAGCTGATCGGCGACGTGTGGGAGTGGACCGCCTCCGACTTCCTGCCGTACCCGGGGTTCCGGGCCTTCCCGTACCGCGAGTACTCGGAGGTGTTCTTCGGCCCCGAGCACAAGGTGCTGCGCGGCGGCTCGTTCGCCGTGGACCCGGTGGCCTGCCGGGGCACCTTCCGCAACTGGGACCTGCCGGTGCGCCGGCAGATCTTCTCCGGGTTCCGGACCGCGAGGGATGCCTGATGTGCCGTCACATCGCCTTCGTCGGGCCGGAGATACCCCTGGCCCGGCTGCTGACCGAGCCCGAGCACGGTCTCGTGCGGCAGTCCTGGGAGCCGCGCCGGCAGCGCCACGGCACGGTCAACGCCGACGGGTTCGGTGTCGGCTGGTACGCGGAGGGCGATCCGGTCCCCGCGCGCTACCGGCGGGCCGGGCCCGTCTGGGGAGACCCCAACTTCGCCGATCTGGCCCGGGTGGTCCGTACGCGGGCCGCACTGGCCGCCGTACGGGACGCCACCGTGTTCGGGGCGGACGGGGAGGCCGCGGCGGCGCCGTTCGCCGCCGGGCCGTGGCTGTTCAGCCACAACGGCGCGGTACGGGACTGGCCGGACGCGGTGGCGCCGCTCGCCGCCTCCCTGCCCCCCGCGCAGCTGCTGTCCCTGGCCGCGAGCACGGACTCCGCGCTGGTCTGGGCGCTGGTGCAGCACCGGCTGCACCGGGGGGACGACCTCGGCACCGCGCTCGCCGAGCCGGTGCGGGAGCTCGCGGCGGCGGCGCCCGGCTCCCGCCTGAACCTGCTGCTCACCGACGGCGCCGGCATCGCCGCAACGGCCTGGGGCGATTCGCTCTGGTACCTGGCCGACGCGCGGGCGCAGCGCACGGTGGTGGCCTCGGAGCCGTACGACGACGACTCCCGCTGGTGCGAAGTACCCGACCGGACCCTGCTGACCGCCCGTGCCACACGGGTCGACCTGACCCCGCTGAAGGAGACCGCCCCGTGAGCGACTTCCAGCTGACCCGCACCCTCGACGAGCACTCCGCCGACACCGCGCTGCGCGCCGACGTCCTCCACGGGCTGACGGCGTCGCCCAAGGTGCTGCCGCCCAAGTGGTTCTACGACGCCCGGGGCAGTGAACTCTTCGAGGAGATCACGCGGTTGCCCGAGTACTACCCGACGCGCGCCGAGCGGGAGATCCTGCTGGCGCGGGCCGGTGAGATCGCCTCCGCGAGCGGGGCGCGCACGCTGGTGGAGCTGGGTTCCGGCTCCTCCGAGAAGACCCGGCACCTGATCGAGGCCATGCCGGCGCTCGACACGTACATCCCGGTGGACGTGAGCGCGAGCGCTCTGGAAGGCGCCGCGCGGACGCTGCTGACCGAGCACCCGGGGCTGCGGGTGCACGCGCTGGTGGCCGACTTCACGAAGCCGCTGCGGCTGCCGGAGACCCCCGGGCCCCGGCTGGTGGTGTTCCTCGGCGGCACGGTCGGCAACCTGCTGCCGCCGGAGCGCGCCGCGTTCCTGGCCTCCGTACGGGCGATGCTGTCGCCCGGGGACGCCCTGCTGATGGGGACGGACCTGGTGAAGGACGAGGGCGTGCTGGTGGCCGCGTACGACGACGCGCAGGGGGTGACCGCCGCCTTCAACAAGAACGTACTGGCCGTGGTCAACCGGGAGCTGGGCGCGGACTTCCACACCGACGACTTCACGCACGTCGCGGTGTGGAACCGGGAGCACGAGTGGATCGAGATGCGGCTGCGGGCCCGGTCGGAGCTGGTGGTGAAGGTCCGGGCGCTGGATCTGGTGGTGCCGTTCGCGGCGGGTGAGGAGATCCTGACGGAGGTGTCCGCGAAGTTCCGTCAGGAAGGCGTACGGAAGGAACTCGCCGAGGCCGGTCTTGAGTTGACTCAGTGGTGGACGGATGCGGAGGGGCGCTTCGCGCTGTCCCTGGCGGTGGCCGACGGCGAGCTCGGCTGGGCCGGCACGCCCGCGAGTAGCGTGGCGGCCGGGACGGAGGAGACGGGAGAGGAGACGGGCATGACGGGGACGCAGGCGACGGCGGCCTGAGCCGCGGCGGCGAGCTCCCGCCGGTCCGCGTGCCGGCCCGGCGGGATCCGCGGCAGCAGACGCACCTCGGCGCGCACCCCGCGGGCCCGGGCGATCCGCCACAGGGAAGCGGTCAGCGGATCGTCCCCGACGAAGGCGGTCGCCCCGGCGGGGCTCCCGTCGGGCAGCAGATAGGCGAGCCGCACGGGCTGTACGGGCACCCGTGCGTCCAGGGCGGACTGGAAGGCGGCCCGCCGGAAGGTCCCCCGGGCGCGCCCGCACCAGGTGCTGCCCTCGGGGAAGACGGTGACGCGGTCGCCGGCCAGCAGGGCCCGGGTCATGGTCTCGACGGTGGCGGGGAGGGCGCGGATCCGGTCGCGTTCGATGAACAGGGTGCCGTTCTGCCGGGAGAGCGGGCCGAGTACCGGCCAGGTGCCGATGTCGCTCTTGGCCAGCATCCGGCAGGGCACGGCGGCGGCGACGAGCGGGATGTCCAGCCAGGAGACGTGGTTGGCGACGATCAGGCGGCCGCCGTCCGGGCCGGGGCTCCCCTGCACGGTGAGCCGGATGCCGAAGGCCCGGACCAGGGCCGTGGCCCAGGCCCGCACCAGCGCCTGGCGGGGGCGGGTGGGGAGCAGCCGTACGGGCTGGAAGCCCAGGATCCCGAGCAGGATCAGGGCCGCGGCGGCGGTGAGCCGGAGCACCGCGCGGGCGAGGCCCGCCCGGGCCCCCTCGTGGCCGGCGCAGGCCTCGGGGGTGCAGGGCGAGGTGGGCAGCCAGACGCTCATGCGGCCGGGACGAGCGAGAGGAAGTGCTTGAGGTAGCGCGGGTTGGTGCGCCGCAGGGAGAGCAGGACGTACAGGTCGGCGCAGCCGAACCCGGCGTCGAGGGCGGGCTCGCCGCAGACCCAGGCGCCCAGGCGCAGGTAGCCGCGCAGCAGCGGGGGCAGCTCGACGCGCGGCGGGAAGGTGATGCCCTCGGGGTTCCAGGGCAGGTGCGGGGTGACCCGGTACTCCTCGGGGGCGAGGTTGCGGGTGAGGACGCTCTCGCGGGTGGCGGCGGCCAGCACCCCGCCGTCGGCGAGCGGTATCGAGCAGCAGCCGGCGAGCCAGTTGTGGCCGGAGCGGTCCATGTAGCGGGCGAGGCCGGCCCAGATCAGCGCGATCACGGCGCCGTTGCGGTGGTCGGGGTGGACGCAGGAGCGGCCGACCTCGACGAGGTCGGGGCGGATCGGGGCGAGGGCGGAGAGGTCGAACTCGCCCTCGGAGTAGAGGCGGCCGGCGACGGCGGCGCGCTCCGGGGGCAGCAGCCGGTAGGTGCCGACGACCTGGCCGCTCTCCTCCTCGATGACGAGGAGGTGGTCGCAGTACGCGTCGAAGGCGTCGGAGTCGAGGCCCGGCTCGGGTCCGTCGAGGCGGGCGCCGAGCTCGCCGGCGAAGACCAGGTGGCGCAGGCGCTGGGCGGCGCGCACCTCGTCCTCGTCGCGGGCGAGGCGGACGGTGTAGTGGGGGGTGGCGGGAAGGTCCGCGGGGGCCGTGACGGGTGCGGCCGCGGGGACGGCAGCGGTGGTGAGGAGGGGGGTGACGGGCGAGGTCACGGTGGGGGGAAGGGTGGACGGGGACAGGGGTGCGATGGTCATGGCGGCTCCTGATCCGGGCACGGGAGCCAGGCCGGCAGGTGGTGTGGCCTGGCTCCTTTACTTCTTCCGTGACCGGCTGGATTCGACATGACCGCTCAGCGGCACTTGGATGTGCGAACGCTGAACTCGGCGGGCGCGGCCGCCCCCGGCATGCGCCCGAAGGGCGCCGAAGACGCGGTCAGCGGTCGGAGCTGAGGACCTTGCTGATCATGTCGGAGGCCTCCTTGGCGGCCCGGCGCGGATCCTCCCCGGTGAGTACGGCCGTCATGTAGGGCTTGATCGGGTTCTTGCCCTCGACCTCGGCCCAGCGGGCGGACTTCGGGGTGGCGCGGCCCTGGGCGGCTCCGGGGGCCATGCTCGCGGCCCCCTCGTTGCCGTCGACCACGTGGGCGAGGGAGGCCTTGTTCGGCACGTAGCTCATCGTGCGGGCGAGCTCGGTCTGCCAGGTCTCGCTGACCAGCGCGGTGATCACGTCCACGGCCTCGCGGCGGTGCTTGGTCCGTTCGGGGATGATCAGGTCGGAGCCGCCGGTGAAGACGGCGCCGGGCTTGTCGGAGGTCTTGCCGGGGACGGGGAAGAACCCCAGCTTGCCCTTGAGGGCCGGGTTGGCGGCCTCGATGGCGGCGGCCTGGCCGGGCGGGGCGATGATCTGGGCGACCGCGCCGCTCGCGAAGACCTCGGACTGCGGGGGCGTCTCCTCGTCGGCGTTCCTGGGGCCGTCGCCGAGGGCCTGGAGCAGCTTGTAGAACTCCATGCCGGCCAGGGCCTTGTCGTCGTCGAGGGTGCCGACCCACTCGCCGCCCGTCTCGACGGCGAGCTCGCCGCCCTCGTCCCAGATGAACCCGGAGAGGACGTACCAGTTCTGACCGGGGAGGTAGATGCCCTGTCTGCCGCCCTTGTCCAGCTTCTGGGTGGCCTGGATCCACTCCTGCCGGTTCTTGGGCGGGGCCTTGATGCCCGCGTCCGCGAAGAGGTCCTTGTTGTAGATCACCACGCGGTTGGCGGCGTACCACGGGACGCCGTACTGCGCGCCGTCGACGCTTCCCGGGTCGGAGAGGCCCTTGAGCCAGTCCTTGCTGCCCCATTCGCGCAGGCCCTCCAGGGTGAGCTCGGACAGGCCTCCGGTCTCGATGTACTGGGCGACCTGGGTGTTGCCGACCTCGATGACGTCGGCGCTCTCGGCGCTCTTGCCCTTGAGCACGGCGTTGACCTTCTCGCCGATGCCCGTCCACTCCTGGATCCTGACGTCGAGGTCGACGCCGGGGTGCTCCTTCTCGAACGAGGAGGTGAACTTCGCGATGAAGTCCTCCGAGGCACTGCCCTTCATCAGCCAGAGCGTCACCTTCTGCGCCCCTGCGGCCGATCCCGCCAGCTGACTGCAGCCGGTGAGGGCGGTCGCGGCCGCGAGGGCCGTGCACACGGCGAGGAAGCGCATCTTCACGAAGGTCACCTTCTGGAGTCCGGTCTCGGAGATGGCTTGAAATTGGCATAGACCAATGGGCGGGTCAAGGCCCTTTCACTCGGGACTGTTCACGCAAAGTTCGCGGAGACGGACTTACTGGGGCACCGTGGAACGAGGCAAAAGCCCCCCCACCGTCGGGAGAACCCATGTCCAACCACACCTACCGGGTGACCGAGATCGTCGGCACCTCCCCCGAGGGCATCGATCAGGCCATCCGCAACGGCGTCACACGGGCCGGCCAGACCCTGCGCAACCTGGACTGGTTCGAGGTCACGCAGGTGCGCGGGCACATCGAGAACGGCACCGTGGCGCACTACCAGGTGGGCCTCAAGGTCGGGTTCCGCCTGGACGGCGAGGACTGATCAGGTGCGGCCCTCACCCTCCTGGGCGGACTTGAGCTCCGGCGCGTCGGCCGCCCAGTCCGCCAGCACCACCGTGAAGCCGGCGGCGCGCGCCGCCCGGCAGACGAGCTCGTCGTCGTCCACGAGCATCCGCACCTCCCGGCCCCGGGAGATCCGCCGGAGCACCTCCAGCTTGGTGGTCCGGGCCGGCCTGCGGTCCTGGTTCCCGCGCATCCACACCCGGCCCTCCGGCAGCCCGTGCCGGGTCAGCCACTCCTGCGTGTCCGCACGGCACCGCTCCGGGCGACCGGTCAGGTAGACGACCTCGCAGTCGGCCGCCTGCTCCACCGCCAGCGCCACCCCGCGCGCCAGCGGCGGGTCGGCGGGCGCCGCGCCGAAGAAGCCGTCCCAGTCCCGGGGCCGGCCCTCCAGGAAGTGCTGGCGGTGGTCGGTGTCGGCCAGCGTGTTGTCGATGTCGAAGACGGCCAGCGGCCGGCGGTCGTTGCTGTCACTCATGCGGGTCAGAGTAGGCAGGGAATCCTTTCGGCGCGTGTGCGTTACAGGCTTGTGTGATGCGGAGAATCTCCATCCTCGACCGGTCCCGGACCCGCGAGGGGCACCCGGCCCCGCAGGCCCTGCGGGACACCGTGGAGCTCGCCCGCGCGGCGGAGCGGCTCGGCTACCACCGCTTCTGGGTGTCCGAGCACCACAGCGTCCCCGGTGTCGCGGGCTCCGCGCCCGCGGTGCTGGCCGCGGCCGTGGCCGGGGCCACGCGGCGGATCCGGGTCGGGACGGGCGGGGTGATGCTGCCCAACCACCAACCGCTGGTGGTCGCCGAGCAGTTCGGGGTGCTGGAGTCGCTGTTCCCCGGCCGGATCGACATGGGCCTCGGCCGCTCGGTCGGCTTCACCGGAGGGATCCGGCGGGCTCTGGGCCGCGACGCACAGGACGCCGACCGCTTCGAGGAACAGCTGGCGGAGCTGCTGGGCTGGCTGGACGGCACCCAGCGGGAGTACCCCGAGGTGCACGCCCGCCCCGCGGAGGGGCTGCGGATCCCCGCGTACGTCCTGGCCACCGGCGAGGGTGCCGGAGTCGCGGCCCGGGCCGGACTGCCGCTCGTGGTGGGCGACCTGCGCTCCCGTAGCCGGGTCGTGGAGGTCGTCGAGCGCTACCGCGCCCAGTTCCGCCCCTCGCCCGCCGGCTCGGAGCCGTACGTGATGGTCTCCGGGACGGTGGCCGTAGCGGGGACTCCCGAGGCGGCCCGGCGCATCCTGGTCCCCGAGGCCTGGTCCCTCGCGCACTCCCGCACCCGGGGCAGCTTCCCGCCCCTGCGCCCGGCCGAGGAGGTGGAGGCCCTGGCCATGACCGCGAAGGAGCGGGAGCTGTACGAGGGCGGGCTCGCCGGGCACGTCCACGGCACCGAGGAGCAGGTCGCGGCGCAGCTCGCCGAGGTGGCGGAGCTGACGCGCGCGGACGAGCTGCTGGTCACCACCTCCACGTACGACCGCACGGCGCTGCTGGACTCCTTCGAGCGGCTGGCGGGGCTGGCCGGGGCCTGACCGTGAGCGGGCCGGGGCGGGCCGGGAGCGGCCCCGGGTAGCGGCCCGTAAACTGGGGCGAATGCACCACTCCACCGCATCCGAAGTCCAGCACGACCCCTTCGTACGGGTCAGGGGTGCCCGGGAGCACAATCTGCGCGGTGTCGACGTGGACATCCCGCGCGACGCCCTGACCGTGTTCACCGGGGTCTCCGGCTCAGGGAAGAGCTCGCTGGCCTTCGGCACGCTCTACGCCGAGGCCCAGCGCCGGTACTTCGAGTCGGTGGCCCCGTACGCCCGCCGCCTGATCCACCAGATCGGCGCCCCGAAGGTGGACTCCGTCACCGGGCTGCCGCCCGCGGTCTCGCTGGAGCAGCGGCGCTCCTCCCCCGGCACGCGGTCCTCGGTGGGGACGGTGACCCTGCTGTCCAACTCCCTGCGCATGCTGTACTCGCGCGCCGGGACCTACCCGCCGGGCGCCGAACGGCTGGACTCCGACGCCTTCTCCCCCAACACCGCCGCCGGAGCCTGCCCTTCCTGCCACGGGCTGGGCAGCATCCACCGCACCAGCGAGGAACTCCTCGTACCGGACCCGGACCTGTCGATCCGTCAGGGCGCCATCGCCGCCTGGCCGGGGGCCTGGCAGGGCAAGAACCTCCGGGACGTCCTGGAGGCGCTCGGTCACGACGTGGACGCGCCCTGGCGGGAGCTGGCGGCGAAGGACCGCGAGTGGATCCTGTTCACCGAGGAGCAGCCGGTGGTCACGGTGCATCCGGTGCGGGACGCGGACCGGATCCAACGGCCCTACCAGGGAACGTACATGAGCGCCCACCGCTACGTCATGCGGACCTTCTCGGACAGCAAGAGCGCGACGCTGCGGGCGCGCGCGGAGCGGTTCCTGACCGATTCCCCGTGCCCGGTGTGCGAGGGACGGCGGCTGCGGCCCGAGGCGCTGGCCGTGACCTTCGCGGGCCGTACGATCGCGGAGCTGGCGGCGCTGCCGCTGACCGCCCTGGACTCCGTACTGGCCTCCGCGTCCCTGGACGGGGAGGCGGCGCGGGTGCTCGCCGAGGACCTGCGGGCCCGGATCGGGCCGGTCGTGGAGCTCGGGCTGGGCTACCTGAGCCTGGACCGCACCGCACCGACCCTGTCGGCGGGTGAACTGCAACGGCTGAGGCTGGCGACGCAGCTGCGGTCCGGGCTGTTCGGGGTGGTGTACGTGCTGGACGAGCCGTCGGCCGGGCTGCATCCGGCCGACACCGAGGCGCTGCTCGGCGTACTGGACCGCCTCAAGGCGGCGGGGAACACCGTGTTCGTGGTCGAGCACGCCCTGGACGTGGTGCGGCACGCGGACTGGCTGGTGGACGTGGGTCCGCTGGCCGGGGAACACGGCGGACGGGTCCTGTACAGCGGTCCGCCGCGGGAGCTGGCGGGCGTGGCGGAGTCGGCGACGGCGCGGCACCTGTTCGGGCCGGGCGGCGCGGAGCCGGGGCCGGGGCGGCGGCCGGTGCGGGCAGCGGGCGGATCGGTCCGCCTCACCGGCGTCGAGCGGCACAATCTGCGGGGCGTGGACGCCGATTTCCCGCTCGGGGTGTTCACGGCCGTCACGGGCGTGTCGGGGTCGGGCAAGTCCACGCTGGTGGGCCAGGTGCTCGCCCGCGAGGTCGGGGAGCGGATCGCGGATCCGGCGTTCCCGGTGCGGCGGCTGGTGGAGGTGGACCAGAAGCCGATCGGCCGCACCCCGCGCTCCAACCTGGCCACGTACACGGGACTGTTCGACGTGGTGCGCAAGCTGTTCACGCAGGCTCCGCAGGCGCGGGCGCGCGGCTGGAAGGCGGGCCGGTTCTCCTTCAACGTGCCGGGCGGCCGCTGCGAGAACTGCCAGGGCGAGGGGTTCGTCTCGGTGGAGCTGCTGTTCCTGCCGAGCACGTACGCCCCGTGCCCGGAGTGTGCCGGGGCCCGGTACAACACCGAGACCCTGGAGGTGCGGTACGAGGGGCTGAACATCGCGGAGGTGCTGGGCCTGACGGTGGAGTCCGCGGCGGCCTTCTTCGCGGCGGTCCCGGCGGCGGCGCGCAGCCTGCGGGCGCTGGAGGAGATCGGGCTGGGCTACCTGCGGCTGGGACAGCCGGCCACGGAGCTGTCGGGCGGCGAGGCCCAGCGCATCAAGCTGGCGACGGAGCTCCAGCGCCGGCGCCGCGACCACACCCTGTACGTGCTGGACGAGCCGACGACCGGGCTGCACCCGGCGGATGTGCGGGTGCTGCTGCGGCAGTTGCACGGCCTGGTGGACGCCGGGCACTCGGTGGTGGTCGTGGAGCACGACATGGAGGTGGTGGCGGGCGCGGACTGGGTCATCGACTTGGGCCCGGGCGGCGGTACGGACGGGGGCAGGATCGTCGCGGCGGGCACCCCGGCGGAGGTCGCGGCCACGGGGGTGGGCCGGACGGCGGGCTACCTCGCGCGGGCGCTGGGGGCCGTGCGGCCGTGACTCCTCAGGGCCGTCCCGTCATCCCCGGCGGGCGCGCGGCGGATTACGGGACGGCCCTCAGGCGTCGCCCGGGAGCAGGTGCTGGGCGAGTTCGCGAAAGCTCCACCTGCCCTGGCGCCGGGTGAACTCCCAGACCAGGTCGTAGCGGTCGGGCCAGCTCGCGGGGACGCCGAGGACCTGGTGGGCGCCGAGCGCGTGGATCAGGCGGGGGACGCCGGTGTGCTCCCAGCAGACGAGTACGGGCATCTTGGCGGCCAGCACGGCCCGCCCCAGGGCCTCTTCGGCGCCGACGCCGAACTCGGAGCGCAGGGGGATGTGCAGGGCGGTGGTCAGCGGCTCGACGGTCTGGCGGCAGCGGGCGGGGGGCCGCCCTCCGGCTCCGGACGGGCCGCCGGCGGCGAAGACGACGGTGGGACGCGGCAGCGTCGAGCCGCCGGCCGGCGGGAAGAGGCGGTGCAGCTCCTCGGCCCTGCGGCGGCCGCGCCCGGCGAGGGAGCCGGGGTCCTCGTTGCCGTCCTCGTCCTCGCCCAGGTCCCCGGCGTACGGCTTCTCCGCGTGCCGGACCAGCATCACCAGGGCGTCCTTGGGCACGCCGTGCGGGCCGTGGGCGGCGCTCCCGGACGGGTCCGGGGAGGAGCAGCCGGCCAGCGCGAGCGGGGTGAGGGCGGCGGCCGCCAGGAGGGTGCGGCGGCGCGGTCCGGACCCGGCGGGGGCTTGTGGCATGGGGCCCACTGTCCCCCACCGGCCGGACCGCTCCGTGGCGCGGCGCGGCGTACGGCCGCCACGAGCGCCCGGTCGGCCGATCGGATCGGCCGATCGGCCGAGGTCCCGCGCGGCGTTGTCACCTCTCGTAGGGCGAGGGCACCGGGAAGTAGGCCTCCAGGAAGGCGGTCACCGCGCGCTGCTGCTCCTGCGGCGTCAGTCCGGGGGCGGTGTCGTCGTCGGCGAGGCAGAACGCGTCGGCCCGGCGGTCGGCCGCCAGGGCGGGCAGCCGGTCGATCTCCTCGGCGCGGCCGGTGCTGACGTAGGCGTGGTGCAGTTCGCCCTCCACGGCGCGGCCGTCGGCGAGGGCCAGGTGGGAGGCGAGGGTGACGGGGGCGAGGTCGTCGGCGCTGCGGAAGACCGAGCGGCCGATGGCGGCCAGCCGGCCGGGCAGCCGCTCCTCGACGTGGGTGAAGAGGGTGCGGCTGAGCGGGTACGGGGTGTGGGCCAGGATGTGCGGGTAGGTCCGGCCGACGGCTTGTTCCACCGCGTGGCGGGTCGCCTTCTGGGAGGCGGTGAAGACGTCGTCGCCGTCTCCGGGGGCGGCGGGGTCCACGGCCCGCCGGTCGTGGAAGACCTTGGGCAGACCGGAGGAGAGGAAGTAGTTCTGGGGGCGCTGCGGGCGGCCGAGGAAGATGTCGTCGTTGAAGTAGAGGAAGTGCTCGGCGAGGCCGGGGATGCGGTGGAGCTGGCTCTCGATGGCGTGGGAGTTGAAGACGGGCAGGCAGGCGGGGTCGGCGAACAGCTCGCGGTGGTCGACGACGGTGACCTGGGGGTGGTCGCCGGCCAGCCAGGGCGGGGTCTGGTCGTCGGTGACGATGAAGACGCGGCGGATCCAGGGCGCGTGGGCGGCGATGGAGCGCAGGCAGTAGCGCAGTTCCCCGCGGTCGCGGTAGCGGTTCTCCGCGTGGTCGACGGGGGCGCTCCCGGTGACACCGGCGGCGGCGCGGTCCCTGCGGCGGCGCCAGGCGGGGTCGGAGGCGTCGACCCAGGTGATCACGGCGTCGACGGGGAAGTCGATGTCGTCGGGGAAGCGGCCCGCGAAGGCGTCGACGACGGGGTGGTCGCGATCGCCCACGCGGCGGGTGGAGGTGGCTTCGAGGGTGGGCACCCACCAGCCGTAAGGGGTCTCGCGCAGTCCGGCGACGGCGCCGGTGCCGGAGTCGGCTGCCTCCCAGAACTCCAGGTCACAGCCGGTTTCAGGGCCGTAGGCCACGGTCCGGCCGGAGGTGACGACCGGCTGGAAGAGCCGGATGCCCTTGATCTTGGGGTGGGGGGTGTCGGGGGTGTCGGGGGTGTCGGGGGTGCGGGAAGTGCCGGATGTTTCGGCGGGCGAGCCTTCCTGGGCCGCGACCGCCTCGGGAAGCAGTTCGGCGAGGACCTCCGGGAACGCTCCGGCCCCGCTGCCGTCGCCGCCCGCACCCGCGCCCTCGCCGAGGAGGCGCGCGTACACCGGGAGACCGGTGAAGGCCGCGGCACACGCCTTCAGGGCGGCCGCGCGGTCGCCCGGGGCGATGGCCACCCGGTGCCGGAGCTCCCCGTCGGGGACCAGCCCGTACGGGACGGCGGCCGCGTCCAGTGCGTCCGCGACCGCGCTCAGGTTGGCGTCCCGGGCTCCGGCGGGCAGCAGGTCGTCGCGGACCCGCGAGAGCCGGCCGCGGTGGCGCACCAGGCCCGGCACCCGCGCCAGGAGCTCGTCCTCACGGGCCCGGCCGGGCGGGGGCGCCACCCGGCCGCCGCTCCCGGTGCGCTCCCGCTGGGCGGCGTCCGGCTGTCTCGGTACGCCGGCGGGGCGGCGCAGCGTCCGTACGATCCGGCGCAGGCCGTCGGGGAGGGGGAGACGGGACAGGCCCTGCATATACGACCTCGCGAGACGGCGCCGGTGTGCGGCACCCGAGGATGCGGACGGCACCCGGCGTGCGGGGGTGCGGCGCCGTCCGGCAGGCAGGGGCGGATGCCTCGTTCACCTTCACCTTTCACTTCGTTCATCTTTCACGCAAGGGTCTGAGGTCCGTTATCCCCGTCTCACAGCCACTTCTCAGCTTCCTCCGTGCTTGCGGACCGCCCGCAGCCATTCGCGGTTCATGGCGGCGATGGAGGGCAGCGGGATGCCCTTGGGGCAGGCCGTGGCGCATTCGCCGGTGAGGGTGCAGCCGCCGAAGCCCTCGTCGTCCATGGTGGCCACCATGTCGAGCACGCGGGTCTCCCGCTCCGGCGAACCCTGGGGCAGCACGTTCAGGTGGTTGACCTTGGCGGAGGTGAAGAGCATCGCGGAGCCGTTGGGGCAGGCCGCCACGCAGGCCCCGCAGCCGATGCACTCGGCGTGCTCGAAGGCGGAGTCGGCGTCGGCCTTGGGCACGGCGGTGGCGTGCGCCTCGGGGGCGGATCCGGTCGGGGCCGTGATGTAGCCGCCGGCCTGGATGATCCGGTCGAAGGCACCGCGGTCCACGACGAGGTCCTTGACCACCGGGAAGGCCGCGGCCCGCCAGGGTTCGACGTCGATGGTGTCGCCGTCGGCGAAGGACCGCATGTGCAGCTGGCAGGTGGTGGTGCGCTCGGGGCCGTGGGCGTCGCCGTTGATCACGAGGCTGCACGCGCCGCAGATGCCCTCGCGGCAGTCGTGGTCGAAGGCGACCGGGTCCTCGCCGCGCAGGATGAGGTCCTCGTTGAGGGTGTCGAGCATCTCCAGGAAGGACATGTCGCGGGAGATGCCGTCGACCTCGTACGTGACCATGGCGCCGGGGGTGTCGGGGTTCTGCTGGCGCCAGACGCGCAGGTTGAGCCTCATGCGTAGCTCCGCTGGGTGGGGTGGACGTACTCGAAGACGAGGTCTTCCTTGTGCAGGACGGGGGCCGCGCCGGTGCCCTGGTACTCCCAGGCCGCGGCGTAGCCGAACTCCTCGTCGCGGCGGGCGGCCTCGCCGTCCGGGGTCTGGGACTCCTCGCGGAAGTGGCCGCCGCAGGACTCGGCCCGGTGGAGGGCGTCGAGGCACATCAGCTCGGCGAGCTCCAGGTAGTCGACGATGCGGTTGGCCTTCTCCAGCGACTGGTTGAACTCCTCGCCCGTGCCCGGGACCTTGATGCGCCGCCAGAACTCCTCCCGGATCTCCGGGATCCGGGCGAGGGCCTTGCGCAGGCCCGCCTCGGTGCGGGACATGCCGCAGTACTCCCACATGAGCTCGCCGATCTCGCGGTGGAAGGAGTCCGGGGTGCGGTCGCCGTCCACGGCGAGCAGCTTGGCGAGGCAGTCGCGGACCTCCCGTACGGCGGCCGCGGCCTCGGGGTGCGTGTCGTCGACGGCGTCCTGGTGCGGATGGCGGGCCAGGTAGTCGTTGATGGTGGAGGGGAGCACGAAGTAGCCGTCGCCGAGGCCCTGCATCAGGGCGGAGGCACCGAGGCGGTTGGCGCCGTGGTCGGAGAAATTGGCCTCGCCGATCGCGAAGAGGCCGGGGACGGTGGTCTGGAGGTCGTAGTCGACCCACAGGCCGCCCATCGTGTAGTGCACGGCGGGGTAGATCCGCATGGGGACCTCGTACGGGTTCTCCGCGGTGATCCGCTCGTACATGTCGAAGAGGTTCCCGTACTTCTCCGCGACCTTGTCCCGGCCCATGCGGCGGATGGCGTCCGCGAAGTCGAGGTAGACGCCCTGGCCGCCGGGGCCGACGCCGCGGCCCTCGTCGCAGACGTTCTTGGCGGCGCGGGAGGCGATGTCGCGGGGTACGAGGTTGCCGAAGGAGGGGTAGATCCGCTCCAGGTAGTAGTCGCGCTCGTCCTCGGGGATCTCGGCGGCGGGGCGGGTGTCGCCCTGGGCCTTGGGGACCCAGATGCGGCCGTCGTTGCGCAGGGACTCGCTCATCAGGGTGAGCTTGGACTGGTGGTCGCCGGTGCGCGGGATGCAGGTGGGGTGGATCTGGGTGAAGCAGGGGTTGGCGAAGTACGCGCCGCGCCGGTGCGCCCGCCAGACGGCGGTCGCGTTGGAGTTCATGGCGTTGGTGGAGAGGTAGAAGACGTTGCCGTAGCCGCCGGAGGCGAGGACGACGGCGTCCGCGTAGTAGGTGGAGATCTTCCCGGTGACGAGGTCGCGGGCGACGATGCCGCGGGCCACGCCGTCGACGGTGATCAGGTCGAGCATTTCGGTGCGGGCGTGCATCTCCACGTTTCCGGCGGCGATCTGCCGGGACAGCGCCTGGTAGGCGCCGAGGAGGAGCTGCTGGCCCGTCTGGCCGCGGGCGTAGAAGGTGCGGGAGACCTGGACGCCGCCGAAGGAGCGGGTGTCGAGGAGGCCGCCGTACTCGCGGGCGAAGGGCACGCCCTGGGCCACGCACTGGTCGATGATCTCGACCGATATCTGGGCGAGGCGGTGGACGTTGGACTCGCGGGCGCGGAAGTCCCCGCCCTTGACGGTGTCGTAGAAGAGGCGGTGCACCGAGTCGCCGTCGTTGCGGTAGTTCTTGGCGGCGTTGATGCCGCCCTGCGCGGCGATGGAGTGGGCCCGGCGCGGGGAGTCGGAGAAGCAGAACTGGACGACGTGGTAGCCCTGTTCGGCGAGGGTGGCGCCGGCCGCTCCGCCGGCCAGGCCGGTGCCGACGACGATGACGGTGTGCTTGCGGCGGTTGGCCGGGTTGACGAGCTTGGCCTCGAAGCGGCGGCGGTCCCAGCGTTCGGCGATGGGGCCTTCGGGGGCCTTGGTGTCGGAGATCGGCTCGCCGGTGGCGTAGTGGGTGTAGTCGGTGTGGGTGTGGTCGGTGTGTGCGGGGTCGTTGCTCATGTCAGCTCACCACTCCGGTCATGACGGCGACGGGGACGGAGACGAAGCCCGCGAAGAGGACGAGGGCGAGGGCGTTGGCGAGGAACTTCAGAGCCCGGTCGCGGCGGGCGTTGCCCGCGCCGAGGGTCTGGGCGGCGCTCCAGAAGCCGTGCCGGACGTGCAGGCCGACGGCGGCCATCGCCACGATGTAGATCGTGTTTCCGTACCAGGTGGAGAAGGTGGCGAGGACG
Source organism: Streptomyces vinaceus (assembly GCF_008704935.1). Classification (NCBI taxonomy): domain Bacteria; kingdom Bacillati; phylum Actinomycetota; class Actinomycetes; order Kitasatosporales; family Streptomycetaceae; genus Streptomyces; species Streptomyces vinaceus. The sequence continues at coordinate 1,144,195 of NZ_CP023692.1, forward strand.
TTCTCGTACGGGTGGCCGGCCCACGCGCGCTCGTTGACGGTGAGCGTGGTGAGGTCGAGCAGGTGCCAGACGATGAACAGGGCCAGGATGATGCCGCCCCAGCGCATGGTGCGGGTGGCGTAGCTCGCGCGGCGGCGCTTGTGGGCGTACTTCACCGGGCGGGCCTTGATGTCGCGGCGGCTGAGCTGGTACGCGGACACGGCGTGGCCGACGACCGCGGCGAGGAGCACCACGCGCACGATCCACAGGGCCCACTCGTGATGGAGGAAGGGGGAGCCGAGGGTGCGCAGCCAGTGGGCGTAGCCGTTGAACTCGCCGGCCCCGAAGAAGATCTTGAGGTTGCCGAGCATGTGGACGACCAGGTAGCCGAGCATGATCAGCCCGGAGACCGCCATCACGGACTTCTTGCCGACGGTGGAGTCCCAGAGCGTGCGCGTGGTGGACGGCCGTCGGCCCGTCCGCGTTGCCAGAGCCATGCCATCGAAGGTAAGGACCAAAGTCCCGAGAGGTCCAAGACATGATGGCGCTTATGTCAATAGGGGCTTCCTATGGGCGGCGTATCCTGGGGCGATGCAGTTCCAGCAGCTCCTGTACTTCGTGGCCGTCGCCGAAACCCGCCACTTCAGCCGGGCCGCGGAGCGGGTGCACGTCGCCCAGCCGTCGCTGTCGCAGCAGATCAAGTCGCTGGAACGGGAGCTGGGGGCGGAACTGTTCAGCCGGGCGCGCGGGAACATCGCGCTGACGGACGCGGGCGAGGTGCTGCTGCCGCTGGCCCGGCGAATCTTGGCGGACGCGGACACGGCACGGCTGGAGGTACAGGAGCTGGCGCAGCTGCGGCGGGGGCGGGTCCGGCTGGGGGCGACGCCGAGCGTGTGCACGGGGCTGCTGCCCGGCGTGCTGCGCGCCTTCCACACCGCGCATCCGGGGATCGAGCTGCTGATCGAGGAGAGCGGTTCGCTGGACCTCGTACGGGAACTGGCGCGCGGGGCCCTGGACCTGGCGCTCATCGCGCTCCCGCTGCCGCCCTCGGCCCCGGCGCTGACCACGGTGGAGCTGCTGACGGAGGACCTGGTGGTGGTCTCCTCGGCGGAGCTGCCGCCACCGGCGGGCGGCGGGCCGCTGACGGTGTCCGCGCTGCGCGACGAGCCGATGGTGATGTTCCGCCACGGCTACGACCTGCGGGACCTGACGGTGGCCGCCTGCCGGGCGGAGGGCTTCGAGCCGGTGTTCACGGTGGAGGGCGGGGAGATGGACGCCGTACTGGGCTTCGTGCGCGCGGGGCTCGGCGTGGCGGTGGTCCCGGCGATGGTCGTGGAGCACGGCGGCCCGGGGCTGCGCGCCACCGCGCTGGCGGGCTCTCCGCTGCGCCGCACCATCGCCCTGGCGCACCGTACGGACGTCGCTCCCCCGCGCGCCGCCCGCGAGCTCAGGCGCATCCTGCTGGGCTGAGGCCGCAGAGCCCTGTGCGGTGCGCCCCGCCGGCCGTCAGGCGCCGGGAGCGGCCTCGGCGCCGGGTTCGGCCTCGGGTCTGGGTTCGGCCTCGGCTCTGGGAAGTGTCCTGTCGAGGCCGTCGGCCAGCATGGCGAAGGCCTCTTCGGCATCGGCCACGGCGGCCGGGTGCGCCGCGTCGGCGCTCTGGCCGGCATCCATGCGGAGGTAGTTCTCCCGGCCCAGCGCATGGCGGACCGCCACCAGATGCGTCGCCGCGAGCCGGGCGGCGAGCGGCCGTACCGATTCGGCCTCCAGCACGGCGGCGAGCAGCTCCACCTCGCGGTCGGTGTAGTGGGACATCCGGCTCTCCAGGCTGGCGGTGGAGTAGAGCAGCCGCTGGAACGCCAGCACCCCGGGGTGGTCGCAGAGTCCCGTGATCGGATCCCGTTCGGCCAGGGCCCCCAGGAAGTGCGTGCGCACCGCGCCCACGGGCGTCTGCCCGGCGGGCCGGTCGCGCACGATGCGCGCCGCCTCGTCCTGGTGGTCGGCGAACCGGTCGAGCACGAGGTCCTCCTTGCTCGGGAAGTACCGGAACAGGGTCGGTTTGGAGACCTCCGCCGCGGCGGCGACATCGGCCACCGACACGGCGTCGAAGCCCCGCTCCAGGAAGAGTTCGAGCGCCGTGGCCGCCAGCTGGCGGCGCGTACGGAGCTTCTTGTTCTCGCGCAGACCCGTCGTCTTCTCCATGCCGCAAAGGATAGCACGGTTCGTGACTCGGTTAATTTCTTGACCGGGTTGCTTTTTCTGGCGGAAGCCGCTTTCCTTGAGACATCGACGGGAGCGGGACCGACCTGAGAGGACATCCGATGACTGACGTACTGATCGCGGGCTCCGGCCCTACTGGGCTGACCCTGGCCTGCGACCTCGCCCTGCGCGGAGCCGCCGTCCGCGTCATCGACCGGCGCACCGGACCGCATCACGAGTCCCGCGGCAAGGGGCTCCGGCCGAGCAGCCTGGAGGTTTTCGAGCGGCTCGGCGTGGCCGGATCCCTGACCGCCGTCGGCGACGAGCGGGTGGTCCTGCGCAAGTACTTCGACGGGGCCCACGTGAAGGACACTCCCGTGGTCGACGGCGGGCTGCTGATAGGGCAGTGGCAGATCGAGGGGGCGCTGCGCGAACGGCTCGCCGGCCTGGGCGTGCAGGTTGAATACGGGTGCCGGCTGACAGGGATCACCCAGGACGCGGCCGGGGTCCGGGCCGAGCTGGCGGACGGCACGGTGATAGCGGCCCGGTATCTCGCCGGGTGCGACGGCGGGCGCAGCACCACCCGCACGCTCCTCGGCATCCCGCTCGAGGGAAGTACGCAGGAGGAGCCGGCGATGGTCGTCGGGGACGTCCGGGCCGAGGGCCTCAGCCGGGACTTCTGGCACCAGTGGTTCACCTCGGACGGCGCCGGGATCATGCTCTGCCCGATGCCGGGGACGGACTCCTTCCAGTTGCAGGCCTCACCCGAGCAGGACGGCCGGGGCGAGCCGCTGGAGCCCTCGCCGGAGGGTTTCCAACGGCTTTTCGAGCGCCGTGCGCGGATACCGGGGATCCGGCTCACGGATGCCACCTGGGTCTCCACCTGGCGGGTCAATGTGCGCGTGGCCGCCCGCATGCGCGAGGGCCGGGTCTTCCTCGCCGGGGACGCCGCGCACGTCCACCCCATAGCCGGCGGGCTGGGCATGAACACCGGCATCGACGACGCGGCCGCCCTGGGCCGGACCCTGGCCGCCGCCCTCACCGGGCCCGGCGGAGACGAGGTGCTCGACGCCTATCAGGCCGAGCGGCTGCCGGTGGCCGCCGAGGTCGTGGCCGACACGGCGCGGCGGTACGAGCGGGTCCTGGCCGCCGTCCGCACCCCCGGCCGAGGCACGGAGGCCGGCCTGGAATGACCGGCCACGCCGGGCGGGCCCGTCCCCGGGGCGGTCCGGGCGGGGCTGTCCGGGCGGGGCCGGCGGGTCGGGCCGGCGGTGGGGGTCGGCCCGGGCGCTCGGGGCCGGGGCCCGGGGCTGGGGCCCGGGGCTGGGTCCTGATCCGGGTGGGGTGTCAGGAAGCGGTGGGCACGGCGTCCGAGAGCGAGAGCGTGTGGATGCGGTCGGGGGCGCCGGGGCGGGCGTAGTACCAGCCCTGGGCGGTGTCGCAGCCGAGGTCGCGGAGCTGGGCTGCCTGGGCGCCGGTCTCCACGCCCTCGACCGTGACCGCGAGTTCGAGGCTGTGGGCCAGGGCGACGATGCCTTCCACGATCTTGACGTCGACCGGGTTGGCGGGCTGCTGCTGCATCCCCTTGGTGAAGGAGCGGTCCAGCTTCAGGACGCTGACCGGCAGACGGCGCAGGTTGGCCAGGTTCGAGTAGCCCGTGCCGAAGTCGTCGAGCGCGATGTCCACACCGAGGGCCGCGAGCCGGCGCAGCGGTTCCAGGAGTTCGTCGTCGGCGCCGATCAGGGCCGATTCGGTGACCTCCAGGCACAGGGCGCCCGGGGCGAGGCCCGAGTTCTCCAGTACCGCGACGGTGTCGGCGACCAGACCGGGGTGGTGCAGCTGGGTCGGCGAGAGGTTGACGTTGATGCGCAGGGACGACCCGCCGTGCTGGCGCTGCCAGTTGCGGGCCTGGCGGACGGCCTCCTCCAGGACCCAGCGGCCGAGGGGCACGATCAGCCCGGTCCGTTCTGCGAGCGGGATGAAGCGGTCCGGGCCGAGTACCCCGTACTGCGGGTGCGACCAGCGGACGAGGGCCTCGGCGCCGTGGACGCTGCCGTCGTGGAGGTGGACCAGCGGCTGGTACTCGATGAAGAACTCACCGCGTTCCAGCGCCGCCGGAAGGGCGTTGGTGAGGCCGTGCCGGGTGATGGCGCGCGCGTCGGCCTCGGCGTCGGCGAACTCGAAGCGGTTGCCGCCGGCCGCCTTGGCCCGGTACATGGTGATGTCGGCGCTGCGCAGCACTTCCGCCGCGGTGCGTTCGCGGGCCGGGCCCTCCACGATGCCGATGCTGCCGCGGACCGACAGCTCGCGGCCCTCGATGCGGATGGGCACCGACAAGGCGGACAGGATCCGGACGGCGAGTTCGGTCACCTTCTCCTCGGTGTCCGAGCCGGTGGTCAGGGCCACGAACTCGTCGCCGCCGAGGCGTGCGACGACCTCGCCGGGGCCGGTCGCGCAGCTCTGCAGCCGGTCGGCGACCTCCACCAGGAGCCGGTCGCCCGCCGAGTGGCCGAGGCTGTCGTTGACCGCCTTGAACCCGTCCAGGTCCAGGTAGCACAGGCCGAAACGGCTTCCGCCGGCCCCGCTCAGGGCCTTCTCCAGGCGTTCGAAGAACAGTGTCCGGTTCGGCAGGCCGGTCAGGGCGTCATGGGTGGCCTCGTAGCGCAGGCGCAGGTTCAGCAGCCGGCGCTCGGTGGTGTCCTCCATCAGCGCCAGCTGGTACTGGGGCACGCCCTCGGCGTCGCGCAGCAGCGACACCGTCAGGTTGGTCCACAGTACGGTCCCGTCGTGGCGGTAGTACGGCTTCTCCACCCGGTAGCTCTCGCGTTCGCCGCGGACGAGTTCGCCGTACATCCGCCAGACGTGCGGGGCGTCGTCGGGGTGGCCCCACTCGCTGACGTTGCGCCCCTGCATGTGCCCGCCCATGCCGCCGAACATCTGCAGCAGCGCGTCGTTGACCTCCAGGATGTTGCCTTGGAGGTCGGCGATGCCGATGCCGACGGCCGCGCCCTCGAAGACCGCCTTGAAGCGTTCCTCGCTCGCGTGCAGGGCCTGCTGGGCGTCGATGCGGGCGGTCAGCGCGGAGCGGGCGATGGCCTCCTGCTCCTTGAGGGTGCGCTCGCGCAGGGCGCGGGCGAATCCGGCCGCGATCCCGTGCTGGAGCCGGGCGCAGCGCGAGCGGTACTCCTCGGTGCCCTCCACGCCGACGCCGTCGGGGCCGCAGTAGAGCACGAGGTACGACTCGACCACGCCGAGCGTGCCGGCGAGCGCCTCCGGGTCGGTGCAGTGCACGGCGACGAGTTCGGCCCCGACCCGCTGGGCCACGCCCGCGTCGAAGGGCCGCGCGTGCAGGGCCTCGGCGAGGGTCCGGGCGAGCGGTATGAGGTGCTGTTCGAACTCGACGCGGGTCAGCGAGGTCGCGGTGACGGGGAAGATCGCCCGTCCCCAGATGGTCGCGAAGCGCCCGATCCGGTCCTCCAGCCCGGTCCGCAGTGCGGCCGGGCCCGCGCCCGCCGACAGGCCCGCCGGTGTCGGCGGGCCTGTCGGCGCAGCGGTGGGCTCCGCCGCCTGGGCGGGCCCCTCGTTCTTCGGGGTCGGTGTGCCGGAGGGCACCGCGGCCGTGGATCTCACGCCTTGCGTCCCACTCCGCCGAAGCCCGAGAACGCGTACGGGTCCTCGGGCGTCCCCCCGTCCTCCGGGTCCTCGGTGCCCTCGGGCTGCCACAGCGGCATGAACACGACGCCGGGTTCGACGAGCTCGAAGCCGTCGAAGAAGCGGCCGATCTGCTCGCCGCTGCGCATGACGAGCGGGTTGCGGATGTCCCGGTAGACGCCGACGGTGCCGCTCGCGACCTCCTGCGACAGCGGGATCCCCTCGTACGAGGCGTGCGTGAGCACGAGGAGGCTGCCGGGGGCCAGTGCGTCGCGCAGCTCGGCGACGGCGGCGTACGGGTCGTCCGAGTCCTCCAGGAAGTGCAGGACGGCGACGAGCAGCAGGGCGACCGGGCGTTCGAGGTCGAGCAGCTGCGTGACCTCGGGGGCGGCGAGGATGTCCTGCGGCTTGCGCAGGTCGGCGGCGACGATGTCGGTGTGCTCGTTCCCGGCGAGGACGGCCCGGCTGTGCGCGACGGCCACCGGGTCGTGGTCCACGTAGACGACGCGGGCCTCGGGGCTGGCGGCCCGGGCGATCTCGTGGACGTTGCCGAAGGTCGGGATGCCGGAGCCGATGTCGAGGAACTGGGTGACGCCCTGGGCCACGGCGTAGCGGACGGCGCGGCGCATGAACGCCCGGTTGGCCTGCATGATCTTGGGCAGGCCCGGCAGGAACTCCATGGCGCGGCGGGCGGCCTGGCGATCGACCTCGAAGTTGTGGGAGCCGCCCAGGTAGTAGTCGTAGATGCGGGACACGCTCGGCACCGATATGTCGATACCTGGCGGGGCCCAGGCGGGGCGCTCCATCGGGGTCTCCAAGCCGTAGTCCTGCGCGGTCGTCCGGGATCGGACGCCTGTCCGAGCCGAATGTACTGATCATTGCCCAACGGAGCGAGCAAAAGCGGAAATTGGTGATCCGTTCTTCATCACACACCAAAGGCCTCCACGGCCCCTCCCGCAGCGAATGACCGAAACCGACAAGTCGCTTTTGGGAATACGCAGGAAGATGATCGGAATTCGTCATTCCGTGGCTTAAACCTCTACGGTCTCCGCGCCACCCGTTCAGGCGAACCACGGCTGACCTCCGCGTGCGCGGGCGCACGTGAGCCCATGCTCCCCGGGTGAACAGAGCCTGTACCAGACGCCTGCTGGTGGTCCCGGTCCTGCTGTGGGCGGCGCTGTCCGCCACACCGGCCGTGGCTGATAGCAGCGCCTACGCGACGATCGACGCCGGGGACGGCGCGAGCGCCCTCGCGCTGGTCGCGACCACCGGAAGCGGCGCGGCCGCGAGCGTCCGGGGTGGCGGACATCACGGCGCCGGGCCGTCCGACGACCGGGGCGACGGCCACGGGAACGGCCACGGCCCGGGGAACGGGCACGAGCACGGCCACGGGCACGGAGGACACCACGGACACGGCGGACACCACTGCCCGCCGCCGCCTCCCCCGCCGTGTCCGCCGAAGCCGACCCCGACCCCCACCCCCACCCCGACGCCCACGCCGCCTCCGCCGCCGCCGCCGAAGCCACCGGTGCCCGCCCCGAAGCCCACGCCGCCGCCCCCGCCACCTCCGCAGGCCAAGCCGCAGCCGAAGCCGCCGGTGCCGGCCCCGCCGAAGCCGGTGCCGCCGCCCCCGCTCCAGGTGAAGGCGCCCGACCCCGTGGTGACGCCCCCGCCCCCGCCCCCGAAGAAGCCGGTGGCCAGGCCCGCCTACCACACGGCGGCCGTGAAGCGGCCCGAGCACCACATCTCACCGGTGACCTTCACCCTGATGACCGCGGCTCCCGCGGTGCTCGCGATCGTCGCGCTGCGCCCGCGCTAGACCCGCCCCGCACACCAGACTTCGTGACCGATTGGGAGTCATCTTGTCGGAATGGCTCGTCCTGACCCTCGCGATGGCGGCGGCCTGCGCCGTGGTGCTGTCCATCGCCTTCATCAACCAACGGCGGATCGGCGACGACGACGATCCCAGCGAGACCCCGGACGTCATCGAGTACATGACGATGATGATCGGCGTGATCTACGCGATCGTGCTGGGCCTGGCGATCGCGGGTGTCTGGGAGGGCCGCGGGGCCGCCCAGGAGTACGTGCGCCAGGAGGCCCAGGCCCTGCACGAGATCAGCGTCCGCTCCGAGGTCTACCCGGCCGACGTGCGCAAGAAGATCCGGTCCGACGTCGACGCGTACGTGACGTACGTGGTGGACACGGAGTGGAAGGAGATGGCCGACCACGGCGATCTCACCGACCGCAGCGGGGAGCTGCTGGAACGTATCCGCCGGGACGTCACGGACTACGAACCGCAGACCGACCACGAGGGACAGGCGTACCAGCCGCTCGTGGACCAGGTCGCGATCGCGGACGACGCGCGCAACGCACGCGGCCAGAGCGCCGGGGCGACGATGCCGGGGGTGGTGTGGTTCGGGCTGATCGCAGGGGCACTGGTGACGGTGGGCCTGGTCTTCACCCTGCAGATCCGCCGCTCGTTCCGGGAACTGCTGCTGGCGGGCCTGTTCAGTGCCCTGATCGCCTTCCTGCTGTTCCTGATCTGGGACTTCGACGCACCGTTCGGACGCGGTATCGCCGCGACCGCCGAACCCTTCCTCGCCCAGTTCCCGCACCTGCCGCTCGGCGGCTGAGGCGCGGGGCCGGGCCCCGGGCGCACGCACCCGCGCCCCACCCAAACCGGGGACGGGCCTCCCGTCCCCGGTTCGGCCTACGTCCGTGCCCCATTCGCCCGTTCCTGATCGCGGGTCACCACGCCCGGACCTAGCGTGTCGGACATCGAGGCGCACGACCTCCCACGTGCGGAAACCGTTCCGCGGCTGCTCCTCGGAGATCCGGAGATCAACCATGGGTGCGATACGCAGCAACGCCACAGCCCTGCTGAGCGCCGGCGCCACGTGCGCCGTACTCGCGCTCGGCGCCCTCGGCGCGCCCTCCGCGACCGCGGCCGAGCCCGTCACCCCCTTCGCCGTCGCCATCACTCCATCGCAGGTCGCCCCGGGCGGCCAGACGGTGGTCTCCGCCCCCGGCTGCAACGTCGCCGAAGCCACCGTCTCGTCCGGAGTCTTCGACACGGTCGTCATCGGACGCGGGAAGACCGCCCGGGTGACCGTGGACAGCGACGCCCGGCGCGGAGCCGTCTACTCCGTCACCTTCACCTGCAACGGGGTGAACCGTTCGGCGGACCTCACCATCACCGGCGGCACAACCAAGCCCACCACCAGCTCCACCTCCACGTCGACGGCCGCCTCCGCGGCCTCCCGGGGTGCCTCCCTCGGCGTACGCGGCGGTCTGGGCGGCAGCGTGGCCGGGATGGATCCCCGGGAGCTCGGCGCGGGCGCCGCGCTCTTCCTCGCGGCCGCCGGCGGTACGGCGTACGTACTGCGCCGCCGCGCCGCCACCCGCGGCCACTGAGCACACCACACCCCCCACCTCACACTCCACGCCCCGGAGCACCGACCGCCGGTCGCCCCGAGTCCTGGGAAGGAATCGGGGCGACCGGCGGTTCCCGGGTCACTGCGGACGGCGAAGGGCTCGGCCGGGCGGGCCCGGCCGTCAGGCCCGCCCGCGCAGCGGACGACGGCGGCGCATCACGTGCACGCCCGCGCCCAGGGCCGCGGCGCCGACCAGGCCCGACCCGATGGCGGTTTCGGCGGTGGACGGGCCGAACGAGCCGCCGATACCGCCCTGTGCGCCGTTGCCCCGCAGGATCGTGAAGCGGTGCGTGGCGACCAGGCTGTTGTCGTGGCACTTGACGGACAGCGTGTGGTTGCCCGGTGAGGCGTGGTTGAAGATCCGGACGGTGGCGAACCCGATGGAGCCGGCCGACAGGTTCGTCTGGGGAAAGTTGCCGGCCGACCAGACGGTGCCGCCGTGACGGCAGCCGGCCGCGCTGACCTGCATCGTCGAGCCCTGGTGCACGGAGTACGGATTGACGGTGACATTGCTCGGCCCGTTGCCGCCATTGCCGCCGTTACCGCCATTGCCCCCGTTGCCGCCGTTGCCGCCCTGGCCCGACGGCGATCCGCCCAAGGGGGCTCCGCCCAACGGGTCCGACGGGTTCGCGGTGGCGAACGGGGTACTGAGCCCGACGGCGACGACGGCCGCCGCGGCCACGGTGAGGGCGCGGAGAACACGCATGGTGGAACCTCCAGCGGGAAGCGCCCCGGAGCGGTCGCCCGGGAAGATCGACGAGAACGCCTCCCACGTCGAACCCTCGGGGCGGGTCGCAACCAGCGCATTTCCGGCTTTGGGCCGCAAGGTTGAGCGACACGCCGACAGCCGCGCGGCTCAGCTGACGGATCCGCAGGTCACGACCCGTCAGGCATTTATGTGACGAATACCTGGATGGGCGCACCCCTTCCGGCCGTGCCACCACCCGTTCGCCCTTCACCGATCGCCGTCTTGCGCACGCAGCCTTAGCGTGCGTGAGGAAGGGCGTACAGGGGTGGGACAGGAACGCGGGTCGGGACCCCCGCGTCGGGAAGGGAGAGCCATGACCGAGGACGAGAGCGAGCAGCCACCGAGAAGACGATCCCCCTGGGGCGTGCTCGCACTGGTCATGCTCAGCGGCCTCGCCATGATGCGCAACGGAGCGGACGTCGGCGACGGGCCGCCGCAGCCGACCGCCGCGGCGGCGGTCGGGGTACCGGCCGAGCGGCTGCCGGCAGATCCGCCGGCACAGGGTGAGCAGCCGATGCGGCAGCAGGGCGAGGCGCGCCCGGAGGTGGCGCCGCTGGAGCACTCTTCGGTCCAGCGCATCCGCATCCCCAACATCAAGGTGGACGCGCCGGTGATGACGGTCGGGCTGGACGCGCAGGGCTGGATCGAGGCCCCGCCCCCGCAGGACCCGAATCTGGCCGGCTGGTACCTCAACGGCATCTCGCCGGGCCAGCGCGGCTCGGCGGTGATCGTCGGCCACGTCGACAACGCGAACGGCCCGGCGGTCTTCTACGGCCTCGGTTCGCTGCGCAAGGGCAACCACATCGAGGTGGAGCGGTACGACGGGCATACGGCGGTGTTCGAGGTGTACGGGGTGGAGGTCTTCTCGAAGGAGACCTTCCCCGGAGCCCGGGTGTACGGGGACAACGGGCACGCGGAGCTGCGGGTGATCACCTGCGGCGGGGGCTACTCCAAGGCCCGGGGCTACGACGGCAACGTCGTCGTCTTCGCCCGGATGGTGGAGGCGCGCTGAGCGGCGGCGGACCGCCGCCGCACCGCGCGGGCGCACACCCTGCCGCCCCGCCGGGGAGGACCCTCCTCAGCGGGGCGGCAGCTTCGGCGTCGTCATCCGGTACCCGCGCGCGAGGAGCTGGGGCAGGTAGGTGCTCACCGCCTGCACGCTCTGCGAGCGGTCGCCGCCCGCGTCGTGGTTCAGCACGATCACGCCGGGCGCCGCGCCCTTGAGGGCGTTCGAGACGATCGTCGCGGTTCCCGGCTCCTTCCAGTCCAGGGTGTCCACCGTCCAGGCCAGCGGTTCCATGCCCAGCTCGGCCCCGATCTCGAACGCCGCCCGGTTCCACGCCCCGTACGGCGCCCGGAACCACTGCGGCGCCTCTCCCACCGCCTGCTGGACGACCTCGCTGGTGCGGGCGATCTCGGAGGCGAGGGCGGGCCGGCTCAGTGTGGGGATGAGCGGATGGGTCCAGGTGTGGTTGCCGATGACGTGGCCCTCGGCGGCCATCCTGCGCAGCAGGTCCCGGTTGTCGGTGGCCATCTCCCCGCAGACGAAGAACATGGCGCGGACGCCGTACCGGGCGAGGGTGTCGAGGATGGCGGGCGTGTAGCGGGGGTCGGGCCCGTCGTCGAAGGTGAGCACCATGGAGCTCGCCGTGCTCGCGTCGGGCGGCAGTTCGAGGATGGGCCGGGTCCGTACGGCGGGCCGTGCGGCGGGCGGCCGCAGCGGGGCCTCGGCGGTCATGGGGCTCAGCCGGTACGCGGCCTGCCCGGGCGCCTGCGGGCGCAGGGCGCGGACTCCGCCCGGTCCGGCGGCGCCCCCGGGTCCCGGCAGGCCTCCGCCCGCCGTACCGGCGCCGAGGCCCGCGCCCGGGGTGCCGCCCGCCGCGCTCTGGCCGGGCGCGCCGGTCTCGCCGCCGGTGAGCAGTCCGGCGGCCGCGGCGACTCCGAGGAAGACGGCGGAGCGCAGGAGCACGCGTCGCCCTACTGTCGGCTCGTCATTTTTCATTATTACTACGTATCAACGACATCCCCGCAGAGGTCGGGAGGCACGAAGGCGTGCGCTCCCCCTCACCCGTTCAGCCGCGCCGCACCAGCGGGAACGGCAGCGTCTCGCGGATGGTGAGGCCCGTGAGGAACATGACCAGCCGGTCGACGCCGATGCCCAGGCCGCCGGTCGGCGGCATCGCGTACTCCAGCGCGTCCAGGAAGTCGTTGTCGAGCTCCATCGCCTCGGGATCGCCGCCCGCGGCGAGCAGCGACTGGGCGGTGAGCCGGCGCCGCTGCTCCACCGGATCGGTCAGCTCCGAGTACGCGGTGCCCAGCTCGGTCCCGAAGGCGACCAGGTCCCAGCGCTCGGCCAGGCGCGGGTCCACCCGGTGCTGCCGGGTCAGCGGGGAGACGTCGGTGGGGAAGTCCTTGTAGAAGGTGGGCAGCTCGGTCCTCTCCTCCACCAGCCGCTCGTACATCTCCAGCACCACGTCCCCGCGGGTGTCCTCGGGCGTGTGGGGGACGTCGGCCCGGTCGCAGAGCCGGCGCAGCACGTGCTCCTCGGTGTCGGCGTCGACCTCCTCCCCGAGCGCCTCGCTGATGGCCCCGTACACCGTCTTGACCGGCCAGATCCCGGAGATGTCGTGCACGACCAGCTTTCCGTCCGGCCCCGCCTTGTGGGCGACGGGCGAGCCGAAGGCGGCGGTCGCGGCGCCCTGGATCAGCTCGCGCGTGAGGTCGAGCATCACGTCGTAGTCGGCGAAGGCCTGGTAGGCCTCCAGCATCGTGAACTCGGGGTTGTGCTTGTAGGAGACGCCCTCGTTGCGGAAGGTGCGGCCCATCTCGAAGACCTTCTCCAGGCCGCCGACGCACAGCCGCTTCAGGTAGAGCTCGGGCGCGATGCGCAGGTACAGGTCGAGGTCGTAGGCGTTGATGTGGGTCCGGAAGGGCCTCGCGTTGGCCCCGCCGTGGATCTGCTGGAGCATCGGGGTCTCGACCTCCAGGTACCCGCGGTCCAGCAGCCCCTGGCGCAGCGCCTGAACGGCCGAGGAGCGGGCCCGTACGACGTCCCGCGCCTCGGGGCTCGCGACCAGGTCGAGGTAGCGGCGCCGCACGCGCGCCTCGGGGTCGGCGAGACCCTTGCGCTTGTCCGGCAGCGGGCGCAGGCATTTGCCGGTGAGCTGCCAGGAGGAGACCACGAGGGAGGGCTCGCCGCTGCGGCTGGCGCCGATCTCCCCGCTCGCGACCACGTGGTCGCCGAAGTCGACCTGGGAGGTGAAGGAGTCGAGTACGCCGGCGCCGCTCTCGTCCCGGGTGAGGATCAGCTGCATGTCCCCGGACCAGTCGCGCAGGACGGCGAAGACCACCCCGCCGAGGTCGCGTACGAGCATCACCCGGCCGGCGAGCGTGGCCTGTTCCCCGGAGCGGGCGCCGGGCGGGTGTACGGGAAGGGCCGCCCGCAGCTCGGCCACGGTGTGGGTGCGCTGCCGGATGCCGACCGGGTACGGGTCGGTGCCGGCGGCCCGGATCCGCTCCATCTTGTCGTGGCGTACGCGGACCTGTTCGGGCAGGCGCTCGGCCCGCGAGGCCGTTTCCGCCTCCACGCCCACGAGGTCCAGGGCGAGGGAGTCGAGGGAGGGCAGCCCCTCGGTGCTGGTGGGTGCGGTGAGCCCCTTGGGGTGCGCGTTGCCCCAGAGCTTGCGCAGGCTGGGTACGGAGACGAAGCCCTCGGCGATGCCGGAGGCGAGGCTGACCCGAGCGAGCGAGCCGGCGTCCTGGTAGCAGAGGAACCTCGGGTACCACTCGGGCCCGTACTTCACGTTCGAGCGGTACAGGGCCTCCAGCTGCCACCAGCGGGAGAAGAAGAGCAGCAGCTTGCGCCAGAGCTTGAGCACCGGCCCGGCGCCGATGCGCCCTCCCTCCTCGAAGGCGGAGCGGAAGACGGCGAAGTTCAGGGAGATCCGGCGCACGCCCAGGCCGGGCGCCGCGGCGCACAGCTCGGCGACCATGAACTCCATGACCCCGTTGGGGGCGGTGCGGTCGCGGCGCATCAGGTCCAGGGAGATGCCGTCCTTCCCCCAGGGGACGAAGGAGAGCAGGGCGATCAGCTCCCCTTGGGCGTCGAAGGCCTCGACGAGCAGGCAGTCCCCGTCGGCGGGGTCTCCGAGCCGGTCCAGCGCCATGGAGAACCCGCGCTCGGTCTCGGTGTCGCGCCAGGTGTCGGCGCGCTCGATGATCCGCTGCATCTCCTCCTCGCTGAGGGCGGAGTGGCGGCGGATGAGGGTGGTGGCGCCGGTGCGCTTGACGCGGTTGACGGCCTGGCGCGTGACGCGCATGTCGCGGCCGTCGAGGTCGAAGTGGGCGACGTGCAGGATGGCCTCGTCGCCGAGCTGGAGGGCGCCGAGCCCGGAGCGGGCGTACGCGGTGGCCCCCTCCTCGGAGGCGCCCATGACGGCGGGCTGCCAGCCGTGGCGGCGGGCGACGGTCAGCCAGGCGTCGACGGCGGCGCTCCAGGCGGCGGGGTCGCCGACCGGGTCGCCGCTGGCGAGGCAGACGCCGGCCTCGACGCGGTAGGTGACGCCGGCCCTGCCGTTGGGGGCGAAGACGACGGCCTTGTCGCGGCGGGTGGCGAAGTAGCCGAGGGAGTCGCCCCGGCCGTAGGCGCCGAGCAGGGCGCGGATACGGGGCTCCTCGTCCCCGTGCAGGGCGGCGGTCAGCCGCTGGGAGCGGAACAGGGTCGAGGCGGCGTTCAGCAGGGCGAGGGCGCCGAACAGGCCGAGGAAGAAGTACAGGGGGCGGGGCGGCTGGCCGTCGAACTGGCGGGGCGAGACGAGGCCGCCGAAGACCTGCCGGGCCGCCCAGTCCAGCCACTGCCCCTTGGGCAGGGTGCCGGGGAACAGCGCGACCAGCCCCCAGCCGACGAGCACGGCGACGAGCAGCCCGAGGCCCAGGACGAGCATCGCGCGCCAGAAGGCGCCGGGCCGCGAGGCGGCGTAGAACTCCTTGCGGGCGGCGATCAGCACGCCGAGGGCGGCGACGGCGATGGCCATCGAGGGCCCGCCGATCCAGTAGTACTCGTCGGCGATGATCAGGACGTCGACCAGGATGAGCAGGGCCAGATAGGTGACGACGATCCACCAGGCGACCTTCTTGCGGGTGCCCAGCGCGGCGGCGAGGAGGAAGAGGAAGACGGCGTAGGCCAGGTTGGCGCTGACCGGTACCACGATCTCGTCCAGGAAGCGCACGACCTGCCGCAGCAGGTGCCTCAGCGTCGGGGAGAGCGCCAGCACGGCGCACAGCAGTCCGAGCGTTCCGAAGAACGCGGCGAACGCGTCGGGCACCCGGTTCAGGAAGCGGTTCCGGGTGCCCCGGGTCTCCTCCACGGTGGCACTCATGGTTCGCACTGTAGGGAGGCCCGCGCCGCGGCGCGCGGCGAAGCGCATAACCTCGATGACGTGACTGAGCACGTGAACACGGGATTCGAACGCGGTACGGACGGTCCGAAGGTGATCCTCGCCGGGGTGGACGGGTCGGAGTCCTCGCTGCGGGCGGCGGCGTACGCGGCGGGGCTGGCCCGGCGCCAGCACGCGCTGCTGGCGCTGGTGTACGTCCAGCCGGTGATGCCGGCCGGGGCCTCGCTGGGCGCGCCGGTGGCCGACACCACCGGGGAGATCGCCGAGGGGCTGGTGGCAGAGATCCGGGAGGCGGCGGAGCGGGTCAGGGGCGTCTACGACGTGCGCTGGCAGTTCCACACCTTCCGCGGGGACCCGTACGCGGGGCTGGTGGGCGCGGCGGACGAGCTGAAGGCGGACGCGGTGGTGGTCGGCGCCTCGGAGCAGGCCGGGCACCGGATCGTCGGCTCGGTGGCGGTGCGCCTGGTCAAGGCGGGCCGCTGGCCGGTCACGGTGGTTCCGTGACCGGTGGCGGCCGGGGCGGACCGCGCCCTACCTGGCCATCGTCAGGCCGTCCTTGGCCGCGCCGCGGCCGAGGACGGCCTCGCGGATCTCGCTCTGGGCGCTCTCGTACTCCTCGTCGCCCGGGTCCTGGGCGAGGGCGGCCGGCAGGTTGACGACCTTCCCGGCCGACAGGTCCATCATCTGCGGGACGAACTCGGCCTTGGTGACCTGCCAGCGGCCGCCCGCGGCGGCCGGCGGGGCGAAGGTGAAGCGGCCGATCGAGCCGTAGTTGCCGCGCATGTCCCGGGCGCCGGAGTAGTTGAACATCTCGCCGGCGACCTGGTCACCCATGCCGTAGACGATCCAGGTCCCGTTGACCTTCTCGTACGCCTGCGGGATGTGCGCGTGGGTGCCCAGGATCATGTCGATGTCGGGGCGTCCGCCGGTCTGCGAGGCGGTCAGCTCCTTGCCGAGCGAGAGCTGCTTCTCGTCCGGTTCGGTCTGCCATTCGGTGCCCCAGTGCACGCTGACGAGGACCACGTCCGCGCCCGCCTTCCGGGCCGCCCGCGCATCCGCGACGATCTTGTCCTTCTCCATCAGGTTGACGGCCCACGGCTGGCCCTCGGGCATCGGGTAGCCGTTCGTGTCGTACGTGTACGCCAGGTGCGCGACCTTCGCCGAGCCTGCCGTGTACATGGTCGGTGTGGCCGCCTCGGCCGCCGTACGGGCCGAGCCGGCGTGCTTCAGCCCGGCCTCGTCGAACTTGTCCAGGGTGCGCTTCAGCCCCTCGGAACCGGCGTCCAGGGTGTGGTTCGAGGCCGTGGAGCAGCCGTCGTACCCGGCGTCCTTGAGTCCGTCGGCCACCTCCGGCGGGGACTGGAAGGCCGGGTAGCCGGTGAACGGGCCGCCGTCCTCGCCGTACACGGTCTCCATGTGGCACAGGGCCAGGTCGGCGGCCGAGACCACCGGCTTGACCAGGGAGAACATCGGCCTGAAGTCGTGGCCGTCGCCTCCCGCGTCCGCCGCCGCCCGCTTGATGACCGATTCGTGGGGCAGTACGTCGCCGGAGGCGACCAGCGTGAAGCCCTTGGCGGCGGTGGCGGCCGGGGGCGAGTTGCCCCCGGAGCCGGTGGACGGGGCGGGGGCGCGGGAGTTGCCGAGGCGGGCGGGCGCGGGGTCCTTGCCGGAGGAACAGGCCGCAGCGGCCACGGCCAGCAAGGCAGCCGACAGGAGCGCGAGGGCCTGCCGGGTGTGCTTGGTCATCTGAGCCAGCTCTCATTAGTCGGACTATCTGACCATCTGTAATTCATAGAGGGGGACGTCACCAGTCGGCCGTCGGCTCCACGGGGCGCCCTCGCGGCACCGGCCCTCACCCGGGTGGCCGTTCGCCGCGCCGCTCGACCGTTCACCGCCGGGCGCGGCCGCCCACCGGATGACCTGGGCGCTTGGGCGCAACGGCCGGACCGGACGGTTCCCGGGGCGCTCCGTGCAGGTGAGGGTGGGTGCGTCGGAGCCGAACGGACCCAGGAAGGAGCCACTCGTGCCCCTCTCCCCCACCCTCCCGCGCACGGACCCCGAGGCGCTGGCCGAACTCCAGCGCGACCACGGGCGGGCCCTGTTCGGCTTCCTCCTCGGGCTCACGGCCGGGGACGCGCAGCGCGCCGAGGACCTCGTACAGGAGACGCTGGTGCGCGCGTGGCAGCACCCCGAGGTCCTTGAGAGCGCTCACGAATCCATGCGGCCCTGGCTGTTCACGGTGGCGCGCCGGCTCGCGATCGACGCCCGCCGGGCGCGGCTGTCGCGCCCCCAGGAGGTGGACCCGCAGGGGCTGGAGCAGGCGCCCGCGCCCGAGGACGCGGTGGCCGGTTCGGTCACGGCGATCGACGTCCGGCGGGCGGTGGGCTCGCTCGGTCCGGAGCACCGCGAGGTGCTCATGCAGGTCTACTTCCAGGACCGCTCGGTGGCCGAAGCCGCGGCGGAGCTCGGAATTCCGGCCGGAACCGTCAAATCCCGTACGTACTACGCCCTGCGCGCCCTGAGGAAGGGGCTCCAGGGATACGGGTACGGCCTCGGCGCCTGAACGAACCGAATGCACGCGGATCGGACACAAAACGCATCGAAATCGGCCTCAGAGCGTTCAAGTTGGGTAAACATTCCCCGTTCCGCGCGTCGCTCGGTGAAGGCTCATGGCTGACGACGGGAAGCTCGACGCGCGGGAGAAGGTGGAACGGTGCAGCCCGAGGGTACGAACGGCACCAGTGACGGCGGGCTCGCGGTGCCCATGGCATGGCTCTACGCCGAGTACATCGCCGACGAACTGCTGCGCACGGGCCGGCTGATCCCGGTCAGTACCCTGGAATTCCGCGCCGGGCGGGACACGCTCGCGCTGACGATCTACCTCTCCGACGCGGCCGGCGAACTCTCCGGGATCCGGGTGGTGTCGCAGCTCGACGAATGGCTGTCGCTGACGGCGTACGGGCACCCCTGGCGCGACTGGGTGGACACCCGGTTCCTGGCGCTGGGCGAGGAGGCCAGGGAGCGCGGCGGCGGCGAGGCCCCGGACCTGGAACTGGCCCGGGCGGCCTGGCGCTGGCTGGACCGCACCGAACTGTTCGCCACCAACCTGGACCCGGCCCGGCCCGGCTACGCCGACACCCCGCCGGCGCTCGACGAGAACGCGCGGGTGTGGACGCCGGCCTGGCAACTCGGCCTGCCCCTGGGCCATTTGGCCATGCACCTCTTCTGAGGGAACCCCCCGGGAAGGATCAGCCGGGCGGCCGGTAGGGGCCCGGCGCCTCGGCCGGATCCATCACCAGCCCGGTGAAATCGGCCTCGTTGCGCTCGGCCCGGGTGACGTACCACCGGGCGATCAGCCACATCACCGGGTACGCGACCAGGCCGAGCGTCACCCAGACCAGCGGACCCGAAGCCGAGCGCGACAGCCTGAACAGCACCGGCAGCGTCCCGACGAGCAGCGCGAGGACACCCAGCGCGCCCAGCCCCGCCCGGAGCTGGCTGCGCATCAGGGCCCGGACGTACGTGGCGCCCAGAGTGGTCTGCTCGGAGATCTCCGAGCGGGCCGGGGTGTGCGCGGGCGGGCGGCGGCGGGCGGCGCGGGGCACCCCCGTGACGACCTCGCGCCGGGGCGGCGGCAGGGGGTGCGGCTGCTGCGGGTGCGGCTGCTGCGGGTCGGCCATGGGGCCGGAGTCTACGCAGGCGCGGGTCATTTGAGGAGGCGGGAGAGCCTGCGGTCGGCGAGCGGCTTTCCCCCCGTCTGGCAGGTCGGGCAGTACTGGAGCGAGGAGTCGGCGAACGACACCGAGCGGACGGTGTCCCCGCACACCGGGCAGGGCTCCCCGTCCCGGCCGTGCACGCGCAGCCCGCTCTTCTTCTCGGCCTTGAGGTTCCCGGCGGCCACCCCGTGCGCCCGCTCGACGGCCTCGGCCAGGGTCCGCCGGACAGCCTCGTACAGGTGGGTGACCTGCTCCTCGTCGAAGGAGGCGGCCAGTTTGAAGGGAGAGACCTTCGCGGCGTGCAGGATCTCGTCGCTGTACGCGTTCCCGATGCCCGCGACGACGCTCTGGTCGCGCAGCACCCCCTTGATCTGCCGCCGCTCCCCCGCGAGCAGCGCGGCGAACGCGTCCCGGTCGAAGGCGTCGGCGAGCGGGTCGGGGCCGAGGCGCGCGATGCCGGGCACCTCCAGGGGGTCGCGCACCACGTACACGGCCAGGCGCTTTTGCGTCCCGGCCTCGGTGAGGTCGAAGCCGCCGCCGCCCTCCAGGGCGACGCGGAGGGCGAGCGGCCCCTTGCCCGGGCGCGGAGGCTTGTCGGGCAGGGCGTCCTGCCAGCGCAGCCAGCCGGCCCGGGCCAGGTGGGTGACGAGGTGGAGCTCGCCGATCCGGATCGCCAGGAACTTCCCGTGGCGGGCGGTGGCCCCGGCCTGCTGCCCTTCGAGGGCGCCGAGCGGCGGATCGTACGTCTTGAGCACGCTGACGGCGAGCGGGAGGACGCGCTCCACCACCCGCCCGGCGAGGTGTTCGTCGAGGAACTCCCGCAGGGCCTCGACCTCGGGCAACTCGGGCATACCCCCACCCTCTCCCGCCGGGCGCGCCCCGGCTACCCGGGCGCGGGCTCAGGGCATCACGAACTCGCACCAGACGCATTTGCCGCCGCCCCGGGGTTCCACGCCCCAGACGTCCGCCAGGCGGTCCACCAGCATCAGGCCGCGGCCCGAGACTCCGGATTCGCCCGCCTCGCGGCGGCGCGGGAGGGCGCTGGAACGGTCCTCGACCTCGACGCGAAGGCGGCGTTCGTGGCCCGCGAGGACCCGGAGGGTCACGATGGCCGGGCCCTCCGTGTGCATCAGGGCGTTCACGATGAGCTCGTCCGCGACGAGTTCTATCTCGTCGGCCCGCTCCCGCGCGCCCCACGCCCGCACCGCCGCGCCGATCATGTGGCGGGCCGCGACCAGGGCTTCCGGGTCCCCGGGGGCCACGTGCTGCTGGAGGCGGCCGCCGCCCTGCGGGGCCTCCTTCGCCTGGCGGCGCAGCAGGAGCAGCGCCATGTCGTCGTCGCCGCCGCGCTCGTCGACCACTCCGCACAGCCGGTCGGCCAGCCGCGCGAGGTCGGCCGGACCGCTGCGGATCAGCGCGGTGAGGAGCTGGATCCCGTCGTCGAGGTCCGCGCCGGGGTGTTCCACGAGGCCGTCGGTGCACAGCACGAGGGTCTCCCCCGGGTCCAGTTCCACGGTGGTCACCGGGTACTCCAGGCGGCCGAACTCCGCCGACAGGCCCAGCGGCATCCCGCCCTCCACCGTGAGGCGCCGGCAGTCCCCGTCCCGGGTGCGCAGCAGCGGGTCGATGTGCCCGGCGCGGACCACTTGCAGGACGCCCGTCGAGAGGTCGGCCTCGACGTAGGTGCAGGTCGCGAAGCGGTCGGTGTCCAGCTCGTGCAGGAAGACGGAGGCCCGGGCCATGACCGTGCCCGGCGCGTGCCCTTCGGCCGCGTACGCGCGCAGCACGATCCGCAGCTGGCCCATGACCGCCGCCGCGTGCGTGTCGTGGCCCTGGACGTCGCCGATGACGGCCCCGACCCGGCCGCCGGGCAGCGGGACGACGTCGTACCAGTCGCCGCCGATGTCCTGGCCCATCCGGGCGGAGCGGTACCGTACGGCGATCTCCGCGCCCGGCACGGACGGGATCCGGCGCGGGAGCATCGCCTGCTGGAGGCCTTCCGCCAGGTCGTGCTCCTGCTCCAGCAGCATCGCCCGCTGCAGGCTCTGCGCGATGCTGCTGCCCAGGGCGATCAGCAGGTTCCGCTCGTCCTGGGTGAAGCCGTCCTTGTCCTGGTAGAGCAGGCCGATGGCGCCGATCGGGCGGGCCTGGGCGATCAGCGGCAGGTAGGCGGCCGCCGAGATCTCCATGTACGAGATCTTCGCCCAGAGGTCGGGGTAGCCCTCGGCGAACTCCTGCGCGGAGTCGAGGAACCGCGGCTGGAGCGAGCGCACGACCTCGCTCATCGGGTACTGCTCGTCGATCCGGGTGTAGCGGGTGCCGGGGACGAAACTGTCCTCCGGCCCCTCGGCCACGAGGTGGATCCGCCCGGCCTCGACCAGACCCATCACCATGCCCATCGAGCCGAGCCGCTCCAGGCCGTGCGCGTCGCCGATGACGTCGATGACGTCCCGAACGGTGCGGGCGTGCGCGAGGGCGGCGGTGGTGCTCTCGACCACCGAGGTCTGGCGGCGCCGCTCCTCGTCGAGACCGAGGCGCTCCGCCGAGTGGCTGAGCTCCTCGGTCGCGTCGCGGACGATGCCGATGACGCGGAACGGGCGGCCGTCGGCGCCGCGCATGACGCGGCCCTGGGTGTGGGTCCAGCGCAGCCGCCCGTCCTGGGTGCGGATCCGGAAGTACGCGCCGTAGCTGTCCTCGCCGCTCTTGAGGACGCTGGAGACGAGCGCGTCCAGCCGGGTCGCCTCGGCGGGCGGGACGCGCGGGCCCAGGGACTCGGGCCGGCCGTCGTACTCCCCGGGCATCATGTCGTACACGTCGAGGGCCGCTGCGTCCATGTGCAGGAGACCGGTCTCCAGGTCCCAGTCGAAACTGCCCATGCGGTTCAGCGAGAGCGACCGGTCCGGGTGTGCGGGCCAGTCGTCCGGCAGCGATACGGTGGTCGGCACCGATCCACCATGACACACGGGCCGGTCAGGCGCTCCCCAAGGAACGGGCCGGGTTCGCGGGCGGTTGCTGCCGGTCGGGGCCGCCGAAGGGGTCGTACGGGGCGTCCTGGCCGGACGGGGCGAAGGGGTCGTCGCCACGGCCGAAGGGGTCGCCCTGGGTGAAGGGGTCCCCCTGCGCGAACGGGTCCCCCTGGTCGGGCTGGAGCGGCCGGGAGCCGTCGGCCTCCTGCGGGAGCCCCTGGTCCCCGAGGGCGTCCGGGGGTACGTCGCCCTGCTGGTTCGCGGGTGCGTCGGGCCGCGGGGCGGCCGGGGGCTGCCCGGGGCGCTGCTGCTGCGGGGCCGCCGGGGAAGGCTGGGCGGGCCGGTCCGGCCGCGCCTGCTGGTCCGGGGCTGCCTGCTGGTCCGGCCCGGCCTGCTCGCCGTGGGCCGGTACGCAGTCCGTGGCCTCGGGGGCCGGGAGCGCGCCGGGACCCGCCGGCGGCTTGGGCGGGGCCGGCGGGGCCGTTCTGGTCAGGCCGTTCGTCCCGGCGCCGGCGTCCGTCTCGGGCGGGGCGCACGGTTCGGGCGCGGCCGCCGCGGGCGGGGTCACGGGGCCGGTGGGGATGCCGTTCGCCGGGTCGAACGCGGGGACCTGCTGCGGGGTGGCGTCCTGGGCCCCGTCGTCGCCGGTCTTGCGCTCCATCCACGTGTTGTCGGCGATGTTGACGAGGACCAGGCTCTTGATCGGGTGCGGGGTCGGTTCGATGACGATGACCTGCTGGGCCTGGTAGCCGCTCCACTGCTCGCCCTTGAGCGCCGGGGAGCCCTTGGGAGCGCGCGGCGCCTGGAGCGGGTTTCCGCAGGCGCAGCGGACCCGGGGCATGCCGTGGTCGTCGACGAGGACGGCGGTGCCGGCCTGGAGGACGGACTGGAAGGCCTCGCCGCGACCCCCGCGGAAGGCGTGGTTGGTGACCCGGGTGTCGGCGCGGAGCACGACGGGGGTCAGGCCGCGCAGGAACTCGGGGAGCTTCGCCGTCTCGACGGAGACGGCCTCGGCGAAGGCCTTGGCCTTGGCGTCGTCCTCGGTGAGGGCGCGCAGCTGCTGTTCCACGTCGCAGCTGCCGAGCCGCTTGGTGCCGGCGTAGAGGCCGGGGGTGGCCGCGCCCACGGTCCGGATGCCCTGGCCGGCCGGGTTGGGCAGCGGAGGCTGCGCGGGGGCGGACTCGGCGGTCGCCGAGGAGGCGGTGAAGGGGTCGGGACCGGCCGTGCCCACGGGCTGGAGCAGGACCTCCTGGCTCTCCGGGCCAGCCGCGCTCTGCGGTTCCTCGGGAGCGCCGCACGCCGCGGCGAGCAGACCGAGGAGCGTGAAGAGGGCGGCGCGGACCGGTGTATGACGGCGTGGAGCCTGACGAGGTGTCGGTACGTGCACGTGAATCTCCCTTTCGCCCCGGTTGCTCCCTCCTGTCTGCCGCATCCCCGGGAGCACCGCAACCGGAGCGGCGCGCACGGGCGGGGGCGGAGCCGGCGGAATGCGGGGGGTGCGTCTTGAACATGTTCAAGGAATCTCGTAAGGTCACGACCGTGAGTTGAACGCGTTCAAAGCGTTCGGCCGCGCGCGGAGGGGAGTCCACGGTGACGGTACTGGTGCATCTGATCGTCACCCTGGGCATGCTCTACGTGATCCCCGCGGGCCTGCGCCTGATCGACCCGGTGGCCCTGCGCGGCACCGCCCGGATCTGGCCGCTGCTCGCGGCCCCCGGGGCCGTGTGCCTCTGGCTGCCGCGCGGCGCGATGGCCACGGTGCTCGCCGCGCTCTACGCCGCCGCCACCCTCTCCCTCGTGGCGCGGGCCGCGGTCCGGCTGCTGCGCACCGTGCGGAGTCCGGCCGCCGGAGCCGGTCCCCTCGCCCCGGCCGAGGCCGCGGTGCTCACGGCGCTGCTCGCGCCCTCGGTCGCCGGGACCGCCCTCGTCGCCGAACGCGCCGGGTACCGGCTGTTCGGCTTCGACCTGGACGTCCTGGCCCTGACCGTGCCGCACTTCCACTTCGCCGGGTTCACCGCCGCCCTGGTCGCCGGGCTCGTCTGCCGGGCCACCAGGGCGGTACCCGGCTCCGGCGCCCTGGCGCGCTGGGCCGCGTACAGCGTCCCCGGCGGGACCCTGCTGGTCCTGCTCGGCTACTTCGTGGACGACTGGGCGGAGCTGGCCGGCGCGGTGGTGCTGACCGGCGGGATGTGGGCCGTGGCGCTGCTGACCTGGCGGGATGTACGGCCGGGCGCCCGCGACCGCACCACCGGGGCGCTGCTGGCGACCTCGGCCGCCGCACTGGTGGCCACCATGCTGCTCGCCCTGTGGTGGGCGCTCGGAGAGGCCACCGGCCTCGTGCACCCCACCTTGACCTGGATGGCCGCGACCCACGGTCTCGGCAACGCGCTCGGCTTCGCCCTGTGCTCACTGCTGGCCTGGCGCCGGCTGACCCTCGACCGAACGGAGACCACGCCGTGACCCGCCTCCTCAGCACCGGCCGTGACAGCGTCAACTACCCCGACCGCGGCGCGACGCGGCGCCGGGAACTGCCCGCCGGGTACCACCACCTGCACCACCGCGCGCGGATCGGCCACGGGCAGGCCGCCTTCGAGGCCGCCGGGACCGCCGTCACCACCTTCGGCGCCCACCGGGCCTCGGGCATGCTCGTCCGGGCCGGCCACGGCGCCGTCCGGCCCGGGAGCCGGGTGGTGGTCGGGATCGGCCTCGGGCCGCTGCGGATCAGCGCCCCGTGCGAGGTGATCTGGACGGCGTACGAGCCCGCGCGCACGGGTTTCGCGTACGGGACGCTCGCCGGGCACCCGGCGTGCGGGGAGGAGTCCTTCATGGTGCTCCGGGACCCGGACGGCACGGTGTGGTTCGAGGTGACCGCCTTCAGCCGCCCGGCCGCCTGGTACACCCGGCTCGCGGGCCCGGTGATCCCCTTCCTCCAGCGGTGCTACGCCCGCCGGCTCGGCCGTACCGTGCGCAAGCTGGCCGCCGCGGCCTGATCCGCCCGATACTGGAGGGGATGGACTGGTTCACGGCGCCCGGCTACTGGCTCGGCCGGCTGGTCTTCCAGCGGGCCCTCGCCGGCGTCTACCTCTTCGCCTTCGTCGCGGCCGCCCTTCAGTTCCGGGCGCTGATCGGGGCGCACGGCATGCTGCCCGTGCCGCGCTACGTGCGGTACGTGCCGCTGCGGCGCGCCCCGAGCCTGTTCCAACTGCGCTATTCGGACCGCCTCTTCGCCGGCTGTGCCTGGGTGGGCGCGGCGGTGGCCGCGGCCCTGGCCGCGGGGGCGGGGGACCTCGTTCCGCTGGGCGCCGCCATGGGGATGTGGGCGCTGCTGTGGCTGCTGTACCTGTCGATCGTGAACGTGGGCCAGACCTGGTACTCGTTCGGCTGGGAGTCACTGCTGCTGGAGGTGGGCTTCCTCGCCGTCTTCCTCGGCAACGCCCGGACCGGGCCCCCGGTGCTGGTGCTGTGGCTGCTGCGCTGGGTGGCCTTCCGGGTGGAGTTCGGCGCGGGGCTGATCAAGATGCGCGGGGACCCCTGCTGGCGCCGGCTGACCTGCCTCTACTACCACCACGAGACGCAGCCGATGCCGGGGCCGCTGAGCTGGTTCTTCCACCATCTGCCGAAGCCCGTGCACCGGGTGGAGTGCGCCGCCAACCACGTGACGCAACTGGTGGTCCCGGTCTTGCTGTTCACCCCGCAGCCGGTCGCCTCGTACGCGGCGGGGATCATCGTGGCGACCCAGCTGTGGCTGGTCCTGTCGGGCAACTTCGCCTGGCTGAACTGGATCACCATCACGGTGGCGCTCCCGGCGATCGACTTCACCGGGCTCGCGGGCCCGCCGCCGGCCGCCGCCTCGCGGGCGGCGCCGCTCTGGTTCGCCGCTCTCGTGTGCGCGGTGACCGTGCTGGTGCTGGTGCTGAGCCGGCATCCGGTGCTCAACATGGTCTCCCGGCGCCAGGTGATGAACCGCTCCTTCGACTCCCTGCACCTGGTCAACACGTACGGGGCCTTCGGCACGGTGGGCCGGATCCGCGACGAGGTGGTGGTCGAGGGGACGGCGGAGCCGGTACCGCGGGAGGACGGGCAGTGGCGGGAGTACGGGTTCAAGGGCAAACCGGGTGATCTGCGCAGCATTCCGCGCCAGTTCGCCCCGTACCACCTGCGCCTGGACTGGCTGATGTGGTTCGCGGCCCTCTCCCCCGGCTACGCGCGGGACTGGTTCGGGCCGTTCGTGGAGCGGCTGCTGGCGGGCGACCGGGACACCCTGCGGCTGCTGCGCCACAACCCGTTCCCGGACGCCCCGCCGCTCTACGTACGGGCCCGCCTGTACCGCTACCGCTTCACCACCTGGCGGGAGCTGCGCGAGACGGGCGCCTGGTGGCACCGCACGCTGCTGCGCGAGTACCTGCCGCCCACCCGCCTCGCCGAGGCCGCCTCCTCAGAGCCCGAGTAGCGCCGCCTCCCGCTCGGGCGCGAGCCCCTTGGCCGAGCGGTCCGGGCGCTGGGGGGCCTCGCCGCCGATCGAGGTCAGCCAGGCCCAGGTGTCGGCCACGGTCTCCTCGACGGGGCGGCACACCAGACCCGCCGCCAGGGCCTTGCCGACGTCCGCGCGGAACATGTGGTCATGCGCCTCGCCCTCCGGGATCCACACCGGCAGTTCGGTCCAGGGCTCGATGCCGGCCGCCTGGATGGCGGCGGCGTCCGTCCAGCGGGGTTCGGCGACGCCGCCGGTCGCGGCGACGCAGGCGTCGAGGAAGCCGCCCATCGTGGCGTGGCCGGGCGGGGAGACCAGGTTGTAGGCACCGCCGAGGCCGGCCCCGGCGGCGTCGAGGGTCCAGCGCGCGAGGTCGCGTACGTCGACGTACTGGATCGGCAGGTCGCGCGGGCCGGGGGCGAGGAAGGGGCCGCGGCGCGCGACGCGGTTGAGCCACCAAGGCAGCCGGCCGACGTTCTCGTACGGACCGAGGATCAGGCCCGCGCGCACCAGCAGGGCGCGCTCCCCGAAGGCCGCCTCGGCCGCGAGCTCACCGCCCCGCTTGTCCTGCGCGTAGCCGACGGGGCCGGCGTCGGGCGAGCCCTCCACGAGGGGGCTCTCCTCGTCGAGCCCGGCGGGGGCGGGGTAGGCGTAGACGGAACGGGTGGAGACGTACGCGTACCGTCCCACCCGGTCGGCGAGCAGCCGGGCGGTGTCGCGTACGGCGGTGGGGGCGCCGCTCCAGGTGTCGACGACCAGGTCCCACTCCCCCGCGGCGAGGGAGTCCAGGCCGCCGGGCGTGGTGCGGTCGCCGTGCAGGGCGCGGGCGCCCGGGGGCGGGGCGTGGTGGCCGCGGTGGAAAGCGGTGACGTCCCAGCCCCGGGCCAGGGCGTCCTCGGTGATCGCGCGTCCGACGAATTCGGTGCCGCCCAGCATCAGCAGTTTCATGCGGGCCAGCGTGCCGGGGCCGGGGGGCCGGCCGGAAGCCTTGATCGCCGACAGCGATGACGCTCACGGCGTACGGCGGCCGGGAACTCCGCGCCGTCCGCGCGCGGTCGGCGCGCACCGCGGCACCGCGGCACCGCGCCCCCGGTCGCCGGTCGGCTCGGGGGCGCGCGTGTCGGTGGGGCCAGGCCGGGTCTAGTCGATGCCCGGCAGGATGTGGGGCTCCGCCAGGTCGTCCTCGTAGCCGGCCAGTCGGATCGGGGCTGACCGGGCCCAGACTTCGAGGCTCCCGAGTTCGTCGACGCGGGTGCGGAACCGCGCCCCCTGGTACGTCCTCGGCTTCTCCTCGGACTTCGTCGTCGTGTCTGTCACCGCGCACTCCTTTGTGTCGCGTAACCCGGCTCGCGAGCCGCGCGCCGGGCACAAGGGATAAAGGGTTTCCGGACGCGGTGGCGCCGTGGTGGAGCGTGGCCTGGATACGGCCGATGTGTGCCACTCAGAGTACACATATGAGCGCGCCCCCGCTCGATGGATTGGCAAAATCCGCTCGACGGCTTGATTTCGCCGCGAATTCAGGAAGTCGTACGCCGACGGGACCGTGTCGGATGGTCTGCTCGACGCCGGCAGCACGAGCGGAGTACGGGCGGCGGAGGGAGCGACGGTGGCGGCGAGGTCCGGAGTGCCGGAGGTGCCGGGGGTCGACGGCGTCGAGGAGCTGATGGAGCTCCTGCTCGCGTGCCGCGGCGCGTGGGACACGCCCGACCGCAGCGGGGATCCGGTCGATCTGCACGATCATGGGCTCCAGACTGCGGCACTGCTGCGCCGCTCGCATCCGTTCGACAAAGAGCTCCAAGTCGCAGGCCTCGTGCACGACCTGGGCCATCTGCTCTTCCCCGGGGACGACGCGGGACACGCCGACCACGCGGCGGAAGCGGTCCGTCCGCTGCTCGGCGACCGGGTGGCCCGGCTGGTACGGCTGCACGTGCCGGCCAAGCGCTACCTGGCGGCCGTGGAGCCCGACCGGGCCCTGTCCCCGCAGAGCGCGCTGACCCTGCGGGCCCAGGGCGGGGTCATGGACGAGGCGGAGGTCAGGGCCTTCGCCGCCGACCCCGACGCGGAAGCGGCGGTGACATTGCGCCAAGCGGATGACGCGGGCAAGGTCGTCGGGCTCGACGCGGGCGTGATGGAGGACTGGCGTCCGGTGCTGGAACTGGTGGCGGCGCGGGCGTACGGGCGCACGCCGTGAGACGACCGCGCCCCGGCCCCCTCGAAGGGGACCGGGGCACGGACGCGCGCGGGGGACGGGCCTACCAGTTGGCGGGCGCGTAGTCCTTGAGGAAGACTCCGTACAGGTCCTCGCCGGCCTCGCCGCGCACGACGGGGTCGTAGACGCGGGCCGCGCCGTCGACCAGGTCGAGCGGGGCGTGGAAGCCCTCCTCGGCCAAGCGCAGCTTGTCGAAGTGCGGGCGCTCGTCGGTGATCCATCCGGTGTCGACCGAGGTCATCAGGATGCCGTCGGCCTGGAACATCTCCTGGCCGCTGGTCCGCGTCACCATGTTCATCGCGGCCTTGGCGGCATTGGTGTTCGGGTGCCCCGCGCCCTTGTAGCCGCGGCTGAACACGCCCTCCATCGCCGAGACGTTGACGACGTACGCACGTCCGCTGGAGGCCTTGCGGGCGGCCTCGGCCATCGCCGGCCGCAGCGCGCTGATCAGGATGAACGGCGAGGTGTAGTTGCACAGCTGGGTCTCCAGCAGCTCGACCGGGGAGATCTGGTCGATGGTCTGGACCCAGGTGTTGCTCTCGACCACGTCGGGCAGCAGGCCGCCCGCGTCGATGGCGGTGCCGTCGAGGTGCCGTTCGATGCTCGCGTTGCCGGCGACGAGGGCGAGGTCGGCGACCTTCTGCGCGTCGAGTCCGCTCACGCCGACGGGCAGGGCGGCCAGGCCGTCGACCGCGCCGGAGTTGAACGCGCCGATGACGTGGTGGGCGGGGAGCTCGCCGGCCGGCAGCGGGGCGCTCTCGCCCTCGACCAGCGCGGCGTACGCGGTCGGCAGGCGGCGCACGGTCTGCGTCGCGTTGTTGATCAGGATGTCGAGCGGACCGGCCGCGGCGACCTGCTCGGCGAGTGCCACGGCCTGGCCCGGGTCGCGCAGGTCGATCCCGACGACCTCCAGGCGGTGCATCCACTGCGCCGAGTCCTCCATCGCCTTGAAGCGGCGGATGGCGTCCTTGGGGAAGCGGGTGGTGATCGTCGTGTGGGCACCGTCGCGCAGCAGCCGCAGCGCGATGTACATGCCGATCTTGGCCCGGCCGCCGGTGAGCAGCGCGCGCTTGCCGCTGAGGTCGGCACGGGCCTCGCGCTTGGCGCGGTTGTGGCCGGCGCACGGCTGGCAGAGCTGGTGGTAGAAGTAGTCGACCTCGACGTACCGCGTCTTGCAGATGTAGCAGGAGCGCGGGCGCTGGAGTATCCCGGCGATCCGGCCGGCCTCCGTGACCGAGGAGGGCAGGATGCCCTCGGTCTCGTCGTCGATGCGCTCGGCGGAGCCGGTCGCGGTCGCCTCGGTGACGGCCTTGTCGTTGGCGGTCTTGGCGGCGCGGCGCTCCTGGCGGCGGCGCTGCTTGACCGTGCGGTAGAGGCCGGCGGTCGCGCGGCGTACGGTGATGGCGTCGGGGTGGTCGACGTCGATCTTGTCGAGTTCCTCCAGGACGCTGAGGCAGAGCGCCAGCCGCTCGGGGTCGATGCCCGGCCCGTAGGCGTGGTCGTCCGCGCTCACGTGGTTGTCTTCGGTCACCGTCATGGCCGCTGCCGTTCCTTGCTCACTCGTCCGCGTCCGCCTGCTGCGGAAGTCCTCAAAACCGCCACTGTACGGATGCGACGCGCCCGGAACCAAACCCGTTGCCCGGCTTCTCACGCACCGCGACGGGAGCGTCACCGTGGGCAGGGTCCGGCCGGTGCCGCGGCCGTGCCTGTACTCCTCCCGGAGTATGCCTGGGGTATGACTGGTGACCACCTGTAGGGGGAGGAATAGGCCGCTGGGGTGGGGCATTGTGGAAATCATGAGTGCCCTTGCGCTGTCGGTCCTGCTCTGCCTGGTGTCCGCCCTCGCGTACGCGGGCGGCGCGATCGTCCAGGAGCAGGTCGCGGCGACCACCCCCGACCGGCCGTCCGCGCCGCTGCGCCGGGCCGGCTGGTGGTGTGCGGTCGGGCTGAACGGCCTGGGCGCCCTGCTGCACGTGGTGGCCCTCGCGTACGGCCCGCTGAGCCTGGTCCAGCCGCTCGGCGCGCTGACGATCGTGTTCGCCCTGCCGATGGCGGCCCTCTTCGTGCACCGCCGGGCGGGTGCCGCGGCCTGGCGCGGCGCGGTGATCGCCACGGTGGGGCTGGCCGGGCTGCTGGCGCTGACCGGTGGGGAGGGCGCCGCGGACCAGCCGCTGTCGGGCGGGGAGCGGAGCCTGCTGCTGATCGTGACCGGGGCCGGGGTGGCAGCGCTGGCCCTGGCGGCGCACCGGATGCACCGGGCGCACCGGCCGGTGCTGCGCAGCGTGCTGCTGGCCGTCGCGGCCGGTACGGCCTTCGGCATGGCCTCCGTCTTCACGAAGTCGGTGGCCGAGAGCGCCGAGGACCTCGCCTTCTCCGCGGGCCCGCTCGGCTCGATGTGGCCCGATCTGGCGGCGATCGCCGTGCTGGCCGCGGGCGGGCTGCTGCTCTCCCAGGCCGCCTACCGGGGCGCGGGGCTGGCCGCGCCGCTGGCCACGCTGACCGTGGTCAATCCCGTGGTCGCGGCGGCCGTCGGCATCTCGCTGTTCGACGAGGGCTTCCGGTTCGGGGCGGCGGGCACGGCGGCGGCCCTGGCCAGCGCCCTGCTGGCGGCGGCCGGCCTGATCCTGCTCGCGGTCGTGCCGCCGCACGTACGGGGGTCAGATGCTGACGCCGCGGCCCCGGAGGTACTTCAGGGGGTCGATGTCGGAGCCGTAGCCGGGGGACGTGCGCATCTCGAAGTGCAGGTGCGGTCCGGTGGTGTTGCCGGTGGAGCCGGAGCGGCCGATGCGCTGCCCGCCGGAGACCTGCTGCCCGGCCTTGACCCCGAGCGCCGAGAGGTGGGCGTACTGGGAGTACCGGCCGTCGGCGTGCCGGATGACGACCTGGTAGCCGTACGCGCCCGCCCAGCCGGCGGAGACGACGGAGCCGGGGCCGACGGCCTTGACGGAGGTTCCGGTGGCGACCGGGAAGTCGACGCCGGTGTGGTAGCCGCTGGACCAGGACGAACCGGCCACGTGGTAGGCGGTGCCGAGGGAGGCGTCCACGGGGGCGACGAAGCCGCCCGAGGCCGGCTGCTGCTGCGCTGAGGCGGGTGCGGGGGCAGGCTTCTGCGCGGGCTTCGCGGCGGGCTTCTGCTCCGCCTTCCCTGCGGTCTTCTGCTCCGGCTTCTGCGCGTTCGGCTCCACGGGCTTGACCGGCTCGGCGGTCCGCGGCGGCTTCTGCGGGTTCTGCGCGGGCGGCGGGGCCGGTGCGGTGGTGACGCGCAGGGTGAGCCGCTGACCGGGGAAGATCAGGTTGGGATCGCTGCCCACGGTGGCCCGGTTGGTCTCGTACAGCGCCTGCCAGCCGCCCTCGACGTGCTGGTCGGTGGCGATCGCCGAGAGGGAGTCGCCGGGCGCGACCACGTACGGGTTGGGCAGGACCGAGGTGCCGGTCGGGCGGGGCGTGGTGGCCGGCGCGGCGGGCGCCGCCTCCTTGACCGTGACCTGGACCTTCACCCCCTGTCCCTGGCCCTGGCCGCCCTGCGCGGAGACGGCCGGCGCGGGGCCGCTGCGCGAGAGCCCGGCCTGCTTCCCGCACACCGGCCAGGCCTGCGGGCCCTGCCCCTTGAGGACCTTCTCGGCGACCGCGATCTGCTGGTCCTTGGTGGCCTGGTCGGCGCGGGCGGCGTACGCGGTGCCGCCGAAGGCGCGCCAGGTGCTCTGGCTGAACTGGAGCCCGCCGTAGTAGCCGTTCCCGGTGTTGACGTGCCAGTTGTTGGTGGACTCGCAGTCCGCGACCTTGTTCCAGGTGTCCACCGAGGCGGCCTGGGCGGTTCCGGCGCCGATCAGAGGGAGCGCGAGCCCTGCGCCACCGGCGGTGACGACGAGCGAGGCGCGGTTGATGCTGCTCGGCACGTACCGGCGGTGCCGGCCCCGTACACCCATGGGAGCCCCCATTGAAGACATCAGGAACCGCACAACCTAACGGCGGGATCAGGGCATGACAAGGGGCGCAACAGGGCGCACGCCGGGGGAAGTTGACATTCTTTCGCATGGCGGGACGGCTTCGGCGGTTCCGGTCCCTGTAGCGTCGTTCCCACCCGCACATCGAAGCACTCAGGAGCGCATGCATGAGCAGCACCGCCCAGATCGGCGTCACCGGGCTCGCGGTGATGGGGAGCAACCTCGCCCGGAACTTCGCCCGCAACGGCTACACGGTCGCGGTCCACAACCGCACGGCCGCGAAGACCACCGCCCTGGTGGAGGAGTTCGGGCACGAGGGTGACTTCGTCGCCACCGGGTCGGCGAAGGAGTTCGTGGACGCGCTGGAGCGGCCGCGCCGTCTGATCATCATGGTGAAGGCCGGTGAGCCGACCGATGCCGTGATCCACGAGTTCGCCCCGCTGCTGGAGCCGGGCGACGTCATCATCGACGGCGGCAACGCCCATTTCGAGGACACCCGGCGGCGCGAGAAGGAGCTGCGCGAGCAGGGCATCCACTTCGTGGGCGCGGGCATCTCGGGCGGCGAGGAGGGGGCGCTGCTCGGCCCGAGCATCATGCCGGGCGGCTCCGCCGAGTCGTACGAATCCCTCGGCCCGATGCTGGAGAAGATCGCGGCGAAGGCCAAGGACGGGACCCCGTGCGTCTCGCACGTCGGCCCCGACGGCGCCGGACACTTCGTCAAGATGGTGCACAACGGCATCGAGTACGCCGACATGCAGCTGATCGCCGAGGCCTATCACCTGCTGCGCGACGTCGCCGGCTACTCCCCCGCGCGGATCGCGGAGACCTTCCGCGAGTGGAACCGGGGCCGGCTGGACTCGTACCTGATCGAGATCACGGCGGAGGTCCTCGCCCACACGGACGCCGAGACCGGGCTCCCGTTCGTCGACGTGGTGGCCGACGCGGCCGAGCAGAAGGGCACCGGCCGCTGGACGGTGCAGATCGCGCTGGACCTGGGCGTTCCGGTGTCGGGGATCGCCGAGGCGGTCTTCGCCCGTGCGGTCTCGGGCCACGCGGACCTGCGCGAGGCCGCCCGGGGGCTCGCGGGCCCGGCGGCCGCGCCGCTGCCGGCGGAGGCGGCCGACGCCTTCGCCGCGCAGGTGGAGCAGGCCCTGTACGCCTCGAAGATCGTCTCGTACACGCAGGGCTTCCACCAGATCCAGGCGGGCAGCGAGGAGTACGGCTGGGGCGTGGACCTGGGCGCGGTGTCCTCGCTGTGGCGCGGCGGCTGCATCATCCGGGCGGCGTTCCTGGACCGGATCCGTACGGCGTACGACGCGCAGCCGGATCTGCCGAGCCTGCTGGCGGACCCCGGCTTCGCGCAGGAGATCGGCGAGGCCCAGGAGGACTGGCGGGCCGTCGTGGTGGCGGCGGTGTCGCACGGCATCCCGGTGCCGGCCTTCTCCGCCTCGCTCGCGTACTACGACGCGCTGCGCGCGGAGCGGCTCCCGGCGGCCCTCACCCAGGGCCAGCGGGACTTCTTCGGGGCCCACACCTACCGGCGCACCGACCGCGAGGGCACGTTCCACACCCTCTGGAGCGGCGACCGCTCGGAGGTCCGTACGGCCTAGGGGGTGCCGCTCAGCGGCCCGGGCTGCGGGATCGGCGCGGGCCCGGGCGGCGGCGGGATCGGGTCCGGCTCGGGCACCGGCCCCGGCACGGGCGGTACGGGCCGCGGGATCGGCTCGGGATCCGGGAAGGGCCGGGGACCGGGCCCGGGCGGCACGGGGTCCGGCTCGGGCACGGGCGGTTCCGTCATCTCTACGTTTCGCACCATGCCCCCCACCTTCCCCGCATCCGCCCCGCTACGCCCCCCGTACGCCCGGCGAGGACGGCGCCCCCGGCAGCTCTTCGCTGCCGGGGGCGCCGTCGTACGCGTCGGGGATCAGCGCCCGGAGACCGGGATCCCGTCGAGGCCCGCGGCGCCGCCGCGGAAGGCGACGGCCCTCCCGTCGGCCGTGACGGCCCACAGGTCCGCCGCGCCGTCGCCGGTGAGGTCACCGCTCGACCCGAGGACCGGGTAGGCCGCCCGGGCGATGCCCGAGCCGATCTTCACCCGGTTCGCGGTCACTCCCCAGGCGGCGGGGTCCGGCTTTCCGTCCGCGCCCTTGACCCCGTATACGGCGAACACGTCGCCCGAGGCGTTGTCGCGCAGCCACAGGTCGGCGAGGCCGTCACCGTTCGTGTCGCCCGGGACGACCACCGTGTGGGCGTCCCAGTCGGCGCCGCCGACGAGGACCGGCGCCGTGGCGTCGAGCAGGCTCATGCCGTTGCCGTAGTACGCCCAGAGCTCCTTGCCCCGCTTCACGAGCAGGTCGGGGACGCCGTCCCCGTTGAGGTCGCCCGCGTCGACGATGTCCTCGGCGTCGTGCCAGTGGTCGTCGCCGCTCTCGCAGCCGAGGTCGGGATCCGCGACCGGGCAGGTGACGGTCAGTTCGGTGCGCTCGTCCCGGACGACACCGGTGCCGGGGTTCGGGTAGACCCAGAGCGTGTTCTTGCGCGCGACCTCGTTGTACTCCATCACCACGAGGTCGTTGTGGCCGCGGCCGGACCAGTCGCCGCTCGCGACGGCCTTCGCGCCTGCGGGCAGGGTGATCCCGCCGTCGACGGCCGGCGCGAAGGTGCCGTCGCCGCGGCCGGCGGAGAACCGCAGCCGCCCGTCGGCGCCGAGGCTCCACACGTCGCGCAGGCCGTCGCCGTTGAGGTCGCCGGCCCGGTCGGGACCGCCTGGGCGCTTGTTCACGTAGAACAGGTAGGTCGCGGTGTCGGAGCGGAGGCCGGCCTTGTCGACGCTGTACGCGTAGACGGAGTGCGGGCCTTCGGAGGGCGGTGTGAGGGAGACGGCCGCGCCGGGCGCCGCCGTGGCCTGCGCGGGCGCGAAGTCCGTCCAGTAGACGACCTTCTCGATGTTCGCGGAAGCGCCCGTGCCGAAGGTGAACGTGCCCGCGGTGCCGGCCGTGCCGGTCTGCGCGGGCCATCCGTCCTTGCCGTCCGGGTACTCGGCGGAGGCGATGACCGGCGGCGCCGGCCGGGCCACGTCCGCGTCGAGCTTCACGCTCGTCGGCGCGAAACGCTTCCAGGCACCGGTGTCGGACTCGTCGGCCGCGAAGAGGCCGACCGTGACGGTGGCGAGGTTCTTCGCCGCCGCCTCCTTGATCAGCGCGGTCGCGTCGAACGCGAGCTCGCCGGCCGCGCAGTTCGTACGGCCCTTCGCGGCGCTCACGGTGGACAGCTTGACGCCCTTGGCGGGCTGCTTGTTCCAGGTGGTCGTGGCGGACACGGCGCCCGTGCTCCACAGCTCGACCGGCTTCGCCGTGCAGGACGGCGCGCCCGTGTTGGCGATCCGGAAGGTCGCGGAGTTCACCGTCGCGCCCTTGAGGCGGGAGGTGTCCAGCTGGACGTACGAGCGGGTCAGCCCCTGGGCGGCGGAGCCCTCGTTGCCGGCCCGGAGCTCCTCGGCCGCGTTCCAGTACGAGCGGGTGGGGTTCTTCTTCGACACGTGGGTCCAGGCCTGCGCGGCGACGGGCGCCTCCCCCGCACCCGCGACGCGCACGGCCGGCCCGGCGGCCAGGGCTGTTGGCGCCGATATGGCGGCACCGGTCACGGTCAGGCCGCTGACCAGCGCCAACGAGATCGCGCCGGACTTCTTCTTGTACATGTAGGGCTCCAGATGTCGATCAGTCCGGCGCGATCCTAGCCGCGTGATCGACATCTTCGTGTGGATTAACGGCCCCTTGACGGGCCGCGTGCGCGGCGGCGGCCAGGCCGGGGGCCGGGCTGGCCAGGATCGGGGTGGACGTCCTGGTCAGGAGCGTGGCGTCGGCCATCGAGGCCTGGGCCAGGACCAGGGCGTCCGCCTCGGTGACGCCGTCCGCCGCCCGGGCCACGAGGGCGAGGTAGCCCGCGGTGTCGCCGGCCTCGAAGCGGGACCAGGCGTGCGCGACCAGGTGCGTGGTGACCGACACCGGGCGGCCGGCCCGCTCGGCCTCCTCCGCCAGCAGGGCGACCGTCGGGGCCAGCGTCGACTCCACGGTGGCCAGCACCGTGATGCGCGCGCCCGTACGGACGGCCCGCGCGGCCATCGGACGGTCGACGCGCAGGACCGGGACACCGAGCTCCGGCGCCAGGGACTCCGCGACGGCGCCGATGGTCGAGCAGGTGACGAGGACGGGGCCGGCGGAGCCGGTCAGCAGGGCCCGGAGGGCCGCAGCCACCGAGTCCGGGCCGTCCGTACGGGCCCGGTCCAGCAGCTCCGGCGCCACCAGGTGGCGCAGTACGGTCCCGGGGTGGTCCCGGTCCCGCAGGGCGTCGAAGACCGGCACGTGGACCGGCGAGGTGTGCAGCAGCGTCAGGCGCGTCACCACAGGTCGGGGCTGGCGTCCAGCTGCTGCTTCGCCGCCGCGACCACCTCGGCCGGCGCCTCGGGAGCCTGGTCGGGGTGGCGGCCGGCCCAGCTCGCCGCGTACGGGCAGAGCGGGACCACGGGCACCCCCTCGGCGGCGGCGATCCCGTAGAACGCCTTCACCAGGTCCCCGGCGATGCCCCGCCCCTCGTGCCCGGGCTCGACGATCGTGTGCACCGCCACGAGGGCGTGGGGCCGCGCGTCGAGCACGAAGTACGCGATGAGGCCGACCACCTCGCCGTCCTCGACGGCCAGCAGCCGCCCCGCGTCACGGTCGTCCTTGAACTCGATGGCCCCGGCCTCGGTCTTCGACATGGTCCCCGACTCCCCTCAGACAGCCACCGCGTGGGGGCTGCGCTCCTGGTCCGTTCCCGGTACCGGGGCGGACGGATCCGCACCCAGTTCGATGATGCGATTGTCCGCGTCCACGTGGACGACGCGCGGCTTCAACACCCTTGCCTCGGCGTCCTCGACCTGTGCGTAGCTGATGAGGATGACGAGGTCCCCGGGGTGCACGAGGTGTGCGGCGGCGCCGTTGATCCCGATGACCCCGGAACCGCGCTCGCCCTCGATGACGTACGTCTCCAGCCGCGCCCCGTTGGTGATGTCCACGATGTGGACGAGCTCCCCGGGCAGCAGATCCGCCGCGTCGAGCAGATCGGCGTCGATCGTCACGGAGCCGACGTAGTGCAGGTCGGCCTGGGTGACGGTGGCCCGATGGATCTTGGACTTGAACATGGTGCGCAGCATGGAGCAACTCCCGGTGTGTCTGCTCCCCGCCTGCGGTGTGCAGGTCGAGGGCCGCCTCGCAAGGGCGGGGCCAGCCTACGCAGCCGGGGGCCGCTCGGCCAGACCGGGCCGGGCCCGGCCCGGCGGGGCGGGGGGCGGCTCCGGCGGGGCTCGACCCAGGCTGCACAAGCGGTGACGCAGAGCGATAATCGGAGCAGTACGCAGTGAGTCGTTCCGCGGATCGGGAAGTGGGGCGCAGTGATGCACGACCCGGTGTTCCACGATGCCTCCGGCGTGGTTGCGGAACCGGGTGAGGAGACGTACGCCCTGCTCGACGCCCACGGAGTGGTCATCGGGTGGGGGCCGGGGGCGGAGCGGCTGCTGGGCTACACCCCGCGCGAGGTGCACGGGCTGCGCGGGGCCGATCTGCTGCTCTCGCGCTCCGAGCCGGGGCACGCGGTGCTGAGGCACCGCAGCGGGCGCGAGGTCGAGGTGGCGCTCCACGCGCGGCCCATGATGTCCACGGCCGGAGAACGGCAGTGGCTGATCCAGGCGACCGACACCGACGCCACGCGGCGGCGCGAGCTCAGCGAGGCCCTGATCAGGGGGTTGTTCACCGAGTCCCCTTTCCTCATCGACGTCTTCGACACCCAGCTGCGCTTCATCGCGCAGAACGACGCCCTGCGGCGCGGCGCGGGCTTCGCCAACGAGGAGTTCGTCGGGCGCACGATGTCCGAGGTGGCGCCGCCCGATCTGCTGGACATGGCGGCCCTCGAAGCACGCCAGCGCCATGTCCTGGAGACGGGCGAGGCCTTGGTGCAGACCGAGGTACGGGGCCTGCTGCGCGGCGATCCCGACCGGCAGCACGTCTGGTCCGAGACCATCCTCCCGCTGCGCAGCAGCTCCGGCGAGCTGATCGCGCTCGCGCACACCGTGGCCGACGTCACCGAACGGGCCCGGGCGCGCGAGCGGTTGGCGCTGGTCAACGACGCGAGTACGCGCATCGGCACCACGCTGGACGTGCTGCGCACGGCGCAGGAGCTGGTCGAGGTGGCGGTGCCGGAGTTCGCCGACCACGCCTACGTCGACCTGCCCGCCCCGGTCCTCGGCGGCGAGGAGCCGCTCGTCGGCACGGTGGGCGAGGCCGTGACCCTGCTGCGTGCGGCGACCTCCTCCGCGCCGGGGATCCCGGTCAAGGCGGCGGTCGCGACGGGCGATCCCGACCCCTTCACCACCGGGCCGGGTTCCCTGTTCACCCGGGCCATGGCCGGGGGCGAACCTCTGCTGCTGACCGGCGAGCAGCTGATCGCGGAGCTCGCCCCGGTCGACCCGGCGCAGGCCGAGCGGGTCCGTACGTACGGGGTGCACTCCTGGCTGCTCGTACCGATGTCCGCCCGCGGGGCGGTGCTCGGCGCCGCCGTGTTCGTACGCCAGGCCCGCGCCCACGGGTTCGAGCCGGACGACGTCCTGCTGGCCGAGGAGATCTCGGCGCGGGCCGCAGTGTGCATCGACAACGCGAGCCGGTACACGCGCGAGCGGACGGCCGCGCTGGCCCTGCGGCGCAGTCTGCTGCCCCAGCGGCTGCCGGTCCTCGGCGCGCTGGAGGCGGTGACCCGCTACCTGCCCGCGCACGGTCAGGCGGAGCTGGGCGGGGCCTGGTACGACGTGATCCCGCTGTCGGGGGCGCGGGTGGCGCTGGTGGTGGGCGACGCGCAGGGGCGCGGTCTGACCGCCGCCGTGACCATGGGCCGGCTGCGGACGGCGGTGCGGACCCTCGCGGACCTCGACCTGTCCCCCGACGAACTGCTCTCGTACATGGACGACCAGATCCACCGCTTCGTGGACGAGCACGGCGACGAGGAGGCCGGCGGGCGGCGGCGGGGCGGCGCCGCCGGGACGACCTGCGCGTACGCCGTCTTCGACCCGATCACGCGGCAGTTGGCCGTGGCGTGCGCGGGCCATCCGCCGCCCGTGCTCGCCCCGGTCGGCGGGACTCCCGCCATCGTGGCCCTGCCGGCGGGTCCGCCGCTCGGCCTCGGCGGATCGCCGTTCGAGGGGGCGGAGTTGACGCTGGACGACGGGGACGTCCTGGTGCTGTACAGCCACGGCCTGGTCGCGGCCCCCGACCGGGAGGTGGACCTCGGCCTCGACCGGCTCCCGGAGGCGCTCTCGGGCATCGCGCTCACCCCGCCGAACGGGCTCGACCAGGCCTGCGACGCGGTGATCGGCCGGCTGCTCCCGGTGCTGCCGCAGAACGACGTGGCGGTGCTGATGGTGCGCCTGCACGAGCTCCCGGCCGAGCACCACGTCACATGGGACCTGCCGGCGGAGCCGGAGGTCGTGGCCCGCGCCCGTACGCTCGCGACGCGGCAGCTGGCCGTATGGGGCCTGCAGGAGCTGGAGTTCACCACGGAACTGGTGGTCAGCGAGCTGGTCACCAACGCGATCCGGTACGGCAGCGAGCCGATCCAGCTGCGGATGATCCGCGACCGCGAGCTGATCTGCGAGGTCTCGGACGGCAGCAGCACCACCCCGCACGTGCGGCGCGCGGAGGAGACGGACGAGGGAGGGCGCGGGTTGTTCATGGTGGCGCAGCTGGCCCAGCTGTGGGGGACCCGCTACCACGCCCGCGGCAAGACCATCTGGACCGAACAGCCCTTCCCCGAGGGGTTCCTGGAGGAGGCCGGGGCCTCCTCCAGGAAGGGCTGAGCGCGGTGCCCGCTAGCCGGCCAGGGCCTGCCGGTACGCCGCCTCCGGTACGGGGGCGTAGCCCGCGGGCCGGGCGGTGAACGTGCCCCGCCCCTGGGTGCGGCCGCGCAGCCGGGACGCGTAGCCGAACAGCTCGGCCAGCGGCACGGTGGCGGTGACCGCGGTGGTCCCGGCCCGCGCGGCCGAGCCCGAGACCCGTCCGCGCCGGGCGGCCAGATCGCCCAGCACCCCGCCGACGGCGTCGTCGGGCACGCTCACCACGACCTCGGCCACCGGCTCCAGCAGCTCCATCGCGGCGGCGCGCAGGGCCTCGCGCAGCGCGAACCTGCCCGCCGCCCGGAACGCCATCTCCGAGGAGTCCTTGGAGTGGGTGGCCCCGTCGGTCAGCGTGACCCGCAGGCCGGTCACCGGATGGCCGCCGAGGGGACCCTCGGCGAGCGCGTCCCGGCAGCCCGCCTCGACGGCGCGGACGTACTCCTGGGGCACCCGCCCGCCCACGACGGTCGACCGGAACGCGAAGCCCCCTTCGCCCGACTGTTCCGCATCCGGCGCCAACGGCTCGACGTCGAGGACCACATGGGCGAACTGGCCCGCGCCGCCCTCCTGTTTGACGTGCCGGTACACCAGCCCCGACACCCCGCGCACGACGGTCTCCCGGTACGCCACCCGGGGGCGGCCCACCGCGATCCGCAGCCCGTGGCTGCGGCGGATCTTCTCCACCGCCACCTCCAGGTGCAGCTCGCCCATTCCCGACAGGACGGTCTGGCCCGTCTCGGGGTCAGTCCGCACCACCAGCGAGGGGTCCTCCTCGACCAGCCTGGCCAGCGCCGCGGACAGGCGGCCCGTCTCGGCGCTGCCGCCCGCCTCGACCGCCACGGACACCACTGGGGCGGCGGCCCTGGGCGGTTCGAGGACGAGCGGCGCCCCGGGGGCGCAGAGCGTGGACCCGGCCCGGGTGCCCTTGAGCCCGACGACGGCGACGATGTCCCCGGCCACGGCCTGTTCCACCTCGGCGTGCCGGTCGGCCTGGACGCGCAGGATCCGGCCGATCCGCTCGGTCCTGCCGGTGCCCGCGTCCAGCACGGTCTCCCCCTTCCTCATCGTTCCCGAATAGACCCGCAGGCAGGTCAGCCTGCCGGTCGCCGTCGCGTTCACCTTGAAGGCGAGCGCGGCGAACGGCGCCGCCGGGTCGGCGGCCCTCTCCTCCACCGCCGCGCCCCGGGTTCCCCGTACCGGCGGCATGTCCGCCGGCGAGGGGAGGTACGAGACCACCGCGTCCAGCAGCGGCTCGATCCCGCGGTTGCGGTAGGCCGAGCCGCAGAGCACGACGACCCCCTCGCCGCTGCGCGTCAGGTCGCGCAGTGCGGCGGTCAGCGTGGCGGCGGAGAGCGCCGAGGTGGCGCAGTACTCCTCCAGGGCGGCCGGGTGGAGTTCCGCCACCCGCTCCTCCAGCAGTCGTCGGCGGACGCCCGCCTCCTCCCGCAGCTCGTCGGGTACCGGACCCACCGCGAAGGAGTCCGGCTCGTCGCCCCAGAGCAGCGCGCGCATGTGGACGAGGTCCACAGCCCCGCGGAACGCGTCCTCCTGCCCGATGGGCAGCTGGACGACCAGCGCGGCCACGTGCAGCCGCTCCTGCACGGACGCGATGGCCCGGTCGAGGTCGGCTCCGACGCGGTCCATCTTGTTGACGAACACCAGGCGCGGCACGCCGTGGCGGTCGGCCTGCCGCCAGACCGATTCGCTCTGCGGTTCGACGCCCGCGACGGCGTCGAACACCGCGACCGCTCCGTCGAGTACGCGCAGCGAGCGCTCCACCTCGTCGGAGAAGTCGACGTGTCCCGGGGTGTCGATCAGGTTGACGTGGTGGCCGTCCCACCTACAGCTGACGGCGGCGGCGAAGATGGTGATGCCGCGGTCGCGCTCCTGGGGGTCGTAGTCGGTGACGGTCGTGCCGTCGTGGACCTCGCCGCGTTTGTGGGTGGCACCGGTGGCGTAGAGGATCCGCTCGGTGACGGTGGTCTTGCCGGCGTCGACGTGCGCGAGGATGCCGAGATTGCGGACGGTGGTCGAAGTGTGCGGGTGGGTGCGCATGGCCCCTGGTCTTTCCGGGAGTTCGGGAAGGGCAGCGCGATTTCCGGACGGGGGACGAGCCGGGGCGTACCGGTGGAGCCGGGCGTACCCGGGCAGGCCGGTGCGCACCGGTGGAACCGGTGAAGGGCGTGTCAGTCGTCGCGGGCATCCGATGGCGGCCGCGCAGCCGTCATCGGACGGACGGGGACACCAGGATCACGTCGTACCGGGACCGGGGAGCGAACACGGCGATGCGGTGACACACGGCCCGGCTCCCCTCACGTCGACGAAGTGCGCACCACGTCCGGTGGCGGCATGGGAACGAGTGTAGGGACACGACGGCGGCCCGGCACCGCATTTGATCGCGGTACCGGGCCGGGCGCCCCCTCAGGACGCGGCGGGACTCGGGGAGTCGTGCCCGCCGTCGTGGGAGGCGTCGTGCGCGGGGTCGTGCGACGGATCGTGCGCGAGGTCGTGCGAAGGGTCGTGGGACGCGTCATGCGGCGCGTCATGCGGGGAGGAGCCGTGGCCGGAGACGGTCTCGATGGTTCCGCCGAGCCGGGTGTGGGCACCGGCCAGGGCCTCGGCGGAGGCCGCCGTGATGACCCAGGTGGGACCGACGAGGTACGTACCGCCGTACATCTGGGCCTCGTTCAGCCAGGTCCGGCGGCCCTGCTCGCTCGTGAAGGTGGCCATCCGGAAGCCCTGCTGGCCCGACCCGCACGCCCCTTCCCGGAGTTCTTCCGCGTCGACCGTGGTCTCGGGCGCACAGCCGAGGGCGGCGGCGATCTCCTGGAGCGGGGCGGGGCGGGCGGTCGAGGCCGGGGCCGGGGCGGACGAGCCCTCGGCCGGTTCCTGACCGGCCGCCACCCGGGCGGCGCAGCCGCCGCACAGCAGCGTCGCGAGCAGCACGGCGGCAGCGGCGGCGGAAGCGGCGGGGCGCGGTGATCGGGGCATGGCTGACTGCCTCACAGGGTCGGGAAGGTCGGGATCGGGGGCCTGCGGCGTGCGCTACGCGGTCGGCGGGACCTTCTTGCCCTCGGCGGTGACCGCGAACCAGAGACCCTGCTTGTTGTGCCCGTTGGCCTGGCCGGGTTCGGTGTCCCCGGTGAAGGTGTAGACCGGCCAGCAGTCGATCGTGAGCTGCTCGCTGCCGTCGGGCCGCTTCACCGAACCGACCAGCTTGCCGTTGATCCCCTCGGCCTTCGCCTTGTCGATGGCCGCGGCGGGCTTCCACGTGTCCAGGCAGGCCCCGAGGCAGCCGAACTTCATCGGCCACGCACTGTCCTTGTCGAATCGGTAGAGCGTACGCCACTGCCCGTCCACCAGGATCTTGCCGAGCTTTTCATTGTCGGCGACGGAGAGTTCCGCCCCCGACTTCATGTTCATCCCTCCCGCTCCCGCCCCCATTTCCATTCCAGTTCCGTTTCCGGTATTTC
The DNA here is from genome assembly GCF_008704935.1 of Streptomyces vinaceus. NCBI lineage: Bacteria > Bacillati > Actinomycetota > Actinomycetes > Kitasatosporales > Streptomycetaceae > Streptomyces > Streptomyces vinaceus. The sequence goes on from NZ_CP023692.1 coordinate 1,188,293, forward strand.
CGGCCTCCTTCTGTTTCTTGTCGACGGCCTTCTTGCCGTCCGGCGCCAGTGCGTGCCAGGTGCCGCCGACGCCCTCGCCCTTCGCCTCGCCCGCCTTCGTGTCCTTCGCGTAGCGGTACACGGGCCAGCCGCCGAGGGTCAGCTGCTTGCTGCCGTCGGTCCGGTCGACCGAACCGATCAGGGCCGCGTCGATGCCGGCGGCGGCCGTGGCGTCGTCGGCCGGGACGGCCGGCCACACCGTGGCGCAGTCCCCGTCACAGTTGGACTTGGGCGGCTGCGGCGTGTCCTTGTCGAAGCGGTAGAGGGCCATCCCGGCGCTGTCGGTGACCACGCTGCCCACGCTCGCGATGTCGCGTACGGACAGCTGCCCGGCCGATCCGGCCTTGCCGGAGCCCGATCCGACGTCCGAGCCCGAACCGGAGCCGGCGGCGGCGCCCGCCCCGTAACCGCCCGCTCCGTAGCCCGTGTCGTACGCGCCTCCGAGGGCCTTGCCGGCGCCTGCCGGCTGTACGGAATTCGTATTGCGCGCGGCGCCATTGTCGCTGCTTCCGCATCCTGCCGCCAGCAGCAGAACCGCGGCCACCGATCCGACCGTTGAGATACGACGCGTCTTGTTCACGATCACTCCTTCGGGTTGAACCCGGGGGGTTCGTCTACTGCCTTATTCATAAGGCCTGGCGGGTTCACCGAATTCGAATGAGCGGGAATTTATCAGATCGCGCTAACCCTTGAACTCCCGTCGCCGGCGGCCGTTTACCGCCGGCTCATTCCTGAATGCGCAGCGCGAGCGCGGGGCAGCGCCGTACCGCGCGCAGCGCCATCGGCCGCAGCCTTCCGGGCACGGACATGACGGCCTCCGCCGGATAGCCGTCCCGGTCCAGCCGTACGACGTCGGGCAGCACGTCCACGCAGAGCCCGTGCCCCTTGCACAGCGTCCAGTCCACGACGAGCCGTTCGGGGTTCTCGTCCTCGGGCAGGGGCAGCGCCCCGAGCACACGGCGTCCGCAGCCGCTGCCCAGGGCGTGGTCGCGCATCTCGTCGGGGAAGACGGCGAGCGCGGAGGCCATGAAGGCCGAGGTGCCGTCGGGATGGCTGCACGCGCCGCGCCGCAGCACCCCCCGCATCCGCGCCTCGACCGCCTCCAGGGCGGAGCGGCCTCCCCCGGCCACGAGAGCCTCCACGGCATCGGCGAGCGAGGGCAGGCCCCTGACGCACGGGCCGCACTGGCCGGCGGTCTCGTCCGCCATCCAGCGCATCACGCGGGCCACTTCGCCCGCCGGACAGGTGTCCTCGGGCAGCGGCAGGACCGCGCCCGCACCCAGCGTGGCCTTGAGCGAGGACAGCGATTCCCGGGAGAGCAGGGCGGTCCGCGCGGCCGCGGCCGTCAGCCATTTGCCGTGGTACCCGCCGACCAGGACGCCCTGGCCCGGGGAGGAGCCGCACAGCTCCAGGACGTACGCCAGTGACGTCCCGAGCGGCGCCTCGACGACCGTCGAACCGCTGATCGTGAGCATGACGGTGCCCGGCTCGCTCTCCAGGCCGACCGAGCGGAATCCCGTTACCCCGATCCTGGCCGCGACGGCGAGCTGCGCGTACGTCTCGGTGTTGGACAGCAGGGTCGGCAGACCGCTCAGGCCCCGCTCGCTGGTACGGACCTTCTGCCCGTTGGGGACGGCCGCGCCCCCGTTGAGTCCGTTCACGAGGGAGGTCCCCTCCCCGGAGACGAACCGCTCGGGGAGCCGACCGACGCGGACGCGGCCGGCCGACACGCCGCGCTCGGCGACGGCGGCCCGCAGGGACTGCTCCACGTCGTCCCGGGTCACCCCGATGGCGACCTCCTCGGCGCCGATCGCGTCGGCTGCCAGCAGCGCTCCGTCGAGCACCAGGTGCGGGGAGTGCAGCAGCATGGCCGCGTCCTTGAGGCAGCTCGGCTCCCCCTCGGTGCCGTTCACCACGACGGCGGTCCGCCCCTCCTTGGTCCGGGCGGACCGGACGACCGCTTTGAGCTTGCGGGCGAACGGGAATCCCGCTCCCCCGCGGCCCCGCAGGTCGATGCCCTCGGCGAGCTCCACGAGATCGCCCGCGGTGTACTGCGGTATCGGGCCGTGCACCACCGCGTGGTTGGCCCGGTCGAGCCGCGGCAGCACGTCGAGGCCGGCCAGCAGCCTGGGCTGGCCGACGCATCCGAGGGCGGGATCGACGATCGACGTCACTGACGGCCCCGCATCCCGTCGAACGAGCCCCCGGGCCGGTCCGTTCCGGGCCAGGCCCCGATGCTGCTGGGGATGACCACCGTGTCGTACGTGTCGGTGCCGTACGCGTCGGTGCCGTACGCGTCACTGCCGTACGGCGGCGCGTACGCCGTCGTGGCGTACGGCGGGAGGACCTCGGTCGTGGGCTCCAGGGCCTGCCGGGGCGAGGGTACGAAGGCGCCCCCCGCCGGCGCGGCCGCGGGACCGGGCTGCGGCGCGACGGAGCGCCGGTCCGACTGCCGGGCCAGGCGCGCCGTCAGCCGCTCGGCCGCCCACTCCGCGGGCTGCCGCACGAACCGCTGCGGAGGCTTCCCGGGCCGGGGCGGCGCACCCTGGGGAGTGGCCGCCGAGACGGCGACCGGCCGTACGGGCGCGGCGCGCAGCCTCGCCCGGAGCCGGACGGCGAGCACGCCGGCCACCCCGAGCAGGCAAAGGGCGTACGAGACGGTCACCCAGGCGCTGGCCGGGCGGCCGGCCTTGAGCCCGTGCACCAGGGACGCGCCCCACGCGGGGTACGCGCCGAAGTGCAGGGCCCGCCACCACAGGGAGCGGCCCTTGGTGGCGAAGGCGCTGCGGACCGCGCCGGAAACCGCCGTGGAGACGAAGACGTATCCGGCCAGGGTGCCGAGGCCGATCAGCACCGGCTGGTCCTGATCGGTGAACGGCAGGAACGCGGAGGCGATCCCGGTCTGCGATTCGGCGACCTTGACCCATATGTGCAGGAGCAGGAAGCCCAGCCCCGCGACGGCGAGGCCGCGGTGCGCCGCCTGGGCGACCAGCCGGTGCCCGGAGGTGAGCACCGTACGGTCCGTGGCCGCGAGGCCCCACAGGACGGCGGAGGTGAGCGAGACGAGCGAGAGGACGCCCGCACCGAAGTCGAGGAAGTCCCAGAAGTGGCTCAGGGCGCCCGCCCGGGCCGCCACGGACAGGGCGAGCAGGCCCGTGAGGGCGGCGACGACGAGCGTGGCGGGGCGCACGCCTCCGGCCGGGGACAGCAAGGGGGGCCTGCGCACGGCCCGCCGGCCGGCGGCGGCCGCAGCGGCCGCGCCGGCATGGCGTCTGGCGCTGCGGGCCCGGTGTGAGCGGGGCGTACGGGCTGGGGACAGGGGCATGTAGTTCTCCCATACGCCCAGGCCCGAGGCACTCCACCGCGCACTCGGCGCCCGGGGTAGTCGACGGAACTGCTCCGCGGCGGGCGGGAGATGAGGTCCCGCCGACCGGGAGCTGGGGCCGGAGTGCAGAAGCATCGTGGACCTTCGCAACGCCTCCACAGTATTTATCTAATCGTGACAAGTTCTGGCGCGCGTGGCATCGTCACGCCTGGCGTCCCCGGAAGATTCCCTTCCAACGGTGCGGTGGCAACGGGAGTGACGTCTTGTCCGCCACCACACCTCCCCGACGGCAAAACTCAGGCAAAGCCGCGGGACTGCAAGTGGATGGCACTCTCCTGGAGGGTGTACGAGGTGCTCAACTCCCCCGTCCGCACTGGCGCAGAGGGGGGACGGAGGCTGCCTCGACAGGCTTGTCACCCTCCCACGGGGCAGGCCGTACCCCGGCATGAACGAGGTAACAATGTGCGAACTTCTGAACCGCATCTGGGCCCGTCCCCGAGGCGAATGGACCCGGGTCCTGCGCAGGGAACTCCCCGCGCTGACCGCCGGGATGGTGGAGGAGCTGAGGGAGGAGCTCCCCGGGTTCTCCGCCCTCGTCGACGACCTTGACGAGGAGGTGGTCAGACAGCGGCTCGAAGTGGCCCTGCTCACCGCCCTCGGGTACCGCGAACCCGCGCCTCGGCAGCAGAACAAGGTGACGGAACACGCCCACCCCGACGAGGAAGAGGAAGAGGAGGACTACGCGGCCGAGCACGAACACCCGGACCAGGAAGAGGAGGAGGACGACGAGGAGGAGCACCGCGGCCCGCCGGCCGCTCTCCAGGACCCCGGCCGGCGAAGGCAGTTGGCCCCTTTGACGGTCGTCCCCCGCGACGGTCTCGGGACCCGCTCCGAACGGGCACGGCGGGAGCTCTTTTCCGCCCTTACCAGTGACATGCCCATGGCTGAAATTGCGCTCTCCGAGCTGGCCGCCGCGGCCGACTGGCCGCTCCCGGCCGAGATACGCGCCATCGCCCTCGCCACCCCGGGCGAGACCCAGCAGCTCGCGGCCGTACTGGACGACGGACTCGCCGGCATGGTCGGCGGCCAGCCCTGCCTGCTGGTCCCGAGCCCCGACCCGGAGACCCGGGCCTCCCTGGAGGCCCTGCTGCGCGGTCGCTTCGCCGCCGTGGGCCACCCCGTCGCCCCCCGCGACACCGCTTCCTCCCTGCGGTGGGCCCTGCGACTGCTGGCCCTGACCCCCAACCGCCCCGGCATGGAGGCGCGGGCCCTCTTCGTCGACGACCACCTCTCCACCCTCCTGCTGCTCCAGGACGAGCCGCTGGCGCACGCACTGGCCGCACGCTGGCTGCGGCCGCTGGCCAGCCTGACCCCGCGCCAGAGCGAACGGCTCGAAGTGACCCTGCTGGCCTGGCTGGAGGGCGGCGGCGCCCCCGAGGCCGCGAAGGCGCTGAGCGTCCACCCCCAGACCGTGCGCTACCGCATGCGGCAGCTCGAAAAGCTCTTCGGACCCGGCCTGCGCGATCCGCGGACCCGGTTCGAGCTCGAAATGGCCCTGCGCAGCCGGCGCCTCATGGCGCAGGTACGCCGCCAGAACTCGCGGATCGGCCGCAAGGTGCGCGTCGCCACCACCGACTTCCGGCCGCTGGGCGTCGGGCGCATGGCCCGCGTCAACGGCCTGTAGCCCCGCTCCCCGGCCCCGACCCCCGAACCCCCGAAACCCCCCAGACCCCCGACCCTCGCCGTAGACACGGATTCGGCCCCGGTCCCCTCCCCCGCCCCGCGGAGCGGAGGGGGGCCGGGGCCGCCGTGTGCCACCGGCCTACAGGGCGACCAGTACCGCGGACTCCGCTCCGGCGCGCAGCGCGGCATTGAGGTCCAGCAGCTCGGCGTACGCACGCGAGCAGGACCGGCAGGAGGCCAGGTGCCGGGCGAGCCCGCGGCCGCGCGGCGTGTTCCCGCGCCGCCGCATCACCGCACCGAGCAGGCTGCCGTAGTGGCGGCACCGGTCGTCGTCGGCCGTGTCCAGGTGGGCCCGCAGGTACGCCTCGCGCAGCCCCTCGCGGGCCCGGAAGGCCAGTGAGCTCACCGCGCTCGGGGTGATGCCGAGCAGCAGGGGGACGGGGTGCGGGCAGTCGTCCTCGACGAGGGTGTGCCAGAGGACGGCCTTCCAGCGCTCGGGCAGGGCCTGGAAGGAGCGGGTGACGAGCCGGCGGTCCTCACCGTCCAGGAGCCGGCGCTGCGGGTCGTCCCCGTCGGGACCGGGCCGGCACCATGCCTCGATGTCCGCCGTCAGGACGGTCCTCCCGGCGTAGGCCCGCCACTCGACGGCCGTGCGGCGGACCACCGACAGGAGGTACGGGCGCCAGTCCTCGCGCGGCCCGGCTCCCGAGCGGACCGCCTGGAGGGTGCGGATGAACGCCTCCGACACGAGGTCCTCGGCGTCCTGCGGGGACCGGGAGCAGCGGCGCGCACATGCGAAAGCGGCGGCACGGTGCCGCCGGTACAGGAGCTCGCAGACGGCCGGATCTCCGTCGCCGGCGGCGTAGGCCGCCCTGAGCCGCCGTACGAGGTGCCCGTCCGCGTCCCGGTCCGCGGTCCCGGGATCGGGTTCGGGGTCGGGATCGGGTTCGGATTCGGGGTCGGGTACCGGACGGGGTTCGGAGGGGGTGGTGTGACGAGAGCCGGACATGGCACTCCTCGTGGGTGTCGCAGGGACCGTACGCGGGCCCCTTCGGTCGGTGGCACACACGCGTACGCGGTGCCGGCCCGAAGTCGGCTTCGGACCGGCACCGCTCTCTCGGGGCGACGCGGGGGAGGTGGGAGGGGGGCGCCGTCCCGAGGGTTCTCAGCGGCAGGCGCGCCCGTCGTTGATGCAGCGCACCGCGCCGGCCATCAGGCCGTTCGACATGACGTTGATGAAGTCTCCGTGGTCGGTCACCGGCTTGTGGAGCTGCTCGGGGAAGCTGTCCACGGCGAAGCGGGAGCCGGGGGGCACGCTGTAGACGATCCGCTGGACCAGCTGCGGAATGGCCTTGAAGCCCTTCTTGCAGTTGCCGTTGTTGTCGGCGAAGGCCACGTGCGTGCGGTGGTTGGCGCTGTCGATGTTCTTGCCGTCCCAGCAGCTCTGGAAGTTGAACGTCCGCACGACGTCACTGCCCTTCGGGCACACCGGGTACTTGTCCTTCAGCTGGCGGTTCTCGAAGCCGGTGCAGCTCCACGAGGCGTTCGCGTTGGCGTTGCCGTTGGTGAGGGCCTTGGCGTCACCGGTGATGATCCGCATGAAGCGGGGCATGGCCGCGACCTTGCTGACGGGGCTGCCCTTGAACTCGATGGTCACCTGCTTCGGCTTCAGGATCGTGCCGATGTTGGCGTCCTGGCCGCCGCCGGGCGCCTTCGCGTCCTTCTCCGCCTTGCCGTCGCGCAGTCGCAGCACGGGCCAGTAGTAGGTCGACTGGTCGCCGTTGGTGCAGGTGGTGCCGGACTGGGCGAGGCTGTTGTTCGTGGAGAAGGCGTCGGTGGTCTTGTTGCCGACGTAGTCGTGCATGTGGTGGGCGCCGTTGCTCACGCCGGGCGCGACGATGACGTTGTCGGGGTTGAAGTGGCCGTTCTCGTTGCGCCCGCACTGCACGGCGAACGATCCGGTGGAGGCGCCGCCGCGCGCCGCCGGCTTGCGCACGTTGGGCTTGACGGTGTTGATGGCCACGAAGTCGCTGCGCGCCGGGCCGCCCTTGGCCTGCTGCTGTTGCTGCTGTTGCTGGGGCGCGCCCTGCTTCGCGGCCGCGTCGGCGCCGTTCGCGAGGGCCGGCTCGTCCGCCGGGTCGGCGGCCGCCGCCTCCTTCATCACGCAGGCACTGAGCCCCTGCAGCCCGGCGGGCTTCTGGCCCGCCTTCCCCAGCGCGTCGGAGAGGCTGGTGATGGTCTTGTCACGCTGCTGCTTCAGCCCGCCCAGCAGGGCCTTGCCCTGGGCCCGGCCGGAGGAGAGCTGCTGGTAGGCGTCGGCGACCTGGGTGTCGAGCTTCGCGAGGTTCGCGTCCACCTCGCCGCGGGCCTGGTCCGGGACGTTCTCCAGCTTGTCGCCGACGTCCGGGCAGTCGATGGTGGCGGTCACGGGGGCGTTGCGGGAGTCCTGCCCAGCGAAGGCGCCCTGGGCGACGATCACGACACCGCCGCCGCCCAGGACGAGGGCGGACATCGCGGCGAGGAGCTTGTGCTTCGGCCGTAGCCGGCGTTTGTGGCCCTTTTGGCTCATGCGATCACTTCACTTCGTCGGTCGGGATACGGGGGAGGAAGCGGGGGCGGTGGCGGGCCCGGAGGGGGTGCCGGGCGGGGTGTCCGTGAGGCCGTCGAAGTCGACCAGCCCGCTGGCCTCAAGGACCGAGATGTGGTCCAGGACCGTGTTGTTGGCGTCCGTGGCCAGGGCACGGACCTGTGAGTTGCGGGTCTGCGCGCGGATCTGGGCGACCAGTTGGAACACCTTGCCGTGCGCCCTGCGCAGCAGCTGGATGAACAGCTGCTCGTACTGGGGGCCTTGGGCCTTGTCCATTTGGTCGAGCCAGCCCTGCTGCTGCGCACTGGGCTGGCTGGGGAGCTCCATGCCGAGGGCCTGCCCCACCTCCAGGACCCTGCGGTCCAGTTCGGTGTGGCCTTCGACGAGGTGCATCCCCGCGGTGCGGATCGCGGGACGGGAGCTGCGCTGCATGGCCTGCCGGCCCGCGGGCAGCTCCCACAGGCCGGCGAGCCGCACCTTGCGGACGAAGTCCCGGTCCTGGGGGGTGAGCGGCCCGAAGGCCGTGCTCAGGGTCCCAGCACCGTCGTCGTCGGCCGCCGGAGCGGTGGCGGCGGAGGCGTTGCTCCCGCCGAACTTCTGTACGGGGATCAGCAACGCGATCAGGGTGAACGCGAGGGCGCCGATGACGACACCGGTCGCCATCACGTGTCTCGATGCCACCGACATGCTGCCGACGGCCGACCGACGGAAAGACAGCACTGTGCCTCCTTGCTGCGTGGACCGGGAGGGGGCGCGCCGGCTCGGGCTCCGGCAGTTGCCCGTGGCCAATGCACCCGCGCTCCCCGGGTGCCACGGGACGCTAGTGCCAGTTGTGGTGCCTGTTTGGAAGGACCATCACGAATGGACAAACATCCGGGCAACGCCCCGAAAGGCTGGTACCGTGCGCGAGCGCTAGCTCTGGGGAGCCTCGGCGACGGGTCGGGTGCGGGCCACGAGCAGGGCCACGTCGTCGCGGCCGTCCGGCTGGCGCAGCTCGGCCAGGAGCAGGTCGCAGGTCTCCTCAAGGGGACGGGACGGGTCGTGGAGCAGCTCGGTGAGCGCCTGCAGCCGGATGTCGATGTCCTGGTCCCGGGTTTCGACGAGGCCGTCGGTGTAGAGGACGAGCTGATCGCCGACGTCCAGGTCCAGGGCGGTGGCCTCGAAGGGCACGCCGCCGACCCCCAGGGGTGCGCCGGTCGGCAGGTCGAGCAGCTCGGGCGGGCGCCCGGGGCTCGTCCGTACGGGCGGCAGATGGCCCGCGGTCGCGATGCGGCACCGACCCCGGTGCGGGTCGTACACCGCGATCACGCAGGTGGCCATGGTGTGTCCGAGCCCGGTGGCGGTGTGGTCGAGCCGGGTCAGGACGGTGGCGGGGTCGAGGTCGAGCTCCGCCAGGGTGCGGGCGGCGGTGCGCAGTTGGCCCATGGTGGCGGCGGCGTTGATGCCGCTGCCCATGACGTCGCCGACCACCAGGGCGGTCTTGTCCTCGGGCAGCGGGATGACGTCGAACCAGTCACCGCCGACCTCGCCGGCCGCCTCGGCGGGCTGGTAGCGGTAGGCGATCTCCAGGCCCGGGGTGGGCGTGGGGTGGTGGGGCAGCAGGTGGCGCTGGAGGGTGAGGGCGGCCCGGCGCTGCTGCTGGTACCAGCGGGCGTTGTCGATGCAGACGGCGGCGCGGGCCGCGAGTTCGCTGGCGAGCAGGACGTCGTCCTGGTCGAACGGCAGCGGGTTGTCGGTGCGTTGGAGCCCGAGGGCGCCGATGACCTCGCCGCGGGCGATGAGCGGTACGGCGAGGTACGAGTGCAGCCCGGCCGCGGCGAGCAGGGCGGCGGCATCGGCGTCGCGGGCGACGCTGGGCAGATCACCCTCCTCGACCTCCGCCACCAGCACCGGCCGGGCGGCCCGTACGCACTGGGTGACCACCCGCGTGGTGTCGTAGCGGGCGATCGAGCCGACCGGGTCGACCGCGAGGGTGGCGGGGGTCGGACGGGCCGCCTTGACGGCGAGGGCCCGGAAGCGCACGGTCTCGTCGGTCGGGGCCCCGGGCTGGTGGTCGCCGGTCAGGACGGCGTCCAGGACGTCGACCGTGGCGAGGTCGGCGAGCTGCGGCACGGCGATGTCACCGAGCTCCCGCGCGGTGACCCAGAGGTCGAGGGTGGTGCCGATGCGTACGGAGGCGTCGGCGATCAGGGCGAGCCGCTGGCGGGCCAGGGCGACGGCCCTCGACGTCTTGTGCTGCTCGGTGACGTCGACGATGGACGCGGCGATCCCGAGCGCCCGCCCCGCCGGGTCGTCGAGCCGGTAGAGGGAGAGCGACCAGGCGTGGTCCTGGTCGGGGTCGGCGGGCGTACGGCCGGTGGTGAACCGGTTCAGCTGCGGCCGGCCGGTGGACAGGACCTCGTACATGGCCGCCTCGATGGACTCCGTGTCCACATGCGGCAGGGCCTCGTGGACGCGCCGTCCCAGGTGCTCGGCGGCGGGCAGTCCGTTGATCCGTTCCAGGGCGGGGTTGACCAGCACGTAGCGCAGCTCGGTGTCCAGGACGGCCAGTCCGATCGGGGACTGCGCGACCAGCCGCATGGACAGGGCCAGGTCGCGTTCCACGCGCCGGACGGTGGCCTGGTCGGAGATGATGCCGAGGGCGTAGCGCCGCCCCTCGCTGTCCTCCAGCCGCATGTTGCGGAATTCCGCCAGGCGGGTGGAGCCGTCCTTGTGCCGTACGGGGAAGGCGCCCGCCCAGGAGCCGGTGCCGGTCATCACCTCCTCGAAGAGGCCGAGGACCAGGGGCAGGTTCTGCTCGTCGACGAGGAGCTGCGCCGCGAACCGTCCGAGCGCGTCGCTGGCGGTGTAGCCGAACAGCTCCTCGGCCTGGGGGCTCCAGAGCGCGATCCGCCCCGCCGCGTCGAGGACCACCCCCGCGACGCCGAGCACGTCGAGGAGGCCGGGCCCGGTGGCGGGGTCGACGGACAGGTCGTCGGGGGGGCCGTCGGAGGGATGCGGGGCCGCGGGCCGGGCCGCGGGGCCCTGGCGCGCCGGTTCCGGGCCGTCCGGGGAGGCGTCCGCCGTACTCATGCCGGGCGCTCCTTCCCGTCCACTGCCGCTGGGGCGGTGCATCGGCCTGCTCGGCCCATGCCCCGGGCCCGCGCCCGGGGTGCTCCCATCCTCCCTCCACTCCCCCGGACCGGCAGCGCAGCCGCCCGCCGATACGGCCGTACGACGGAGCGCGGCCGGTGCGCGGCAGGTGCGCGGCCGGTGCGCGGGAACAATACGCGCGGTGTATTCAGGAGTCATGGACCATCGGCCGCCGCATCCGAGCCACCGCCAGGTCGGCGAACCGCGCCTGCCCCTGCTGGCGGTTCCCTTCGCGTTGATCGCGGCCGTCACGGTGGTCGACGTCCTGGCTCCGCCCGATGTCCACCTGGGTCCGTTCCTGGTGGCGGCCCCGGCCCTCACCGCCTCCTTCGCCGGCCCCTGGATGACGGGGTTCGTCGGGGCGGTGGCCGTCGCGGCCCAGGTGAGCGTCGCCGTGGTGCGGACCACCGCCACCGACCTGAACCACACCTTCCAGATCATCGCGCTGGTCCTGATCTCGATCTTCGTCACGCTCTTCGCGCACCTGCGGGAGGTCCACGAGAAACAGCTGACGCAACTGCGCTCGGTCGCCGAGGCGGCGCAGGAGGTGGTCCTGCGGCCGCTGAGGGACCGGATGGGCCCGCTGCGCCTGGCCTCCGTGTACCTGGCCGCGGAGGCCGAGGCGCAGATCGGCGGGGACCTGTACGCCGCCACCCGCACCCCGCACGGCACCCGGCTGATCGTCGGCGACGTCCGCGGCAAGGGCCTGGAGGCCGTCGGGGACGCCGCCCTGGTGCTCGGCGCGTTCCGGGCCGCCGCCCACCAGGAGGCGGACCTGCCGACGCTGGTCGCCTACCTGGAGGCCGCCGTGGCCGCGGACCCGGACGGCGCGGACGAGCCGGCCGACGACCCCGGCGAGGCGTTCACCACGGCGACGGTACTGGACATCCCGGATCGGGAGATGACCCTACGGCTCATCAGCTGCGGGCACCCGCCGCCCCT